>NZ_CP083666.1:0-1200000 GCF_020097835.1 Haloprofundus halobius
CACGGACGAACTATCGACTCGGAGCCAATTTTCAGTTACCCAAAGGCCCATTTACACGCACTCCCATGTTCGGACAGAGAATGTCTCGGAGTCCGTCGCTCCCCGACCGCCCTCGGCTCGACCTCGACCCAGAGATGTCGGACGCCGAGCGCCTCGATGCGATGCAGAAGCACTTCGCGCGCATCGTTCAGGTCAACGAGGAGCTAGACGAACGGTTAGCACAGGCAGACGACCGGATGGGGGACCTCCAGTCGGAGGTCGACCAACTGAAACGCCGCAACGACACGCTGAAGAAGGCGTCGCTGTACCTCGCCTCCGTCGAGGAGGTTTCCGACGACGGCGTCGTCATCAAACAGCACGGCAACAACCAGGAGGTGCTGACCGAGGTGTCGCCGCAACTGGCGGCCAAACTGGAGGCGGGCGACCGGGTCGCCATCAACGACTCCTTCGCGGTTCAGCGGATTCTCGACGACGAGACCGACGCCCGAGCACAGGCGATGGAGGTCAACGAGTCGCCCGACGTCTCCTACGACGACATCGGCGGCATCGACGACCAGATTCGGGAGGTCAAGGAGGCGGTCGAGGACCCGCTGGCGTCGCCCGAACTGTTCGAGGAAGTCGGTGTTGACCCGCCGGCGGGCGTCCTGCTGTACGGCCCGCCGGGGACGGGCAAGACGATGCTCGCGAAGGCCGTCGCCAACCAGACCGACGCGACGTTCATCAAGATGGCCGGCTCCGAACTCGTCCAGAAGTTCATCGGCGAGGGCGCGCGACTCGTCCGTGACCTGTTCTCGCTGGCGGCCGAGCGCGAACCCGCCGTCATCTTTATCGACGAGATCGACGCCGTCGCCTCCAAGCGGACGGACTCGAAGACCTCCGGCGACGCCGAGGTCCAGCGGACGATGATGCAACTGCTCAACGAGATGGACGGCTTCGAAGAGCGCGGTGACGTGCGCATCATCGCGGCGACGAACCGCTTCGATATGCTCGACGAGGCCATCCTCCGGCCGGGCCGCTTCGACCGCCTCATCGAGGTCCCGAAACCGAACGAGGAGGGCCGCCGCCGCATCCTCGACATCCACACCGACCGTATGAACGTCGCCGACGACGTGGACCTCGACGCGTTCGCCGACGACCTCGACGGGTTCAGCGGTGCGGACATCGCCAGCCTCGCCACCGAGGCGGGGATGTTCGCTATCCGCGACGAACGCACCGAAGTGAAGATGGAGGACTTCGAGGCCGCCCGCGAGAAACTCGTCGAGGCCGACGAGGACGACGTCGTCGGCGAGTTTACTGACTACCAGTACTGACGCACTTCGGACACCCGCACTTCGGAAAATCGGACACCCGCACTTCGGACACCCGTACCGCGGCTTTCCGCACCCTGTTTTCGCAAGCGCTTACTTCCCGCCGCGTCGTCTTCCGGTATGAGCACGATTCGCGTCGTGAGCGGCGTCGCGACCGGACCGACGCCGATGTCGTCGTACGACGCCGCCCTCGCCGAGGCGAACATCCACAACTACAACCTCGTCGCCGTCTCGTCGGTCGTCCCCGCCGACGCCGACGTCGAGTTCGTCGGCACCGCGCCGGAACTCGGCCCCGCCGGCGAGCGACTCACCGTCGTCGAGGCCCGCGCGACGGCCGCCGGACCGGGTCGGGTCTCCGCCGGCCTCGGGTGGACGACCGGCCCCGGGCCGGGACTGTTCTACGAGTCGGCCGGCGAGACGGACGCAGAGACCGTCCGCGAGCGTGTCCTCGCGGGCCTCGACGCCGGCCGCGACCTCCGCGAGTGGACGTTCGAGGACGAACGCGTCGAAGTCGCCTCGACGGGGGCTGACTCCGGCGAGTACACGACCGCACTCGTGGTCGCGGTTTACGGCGACAGCGAACCGATCTTATAAACTTGCTCCTGCCGACGCCTTTTTACTCGGATACCGCCTAAAGCGGACGATTGAGTTAGTATGAACGGCAACACCCCCTTCGCGGGCGTTCCGGACGCCGTCGACGCCGACCAACCGGACCTCTCCGCCGAACTCACCGGCGACCAGAAACAGCAACTCCGCCGAGCGGTCGCCAGCATCGTCGCACAGACGCGGGAGTATCTCCCCGACGGTTACGCTATCGGTTCGGAACTCTCCTACGACTCGAACGGCCCGCGGGCGACTGTCGCCGTCCACCCCCCGGCGGGTCACGCCGTCAGCGCCGGCTTCAATCCCGACACCGACGACCTGGAGTCGGGCCTCGACGACGAGGACCGCCGCGAAGTCGCGCGGGGTCTGGCCGCGAGCGCCGCGATGCAGGCGATGGCCGCCGTCGGCGACGGCGTCACGCCGACCGCGCGATAAGCGCCTCCGAAGGTCCGTCTCGTTCTCCACGACGTCGACTCGACAGCGGCGGCGCTCGTCGAGACCCGATTCACGAACGGGAGGCGGACACCTGCGTCGTCGCTACGGTGCGTCGGCGGCTCCGCTACTCGGCAGTCGATTCGACTGGCGAGTCGACGAACAGCGCGTAGCCGACGATTGCCGAGGCGGGCAGCGCGCCGAGCGCCACCCCGTGCGCCATCGCGAGCGACGATGTCGCCGCGGTCGCTATCCCCACGAGCAACAACGCGGGGATAGCAAGCAACAGGACGTCGTAGCACGATACCCCTGTGGGCACGTCGACTACGGCGTCGAACGGGTCGTCACTAACACTCACGAACGTTCACCTCACCCGAGTGTACGGAACACAGCGAGTGAACTATCCCACCCTACTCGCTCGCTTGCGCTCGCTCCTTGAGGGTGGGGCTTCCTGCTTCGATGACGCGCTTTGCAGGAACCGAAGTGGTTCCCGTAGGGAGCGCAGTCTCCACAGGCGTTGATTCGGAGCGTCCCGATCCTAACTGCTTGATACCGCGAGAAAGAATGTTCCACGCTGCGTTCCAGTCTCTGTCGGCGGTGAAGCCGCACGAGGGACAGGAGTGTTCGCGAACCCACAGCGGTTTGTCGGTCGAGACACCGCACGCCGCACACTCTTTGGTCGTTCCGCCTGGATCGACCGCGACAAAATGCGTGCCTTCGCGTTCGCACTTGTACTCGAGCATTCGAAGGAACGTTCCCCACGCTGCTCCGGCACGGTTCCGTGAGTTGCCGTCAAGTTCGACCAGACCTTTCGCGTCCAGGTCTTCGACCGCGACGAGATCGTACTCTCGTGCGTAGTACGCCGAGAGTTTGTGAAGGAAGTCGCGGCGCTTGTTCTTCAGATCGGCGTGGCATTCGGCCACGCGACGGCGTTGTTTCTCGTAGTTGCTCGACCCGTGCTCTCTGCGTGAAAGCTTCCGTTGCTCTCGCTCGAGTCGGTCGCGTTCGTCCGAGAGGTCGGCCGATTCGATCGCGTGGCCGTCGGTGTCGTGGGCGTATTTCAGAATACCCACGTCGATCCCGACGACGGTCTTTGGACGGTCGGGCTTCTCCGGCGGCTCTCGGTCAACTTCGACACCGAACGTAGCGAACCACTCGCCCGTCGGTTCCTTCTTGAGTGTGACCTGCTTGAGTGCGGCGTTGTCGGGGATCTCTCGATGGAGCCGGATCGGTATGTCCGCGAGTTTCGAAAGTGACAGCACAGTCTGGTCGCCCTTCTTGTCGAGCTTGAAGCCAGACTGATTGTACGTGAAACTGCGGAACTCGCGCGGTGGCTTCCACTTGAGCATCCCGACGCCGTAGCCGTTCTGCTTGAGCGCAGAAAGGCTACTGAGGTTGTTGAACAGGCGTTCAACGACGGTTTGGAGAACTTTCGAGTACACGTCCGAGAGTCCGTCCCACCACTTCTTGAGGTCGGGTAGCTCCGATCGAAGTGTGGTCATGGACGGCAGTTCGCCGTGGTTCTCTCGGTACTCGTTGAGGCGGTAGCGGGTATGGTTGTACAGTTGCCTACAGATATCGCGATGTCGGTCCAACTCCTCGCGGTGGGCGTCGGACGGCTCGAGACGATACTTGTAGGCGTAGTACATCAGCTCTCGCGTTCCTCAATGAGTTCGTCGAGTTGACCACGGACGAACGACGAGAGGTTCAGGTGGTTCTCCTCAACCCACTCGGCTTGGTCCTCTCGAATGGTGATATTCTTGCGTCTCACAACATACGCACTATGCGCACAAATGCGCATAAGTCCTGCGGAACGTGGGCCTGTGGGCATACCGTAGTAGAGTGTCTGAAAAACGAGCGGCGCTGTATTCCCTCCCTGCTCGCTTCGCTCGCTGAGGAAGGGGGCTTAGTGCCTCGATTCAGCTAAAATCTCCGCCGACTGTTCTTCTCGATGACTGTTCGACCCGCCGCCCGCTATCGATTACTTCCCCCAGAACGGGTCCCGACGGCGGTGTTTGTCGAGATACCCCTGCAGCGCCTCCAGTTCGTCGCCGGGAATCTCGCTCGACAGTTCCTGTTCGAGAATCTTCGCGTGTTTCTCGGGGAGTTCGACCCACAACTCGTCGCCCTCGTCTATCTGACGGCCGACCGTCGGGCCGTCGATGGCGACGCTGACGCGGTTGCCCGCGCGGACCTGTTTGACGTCCTCGCCCTGTTGTTGAATACCCGACAGCTGACCGACGCGCGTCGGCTTGTCCCCGTCGAACTTGACGACGCGCATGTTGTTTTTGAGGGTGCCGGACATGACCTCGACGCCGACGACGGCGGGGTCGTTCTGGCGGAACACGTGGTCCTGGAGGATGCGGAAGCGCGCCGGGCGGACGATCTTGTCGAGCACCGTCTCCTGCTGGGCGCGTTTTCGCTCGGTGACGAACTCGTCGTACTCTTCGATGAGTTGGTAGATGACGTCGTCGTCGAACAGCCGCACGTCGCTGTCGTCGAGTTCGTCCTCGGCGTTCGGCAGCACGTCGACGTTGAACGCGAGGATGACCTTGTGTTCGTCCTCGCGGGCGGTTCCGGCGACGGCGACGTCGCGGGGGGCCACGTCGCCGACTTCCGCGCGGAGAATCGGAATCTCGGCCTCTCTCAGGGCGTTTGCCATCGCTTCGAGGCTCCCGAGCGTGTCGGCCTTCACCACGACGCCTTCCTCCTCGGTGTTGACCTCTATCTCGGCGAGTTCGGCCTGCACGTCCTGTATTACGTCGTCGACCTCGCGGCTCCGGACGGCGCGGACCGGCGCGCCCGCCATCGCGTCGTCGAGGTCGGGGGCGGCGATCTTCACACCCGCCGCGGCTTTCACTTCGTCGACGCGCTCGAACCGCTTCTCGGTTCGAATCTCGGCGAGCGGGCGCGGTTGCAACAGCGCGCGAATCTCGGTGACGATGGGACCGTTGGTCCCGCCGACGACGATGGTGTCGCCCTCGCGGACGGTGCCGTCGTACAGCACCACGTCGAGCGTCGCGCCGAAGCCGCGCTCCTCCTTGACTTCAAGCACCGTCCCCGCACCGGGACCGGCGATGTCGACGGCCATCTCGGCTTTCATGTAGCGCTGCGACAGCCCCATCAGGACGGCGAGCAGGTCCGGAATCCCCTCGCCGGTCATCGCCGAGACGGGGATGACGCCGACGTTCTTCTGGAAGTTCTGGACGCGCCAGTAGAGGTCAGCCGACAGCCCCTCGTCGGAGAGCTGGCCGATTATCTCGTAGAGGTTCGTGTCGAGCATCCCCCGCGCGCGGTCGCTCTGGGCGTCGTACGACGGCTTGATGGGCGACCCCTCCTGCGGGTTCCACCCCGGCGTCGTGTCGACTTTGTTGGCGGCGACGACGAACGGCGTCCCGGTCCGCTTGAGGATGTCGAGCGCCTCGACGGTCTGCGGCTGGAAGCCGTCGTTGACGTCGACGACGAGGATGGCGATGTCGGCGAGCGCGCCGCCGCGCGAGCGCAGCGTCGAAAACGAGTGGTGCCCCGGCGTGTCGATGAACAGGAGACCGGGAAGGTCGAAGTCGTCGGGGTCGACGAGGCTGCCGGCCATCGACGACACCGTGTCGAGCGGCACCGCGGTGGCACCGATGTGCTGGGTGATTGCGCCGGCCTCACCCTCGCTGACGGCCGACCCCCGAACCTTGTCGAGGAGGCTGGTCTTCCCGTGGTCGACGTGACCCAGAACGGCGACGATGGGTGTGCGAAGCGTCTCGGTTCGTGGTGGCTGGTCCGTATCTGACATGAAAATCGCCCCGGAGAAGTTCTCTTATCCGTCGAATATCGGGGGTCGAAGTTAAGTGTTTCAACTCCGCACGCTGTCGATTTCGAGCTGGGAGAACTACCACGACAGGCGACCGTCACCGAGAAGCGACAGTCTCGGGACGCCGCCGCCGACAGACGCTCGTCAGACGACCCCGTGGCGTTTATGTGACCGGACTCGAATAGGCGGCTATGGCCGACATACTCGCCGAGAACCTCTCGGGCAAAGCCGTCATGGGTTCGGACGGAACCGAACTCGGCATGCTGTACAACATCACGATGAACCACAAGACGGGCGCACTCACGGATCTGCTCGTCTCCCCGGACGAGGAAGCGCTCGGCGTCGATACTGGGTCGTTCGACCGCGACGACGCCGGTCGGTTCCGCATCCCGGTCAGTCACGTCAAAGCGGTGAAAGATTACATCGTCGTCCAGCGTTAGGTAGATGCAAGTTCTCGATTCTTCGGCGTTCATCCACGAGTACCACACCGACGAGCAGACGGCTTCGATACCCGACGTCCAGGCGGAACTGGAAGGCGAGCACGCCTTCCGTTTCGACGCGATGGAAGGTGCGGGGATGCACATCCACATTCCCGCCGAGGGGGCCGTCGAGACTATCGGTCGCGCCGCCGCGGAGACGGGCGACGCCGACGTGCTCTCGGAGACGGACATGCGGCTTCTCGCCACCTCCTTCGAGTTGGACGCGACGCTCGTCACCGACGACTACGCGATGCAGAACGTCGCCGAACATCTCGGCGTCTCGGTGAAGGTCATCGCCCGCGACGGCATCGAAGAGCAGCGCAACTGGCGCTTCCAGTGCGCCGGCTGCGGCCGCGAGTTCGACGAGAACCACGACCGCTGTCCCATCTGCGGGTCGGACCTCACGCGAAAGAATCCGGCGTAGTCACGCCGTTCGGCCTCTCCGACCGCACGTTGACATCTCCTCTACGCACCCGGAATCAGACCTGTCGCGATAGCGTACTGGCCGAGGAACTGGTAGGCGTTGAACAGGCCGTGGACGACGGCGACGACGACGAGGTTCTCGGTCCGCTCGTACAGCAGCGCCAGAACCGCGCCGAGGACGAAGATGACGGCGATGCTCGCGACTTTGCCGCCGCCGCTGCCGATGAGCGCCAGCCAGTGGGCGACGGCGAAGACGGCGCTGGCGACCACGACGGCCACCGCCTGCCCGTAGACACGGCGGAGCTTCTCCTGGACGATGCCGCGGAAGATGAGTTCCTCCATCGGACCGACGAAGAAGATGGTCACCGGCACCATGTAGAGGAAGTAGACGGGGTTCTGCTGGCCGGCCGTGATGACCTGGTTTGCCGCCACCTCGATGCCGAATTGCTGGATGACGGCGGAGACGGCGACGAGTGCACCGACGAGGATGACGAGTCCGCCGCCGATCCAGCCGAGGTCGCGGAGCGTCGGGACGCGCCAGCGGACGATGTTCCACTCGTCTCGTTTCGAGAGGTAGAGGTAGGCGGCGATGCCGAAACCGACGTACTGTAGCGACCCGAGAACGGCACGCGTCGCGGGTGTCTGCGCCGAGATTCCGAGGGACTGGAGCACGAACAGACCGACGAGGGAGACGCCGATACCCACGGCGAACGCGCCGGCGACGACGAAGACGACGGTTCCGGCGGCCTGTAGGTGCGTCGCGGACTGCGACTGCGGGGAAGGTTCTGACTGCATCTGTTCGGCGTACAGTACTGGCCGACGCCGAATAGATGCACCGGTCGGGTTCGGCGACGGGGGAGCGATCGACCCGTTTCGC
Source organism: Haloprofundus halobius (assembly GCF_020097835.1). Classification (GTDB taxonomy): domain Archaea; phylum Halobacteriota; class Halobacteria; order Halobacteriales; family Haloferacaceae; genus Haloprofundus; species Haloprofundus halobius. Next base: position 7,924 of record NZ_CP083666.1, read on the forward strand.
GTCTCGCCTACTCAACTTCGAGACGCGTCTTGTCGCTCACCGCGTCGGCCTCTTCGAAGTCGCCGCCGCCGAGAAGCCCACGAGCGGCGCGCTTGCCCCACTCGACGGCCGGCTGGGTGAACGTCGAGACGTTCTCCAGTTCGCCGTAGAGCACGCAGGCGACCTCCATCCCGTAGAGCAACTCGCCGACACCGCGCTCGTCGACGCGGTCGATTTCCACTCGGACATTCGGCTGGCCCGCCGCGGCGAGACTCGCCTCCGTCGCCTCGAACTCCGCGTCCAGCAGTTCGCCGAGCGTCGACCCGCCGAGGTACGACAACCCTTCGAGGTCGGTCTCGGGAATCGGTCGGTCCTCGCGCTCCCGCGGTCGGACGAGCGTGACGAGTTTGTCGTGGCGCCCTGCCCGATACAGTTGCAGTTGCGAGTGCTGGTCGGTCGCACCGAGCGCACGAGCGGGCGTCTGGCCGACGCCCTCCTTGCCCAAACTTTCGGCCCACAGTTGCGCGAACCACTCGGCGAAGTACTCTAGTGATTCGGCGTAGGGCATCATCGCGTTGACCGTCGCGCCGCGGCGGTCCAGCGCGTAGGCGGCCGCGCCGTACGCATACGCCGGGGAGTCGAACAGCGACCCCGACAGCTTCTCGGCCTCGTCGGCCGCGCCCGCGAGAATCGCGTCGAGGTCGTGACCCTGAATCGCCGCGCAGGCGAGGCCCACAGTCGAGAGCGCCGAGAAGCGACCCGGAACCCCATCGGGTACCTTCAGTGCAGGCAGGTCGTGTTTCTCCGCCAGTTCGCGGAGGTTCCCTTCCTCACCCGTGGTGACGAACGTCCGCTCGGTCCAGTCGACGCCCGCCGACGCCATCGCCTCGCGGACGACGAGGAAGTTCGCGAGCGTCTCGGCGGTCGTTCCGGAGCGGGAGACGACGTTTACGGCCGTCTCGCCGAGCGGCAGGGAGTTTAGAAGCCGAGCCGTGTCCTCGGGGTCGACGTTATCGAGGAAGTGCGCGTCGACGTCGCCGCCGAGCGCCTCCGAGACGGTCGCAGCGCCGAGGGCGCTGCCGCCGATGCCGACGGTCAAAACGGCCTCGGCGTCGCCGAACGGTTCGACCGCGGCGCGAATCTCGTCCGGGTCGGCCGTCTCCGGCAAATTGAGGGCAGCGTAGCCGTGCTCGGCGTCGGCGCGGCCCCGCTCGATGCGCTCGTGGGCGTCGGCGACGCGCTCGTCGAGGCGCTCTAACTGCTCGCGGCTCAGTCCGGGCGTCGAGTCGAGAACGTTGCCGAGGTCGACGTACATGGCCGAACGCGCGCGCGCCGACACCAAAGGCGTTGTCCTCGCCCGCAGGCGACGAGAGTCGTCGTCGGGCGCCGTGAGAGCGAGCGGGGCCGCCAGACCAATCGGCTTAATCGCCCCCGGTACCAACTGGGAACGATGGCCGACGGTTACAACGGCGTCTTCGGCGCGTTCCCGTACGCGCTCAGGCGCTCGACCTCGTGGCTGTTCCGCGTCTACGTCGCCGTGAGCGCGCTCGTCGCGCTGTTCGTCTCGCTCGTCGTCGGCGCGGGACTCGTGGTCCTCATCGGGAACACGGCCGGCTTCGCCGGGGGGCAGTTGACGCTCTCGCGGTCCTTCTACGCCGTCGTCGGTCTCCTCCTCGTCGCGCCGATTCTCGCGCCGACGCTGTTCGTCGCCCGCCGACATCGCCGCGAGGAGAGTCGGGCGAACGAACACTACGACTTCGCGCTCGGTCTCTCGGGGTTCGTCTTCCTCGCCTCGCTGTACGCCGGCGCGATAATCACCGTCCCGCCCGACCTGCAGACGCCCGTCGACGGCGCGCTCGCGCCGCTCGTCGAGTTGCTCTACGGTCTGCCACAGTTGGCAGGAGTGGTCCCGCCGCTTCTGGCAGCGCTTCTCATCTTCGGACTCCACCGACGGCTCCGGTGACTCGCCGACGCGCCCCGTGACTGGCGTCACCGCGTCGCACCCCGCCGAGACGACGAAACCGAAAAACGTCCCGACGACCTATCGCTGGACATGACTGACGACGAATCCAAGGAAGGGACGTTTCTCGTCACCGCGGCGGACGACGAGACAGCCGTGTTGAAGGACGTCGAGGACGGGCAGGTGCACACGCTGGTGTCGAACCCCGGCGTCGAGCGGCACGACGCCGTCGAGGGCGTCGTCGCGCCCGACCCGCCGATGAACGTCACGTGGCAACTCGTCGAAGTCGAGTCGCGCCGTCCGCTCCGCATCGAGGAGAGCAGCGAGTCGCCGACGACGATGGCCCGCGATCTCGCCGCCGAGCAACCGGTGGGCGAACTGACGCGGCGAGAACGCGCCGGAACCGGTGAGATTCACGTCGTCACGGTGCCCGAGGAGACGACCGAACAAGCCGTCGCCGACGTGCTCGACGACGAGGAGGGACTGCTCTCGCGGGCGGCACGACTCGGTGTCAATCGGGTCGAAGTGCGGTCGTCGCCCGGCGTCGTCGTCGTGCGCTACATGCCCTAACGTCGCCGCACGAAGAGGGAGACGCATCGCTGTGAGTTTCGGAAGTTTCGAGAACGTCGCGTCGGGGATACCTCATACATCGGCGGCGCGGCGCGCCGTCCGGAGAATTCGATTACTGGATGTGGCCTTCTTGCCGGAGCTGCTCGGCGTCCTGGTCGGTGTAGCGCCACTCGATGTTGGCTTTCTCGTCCTGCCAGTCCCACGGTTCGACGAGGACGACGTCGCCCTCGTTAATCCACGTGCGGTACTTCATGCGGCCGGGGATGCGGCCCATGCGTTCTTTGCCGTCGTTGCAGCGGACGCGGACGTGGTTGCCGCCGTTGTGCTCTGTGACGACCGCGAACATCTCGTTGTCGTTGGGCATTCGAAGGTTTCGACGCCCGGATTCCTCGCTCATAGTATAAATAGCGCCCGGAGACGGTTAAGACGTTTGGGGTCCGCGTTAGCGGATGTCACAACCTGTCACGAGCGACGTGTGATTTCGCCGACTGACATCCAGCAGCACTCACCCCGTCGGCCCCGCCTTGCTCTGCACGCGCCACCCGCCTTCCATCGTCTCGTCACGTTCGACGTACGCTATCTCGGTTTCGTCGCCGACCACTTCCCCACCCTCGACGGCTTCGACGCGGAACGGCACGTCGAGGCTGTCGCCGCAACAGCCGACGTCGACGAACGTCTCGAACGTGTCGCCTCCTGTCGGAGTATCGAGCTTTCGACGGAGATACCCCCGATAGCGGTCCGACGAAATCTGGTCGCGGCCCCAGTCGCTGAGATTCTTCGGATGCGAGAGGACGACCCGCGTCGCGGTTCGTCGCCTGCTCTCGTCGTCGTGGTGCGTTGATTCGGCCATCGAGAGGTGTATGCGACGGAGGCACATGAGGGCACGGGAATTTAAGAAGGCTTATTCGACGGGCTGACTACCGGCCGACATGGTTGCATTCGACGTACCGGAGGTCGATTTCACCCGGTACACGAATCGTCAACTCGCGGCGGTTCCGCTCACGGTTCTCGCGCTCGCGCTTCTCGTTATCGCCGTGACGTTCGCGACGACGGGCACGCCCGTGGCGCTCGGAACCGAGTTCTCCGGCGGGACAGAGGTTCGACTCGCCGTCGACGCGCCCGACGGACAGGCCGAGCAGGTCATCCGGCAGGCGTTCGACGCCGACATCGAGTCGATTCAGTCCGTCCCCTCCGACGGGACGTACGTCGTCACCTTCGGCCCCGACACGGACCCCGCGCAGTTGGAACAAACGGTAGAGAACCCGCCGAACGATGCGGCCGAACGACTGGAGATTCAGAGTCTCTCGACGGTTTCCGCCAGCTTCGGCGGTGACACGCAGCTACTGGCGCTCGGCGGTGTGGTCGTCGCGTTCCTCGGGATGAGCATCGTCGTCTTCGTCCTGTTTCGGACGTTCGTCCCGTCTATCGCCGTCGTCATCTCGGCGTTCTCGGACGTGGTCATCCCGGTGGCGCTGATGAACCTCTTCGGCATCGAACTGTCGCTCGGGACCGTCGCCGCGCTGTTGATGCTCATCGGCTACAGCGTCGACTCGGACATCCTCCTGAACAGCCACGTACTGCGGCGGTCGGGCGACTTCTACGAGTCGACGTACCGCGCGATGCAGACGGGTGTCACGATGACGCTCACCTCGATAGCGGCGATGATCGTGATGGCCGTCACGGCGACGCTGTTCGGCATCCAACTGTTGGCCGCCATCGGGTTGATTCTCGTCTTCGGACTGGCCGCCGACCTGATGAACACGTACATGCTGAACGTGACCCTGCTTCGCTGGTACAAGTACGAGGGGGTGAAACGATGAGCGCGCTCCGCGACAACTGGCGGATCATCCTGCTCGTCGTGCTCGTCGTCGCCAGCGTGTTCGCGCTGTTCGGTCCCGCCGGCGGCGTCGCCGGGTCCGCGGACGGAAACCAGTCCGTCGGAAACGACACCGTCGCAGGGACGAGCGACGGACCGACCAACCTCGTCTACGGACTCGACCTCTCCGGCGGGACGCGCATCCGCGCGCCGCTGGTCGGGGTCACCGCCGAGGAGGTGGAGTTCGAAAACGACTCCGCCGCGGCGGTCGAGCAGAACGTCGCCGCCGAACTCCCGAACACGGACGTGACGGATATCACCGCCCGTCCCCCGACGGAGGACCGTCGGGCGACCGTCGAAGCGACGACGGAGAACGTCTCCACCGACGACCTCGCCGCGGCGCTCGACGCCGCCGGGTACGAGTACGGGAACGTTCGCGAGGGGGTCACCGAGGAGACGCGACAACAGACCGTCGACGTCATCAGCAACAAGATCAACCAGGCGGGCCTCTCCGGCGGGTCCGCGCGAGTCGTCTCCACGTCGACCGGCGAGTACTTCGTGCTCATCGAGGTGCCGGACGAGGACCGTTCGGACGTGCTCGAACTCGTGAGCCAACAGGGCCAAGTGCAGGTCGACGTCTACTACCCCGCCGAGGAGAACGGCTCGACGGAGTACCGCCGCGAACTGGTGCTCGAACAGGGCGACTTCCAGAGCATCGGGACGGCGCAGCCGTCGCAGGAGGGTCAGGCCCCGAACGTGCCGGTCGTCGTCCGCGAGTCCAAAGCGCCCGAGTTCCAGGAGAAGATGGTCGAAACCGGCGTCGCCGGCGAGGGCGGGTCGGCCTGTAGCTACGACGAGAACCCCAACGGCACCCAGCCGTGTCTGCTGACCGTCGTCGACGGCGAAGTGGTCTACTCCGCCGGCATGAGTCAGGGTCTCGCGAACGACATGCGCAGCGGTCAGTGGGAGAGCAGCCCGCAGTTCGTCCTCCAGACGGCGAACTACTCGGAGGCCCAGCAGCTCGCCATCAACCTCCGCGCCGGCGCGCTCCCCGCGCCGCTGGACATCGGCCCGGACGGAGAGGGGACATCGTCGTACATCTCTCCCACGCAGGGTGAGAACTTCCGAATCAACTCGCTCATCACCGGCATCATCGCGGTGTTCGCCGTCAGCGGCGTCGTCTTCCTCCGCTACGGCTCCGCCCGCGTCGCGGCCCCGATGGTCGTGACGGCGCTGTCGGAGGTGGTCATCCTCCTCGGGGCGGCGGCGCTGTTGCGCTACCCGCTCGACCTCTCGGTCATCGGCGGCTTCATCGCCGTCATCGGAACGGGGGTGGACGACCTCATCATCATCGCCGACGAGGTGATGGCAGAGGGCGACGTGAATTCGCGGAAGGTGTTCCAGTCGCGGTTCAAGAAGGCGTTCTGGGTCATCGGCGCGGCCGCCGCGACGACCATCATCGCGATGAGTCCGCTAGCGGTGCTGTCGCTCGGCGACCTGCAGGGCTTCGCCATCTTCACCATCCTCGGCGTGCTCGTCGGCGTGCTCATCACGCGCCCCGCCTACGGCGACATCCTGCGAGCGCTCCTGACCGACCGCTGAGCGGCCGACGTCGACTCGTTTCTGACCGATTTCCGGCTCTCGTCCGGTTCTGAACCCGCTCTCGGTCGACTGTCCGGTTCGCTGCACTCTTTCGGTGTCGCTGTCCGACTCGAATCCTATACGCACAAGACGGTGGGGTTCGAACCGGATACTATGCACGTACCATCGCTCGGCACACCGGAAGGCGCGTTCGACTACCTGATGATCGTACTGCTCGCGACCACCATCGTGTTCGGCCTGTTCTTCGGCGCGCTCGAAATCGGACTCTTCTGACCGGCGCGTCAGAACTCCGACAGCGCCGACTGTTCGGCGGCCGCCAGCACGTCGGCGCAGGTCTGCCACGACGCGCGGGCGCAGTCCGGGAGGGTGTCGTGTTCGCGGACGTAGTTGCGGAGAAACGTGCGCGTCGTCGGGTCGCTCGGATAGCCGCTGCCGACCTCGCCGTACTCGTCGGCGATGGCGGCGACGCGGGCGTCGCGCTCGACTTTCGCGACGACGCTCGCCGCGCTGACGACCGGATGCGACTCGTCGGCACGGTGTTTCGAGCGCACGTCGATTTTCGGTCCCTCGGCTTCGACGGCCGTCCGAACCCGGCGACCGAACCGGGCTTCGTCCACGTCGCCCGCGTCGACGACGGCGAGATCTCCGCTCTGGGCGACGGCTGCGAGCGCCTCCGCCTGCGCGGCGACGGTCAGTCGGTTCATGTCCGTCTCCGGGTCGTCGATGCGTGCCGGTTCGACGAGGGCGACGCCGACCGACACCGCCGACGTTCCGCGAAGTTTCGCCGCCAACGACTCCCGCCTCGACGGCGACAGTCGTTTCGAGTCGTCCAACCCGTCCGGCAGCGCCGACGGCGGCGCGCGAACCGCCGCCGCGACCATCGGCCCGAGTACCGGCCCCTTCCCCGCTTCGTCGGCCCCGAGTTGCATGCCCGCGCCTCTCGCGGCGAGCGCTAAGGTGTTTTCCCTCCGCCGCCTCCGTCGGCTCCGCGATCTTCGTCGCCGTCGTCGCCCTCCTCGTCGACACCGAACGCCGACACACGGCCGCTACGGTGTCGTCTCACGGGATACGTCAGAAGCGAACATAGTGTCAGTAGATGAAGGCTGTGACAATCACTTACTATCCCGACGCTGTAGAGAGGTCCGCGGGAGGCAAGGTGTGTCAACCGTGTCGGGTACTGTGGACCCCCCGTTAGACCGCTGGTGTGTCAGACGCCTCCCGCAATCGGTCAGCACCCGTGCGACGGCTAACGGCACCTGGTAATAATTCTTGCCATGAAGGCAACTCAATAAAGGGCCCTCTCGTCGGCTCTCGGACCGGCGACCGTTCCCGGAACTCGGTCTCCGTCTCCCGGAACTCCGTCCACGCCTCCCGGAATCTCGGACGGGAGCGACTCGTTCGAACGGGATCGAAGCAGGAGCGACGCCGTCGGCGGGACGGTACGCGTCCGGTCGGATGGACGACAGTTTGACGGTGTCCACCGCGTTGCTCATGAAGTCGGGTCCGCGCAGCGCCGGTCGTCCGACAGCGTCCGTCCGTCTATTCGGAAAATAGGACATTAATCTTGTGGATTGTTATCACATTTCGAGAGTGACCGCGGCGACTCGACTCGCTATCTGAAGCACTCCTCGCGCTCGAACGGTTCCTCCTCGCCTTCGACGGCGAGTACGTCGAGCGCGGTGACGACGGCGGAGACGCCGAGCAGGCCGGCCAGGCTGGGTTCGGTCCGGCCGTCGTCGCCGGAGACGAGTTCCTTGATGTAGAGGCCGCCTTCGCCGTGGATTTCCACCGTCGCGTGGCGGGCGTCGACGCGTTCGGCGCTCGCGTCGTAGACGTGACGCGTCCGCGTGAGGTTCGCCCGCCGGTGGTCGACCCGCTGTGGGGTGTACTGTTCGACGGTGGCCCCGACGAGTTCCTCGACGGCCTCCGAGAGCGCCGCCTCGCTCACGTCGGCGTCGAACTCGACTTCGGCGCGGTACGTCTTGCTCGCGTCGAGGCTCTTGACCCGCTCGACCATGTCGTGTTCGGCGAGGCGTAGTCCCTCGACTTCGACTTTCCCGTCGGCGAACGCGTTGATGTCGCCTTCGAGGCGTTCGACGTCGACGTCGCGGCGTCTGGGTTCCTTGACCTCGATGACGAACGGGCGGCCCGTCCCGAGCATCAGCGCGTCGACGTCCTCGCGACCCGCGCCGTGGAACAGCGACTCGACGCCGTCCATCACGTCGAGGACGACGGGGGCGCTCAGCCCCTCGACGCTGTCCTCGTAGAGGTAGCCGCTGCCGCCGCAGTGGTCGCAGGTCTGTCTGCCCTGTCGACCGCTGCCGTCGCACTCGCGGCACGGCCACTCGGTCTGCGGGATGTCGCGGACGAGTTTCCGGTAGCGGCCGTAGACGAACGCCGAGTTCACCTCAGTCTCGACGCTGTCGTCGTCAATATCGAGGACGAACTGCACGTCCGGGCGTCCGAAGTCGACGGTGGTGTCGGTGAGACGGCCGAACCGCTTGCCGACCTCGCGGTTGAACTCCGATTTGAACGGTTCGCCGGCGTCCTCCGGGAGTTCGGCCATCTCGCGCAACAGCGCCTCGTTCTCCTCGACGAGCGGCGGCGCTCGCGTCCCGACCTGGTACGTCTCGAACTCGACGGCTTCGCCCTCGCTGCCGTCGACCGTCGCCGCTGCGCGTTCGGCCCACTCGTCGAACTGTCCGCAGAGGCCCTCGCAGACCCAGCAGTCGGCGGGGTCGACGTCTGCGGGTTCCTCGTCGTCTTCCAGCGCCGCGGCGACGCGGAGCGACCGGCCGCGCTCGGCGTTGGTGAGCCCGTAGCTTCGGTCGGCGAACACCCGGCCCAGACAGGCGTCGCAGAGCGGCCCGCCCTCGGTCAACCCGCGCGCGTCGTCGAGAATTCCCATAGCCAGTACTCGTTCCGGCGTTCCTTTCCGTCTTGCTATTCGGCGACGCTCCGCAGTTCGGTCCGCGCTCGCGACACCACAACGGGCCGTCGATTCATCCGCTGGCGACTCGAACGGTCGTTCAGGATATATCACGGACTCGGATGAACCGCGGTATCACGGCTGCGAGAAGCTTCTTGTACCCCCGTCGGCTACGCCCGTCACCACCTATCGGAATGAGCCGTTATCGAAATCTGGCGTCGTTTCTGACGCTCTCGGTTATCTGGGGTACTGCCTACGTCGCGATCGACGCCGGTCTGGCGACGCTGCCGCCGGTGCTGTTCGCCGCACTCCGCTACGATGTCGCCGGCGCGGCGTTGTTCGCCTTCGCGGTCGTCCGCAGCGACCGCTGGCGGCCGCGCACGCTCGCCGAGTGGCGACTCGTGGCCGTCGGCGGCCTATTAGTCATCGGGCTGAACTTCGCGTTTCTCTTCTCCGGACAGCGGTACGTCGGTGGCTCAATCGCCGCCATCGTCGCCAGTACCGCGCCCGTGCTGACGCCGCTTTTCGCCCGCTTCCTGCTCCCCGACGAGCGACTCGACGCGCGGGGCGTCGTCGGCGTCCTCCTCGGTCTCGTCGGTGTCGTCGTCGTCGCCACCGGCGGGAGCACCCTCGGCGGCGACCTCGTCGGCGTCGTCCTGCTCGCGTTGGCGGCGGTGAGTTTCGCGCTCGGGACCGTCCTCACCGAACGCTACGACGCGCCGCTGTCGCTGGTCCCGACGCAGGCGTGGATGATGCTCATCGGCGCTGGCGTTCTCCACACGGTCAGCGCGGCACTCGGCGAGACGTCACCGCTGTCGGTGACGTGGACGGACGGTGCCCTCGCGGCGCTCGCGTATCTCGCACTCGTCTCCAGCGCCGTCGGCTACGTGCTCTACTTCGACCTGCTCGGCCAACTCGGGGCGGTCGAGATCAGCCTCGTGAAGTACGTCGTGCCCGTCGTCACCGCGCTCGTCGGGTGGGCGGTGCTCGGTCAGTCGCTCTCTGCGGACACCGTCGCGGGCTTCGCGCTCATCGTCGGCGGGTTCGCGCTCCTGAAAGGCGGCGACGCGTTCGACGAAGTGGTTCGCCTGCAGGCGCGCGTCAGCCGCGGCTACGACGCCGAGAACGTCTACGTGCCGGACAGCAGCGCGCGGCGTAACGCGGCGCTCGGCGACGACTGAGACGGGTCGAATCGAGTTTTCGAGTGTTAGACGAGTCGCTCGACCAGCCACAGCACCGCCAGCGTCGACGCCGCGCCCAGCGCGAGCAACAGAACGAACAGGCCTCCGACGACGAGCGTGAAGAATCGCCGGTCCATCTCGCTCGTCCGCGGGTCGGCGCGGCGCGCTTCGGCGAGGCGGACGTTTCTCGCGTTCGCCTTCCACACAGCGTCGAACACGTCGCCGACGACCGGAATCGACCCGACGACGGCGTCGACGGCGAGGTTGAACAGCATCCGCAGTACCGTCACCTTCGGCACGCCGAGGTAGGCCGCCTCGGCGACGATGTACGCCGAAATGGCCGTAATCGGTACGTCACCGACGACGGGAACCAAGCCGATTATCGGGTCGAGGCCGATTCGGTAGTTCGTCCCCGGAATCCGGATCGAGTTGTCGAGGAGGCGACCGAGGCGTCGCAGTCGGCGTAGCGTCTCCGTGTGTTCGGCGACGCGCGCCGTCGATTCGAGGCCGCCCGCGCCGCTTGCGTCGTCCGCGACGCTCACCGTCCCGACTGTCTCCGAGTGGTCCGTCCTCGCCGGGTCGTTCACATCACCCCTTCGTCACCGACCGAGAAAACGTCTCGGCGGTCGTCGACGACGACCGCTCCGGGAGTCGAGTTCGCGACTCTCGGTAGCGATACGGGCGGAAACGCGAGGGTACGGTCGAACGGTACGGAGAAGGCTCTCCGATGGGAGTCGAACCCACCTCCGCCGGGATGGACCGGCGTGTCCCACCGCTGGACCGCGGAGAGTGCGCGCCAGAGGCGAGAACACGCTCACGCGTCGCGGACATCGCGCACCTCCGAGGCGACCGACGCCTGTTTGACGCCGAAGCTGTCGAGCAACTGTGCTTCGAGCGTAGCCGCGTCCGACCCGTCTTCGGCACCTGCGGCGCCACCGTCACCGACGTCCACGTCGAGTTCGACGACGAGCGTCGTGCGGACTTCGACCGTCAGGTCGTTCAGACCGGGTTGGAGGCCGCAGAGTTCGAACTCCTCGACGCTCGTCACGCCGTCTAGCGTTCGCAGTCGCTCGCGGACGGCCGTCCGGAGGTCACCGGAGGCGTCGCGCGAGACGAACACCGTCAGGTCGGCTTGCGCCGACACGGGGGGCAGTTTCTGCACTGACATGAGGGGGTCGGGAGGGAGTCGATTCCTCACCTGTCCGCGGACCGCTCTGCCGCTTGAGCTACCGACCCCACCGCGCGAAGCGATGGCTTCGGTCGGAAGACGTTTCGTCAGTCGACAGCGGACGCGGCACGCGCCGCGGTGACGACACGCGAGTCCGAGACACGCGCGTCGCTGCCGTCGAAGATCGCCGGAGAATGAACCGTGGGGCTCGACTCCGACGACCGCGAAAGATACGCAGACGCCGGAGGCGTCGCGTGCTCACGCGATGACGGAGTCGAACCGACCGTACGGCTTGGATGGGCCAGACCCAACTCCGGCGCAGTTGCCGGTGGACACACCAGTCGCCATCCGCTCGGTGGCGAGGGCGGGTGACGGGGTGTGGTGGGTGTGGCTGAGCATCGTTCACCGTGCCCGCTTCTGCGGGCGCTTACAGACACGTCACGTGGTCAATACATAAACGTTATCGATGTGTGCCACGAGTTACCACGAAATCTCGTCCCTCGCATGGAGCGCGTATGGTGACACTGCGTCACGGTTTTTGGTTTTTTGGCTTCGCGAGCACGCGCGCGCGAAGGGCTTAGGCGTGGTCGGCCCCTACGGATAGTCGGAGAAATCTCATGATTTCAATACCTCCGACGGACCCGTCCGACGCGGACGGCGACGTCCCCGAGTACGAGGAAGTACGCGTGCCCGTGCTGGTCATCGGCGCGGGTGCCGCGGGCGCGCGGACGGCCATCGAACTGGCCGAACGCGGCGTCGAGAGCCTCGTCATCGGAAAGCGCTCGCACGGCGACGCGCACACCACGTGGGCCGCCGGCGGCATCAACGCGGCGCTCGGAAATCTCGACCGCGAGGACGACTGGCGAATCCACGCCGCCGACACCTACGACGAGGGCCACTTCGTCAACGACCCCGACGCGGTCGAACTGATGACCAAGCACATGCCCGACCGCATCCGCGAACTCGCCGACTGGGGGATGCCGTTCGACCGCACCGTGGACGGCAAAATCGACCAGCGCTACTTCGGCGCGCAGTCGTTCCGCCGGACCTGCTTCGTCGGCGACCGAACGGGGGAGGCGATGCTGGAGACGCTCGTCTCGAAGGCCCGAGAGCTCGAAATCCCGTACCGCGAGAACGTGATGGTGACGCGCCTGCTGTCGGACGGTGCGCGGGTCCACGGCGCCGTCGCCTACGACATGGACGACGGACACTTCGTCCGCTTCGAGGCGAGCCACGTCGTGCTCGCGGCGGGCGGCTACTCGGCGCTGTACGACCGTCACTCCTCGCGCGACGAGGAGAACAACGGCGACGGACAGGCGCTGGCGTACGAGGCGGGCGCGGACCTGTTAGACCTCGAATTCGTCCAGTTCCACCCGACCGGGATGGTTCAGGACCCCGACTGGGAGGAGGAGTGGTCCGGTCGTCTCGTCACCGAAGCAGTCAGAGGGGAGGGCGGCCACCTGCTCAACGCCGCGGGCGAGCGGTTCATGGAGAACTACTCGCCGACGCAGATGGAACTCGACGCCCGCGACGTCGTCGCTCGCGCTATCGCTCGGGAGGTGCGAGAGGGTCGCGGCACGGAGAACGGCGGCGTCTACCTCGATATCTCGCACCACGACCGCGAGTTCATCGAGGAGCGGCTGCCGAAGATGTACGAGCGCTTCCAGAGCCTCGGCATCGACCTCGCCGAGGAAGCGGTCGAAGTCGCGCCGACGGCGCACTACTCGATGGGCGGCGTCGACATCGACTTCAGGACGGGAAAAACGCGCATCGAGCGGCTCTACGCCGTCGGCGAGACCGTCGCGGGCGTCCACGGTGCGAACCGCCTCGGCGGCAACTCGCTCGCCGAGACGGTCGCCATCGGCAAACTCGTCGGCGAGCACGTCGCAAACGTGTTCGACGATGCCGAGGACGCCGAGCCGTCGCTGCCCGCCGGGATGCGGACGCTCGCCGAACGCGAGTTCCGCGCACTCGAAGAACTCGCCGAGAGCGACGGCGACACGACGCCCGCCGAGTTGCTCGCGGAACTCCGCGCGGTGATGGAGGACCACGCGGGCATCCTCCGCGACGAGGCGTCGCTAGAGGAGGGACTGCAGAAACTCGCCGCACTCCGTGAGAAGACGACGGACCTCCGCCTCGACGGTGACCGGACGAGTCGCGCGTTCGAGGACGCCGTGGACCTCTCGTTCATGCTCGTCGTCGCCGAGGGCGTGTTGCGGTCGGCGAAGCGCCGCACGGAGTCGCGCGGGGCGCACTACCGGACCGACCACCCTGAGACGCGCGAGGAGTGGCGCAAGAACGTCCTCGTCCGCCGCGGCGACACGGGGATGGAACTCCGTGACCGTGCGGTCGGCCTGCCGAGCGAGGAGGTGCAGGAAGCCATCGACGAGGGTCACGAACTGGAGTACTACCACCTGGAGTAGTCGCCTCCGACACTACGGGCGTCGGTGGGTCGCACCGATGCTCGCCCCTCCTTCGATACTCCCGTTCCATCGCCCTTCCCACCCGTCGTGACCGGCGCTAACACGCGTCGTTGCTTCCCCGTTCGCTGACCTTAATCCCGTTCGTCGCCGACCCCCGATAATGACATGTAATCAAGCGCATGCCCCCGCCTTCAGGCGGGGGTCAAGCGACCACAGAACTACACAATCCACCGACGGCACTCACTCCGGGGTCTCCACATCTTTGAGACCGCGTTCAAGTACGTCGCAATACGCCTCAGTCAAGTTCATATTGTTGCGTTCGGCGTGGTCTTTCACTCGCCCGTGGATACTCCACGGAATGTCGATGTTCGGCCTCATCAACCGACTTTTTAGACCAAGGGACCAACTAGACTACGATGGCAAGGCGAACCAACACGTTCGTTGTCCGACCTCGCTCCGAACAGGACGCGGAGTTGCTTCACGAACTGTTGGACGCCTCAGCCAGCCTCTGGAACGAACTCACCTTCGAACGTCGCCAACAGTACTTCGACGGCGACAGCATCTGGGACACCGTCGACTACCGCAAACAGTACGTCGGTGTTCTCGGAAGCGCCACCGCTCAACAACTCATCCGCAAGAGCAAGAGCGCGTGGAAATCGTTCTTCTCGCTCCAAGAGAAGGGCGAACACTGTTCACCGCCCGGCTACTGGGGCAACGAGGACGACGGTCGAACACTTCGCACGTACATCCGCAACGACCAGTACACGCTGGAGATGGGCGACCGCTCACGCCTCGAAATCCCCGTCGGGAAAGAGCTCAAAGAGAAGTACGGCCTCGGCTACACCGAGCGCCTTCGCCTCGAAGTCGCGGGCGTTCCGAAGTGGGACGGCAAACAGGGTCGGTTAGAACTGTACTACGACGAGACAACGGCCCAATTCAGGGCCTTTCAGCCAGTCATCGTGGACGATTCTCGACTGGATGCACCACTGGCTTCCGAAGAAGCCGCTCTGGATATTGGGGCGAACAACCTCGTCGCCTGTACGACCACAACCGGCCAACAGTACCTGTACCACGGACGAATCCTGTTCGATCAGTTCCGCGACACGACGCGAGAGATTGCCCGGCTACAGTCGAAGCTCCGCGAGGGGCGCTACTCCTCGAACCGGATTCGACAACTGTACCGTGGCCGGACGCGACGGCGCGACCACGCACAGAACGCGCTGGTGCGCGACCTCCTCGAACGCCTCTACGACGAAGGCGTTTCGACCTTGTACGTCGGGGACTTAACCGACGTTCTGGAGACGCACTGGTCGGTTCGGGCCAACGAGAAAACGCACAGCTTCTGGGCGTTCCGGGCGTTTATCGCCCGACTCGCGTGTACCGCCGAGGAGTTCGGCATCACGGTCGAAGCGCGGTCGGAAGCGTGGACAACTCAGACGTGTCCAAATTGCGGTTCCACAACGGACACGATTCGGCATCAGGACACGTTCACGTGTTCGTGCGGGTTCGAGGGACACGCCGACCTCGTAGCCTCAGAATCGTTCCTGAGACGGCAGACAGACGTACCAAGGCCGATGGCACGGCCCGTGCGATTCGAGTGGGACAGCCACGAATGGCTGGAGTCATCACGCTCTCACGAAAGTCCCAAAGAAGCGCGCACAGACCAGAGTATCCACGGATAGGAGAAAGTCGCTCGCGTCGGGGGTGGCGCTAATGCCAGACCCCGAGCGCGAGGATTCCCGCGCCTTTAGGCGCGTGGAGGATGTCAACGCCGCCATCGAAGTCCGCGACTTGCGGAAGCGGTACGAAGGGGTACAGGCGCTCGACGGGGTGTCGCTCACCGTGCCCGAGGGTTCCTTCTTCGGTCTCCTGGGTCCCAACGGCGCGGGGAAGACGACGTTCATCTCGATTCTCGTCGGTCTCGTCAGAAAGAGCGGCGGGACCGCCGAGGTGTTCGGCCACGACGTCGAAGACGACTACCGCGAGGCGCGCGACGCCATCGGCCTCGCCCCGCAGGAGTTCAACGTCGACCGGTTCTTCCCCATTCGCGAGGTGCTGGAACACAAGGCGGGCTACCACGGCATCCCCGCCGAGGAGGCCCGCGAACGCGCCGACGAGGTGCTCAAGCGCGTCGGCATCTACGAGAAGCGAAACACGCGCTTCGACTGGCTCTCCGGCGGGATGAAGCGCCGGTTCGTCCTCGCGCGGGCGCTCATCACCGATCCCGACTTACTCATCCTCGACGAACCGACCGCGGGCGTCGACGTCCAACTCCGCCACGACCTCTGGGAGCTCATCACCGAACTCAACGACCGGGGGACGACGATTCTGCTCACGACTCACTACATCGAGGAGGCAGAGCGACTCTGCGACGAGGTGGCGATTCTGGACTCCGGACGCATCGTCGCCGTCGACAGCCCCGAGGACCTGATGGACCGCGGTGCGGACCGCATCGAGATTCAACTCCGTAACCCACCTGCCGAAACCCCGTCGCTTTCCGCAGGCGACGGGAACGTCGAGAACGTCGAACTCGAAGACAACCGTCTCGTCGTCACCGCCCGGAAGGGCGGGTTGGTCGCTCCCGACATCGTCCGCGAACTCGACCGCGAGGGCTTCGAGATCGTCGATCTCGAAATCTCGCGCACCTCGCTCGAAGAGGTGTTCGTCGAGATGACGCGCGGCGAGGAAACCGTCGGCGAGGAGGACGATGGTGAGAGCGAGGCCGAGAAAGCGACTGCAGCGGCCCCCGGTGCGGGAGGTGACCGCTGATGGCGGTGTTCCCGACCGGGTTCAAGACGCTGACGCGCCGCGAGATTCTGCGGTTCGTCCGCCGCCCGCGCAACACGTTCGTCCCGCCGCTCATCACAAATGTTCTGTACTTCTCGGTGTTCGGCGTCATCCTCGGCGATCGCGTCGGCCAGATCGCGGGCGTCCCGTACATTCTGTTCAATCTGCCCGGCCTCGTGGTGCTGGGTGCTATCTCGAACGCCTTCGAGAACGGGTCGTTCTCAATCTTCCACGGTCGGTGGAACGAGTACATCCCACATCAGAGTACTCAAATCTTATACAAAGGTGGTCACCATGAGTAGTTCCCTCATCCAGCTGAAATCGTTGACTCGGCGTGAAATCCTCCGGTACGTCAGGCGTCCGTACAACACCTTCCTGCCCCCGATAATCACCAATACGTTGTACTTCGCCGTGTTCGGTGTCATCTTGGGCAGTCGGATCGGGGAGATTGCAGGCGTAAGTTACATCCAGTTCGTCTTGCCCGGCCTCGTAGTATTGGGAGCTATCTCAGACGCCTTCGAGAACGCTTCTTTCTCCATTTTCCATGGTAGGTGGAACGAATACATCGATGAAGTGATTGTGTCTCCCATGTCCCACCGGAATATCGTAGCCTCCTACGTGACGGCAAGTGCCCTGAGAGGGATAATCACCGCCGTCATGATTGTCGGTGTAGGGTTGGTTTTCACCGATGTTCCGTTGACGAACCCGCTGTACCTAATCAGCTTCATCCTGATTATCACCACCCTGTTCGGTGGTCTTGGAGTCATCGGCGGTCTGTGGGCAACTGACTTCGACTACCTGACGGTACTCAACCAGTTCATTCTCCGACCGCTGGTCTTCTTCGGTGCGGTGTTCTACTCGCTCGACGTCCTCCCCCCACTCTGGAGAACTGTTTCGCTGTTCAACCCGATGGTCTACATGGTGAATGGCGTTCGATATGGGATGATTGGAGTCACGGAGATAGACCCGAATACGTCTCTTGCAGTTCTCTCTACGGCAACTGCGGGTGTACTCTTCATCGACTATCTACTATTCAAACGGGGATATGGAATAGCTGAGTAGGAGAACAGGTGAATTGTATGAGAACTTAGTAAGACAATTGTCGAAGTGAGTAGAATACACAAACATACTGTGAACTACCCAACCCTCGATGAACTAATACAGTATAAGATAAACAGCACCGTGCGCGAGCGAGAGCGTGAGAGCGGACCGGAGGGAACACCAGTTAGAACATTGAGAATTCTCCCCATAGCGACATATTGGTAACTCCGTCAGAGAAATTTTAGTTCCCTGTCTGCAATGTAATCAATTTTAACGTGTCTGTGTGGCGCTGTGAGGGGCTTCAGTCAGTCCCGAGGGAAAAGCATCATCCAGACCTTCAAATTGATTCTGAGCAATCTGTAGGCTTCTGAGTAGTTGGACGAACTGCCGATTTTTCGGTGTTACGGGAACCGAGTAAACAGGCAGTATGGAAGAAACGGACTGAGAACATAGTAGAGGACAGCTAATGGTTTTAGACACATCGAGCGGTGAGTTGTTACCCGACCTCGATGCGTCGAACCGCTTCTATGTTTAACTCGGTGTTGGCCTTTGCGGTGCGTAGGGCCAACTACTCTGAGAGAGAAAGGAAAGGGGACTACAGGGGATAGGATAGGGAGTGTTTGAATGATCTTTCTTCGAGAGGGAAAGGAAAGGGGACTACAGGGGAGAGGAAAGAGAGAATCGGTATCCGGGTAGTACCGAACAGCTACCTTTCACAACTACGCTAAACCCCCAATTAGTGACAGTTTGACGAGGCCGTGCTGAATACAGAGCGCGAATTTCTCAGTCCAGTTCCTTCTGACGGGCATGCTCGACCAATTCCTCAAGCGCGGGAGAGAGTGAAAATCGAATCGTGCCCTGTCGGCGGTCGTACTCACAATTTCTCGTCTCAGCCAGTTGTGGAATATGGTTGTGATGCAAGTCGATTTTGACATTCTCTCGCGGTGGTGGGTTGTCCGTGCCAATTCCAGCGGCTTCGTATGTCCGAACTGCGTTGACAGCCGCTTCAAATTCGGCGACAGTATCATCGAGAGATAGTAAGAAATACATCAAATACCGACGGCGAGGACTGGCCAACAGGTCACAAACGCTATTGAGTTCCTCAGTAACGACTTGGTTGCGCGTTACCGAATCAGAATCAAGATTTCCGTCATCTGAATTTGTTCTCTTGTTTGACATTTCCCTTAATAAGTGAACGGGCTAACTTATATAGTTATGCTCTACTTTTCACACCTCTGAATTGGGTAAGATGCCGTGAGTATGAGCGGAACTAAAGCCACTTTTACAGAAATGGTTTCCAGCCGCCAGTTTTGAATCCAGCCCACGTGAGGGAACCACCGATGAATGCGAGGACGAAACCTAACACGGGGTTTGCGTTTGGAGGAAGTATCATATTGCCCCCACCAACCCCAATGGGATACCCGATAAACGCCAATGGTCCGCCGAGAATAACAGCGACGGCAAAGCCCCCAATAGTGGTGAGTCCGGGGACGGTTGCTATGACATCGAGCATCTGCTGGCCTTGATCGGTGGAGTTCGGTAAGGATTGAGTAGCGCGGGAAAATGCTCCGACAACCGCCTGTACGATAGTAGCCACAACTGCGCCCTCAAGGAAGCCAGCAGTACGTTCCGGTGGTGACGGATTCCGATTCACCTTCGAATATCATCACGATATTTGATACGTCTTTCCCCGTATTGAGCGGAGTCCGAACGGGAGTTAGAATTTCAGTATGTTTTATATACTAACAAGTTTTGGAGGATTGCATGGGATTCCTCAACTTCCTCGGTGGAGCGGTAAAGGTACTGGCAGGAGGGGCTGTATTCCTTCTGTGTATGTTCTTGGCGAGCGCCCTAATGGCAGGGGGAGAAATGCTCCTTGCTGTAATCGCCTTCGTGATTGCCATGGTAGGCGGTCTGTATGCTCAGTACCATCGAGGCCGACAACCCCAAAGAATACGCTAACTCTCAACCGGTCGGTTGGAACAGCCGGGACTTCTCTTTCGCATCGTTTTTCGACTGCTGTAGGTAGATGAGAGTAGTATCGAGTTCGTCGTGCCCCAATAATGTCTGTAGCGACCGAATGTCGATACCTGAGCTAATCGCCTGCATAGCAAACGAGTGACGAAGGGTGTGAGCTGTGACCTTGTGGATTCGACGTCCGTCAGAGTATTCGCTAATCGTCTCTTGGAGGCCTGCTCTTTCTGCTGTCTCTTTCACCATCTGGTTGAGGTACTCCCCTGAGATGTGGATACTGTCATTCGTTGGGAATAGATAGTCCGACTCTGCGGCGTAAGTCATGCTCTCTCGTCCTCCATAGTCCAGCCATTGCGACAATTGGAATCCGATGTACTCCTCGTTGTAGGAAACGATTCGACTGTTGTCTGTTTTCCGGGGTGGTATGAAGATCGAGTTGTCCTCTCTATCGACGTTTTCCAGCTTACAGTTCGCCAACTCACCACGTCGGAATCCGCAATTGAACAGCAGTTTGATGATTAGCTCGTTCCGGAGTCGGGGAGCGGGAACCTCTTCAATGAGTTGGGCCACTTCGTCAGGCTTGAGGTAGGGGTATTCGTCTTGCGTTGTACCCTGTAGGCCTTCTTTCTTCTTGGTGTCTCCCCGGAGTAGCCGCTTATCCTCGTCGTCAAGACCGTCGTACGGATTCGACGGGACGTCCGGCATTTCGTACCGTTCGGCGAGCTTGTCCATGTCCTGATAGAACTTCGAGATAGCAGAGACACGTTGGCTGATAGTCGTCGGAGCCATTCCCTCGTCTGTCAATTCCTCTATAAATACGAGTAAGTCCACAGAGTCAGCATCCCAAATCTGCTTACCACGGGCCTCTATAAGCCACTCTCGCCAATTACGGACGTGACCGACGTACCTTTTGACGGTGGAGTCTGCCGAGTTACGACTTCGACGACGTTTGAACCGCGGAAGTACTTCCTCAAAATCCATCAGTCAACCCTCCGGTAATACGTGGGACCGGGGTCTTCGGGCGTTCCTACACGTTCCACCATGCTCGTCTGGTCAGATAACCGGGATAATGCGTTTGCGACGTCCTGTATATCCCGGTCAATGCGTTCGGCTACCTCCTCGTCAGAGATCGACTCAGACGGCGGGAGAGCTTTGAATATCTCGTTTTTCAGGTTCGTCTTTTCGGAGGCATTGACTTCCTGCTCCAAGTTGCCAACACGCTGGTCTAAGCTGTTGAGGGTGGACTCCATCCGAGCGAGGGTATCTGTGACCTTCTCTAAGGCCTCTGTGTTGGCCTCTGCGGTGCGTGGGCCAACCGCTTCAGTGTCTGTCCCATCGTCATCAGAAAGTTCGTGTGCGACGGCAGTACGGATTAGAGCAGAGAGACTGGAATACTCCGGGGATTCGGCTACAGCATCGTCCCACTTCTGTTTCTGTGCCGGGGAGACTGTGAGATTGACGCGCTTTCGGTCAGCCATTTCACTTCGACCGACACACCACCGTTGAATAAAACTTGTGTAAGACAGATGCGGAACGAGTACAATCCACGAGGCGCTCACTTCGCCGCTGTCGTACTCGCAGATGGTGTGGGCGTACACGCTGTCGAGCGCGCTCCGCGGCGTCATCGTCGGTATCATCATCTCGGCGGTCGGCGCGGTGTTCACGAGCGTCGGCGTCACTCGACCGCTGTACCTCGTCGCCTTCGCCGTCGTCATCACGGTGCTGTTCGCCAGTTTCGGCATCGTCGGCGGCCTCTGGGCCGACGACTTCGACGACCTGACGATGATGAACCAGTTCATTCTTCGCCCGCTGGTGTTCTTCGGTGGCGTCTTCTACGCGCTGGAGAACCTCCCCGACGGCCCGTTGCAGACTGCGACGCTCCTGAACCCGATGTTCTACATGGTCGACGGCGTCCGCTACGGCTTCCTGGGAACCTCCGAGGTCGACCCGAATCTCTCGCTCGGCGTGCTGACGCTGATGGCGGCCGCGATGGTCGGCGTCAACACGGTACTGTTCGAGCGCGGCTACGGGTTGACGGACTGACGAGCGTCCGCGGCGAGGGGCGTATTTTATCCCGCTTTCGACCCCTCACTTTTCCCGCTGGCTCCGGTACGTCCCCGTGAGATGTACGACAGTATCCTCGTCCCTACCGACGGAAGCGACGCGAGCAACGCCGCCGTCGAACACGCGGTCGATATCGCCCGAGTTCGGGATTCGACGGTCCACCTCCTGCACGTCGTCGACGTCGGCACCGAGATGTCGGCGGCGGCCTCCGGTCAGGTCGCACAACAGCTCTCGGACACGCTCGAACAGCAGGCCGACGACGCGCTCGACGAGGCCGTGTCGCGCACGGCGGACGCCGGTGTCGACTACGAGCGGGTGCTTCTCGAAGGGAACCCCGACTCGGCCATCGTCGACTACGCCGAGGAGAACGCCGTCGACCTGGTCGTGATGGGCGCGACCGGTCGTTCCGGCCTCGCGGAGAAGCTCCTCGGGAGCACGACCGACCGCGTGATGCGGTCGATAGAGGTACCGGTCATGCTGGTCAGAAGCGAGAACTAGCTTTCGGCGTCGGTGTTCCGCTCGCTCGCTCGCCCGCGACGCCGGTCGAGCGCCTCCATGACGGGGCTGGCGCTCACCCCGTGGACGACGACGGAGACGAGGACGACGAAGCCGACGAACGCCCAGAGCGCGTCCGCGGCGACGACGAGCTCCCGCTGCCGGAAAGAGGCGTGCGCCAGCGCGTACGAGAGGTAGTAGAACGAGCCGATGCCGCGGATACCGAAGAAGGAGATGACGGCGCGTTCGGGCAGCGGCGCGGACGTGCCGGCGAACGAGGCGACGCCCGCGAGCGGTCGAATCACGAACACGAGCGCGAGTCCGAGCAACGCGAGCGGGAGCGTCAACGGCGCGAGGAGACCGCCGACGAGCGCGCCACCGAAGAGTACGAGCACGGTCGACAACAGGAGTCGTTCGACCATCACAGCGAAGTCGTGGAGTTCGCGGTAGTAGTCGTGCTCCCACTCGAAGTGCCGGAGCGCGAGCGCGGCGACGAACACCGCGATGAAGCCGTAGCCGCCCACGAGTTCGGCCAGTCCGTACGCGAGAAGGGTCGCCGCCAGCGCCTCGGCACCCGCGGTCACCTCCGCGAGTTGGAGCGTCGCGGGCGCGCGGAACACCGTCCGCGCTATCACCTCGCCGACGAGATAGCCGACGACGACGCCCGCCGCGATCTTGTAGAGCACGTCGACGAGTACCCAGTCGAGGAGCCACGCCCCGTCGGCGGAGAGCGCCGCGGCGACGACGATGGCCAGGTTCGTGAACGGAAACGCCAGTCCGTCGTTGAGACCGGCTTCGGAGGTGAGCGCGAACTGGACGGTCCCCCACTCGTGTTCGGGCGCGTGTTCCTCCTCTAACTCGGTGAGCGGCGCGCCGGCCCCGATGTCGGCGGCGAGGACGGGGTCGGTCGGCGCGACGACTGCCCCGAGGAGAATCGCCGTCGCCGGGAGCAGTCCGACGACACCCCACGCCAGGAGCGCCATGGCCGCAATCGTGAGCGGCAACGCGATACCGAGCAGTCGCCACGTCGAACTCCACGACCGCCAGTCGAACGGGCGGTCGAGTTTCAGCCCCGCACCCATGAGCGAGACGATAATCACCAGTTCGGTGAGCCGTTCGGTGACGACGGCGTTGCCGATGGGGTCGACGGTCGCCACGCCGGGCACCGAGAACAGAACCGCGCCGAGACCGACGTAGATGATGGGAAACGAGAGCGGCCGGCGTTCGAGCAGTCGGGGTAGTGCGACCGCTCCCAGCAGCGCGAGCGCGACGACTATCAGGGCGATATCGTAGGCGCTCATTCGGGAGACGTACCACGAGGACCGTGAAAGAGCCTCGGCGAACCCCTCTCGACGAACCCACGGAGCGAGGCGACCCGGCGGTGCGGACCGTCCTCGGAGGGGACGTATCCCCCGCGCGGGAGGTGCGAATCGCCATGTCGCTCGATGGCGTAACACACGGTATGCACCATCACCGATGCAATCTCTGCGGGCGAAATTTCGAGATTGGTGAAACGCTGCGGACGCACGTCGAGCGGCGACACCCCAAACGGGACGTTCGCTGGTGGGTCGTCGCCGAGAACCCGGAGAAGGACCTCAAGTTCAGTCGGTAACGGCCGGCGGCGAGTTCGTTGAACCCGTCGAGACGAGCCCGAACGCTCCGCCGACGCTCGTCATCGAACCGTCGCCACCGTCACTTCACCGGAACGGCATATTTCGAATCGAAACGCTTTGTTAGCCGTACGCACATCACCGAGCATGACCGTGACAGTCATCCGTAACGCGACGATTCACACGGCGACCGACGAGGGAACCGTCGAGGGCGACATCCTCGTCACAGACGGCAAAATCGCGGGCGTCGGCGACGTCGAAGCGCCCGAGGACGCCGAGGAACTCGATGTCGACGGCGCGCACGTCACGCCCGGCCTCGTCGACGCGCACAGCCACGCGGGGATGGCCGAGTGGGGCGAACCCGAAGACGGCGACTTCAACGAGGGGACTGATTCCGTAACGCCGCACGTGAGCGCGCTCGACGGCTTCCACCCGCGCGACGAGGAGCTAAAGCACGCCTTCCAGAACGGCGTGACGAGCGTCTCCGCGCGGATGGGCTCCGGTAACGTCGTCGGCGGCGTCATCTGCTCGATGAAAACCTACGGCCTGACCGCCGACGAGATGCTCATCAAGGAAGACGGAATGAAGGCCGCGATGGGCGAGAACCCCAAGCGGTTCCACGGCGAGCGAAAGGACCGCCAGCCCTCTACTCGTCCCGGTGTCGCCGCGACGCTCCGACAGGCGCTGATGGACGCCGAGGACTACGTCGCCAGACGGACGAAAGCCCGCGAGGAGGACGAGCCGTTCGACCGAGATCTCGGGCTGGAGAACCTCGGACGCGTCGTCGAGGGCGACCTGCCGCTACGAGTCCACGCCCACCGCGCCGACGACATCGTGACCGTGTTCCGCATCGCCGACGAGTTCGGCATCGAGGACCTCTCCATCGAGCACGCGACCGAGGGTCACCTCGTCGCCGACGAGTTCGTCGAGCGCGACGTGCCCGCGGTCTGCGGGCCGTCGCTGTACTCGGGCGCGAAGTACGAACTCAGAAACATCACGTTCGAGTCGCCGGGAATCCTCCACGATGCAGGTGTGAAAGTCGCCATCCAGACCGACGCGCCCGTCCTCCCGCAGCAGCACCTCGACGTCTGCGTGGGTCTCGCGGTGCGCGCCGGACTCCCCGAGGAGGCGGCGCTCGACACCGTGACGCGGAACGCCGCCGAAATCCTCGGCATCGAGGACCGCGTCGGCACGCTCGATGTCGGCACCGACGCCGACATCGCCGTCTGGGACGGGCCGTTCTACGAAGTCGGCACGAGCACGCAGCACGTCTTCGTCGACGGCGAGCACGTCTTCGACCGCGAGCGCGACGACGTGGATCCGCGAGAGGCGTACGGGTGGTGAAGCGGCGGGTGCAGAGCTAGTCCCACTTCTATCGCTTCCATATCCTCTCGACTGACTTTCGACTCGGAGTGAGAACACACCTACATACGTCCAGTTGCAACAGCGGCCACGGACGAACCGTCGAAACGCGCCGCTGTACCGCAGACACCGACGTCCTCACCGAAACCATGAACACAGACACCGGACGGCCCGCGAACACCGCGACAAACCGGGACCGACTGACGCGTCTCGGCAAGTTCATCCTCGTCGGCGTGTCCAGTTTCGTCGTCAACCTCGTGGTGTTCGCGCTCGTCACACCGCTTCTGTGGTACCTGGTGGCCGGATCGCTCTCGTGGCTGGTCGCGAACCTCTCCAGTTACAACCTGAACCGGTGGTTCACCTTCGACGACACCGGCCGGAGTTACCTGCGGGGGTACGCTCGGCACCTCTCGGTGTACTCGGTCGGCTTCGTCGTCTACCTCGCGGCGCTGTGGCTGTTCGGCCTCGTCGTCGGCAACTTCGCCGCGCTCGGACTCGCCACGGCGTTCAGCGGCGTCGTGAACTTCGTCGGCAGCGAGTTCTGGGTGTTCAGCACCGGTTCCTGAGACGCGCTCGCCTCGATTATTCTCACCCGCCGCCGCTCACTCCCGCCGGTCGGACGGCTCCTCGGCGGGACGTGCGAGTTCGAGACCGAGCGACGGGAGCGGCGGCGCGCCGTCGCGCCACCACCGGAGGAGACCGACCGCCGTCACGACGAGGCCGAAGGCGACCCCTGCAGTCAGTTCCAACTGGAGGAAGAACTCGAGAATGCTGTAGTCGTACTCGGGTTCGTCGACCGGAATCAGCGGCCAGACGAGGAAGGCGAGCACCTCGACGTTCCCCTGACCGAGTTGCCAGAGCGTGTCGCCGAGGAGGTGCGAGGCGTAGCCGACGACGAACGCGTCGCCGACGCGTCGGTAGTCGAATCGGCGGGCGACGAACAGCACCGCGAGCAGCAACGGGACCGCCACGAACAGCGTGTGTGCGAGGGTCCGCCCGCCCGGGAGCAGCTGAAACGTCCACGAGAGCGGCTTGTCGACCAGGTCGGGAAACTGCGTGCCGACGGCGAGCGCGCACGTCGCCGCCAGTCCGGACGGGGGACCGACGCGGCAAAACTGGAGGCCGTACGAGTAGAGGAGGTAACCGAGAGCGGCGTGACCCCACGGGAGCATCGCCGACGACTACGGCGGTTCGCGGGATAGGCGCTTCGACACGCCGCCCGGGTGGGCGACCCCTCGACGCCGCCCCGTCCAGCGCGCGACGGCGAAGAGCAACGTTCTTTTCGGTGCCCTCTCGCGGTAGTCCATGGACCGAGACCTCCTCGTCGCGCTCGTCGTTGGCGTCGTGCAGGGCGTCTTCGAGTGGCTCCCCATCTCCTCGGAGGGCAACATCGCGCTCGCGCTCACCGCCGTCGGGAGCGACCCGACGCAGGCCGTCCAGTTCGCGCTCTTTCTGCACGTCGGCACCGCCGTCTCCGCGACGGCGTACTACCGCGACGAACTCCGGGCGGTGCTCGCCGAGCTCCCGAAGTGGCGACCGAACGCGGCGTTCTCGGCGACACCGACGCTGTCGTTTCTCGGCGTCGCGACGCTCGCATCCGGCGTCGTCGGCGTCAGCGCCTATCTCCTGCTGGTCGAGGCGGCGTCGGCGCTGACCGGCGGACTGTTCGTCGCACTCGTCGGCGCGCTGCTCGTCGTCACCGGCGTTCTCCAGCGAGTCGCCTCGGGGTTCGAGTTCGCCGGGCGCGACGCGCCGGACCTCGTCGACGCCGTGCTCGTCGGCGTGCTGCAGGGACTGGCCATCCTGCCGGGCGTCTCCCGGTCGGGCGTCACCGCGAGCGCGCTGCTGTTTCGCGGCCACGACGGTCCCGAGTCGTTTCGGCTCTCGTTTCTGCTCTCGATTCCGGCGGCGCTCGGCGGCGGTCTCATCGCCGTACTGCAAGACGGATTGGCCGACGTGACGCTCGCAGAAGCGGGCGTCGCACTCCTCGCGGCCGCCGTCGTCGGCTACCTCTCAATCGACGCGCTGATGCGGGTCGTCCGACACGTCTCCTTCTGGGCGGTCTGCGTCGGACTCGGCGCGCTCGCGCTCGTCGGCGGTGTCGTCGTTTCGCTCTGAGCGCCGTGTCGGGTCGCCTTCTCGGTCGTTCGATGCAGCACACGAAAGCCCGCTGTCTCGCTCCTCCGTGGGTAAGATTCGCATATCCGGAGTCGGAATTCATATCTTGCTGGTCGGTGTGCGTGGGAGTATATGCAAACGCTCGTGCTCGCCGCCGGGCAGGGGACGCGGATGCGCCCCCTCACGGAGAGCCGTCCAAAGCCCATGTTGCCGGTCGCGGACCGACCGCTCGTCGCCCACACCGCCGACGCCGCCGTCGCGGCCGGAGCGTCCAAACTCGTCCTCATCGTCGGCTACGAGGCCGACGAGGTCCGAGAGTACTTCGGCGCGGAGTACGCCGGCGTCCCCGTCGAGTTCGCCGTTCAGGAGGAACAGCGCGGGACCGCCGACGCGGTGCGCGCCGGTGCCGAGTATCTCGACCCCGGTCCGTTCGCCGTCCTCAACGGCGACGCGCTGTACGACCACCCCTCACTCGAAGCGCTGTACGACGACGGCCCCGCCGTCGGCTCCTACCGCGTCGACAACCCCAGCGAGTACGGCGTCCTCGACATCCGCGACGGCAACGTCCGCGGCGTCATCGAGAAACCCGAGAACCCGCCGTCTGACCGCATCAACACCGGTGCGTACAGCTTCCCCGCCGAGGCGCAGAACTGGCTCGACGTCGAGACCAGCGAGCGGGGCGAACTCGAACTGACTGACGTACTGGCCCGCGCCTGCGAGGAGAGCGACGTCACCGACGTCCCCTTCGACCGATGGCTCGACGTCGGTCGGCCGTGGGAACTGCTCGCGGCCAACGAGTGGAAGGTCGACGAACTCGAACGGGATATCCGCGGCGAAGTCCACGGCGGGGCGGACCTCCGCGGCGACGTCGTCGTCGAGGAGGGCGCGGAAGTCGACGCGGGCGTCGTTATCGAAGGCCCGGCGCTGATTCGCTCGGGCGCGTCCGTCGGCCCGAACGCCTACGTCCGCGGCGCGACTGTCGTCGGCGAGGACGCGAAAGTCGGCCACGCCGTCGAGGTGAAAAACAGCGTCTTGATGGAGGGCGCGACGGTCGGCCACCTCTCCTACGTCGGCGACAGCGTGCTCGGTCGCGACGTGAACTTCGGTGCCGGAACCAAGGTGGCGAACCTCCGCCACGACGGCGCGGACGTCAAACTCACCGTCAAGGGCGAGCGCGTCTCCACGGGTCGCCGGAAACTCGGTGTCATCTGCGGCGACGAGGTGAAGACGGGAATCAACGCCAGTCTCAACTCGGGCGTCGTCCTCTCGGAGGGCGCGGCGACGAAACCGGGCGAGTCGGTCACGCGCGACCGATAACGTAGCGGCCAGACGACGCGACCCGACCGGGCGAAACGCGTCTGACGGACGGCGCGCTGTTCTCGCGTTCGTTACAGTCCGGCTATCCGAGGGAAAGCAAAGTTCATCCCGCTCGTTGCGGACGCCTCTTACATGTCTATTCAGTCGGCAGTCGTGCTCGCGGCGGGGGAGGGGCGACGTCTCCGGCCGCTGACGAGAAACCGCCCGAAGCCGATGCTCCCGGCGGCGACCCGGCCCATCATCGAGCACGTCTTCGACGCGCTGTTGTCGGCGGGCGTCACCGACCTGCACGTCGTCGTCGGCTACAAGCGAGAGCGAGTGCAGAACCACGTCGGCCCGCTCTACGAGGGCGTTCCGGTCTCCTACCACGTTCAGGAGAAGCAACTGGGCAGCGGGCACGCGCTGTCGCAGGCGGCCGAGGCGGTCGGCGATGAGTTCCTCGTCGTCAACGGCGACCAGGTGGTCGCGCCGCAGTTAGTCCAGGACGTCGTCGACGCCCACGACGGATACAGCACGCACGAGGACGTCACGGCGACGCTCTGCGTCGTCGAGAGCGAGCGCGCGTCCAGATACGGCTCGGTCAAACTCGACGGTGACCGGGTGGTCGAACTCGTCGAACAGCCGAGAGAGGGGCGCTACCGTCTCGTCAACGCGGGCGTCTACGCGTTCACGTCGGCGATATTCGATACCCTCGCGGAGACCCCGCCCGTCGACGGAACGACGGCGCTGCCCGACGCTATCGCCCGCCTCGTCGACAGCGACGCGGCCGTCCGCGGCGTCCAGTCGTCGGGCTACTGGACCGACGCGACGTACCCGTGGGACCTGCTCGCGGCGACTCGCCGCCTGTTGGCCGACGGGGCGAACGTCCTCCGGCCGTCGGCGGCCGACGGCACGACGGCGGACGCGGGCGTGCGGCGCTACGGTGACGGGGTCTGGGTCGCCTCCGGCGCGCGGGTCCACGAGAGCGCGACGCTGCAAGCGCCCGTCGTCGTCGCCGCCGACTGCGAGGTCGGCCCCGGCGCGGTCGTCGGCCCGAACGTCGCCGTCGGCCAGAACGCCACCGTCGAGTCCAACGCCGTCGTCGTCGACTCCATCGTCGACGAAGACAGCCGCGTCGGGCCGAACTCGACGCTCGTCGACTGCGTCACCGGGCAGGCCGTCTGGGTCGGCCCCGCCTGCGTCGTTAGTGGCGGTCCCGGCGACGTCCGGGTCGACGCCGAGATTCATGAGGGGAAGCGACTCGGCGCGGTGCTGGCCGACCGCGTCCACGCCGAGGGCGACGTGAGCTTCTCGCCGGGGACGCTCGTCGGGTCGAACACGATGCTTCGGACGGGGACCACCGCCTCAGGTGTCGTCGAACCGGGTTCGGAGGTAGTGCGCTGATGTGCGGCATCATCGGCTGTGTCGGCCGCGGCGACGAGACGCTCGACGTGTTGGTCGAGGGGCTGTCGAAACTGGAGTACCGCGGCTACGACTCGGCGGGCGTCGCGCTCTCGGACGGCGACATCGACGTCGACGTCGTCAAGCGGGCGGGCGAACTCGACGCGCTCCGCGAGGCGCTCTCGAAGCGCTCGATCAGCGGCCACGTCGGCATCGGTCACACCCGCTGGAGCACTCACGGGCCGCCGACCGACGAGAACGCTCACCCCCACACCGACTGCACCGGCGGCGTCGCCGTCGTCCACAACGGCATCATCGAGAACTACGACGAACTCCGCGACGAGTTGGAGGCCGAGGGTCACGAGTTCAGAAGCGACACCGACACGGAAGTCGTTCCGCACCTCGTCGAGGCGGGAATCGCCGCCGGCGAGTCGCCGGAGCTGGCGTTTCGTGCGGCCGTCGAGCGACTCTCGGGGAGCTTCGCGCTCGTCTGCGTCGTCGCGGGCGAGGACGCCGTGTTCGCCGTCCGTCAGGACTCGCCACTGGTGGTCGGCGTCGACGACGGCAGCTACTACTTCGGTAGTGACGTGCCCGCGTTCCTGGCGCACACAGACCGCGTCGTCTACCTCGACGACGGGGAGTTCGCGACGCTGCGGCCCTCGGGGTGGACGGTTCGCGACGAGACGGCCGCCCGCGTCGAGAAATCCGTCGAAACCGTCGACTGGAGCGTCGAAGACACCGGCAAGAGCGGCTACGACCACTACATGCTCAAAGAGATACACGAGCAACCGCGGGCGCTGCGACAGTGTCTCTCCGGGCGCGTCGACGAGCGCCGCGGCGAGGTGACACTGCCGGAACTCGACAGCTTGGAGACGCCCGAGAGCGTCCACCTCGTCGCCTGCGGCACCTCCTACCACGCGGCGCTCTACGGAGTGCAGTTGTTCCACTCGCTGGGCATCCCGGCGCAGGCGTTCCTCGCAAGCGAGTACGCGACTGGCGTCCCACCGCTTTCGGACTCGCTCGTCATCGGCATCACCCAGAGCGGCGAGACGGCTGACACGCTGTCGGCGTTGCGGGAGGCGCGCGCCCGCGGGGCGCAGACGCTCGCGGTGACGAACGTCGTCGGCAGCACCGCCGCCCGCGAGTGCGACTACGCGCTCTACATCCGCGCCGGCCCCGAGATCGGCGTCGCGGCGACGAAGACGTTCTCCTCGCAGTTGGTGTCGCTCAACTTGCTCGTGGAGTATCTCGCGGGCGACCGCCGCTCCAGCGAGGAGCGCCGCGAGGTGTTGCAGACGCTGCGCGACCTCCCGGGACGGATCCAGCAGGTGCTCGACGAGTCGACGGCCGAGGAGATCGCAGACGAGTATCTCGGCGGCGACGGCTACTTCTTCATCGGTCGGGGGTTGAACTACCCGGTCGCGCTGGAGGGGGCGCTGAAGTTCAAGGAGATCACGTACGAACACGCCGAGGGGTTCGCCGCGGGCGAGTTGAAACACGGGACGCTGGCGCTCGTCACCGAGCAAACACCGGTGTTCGCCGTCGTCACCGGCGAGGACGTCCCCGCCCAGAAGACGCTCGGCAACGTTCGCGAGGTCGAATCCCGCGGCGCGCCCGTCATCGCCGTCACCGACGACGACCAACTGGAGCGCTACGCCGACGCGTCGCTGCGTGTTCCCTCGGGGTCGGCGCGCGTCGCACCGGTGCTCGTGAACGTCCAGTTGCAGTTGGTCGCCTACTGGGTGGCGAACGCGCTCGGACGGTCGATAGACAAACCGCGGAACCTCGCGAAGAGCGTGACTGTGGAGTGAGGGCCGTCGAACCGTTCGTCGGTCGAACGAGTCTCTCTCTCTCTCTCGGCACGAGGCCGACCCGCCGCCGTCACTCGCCGTCGACTAGTAGGGCGGGTCGTCGCCCTCGACGTTGTCGCGCAACGCAGGGTCCTGCTGTTCCTCGACTTTCTGGTTGAACAACCCGTCGTCCAACTCCTGGCCCGGTTCGTCCGTCGTATCGTACGTCGAAACGCCCATCGATAGCAGTTCCTCCATCGCCTTCTGTCGATTCAGGAACTCGCCCTGTTCGACGAGACGGTCGATACGGTCGGACAGGTCGTCCGGGAGCGTCACCTCGATTCTGGACATACTCGACCGGTCGACGTTCGCCCGGATAAAACTGGGTATCGAGGAGGTGCTCTCCTCTACACCTTACGTTACGAGCCCCTCGAACACACGTCGCCGTCGAAACGCCTTCGACTACTTCGAGTGGGTCATCTCTCGTCTCCCTCCCGCAGATCCAGCCGGCGAATCTTCCCCGTCGACGTCGTCGGCAACTCGTCGGCGAACTCGATGTATCGGGGGTACTCGTACGCCGCGAGGCGCTCGCGGACCAGTTTCTCGATCTCCTCTCGGAGTTTCTCCTCGTCGGTCGTCTCTCCCGTGGGTTGGACGAACGCCTTGATGGCTTCGCCACGGGTGTCGTCGGGGACGCCGACGACGCCCGCCTGCTCGACGGCCGGGTGCTGGAGGATGGCTTTCTCGACCTCCATGGGGCCGACCCGATAGCCGCTGGTGAGGATGACGTCGTCGGCGCGCGAGACGAACCAGAGATATCCCTCTCCGTCCTGTGTGACGATGTCGTCGGTCAGGAACCACCCGCCGTCGAGTTTTTTCGCCGCCGTCTTCTCGGGCAAGCCCCAGTACTCGTCGAAGAAGAGACGCTCGTCGGCGGGCCGGACGGCCAGTTCGCCGGGTTCGCCCGTCGGGAGTCGCTCGCGGGTCTCCTGGTCGACGACGGCCACGTCGTAGCCCGGCAGCGGTTTCCCCATGCTGCCGGGCTGTGCCTCGAACCAGTTCGAGCTGTTGCCGACGACGAGGTTGAGCTCCGTCTGCCCGTAGAACTCGTTCACCGGCACGTCGTCGAACGTCTCGTCGACCCATTCGAGAATCTCCGGCGTGAGCGGTTCGCCGACCGCCGCGAGCGTCTCCACCGAGAGGTCGTATCGCTCGGTGGGGTCG
This sequence comes from Haloprofundus halobius, assembly GCF_020097835.1. Classification (GTDB taxonomy): domain Archaea; phylum Halobacteriota; class Halobacteria; order Halobacteriales; family Haloferacaceae; genus Haloprofundus; species Haloprofundus halobius. The sequence continues at coordinate 40,714 of NZ_CP083666.1, forward strand.
CCGACGGTCATCAGCATCCGCAGCGCCGTCGGCGGCATGAACGCCTTCGTGACGCCGTGGCGAGCCATTAGGCCGAACACGTCGTCCGGGTCGAAGCCGTCGCGCGGCCAGCCGACGATGGTACAGCCGTGATGCAGCGCCGCGAACAGCGTGCCGCCGAGCGCCGCCCCCCAGGCCCAGTCGGCCGGCGTCCACAGCGTCGCGTCGTGAAGCCCCTGGTCGAAGTAGTTGTAGGCGGCCGCGGCGCGGCCGAGCCACAGCGCGTGGCTGTGGAGGACGCCCTTCGGCGGGCCGGTGCTTCCGCTCGTGTACATGATGGCGCTCGGCGTCTCCGGCGTCGAGTCGTAGGCGTCGATGCCGGTGTCGTGGTCGGCGACGAGTCGGTCGAAGGCGTGCGCGTCGCCGTGGACCTCAGTACCGAGTTCGACGACGTGTTCGAGGTCGGGACACGCGTCGCGAATCTCGTCGATTTCGTCGCGGACCGCGGGGTCGACGACGACGGCTCTGGCACCGCTGTCGACGAGGCGGTATTCGAGGGCGTCCGGCCCGAAGAGGACGGTCAGCGGTACTGACACCGCCCCGAGCTTCCAGTTCGCGAGATGCGTGATCGGGTTCTCGGGCTTCTGCGGGACGACGACGCCGACGCGGTCGCCCGCCTCGATACCCAACTCCGCGAACGCGGCGGCGAGGCGATCCGAGCGGTCGTCGAGGTCGCGAAACGTGTACGTCTCCGACGGCCCGTCGGGGTTCTCGTAGCGGAGCGCGACGCGCTCTGTGTCGTCGTGTTTCCGGAGGAAGTCCGTCGCCGGGTTGTACCGGTCCGGGAGGTTCCACGCGAACTCCCGCCGCGCCTGCTCGTAGCTCTCGTACCGTGGCATGATTTGCCAAACCATACCGGAACTCGGTGGTTGCGAACTTGAGTGTTCGCGAGGAGGTGACTTCGCTCGGTGGCTGTCCGAAAGAGACAGAATATCTCGGCTCTGTCGAACCCCGATCGGTGAGGGTCTGACGAGGCCGTATCGAGTACAGCACGTCCTTCACAGAGATCCCTTCGGGTCGAGTCCGCCAGATGAGTCACTATATCCGGCTTTTAGGTAAATTATTGTATCCGTAGTTAGAGTACTCGATATTGCGTATTCAACAATATAAGCGGAAGTGATTTGGTGGTGGAGCCGAATGGAGACCGTATGGCCTCCAGTCTCTTCGACAAAATGTTCGTACCGATCGCTGGTCCAGGCGACGCAGCGAACACGGCCCGGGTCATCTATCAGTTCGCCTACGAGGATTCGGCGGTGATCGTGGTTCACGTCGTCGAGAAAGGCGAAGGCGTACCCGACAAGGCATCCGTCGAGCAGCGTCGAGAGTTCGCTGAGGAGGCATATCTGTCCTTTTTTGAAATGTTTCCGAGTGACGGCCCCACGCTTCAGTACCGCACGTTATACGGGCGGAACGTCGCAATAACGATCCAGCAGGCCGCCGAAGAGGAAAACGCGACCGTAATCGCGTTCGTCCCACGCGTCGGGAGCCGTTGGCTCAAGTTCATTACCGGAGATGTTACAACTGAACTCATCAAACGAAGCAGTATCCCGGTGATTGCACTTCCGAAAGAACAGAAACGGATCGTGTTCACCCACGATACATAACGACTCTACACCACTACATCCGTGTTAGTGCCGACTCTGGCTGGAGTCTGTGCCATTCGCTCTCGACGCGGTCGTTTCGCTGGTCGTGGTCTCCTCGGGAACCCAGAGGTACGTCCAGTAGAGCGTCCCCTCGTACTGCACGAGGTACGTTCCGCCCACCTGCGTCTCGATCTGCTCGGGTTCCTCGTCGAGCGGGCGAACGCGACTCCGCGCGCGGAACTGCTCTGTCACCGACATAAAGGTGTCAGCGGGCGTCTCGTCCGGTCCGACGACGTACTGTCCGTCATCGGTCGCCGCCTCCACGACGTCGCGTTCGGCGTCCGTGAGGTCCGACAACTCGAACGCGAACCGCTCGCGCATCTCACGACCGTATTCGATGGCCGGCCGAGTGTCCGTACTGCGGTATTCGTACGTGTTCAGCGTCGTCTCGTAGCTGTCGTTCACCTCCCACTCGGCTTCCGCGCCGTCGTCCCAGACGATGTAGGAGTACTCGGAGTCGGGAACCAACACCGACGCGTCGCGTTCGGCGTCCGTGTACAGAAACCCCGTTCCGATGCCGACCGGGTCGCCGTCGTCCAGTCCGCGCTCGGCGAACTGCCGCCGGTCGGTCTCCGGGAGGTCGGCGAAGTGAATCGCTTCGAATTCGACGACTTCGTCCGTGACGACGTCTATGATCACGGAGTAGTGTGTGGCTGGCGTCTCTGCTGTCACCTCGTACGAGAGCCGATACACCGTCCCGTCGTAAGCGATCGACTGATTTTCGGGCAGCGGTTCCCGAGTCGCCTCCGTCGCGGCCGTCTCGGAGCCGTTTCGGAGGCCGTCGAGGAGACTCGCCTCCGGGTCGCCTCCCGGCGAGTCGGAGATGCTGTAGAGCACCTTCGAGGGAAGCTCTTCGGTCGTCACGGGCTGCATTCGGAGTTGGGCTGTCGGCGCTCGCGCACCTAGTGTGGAACCCGACGAGACTTCGTTCGTACACCCGGCCAGTGTGACTGTGAGCAGCGAGCCAGCGGCGGAGAGGAGGGCACGGCGACGCATACTCCCCCGATACTGTCAGAATGAGATAAGCTTTGGGTAGCGGAGGTTTGTCACGGCAGAATTCAGCAGCGACCGGATTCCGGGGTCAGACGGCGGCCGATCCGGCCGAAAACGCCTTCGAACGTTCCACGCTCTCGACGGGTTGTGACTGCTGGTAGTCGAGGAATCGGACGTTCACGGTCACCGGCCGACTCGTCGTTCCGTCGAGCCCTGCTCGCAGGTCGTCGGCGAGCAACTCGTAGCCGGTGTCGGTCGTTCGGCTGACCGTCACCGTCACCGACACGCCGTTTTCCGAGGGGCTCAGACCGTTGTACTCGGTTTTGACGCTCACCAGTTCGAGCGTACTGTACTCCGTCTCCGCGAGCGTCGCCTGGACCTCCTGGTTGACGTCCTGTTCGAACGTGAGATGCTGATACGTCCCCGCGGAAGTGACCACGACGACGGCGATAAACAGGAGCACCACGACGGCGTACGCGCCGGAACGAAGCGAGATTCTCGTGTTCTCGCGCACGCTCCGGATGACCGACGACCGGTAGCCCAGCGAGACGAGCGCGACGTACGCCGCGAGGTTGATGAACACGATGTTCATCAGAAGCAGGACGACGGCTCCGAGCACGACGACCGGCAGTCCCCAGACCGTCCCGACGCCCGCCGTCGCGGCCGCGGGGACGATAGCCGCGGCGACGGCGACGCCCGCGATGGAGACTGGGAGGTCGGTCGCGAGCGCGAGTGCCCCCGCGAATCCGGCGGTTATCGCAATCGCGAGCGTGAGTAGACTGGGGGTGAGAAACGCGCTCACCTGCCCGATTCGCGTCACGGCGAGTTCGGACGGAACGAACCCCGTCTCGCGGAGAAACAGGGTCATCACCACCGCGCCCACGTAGGCGACGACGAGGCCCGCGGCCTGCGACGTCGCGCTGTCGACGACCATCTCCCGGTCGCTGATGACCGCGCCGACACTGGCGGAGAGTGTCGACCCCGCGAAGGGAGCGATGACCATCGCGCCGACGATGGCGATTGCGGAGTCGAGTAAGAGCCCAGCGACCGCCACGATGGCGCTCACGACCGCGAACGCGAGGTACGTCGGCGTCGCCGGTTTGAGGTCCTCGGCTCGCTCGCGAATCTCGGCATGGGAGGTGCCCAGATTCCCCTTCGGCATCTCTGCGTATCGCTCGGTCAGGTCGTCGGCGTTCGGGACGTTCGCACGCGCGGCGTCCGTGACGACGGTGTAGGTGTCCTCGTCGAGGCCGGCGTCGTATAGGCGATCGAGCACTCCGTCGACGGCCCCGGAGGGAACCGGAAAGGAGGCGATACTCCCCTCCCGGTGACTTTCCTCGGTCGTGAACAGGTACTCCACCCCCATCTCCTCTAACTGTTTTCTCACCGCGACGCGGCTATCGTTGGGGACGAACACCTGGACGAGACGCATTGTCCGTCCATGGGGAACCACTCAGTTAGGTAATCGGAGGCTACAGTCTGTTGCATCGTGGAACGGTGACGCGGCCGGTGAAATCGCGTCCGCGAACGGAACGGGAGGGTGCCTTAGGGGAGTCGAACGCGCTCCCGTGGTGCGTTCGTCCACGGGCTACGACTCGAACGAGGAGCGGTCGACGTCGACGCCGCGGTTCCAGTACTCCTCGACCGTCCGGACGGCCCACTCGCGAACGTCGTCGTCGGTCGACTCCAGTAGCGCTCGCAACAGTCCGCTCTCGTCACGGAGGAAGAAGTAGACCGTCTCGTCGGCGACGCCGACGGCGAACGGAACTGGCCCGTCGGCGAGGCGGAGGTCGGCGTTCTCGGCGGCCAGCAACTCGCGGAACCGCCGCCACGAAGCGGGGTCCTCGCGGAGCGTCTCGACCGCCCCGCGCGACAGGACGCCGCGGAGCGACTGACTGCCGTCGACCGTCGCGTCGTAGATCGTTTCGAGCATCTCGTGGTTCAGCACGTACGAGACGACGAGTTGGCGGTCGGCGCGAGCCGATAGCTCCAGCGCTCGCTTCAGCGGCCCGCTCGGTGTGGTCTGGGTCGGACGAGTGATGCGCGCGTCGTCGAACCGCTCGAAGGCGACGTCGAGGTGGGCCATCGGGAGCCATCGGACCACATCCCGGAGGCGGACCTCCGTCTTCACGTTCGACAGGAGGTCGGTGAAACTCGCGGCGACGAACGCGCCTGACGCCGTCGTCCTGTACTGCGTTCCTTCCCGCTCGACCCAGTAGCGGTCCTCGAAATCGCGCAGAATCCGCGCCAGCGTGGGCTGTGACGCGCCGACTGTCGACTCTAACTCCCGTCGGGTGTGCGGACCACCCGCGAGCGCCTCCAGCACGCGAATCCGATTCTTCGAGCGCGCGAGGAACACGATCTCCTCGAACGGATCCGTCATGCATCTTCTCTCTCACCCTCAGTCATAGCCTTTGAGATACGGCCACACGCCCATTCACGACGTGAATATCTCTCGCGGAGTGAATCGGATGGAGAGTGTGAAATACAGAGGCGCCCCGAATAAGTTTCTGGACAAATATATGGTTATCAGGCGCTAAGCGTGTGGTAATGGCAGTACATTCGGCGTTCGCGAACGAGTCGACCGTCGTCCGGGAGCGTTCTCCCGACGCGGCGTCGACGAGCACCAGCACCGGTCGCGAAGCGGGCGTCTTCGAGCACATTCTCGTCGCGGTCGACCCCGAGATGGACGAGCGAGTGAGCGACGTCGCGCTCTCTTTGGCCGCCGACCACGGCGCCGAGGTCGACGCGCTGTCGGTCGTGCCGATGAACGCGTCGGTCGACCACTGGGATATGGTCGTCGAGCGGCGCGAGGAGAGCGCGGAAGCGGCGCTAGACGCGCTCGGAGCCGCTGCCGACGAACTCGACGTTTCGGTCGCAAAGCAACTTCGATACGGTACCCCCGCCGAAGAGATCCAACGGTACGCCGAGTATCACGACGTCGACCTCGTCGTTCTGGGCGAACCCACCCGAACCGGACTCCGTCGGTTCTTCTCGCCGAAGAGTGTCACCGAACTCGTTCGTCGGTCGACGTCGGTGCCGGTACTGACAGTTTGATCTTCGTTCGGGGTCGCCGAGGCAGCGCTCTCACGGCCTAACACCCGAAAATCGTCGAGAAACGTTCGCTTCTCTCTCGCTGCCTCAGCCGTTCGTCTCCGGTTCTATCGAGACGTTTTCGAGGTGTAGCCCTACGTCGTCGACGGTGAGTTCGATGGCACCGATTCGGTGTTCACGTCCGTCGATCGTCACGGTCGCGCCGTCGGTCGCGACGGTCGCGTCTTCGACGGTGTACGTCGCGTCGTCGATAGCCAACTCGGGGAAGCCGGGTCCGGTCAGGTGGACGTCGGTGATGCTCACGGTCAGATCCGTCACGTCGATTTCGTGGGAGTCGGACGCGTCGCCGTCGGCCGTCGTCGGGTCGGTGGCGAGCGCGGGTGCGCTCGCGCTCCCGAGAACGACGGTGAGGACGACGAGCGCGCCGAGTACGTATCTCTGGAACTCGTTCATTAGTCTGTGACCTCCGCTGCGTGTGCAGTATCGCTCGCGGTGAGGAAAGACGTTGTGGCAACACCCTCGTTTGCTGTCTATTCTTCCCCTTACGAACGCTTCGACGGGGAGTACGACAGAAGAGCGGGAACTGTTCTACAGGCGGAGCAGGCCGAGTGCCTCGGGGCTTGACCCCGAGGCGATTCACGATGTGGATTCCGCGGTGTTCGTCGCGGGGACGCTACCGCAGTCCGAGTTCGACGAGTCGCGACTCGAAGGATTTGGCGTCCATCCGCGTGGCTGCGAAGATGCCGTCGGCGACGACGAGAGGGTAGTAGTGACGGGTTCTGTCCGGTCTCCACCCGAGGTCGCGTCTGCACTCGCAGACGAGGCGGACGAACTCCCGGCCGACGACGCGCGACATCTCGTCCGGGAGCGCAACGTCGTGGTCGTGCCACGTCTCCGTCCCGTTCGACTCGGTGTCGACGTTCCGGTGGCAGTCTGTACACATCCGGACGAGGTTCTCCGCCCGGGTGTTCTGTCGAGACCCGTCGATGTGGTGGACGCGGAGTCGGTCGGTCGCGCCGCACACGGTACACCGTTCGTCGTCTCCCTCGATTCCTCCCGCTTCGATCCCCGCTCTCGTCTCTCCATCCCCTCCCTGCATGCGTTTCCTGAAACACACTCTAGTCACTACTAATGAATGTATGGAATCGAAACCTAAAATGCGGTCGGTGGGATGCGGATGACGTCACCCGATGGCAAGCAGGGTCGACTCTCTGGGCGTCTACAACCAGCTCAGTTGTTCGTTCAGCCAATCGACGACTGGAAGGACGTATCCGGTGTCGGTCGCGAGGTAGATGGTCCCCGAGAGGAGGAGGAAACTCGTCGTGAGTCCGCAGACGCAGCCGAGAACGACCGCACCGGCCGGTCTCGTCTGCGACGGGGCGACGGAGTGTGCGAGCAGCCACACGGCCAGACAGACCGCCGCGACGAGGTTGAGCAGCGCGTGGAGTTGCATCGCTTCACCGATGTTCGCCTGCAGCACGAGCACGTACGTGAGGACGACCTGCGTGCCGATAGTCACGGTACCCAGATAGGAGAACCCGAGCGCGCGCGGATAGTCGAGCAGTTCCCTGCTCTCGACGAAGCGGAACGCCGCGTAGACGAAAAGCGGCATCGCCGGGAGCAGGTATCGAACGGTGATAGAGGCGTGGATGGGCAGTCGAGGCAAGTACATGAGCGTGAGGACCACGGCGTACACCGCCACGAGCAGGTCGGTCGCCGATATCGCGTCGCGTCCCCGGGTTCTGACCCGCCGGATGGCCGCTTTCGGCAGCAGGACGAGCGTCGCGAACACCGGCATCGCTTCGAGGACCGAGAGATTGGCGCTGTGGCCGAAGTCCTTGCGGGCGACGCCTTCGATGTAGCCGCTTCGGACGAAGACGTCGACGAGGCGGTCGACGTCGGTCACTTCGCTCATCGCTTTCGAGAAGTAGACGAAGAATCGATCTGCGAGCCCCGTAACCGTCGCGCCCGCGGCCTGTGCGAGAACCACGAGCGGTGCCCAAAGCGGCTGTGAGGTGGCTGAACCTCCCGACTGAGTGTCGCCTCCACTCGTCTCCGCCCCGGCCGACCCGGCAGAGCTCGAGCCCCCAGAGCCGCCGGTCGAACTCGACGTACCCCCGCCGCTTCCGGTCGAGACTGCCTCGGCCACCTCGTACCTCGGCACGAATCGCGGTGGCAGGAGGGGATTCCCGGAGACGACGACGTTCGTTACGAAAAAGGGTATCAGCGAGAGGCCGAACGCGGCTAGTATCGTCGCGAGCTCGCGGCGGCTGTTCGAGGGCGCGGTCGCGAGGTCGACGACCAGCAACGGCACGAACAGGATGAACGCGTCGGCGGCGTGGACCCACGCGGCCAGGCCGACGAACACGTACGCGAGCGCGCGGAACTTCAGGCGCTCGGCGCGTTTCGTCGCCTCTCGACTCCGGTAGAAACTGTAGACGGTCGACACGACGAGCAGGGCGATGAGCGTGTGACGCTTCGGAATCGTCGCCCAGAAGCCGACCGGCGTCGCCAGTACAACGACGAATCCGGCGGCGACCCCCGCCCGGAAAGTGTGCGTCCGCGAGACGAGGCGGTAGACGAGCACGCCGGTGAGCGCGGCCGCGGCCATCGACGTGAGTTGGAGCGACAGGTGCGCAAGCCACCGACTCTCCAGTTGCGTCGCGACGGAGACGTTCGCCACGAAGACCACGGCGGCGACGGCCGCCCCACCGGTCCGCCCGAGCGACTCCCGACCGACCAGTCGGCCGAGAACCACGCCCGTAGCGAGAATCGTGGTGCTCCAGAGACCGGTGAGGACGATACGGAGGTCGGCGACCGACGAGAGCGCCTCCAACGCCCACATTACGGGCAACGTGAGAACGATGTGTCCGACCGTCCGCGAGTATCGCCCGCCCTCCCCAGCGACCATCCCCGGCGTCTCGCCGGACGACGGACCGTACACGATGGTCGTGACTTCGAGGTGGCCGTTGGCCGCGTTGTAGAGCCCGTTCGCGACGGTGTAGTTGTCGGTGATGAAGAAGCCGACGCGCCAGAAGCAACCGAAGAACGCGAGAGCGCTCACGAAGAGCAGTAACCCGTACTGGTCGCCGAAGACGAGCGTCAGGAGTCGGCTCTTGTACTCGGTGTAGCGGTCCGTCGCGCGCTCGGTGCCGGAGAGTGTGTATGCCATGGTTATGCGACGACGATGGTGACGGTTCGCTCTTCGAGCACCCGCGTCCCGTCACCCTCTCGAACGGAGAGTTCGACGGTCGCCTGGTAACTGTCGTCTTCGAGGCTGTCCGAGGCGATAGAGCTCCCGTCGAGCGTGAGAGAGAGGTCGCGCGAGGAACTCTCGTCGACCGTTCGGTACGTGTCCGTCGCGAACGATAGCTCGGGGATTCGGAGCGTGTAGGTGACGAGGACGGGTCCGGAGATCGAGTCGACGGAGAGATTCGCCGCCGGCGCGTCGAGTTTGTGGATACCCGACCCGGAGACGCCCGGTTCGAACGCGTAGCCGCTCCTTGGAATCGTCGTCTCGGCCGCCGTGAGATTCCCCGTCGCCCCCGAAAACGAGGATTCAGCGGTGCTGGACGAGCGGTCCGTGGGTGTCAAATCGACACCGGCGACGACCGGCCCGCTCACGACGGCGGTGAGGAAAAAACACGAGAGGACGACCGTGACCGGGTCTCGCCATCTGGTCATGGATTGTAGCTGGTCGAATCGAGTTAATAAATGTATTGATGATTACGTCTCAATTGAGTGTTAGTATAATTGATATTTAAGGAGGAGAGTCACCGCAGAGAGATATCGACAGAAGCGGGTTCGCAACGGAGGCGTAGCAGCAGAGTCCTAACCGACCCATTTCGTCGGCAGGCGTTTGGGGGAACGTGTCAGCCTACTGTGAATGAGGGTTCACAACAATCCGGTTACGGAACCGCCAATAACAGCAGTCATCCTCCACGTACCCGAGTCGACGACGGCGAAGGGTGATTCCTCTCGGCGAAGGAATCGATCTTCGTCGATAAAATGAGCGTCGGGCGACGAGTGTCGCCGTCTGCGGTGTCGACCCGGGCGGATGTGCCGGGTGGGCGTTGCTGGTTCGGGGCTCTCTATCGGACGATAGAGAGGCTGTTCGTGTCGGTACTCGTGTCGTTCGCGTCCGAGTCGTCTTCGCAACTCTCGATCTCTACGTTCGCGGAGTGGGACTCGCCGTTGACGCTGAGCGAGACGACTGCCGCGTCGCCGTCGCGCTGTGCTTCGATGTAGGCTGTACCGTCACCCACGTCAAGCGCTTGCGACTCGCCGGGTTCGAGTTCGACTTCCCACGAATCGTCGCTTTCGTTGGCGATAAAGAGGTAGGCCGTCTCGTTGTACTCGTTGGTGACGGTGAGTTCGCCGCAGTCAGTCGATTCGGCGACGATAGTCGTCTCCTCGGAGTCGTTCGAGTCGTTCGAGTCGTCCGAATCGTTCGAGTCATCCGAATCCTCACCGTCGACGTAGAACGAGTCGTAGCCGTCGAGGTCACCGTTCACAGCGATCTGGTTGTCTTCGTCGGTGTGCCCAGCGCGGTAGGCGTACGCCTTGAAGCTCTGGGACTCGTTGCCGAGCTGGTCGGTGAAGTCGACGGTGTGCGACTCGCCGGGTGCGAGCGTGAACTCGCCGCCGTCGACTTCTCCGAGGTCGCGTCCTTCGCCGTCGAGGATGTAGTACGCGCTGAAGTCGACGTCACCGTCGGTCGGGTTGTGTACCGTGAACTCGCCGGGCGTGTCCGTGTCGACGGTCACGTGGTCACGGTAGACGGTCACGTTCTCGCCGTTCGTCGGTATCTCGGTCCTGGTCTCCGTGTCGACCGCCGTGGCCTCGTAGAGACTCCGTTCACCGGCGTTGCCATCGTCGAAGTGACGGTGGTCGATGTCGACTGTCTCCGTCTCCTCGGGACCGACCGTAATCGGGTCCGCGCTATCGAAGTACGAGACTTCGACCGCCACGTCGTTCGGGTTGGTGACGGTGAACTGTTCGGGTGCGTCCGACTCGAACTCGACCGTCTCCTCGGAGTCGTCCGAGTCGTCTTCGCAACTCTCGATTTCCACGTTCGCGGAGTGGGACTCGCCGTTGACGCTGAGCGAGACGACTGCCGCGTCGCCATCGCGCTGTGCTTCGATGTAGGCTGTTCCGTCACCCACGTCGAGCGTCTGCGACTCGCCGGGTTCGAGTTCGATTTCCCACGAATCGTCGCTTTCGTTGGCGACAAAGAGGTACGCCGTCTCGTCGTACTCGTTGGTGACGGTGAGTTCACCACAGTCGGTCGATTCGGCGACGATGGTCGTCTCCGCGGAGTCGTCGGAATCGTCCGAGTCGTCAGAGTTGTTGGAGTCGTCGGAGTCGTCCGAGTTGGAGTCGTCGGAGTCGTCCGTATCCTCACCATCGACGTAGAACGATTGGTAACCGTAGATATCACCGTTTACTGCGACGCGGTAATCATCGTCCGAGTCTTCGGCGCGATGGGCGTACGCTTTGAAGCTCTGACTGTCGTCACCGAGCTGTTCGGAGAAGTCGACGGTTCGGGACTCGCCGGGTGCGAGCGTGAACTCACTACCGTCGACCCCTTTGAGGTCGCGTCCTTCGCCGTCGAGGATGTAGGACGCCCTGAAGTCGATATCGCTGTCAGTCGGGTTGTGCACCGTGAACTCGCCGGGCGTGTCCGTGTCGACGGTCAGGTGGTCACGGTCGATCATCAGGTCGTTCGCATCGACCGGCACCTCAGTATCGGAGTCCGTGTCGACGGCCGAGACCGGATAGAACGAGCGTTCTTTGGCACGTTCATCGTCGAAGTGACGGTGGTCGATGTCGACCGTCTTCGTCTCGTCCGGGCCGACTTCAACCGGGTCGGCGCTGTTGAAGTACGAGACTTCGACCGTCACGTCGTTCGGGTTGTAGACGGTGAACTGCTCGGGTGCGTCCGACGAGAACTCGACCGCGTCGTACGACTCGGTCGGCATCTCGTCGCGGTACACCAGCGTGTCGGTCGTCTCGGGTGTCGACGCGAGGTAATCGTTCAGCGGAACGACGGCTCTGTCGTCCGTGCGGTACACCTTCGCGGCAATCGACGCGGCCGACGCGTCGTCGTCGTAGTCTCTGTCCGAGAGTTCCACGACGGTCGTGTCCTCGGCGGAGACGTCGACGTCTCGGGTGTCACCGTTGACGACGTACGTGAACGTGACGTCGAACTCGTTCGGGTTGGTGACGCTGAACTGGTTCGGGTGGTCGGAGCTGAGCTCGACCGACTCGACGCTCGCGTCTTTCCGCTCGACGGTCACGCCGACGTCTCGCGGCTCCTCACCGGTGACGTCGTTCAGCGGAATCGCCGTTCGGTTCCCGTCCGCGAGTCGCGTCTTCGCGTGCAGGTCGAGCGATCCTTCGCCGTCGAAGTTCTCGTCGTCGATCAGAACGGTGTGCGTCCCCTCGGCGGGCACGTACACGCGCTCTTCGCCGTCGAGTTCGAGCGTCAGGCGCACGGCGAACGAGTTGGGGTTCGTTACTGTCACTTCCTGGGGGTTCTCGGAGCTGAGCGTGACGGACTCGATGGACTCGTGCTCGTCGGAGTGGTCTCCGTCGTCGGAGTCGCCCGCGGGCGTGTCTCCCGTGTTCGACGACTCGTCGTCGTTGGAGTTCGACTGCTTGTTCGTGTTCGACGATTTGTCGTCGTCGGAGTCGTCTGAATCGTCGGAGTCGTCCGAATCGTCTTCTCTATCGTCTGTATCGTCCGCGTCGTCTGCGGACGTATCGCTCGACGATTCCGTATTCGACTCGCTGCTGTCTGTCTCGGCGTCCGAGGCGGTTCCAGTCTCGTCGACCGTGTCGTTACTCGCCGACGACGCCGCGTCGTCGGGTGCCGCCTGGCCAAGTGGTAGTCCTACGAACGCGACGGCCGTCGAGAGGACGACCACCACCGCAAGACCGACCACGAGGAGGGCGGATAACTTCGATCTCTGATTCGTGGAATCGTTCACCACGACCCCTCAAATGGGTAATGGGTGTTTTGTTATGTACAGTAATCATGTTCCGTAGGCGGAAACATATGTGAGTAGTATCAATATACGATACTGTTCACCTATCCTCGACGGCGCTTTGATTTCGAATCTGGGTTTCGCACGAAAGAACGCGAACTATTCGGTCTCGACGGCGATATTCGGGGTTTTCGCTCCGAGAATCGACTCCCAAACCTGAGTTAGATCAGCCTTTTACTCACTCGACGGGGGCGTACTCTCAACGTCGGTGATTGTCGTCAAAAGTTACCAAACGTTCACTTCACTCGTAGTAAATCGTTCGCGGGGGCACCGTACCATCGGAGCGCGGGCGTCGTTTCGGGTCCGGACTGCCGCAGCGACGTGGAGTCGTCGGTGTGTCGACCTCGGCTACGCTACCGGAACCACGGTGTCGAGGTCGTCGACGTCCTCGCGTTCGACGCCGTCGAACGAGAGCACGAACTCGGACCCGAACGCGGAGGCGGGCGTCTGAAAGCCCGCTGAGACCTCGTCGTCGAGCACACGACGCGCGGACTCCACCGCGGATTGGGCCGCGAAGTCGTACGTATCGGGCGTCTTGAGTCGTGCCGCCGCTCTGTTCCCTTCGTCGTCCTCGACCGCTCCGAGTACGTGGTTCACGCTCTGAGCGCGTTCCTGTGCGGTCGGTCCGGTGACGACGGCGTCGACGACTCCCTTCAGTACTCGCTGGGCGGGTTTCGTCGCCAGCACCGAGACGAGCGGCCGCGTGCGACGCATCGCGCCGACGGCGAACTCCGGAACCGTCGCGTACACCTCGATGTTCTCGATGCCTGTGGTGTAGTACGCCGCCGAGACGTCGCCCCACGGCACCGTCACGCCCGTCTTCGCGCCGCCGCCGAAGTCGAACCGGCGCGTCCGCCACGCCGCCGGGACGGTCCGCAGTTCGCCGCTCTCGCGGACGACGCCTGACTGGGGGAGCTCTTCGAGTATCGATTTCAGCGTCCCCGGCGAGAAGGTGCCGAGGCCGTCCAACGCGAGCGTCAGCGACGTCGCCGATGGGAGCCTCGATTCGAGATGCGCGGCCAGACAGTCGGTCGGCACGATGTCGAACCCCACGCCCGGCAGGAGCGAAATCTCGGCCTGCTCGGCGTCGCGGTCCAGTTCGGCCGTCGCTTCGAGCACGTCGACCTCGCCCGCGAGGTCGAGGTAATCCGTTCCCTCGTCGAGACAGGCCCTCCGGAGTGGTTCCGCCGTCTGTGAGAACGGCCCCGCGCAGTTCAACACCGCGTCGAAAGCGGCGACGTGACGGCGAACGATGTCCGGGTGGTCGAGTGTGAAGACGCGGTAGTCGACGCCGAGTTCCAGCGCCTGCTCTTCGACGCGCTCGGCGCGACGCCCGGCCAGCACCGGCGAGAGTCCCCTGTCGACGGCGGTCCGAGCGACCAACGCACCGATGTAGCCGTACGAGCCGTATACGAGAAGGTTTCCTGACACACGGTGTGTACGACGCGGAGTCAGAAATAACACGGTGCGCATCGGAGTTCCCCGGGTATCTCCCGCGAGAGCGAACCGAGAGCGAACCGCGAGCGAACCGCGAGGCCAGTCAGGGTGACTCGGTCAGCGTTCGGTAGAACGCGACCGAGAACACACTACACAGCCCTCCGACCAGCGTCGACACGACGACAGCGACCAGCGCGAGACCACCGGCGCCGACGAACGTCGAGGCGGGAACACCGACACTCGTCGTCGATTCGGCAGACAACACCACCGAGGAGACGCCGAGCACGCCGCCGGAGAGGGCGAGGAGGACCGCGACGACCAGCGAGTAGCCGACGACGTCTCCGAAGTTCGACCAGACCACTCCGACGCTCCGTTTGACCGAACCGACCGCACGCCGCCCGTCGACGACGACCGCTTGCGCGTAGAACTGGACGAAAAAGACGATCAGGAGGGACGTCAGTACCACGACACCGAGGACGATCACGAGCAGAGCGACGAGCGCGCTCGTATCTCCAGCACCGCCCGGGTAGCGAGCGAAGACGGCGAAGAGTCCGACCGAGAACACGACCGCGACGACGCCGCCGACGAAGACGGCGAAACAGAGCGAGACGACGAGAAGCGACACGTAGTTTTGTTTCCCCTCGCGGACGAACGTTCGCAGCGACGTGTCGCCGTCGAGAAGTTCCTCGGACATCCCGACGAGGCCGCCGTGGACGAACGGTGCGACGAAGACGAACGGCAGCGAGACGAGCAACGAGAACAGATTCGCGAGGCCCGGACTCGTCGGTCGAAGCGCGAGCGGAGCGAGGTGAAGCAACGCAACGACGAAAACGGGAACGAACAGGATCGGATTGCGATGGAGTCCCCGAAACGTCTCGCGGAGAGCGACCGAGACTGACATACGCTCGATTTAGTTAGCCCGTTGATAACTGTTTGTGTCTTCTGCGGCTCTTCTCGATGTCATCTCGATTCCGCTCTCTGCCACCGATCGGCGGCACTTATATCGAACACGTCCGTACTCTCGGGCGATGTCCTCCAGCAGAGCGTACGTGCGGGTGAGTCACGATGAGTACTGCTAACCGGTCTGTCACCTCGGCCGTGACGACGGTCGTCAGCGGGACCGTCCTCGGCGTGTTCGGTCTCGGATTCGGGACGCTTCTGGCAGCGCTCATCCTCGTCGGCGTGCTCTTCTCGGGAGTCGCCGAACTCTCGCCGGTACTCATCTTGGTGGTCGGACTGGTGACGACACAGGGAGTCGGCTGTTTTCTCACCGCAATCGTGTACGCCCGGTACCGTCACCGACTCGCAGCGCTCCTGTCGCGAGCCGTCGGCCAGCGCGAGTGGCTGCCGACGCGCCGCTTTGCCATCCCGGCCCGCGTCCCCTCGCTTCGGGACCTGCTGTTGGTCGTCGCCGCGTACGTAATCGCCTTCGTCCTCATCGGAACGGTCGGCTACGCGATCTCGCTCGCCGGCGTCGAAGGCGCCTCGAACAACAGCGCGGAGCTCGGCTTGGAGAACCCCGCCCTCCTCCTGTGGCTGATTCCTGGGTCGATTTTCCTCATCGGACCCGGCGAGGAAGTGCTGTTCCGCGGCGTCGTCCAGGGGCGGTTCCGCGAGCGGTTCGGCCCCGCCGTCGCGATTGGCCTCGCGAGCGTCGTGTTCGCGTCCATCCACTACTTCGCGCTCTCGGGAGCCGCCGGCGCACGCTTCGTCACCATCGGACTGCTTCTCATCCCTGCGGTCGTCTTCGGCGTCATCTACGAGCTTTCGGAGAACATCGTCGTCCCCGCGCTCGTCCACGGCCTGTACAACGCGACGCTGTTCGGATTTCTCTACCTGAGTACCCTGCTCAAGGCGTGAATCCGACCCGTGCCGACGGCTCGGGGTGCGACTCCGACTCGGAGCCGTCACTCTCGGCCGAAGCTGAGTTACGCCTTCGAGAGAAGCGTTCGCCCGCAGCCCCCCGACTGCGGACGAGCCATGTAGTGAGTGGATGACAGTCACAACTCACGTGCCGTCGTCAGGACCGGTCGGAGAACGCGTCTCCGGAACGTGCCCGACAGTTGATTATCTGATATCCTGTTCATAGGTCTTTTGTGTTAACTGAGTACAATGAAGTTCTCAGTACTGTTATAGGTGGATTTCGAAGGAGAGCATAATCTAGTATATTCTGGGGATACTGTCTCATACCCGGTATCGAGCACAGCGCTACTTGTCTCGTTTCTCTCGGTGCTCTGTGAGCCGCCTCATACGGTTCATAATCGCAGTCGGTCCCCGCAAGGAACTCGTATCGACCGAGGAGAATCAGAACTAGGTACATCGAAAGGAAGTGCCGAAACTCCCTCCTCTCGTCAGAAACGGGTTTGAGAGACGACCCGAGTCGTGTTCGATTGTGATAACTCACATTGTACGAGCCCAAAATCAACGCTCAACGTTTCATAATCGGCCGTCGTCTATCGGTTTTAATCAATTTGGTCGGTGAGCCCGCTCCTGGAGCCGTCGCCGAGATTCAAGAGACGGGAAGACGGTGCTCAGAACGGTCTCTGCTCTCAAATCGACACGAACCGGGCAATCGCTTCGGACTCGCCATACTCCCGATACAGTCCAACAGAGAACGTCTCTTGCGGGGCACTAACCCAGTTATGAACATCGAACCGCCCCCACTCACACCTCAATCGAGGATTTGGTCCGCCCTGAGTTGGTTTTCCCGAGTATGGAATTGCAGCGCTCACCGTCATTCTACAGCTCACCGGTCGCGATAGAAATACACGTCAAGACGACACGATTTCAGTACTCTACTGTTCGATCACGGAGCCATTCAGCGGGATACATCGCCGTCATTCCGGGTGTATCGATACGAAATTGCTGCGGAGGCGTGGTGTTCGCATATGTCTTTTCGACACGGGGCTCCCCGTCAAGCGAGTCATTGAGCGCCTGCAGTACCGTATGGCCCGCAGACTGCGTCATAACCACCCAAATCGCGTCTTCGACGCCGCAGTCAGCGATTTTGTCGAAATCCTCGGGGGTCGCCCGACGAACGTCGTGATTCACGCGCTCGGCTTCGACAGCCACGACGATCTCACCATCTGCGTCGAGACCCGCGATATCGAGACGACGTTGGTCGTCGATATCGTAGTACGGAATTACCTCAACAACCCTCGAATCAGGATTGTCAGCATAGGCTTCGATGAGGTACTGTCGGGCCACCTCGATGGCAAAGACGTGTTGGCTTGATTCTTCGAGATCGCCTGCACCATGGCCGTAGTCGACACCTTGACGGTAGCTTTCTCCGATTTCTGAACGGCCCGCAGGCGTTACTGAGTACAACCGATGCGGGTGGTCAGTATCGTGACGCAACAGGCCATCGTCGATGAGATTTTGAACGGCTTCCGATTCGATACCGACGTACTCCTGCAAGCGGAGCATCGAATCGTACAGCAGGTCGTATTCGAGTGGGTTGTATCGGAGCTGTTGGGCGTTGTAGACGGCCTGTAGAAACATGAGCTCGGTATCCGAATATGCAGAGACCGTTCGCTCATCGGGGGTGAGCTTGAGATTCAACTCACAGATCGGAATATCGTCACGGTCGACGTCATCTACCGCAGAACAACACGAAATAGCGCGTTGCATACCCTCGATACTCGGATCGTATCGGTTTTCGCACTTCGTACAGCAGAGTGCACGACGCGACGTACTGTAACGGACCGTCGGTGGCATCCGCTTCGTGTAGGGAAGCGCTGAATCGACCCGACGCTGGGCTCGTATCTCAACGGATTCGTCCTCCGCTTCGTCGTCTTCGTCTTCTCCGACCACCGTATTCGGCAGGCTCATCGTCAGTCCGTAGTCGATCATCGCCCGATCACCACATCTTGCGAGCGCTTCGTCGAATTGTTGCTGTTGGGCTTCTGTAAACGGCTGATCGCCTGCGGAATCTCCCGGTGGCAACGGGGCTGATTTAACGAGAAACGGGCGAGGCTCCGGATGATTGAAGCCAGCCGGAAGGCGGAGGAGCCATTGCCCACGTCGAAGCGCTCGTAACCGATTGCCGACAGCCTGTGCGTTCATGTCGTCGGTAGCGAGCCGTTCGGCGAGACGCCGGTCTGCGGGGACGTTGCCTGTGATGAACGTCGAGATATTGTTCAATAGCTCGTCGTATACATCCTCGCCATGGCTGCGAAGTTGGGCAGGAAACTGCATTGATAACGTCATTGAGCATCCAAAACCGCGTGATTGGGCGAGTAACTGCTTGAGCAGGTCTGAGACGGCGACGCTCGCCGCCTCTTCAATATAGACGTTGACGAGCGGTTGTGAGCTCCCAACGCTACCAGTATCTGTACGTTTTGTGCGCCGACGAAGCGCAGTCCATAGATTCGAGAGTATGACGAGTGTGAGGACGCGTTGGGCTTCACTACGGAGATCACCCGTATCGAAGATGATGACGACGTTTTCGTCGAGATGGTCTGCGAGGTCGAACTGTGGCTCGCCATCCGCGGCAACGTGATTGAAGATGCGTGCAAGACGCTGGTCGAGCGGGATTTTCTCGACTCGGTTGGCAACGCCCTGCATGATTTCGTCGAACGACCGTGCTCGATTCGCAACGACGCCTGCGAGCATCCGTTCGAGATCGGAATCCGAAACCGTGGGAGCACTCTGTCGCTCGTGCATCTGCCGAACTGCCGTATGAAGATCGCGGTGCGAAAACGCGTCAGAACCGCTTACCGGGTCGAACATCGCTTTCGTTAGATAGCGGATGATATCCGGTGAGCGAACGGCCTGCTCGAAGCGGTCTGTGCCCATGATCTGTGTGAGGATTTCGATGTAATGGTCGACCGTGTCCTCGACAGCTGTGGTTCGTGAGACACCGGCGTTGAGTTCATCGCGGATATCGAAAAACGAGAAGGCTGGGAGCACTTCGGCGCAATTGAAGTAGATGACGTTGTCGAGTGTGCCAAATCTCGCGAAATGTGCTGCCATGTAATCGATCGCCATACCGTCGCCTTTCGGTTCGACGATGATGTCAGCGCCTGTAGTGGCGGTGTGATTGTGCAGTATGGCATTGGTCCCACTCGTCGTCTTGCCTGCGCCAGTTTTGCCGAACCAGCCGATGTGTAGCGACTGCAGACTCGGTGGAAGAGTGAGCGGCTCGGTCGCTGGCGTCCCGTCCTGTGTGAGTGGCGTTCCGAGGAGCAACCCTGGCCCGCGATACCGCGCCAACAGTTCCGATGGTGGCTGTGCGAGCGGCGTGCGCTCACCAGGCGTCGGCGCAACGACACGCATACCAGCCGCTGTGAGCGCCTTGCCATCGACCGCAAAGAAGTTCGCTACCTCGGTTGCATCGGCGACGATTCCCTTACTGCGTGGTCTGCGCCACGGGAACCGATTCCTGAATTGTGTGTATGTCGGTGGGTAAAAGGTGCGTTCACGGATTTCTGTCAGCACGTTGCTCGCGTGCTGTCCGCTCGAGACACGCCCTGTGAGTTCGTACGATGTCCGACTAATGGCCGCAAACGCCGAGGCGAGTTCGTGCGCCGTTGCTGTGGCATCGTTCTCGTCGCGGTCGTCATCTGCGAGGGTATAGATACGAGCGTTCACATCGAATGATCGGTGTGTGTCGCGGGCCGCGAGTTCGTCTAGTCTGGTTTCGTCACTCTGTGGAATCGGAAGTGTCTCGTCTGGCGGGCCGAACACCGCAGCCGACAATTTACCACCGATCGTGTCCTGACTCGTTTCGAGTGCTTTTCGTCGGACATCGGCTGTGACAGTCCAATCCGGTTTCGCCCGGAGTAGCGTCTGATAGACTATCAGACAGTCACTCGCCGCCATCGTCTCGATGATGGCTGCAAGCGGGATTCTCGTATGCGCCTGGCTCTGGTTGCTCTCGCTGGTTTCGAACTCGCTGAAGGGCGTCAGTCGCGTTTGCCAATCTCCAGGTCGTTCGACACAACCCTCGTACTCGACAGCAGCGATGCACTCGGACGCATCGTCTGAGTCGTCCGCTGACTCGGCCCAGCGTGCGCTGAGTTCATCGGCAGTTCGGGTCGTTCGTGTGAGTTCATACGAGTCAGGAAATAGCCCTCTGAGGACGCGTTCGAGTGCGTCGGTTGCGTCGGGATTGTCGACGCCGAACAGATACGTGAGACTCGTCTCAGCGTCTCCTTCGGAGATGAGCAAACACTCGATTGTTGGTGGAGAGGAGCGATTGACGAGGCTGAACCCTATTGGCTTGCTCTTTTGTGGGAGTTGGTGGAGACGGCGTACGTGTGTCGAGACGGTCTCTGCGTTTAGCGATTCGTCTGCTGGTCGAACGCGAATATAGGTTCGTGCATGCTCGAGCGGTACGGGAAGGTCGGTGTCATCAGCCATCTAGTGACGTCGGCTTCTTCAGTTTATCCTGAATATGCACGGGCCGCGATAGTGTGGTTATGGCTGCAACAGGGCTCTTGTGAACCAGATAACAAGGTGGTGGAGTTACTGAGAGAGTACCTTTCGTTTGTCTCTCGTTCCCGTTCCTCTGTGTCATGCTTGAACGAGAGAGAGAGTACGTTTCGTTTGTCCTTGCTGGCTATTCTAGGTGATAAAGTCGGCTGTGTGCCGATTTTATGCTGGTTCCGCATCACGTTGGAGACAGACGAGACTTACGAAACGTAGGTTGAAATACAATAGCTCACCAGTAGCTTCCAAGCGCATATCTGATTCCTTTGGCGATCTCGGTACGAGTATTTTGCAGAAAAACAGGTCCTCACCGAAGATTATCAGCCCGAAGATATCCTCGAACGTGACGAGAAAATCGAAGAGTACCAACACGCCTTGAAGGATGTCTTGTTCAGTCATGCTCCAAAAATATCATGACAGTAATACGGCACCTGCAGCACCGTAGTACAGCAACGATTTTGAAAGCCCCCGCCGTGTCGCTGACTGCGACTCGTTGCGGTCCTCACTTCGTTGCGGTCCTTACTTCGTCTCGCTCAGGCGACACGGCGGCCCCTTTCGATCCCCACCCCGTGGCTTGAGTTGACTCCTGCAGGTCGGTGTCTCGACGTTCGCAAAGCGTTCTTCTAGTACTCATCGTCGTCTCGAGGACTCTCTGTGATGCGCCTGCCAAGTTTATCACACCCCCGAGGGGTGCAGGTGTTACTTAGTGCACCAACCAACGTTCCGACGACAGATCGGTGTTCGACTTCGAACGATTGTCTCTCAACTCTCCCGACACGGGAGACTCCCAGCACTCTCTAATCCCCGGTGTGCGCATCCAGGCTCAGACCGGTCGCTGTATCTCATCGGCTCTGAGTCGCTGCAATGTTGTGAGTTCTGTGGTGCCGTCTTGATGCGAAGAGCGCTTCCAGATCCCGCAGGGACGACGACGTATCTCGTCGATGAGCCAACCCGTGAAAGTCGACCAGAGCAGGCGTTATTTCCAGATTGAGAGTGTTTGAGACGAATAATCCGGCGGTTACTCAGCTTCTCGAGGTGACCATCCCTCTCTCACAAATCAGAGATTTGTCAACAAAACGCTCCTCATCAAATATCAGGGCGCGGCATCGACTCTAGCTCTTTGATTCGGCTTGTCTTTTCGACAGCGGCGTACTGTCGTTTCCAGGCGTCCTCCGGGAAGAGGCCATTGCGATCGAACAGGTCGCGTGCTTCGGGAGTGAGCTCGAAGAACTGGTAGGGGTAACCTCGGATACGGCTCCCCGGTTTGAACTCGCGGACGCGGACAACATCGACATCCGTGAGGGTGTTGAGGTGGCGACGAATCGAGTCGTCGCTGAGTGGTGGATTCATATAATCGAGTTCTTCGACGCTGGGTGCGCCCACCGGATGACCGACGATATCTGTGAGAATGTCTGCACGTTTTTTATCAGTCGCTCGCTGGAGTGCACGCCACGTGTCGAACGCTGTTTCACCCTCGTTGGTTTCGTCCTCGGGTACCGGCTCTGTCTCCGGTATCATATCTCTCTGTTGTACTGGCAGTCTCATAAAGACTCGCACCTAGGTGAGTGTATTTCGCAATTAGTACCATAACTACTTGGACGTTATTGTGACGAAGAACCGTTGATTAATGAGTCGAGAAATAGAGTAACTGACTAATGGACGATGAGGCCAGCCGCCCCGAGTTAGGCGACGCTGTCGAAGAGACGATTCCGACAGAGTCGGAGATCATGGCCGAAATTGGAGATATACGGCTCTCACCATCTGATCACCAGCAAATCAAAGATTTGGTGAATGGCGACGAGATGCGCCGTATCAAGAACCACGACCGTCGGTATCTAATCGTGGGCGCTGGTGGTGAAACCGAAGCTGCAACACGCCGCATGATCGTCTATGATCGTCTGGATGAACGTCGTGATGCAATTTCGATGCGGTTAGAAGACTTTGGGCTGACTCCTGACGACATCGAACTGTGGACTCGTGTGTTCGACATCCTCTGCGGGCGTGCAACGCAGATCGTTGGCGTGATTGAAGACTTCGACGGAGGCTACGTGTGGGAACTTGGACTGCTCTTTGCGTCATCGTATCGAAAAAAGGTTTGGGTACTGAAGCGACGGTACGCAGACGAAAAGACTGAACACGACCACTTTGACAATGGAATGGCTGCTTCGCACGTCAACGTGTTGTTGACCGGCAAGCGCTGTTTCGAATGGCGTGACGTAGACGAACTTCGTGACGCTGTGGACGAACTTCCTTGACAAATACGAGTGCTACTCGAACTTGCTCTCAGACCTCTTCGAATAGCTGACGTGCGTATCGATATATCGGTGCCCCAAGCCAGTCTCTTTGCTCGGCAATCGTTTCGAGTGCTGACTTCGCTGTGTCTTCGCTCAGGGCGCCTCGCTTGACGAGCGCACGGAGAACAACCGGCGAGAGTGCGACCTCTGCGTCGATGAGGTGCTGTAGCTCTGGAAGTGCGCGATAGTCGTCAGTAATTAGAAAGGCTGCATCAATCTCTCTCATTGCTGCGACGCAACTTGCTTCTCCGTCGTCGATTCGACTCGTTACGAACTTTTCGCCGGTGATGTCAAGAGAGTCGATTCGCTCAAGCTGATCGAGAACTGTTGAAGCACCTCGTCCATGCTCATCATCGTAGTCGGCAGTCACTTCGAGCTCATCGATTACTACGTGGGTCGCAACGACATCAAACTCTGCAAGTGTAACGCCAAGAGCGTCACCGACTGCGAGTGAAACAAGCGCACTCGTATCTATAACGAGCATTCAGAGGTCAGCAAGTTTGTCTGCAAGCTCTTCACCGCGATCTAAGACCTCTTTTGATGCACGGACTGCTTCGGCGTCTTGTCGCCCGATGATATCGACGAGGATCCCAAATTCGATTTGATCGTCAAGATAGAGGTCGACGACCGCTTCGCGGAACTTCTCTTCAGATTCTATCTCTTCGAGGTACTGTCGAAGTGCCTCGACGAGCAGTTCAGTTCGATTCTTGTGCGTGATTTCGGCTGCGATATCTGCGTGTGTAATCAACTCTTCCGGAAGTCGGAAGTTGACGCGTTTTGTACCCATTCGTGTACATACATTGTATGTACAATAGCAAAAGTGTGTTGTCGGGAGTGTGTTTTCTGCCAGCGAACTGCTTCAGGGCCAAGCCCCGAAGCCTCGGCCTGCTTCGCTTATAGAACGAGAAGAACAGGGTGGCTGAATCTGGTGTTGCTCTTTAATCTTCGTCGGCGGCACGCCCCGCTCGCCGCCCTTTGTCCTTCGTTCGCTCGCCCAGTTGGACGCCAGCGGGTTAGCCAGTCGGTCCGTGCGCTCCGTGGGTGCGCCGGACCGCCAAGCTAACTCCGCTGGCCGCTCACTACGGGCGGGGCGGCGCGCGTGGCTGGTTGGTGCGTTCTTTCGGCACGCGCCGCTTCGCGCCCCGGGCGCGAAGCGAAGGCGCAAAGCGGCGCGTGCAGACGTCTCTGTCGAGAAACTGTCGGTGTGGTCGTGTAGAAAACCGCGAGTAAGGTCGCGGTTGTCGGGCGTCGTGAAACGCCTTCGGAGTTAGGACTCCAATGGCAAGTACGAACGCACTCGGTAATGAAGTTGCGGGACAGCGCGGTGAACAATCTGAGAACGCGGATGTCATTCTCGACGAGGATGGATTCGAGGTAATCGACGAGGTTGCAGAACGCGAGCGAAACCTCAGGGCGACAGTAGAGATGGAGATTCAAGCGAAAATCGATATCGACCACTACGAGACGCGACGGCGTGGGTTAACCCTTGAGCAGGAAGAGCGGATTGAAGCGAGAGAGTGGGAACTCGGACGGACGAGAGTGCGGTTCGACAGACAGCAGGAGTCGGACCGAGAAGCACGGACGCGACGAGTGGCAGAGCAGGGAAGCGTCGAACGGCGGCGTGAATTCGGAAAGCGGGCGGCGAGCGTGGACCCGTGGGCGGACCCGGATGTGGTCGATGCGCGTGAGCAACTGTCGTGCGAGAAGTTGGCGACAGTAAACCAGGAAGCGGTACGGGTAGCAGCGAAGCTTTCGGGGTGGTCGCAGGCGGCGGTCAGTCGACGAGTGGCCGAGCGCGTCGTTGACGGCACGGATGTCCTCAGTGCAGTCATCAGGGTATTCGAGGAGTTCCAGAGTGACCCTGGTCGAGTGGTTCCAATCGCAGCGCTCGAAGAGGTGCGAAGTCACGAGGTGAGCATCTCGGGGACGATAACCCAGTTATGGGAGCCACGAAGCCGTGCGATCCAACAAGTCGGACTCATCGAAGACGAGAGCGGACGAACGAAGTTCACGGTCTGGGAGAAATCGGAGATGCCGATGCTGGGTGAAGACGACCGAGTGGTGTTGCACAACGTGGCGCGAAATTGGTATCAGGGTCGGTGCTCGGTTGCACTAACGGGCTGGTCGTCGATTTCGTTCCCCGAACGTGAGCGATGGTGGGCTAAGTAGCTCACTTCGGCCATCCTTTTTTTCTGAACGCCAGCTTCCTCCCCAGCCGTCGTCCTCGCTTCGCTCGGACGCCCCTCGCGCGCGGTCGTGGCCGGAGGCCACTCTTCGCACGCGCCATAGAAAACTTTGGGCTTCACTTGAGATCCTTCCCGTCCTATAGGGCGGGGCTTTCTCCTTGACTCTCCGTAAGGGCGTTTACGACATCTGCAGCAGTAAAGAGCGAAACGTCATCACGTTCGACGGCGACCTCTTTCAGAGAGTTCTTGAATCCACTTTTAGAGAATACAGCGTACTCACAGCTGCGCTCTCCACCTTGTTCTGGCTTCCAGCGAAGTGCCGATTCATGGTTCTCGAGTTTACTCAGTACATCATACCCAACAGGCGAATTCTGGAACTTGCACTCTCCGATGAGCAACACATCGCTGTTAGTAATTCCGACGACGTCGATTTCATGGTTTTGATACCACCACCGTCCGGTTCGAGTGATGGTCTGAGAGGGGTAGAGTTTCCGAAGGGCGTGTTGCGCAAGCGTCTCGAATGTCTCGCTAGCGAAATCGTTCATCTCGGGTTCCACAACTGTGTCATATGCACCTGGCATGAGTTGGTCGTACTGAGTGGGCGTCCCATAGAGGAACCGGAACCAAAACTCGAACATCGAATCTACGATACGGTATTGGCCTCTCCGGGACTTTTCAGGTCGCTCTGTGACTGGAACTTCTCGTTCGACGAGACGAAGTCGTTTGAGTCGGTCGATATATCGAGAAATTTGATCTGAGTTGACTCCGCTTGCCTGTGCGATTTCGTTGAGGAAAGTGTTTCCGCCGGCGATTGCTTCTAGAATAGAGAAATATCGTGTCGGCTCAGAGAGCTCCATCCGGAGTACGTAGTCGGGGTCGTTGTGAAGAGACGAATGCGATGAGAGGAGTGTTTGTTCGATTGCATTACTGAGGGTGTTGTAGGTGGCTGCTTCTTCGATGTAGTAGGGGATGCCCCCGAATACAGCCCAAAGCAGAATTTGTTCGCTGGGATTGTATGTATCGGGATAGAGGCTCATCGCTGCTTTGAACGGCAGCTCGGTGATGTCGAGTTTCTCAGAGCATCGACCATACAGCGGGCTGTTCCCGAGGAGCGCTGCGTCTTCCATCATACTGATCGAGGACCCGACTAACACGAGAGTTAGTGCAGACTGGTCCACACCATAGTCGTACAATTCTTGAATAACTGATGGGAGACTGGACTCTTCTTCGATAAGATATGGGAACTCGTCTAGCACCACAATCGCGTCTTGGTCTGCGAGATACCCAATTAGTGAATCCCAGTCTTTTCGGATACGTGAGATCCCGGGAAAGGACTCTTCGGCTGTTTCGATGAACTCTCGGATCTGAAGTTCCTTCGTCTTTTGTTTTGCTTGAAATAGAACGACGCCCTCGTAGTCAGTAAGAGACTCACGCACGAGGGCCGTCTTTCCTAATCGGCGGCGGCCAAAGATCACAGCTAACTCTGCTTGATCAGAGTCGTAAAGCGCAGTAAGCCGTCCAAGCTCTGCGTTCCGGTCGACGAATTCCATGCGAAGGTATACGTGTGCTGAAGCAAAAGCGTACTGCTAAGGTAACTCAAAATACGGTATTTCAGAATACCCTATTTTCGAGTACCGTACTCATCCAGGGTGGGTGAACGAGTAGACTGCGCGCTCGCAACTGTATCGCTGTGAGAGGCACAGAGAACTGTTCTATGCCGAAGGAAGACTGGCTTGGTGGCGGTGGGGGAGAAGATATCCTGGAGCCACCTATACGAGATTTGGATGTTGCAGTTCACTCAACAAACATCCCGAAGGAGGTGTGGTATTCACCACCTCCGACGTTCAAACTGCGTACCTCTCGATTTGCCGCGCACGCTTGACCACTTCTTCAAATCGCTTCTGGAGATTCTGTTCGAACGTATTAATATTAAATTAACTGACATGTCGGCCCCGAAGACTGCGACAGACGCCACGACGACAGTATCCGGAAACGATTCTACCGCTGTCGAAGCAAACAATTCGATTGAACAGCCACCCCCACTCCCTGATCACTTGACTAAGCGCTATGAGAGTGAGAAATACCCTGAACGCAACCCCCAGACCACTCGTCAAGTGATCGTGGTGATAAACACGCCTGACGAGGAGACGCGAGATTACCGTCCTCACGTGAAGGGTGCCTTCAGATGGTGGCAGCAAAATTCGACTGCGTTTTTCGGCCCTGGAAACTACACGTACTCACTCACCGAAAATGCGTCGAATACAACTGTAGTGATAAACTTTGTTTCTGATAGATAGTGCGAGCGCATACCCGCGTCTTCAGGCGCGGGTCAAGCGGACAATAGCGTACACATCCACCGACGATGGCACGGCTGGGTTTCCCACCGTGAACCGTCGTTTTAAAACACTTTGGATTCATAGTGTGTAGTACGGATGAAGACCACACGGCACGCAACGTACAACCTCAACTACCACATAGTGTGGATACCGAAGTACCGCCAATCGGTACTCGTCGGTAACGTTGCAACCCGTGTACGAGACATCCTCCACGAAATAGCCGATGACAAGGGGTTGGAGATTATCGACCTCACTGTTCACCCCGACTACATCCACCTATTCGTCAGTAGCCCGCCGAAACACGCTCCGTCACTTCTCGCCAACTGGTTCAAAGGCATCAGTTCGCGCAAATACAACCACCGCTACGCCGACCACGACGGCGAGAAAATCAAGTGGGCACGCGGCTACTACGCAGGAACAGCAGGCCACGTTTCGAGCGAGACTGTCGAGAAGTACATCCGGCGTCACGAGGAGGACAAATAGTGACCGAACTCACCGAGACGCTGGAACTGAAACTTGTGGAACCGAACGCCCACAAGCATCGGAAACTCTGTGAGACGAGACGTGCGTACCAAGACGCGCTCAAAGCCGCGTTCAACGCCAACTGCACCACCAGTCGGCGGCCAACGACGTGGTGGTCAACTACGACCTGAGCGGCTACGCGAAAAACGCGCTCAAGAAATACGTCCCGCAACTTTGTGGCGGAAGCTACGACGCGAAAGAGCTTCACGACGACCACCCTGTTCGGTTCACAAACGAAGGTCCGAAGCTCGACCACAAGCCACAGAACGCAATCGAGTGGTACATCAAAATCCCGCACCACGACGACTACCACCTCTGGGTGCCCGCTCAAATCAATCCTGAACAGCGAAAGTGGCTCGAAGCGTTGTACGCCGAAGACGCGAAGATGCGTGAGTGTCGGTTGTTTGACCGTGACGACGAGTGGTACTTCCACATCGTCGCCACACGGGACGTGGAGAAACGAGAAACCAGTTCGGCTGAGACGCCGATTGGGGTAGATATTGGGGAAGCCTCTTTGTTAACGGTGTGTCACCGTGACGAGCGCGGCTCCCCGACTGCACCCAACCTCTGGAATGACGAAGGAAAGGCGGTTCGACAACTCCGCGAGACATATTTCACGGCGATTCGACGCCTTCAGCAACGCGGAAGCGAACGTATCGCTGAATCCTACGGCGACGAACTGTGGCGACACATCGACCACATCCTTCACACGGTCACGTCGGAGGTCGTCGCCTACGCCGACCAATTCGAGAACCCCGTACTGGTTCTGGAAGACTTGACGCACATCCGTGAGAACATGGACTATGGTGCGTTCATGAACCGCCGCCTCCACGGATGGGGCTTTGCGAAGATGCACGCGCAGATTCGCTATAAAGCACTTGAGAAAGGGATTCGCGTCGAAACGGTGAATCCTGCATACACCTCGAAGACGTGCTACTGTTGCGGTGAACAGGGCTATCGTTCGAAGCAGGCGACGTTCACGTGTTCCAACACGGAGTGTTGGGTTTCAGAGTACCAAGCAGACATTAACGCCTCGCTCAATATTGCAGACCGCTACCTCAGCGGAGAGAGCCATTCAAGAGAACACACGAGTGGCGATGACTCGGCTGAGGAAGGGGGACGTTTGACCGTCTCACAAGACAGCCAAGCCGATGCTGACACCCAGCAAGAGACGCTTGGAACGTATGCGTCTTGAAACCTGAGGGCCGCGCTCGGCCCGAAATCCCATGGTGGGATTCCCGCGGCTAAAGCCGCGGGAGGAGGTCAAGCTGAGAGACATTGTGGGTCTATCGAGGGTAGAAATATCGTAAGGTGTGCAGCGTTACTTGACGAAGAATATTCAATGGTGAGGCCTGCTCACCTCTACGTCGAAACGGGAATGGACGACGGATCTACTGCATATACTGTCGCCCACGAACTCGGACACGTCTTTGGGAAGACCCACGACTCACATGCGCCGGTCATGGAGACAGGCACCTCCGACACGATTTCGCTCTACAACCAGTCGTGGAACACGAGCGGACCCACCTCTACCGCGGCTGACAACTCTACGGCATCTCTCCGGCCGGCTTAAACCCCTCCAGACGATCATTCAGCTACTAAACACGAGCGATTTCACGACGACGGGGACTGTCTGGCCGCTCTCCAGCGGGTCGCCGATATCGAGATAGTCGCCGTCGGACGCGACAACTTCGTCTACGACGATGAGCGGCGCATCCGCGTTCGACGTCGAACGCAACTGCTGGCCGAGCGCCTTCGCACAGTTCTGTCTCGTGAGCACGACTCGGGGAGACTCGCTCGCAAAACACTGTTCGTACACCTCGTCGACCGCTCGTGCGAGGCCTCTAATTCGTTCGTATCCCAACGGTGTGATCGAGGGAAGAGACAGCACGAACGGCGTCTGCTCGTCGATTTCGTACAGTTCGCGTTCTCGCTCGAAACAGCTCCGTAGCTCACTCACGAGGGTATCGTGGTCCTGTTGCTCGGTCACGACGGGTGCTTCGATGACCGGCAAGTTCCGTAGCGGCAGTACTGCGTCGTCGATGTGCGTCGTCGTCCCGCTGAACGAGGTCGTCTGGGTTCCGACCCCGACGACAGTTGCTCGAATGTCTTCGTCGGGGAATCGAACGCGGAGCGAACTCCGTTCGAGCCGCCGTTGAATCGCAGACGCGAGGTGGAGACCGAAGTCGTCGAACGCGAACGGTGAGCGCCCGCTCGTCTCTTCGGTCGCAGAAATCAAGCGGCCGACACCACCGCTGAACACGACCGCATAAACCGTCTCTCCCGTGTACTCGCTCGACCCGATGGTGAGCGTTTCCGTGACTGAAGACAGCGGCGGTCCCGCTATCGTGTCGAATATCGACTCTGCCATCGCAGCCGCGAGCCGACGCAGTTCAGCGTTGGTTGGCTGGGTTCCACCCTCGATATCGAACCCGTGAATCGCGACGAGTCGCGCTGCAGGCTCCGAGATGTGCGTTACCTGCCCCGACTGGTCGAATCGAAGCAGTCGCCCGCCGACGTCGAGACAGCGCGTTTCGACGACGTCGTCGCCCGAAAAGAGACACATGTTGGTCGTCCCTCCCCCCACGTCGACGTTGAGCACCGTTTCCTGATTCTCTGCGGCCCACGCTGCAGCCCCCGACCCCTTCCCCGCCAAGACGGCTTCCAGTTCGGGACCCGCTGTCGCAACGACGAACTCCCCGGCGTGGTCGGCGATGTGGTTGACGAGTTGCTCGGCGTTCTCCTTGTAGGACGACTCCCCTGTGACGATGACCGCGCCGCTGTCGATTTCCGGGGGTGAGTAGCCCGCAGCGTCGAGTTCCGATTCGACGAGTTCCCGGACTGCATCCGTGTCGAGCGTCTGTCGGTCCAAAAGCGGCGTCTCGTGTATTTCTCCTCGATGGACGATAGTCGTCTCGCCGATGTCGACGGCGACAGCGCCGATACCGGACCGATCGACTGTGAGTTCGCTGACGATGAGTTGCGTCGTCGTCGTCCCGATATCGATACCGACGCTGGTCAGCGTTGGCGGGTTTTCCTCTGACATCGTTCGGTCCGTTCTCAGCCGAGGTCGATACCGCTTCCTTGCTGCTCGTGCATCCGCTCGACGAGATCGATGATCTGTGCGCCCGCTTCGACCGCTGGAAGCCCATCTGCGTGGATGTTCGAGATGACCGATTTCTTCGCCGTCGGCTTTCCGGGTCGAGGGTCGTACACCAGATACGCGCTCAGACTCTCGGCCGTGTTCAACCCGGGTCGTTCCCCGATGAGGTTCACGACGCTCGTCGCCCCGAGCGTCTCTCCGATTGCGTCCATCACGTCGACGCGGCCGAACTTGACGAACAGCGGTGTCCCGACCACGAACCCACGCTCTTCGAGTCCATCTACGAGCATCGGCAACAGATCGGAGACGTTCGCTTCGACCGCTGTCGAACTCAGTCCGTCGCAGACGATAATCTGGACGTCCGGGTCCTGCGTACACTCGTCTCGAATCCGCGCTTTGGTCTCGTCGCTAATCTGTCGACCCAGGTCAGGCCGAGCGAGATACTCGTCTTGGTCCGTGACTCGGCTCTGAATCGGAATCAGCCCTGCATCCTCGACCATCTCGTCGGATACCTTCGTCAAGACAGCGTCGCGGGCACGGGCGTGGTCCGCACGAAACGACAGCATCGACGACGTCCGAGGTCGGGTACCGCTCCGTCCAACTCCCAGTCGAGAGGGACTCGCGTCGACGATTCGTTCGAGCGCGTCTTCGTCGTTCGGCCCGTTCTCGCCCGGGCGGTGCGAGTCGCTCATCGCGCTCCCTCCAGAAAGCGGGTCGGGTCGCCGGCGCGTGAGGTCAATCGCCCATCTTTCATCAGCCCCATCGATTCGAGCCACTCTTCGAACTCCGGGGCCGGACCCATCTCGAAGATATCCCAGAGCGCCGACGCGTCGTGATAGCTGTTCGATTGGTAGTTGAGCATCGTGTCGTCACCCATCGGAACGGTGATGAAGTAGTTCGACCCGGCCGCGGTGAGCAAGACGGCGAGGTTCTCGATGTCGTTCTGGTCGGCCTGGATGTGGTTGGTGTAACAGGCGTCGATGCCCATCGGGATGCCGGTGAGTTTGCCCATGAAGACGTCTTCGAGTCCGGCTCTGATGACCTGCCTTCCGTCGTAGAGGTACTCGGGGCCGATGAAGCCGACGACGGTGTTCACCAAAAACGGGTCGTAGCGCTTGGCGAGTCCGTAACAGCGAGCCTCTAACGTGACCTGGTCGACGCCCGCGTGGGCGTCGCTCGACAGCTCCGACCCCTGGCCGGTCTCAAAGTACATGACGTTCGGCCCCGAAGCAGTACAGCGGTTCTGGCCGAACTCGTACGCCTCGTCGAGGAGGTCGACGTCGATGCCGAAGCCCTCGTTACCGGCTTCGGTTCCCGCGAGGCTCTGAAACAGCAGGTCGGCGGAGGCTCCCTGTCGGACGGCTTCCATCTGGGTGGTGAGATGCGAGAGCACGCAGTTTTGCGTCGGCACGTCCCACGTCTCGATGAACTCCTTCGTCACGTCCAGCAGCCGCTTCGTTCGCTCGGCGTTGTCTTCGACCGGATTGATGCCGATGACGGCGTCGCCGACGCCGTACGAGAGCCCTTCTCGAATCGAGTGACGGATGTTTTCGACGTCGTCACTCGGGTCGTTCGGCTGGAGTCTGAACGACAGCGTCCCCTCGCCACCGATGGTGTTGTTGCACCGGGCGGTGACCTGCATCTTCGACGACGCCTGAATCAGATCCATGTTCGACATGAGTTTCGCGACGGCGGCGATCATCTCGCTCGTCAACCCCGGTCGAATACGGGCGATTTCGGCTTCGCGCGTCCCTTCGTCGACGAGAAACTCGCGGAACTCCGAGACGGTCCAGTCTTTGATTCGTTCGGAGGCGGCCTCGTCGACGCCGTCTTGGATGACTCGGGTGACCTCGTCGTCTTCGTACGGGATGGCGGGCGACTGCCGGAGCGTTTCGAGCGTGAGTTCGCCGAGCGCGTCCTTCGCAGCGATACGTTCAGCCTCCGAGTCGGCGGCGATTCCCGCGAGTTCGTCTCCGGACTTCTCCTCGTTCGCCTTCGCCAGTACCTCTCGAACCGAGTCGAAGGTGTGTCTCGACCCGGTGATGCGTGATTCGATGTTCATCTCTGTCTCCCCTGGGATGGTCGATTTCGGTTGTGACGTCTGGAAATTGGCGTGCCTGTTCGTCGATCACCCTCAGGTCGGACTGTCGACGGAGATCGGCGACGGTGGCGTGGCCTCGTCGCCGAGGTCGCCGACTGCATCTCTGGGCGTGCCAATGTCTAACACAACCTAGTTCCTCAACACGGTACGACTTGAGTGTTGCTCGAACCCGGGTTTTCGAGACGCGTCGACCCACAATCGCAACCGTCTCGTAGTGAGCAGGAGTCACGACTGCTCTTCGGTTGCGGCGCGCTCTTGGTGATGTTTTGCGAACGTCTACAGCTTCACAGAGACGCAAGAAGCGTAACTCGGACTCGTCCGCGAGGAACTCCATCCCTGCGTCCCCGTCGAAAGACAGCGTCAAGGGGGTGCCAGCGGACGACGCTGTCTCGTAACGAGGGCGAGATGTACAGGTGATGGTAGGAAGGGAGGTACCGTGGAGAATCGTGCGGTAAATTCTCCATACTGGCTGATGCTGACGCCTCCCTCAAGTCGCTTAGTCCGTTCACTCCGGCGACCCCGTCGATCGGCTCTCGCCCTCGGTGGTGTGATACACTAGCGGCACGTTGGTGGTGGGGTCGCCACGTTCTATTACTTACTCAAGAACAATAAAAATTATTCATCTCGCAGAGATACAATCACTCTCTATTCGATTAAAAATTGTCATGAACGGGAACGCAGCGCCCTCGATTCGCGACTCGCACTCTGAGTCTCTCTTTCGGCGAGATTCCATCCATACAGACGAAACCACGAGGAGAGCGACCCCCTCGCGAATTAACTTGCTCGAATCAGGTTGTGTAGTACTCGTTGACCTCCTCGCCGAGGCTCGCTTCGAGGCTGACCTGCAGCGGTGTGGCGTCCTCGGTGAGTTCGACCGAAATCCAATCGCCTTCGCCCCCGTACTCGACGACGTTGGCAGCCGCGAGTTTGGGAAGATGTTGATGGTAGAGCGAGGTTAGCACCCCCTCTATCTCTTCGTCGCTCGGCGAGTCGTACTCTCGTCGTGCGACCACCGCAGCGAGGTCTTCGAGAAGGACGGGTCGTTGCTGCTCTATGAGGTGTGCGAGGACGCGTCGGCGACGTGGATGGCGTACCGCGTCGGCGACGATGTTCTCTAACGACCCGCCGGAGAGATACCCGAACGCCCGGTCTGCAGCCGTGTTTCGGGTCGGCTTCATCATGAGTAGAACGGTACTCCCCAGAGCCGCCTGAAGGCATGGCCCGTAAATTACGGGTCTATATATGTCGGATTCACGAGAACTGAACAACCATCTGCGCTGTCAGGTAGATGGGCTTCTGTCGACGTACGATTTCGTCCACTATTGACCCGCCTGCCCTCTCTGCCACAATGAGCAGGTACAAGCATGGCAATGTGGGTTATGAGAGAGCCATCGTAGACGGGCTCGTTCACAACACAGAACCGCCTACTTCGGACAGAGCGAATGGTTATATCCGGACCGTGGGTAGACTTAGCATGGGGCTGAAAATGAGATCGCCAATCGACGACATTGCGTACCTCACGCGGGCCGAACACCGCGTTTCGATGCTCGTCGCGCTGGCTGACGACCCTCGCACCCGAATCGAACTCAGGGAGATGACAGGGGTCTCGCCATCGACGGCTCAACGGACGCTGCGGACGTTCGAGGACCGAAACTGGATTCGAAGAACCGGACACGAGTTCGAGGCGACAGCACTCGGCGCGTATCTCGCCTCCGGCGTGGTCGAGCTCGTCGAACGCTTCGAGGCCGAATCGAAGCTCCGAGACGTTTGGCACCGGCTTCCGGTCGAAGGAGAGGGCCTCGGAATCGACCTGTTCGCCGATGCGGTCGTGACAGTCGCAGAGACGACAGATCCGTATCGGCCGGTGAACCGGTTCGTCTCGCTGCTCGAAACGACCGACGAGTTCCGACTCCTCAAGTCCGACATCGCCATTTTCGAACCGTGTCGCGAGCTGTTCTATCAGCGAATCGTCGACGGTATGGAGGCGGAGATCATCGACCCACCGTACGTCTCGGCGTACATTCTCTCGACGTATCCCGAGCACGTCGCGAAAACCCTCGAAACCGGCAGGCTCACGGTGTGGGTACACGAGGAGTTACCAGCCTACGGACTCGCCCTGTTCGACGACCGAATCAGTATTACCGGGTATGATCCCGACAGCGGAACCATCCACGTGTTGGTCGACACCGACGCCCCGGAGGTGCGCGAGTGGGCGGACGCGACGTTCGCGGACTACCGACGCTCGGCGCAGTCGTTCGACGCCGGGGACAGAGACGTCGAATCAGAGCGCGCGATGTAGTCCACAAGCAATCCGTCCATCGTGTCGTTCTCGGTCTTTCGAGTGGTGACTCTCGACTCTCCCACTCGGTGACGGCCGGTCAGTATCTGAACGGAAGTCAGTCGCTGCCGGATAGTCACGACGTGCGTGTTGGTCAGCAGCTCCCGGGGTGTCACGAGATAGCTATCTACCGCTCGGACTCGAAACTCGTTCGCCAACAGGCAGATGGAAGACGATGACAACAGCACACAAATTCGACTGTGAAGCGGTGGGCGACGATTGAGGAGTAACGACGCATGCCAGATTCACTCAATGTCAAACGGCTCGAACAGGCAGTCAAAAACGTCTATCGGGACGTTGCGGAGTCTCCGAACGAGGAGTATCACTTCGAGATGGGACGCGAGTTGGCCGAACAGCTCGGGTACCCGCCGCGTGATCTCGATCGGATTCCCGCACGAGCACTAGAGTCGTTCGCGGGTGTGGGGTACCACTTCGGTCTCGCCGAACTCCAGGAGGGCGACCACGTGCTCGATCTCGGCAGCGGGTCGGGGACGGACGTGTTCGTCGCGGCGCTACACGTCGGAGACTCGGGGAGCGTGACCGGATTGGACATGACCGACCAACAGCTCGCGAAGGCACGGCAGTTACGCGACGAGGCGGGGATGGACAACGTCTCCTTCGAGAAGGGGTACATCGAAGACGTCCCGTTCGACGACGGGGCGTTCGATGTCGTCATCTCGAACGGAGTGATCAACCTCTCGGCGGACAAACAGCGGGTGTTCGAGGAGGCGAATCGGGTTCTCGCGGCGGGTGGACGGCTCGCGATCTCCGATATCATCAGCGAGACACAGATGCCCGAGAGTATCAAGAACAACGAAGACCTCTGGGCGGCCTGTATCGGCGGGGCCGAGCAGACCGACCGCTACACGACGCTCATCGAAACTGCGGGATTCGAACTGGGCGACGTCCGGGACAACACGAAGTACGAGTTCATCTCGGAGCAGGCGGCGAACGCGTGTCAAAAATACGGTGTGAAGAGCATCTCGCTCGACGCGCGGAAGTCGCATCGACGGGAAGCGTAAACGAGAACGTCGCCCCCTCGACGGGTTCGAACTCGACCCGTATCCCGCCGTCGTGGCGCTCGACGATGCGCTGACAGAGCGCTAACCCGATGCCTGTCCCGACGTGTTCGTCGCGCCCGTGAAGCCGCTGAAAGAGCTCGAAGCTGCGGTCTACGTCATCGGGGTCGATGCCGACGCCGCCGTCGCTAACCGAGATGCACCAGTACGTGTCCTCCCGCTCGGCGCTGATTCGGATGCGCGGTGGCTCGTCACCGCTGTACTCGAATGCGTTGCTCAGTAGGTTCTGGAACACTTGACGGAGCTGTTTCTCGTCCCCGTCGACGACGACGTCGAGGGGTGTTCGCCTTCGGTGACGGCGACCGGACGGTCGAGTCAGGCGACTCTCAGCAGGTCGAGGTCGCCGTCGGCCCGCCAGCCGTCGAGCGTCGACTCGGAGGTTCCGAGCGAGAGCGGCGCCCTCCGAGAGAAGTCTTCATATACGCTCAATCGCTTATGAGGTGCAGTACCTCTACAGACGTCTATTGGCACCTCCGCACAGTTACCGGCGAACAGACAATCAACGATCATGGACACACAACAAAACAAGGTACCCGCGATCAGAGAGTTCGAACAGTCGCTCCAAACGTTACTCTTGGAGGCGTTCGCGCAAGGCGTCCCGCTCGAAGGAGCGTGGGTGATCTCACTAGATTCACCGAACCTCCCGGATTGGTCGGTTCAAATCCGCAAAGAGGAACCGGAGAGCCCCGAGTACGACCCCGAATTCATCGAAGAGTAACGCCGCGACGACTCGAGATACCGACGTCGGGCCCCTCGAAACAGACTCACTCGCTCCTTTTTTAGATACTCTCTCCCGTAATCGAACAGTCCGCATTCTCGATACATGTAACACACATAACGTTTATGAAGGATGCTGGCCGTGGGTTGTAGTGTACACTGCTGAAGCCGGGGCGGAAGACGACAGGAGAGCTATGCTGCGTAGGCAGGTACGGAGAGCGCTACATCATGACCACTAAAACAAGCGACACGAACCCTACGGACAACGATCCTGATCTTTCGCCGACAGAGATTTTTTCGCTCTTATCGAACGAGAGGCGCCGGTACGCGCTTCACTATCTGTCCTCGCGAGTCGGCGCGATCCCTATTGGCGAGGTAGCCGAGCAGATCGCCATCTGGGAAGGCGACCCCACGATGGACCGCTATCAACGAGTCTACGTCGGACTGATCCACAACCACCTCTCGAGGCTCGGTCACGCGGGCGTGATCGCATACGACTCGGACGAGGAACTCATCACTACCACGGACGGTATCGACGCCGTCCGTCCGTACCTCGAACTCGCTGCGTGTGTGGATATGAGTCGGTTAAACGGGTAACGACGCGCACCTTCCGTTCGAACTCGCGTTGGCCAGTTTCTACGCGGCCGTCACACGTACTCGACTCGCGTTCGGAGAACGGCCTCCGAGACACCCCTGCCTAATCGTATTGGTACTGTCTCTTTATGGGGATCTCACTAGAATACAATCGAGAGTGTTCACACTCTCATCCCGAGGTCAGAGGCACCCGCTCCTCATGTGGTGACGAAGCGTGTACATTCGGGCAGGGCTGTACACGTGGTACTCACTCGCTTCGGAGCGCACGTAACGCTTGGAGTCGCCGATATCGACCCCTGCTTCGGTTTCAGGTACGGTTCGGAGACCCATCCTCGTCGTGAACAGTAGCACGCTCCGGACGTGGTCGGTCGCTGATTCGTCGCTAGCTGTCACATAGAACCGACTGACCACCGTGTTCAACAATAGGCGGTTAATGACGCTACTGGGCCGTATTTTCGTAGAGAGTGATCGATACCAGTCCGTATCCTTCGTAGAACGGTTGGAGACTGCCGTTACTGCCGCCCGTTGCGATGCGTCCGTCCGGCGTATCGAAGACGAGATTGTTCTCAATTGGAAATTCGTTAGTCGGGTCGCCGACGATATTTTGATGGATTTCGACGACAGGAACGCCTTCGTAGGTGATCGTGTCTTCGGATCCGATCGCCTGCACGGTGACGTCTGCAGTGAGTGATCGCTCCTGGATGAAGTGAAGTGCAGCGTTGGTTACCGCGGTTCGGGCATGGGTGTAGGTTGCTGGGAGCGGGTCGGGGTCTGCGGTGAACTGGTTGTCACCCATTGGCCAAAAGTTGCTAATGGCGTTTCCGAAGAACGCACCTGCGATGTCTTGCTGGGAGAACACAAGTGCATACGCGGAGTTGTGGCGACCTGAGAGGATACTGTGTGCGCCCATTGCGCCGGTTTGCTCATCGGCGACGACGGTGACTGGAGGGGTTGCCTCCCAGGATTTAACGATGGTTGCATACTCCTGCCAGTCAGTACCCGTCGGAATCTTCTCTACGGGTTCGACGAGTTGGAGATAGATCGTGACGCCGCGTTCTCGAGCTTCTCTGAGAGGGTCTTGGAGGTGCGTGAATTCGGACCCAGGAACGGTGAGCACGACCTCCTGACGGGCGTGGTCGATAGCTCGAATGATCCGTTTTCGGGTGGTGACGCGAGAGTGGACGATCTCCACGGCTGGATCGTCTGTGTCTGAGTGCTGATACAGTGATTCAATGTCGTGTCTCATCTGGGTAAGACGGTCGGAAAAGCCCCCGAGAGCATCTTCGGGTGAGCGTGCATGGAGGAGTGTTGGACTTCTCGTCTCGTCGATGCTGATGAGGCCACGGTCTGCGAGTTCGGCTGCGAGTTCGTAGACGTATGCCTGTGAGATTTCGGCGCGTCGTGAGACGTCGCTGGTTGTTGCGGTTCCTGACTGGAGAATGGCCAGGTAGGCTTCGGTCTCCTTTGTAGAGAGCCCAAAGGCCGTGAGGTGCTCCCGGAGGGAGTCTCGAGACATGAAAGAGGATTGTGATACTATCTACAAAATATTTTCCCGATGGGATGTGATGGTCGATGTATGGAAACGGTCACCGATACTGAAGCTACAGCTGTGTTTACGAGCCGCCGTTTGTGGACACTAGCTATCTTCGCCTTTGCGGCACTCGAAGGCGCGACGCTGCAGATGCAGGGTGCGATTATTCCGGCGCTTCGAGCAGAGTTTGGCACGCCCGAATGGCTGCTGGGGATGGTTGCGCCTGCAGGAACGGCCGGGTTTCTCGTGTTCGTCGCCGCGGTCGGTGCTGTTGCCGGGCGACTGGATACTCGACGAATGCTCCTCTTTGGGATCGTTGGGACCGGATTCGGCGTCTTCGTGATGGGTCTGGTTCCATCCTTTGGGTTGTTTCTTGGAGCGTTAGTCCTCCGGGGGGTGTTCAGCGGGATTGGACGCGGGAGTGACCGACCGCTGTTGAGCCACCTGTATCCCCGCAGACGCGGTCAATTGTTTGGATACTACGATATGATGTGGGCGGTCGGAGCGACGCTCGGTCCGCTCGCAGTCGCGGCTGCGCTCTGGTTTGATAATTGGCGACTGGCGTACTACGGACTCGGTGTGTGTTTCATCCCGCTCGCAGCCCTTATCTGGTATCTCCCGAAGCCGTCTGTCACCGGTGGTGGTGACGATCCGTTGACGCTCGCTGAATTACGGCGGATCAGTCGGAGTCCTGCAATATTGGTGATGGCCGCTGGAATCTTGCTGACCACGGGTGTCGAAGGCGGATTGTTCACCTGGCTGACGACGTATGCGGATGGCCGGATTTCTGCGTCACTTGCGACGGTCTCATTGAGCGTCTTGTTGGTGGCGTATATTCCCGGACGATTCGCCGCAGGATCGTTGTCCGAGCGATTCGGGTATGTACCGTTGGCGTTTGGACTGGGTGGGCTGTGTTTGCTCTCGGCGATCTATACGTTCGTATTGGCGTCGGGGCTGTGGTTACTGGTTGGGGTGTTCTGTATCGGGCTGACGTTGTCGGGGTTGTATCCGACGTTGTTAGCGTATGCGACCGAGAGCGCGCCTGAGCATAGTGCACCTGTAAATGCGATCGGGTTAGTTGTCTCTTCGTGTGGAATCGCGGCAGTCCCAGCAGCGATGGGATTCGTGATCGGGAGTCTGGGTGTGGACACAGCGATGCAGCTATTGTTTGTTCCCCTCGGTGGCGTGTTGGTCGTTACTGCGATTGCCTGGATGCAGATCGGGTCGACTGACTCTGCGTGAGTTGTCCATCATCACCGCGACTACATCGAAGAAATCCGTACTGCTCCACGCACCAAAACGTGAACAAGCAGTCGAGACGGCGGTCGGAAGTACATGCGTAGTATCTTCGTGAATCCAGCCCGTAGTATCGCATATGGAATACGTCACCGCCGAAGGTGTGGACGTGCCGGTGCTTGGCTTCGGGACGTGGCCGATGAAGGGAGAGACCTGTCGAAGTGCCGTCCAACACGCACTAGACACCGGATATCGCCACATCGATACGGCGCAGATGTACAACAACGAGGACGCTGTCGGGGAGGCGATAGCCGACTCCGAGGTACCGAGAGAGGACCTATTTCTCGTTACGAAAATCCGCCGACAGAATCTAGCCCACGACGACGTGCTACGTACGGTCGAGGAGAGCACGCAGCGGTTAGGGACTGAAATCGACTTGTTGCTGATTCACTCGCCGAGTCGAACTGTGTCGATCGAAGAGTCGATCGGCGCGATGAACGAACTCCAAGCGCGTGGAACCGTCGAGCATATCGGCGTCAGCAATTTTTCTGTCGAGCAGCTGCGGCAGGCGATTGCCGCATCTGATACCCCGATTCTGACGAATCAGGTCGAGTACCACCCCTTCAAGAGTCAGTCAGAGCTACTCGAATTCTGCATCGAGAACGGCGTCATTCTGACTGCGTACAGTCCACTAGACCAAGGAAGAGTGGTCGGAAACGAGGTGCTCGTGGAAATCGGAGCACAGTACGGAAAGACCGCAGCGCAAGTCGCACTCCGCTGGTTGATTCAACAGGAGATGGTCGCAGCGATTCCCAAGGCATCGAGCCAGGCACATATCGAAGCGAACTTCGAGGTCTTTGATTTCGAGCTTTCTGACGAGGAGATGGACCGTATCTTCGATATGCAGGGCGGACTTCTCTCTCGGCTTCGTTCGCTCCTCGGGCTCTGAGTGGCAGCTTGAGGTATCCAGACATTCTCACCTGTAGACGGAATAATAATCTAGTAAGAAGATTTATTCCGCACATCTCCCTTTAGGCCACTATGAGGGAACCACGCGACGAACTGAAGGCTGACAGCAACGAGCGTAGTGAGAAGCCAGACTTCGATGTCTTGACCGCATCCAAGGACGTTGTCCGTGGCGAACGCACACGCGACGATTTCTTCGATGCAGTCCTTGCACTCGATCGCCCTACGTCCGTCGACGAAGTCGCTGACCTCGCTGGCCATGGAGTAGATGCTGCGCGCGAATATCTACAGTGGTTCGAGCAAATGGGAATCGTAACGCGAGTCACAACGTCACCAGCGACATACGAGCGCAACGACGAGTACCTCCGATGGCGACGTGTTCAGACACTTCGCAACCAATACACGAGTAACGAACTGCTCGAGTTCCTCGAAGACGAAACAGAGCGTGACCGGTCGTATGCAACTGAATTCGAGGTCGAGTCTCCAGAAAGAGTCTCAATTTCGCAGTATGCAGTTGAGACTAGTCGCTCCATTGAGGACGTTTGGGAAGACCTCACGAAGTGGAAGACGACACGACACCGCATTACGCTTCTCGAACAGGCATTGTCCGGTTCAGATGGCTCAGCCGACCAACGCAGTACGGCATGACAGGCGGACACCGTGAGGATGACAGCGGAGCGCCAGTCGATTTTGACCGACTCGAAACCATCGGCGAACGACTCGCAAGCGACAGTCGATTCACCCAAACTGTTCTCCGTCCAGCGTTCGCACCCGACCGACTCGTCTGTACGTACAACGCAAGTTTCTACCCAAACAGCGTTGAGATCGCTCGTCTCGAAATGACTTGGTTCTCGAACGGCGATTTTTCTATTCACTATCACGAGACACATCACGACGGAACGTTCGACCATCGCTGGGACCGCCACCCATCGGGCCACAACACACGCGACCACATCCATCCTGGACCGGACGCACCGACACCTGGAGAAGACAGATCACACCCGAACGATTGGCGAGACGTCCTCTCGGCAGTCCTCTCCGAAATCGAAGACCGACAACGAGCGTTCTGGACCGTCTGATTCACGAATCCTCCTCTGTCGAAGCATTTCGTGTCTGGCCCATCTCGCGTGAGAATTCAGAGTTCAACCGTGCAGCCAACCCAGACCTAGTCTAATCAGAAAGCGCATATGTTGGTACTCTAGAGGATACGAGCATGCGACGCCGTGCCCTCCTCGCCACGGTCGCCACCTGTGGAGCCGTCGCGATTGCCGGGAATAATACGAGAACCCCATCCTGTGGGCCACCAGAGGAGTCGTTCGACAGGCCACGAAGCCGCTGGCCGACGACAGGATACGGGCCGACGAATACTGCCTACGCGCCGGCCGGGCCATCGAATGGCGAACTCCAATGGCAGACCGACCGCGAGAGCGGAGACGGACCTCGATTGAACGGCTGGTTCAGCACACCCATCGTCGGCGAAAACGCGGTATATGTCGCAATTCAATCGCTCGACAGGTACGACCGAGGCTATCCTGGCTATCTTGTCGCACTCGACGACGAAACCGGCGAGATACGATGGCGAGTCGAGTTCCCGTCGCTCGCAGGCGGCGATCCCGCACTCGCGGGCGACACCATCCTCGTTGGCGACGAAGCGGGCACCCTCTACGCCATCTCAACCACGGGTGAACGACGCTGGACACAGGAGCTCGACGCGGCAGTCCGAACCCCGACCGTCATCGGCGAACACGTCTACGTCCTCGACGCGTCAGCGACCGTCTACGGCTTCACACTCGATGGGGAGCAGTGCTGGAAGCATAGCCACTCTCGGTTCTGGAACGACCTTCTCGGTCGGGGCAGCTCGTTTGCGGTCGATAGTGCGCCCACCGTCGACGACTCGCGTGTATACGTGACAGTACAGGAAAACCCAAGCGACGACCGAACTGGTCACGTGACGGCGTTCAATCACGGAGGGAACGAGGAGTGGAACTACAGTTTTCCAACGGGATACGACTCCCCAAGCACGCCCGCTGTCGTCGACGACATCGTTCTCGTAACTGGGGGTGACCGAATCGTCGCCCTCGATGCGACGACAGGTGAACGGCGATGGCGCTTCGTTGTCGGCCACGAGTACACCGGGGCACCCGCGACTGACGGGAAGCGCGTGTACGTCGGTGCGAAGAATCTGTATGCACTCGACATCACGGACGGCAGCGAGCAGTGGCGAATCGTCAATCACGGCGTCCGTGACGCCGTTGGATGGGAGAAGAGCGTCCCATTCATGGCACGTCCTGTGGTGACCGACGACGCGGTTTACCTCCGCGCAGGCGCGTTTGACCCTACTGATGGGAGTCGACTGTGGGGTGGTCTGGCGGAAGCGGAATTACTCGGGTCGAACTACGCGACGGAGAACTACGGTTGGAACTCGTTGGCACCGCTGTCGGTGACCTCGGACGCACTCTATCTCTCCCATCAACTTCTGGGGGTGGCTAAGATCGCATGAACCGCCGTCGTTTCCTCCGGACGGTTGGTGCTACCGGTATCGTCGGAGCAACAGTTGGAATTGCCGGCTGTGGCCAGTTCACGGACGAGTCAAACGCAGGTCAAACGGAAGCCTGCGGGCCGTACGAACCAACCGTCTCTGGATCGACCGGTTGGCAGACGGTTGGGGGCGATCCCG
The DNA here is from genome assembly GCF_020097835.1 of Haloprofundus halobius. Classification (GTDB taxonomy): domain Archaea; phylum Halobacteriota; class Halobacteria; order Halobacteriales; family Haloferacaceae; genus Haloprofundus; species Haloprofundus halobius. The sequence continues at coordinate 85,041 of NZ_CP083666.1, forward strand.
CAGGGACCGGCGTCGTCCCGGCGAGTGAGACACCCGAGCCACCGCTGTCGCTCGACTGGACGTACATCCTTGGAGGGATGGCAGGGGCGGTTCAACCCGTCGCTACCGCCGGCCGAGTCTACGCGCACGAATACGACTCTCTGTTGTGTGCTGTCGACGCCACGTCCGGCGAGAAAGTGTGGGAAAAACGCGTCGAGAGTCCGCATGGCCCACTGGCTATCGGTGACGACGTGGTGGTCGCTCTCGCCGAGTCCACGGTCCTCGGACTGAACCCCGAGACCGGTGAGACACGATGGACCGTTTCCGAGAACTATACTGGCCTGTTCCGGGGGGGTCCAGTCGTCGTCGACGAGACGGTCTACGTTTCGACGGAACTGTCGCTACTTGCGCTGGACCTCGCAGATGGGACGGTTAGATGGAAACACACGACGGGTGAAGAGACCGTCGCAACGCCAGCTATCGTCGGAGAGACGGTCTACTACGGTGATTACGATACGTACGTCTACGCGCTTGATGCGGCGACAGGCGAAGAAAAGTGGCGCGTCAAGACGAACGCGCACATCGACTGTAACGTGACCGTCGCAGACGGCACCGTATTTGCTGGCAATCCAGACGGAATCGTCCATGCAATCGATGCAGCGTCCGGCGAGCACACGTGGACGTACGACGTCCGGTCCGACCCGAACGTCCTCGCGACCGATGGGTCACATGTGTATGTCCAGACCGACGATCAACTGTACGCAGTCGAGGCGACGACTGGCGTTTCCTGCTGGTCTACCGAAAGCACGGGTGCCGGTGTCGCCGTTGGCGATGGCTGCGTCTATACTCCACTCCCCGTGGAAGAACCGGAGTCGAGGAGTCTCCCGGGCGTACTCAACGCAGCGACCGGTGAGAAACTCGCAAAGACCCAAGGCGAATTCGAGTCGCGCTATGCGAGGTATTACAAGGGTTCTGCTGTCGTCGACGGTGCAGTATACGCATCCGGGGTTGACGAGGATGGAATCTCCCTCGCTCGATTCAGCTGAGCAGTTTCGGGTTCAGGCGACCAACGCGAATAGGGGCTCGACATTCGACGACTACGGGCGGCTGGCATCTAGAATCCACTCTGGACGTATTGGTTGCTTGATGCCGTACTCCCCTCATCGACTTCGTCATCGTGATTGAGTACTTGCTCCAACGGAGTGAAGTTACACAGTTGAAAGCACGTAGCAGTCCGATAATCTAGCCTAGTAACTCAGTACATTCAGTACGGGTTCCGAGGAGGGTATCGAGTACCGTATGCCGAACCTGACGCGAGAGGAGAACGGAGACCCTTAGTGGGTCCCATTTGCAATGAATGCTGACGAGTGTGCAGTCGAACTACAGACTGCACACCTTCTCACTCATCACATCGATGGGTCGGCAAAGAATCTCGTTACGATGTGTGCGGGCTGTCATCAGTAGAGTCAAAGCGAGCCCGCAGATTCGGAAACGTGGACGCAACTCGACCTCTTAGACTGTGATATCGACAGCAGTTGATGACGTTAGCGTTGCCTCTGTACTCTCATAGAGTTCGTGTTTCTCGTTGAGACGCTGGCGAATCGCGTCGATATCACCCGTCGGTACCGGTTCGAAAAATGCCTGTACTTGTTCTAGTTTAGCGCGGTGACGAATCGGGTGTGTCTCACTCTCGGAATCCACACAGTAGCTCACATCGATTTCGACTGTATCGCCGAAACACCGCTCGAAGATGTACGCTGCTCGTTCTGCGTGATACCGGGAGGTTACGAGATAGAGTGTCTCTACTTGGTGATTGAGTTCGTCAACGCGCATCCGCGTAAAGTATCCGTTCCCGATCGTATCTAACGCACAGGGCTCTGGGACGACACATGATGGATCGATACCCTGTGAACGGGCGTATTCGGCCATCACCTCGCACTCCGTTTTATCCACGCAGGGATTCACTTGACCGCCGCTTAAGAGAAGATATGGCGCGTCTGTGCCTGAGAATGCCTCAATCCCGGCATCCATGCGTGCTTGGAGTTGCGGATGCAGTTCTTCGGATTGGAGTTTATGACCAAGCACGACAACGACCATACTTCCATCCTCTCGTCGATGATTATAGGCTCTTCGCAAATTTGAAAATTATAGTGTTTTGATATTTAATCGGCGTATCACTCTCGAGAGAGTTTCAGAGACGGTACATCCGCCTTCATCCGGAAACGACATCGAAAATCCGGTGTGTACGTCGGTAGAGAGTGCACGGCATACGCTCGTTGAGAAACGAATCTAGTGATGAGTCTCACCAATTCACAACTGCACTAGTCTCGTAGCGATCTCCTGTCAGACATCAAAATACACTAACAGTAATTCTACACGAAAGTACTTACTCAAATCTGAGTAAGTCTTAATACCGTCCGTCTCCTTCGTTGATTTGATGACTGAAATACCCTCTTTGATCGAATTCGTTCCGGGTGCTGTGCGATGATGTGGCAAGATCTCATCTTCCTCGCCGGAAGCGTTTTCTCGCTTCTCGTGTTGGTCCCTACGGTCCGAGATTCCACCGCCAGTATTCCGCTCGGAACGTCGCTGCCGTCGGCGAGTCTCGGTGTCGTCTACGGGACGACGTTCCTCTCTCTCGGGATGACGATGTCCGCCGTCGGGTCGCTTCTGACGTGCGTGATGTGGGGCGTGATCGCGACGCTTCGCTCGCCGCATCCCTTCGATCAGTATCTCGAGTCGAACGCTGACGAACCGTCCCCGCGGGCCGCACCGCAGTATGCTGACTGAATCTCTCGGGTGAACGGCGACTTCGCGTACATGCTCGTCTTCCTCGCCGTTGCGGCGTTCGATGCGGGTGTATCCTCGGTCTCGATGCGATTGTCGGGGTGACTTTTCGTCCGTCTGTTCGAGTTCTCGCGGTCTCGCTTCCAGCACGTACGTTATGGTCGCTCGCGTCGATACATAGACACACGTAGTTCCGGTGGAATTTCAGACGGGGATTGCAGCGACCGTAAACCGGCTACCGAGAGACGATGACCAACTACGACGACCTCTTCGCTACGACCGCCCCGACGAACAGCGTCTTCGCCGATAAAGCGGCGTTGAACCCGCTAACGCCCTCCGAGAAAATCATCGCGCGCGACATCCAGGAACGACGGCTGGCGACGCCTCTCAACGGCGTTCACGAGGGATATCTCCCGCCGACGGTGGCGGTTTATGGCCCACCGGGGACGGGCAAGACGCTGACGACGCGACGCGTTTGTGAGGAGTTCGCCGCACGCCACGAGGAGGTGGCCGTCGAGTACGTCAACCTCAAGGAGTGTCGAACGATCTTCAGCGTCGCAAACGAACTGTTGCGGGTGCTTTCAGGCGAGTCCAAGCAAGCGTGGGAGGGACTCGACGGTGTCTTTGCCGGCATCTGGGAAGCACTCGAGGAGTATCCCGAATGGACGGTGCTCATTCTCGACGAAATCGACCACGTCGCCCACGACTCCAACTACGACCCGAACGAGTTCTTCTATCGACTGCTGCGCGGTGAAGGGCGGCTGCAACGAGGCATTCAACTGTCGGTGTTTCTGTTGAGCAACGAGTTGCTGGAGGTGGATCTGCGCCTCGACAGTCGCGTCAAGAGCGCGATGAGCGGTGAACAGCTCTTTTTCCCGCCGTACTCGAGGTCGCTATTGCGACAGGTACTAGAGCCTCGTGTTACACAGGCGTTCAAAGAGGATGCACTATCTGAGACGGTGTTCGAGTATGGGGTTCAGCAGGCTGCAGCGCGGTGGGGCGATGCACGGCGGACGATGACGCTGTTTCGCAGAGCCGGCGAGACCGCAAATGAGCGCGGATTGACGGCGCTCGACGAGGACTGTATCGACGCCAACCTCGAGTTGACCGAGAAGGAAGAGACGATCGATAAACTGCTGCAGCTACCGTTCCAGCAGTATTTCGTCCTCCAGGCGGTGGCCAGCTACACCGATCGTCGAACCGACGAGATCGCCCAGCCGGTGACGACGGCGCAGGTTCACGAGGCGTATTCGAGATTCGAGTTACCGACGCGAGCGACGCTCGGCGAGCGTGCGATTCGAGAGACGGTGACCGAGCTGGAGACGATGGGACTCGTCGAGACGTGGATCGACGCACGCGGCCGCGACGGACGCGTCAAACAGATACAGACGACGTTCGACCCGGAGTGGGTCCTCGAAGTACGGCCGGCGTACTTGGAGGCGCTTCGGCGGTCGTAGGCGGAGACAGATGAGGAGTAGTTGGTGTTCGATTCTCTGAGGAGTTGAGTTGTACTCTACTCGTCGCAGACGACGTCTCGGAGTTCGTCAAGGAGGTCAGGGTGGTGTTCGGCGAGTAGCTCGACGTCTTCTGTGAGTTCTTCTTTGATTCGACGACGAACCCGAGAAGTCGCTTGATATTTCCTGTCTTGACCGTGTTCCCCAGTAATTTGTTCTCGCTCTGTATCTGTGAGGAGTGCACGGCTCTTAGCCATACTTCCCTGTTTGGTGGTCACCATTACAATATTTACTAACACGTTGTCGCAAATAGAACTTAGTATATTAGCTAACGTTAGCACATACAGACACCCTTATGCGGTTAGGAGATGTACTACTGTTCGAGGACACTCGGTAATGTCGCGAAAAGCGGCCGGTGGTGCAACACCGACCGAGGGTTCTCTCAGGTGAGGAACCCATGAGTACGGAAGCAACACGACATCAAAACGCTGGTGTTACTGACGAAGACGTAGAGAATTCGATCTCCGGCCCGCACGTCGGTTACGACGCGTACGGTCGGCGTGACCACACCTACTACCGCTGTGAGGAGTGCGGCTGCGAGGCACTACGAGTAATCGACCTCCTGCACTATGCGGGGTGTCCAGTCGCATGAGCGACGAGGAACTGTTGGTCGGCCCCGAACTCGAGGAGTGTCCAGTTTGTGGTGCCATCGGACTACCCGAGCGGATCGAAGAACACGACTGTGAAGTGTTTCTCGAGGGACGAATCCGAGACGCCGAACAGGGAGACGGTCGCTCGAAAAAGGAGTGGCTGTCGGCTCAACGCAATCCGATTCTCACCGCGCCCGCGAGCCAGGTGCTTACTGGACTTTCTGTCTCTCGGATGGAGGCCATCTCGTGTGCCCGCTGTGCGACACCACTACGAGAGGGTGCGTCGGTCATCGCGCTCGTCTCATGGTACTCACGAGAGGCGCGTTGGAAACCGCTCCATCTGTGCTGTTCGAGTTGCCTGCCGACGCTGGAGGATAAGTTCCACCGCCAGACCGTCGAGAAGCCACTTCCGGAGTTACTTGTTCTGGCCCGTCTCGGAATTCGTTCGGTTCCGAGCCAGCGTCGACATCGGCTCTGTCTATCGGAGATTGAGCGAGTTGCACGGTGCGGGCCACTAGGAGGTGCCCGATGAGAGCCAATGGAGCAGACGATTCGGAAGGTCAGCGACTCGCCCGGCTTGAAGCGAAACTCGCGGAAGTGGAGTCAGAACTAACGGCCGAACGAGAACAGCGGCAACAGCTCGAAACACGGCTCGAATCGGCCGAGCGTGATGCAAACGTCGGGCGACGGCTCGCGTCGACGCTTCGGTCGTACGTCGTCGGCGAGTACGACGCTGAGTATAGCGTCGATGAGTTCGACGCGATGTTCGACGAGCAAGGCTCCGTTCTCGCCCGACTCGATATCCTTGAGGGGGAAATCGAGACCGTAGCGCAACATCGGGCGTGGATTCTCGACGAGCGACGGCTTCGAGGCCGAGAAGATGGGCGTCTCGCGCGACGTCTTAGCGTCGTCGAAGACGAAGTAGGAATCAATCCACCGGAGGCTATCACAATCGGTAAAGGAGGTGAAGAGGGTCGGACGCTGTCTCGCTTAGAGCGGTTTCTTCGCTTTGGCCCGACTGCGGTTGTCGATCACCCGTATCCCGTCCATCACCGTGCGCACGAGATTGGATTGCATCTCGGCGAGTGGGGGATGCGGATTAGTGATGTGAACGGCCGACGGATTCGACTCTGCTCGAAGCGTGATGATTTGAAGCAGAAACTCGAGGCGAAACGCGACGAGAGCTTGCAGTGGACGCAGGTATATCGGGCGATGGAGAAATTAGAGGATATCGCGGATGGTCATATTTGCCTCCGTGAAGGTGGCGAAGTCGAAGGACGATACGTCCTCGAGGTACGCTACGATGACTAACCGTACCGCGATGAAGGTGATGAACTGCGAAACCGGAACGGTGAGACTCGAACTGACTTACAGATGTTGCAATCGCAGGCAACTACAGGGGGGGTGGTTCGAACGGCGGTTAACCGACTCACGGTATTCGCTCAGCGTTGTTTTGTTTGCTTTTTGGACCGCCGTTTGGTGGTTCACTACTGGAGGGTCCCTCTCCTCGAACGGCAGTCGACGGCAGTCGTGGACACGACCAGCGAAGATTCGAGTCTCACAGCAGGTGTATGTGGGCAACTTCGAGTTGAAGGAGTTACGAGGTAATTGGTTCTAAGGGCGTCTCGCTGTTCAAGATCTGTAACCTGGAACGAGCTCGCCGACCGTTAGCTCAACGGCGCTAGTCTGCATTGAACCGTTGTCTGGCCAACCCGAGAGTACTGGATGACACCATTCGCTAAGGCGAGACCACAACGAATCAATCGCAGGTCGGTTCCAACAATGAGAGTCCGCTATCGGTGAGTAAGGATGCTGTGGCGCCGTAAAGTTCGAGATGCTCGTCGAATTCGGTGAGTTGGATGGTTAGTGGCTCTGTACGAACGAAGTCGTCGAGATGACGCTCGATACCTGAGACGGCCCAGTTGGGATTTTTGAGGGCGATTGACCCTCCCAACGTAATTATCCTGCCGTAGTCTGCATCAAGGAGTCCAGTTGTTGGTACAGAAATACCATGGAGGAGGTTTGGAGAAGTGGTTTGAGCGACTCTCTAGCTGAGAGCAACTGCGGACAGCGAGACTGCTCGCTCTCTGAATCCTCAAAGTCGCTTCGGTTTCAGTTGCGACGTGGCGAGTCAGGCTTCAATCGATTGATATTGGTCTTCCCACGACCGTCGCTCTCGAATGGCTTCTCTTCCCTTCTCTGTGATTGCGTAGTAATTCGTTCGACGGTCGATTGGCCCTTTCTCAACGTATTCTTTGTTCACGAGGGTGTCGAGGTTCGGATAGAGCCGTCCATGGTTGATTTCGCCATCGACGTACCCTTCGAGTTCAGTTTTGACCTGCTGTCCTGATGGTTGATCGAATCCTGAAATCACGTACAGGAGGTCTCGCTGGAAACCACTCAAGTCGTGCATATGATATACCCCACAAATTTGCATATAATAGTTCGTAGTGTCATTATTTCTGACAATTAGTGCGGGCGATGGCTAACGCTTGACTCTATTTCCAATCCTCTGACGGCGGTAAGTCACCGACGGTGGGCCGATAACTTGTCGAACTCTGTCTCGAATCTTCGAAATTCAGTAGCAGATCTCACTCCGCCTGACCGCTGAGGTAACATAGATGGTGAACTACCGACTGAGCGGACACCGTACGGTTTGACCAGTCGCTCGAACTGGTTGACTCGCCGATTTTTGATTTCGAGCGGCATCTTCGGCCTAATCATAGCGTTTATCATCCGGCGATTTATTCCACAATACGATGCTTACAGGGTGGCGGTATCGGGTCGTCAGCGTCGTCGGCGCTGCCAGTCTCACGGCCCTCGCGGTGTACTTCGCCAACCACCCGCTGCCACAGGAGCTGTTTACGGCGTACGTCCCGATTTTCAACCGCCTCGAAGCGCACGTCCTCGACGGGACTTCGCTCAGCCGTGCGGTCTGGACGGCGGTTCTCGCCGTATTCGTCTGCTTAGTCCCATTGTACAAACCGCGTCCACGTCGAATCCTCGACGTCGTCGCGCTCACGCAGAAACACGTCCTCGTCGCCGGCCTCGCGCTCGCGACGTTCGGTTACTTCGAGTGGTCGCATCGCCTGCCACGGGCGACGCTCGTGATGGTCGTCTGCATGCTTTTGGTCGCGCTCCCGGCGTGGTTCGTCTGGATTCGCCGTCGTCCCCCGGCCGACACCGAGCGGACGATCATCGTCGGCGACGACCCGATGCTCATAGAGCGCATCGCCCAAGAGGTGTCGGTGCTGGGCTACGTCTGTCCGACGAGCGCACTTCCGCGCCGACAGCGGACGGTCGTCGACGGCGATGCCGACGTGACCGACGCGAGAGCCGACGGCGGTACCACGCTTCCGGAACTCTCGCATCTCGGCGGGTTCTCGCGACTCGACGACGTGCTCGTCGAACAGCACGTCGACACGGTGGTGCTGGCGTTCGTGCGCCCCGACCGCGCGGAGTTCTTCGGTGCGATCGACACGTGTCACGAACACGGCGTCGAGGTGAAGGTCCACCGTGATTACGCCGATTCGGTGCTGACTGCGGAGGGGAGTGTGGGAACGCTCGTCGACGTCGACGTCGAACCGTGGGACATGCAAGATTACATGCTGAAGCGCGCGTTCGACGTGGCCTTCGCGGCGACGGGACTGCTCGCCCTCTCGCCGCTGTTGCTCCTGGTCGCGATTGCGATCAAACTCGACAGCGACGGCCCGGTGCTGTACGAACAGGAACGGACGGCCGTCTTCGGCGAGACGTTCGGCGTCTACAAGTTCCGGAGCATGGTCGAGAACGCCGAAGCCGAAACCGGTGCGGTGGTGAGCCAGGAGGACGCCGGCGGCGTCGACCCCCGAGTGACGCGCGTCGGGAAAATTCTCCGGCGGACGCACATCGACGAGATTCCCCAACTATGGGCGATTCTCGTCGGCAAGATGAGCGTCGTCGGCCCCCGCCCCGAACGTCCGGAGTTGGACTCCGACATTCAGTCGGGTGTGCTCGACTGGCAGAAGCGGTGGTTCATCAAACCGGGGTTGACCGGATTGGCGCAGATCAATCACGCGACGGGCCACGAACCCGACGAGAAGATCCGCTACGATATCGAGTACGTTCGGCGGCAGTCGCTGGGGTACGACGCGAAAATCGTCGTGCGGCAGTTGTGGATGGTTCTCGAAGATATCCTGGAGTTCGTTCGGTGAGGGCGAACCGAACGAACCTTACTCCTCGTTCTACAAGCGCTGCGTAATGCGTATTCTCCGCGTCGCACAGACGGTGTATCCGGAGGTCAAAGGCGGCGGTGCGTACCACGTTCACGCGATGAGTCGCGACCAAGCGGCGATGGGTCACGACGTGACGGTGCTGACGCTCTCCCGCGGCGTCGACGAACCACACCGAGAGCGACGAGACGGATACGATATCGTGCGGTACCCGGTGACGACGAGTGCACTCGGGAACGACATCTCACTCGGTGTCGCGTCGTTTCTTCGGGACGCACACTCGTTCGACGTAATTCACGCGCACTCACATCTGTACTTCTCGACGAATCTCGCCGCTTTGAAGCGTCGGTTGGGAGATATTCCGCTGGCGATTACGAATCACGGACTGTACTCGCAGAACGCACCGAAGTGGTTGTTCGATCTGTACCTTCGGAGCGTCGGGCGGTGGACGTTCAATCAGGCCGATGTGGTGTTCTGCTATACGGAGACCGATAAGCAGCGAGTTGGTGATCTCGGAGTAAGTTCCCATATCGAAGTAGTTCCTAACGGAATCGACACTAATCGGTTTACTCCTGACGGACCAAAGAGCAACCTGATCGATGCGGATGGTCCAGTCGTGCTGTTCGTGGGCCGGCTAGTCGAAGGGAAGCGACCAAGCGATGTGATTCAAGCGGTGGCAACAGTTCAAGAGGAGTACCCTGACGTCGAATTATACCTGTGTGGTGAGGGGTCACTAAGTGATGAACTTGAGGAACTCATAGAGAATTTGGATGTCGATGAGGCCGTTCGATTCCTCGGACACGTACCGTACGACGAAATGCCGAAGGTGTACCGCAGCGCAGACGTATTGGTGCTGCCGAGTCGTGCAGAGGGGTTACCGCGTACCGTGCTGGAGGCCCAGTCGTCCGGTATCAGCGTCGTTACGTCTGACTTGGAGCAAATATCAGACGCACTCGGTCCGAACGGACAGACATTCGAGGGAGGAAACGTGATGGATCTATCCAATGTGTTGGCTCGGGTAGTAGGACAGAATCAAAGCGATCAAACGGCCGAAGTCCAGTCATGGGAATCGACGGTAGAACTCACTACTGACCATTTGAGAGCGGTAATTCGACGTATGTAGTCAGGAACTGAGAAAACGATTAACTTCAGAAACGATTTCGTCGACGTTTGTCGTAATGTCTGTGGGTCTCTCGTTGACTACAGTAAGTTCCTCGAACTGTGAATACTGAGACGAGAGATCATCTACGAGGTCTTTAAGTTCGTCGAACACGTCGAACGCGTCTTCAAGTGAGTATCCGTCGTCCACGGTCGGTTTCACTCGACTCCAGTTCGAGTCTCTACTTGCGAGACGATCAGTAATGGTCTCCCTATCGGTAACTACCTGAACGACAAATGTCGGAACAGTTCGATACCTCTCTCTGAGCAAAGATTCTATGCGAAATTTGACTTTCGGATGTTCGCTTAGTGCGGTTGACCAGTACCCTTGGAGGGGGCCCTGATCTATAACAGAGATACCTCGTTTACGGTTATGTCGTTGAATAACCCCATTGACGAAGAACCAGTTGAAGCTCACACTTCTCGTATCGCTTGACTCCACGAGACTGCGCCACGGTAGAGCTCCTATCGACTTAGCAGCAAATCTCGGATTAGTTACACATAAGAGTCCTGAATAGGCTGCTTTCATCGAAACACGCACCATAGGAGATAGAGCATCAACTCGGTTGTTTGGTTGGTAAACCTCGAATCCAGCATCCCTTAATCTGTCAGCTAGAGCCGTCGCGAGGGTTGTCTTCCCAACTCCGGGAACGCCGACGAACTCAACGAAAAGTGGGTGCCAACCGTCACTCATCTGGTTTCAGGAGATACACGTGTTCCTGGGAGAGAATTGGGAGAACGCGCTTTGAGGCGACAATCGTAAATCCATCTCCCATAATCTCTCTCGTTACTTCGGATGTTTCGTAACAGTGCTCACGTTCATCGCCCCCGAGAATCCGTTGACGAGCGGTACGCCGGTACGAGTGAAACGTCGATTCAACTCCTGTCGAAACTATCACGTAGTCAGCAACAGAACCGAGTTCTTTGAGGATTCGCCGCTTCGTGTCGCTTGGGACACGATGGAGGAGTCGAAGACAAACAGCTACATCGAACGACTCATCAAGCGTATTAGTGATTCCTTCGGCGTCGCAAATTTGGAACCGGGCGTTCTCAACTCCAGTACGCTCGTACTCCGACTCAGCAACTTGAAGCATATTCTCCGAGATGTCACAGGCAAGTACAGACGATCCCGTCTCCGCAAAGACTGGTGCCAGTTTTCCAGTTCCAGTAGGAATATCCAAAACTGACGCGTTAGGGACTTTGTTGATGAGATTTTTTATGGTCTGCCTTTCCCGGCTAGCGATTAGACGGTGCCGCCAGTGACCTTCATTAGAGAATGCCTCATGATAATTTTCAGCTACTTCGTCAGACTTGTAATAGTCCTTCATTTCCGACGAGTAGTCGAATGTTCGTTCGTCACTCATTCTGGTTTTTGGATACACTCTTTGTTAATTACTGTTGTTATTTCCTCCTTCGATTTTCTGGATAGTCTATCTATATTAGGCTATCGTAGTTTAAGAAACACAGTAAGGTCTCAGAGTGACGCCGACCGACAATTAGCATTGTAGTCAGTTCAAAATATTCATATCTAACGGCTAGAAATACACGCCTGACTTACTAATGCGAAAGTGGACCAAGTATCTTGTTTGGTTCGTTCCTGCGCTCGGATTGATTCCACTACTCACCGAGAAAATCCCGGTGACGATACACGGAGCTCGGGAGATCGCAGGATACTTTCAGTCACTCGCAATCGCACGAGCTGGATTGGCCTCATATCTCTTTTTGACCCCTGAAGTTTAGTGCCTTGCATCTTCACAGTTGGCTGACCGCACCGCTCGTCGCTCTTGGATATGTAGAAGGTGGCCGACTCATCTCTTTGGTTGCTGCGGTCGGCGCCGGAATCTGCCTGAGTCTCATAGCCCGTCGGGTTGCTGGACGCGAAGCGATGCTGCTTGCTCCCGCTCTCCTCTGGGTGCAGCCGATGTTCATCCGCCACTCTTGGGTTTATCAGCCAGATACACTCAGTATCGCACTAACGACTGCTGCCGTTCTCACAGGGCTGCTGTTCATCGAATCGAACGATGACCGATGGTACGTCGCTGCTCTCGTACTCCTCGTTCTCGACATTACGAACCACATGTGGGAGGCCATCGCCGCACTTCCACTCGTTGTCCTTTTTCTCCGGGACCGTCGGTGGATCCGCGCAGGCGGTGTCGTGGTTCTAACGCTCGTGACGATTCCGACAGTCATCTGGTTGACTGAACTGCAGCTAAGCGGTGCAAGTACGCTCTACACACACGGCACTCACAGCGTCGGCCTCGGCATCTTCCTCACTCCCGGGTTCTGGTTAGCCCACCTCGACTTCCATCTCTGATATCCCGTGCCGTACGGTGTCGCACTCACGATCACGCTATTCGGTTCCGTCGTCGCCTGCGTGTATTGGGCCACGCGTGCAGTTCGGACGAACGAACTACGGGCCCACCTCCTCTGGTCGTGGCTTGCTGCTGGACTCGCGATTCCTCCACTCCTCACGAAGGGTTACACGATTCACTACTACTACTTGTGGGGATTGCTCGCACCGTTTTCCTTGACAGTAGCGATCGGTGGAAGGCACTTCCTCGAATATCTCGAACAGAAAACCTCAATCGAAGGGGAAGAAGCGCTTCTATCCGTCATCTCTGCCCTCGTGGTTGCGTCACTTCTTTACTCGGCCGTCTTCCAGATCGGTCTACTCGGTGGGTCTTCTGTTCCTGTGGCCGGACAGATCGAGGGGGAAGGTCTGGAGGCGCCGAATACGATGCAAGCGAGCGCCGAACTTCGTGAGCTCGACGCAAATCCAGACGAGATTTTGTTCGTCGGGGAATGGGAGAACGATTTCAATAGAGATACTGGGCGGGTCGTCGTGTATAGCGATATGCTCATCCGGCAACGGACGATAACCGAGTCTGGAGGGCCGGAGCGAATCACCGATCCGGATGCGGTCCGTGATTGTTCCGACCTCGAAAACGACGAGTCGAAGATCGTTTTCCACCGAGTCAACGGAACTATCACGACCCTCGATTGTCGGTGACGAATCGGTGAGAACTAGCTTTCACCGTAGGACGAAACCGATATCTACAGACAAGATGGACCACGAATTCGTTCGTAGGAACAAATGAGCGGCACACCGAGTACGAGAGAGAGGATGCGAGTCGCTCTGAGCGTAGCAATACTCGCATTAGTGCTTCGACTGGCTGCCATCCCTCTTTCTATACTCCGAATTAATCCATACTCCCAAGCTGATGTCTATGGTTTCGAGGCGGCCGCAGCAGAAACGGCATCGGCTCTCGCCAGCGGTCAACTACCGGTCGTGAGACTCGGCGACCCCACGTTGGTCTGGGGGGTGATGCTCTCTCCGTTCTGGTTCCTTCCCGGACCGAGCGCTCTCTACGCTAGAGTCGGTATCGCGTTTCTGGGAGCAGCAGCAGTCTACAACGTCGTTCTGCTCGGTATTCAGCTTCACTCCCGGCGGGCGGGTATCGTCGCTGGAGTACCATTGGCCGTCCTCCCGAGTCTCGTTCTCGTACACGCTTCCTTGCTGCGAGAGGCAGTCGTTCTCTTCGCGCTGACGTCAGTAGTTCGTCTATGGCTCGCACCGCCGCGACGACTCCGACAGACGGTACGCGTCGCGTTGGCTGTGGCGTTATTGCTGGTCGCGACCGCACTCCGAATCGAGAACGTCCCCTTCTACGCGCTCGTCGTCGGTGTCGGCATCGTCGCGACACTCCTCGAACGTGAGCGAGTTCCGTATCCGTCTCTCGCAGTACCGGCCGTCGGAATAGTGGGTGGTCTAGTCGCAGCGTCACAACTTCCGAGAGTGACCAGATACCTGACGGAGATCAGAGACGCTCGCGCACGCGGTCGAGCAGTGTACCTCGCCGACGCGCTCCCGGCGAACGGCCTCGAACTGATCGCGTTCTCGTGGGTCGCCGCGGCGTACTTCCTGTTCGCGCCGTTCCCGTGGATGGTCTCGACGCCAGCGGACCTCGTCGGGATGGCCGAGGGATTGGTGACGCTCGGGTTCGCCGTCGCGAGTATCTGGGGCGTGCGCTCTGCCGGGCGCGTCGCTCCTGCGGCGACTGTGACGCTTCTGGTCGGACTGCTCGTCGGAGCGACGCTCTACGGACTCGCGAACGCGAACTACGGGACGACGATACGCCAGCGACAGATGTTCACGTGGGTGCTGTATCTGTTCGGGGGAATCGGCGTGTGTGAGCACTTTCGGATACGGTGGTAAACCCGACGGAAGAGAACGAGATGACCATGCTCTTGCCGTGTTGGATACGTCCTCAAGAGTCGTGTACGATGCTCTCGTACATCCTCTCCACCTTCTCGGTTAGAACGTGGAAATTCCGCCGTTCACTCACGTAGTCGCGCCCCCGTTGACCCATCTGTCGTCGCTGTTCCGGTGAGGAGAGCAATTTCTCGATCGCCGCCGAAAACTGGCCCACGTCGTAGTCGACAGCCATTCCTGCATCAGACTCTTCGAGGACTGCGCGCTGGTCGGGAGTCGCCGACGCCACTACCGGCGTAGCCAAACTCATGTATTCGAGAGTCTTGATCGGTGCGTTCATTCGGAGAACGCTGTCTATCGGGAGCGGAGAGAGCCCGATATCCGCGGCAGCGACTGCGGCGTCAATCTCGTCTCTGTCTGTTATCCATCCGGTGAACGTGACGTTTGAAGAGACGCCCGCCTCCGAAGCGAGTCGTTTCAGCCGCTCACGCCGCTCCTTCGAGCGACCGCCGAGCATGAACAGTTCGACATCGTGCGATTGCTTTACCTCCCCGAGTACGTCGAAGAGGAACTCCAATCGACGTATCGGAGACATTGACCCCATATAGAGGAGGACGTGATCGCTTTCGACGCTGTACTTCGATTCGAACGAATCGCCGTTCGGAACTTCGTCACTCACTTCGGTTCCCGTGGGCAGCACTTCCATCGGCGTGTTGTACCCTCTACGAGAGAGGTACTCCGCCATCGCTTCGCTGATAGGGAGTAGGAGGTCGGCTTCGTCGGCGACGACTCGGCGAAGTCGCTTCCCGAGATGGCCTTTCACCCACGCCGCTCGGCTCTCGAATCCTTCACGATAGGCTTCGACGAGCGATTCCGCTTTGAGATGTGAAATCTGGTGCGCGAAGGCTACGTCGTGAGTGTTCGCGATGTGTGCCGCGGCGAGTCCCATCGGGAGGTCGTTTCGGACGTGAACGATCTCGAAGTCGGCGAACTCGATGTCGGTCGAGAACAGCGCGTTCTCGGTGATTCTCCCGGTTCGATAGCGGAGGTAGTTTCGGACCGGGTCGAACGCCGTCTTCGGGAGGACGTACACATCGGAGCCGTTCCACGTGTGGCGTTCGGTTCGCTTTTGGTCCGGGTCGTCCGGCCGCATCACCCAGGTCACGTCGTGACCGCGTTCGACGAAGTTCTCGGCGTAGACATTCGTCAGGAACTGGTGGTCGCAGGGGTAGGTCCAGTCGGCGAGTAATAATATCTTCATTTCATCTTCTTCCGTTACAGCGATTGGCTAAAAGTGGCACGTTCATCGCTGTGTCTCTCTTTTGTGACCCTACTGCCATCTTTGTGAAACTATTTCAGAATCGCTCTCCGTGAGAATTTTATATCTAATTGGATTGGCAAAGTATGTAGTGATCGAATCTAACTCCTGGTCAGTAGATGACTATCTGACATTCCTTCATTTTCGCTACTATCCTGCCGGTGGGAAGACAGATATTCCACCACAAATTCGGAGTGCTATCTCTAATCAAACTCTTGAATATTCAAAACCTGAACTACTAGAACGTGGTGAACAGTGCATACTACAGTCAATAAAGAACCATATTAAGAACGCTAGTGCAAATAATACGCATGTAGTCCCTCTTAGCGGTGGACTTGATTCTCGGACAATATTAGCGGCTCTAATCACGAGCAATAAGGTAGACCAACAAAATATCAAAACTGTGAGTTTTGGGTCCCCCAGAACATGGGACTTCGAGTTAGGACAACAAATTGCAAGGGCTGCAGGGGTGAAGAACATTGCAATAGACCTTACAAGTCCTGAGGTAGATTGGTCTATTGATAATTTACTCAACGTTGCGCAGTCATCCTCGAAACCAGTACCAATCTTAGAAGCGCGGGCAAACCGACTACCTGTCGAAAATTTCGAATCAAAAAACACCATCTTTTGGTCTGGATTCATGGGGGACCCTAGCGTGGGATCTCACCAGCCCTCAAATCCTCATAGAGATTGGGAGCTAGCCAAATCCGAGTTCATAGACAATAATTTGATTATAGGTGATTCACCACTACATAAGCCAGATTTCGTTGGTCAACTACCAAGTGAAGCATATTTTGATGAATCTCTTCTGACCTATGAAGAACAATTAGACTTTGCTATTAGACAGGAGAACTATATCCGACCAACAGTTGTACCTGATGAACAATATCTCACACCATTTGCCTGTGATGAGTGGCTCTCCTTCTGGCTAAACATTCCGAGAGACCAACGTAGAGGCCGTAAGTTGTTTAGACAGGTTGTTTATTCAGCATTTCCTGATCTATTTTCACTCCCGTCTAGCACAAATTACGGACTTCCAATCACGTCTTCAAGATTACAGGGTAATCTCAATGGTGTAAAGGAAATCGCCAAAAATTGGTTGTATAGTAAGATATATAAGAAAACTTATACGCATCCCAATACCAATTATTTAAATTTCGAATCAGCAATTCGAGGCCCTCACCAGTTACATAAAAGTGCCGAATATCTCCTAGAATCATTCGAAGAACGAGACATCTTGGAGATTAATCTTAGCTCAATATGGGACCAGCATCAGGCCGGTGAAGATCATACTGAGTTGATCCGTTCGGTCATGTCTCTTGAATCGCACCTATTGTCCAATTAGTGGCCCATATCGAACAGCCCTTTAATTAGGTGGGCCGCCATTGATTTCACGTCTTTTAATTTAAACTGCCGAATTGCTCTAAATAGAATGATTGCCCGCTCCTCTTTGCGATTTGTAACTACAGTCTTACCCATACTCGTGAAGTATATGCGATTTTTGTCCAGTCTATTTATTTCATGAATTGCGTCTGTCACGTCCCCTCCTTGACGAGCTCCATGACCATCCACTTCTTTGAGTCGGCCGTGGAAAATCTTCACTCTTCGACTCACACGGCCGTACGTTCTGAAAATACAATTGTACTCACGGGTTAGCGTGTGTATACCTACATTTGACTTGTAGAGAGAGCGTCTAAACGAGGCTTGATCTGGGGGGTGATCCATGACATAATCACAATCATGTCTATACCCTTCTCTCCAATCTGAAAATAAATTGGATACATCATCATTAGCTTTGAATGCGATTACCCCAGTATTGTATTCTGGCACACCTTCGGGTAGTGTGTTTATCGGATGGTTTTTGGGAATATTTACCTCACCAAAGTTGTATTCAGTAAGATTATGTGATGCAGCCACATCCCACTCGTTTAGAATCTCAAATAATTCTTCAACCCCGTCTTCAAGATAGATATCTGTATCAAAATATATTGTCTTTTTAAACGGGGTTTTGTGTATATTTTGGACTTTAACGCCAAAGTCACCCGAATTAGTCTGTGAATTGAGTGTGATATCAAAAATACTTGGAGGAGAATCAACCCATCTTTCGCTGGTAATGAGTGCAATCGGAATATCTCCCATAGTATCTCTAACGGTCTGGGCAGATTTCACCGCTTCCCTAAGAAAATTTTCTTCGGTTGCAATATATAAAATGCCTCTCTCCGGAGAAGACGCAGAAACATTCTCGAACATACAAAATTGACCTGTTTAGCATTAGAAAAATCTTCCCATCAGATACTGGTTCGCCCAATTTCAACTTTCCTGTCAATTGTGAGTGCCTCTATGCAGACTGTACGTTATACAGCTTTCCGTATACTCCATCGTTTGAGAGAAGTTCTGCATGTGTTCCAGATTCTACTACTCGCCCCTTCTCCATCGTGTAAATCCGATCAGCGTTCGTCACCGTCGACAACCGGTGCGCGATGACCAGCATCGCGTAGTCGCGCTCCATCGCCTCGATACCCTCGTGCACTTGCTTCTCCAGGGACGTGTCGAGGTCGCTCGTCGCCTCGTCGAGCACCAGCAGGTCGGCGTCCTTCAACAGCGCTCGCGCGATGGCGACGCGCTGGCGCTGTCCGCCTGAGAGCATCACGCCCTGGTCGCCGAGCACCGTCTCGTAGCCGTTCGGCAGGTCGTCGAGGAACTCGGTGATCTGGGCGATTTCGCAGGCCGTTTCGAGTTCGTCCTGCGAGACGTCTCGATTGCCGATGGTGACGTTCCGTTTGAGCGTGTCGTTGAAGATGTGGGGGTCCTGTCTGACCACGGAGACGCGCGAACGCCACTCGTCGATGTCGACCTCCGTATGTGGCGTGCCGTCGGCCGAAATCGACCCCTCGTCTGGGGTGTACATCCGCGCGAGCAGCGAGACGATAGTCGACTTTCCGGCCCCCGAGGGGCCGACGAACGCGACGAACTCTCCCCGGTCGACGGCGAACTCGACGCCGCGAAGCACGGGTTCATTCTCCTCGTCGTAGCTGAACCAGACGTCGTCGAACGCGACGGTGTCGATGCGGTCGGGGAGCTGCTTCCGACCATCGCCGGGTTCGCGACTCGCCGAGAGCTCCGCGACGAACGCCTGCGTTCGGACGAGATGCGGAAGCTCACCCTCGACGCGGTAGACGAGTCGGTTCAGGTTGCTCACCTTCGGCCCGAGTCGGAACATCGCGAAGAGGAACACGCCGAGCGCGCCGAGTTCGAGCGACGAGAACGTCAGCGCGGCGTAGATGAGGACGAACACGCTCACCGCCGTCACCAACTGATAGAAGTTCGTGATCGCCGACTCGTTGCGGAGCAGTTTGATCCGCGAGCGCTCGAACTGCTGGACCGACTCGGTGAACCCCTCCCGAAGTTCGTCGGCGAGACCGAACAGTTTCACGTCGCGTATCCCCTGCGTTCCGGCCTGTGCGTTCTCCTGAATCCCCTCCTTCGCGTCAGCGACCTCATCACCCAGCGAGTAGCCGCCCTCCAGAACGTTCCGGAACAGGACCGCCACCGAAGCGAGGAGCGCTGCCGTGACGACGGTCAGTACGGGCGCGAGATACAGCGCGATGGCGACGTACATCAGCGACAGTAGCGCCTGCTCGACCGTCTGGAGCGCGTAGCGAATCACGCGCCCGGCGTACTCCGCCTGCGTGACGATGGCGTTGAGGATATCGTCGGATCCCTCCGTGTCGAAGTAACCGATTTCGGCGTCGAGTGCGTTGTCGAACGCCTCCTCCTGTAGGTACCGAACGTACTGCGTCTCTATCGCTCCGCGGAACCACCCGACGAGGAAGCTCGACGTGAACCGGACGGTCATAATCGTCACGACGCCCACGACGAGATAGCCCATCGTGAACGGGATTCCGAGGAAACTGTAGAGAGTGAGAAACAATCCGAGCAACCCGTCCGCCTCCCCCGGGTTGACGCCGCCTGACTGGGCGAGTTCGACGATGGGAAGGATGAAACTCAGTCCGAACCCTTCCAGCACCGCGGCGACGACGCTGAAGAAGACGACTGCGGAGGCGAGTTTCGGCTTGAATTTTGCGACTCGATACATCGCGCGAAGCTTCTGACGCCAGCCGAGTCCGACGTTCGTATCCTGGAGAGTAGACATGGAGCTAACCGGGGTCCGTTGAAGAATTTCTCAATGGGGCGAATACAAAACAGCGTCGTTATGCTACGATGTTGTCACCGAATCACCTGTGGTAATTCATATTGGTTACTGCTGTTAATTGGTAGTATATTTATTTGTATTAAACTAAATTATCTTGCTATGTTCGTAGAGAGGCTATATATACCCTAAATCAGAGAGATGAGACTGGATATTCTCTGGGATACGCTGTTCTTCTGACTTCTCCTCGTTCTTTTCTAACGTAGAAACAAGCTCTCTCAATTCGCGCTGTAAATACTCATTTTTGTCATTTCCATTGTTTTCTATGTTCCATCCGTTGACGGTCTCGAACCCAAAAGAACCCTCTGATGTTATAATTCCATTCTGTCGTGTGTCATACTTTTGGATCGTCTCTTCACTCATTCCACATTCTTGCAGGTATTCAATTTGACTTGGACGGATTCCATGATATTCTGTTAATATTGGTTCTGAATCAATTTTGGAAAGAAGATTTCGCCCACGTGACGGATGTTCTACCTCGCTAACGGATAAGACGGTTTGATGGATATCTAATAACGAAACTACATCAGATCGCTGTGTAGAATCTTCATTAGGTGCAATGATTGCTAGTGGGACGTGTGTTAGTTCAGAGTATAATCCATGCCAGTGGTGACAAAGTCCGTATTCACCGAATAATTCACCATGATCAGAACAGAGTATTATATACTCGAAATCATCTTTTATTGTGTTGTACAGCTCTTCACATCTTTCTGATAAGTACTCCCCAGTTTTAACGTAATTATCCCAACAGTTTCGGTGTTCTTCTATATCTCCAAATGGCTCAAACTCGTTATCCAAATGTGATGAATGGGCCTCCATCAAATTAATATAGAGAAATTCACGATCTCCAAAATTTGTCTTTTTAGCTTGGTTAATTACTTCTTCTGTACCATTGAAGCTATTCGTTTTTGCTTCCCAACCAAACTTAAACGAACGAACCGTCTCATAATCCTCGAAAACACAATTCAACATGGCTAGCGAATACGCCAGCCAAGTGGGCTTATTTGACTCCGAAATGTATTTCCTCCAAGGGAAAATACGTTCCTCGGTGATCTGAGCTCTACCAATTGGAATAAACTGACTAAACCCTTTATCAAATCCTTGCTGGCACATTAAGAGGTTTTCACACCATGCACGCGTAGTATATCCTTCTCTCTGTAACAACTCGGGAAGCACTAAAATATCTTCACGCAGTTTTTCGCTTTTCGCGTGAACGCCGCTTTCACTTGGGTACTTTCCTGTAAACATTGCACCATGAACCGGGATCGTGTAATGGCTTGGTGCCCATGCGTTCTCAAAATTCACTCCTGGTATCCAGTCGAAAAAGCGGTCAAAAACATCTTTCCGAAGCGTATCAAGCGTGATTACCGCAATATTCGTCATTGAGGCCTAATCTAACGCATACCAAATAATTCTTGTCTTTCCAGTAAAGACAAATAAAAACAATATATCTCTATCTATATGTGCATTCCAATCATAAATTGAGCCAAATTCAACTTCCTGATTGTAAGACTACATTTCGGGAGGATCGACCCGGAACGAATTAGTCCCCTGATGCGTCTGTCCGAGATATGCTCGAATCCGGTGGTTCTCGATGCCTCTAATCGACGACGATGGCTCGCTATTCGGTCTCGTCAACGTCGTCGACGCGCTCGTCGCGTTGTTCGTCGTCGCACTCGTAATCGGTGGGTCGGCGTTCGTCCTCGCCGACGACTCGGAGCCCGTACCGACTACCGACGAACCGGAGACCGAGACGCGCTACGCGACACTCGACCTCGGCGACCAACCGAAGTACGTCGCCGAACTGCTCTCGGAGGGAGACGCGACCGTCTCCGAGAGCGGTAACCTCACCGTCACCGACGTCTACGCCGTCCCGACCCAGACGTCCGACCGCCGTGTCTTCGTCCGTGTCGAACTCACGGGCGAACCGAGCGACGAAACCATCCAGTACGATGGCGATATCCCGCGAGTCGGCCGCCAACTCACCATCGAGACCGACGACTACCGGACGGACGGCACGATCACTACTGTCGACGAGACGGATTCGAACCTCCCGACCGAGAACGAGTCGATGCTTCTTCGAGCGACGGTTCCCACCGAGACCGCCGAAGCCATCGAACCCGGCGACGAGTACGATGTCGACGGTCGGACCGTCGGCACCGTCGAATCTGTCACCGCCTACGGCACCGACGATCCCGACCGCAAGCGCGTCTACGTCGGCGTCACCTACCGCGCTCTGCGGCTGAACGGCGACCTGCACGTGGGCGACACACGTCTACACGAGAACGTTGCCCTGTCGTTCGAGACCGACGCGTACGACTTCAACGGTACCGTCGCTCGCGTGGGGACAACCGAACAATCCGGCGAACCCGCCACCCGAACCGTTCAGCTCGAGATCGAAAACGTCGATCCGGACCTCGCCGACAGCCTCGATACTGATATGGCGGAGCGCGTGCGCGGGGAGACCGTCGCCGAACTGACGCGCGTCGACGTCGAACCGTCGACGGTGGTTCTCACGAGTGAGGACGGCCAAATCTACCAGCGCGACCACCCCGTCGAGAAGGACGTCTCGATGACCGCCCAGCTGTCGGTTCGCGAAACTCCCGCCGGTCTTACCTTCAAAGGCGAACGCCTCCAACAGGGCGACGAGGTCGTCCTCGACCTTGGGACTGTGACCGTCCGCGCGACCGTCGTTCGGATCGAGTGACGAGGTGACCGTGATGACCGAACCCACCGAATCCGAGTCGAACTCCCTATTCCCCACGGCGCTGTCGGAATCTCGCGTCGTCCGCAACGCCCGAAGCGCGGCGGATCGATTCGCTGTAATCGCCGACCGCGCTCGACCCCTTGTGACGAACTCCTATCTCTACCGCTGGCTCACCACCGAGCCCGATCCGGAGGTGATCGTCATTGACCTCCGGGAGACGTACACCGTCGGTCCGTTTATTCGGCTGCTCGACCGGCTCGCTCCCCCTATCCGGCGCGCGTTCGAGCACTCCACCGTCGGTAGACTCGCCATCGCGGTGAGTGGTCACCTCGTCGCTTGGGGTGAACGTGTCACCGAGACGCGCCTCGGCAAACTGGCCGTCGCGGCCTTGGAGCCGCCAACCCCGCCCCAAGAGCGAGCGCTACGAACGCAGACGGCCGACGAGGACGATGTGGAGACGAGCGAGTCTGATAGAATGCGCTCCGATGAGCGCGCATCGCGACGAGAGTGAGTGAACGCGAAGCGTTCGCGAACTACGTCACGGAAGCGAACCGACCGAAGTGGTACTGCTGTTCGGAATCCGATTTACGCACCGAATCCAGCCGTGATTCCCGAACTCAATAATTTTACCTAGGAGTAGATTTATTTCGCTTAGGCCGCTACAGAAGGACATGACTCACTCCGACCCCGGCGTCGACGCGTGGAAGGAGCATACGAGCGCCTTCGACAGAGTCCGGTCCGTCGCGCAGACGGTCTCGGAACCCCGATCGGTGTCGTGGATCGCCGAAAAAGCCGCTGTTTCGGAGAACACCGCTCGCGGGCATCTGCGACGCCTCGTCGAGATGAACGTCCTCCTCACGTTCGACCGCGACGGCCGCACCACGTACGCTCCCGACCCCCTTCACACCCGACATCAGACGCTTCGCGAACTCCTCGACGAGTACGATCACGAGGGTCTGATCGCCCTGAAGGAGTCTCTCCAGACCCAGATTGAAACGTGGCGCGGCGAATACGGGGTCGCCGCACCCGAAGAGCTCCGAACGCTGGCCGCCGACACCGAAACCGCCGAGGAGACGGCGACCGTTCGTCGGACGGCCAACGACTGGGCACTCACCGAATACCGACTCAGTATCGTTGAGGAAGCGATCGACAACTACACGACGTACAGCCGTCGCGGGACGGCCTCCGCGTAGCTCATGGGTGAGGGAGGCCCAACAGATCCGACGTACGATCCCGCAGCGGTATCTCACCGCGCGCTCCGCGAGATCAGACGCGAACTCGAACGACATCCAGCCGTCGCGCACGCTCAGGGCTTCCCCCCGGACTCGCACGCTCGGGTCGAAGGTCGACTCGATCCGTCTCCGTTCGGCGTCGACGTCGACTCTGCCACGCTCACCGTGCGCTGGTTCGCCGGCGAAACACCCGACGACCCTCCCGAGTTCTCCATCCACTACAGCGACGAGAGGGGAGTCGACTTCGGATGGCACCACGAACCGAACCCCCATGTCGAGGGATGGGGTCACTACCAGGAGCGGACCGATTCGACGGCGGAGTACGCCTACGAACCCCATTCCTTCTCGACGTCCGTTCCGTCGCGGGTCATCTGGGAGACGCTGTCTCTCCTCCAGGATGCCGTCTCTACCGTGGACCACTGAGATGACGACTATCTTGATTCAAGGAAAGAATCCCGCCGTCCACGGCGGGCGTGAATCCGACATGGTACTGAGCAGTCGCCGACGATTGCTCACCGAAACCCAAACGCTTAGTACACGCCGTTACGTGGGTCTTAGCAGGGTTACGTCGGCTCTCGTCACTTGCGCGGGAGTACGAGACGCGCTAAAACCAGCGTCCCGAATATTTCGGGGCGTCGGTTCCCACGGGTCGGTTCTGCAACCGACTGCGGGGTTCGCGTCGTTCGTCAGCACGGGAACCCGGCCTACAGGTCGGGGAAGTGTGACCGAACCGGCCGTGCCGTGAGGCATGACCGCTTGGGAGAGAGACGCCTCGAGAAACCGGGTGTCGATGACTCGCTTGCGGATGGGAGCGCCCGTGACAGCGCCTCAGGACGCTCCCGAGCGAGGGACGAAACCCGTCCCACCGACCTCGGGAGAGAGGGTCCTGAAACCTGCTCGGCAACAGGCCGGGTTTCCTCGTGCGGGGGAAGCCCCGTCGTTTACGACGGGGAGGATGTCACGTCGTGCCGGTTCTTACTGACGTTCTTTCGACAAACGAGCGACGACCGTTGAACGGGAGGTCTGCGACCGACCTCTCTCGACGACGTGCTTCCGTAGCCCGAGAAACCCGAGCGCGTCCGACCCCTACACCGACCGACCACCAGCGACCGACTGCCCGCGACCGGATAGTTAAGACGACTGTACGAGCGGCTCGTACCACTCTCGATTCGCGTCGTACCACTCGATGAACTCCCCGACGCCCGCCTCGATGGACCGCGACGGTTCGTAGTCGATCGACTCCCGCGCTTTCTCGACGGACGCGTGAGTGTGCTCTGCATCGGCTTCGCGCGCCTCTTCGTAGACGATATCCAATTCGGGTGCGAGTTGGTTCCGAACCGTCTCGGCCAACTCCCGAATCGAGATGTTGTCGCTGCTACCGATATTCAGTACGTCGCCGTCGACGGCGTCGGAGGTCAGAAGCGAGAGGTTCGCGTCCACGATGTCCTCCACGTAGGTGAAGTCGCGCGTCTGCGATCCGTCGCCGTAGATGACGGGCGGTTCGCCGTTGTAACAGCGGGAGACGAAGTTCGAGATGGCCATGTTCGGTCGCATCCGTGGGCCGTAAACCGTGAAGTATCGGAGACAGACCGTCGGTAGCCCGTGAAGTTCGTTGTAAACGCGAGCGTAGTGTTCGCCCGCCAGTTTCGTCACGCCGTAGGGGCTCACCGGCTCTGTCGGGTGGTCTTCGGTGTAGGGAAGCGACTGTGGTTTCCCGTATACCGACGAGGAACTTGCGAGGATGACACGGTCGGCTTCGCTCTCGACGGCTGACTCTAGGACGTTCACCGTCCCACCGAGGTTGATGTCGGTCACCTTCCGCGGTTCGTCGACGCTCGTCCGGACACCGGCCTGCGCTGCCTGGTGCACCACGATATCGGCGTCGGCAACGAGTTCCGAGATGAGATCTGCGTCCCTGACATCCCCCTCGACGAGTTCGTACTCTCCGTTACTGGCGTCGGCGACCGCTCGGCACTGTTCGACCGTGTGTCGCTTGATTCCGAGGTCGTAGAACGGTTCGAAGTTGTCGAGAGCGGTGACGCTGTGCCCGTCCCCGACGAAGGCCTCCGCCAGGTGGCCGCCGATGAACCCGGCACCACCCGTGACCAGTATTCGCATCGCTCGGGGCGAACACGTCGACTCTTATAACGTCTCCGGGACGCGGACAGATGGATTAGCCGGCGAATCGGTCGTACATTTCGATTACCGTTTCCGAATCGATGGGCTGGTCTCGTATCTCTACCTGGTCGATTCGTCCTCGGAACTGCCGAGAGTCGTCCGAAGAAGAGCCGATACCGAGACGGTTCGGCGGAGTCACCGACCCGTCGAACTCTCGGCTGCCAGCTGTGTCCCCGTCGACGTACAACCGTGCTTCTTCCCCGTCCCAAACTACTGCCAGGTGGTGCCATTCCGCGTCGTCGATACGAGGGCCTCTGAGTGTCGCCACATCTGATCCGTCGCCGAGGGCGGCGACAACGTTGCCGCGTCCGAGAGCGAGCTGGTAGCCTTCTGTGCCGCCGTAACCTCCGTTCTCTGCGTTTGCGACGAGCCGAGGGAACTCCAATCCACCTCGATAATCAACATCCTCGTCCGTTCGCACCCACGCCGACACGGTGAACCCGTCCTCCCCGCTCAACGCCTCGGCGTTCGGCACCGAAACAGACCCGCTCCCATCGAACTCCAACGCGTATCCGTCGATACCTTCCGTCCACGATACCCCACTCACGGAACCGTGGTGACCACCCTCCGAATCGAACACGAACTCTCCACGTCCTTCGTCGAACGACCACACCGCACGCGAACCTTTCTCCGAGGTAAACCCACCAGACTCCACCGCCTCCTCCGAAACCTGATACCGCTCACCGGCCAACGAATACTCGCCGGTGTGCGGCACGCGAACCGCGTACCACCCGTTCTCCGTCGGTTGCACCGACCGTTCGTAGGTGACCGATTCGCCTCCGACGTCCACCTCCGTCTGTACCGTCTGGCTCCCCGAATCCCCCTGGCCGACGAGTACCGCGCCCGGGACGAGCCCGAAGACTTTCTGTGAGCCGTCGTCGCTGGCGAACAGCGCCCGATAGTGACCGAGACCCGGCAGCGAGTTGTCGCCACCTCCGTACTGAGTGTGAAGCCGAGACTGCAGCGTCGCGCCGCCTCCGCCACCGTCGCCGCTTCGAGCAACGCTGACACCGCCCTGGGTCACGATGAATCCCACCTGATCCTGCAATCGTCGGTACCACTTCTCGCCGTTGCTCGACCCGAGGAAATCACGATAATTGCTGTACGCGAACCCGTACGAATCGGACTCCCCGTTCACCAAATAATTGTACGCCCGATTCCAGCTCCACTCGCTGAACACGTAGTTCTCGGGGTACTCCCAGCCCTGCTCCTCGGAGTACTCGCGCATCCACATCGCCGCGTCGTACATGCCATCGGAGACGAGCAACTGCCCCGTCTTCACCGGCACCTGAACGAAACTGAGACTCCCGGCCAACAGCCCGAGGCCCACGAGCGACATCGCCTCGCGGCGCTCCGGGCGCTCCAGGCCCACCGTCTCGTTCGCTCGCTCGCGCCCGCGCCGCCCCGACTCCACTTCTGCGAACGGCTTCGGGGTCCGCACCGCGTCGATCTTCGCGGCCAGATGGACGAACCCTAGCCCAGCGAACACCGCGACGAACACCGACAGCTCACCGGCGAAGCGCAGTTGAACCAGCGCCAGCGCCAAGAAGTACCACGTATACGTCGCCATCGCGAGCCACGCCGGTTCGTACTCCCGGACCGAGCGCAGCACCGCCCACCCGGCGTACGGCAGCGCCAGGAGAATCAAGAAGCCGAACGACAACACGGGGCCGACGAGCGACCCCTGCTCGGCGCCGACCAGCGACTGCGTCTCGGCGATACCCTCCGTTTCGAGGAGGAACTGAATCCCGCTCTGTAACTCGGCACCCAGTTGCGGCACGACGAGGGGCAAAATCCCGAAGGCGACGACGCCCGCGACGACCTCGCCGCCCGCGAGCGTCCGAGACGACCACTCCTGTCGCGACGCCAACTCGGCGACGCCCACGACGGCCGCAGCGCCGACGACCAACCCGGCAGGCGCGAACGCCACCGTCGCTCCGTGCCACCCGAGCGCGACGTGCGCACCCGCGGTCAACAAAGCAGCGAGCGCGAGTCCGCCGACCACGCCGCCGAGTTCCCGAATCGGCGACTTCCCGGCCCGAACCGCCGTCGTCGCCCAGCCGACGATAATCAAGCCCAGCGGGAGGATCAGGAGCGGTCCGGCCTCCCACGCGAGCGTCTGTCCGGCGACGGCGACGCCGAAGACGACGCTCCAAAGCGCCGTTACAGTCTCACGGCCGCGGCCCGTCTCCGCGTCGCGACCGCGACCCGACCGCACGGCGAGCGACACCAGCGCCGCCGCCGTCAGCGCGAGCCAGAAGTAGTCGAACGCGTGGTGATCGGCGAAGCCGAGACTCGTCCGATAGGCGTGGGCGGGGACCAGCGCCAGCGCCACCACCGCGGCGAGTCCGACTCGCTGATCGTCGGTCAGTCGAACCGTCGACAGATACACCAGCGCGCCGGTCAGCACCGCGAAGACGACGGGGTAGAGCGCGAGCACGAGACCCGAGGCGTTCGCGTCGCCGCCGAGCAGCTCCGTCCAGAACCAGAGCGTGACGATAAGCAGCGGTTCGCCCGCCGTGACGCGGTGCGGAAGCGACGCCAGAGACTCGAAGTCGAACGGCCCGCTCGTCTCCGCGGCCACCGTCTCGACGATGTAGCGGTAGAAGTAGGGGTCGTTCGCCGAGAGGACGATAGTGCCCTCGCGGAACACCGCCGAAACCGAGATGAGGCGAACGAGCGCGAGGAAGACGAGCGCCCCGACGAGCGCGAGCGCCGCGGTTCGGTCGACGTTCACGTTCGACAGCGACGGCATCGTCACCGACGAGGCAGTCCCCGAAGCCGTCCGCCTCCCCGACTCGGCCGCGCCGTCGCCGTCGAGCGCCGCACGCACGCCGGCGGGGTCGCTGACCCGATAGCCGCCGTCTCGTTTCTCGACGATACCCGCGGCGACGATCTCGCCGAACAGCCCCGAGTCGACGTCCACGTCGTCGAACGTCCACGTCCCGTGCTCGTCGGCGGCGAGGACGGAGCGAAGCGCCGACTCCGCGTTCGGTCGCTCCGCGAGGAGGGCGTTCGTCGCCTCGCGCGTTTCAGTCATTGGACGCTACACGGTGAAAGAACGGTTAAAATCCTCCGAAGGGCGGCGCGGTCGGTCGACGACTGACGTCGAACGCCGGTCGGCGTCCCTGCCTCAGGCCGTCTCGACGATCTCTGCTTGCAATCGACGCTCGGCTTCGTCTCTATCCTCGGAGTAGCCGACGTCGACGCGCCACCCGTCGAGGCGAATCGCGTCGATGGTCCGGCCGCTCTGCAAGAGGAGGTTGATGGCGTCGGTTATCTCGTACTCGTCGCGGTCTGACGGCTGGACGAGATGGCAGGCGTGGAAGATGGCGGGCGAGAACGTGTAGAAGCCGGTCATCACGAGGTTCGTCGGCGGTTCGTCGGGTTTCTCGATGACTTCGACGATCTCGCCGTAGTCGTTCGTGTTGCAGACGCCGTAGCGTCCCGCCTCCTCCTCGGGCACCTCTTCGACGAGGAACGCAGCGTCGGCGCGTTCCTCGCGCTGTCGCCGGACGACGTCGCCGAGGTTCGCCTCGAAAACGTTGTCGCCGAGCATCAACACGAAGTCGTCGTCGATGTGCTCTTCGACGGTCAACAGCGCGTGCGCCAGCCCGTTCTGCTCGCGCTGGTGGGCGTAGGTGATGGGAACGCCCTGCACCTCGTCGCCGTAGTGGCTGATGACTTTCTCCTTCTTGTAGCCCACGACGACGATGAACTCGTCCGCGCCGAGGCGCGCGAGTTTCTCGAAACAGTGCGTGAGAATCGGTCGTCCGTCGACCTCGACCAGTCCCTTCGGTTTCTCTTCGGTGAGCGGTCGCAGACGAGTCCCCTTTCCCGCCGCGAGCACGACTGCTTTCATACCACTTCCCGTGAACTCATAGGATATGTGTCTTTTCCCTGAGCGTGAGGGTTGCTGAAGTTCACGACGTATGTGATGGGTCAAGCGGCCGACCTGTGGGCGGGGCTGATGGTGTTTATTGGCTCTGTTGAAATCCTCGGAGAGTTACAGGCCAACCTGGTAGTACAACTGAATGCAGACCCTCCCAAAGTCACGGTTACTCGGTTCTCCTCGGGGACAAGGGCTACTCGACTGTCTCACACACAACCTCGACCAAACACTCCGATGTTAGATGCAGAGGAAGCGAGAACGACCTCGGCGATCTCATCGGTGATTCTACCGGTTGCGTCGAGACGCACCGAGTACCGATTCAGGATTAGGCGATCAGGCGTCGCGAACTGCGGCATCATGAACACGGTCTGACTAGCCAGCCCTTTCCCGCTGGAAACCGATGATATAGCCAATGGCCACCGAGGCGACGTTCACGGTTTCGTCTGAGCAGTTCCCGCTAGGGACAGTGTTCAACCAACTGCCGGACGTAACGGTCGAACTTGAGCGTATTATCCCCGCGCAGGATGTGGTGATCCCGTACTTCTGGGTACGGGGTGCCCACGTCGATGACATCGAGAGTGAGTTCACCGAGCACCGGGGCGTGAAAGAGATTCGGTTCGTTGACTCCGTCGAAGACGAGTATCTGTTACGAGTCGAGTGGGCGCTGGACTACGCCGACGTGCTAACCATATTGACGGAGACAGAGGTACCGCTCATTGAGGCCACTGGCACGAACCAGCAGTGGACGTTCGAGATCCGCGGCGACGATCGAAGCGACATCGCAGCCTTCCAACGGCGCTGTCGAGAGCGAGATATCTCGATCACGCTGACGGAGGTGCACGCGCTCACACCGGTTGAGACGGCGACCGAAGCCGCCCTCACCGACACCCAGCAAGAGACGCTGGTGCTCGCCCACGAGCGTGGCTACTTCGAGTCCCCGCGTGAGGTCACGATGGCAGATCTCGGTGAGGAACTCGGCATCTCACAGCAGGCCGTCGCCTCCCGCCTTCGGCGGGGGATCAAGCACGTCATCGGGAGTACGCTCTCCGCCATCACCGTCCGATCCTGACTATCAGGTAAAAACGGTTTGTATACTAAAAAGTCAGTATGAAGCCATCAGACGGCTGCATTAGTGATAATGAGTCGGGATTCCATCGCCTTTGATTCGATACTGAACCTGTGTCAGAACCAGCAGCGCCGGATCGTGCTTGCGATACTCGTAGCAGAACAGCGGTCGTTGACACTAGATGAGCTCACAAAGACCGTCTTTGAGTACAACCATCGTACCCCACTTACAGAGGTATCTGTGGACGTGCGAGCAGAGATTCGCCTCTCACTCTATCACGTCCACCTCCCAAAGTTGGCCTCGGAAGGGCTCATCAGCTTCGATTCAGACCGACAGCTCGTGGAACCGACCGAGCAGTTCGAGCAGGGACAGCCGACCGTGTCGACGATTCTTGATGCCGACCCCACAGTCGAAGTGCCAATCGAACTGTAGTATTGACCAACCGCTCTCCCTCCCGTCCAGCGCCATGTTATCCATTGAAGCAACGATAGCAACGAACGAGACGCAGACTACCTAACGCCTATTTCAGCGACGAGAGTGCCGAACTACTAGGATTTCAACAGCGCCACGCAGTTGGAAGTACTGGGAATCTTCAAACTCGAAGAAGGCGGTCTGATGGGGCGATTCGACCAGCCGTCCCGTTCGACAAAATCGAGATGCACATCGACGATCCGCTTCTCGATAACGTCGATGCGGACAGTACACCCGCTAACGCGGACTGATTCACGTATCCGTCGTACAACAGAGTATATATACAGCGTTCGCCGCGCTCGCCGACGGACAAAAACGCTCATACCACCGCCCGCCAACACCCCGAGCAATGCGCGTCAGCATCGTCGGCAGCGGCTACGTCGGCACGACGCTCGCCGCCTGTCTCGCCGAGTTCGGTCACCGAGTCGTCGCCGTCGACATCGACGAATCGACCGTCGCCGACGTCGAGAACGGCGTCGCGCCGGTTCACGAACCGGGACTGGACGACCTGCTCGCTCGCCACGGCGGCGACCGACTCCGGGCGACGACCGACTACGACCGCGTCCGCGACACCGACGTGACGTTTCTGGCGCTGCCGACGCCCTGCGACGCCGACGGCCGCATCGACACGGGTATCATCGAAGCGGGCGCGCGCTCGCTCGGCGAGGCGCTCGCCGCGAAGGACGACACCCACCTCGTCGTCGTCAAGAGCACCGTCGTCCCCGGGACGACCGAGGACGTGCTCGCGCCCGTCGTCGCCGACGCCTCGGGGAAGACGCTCGGCGAGGACCTCCTCGTGGGGATGAACCCCGAGTTCCTCCGCGAGGGCAGCGCCGTCTCCGACCTCCAGCACCCCGACAAACTCGTCTTCGGCGCACGAGAGGAGCGTGCGTTCGAGCGCCTCCGAGAGCTGTACGCTCCTCTCCGTGACGACAGCGACGACCACGACGACAGCGACGACAGCGACGGCGACCGAGAGCCCGAGACGCCGGTCGTCGAGACGGGTATCCGGGAAGCGGAGATGATAAAGTACGCCAACAACGCCTTCCTCGCCTCGAAGGTCAGCCTCGTCAACGAACTCGGCAACGTCTGCAAGGAGTTCGGCGTCGACGCCTACGAGGTGGCCGACGCCATCGGCCTCGACGACCGAATCGGCGCGAAGTTCCTCCGTAGTGGAGTGGGTTGGGGCGGGAGCTGTTTCCCGAAAGACACGTCCGCGCTCGTCACGGCCGCCCGCGACGCGGGGTACGAGCCCGAACTGCTTGACACCGCCATCTCGGTCAACGACCGCCAACCCGAGCGCCTGCTCTCGCTGCTGGACGACCACCTCGATGTCGACGGCGCGCGCGTCGCCGTCCTCGGCCTCGCGTTCAAGCCCGGAACCGACGACGTGCGCAACTCGCGGGCGATTCCGACCATCGAGGGACTGCTCGACCGCGACGCCTCGGTCGTCGCCTACGACCCCGTGGCCGCCGAGAACATGCGCGCGCACCTCCCGGATATCGAGTACGCCGACAGCGCCGCGACCGCTCTCGACGGCGCGGACGCGGCCGTCGTCGTCACCGACTGGGACGAGTTCGCGGCGCTCGACGACGAGTTCGAGGCGATGTGCTCACCCGTCGTCGTCGACGGTCGCCGCATCGTCACGCGGCGCGAGGGCATCGAGTACGAAGGGCTGACGTGGTGACCGCACTCCCGTGGACCCCGTTAGAACAGTCGACGGCGTCGACCACCGACTATCCGTGGCGAACGCGGACTCGTTCGAGACTCTCGGAATCGCCGCTCACCTCGACGAAAATTAGTGTCAGGTGGATATTTATACGTAATTGAACACTCAATTCACCATGGATCTCGACGAACTGCTCGAAGGATACACGGGCCGGACGCGAGAGGAGCTTACGGCGCACCACGACCGACCGGAGGATCTGGTCAATCTTCTCGCGGAAGAGCTCGGAAACGACCTCCCCGAGGATTTTCTCACCGAAGTGACGAACGTCCGTCTCCATTCGGATACGATTCTGCTCTCGCTGGCCGACCGACAACTGAAACACCTCCGATACACCGAGGAGATCGAACAGTCGGACGAGGCGTTCGTTCGGATGGACTTCACCGAACGTCCGGACGGTCACCCAGACGAGTTCGAACACCGTGAGTTCAAGACGCCGACGGAGCACGCGTTCGACACCTGCACGGCCTGCGAGGGGTCACCCATCAGCGACTGTTCGTGCTGCGATGCGACGGGTATCTCGGAGTGCGAGCGATGCGACGACGGGGCGGTGCCCTGTCGTTCCTGCGAGGGGACGGGGTCTCTCATGTGCCCGGTCTGTAAGGGCGATGTGACCGTCGACTGCGAGACGTGCGACGGGGACGGACATCTGTCTCGGTCAGTACCGTGTTCGCCATGTAACTCCTCCGGGTCGGTCATGAGCCGCGAGAGCTGTACGAACTGTCAAGGGAAGGGGAGTCTAACCGACGCCGAAGGGGAGTCGGTTCGCTGTCCTAACTGCCGCGGCCGCAGCACCGTTTCGGTCACGCGGACGTGTACCTCGTGCAACGGTGCCGGCCAGCAGACGATTCAGAGCGGGTGCCCCGACTGTGCGATGGGCCGCGTCGACTGTCCGGAGTGTGACGACGGCGAGGTCTGGTGTCGGGTGTGCGAGGAGAGCGGTACCCGCGAGTGTCCGGACTGCGGCGGAACGACCGAAATTTCCTGTCAGAACTGCGACGGTGCCGGCACGCTCACCTGTGATATCTGCGAGGGCGACGGCGAGACGCACCAGTACGTCCTCGCTCACGACGCGTACACGGTGAAGAAAGGGGGTCACCAGTTCGGCTCGCTGCCCCACGGCATCGAAGCGGCCGACTGGGTGGAGTACGATGCCTGTCGTATCGAGCCCGAAGACAAGGTGGTTCTCCGGGAGGTCGTCCCGTCAGCCGCCGCGATTCGAGAGGTGAGATACGACTACGGCGAGCAGACGTTCAACCTCCGACAGATGGGCGGAGAGCTCTACTACACGCGGATTCCCGAACCGACTCGAGAGGGGATTTTCAGTCGTCTCCGGAACCGGTTCACGGGGTGAAAAGCGCCCACGCGAGAACGAGGACGACGACCGCGACCGCCACGAGTCCGAGTCGACGCCGAAGGGAACCGTTCGTGGGCGGTTGCTCGACGCGGTACGTTGCCGAGCCGGTCTCGACGTCGGCTTCGACCGCGTCGGCGCCGTACCCTCGTTCGGTCGCGTACGCTTCCATCTCGATACCCGGGGGCCAGCCGCGAAGCGAGGCCCACCCCTCGGAGAACTCCTCGTGGCCGAGCGTGTCGTACCAAGCCCGCAGCCGCGGGTTGTCGAGGACCTCGAAGGCCTTCACGTATCCCTGGTACTGTTCTTCGCCCTCGATGGTCGCGCGGTCGGTCGACGAGTACGCGGCGTCGATCTCCGCGAACCGGTCGCGAATCTCCGTCTGCGCCGCGTCCGGACCGACGCCGAGGCGGTCGTAGAACTCGCCGGCCGTGGCCGACGTCGGAGCCGTCGATTGCGAAACCGACTCGGCTGCTGTGTCACCGCCGCCGGAGACTGACTGAGCGGTGTGGACCTCTGACCGGGCCAAATCGCCGTTCTCCGTGGCCTCCGATGGATTCTGTGTTCCGGGACCGCTCTCGGCGAGAAAGTCATCGCGCCACCGCTCCCAGTACTCTCCCTCCTCGCTCGCCGACCCGTCGACATCCGACTCCTCGTCGCTTCCCGTCGGTCTGCTGTACCGGCTCCAGTCCGTTCGGTGCCCACCGCCTCCGGTTTCGTACTTCGGGCCGCGGTGGGCCGTCTCCGTCGCGTCGTCGAGATTCGTGTTCTGCGGTTCCGCGTCGTCTACGAACAGGTTACTCGGATCGTCGACGTTGTCGGGTCGGTGTTTCTCGATCCACGCGTCGACGTCGTAGATACCGCCCCCGAAGTCCCACCACTTCTCGAACGTCCGATGTCCGTAGGTGGGTCCGAGTTCGGCGAGCGTCTTGTCGTACTCTTCCCGGAAATCCCTGAGCACGCCCCGAGCGTGGACCAACTTTCGCGTCAACTGCCGTGCGTCCGCCTCGCTGCGAACGTCGGGATGCGTCTCGAGCAGTCGCTCGCGAAACCCTGCCTTGATGGCCGCGTACGAGCCGTCTCGGTCGACCCCCAGCTGCTCGTAATAGGTGTCCACCATGGCACCTACCAATAGGTTAGATTATAAGTATGTTCTGTAGCTGTCTTCGGCGATGCCACTCAGAACAGCGGCAGCGCCCGCGACAACGCCCGAATCATCGGGAGCGCGAACTCACCCGCGTAGCCGAAGTACTCCCACCCCGAGAGCAACAGAAACACCGTCGTCAACCCGCAGGCGACGCCGACTATCGCCGCACCGACGCGCGGAGACGTCGCCTCGCGACTCTCGGCGAACAGGGTCCACAGCGCAAGCGCCGTCGCCGCGGCGAGATGCGCCAGCGCGTGGACCTGCATCGCCTCGCCCAGTCGAACCTCCTCGAGTAGAAGCGCGAGCAGCAGCAGTTGCCCGCCGATAGCGACGGCCCCCAGATAGCTCCACGCGAGCATCGGCCACTCGCCGAGCGCGTCACGGACGCTGTCGAGGCGAACCACGGCGTAGACGAGTATCGGCAGTATGGGGACGAGATACCGAACCGTCACCATCGCGTGCAGCGGCAGCCGGTGGAGATAGATGAGCGAGAACGTCCAGCAACTCGTCGCGGCCAGGAGGTCGGTCGCACGTGTCGGCGACCGGAGCGCGGTAGAGAGTCCGGAGAGTCGTTCGCGGGGCCGCCCCCGGAGCCGTCGCCCGACGGCCAGCTCTCGAACGCGCAACACCACGAGCGGGACGACCCCGACGAGCGCGCCGAGAACGGGCGCGGACTCCACGACCGCCATGTTGACCGCCTCGCCGCCGTCCTCGCCGGCTACGTCGGAGAGATAGCCGCTGCGGACGAAGATGCGATAGAGCCGTTCCGGTTCGAGGCTGGCCGACAACCCGCGTCCGAGGTATTCGCCGAACAGCGTCGCCCGGGCGGCGGCGCTGACGAGAACCGCACCGACGGACGCGACGAACCCTGTCGACCCCCCATCTCCGCCGCTCTCGCCGTTCTGGCCGCTCCCGCCGCCGACCGCCGACTCCTGTCCCGCTCCCGCGCCGCTCGTCGGGTCGATTGCGAGCGCCTGTTCGCCGGTGAAGCGCGGCCAGAGCCGCGGCGGCAACACCGGGTTGCCCGTCACGAGCGCGTTCGTCGCCAGAAACGGGACGAGCGAGAGCGCGAACGCGGCGGCGACGACGCCGAGCGCGCGGCCGTCTGTCCGTCGGGCGGTCAGCAGGTCCACCGGGACGAGCGCGACGAACAGCGTCAGCGCCTCGGCGGGTTGCACCCACGTCGAGAGACCGATCGTCGCGTACGCCGCGGCCCGAAAGCCGAGCGCTCGTCGCGGGTCGCGCTCGGCTTCCTCCCGACTCCGGTAGAACGCGTACAGCACCACCGCGACGACGAGCGCCATCGTCGCGTGTCGCTTCGGTAGCGACGCCCAGAAGCCGACCGGCGTCGCGAGTGCGAGCATCGCTCCGGCCGCGAAACCCGCCCGTCGGTCGGCGACGCGCGCGAGAAGCCGGTAGAGGAAGACGGCCGCGAGTGCCGCGGCGTACATCGACGCGAGCTGCAGCGCCACGAGCGGGAACCACTTCGGGTCGAGCGACATCGCGAACGGGAGGTTGACCCCGAACGACGCGACGCCGAGGAGCGCGCCGACCGCGTTTCCCATCGCCGGACGGTCGACAGCCCGCCCGACGACGACGCACGCGCCCAGCAGGGTGAGACTCCACGCCCCGACGACGAGGAGGCGCGGGTCGGCGACCAGCGCGCTCAGTTCGAGCGCCCACAGAATCGGGAGCGCGAGCGCCATCTGTCCGTAGTTCCGGCCGTAGAGACGACCGTCGACGACGTTCATGCCGGGCGTCGCGCCGTGGGCCGGGCCGTACCGGAGTTCGTCGACGTGGAGGTGGCCGTCGGCGACGCCGACGAACGCGTTGGCGACGGTGTAGGTGTCGTTGACGAAGACGCCGACGCGCCAGAACAGCCCGAAGAAGACGAGCGAGAGAAGAAACAGCGCGAGGCCCGCTCGGTCGCCGAACACGGCGGCGACGACGCGTCGCTTCGAGCCTCTCACTCTTCGACCTCCACCGTCACCGTCCGCTCGTGGAGTACCCGACGCTCCGACTGCGTCCGCAGGAGCACCGACACCTCCGCCTCGTAGCTCGACTCTGTCACCCGCTCGGGGTCGACCGGGTCGTCGTCGAGCGTCAGCGCGAGCGTCGTCGGTCCGTCGGCGGTGAACGACTCGTTCAGAAACGCCGTCGAACTCCGTTCGTAGCCGAGTTCGGGAATCCGAACGTTGTAGACGAGCATCGGACGCCCGGTGACCGACCGAAGGCGGGCCGTCGCGTCGGGCATCCGGAGGTAGTACGACGCCGACCCGTACGCCCCGCGTTCGAGACGAACCCCGTCGGCGGCGACGGAGACGTTGTCGACCGACGCGTCGCCCGTCCCCAGCGGAACGGCGTCGGCCTCGTCGATCTCCGCACTCGACGCGTCGGGGGTGAAGTCGACGCCGGAGACGAGCGGACCGCTCGCCACAGCCGTAGTGACGACGAGGAGGGCGGCGAGACGGACCGCGACACCCGACGCGTGCATCAAAGTGCGAACGTCAGAGCCACAGAATAAAACCGTCGGAACCACTTGCGGTGTCGGAACCGAGCGACCGAGAAACCGCGTCCGTCGTCGTTGAACCGCGACAGAGACCGTCGACGACTCGGATATCTTGCCCGGTGAGAAGCCGTTCAGGCTCGCCGAGAATCACTTAACGCCGGATTTAGAACCCCGCTGGTGTACCTTCGGCGACGCCGACACATTGTTATAGTTTCAGCCAAATCAACAGAGTAATGACTGCTCTCCCTGCCGTGGTCGCGCTTCGGAGGTGGACCCCGTGACCATCCGGTTTGGGTGTGCCACCGAGCGCTCGGGCGTCGAAGTCGTCGACGCCGTCGAGCGCCACCGGTACCTGCTGGAGACGCCCGAGGACGTCGAGCCGACTCCCGTCGACAGCGACGAGTTCCGGTTCCCGGTCGACGCCGCCGTCTCGCTCCGTACGTCGGCGCTGACGCTGCCGACGGTCGTCCCCATCTACGTCCGCGACACCGACGGGACGATGCTCGCGCACGTCACCCCGTCGGAGTCGATCTCGCTGCCGACCGGCGAGTACGCCGTCGAACTCTGTGCGCCCATCAAGATGTACCTGCGCGTCTCGGGCGAACTCACCGTCGACCGGACGCAGCAGCGTCTCGACTTCGGGACGGAGACGACGGTGTCGCTGGGCGCGCGCTCGCACCACGAGCATCCGGCCGGCACCATCACCGTCACCGACTCCGTTGACGACGCGATGCGCGCCGTCTCGCTGTTCGGGTCGGCGCTGAAGACGACGACGCCGGAGCGCTCCTACCCGACGCTCCGGGGGCACCCGCCGACGGTCGAACTCGGTGACGCTTTCGAGGCACCCGACGACATCGTCGCCCCCGAGACGGGCGTTCGCATCGAACTGCCGCGCGAACGCTCCTACGTCTACGCGGCCGCGCCGCTGGCGTACTACCTCAGCGCACGCGTCGAACCCGGTCCGGTGCCGCGATTGGTGACTGACGCGGGGTTCGAGTACCGACTCGATACCGACAACGGCGTCGAACGCGAACTCGAACGGCTGTTGCGTCACGTGTTCTTCCTCGATTGCCTCTGTCGGACCGAGGGGCTCTATCCCGTCGACCTCCACGAACGTCGGGTCGTCGAGGAGGCGCTCTCCGGGGAGTTCGAGATGGCGTTCGACCGTCTGTACGAGTTGCCCTCCGACGAACGCCTCGCGGCGTACCTCTCGGTTCCGTACGAACTGTTGGAACCACACCACCCGGAGTGGAAACTCGTCAGCCACGTCGCACCGACGGCGCAGAGCGTGGAACTGCTGCCGTTTCTCGTCGACGACCTCGCGATCGTTCGCGCACCGACGCGAACCGAAGCTTCGACCGCATCGGAGATACAGGTCGACGCCGTCGACGAGTTCCTTCGCGACGGCGACGAGTTCACCCGCGGGGCAGCAGCGCAGTCCTCCGCGATGGAGTTCGTCCAACCGGAATCGGCCGACGCTGTCGAGCAGGCGTGGGTCGGCGAGGGGACGCCCGTCGGTGCGAACAAGGCCACCATCGAAGCGTACCGCAACCGCCTCAGTCGGACGATGGCCGGCGACGACATCGACATCGTCGTCGTCTGCAACGACTCCGAGATGGTCGACGAGCGCGACGATATCGACCACGTGTACGGTTCGCGCGACGAACTTCCGTTCGACGTGAGCATCCATCGGTCGCTCACCACCGACGAGTTGGCCGACGTGCTTCGCACGCAAACGGAGTTTCTCCACTACATCGGTCACATCGACGACGGCGGATTCGAGTGTGCCGACGGACGCCTCGACGCTCGCGAACTCGACGACGTTGGCGTCGACGCGTTCCTCCTGAACGGGTGTACCTCCTACGAGCAGGGGCTGTCGCTCATCGACGCGGGAGCCATCGGCGGCATCGTCACGCTCTCGGACGTCATCAACAGCGGCGCGGTGCGTATCGGGTCGGTCCTAGCCAGACTCCTGAACGGCGGGTTCCCACTTTCAGTAGCGCTCGAGATCGCCCGCGGTGAGAGCATCGTCGGCAGTCAGTACGTCGTCGTCGGCGACGGAGGCCTTGCGATTACGCAACCTGAGAGCGGAGCACCGTCCCTCTGTGAGGTCGAACGGTGTGATGGGGTCTATGAAGTTTCGCTTCGCGTATATCCAACCGAGAAGTATGGGATAGGGAGTATGACAATCCCCTATATTTCGGACAACAAACAGTACTCACTAACTTCGGGTGTTTATCAACAACGAAACATCTCGAAGGGAGAGTTACTTGAGTTCCTCTCTCTCGAAGATTTCCCCGTCCGCTTTAACGGTGAACTCCGCTGGAGTGAGTCTATTCAGGACTACGAACTTTAGGGTCCGGAAACGTTCCCAGTCGCCGCCGCAACCGCGTTTCCTGCCTGCGAGAGCAGCAGCATCATCGTGAAGACGACGCCGATCATCCGGGGGTTGTTTTTGAGGTAGTTCGCCATTCCAGAGTCGTTCTGGCTCATACTACAGAGGATACCCCCCGCGGCAATGAATATATTTAAACACTTCCCACAGATAATTCAATAATATAATATCAGGATCTAGACGGAATAACGCATTCAAAAGCTGTCACGACAGCCGCGTAGTTACCATTTCTCACGGGGGCACCTCATTCTACCGCCTTCCGTCACCGGCTGCGTCCCGAAATCGTCGCGTCCTCGCTCCGCCTCACGCCATCGACCGTGTCGGTCGCTCGCCGGACCGGTAGAACTGCCCGTGGAAGTCGAAGGG
Organism: Haloprofundus halobius; assembly: GCF_020097835.1. Classification (GTDB taxonomy): domain Archaea; phylum Halobacteriota; class Halobacteria; order Halobacteriales; family Haloferacaceae; genus Haloprofundus; species Haloprofundus halobius. The sequence continues at coordinate 126,064 of NZ_CP083666.1, forward strand.
AATCGGTTCTGAGAACACGGCGCGCGCCCGCTCGGACATCGTCGCCGCGTCGAGTATCAGGAGGAACGACCGCTCGGCGTCGGCGTCGAGCACCACCGAGAGCAACACGCCGTCGTCCTCGGTAACGGCCTCCTCGCTGTCTTCGCTTCGCTGTAATGAGACCCGCGGAACGAACAGCGGTTCACCAGGATAGACGTTCGGTTCGGTCCACGTCTCCCACGCCTGAAATCGTCCACGTCGCTCACCGAGGTCGACTTTCACGAGTCGGTCGACGTAGCCGTCCGGCGAGCGCTCCTCGGTGCCGACGCCGTAGACGTAGCGGTACGGCTGTGTGTTACACCGCGCGTAGTGAATCGTCGGGAACTCGACGTGGCCCGGATGGAGCGTCCGAGTGACGACGTGGCCGGTCTCGACGTCGACCTGCAGCCGGCGGAGTTCGGCGCCGGGCGGCGAAAAATCGGGAGAATCGAACCCGTCCAGAGAGAACGCGTCGACGACGCTCGCGTCCTCGAACGCCGCGACGTCGAGGTGAAGCGCGCCGGCTCGCTCGAAGGCGTTGACGTGGTGGAAGACGAAACTCGGCGCAGTCCGCGCGTAGGCGACGAGTTCGCCGCGCTCTCTGTCGACGACGAGGATACGCGTCCCGAGTTCGGGTCGCCAGCGGTAGCTCTCGACGAACGGCCGGTCTCGGAGCAGCGCGAGCGGAGTCGTCCGAAACGGCGGGACGAGTAGTGCGACGTAGTTCGGCGTCAGCGCGAAACTGTGGAGATAGCCGGGGTGACGTATCGGGACGCGCGCGACCACCTCGCGTCGCTCCTTGCCGTCGGGGACGCGGTAGACGACGTACTCGCTGTGCAGGCCGAGGCGGGTTGCGACGCCCACTATCTCCTCCCGAAACGGGTCGTAGTGAACGTGCGCGAGCGGTCCCGCTCGTCCGACCTCGTCGTCGAACTGCCTCCCCCCTCGTGTCCGGAGCGTCTCCGGGTCGTAGACGGTCCACCACGGCGTCTCAGTCGCCGCGAGGTGGCGACCGCCGAGGTAGACGACGGAGACCGACGCGTTGTCCGTCGCCGCGCGAGTCCCGAACCGTCGGAGGTGTCCGAGTCCGCGCCACTGCGGGTCGGTCCCGAACTCGCGAAAGCGGAGGCTGTCGTGCTCGCGGACGTGGCGGAACTGCCGACTCCGCAGGAACCGATTGGTGTACCGGACCTCGCCGTCCTCGATCCGGAACCGCCGGAGCATCGCCAGCCCGTCGAACCAGTGATTCACGCGTCGGTCGCCGACCGTAAACGACCCCGGGCCGTTGCGGACGAGCGTTCCGTCGAGCCACGAGGGGATCTCGCCGTCGACCCGTAGCGGTTCGTCGGTGTACTCGGTCGTCGTCGGTCGCAGGCCGAGTCGGTGGTCGCCGCTCATCGGTCACCCACCTCGAATTGTCTGGATACTGCTCGCGCTCCGACTGCGACTCCGCAGTCCATACGGGAGGGTCGGTCGCCAGCGGAATGGTGTTTGTCCCCCTAGTCGTCCATCTCGGACGACGGCTACCGCTTCCCAGAGACTCTTGTCGCCCCCGACGAACGCTCTCTCATGACACGACTTCCCGACACCGTCGTCGGCGACGCACAGACCAGCACGTTCGGCTGGGAGACGCTCCGGTCGCTCGTCGACGTCGGCAATCGAATGGCCGGACAGGAAGGCGAGAAAGCGGGCGCGGCGGTCGTCGCCGACGCGTTCGAGCGCGCGGGACTCCGCGAGATCGAGATAGACGAGTTTGACATCCCCGGGTGGTGGCGCGGCAGTTCCGCGCTCGAACTCCGCGGGTCGCATCCGCGTCGACACGAGAGTCAACACGACGTGCTGGCGCTGCCGGGGTCGCCCTCGGGGACGGTCTCGGGGCCGGTCGTCGACGTCGGCGACGGCACCTACGAGGAGTTCGACGCCGTCGGCGACGATCTGGAGGGCGCGGTCGCGCTCGTCTCCAGCGACACGCCCGAGAACACCGACCGGTGGCTCCACCGCATGGAGAAGTACGTCAACGCCGCCGACCACGGCGCGGTCGGCTTCCTCTTTCGCAACCACATCGAGGGGTCGCTGCCGCCGACCGGCGAGGTCGGTTACCACAACCGGCCGGGGCCGATTCCGGCCATCGGCGTCTCCAAGGAGGTCGGCGAACGCCTCGTCCGCTACGCCGACGAACAGGCGGAGTTCGTCGTCGAACTCGACGTCGACTGCCGGAACGAACCCGCGAAATCGAGAAACGTCGAGGGCGTCCTGGGTCCCGCCGACGCCGACCGGGAGGTGCTCGTCACGGCGCACGTCGACGCCCACGACATCGCCGACGGCGCGAACGACAACGGCGCGGGGTCGGCGCTCGTCGCCGAGATCGGGCGGTTGCTCGCACAGGTCGAGTCCGACCTCGACTCCCGCGTCCGGTTCGTCACGTTCGGCTCCGAGGAGGTCGGTCTCTGGGGGGCGTACCACTTCGCGGAGAGTCACGACCTCGATTCGGTGAAGTGCGTGCTCAACATCGACGGCCCGGCGAACTCCCGGAACGTCCGCGTGGGTACCAACGGCTTCGAGTCGATGGGCGAGGCGTTCGAGACGGTCGGCGAGGAACTCGACGTGCCGATTCGGTCGGGCGACACCATCTCGCCGCACGGCGACCAGTGGGCGTTCGTCCAGGAGGGCGTCCCCGCGGTGATGGCCACCTCGACCTCCGAGCAGAGCGGCCGCGGGTGGGGCCACACCCACGCCGACACGCTGGACAAACTCGACCCGCGCGACCTGCGCGACGTGGCGACCATCTTCGCGAGTACGGCCTCCCACCTCGCGAGCGACGACGTGGAGACGCCGCACAAGACGCGCCGCGAGATTCGCGACAGCATCGACGCCGGCTACGTCACCGAACTGAAGATGGGCGGGCGCTGGCCGTACGACGACGACGCCCGGAGCGGCGCGGGTGAGAACTGATGACGCTGCTGCTCACCGGCTACGAACCGTTCGGCGACCACGACGAGAACCCGACGCAGACGCTCGTCGAGAAACTCGACGGCGCGACCGTCTCGGGAGAGGAAATCGTCGGGCGCGTCCTGCCGGTCGAGTACGCCGTCGCCGCCGACGAGATGGCGACGCTCGTCGCGGACTACGAGCCCGAAGTCGTCGTCTCGACGGGACTCGCGGCCGGCCGTGCCGCCGTCTCCGTCGAACGAATCGGCATCAACACGAACGACTGCGGCGGCGTCGCCGACAACGCTGACGCAGAACCCCGGAACGAACGCATCGACGCCGACGGCGCGGACGCGTACTTCGCGACGCTCCCCGTGGTGTCGGTCGTCGAGTCGCTCTTGGACGCCGGAATCCCGGCGCGCGTCTCGAACACGGCGGGGACGCACCTCTGCAACAACATCCTCTACAACACGCGGGCGCTCGTGGAGCGCGAGGGGCTGGAGATCCCCGTCGGGTTCGTCCACGTGCCGCTGACGCCGACGATGGCCGCTGAGAAAGCGAGTGAGGGCGAAGCGACGGCGGGCGGGGCGGTGAAATCGAGTCTCCCGCTTGACCTGCAGAAGCGCGCGGTCGAACTGACGTTCCAGACGACGCTCGACGGCTCAGCCGTCGAACTGAGGTGCGACTGGACGTGCGCGCTCATTCTTCGTCAGCCGCCGAGTCCTCGAAGCGTCTGAATACTGTCACCCAGCCGTCCGTTTCGACGCTCACCTTGTAGTCGTTGTACCGAAACTCGACGGTCGAATTCGTACCGTTCTGCGTGATCGGAGAGTGGTCGAACAGGACGTCGTCGATGCCTGCGACGTCAATGACCTCGTAGAGCGGCGGATTCTTGATCTCGACGATAGCGGTGTCCTCGGCGTCGGCGATCGTACTGACGATCACCGTCGTGAGGTCACGGGAGTCACTGGGGTCGTACTGAGCCTGAGTCGCGAACGTCCACCCGCCATCGGTCATCTCCCTCGCCGCCGGTGCGTCGAGCGTATCCTCGGGCGAGACGGTCTCGGCGCTGTTCTGGTCTGTGTCTCTCATAGGGTTCGAGTGTTTTTTTTTTTCTCGTCCATCGTCGTCAGTCCTCCTCGTAGTCGCTGCGTGCGTGTGTCTCTTGGAGCGCGTCCAAACTCGCCCCGGCGCCCTCCAGGACTGCGAGCACCTGAACGGCGTTCTCGTCCGCAACGATCACCTCCTCGGTCGCTCCGTCCTCGAACTTCACGACGTGCAACTCGACCAACTTCGGAACGTGGGCGTGGTAGAGCGAGACGTACATCTCGTCGCGGTCGGACTGGGTGACGTCCGCTTCGGGAACGTCGCGCTCCCAAGCGACGAGCTTCGTCGCCAAATCCCAGAGCGTCCACCGAGTGTTAGACAAGAGCGAGTAACAGAGGTAGCGTCGCCTCGGATGCGCCAGCGCCTCGTAGACGAACTCCATCTCCAAAACCTCCGCCGGGGGCGGACGCGCGTTCCGGATGTAACTGTCGACGTTCCGTTGCATCTCGTTCCCACCCTCCGATTGCCCCGGCTCGTCCTCCATGCGGTAAATAGCCACTACACACGGTTAACCCTATTTCAGCCGGGGTGAGAAGTCCGGATTCGGTGATAAAAGTGGTTAGAAACAACGTCTCTCAGTCCTGTAACTGAGAGACTGCGACCGGAAGCGAACAGCGTGCGTGTGTGTGTCGACCACGAGCGCGTCTCGAACACGGCGGGGATACACCTCTGCAACGACATTCTGTACACCGCCCGGGCGCTCGTGGAGCGCGAGGGCTGGAGATTCCCATCGGATTCGTCCACCTACCGCTGACGCCGGAGATGGCCGCCGAGAAGTCGTGCGAGGGCGAAGTGACCGCGGGTGGCGCGGTGAAAGCGAGTCTCCCGCTCGAACTGCAGAGACGGGCGGTCGAACCGACGTTCGAGACGACGCTCGACGGCTCAGCCGTCGAACGAGCAAACCCTCCCGTGTCACGGCGGAGTTGGTCAGCGAAATGCCTGGCGTTCTCGGAGAAACCGAACTCACGCGGTTGCATCACTCTGCGGTGCTCCGCACATGGTTCGAACGGACTCCAACCAAGACGTGGCGTGCGTTTCTCGGTGCGTCAGCCGAGTAGCGTCCCGGAACCCACCATCGATTCGACTGACTTCGACCGGAGTGCAGATACCATCGAGACGCGACGCAGTGGGTGTGGGAGGCAGTCAGTCCTTCGTCTCGTACGGCTCGCCGACGGAAGCGGGAACCCGCGTCTTCCCCCACCCACCGAGTACGACGATAACGACGATGTACGGGAGCAGCTCCAGCAACTTGGCAGAGAGCTCGATGTTCAGCGTTTGAAGCTGTCCCTGCAGCATGTCGACCCCGCCGAAGAGAAGCGCCGCTGCGGCCGCACCGATCGGATTGTAGTTCCCGAACAGATAGGCGACGATGCCGAGCCATCCGCGACCGTCGACCATGGTTTGGCCGGTACCGACGAACGACGAACTGTGTGCGAGTAACACGGCACCGCCGAGGCCCGCCATCGCCCCCGAGAATATCACCGTCGCGTAGCGAACGCGGTTGACGTCGATACCGGCTGTATCGAGCGCCTCCGGGTTCTCACCCGCCGCCTGAATCCAGTAGCCGTAGTTCGTTCGGTAGAGGAACACCCACGAGCCGACCACGACAAGGGCGGTGAGCCACACGAGCGGCGACTGGTCGAAGACGATTCGCCCGAGATACGGTATCTCGCTGAGACCCGGCACGGTCAGCCGCCCGACGCTGGGGATTCGGGGGCTGTTTCTGGACCCCCAGATAACGGACGCCGTAAACGGTGCGAGGCCGAGAGCGATGAACCAAACGCCGAGGCCGGCGACGATTTGGTCGGCCTTGTACCGAATCAACAGGACGGCGAACAGCACCGCCAGCACCGTCGTGAGCGCCGTCGCGAACGCGATTCCGGCCCACGCGTGGACGGCCCCGCTACCGCCCGCGAAGTACGTCCCGACCGCCGCGAAGAACGCGCCGAATATCATGAACCCCTCGAGCCCAATGTTGAACACGCCGCTCTTCTCGGCGTACAGGCCGCCAATCGCCGCGAGCGTGATGGGGGCTGCCAACTCCATCGACCGGGCGACGTACCCGACCGTGAAGATGCGGTCGAGCGGGACGTCGAACGCGACCGTCGCCACCACGCCGACGGCGAGCGCCGCGACGACGGCGAGGCCGACCAGCCTGACTCGTCTGCGACCGGCGTACTCGACGACGCTCATTCGTCTTCACCTCCGTAATCGGCTCGGCGTGCGGCCATGCGGAACAGTTCCGGAACGGCCACGAAGAGAATGACGATTCCGACGATACCGTCGATGAGTTGAACGGGTACGTCACTGTAGATCTGAATGTACGACGTCGCCGAATTGAGGCCGCCGAACAGTAGCCCCGCCGGAACGACGCCGAGCGGATTGTTCGCCGCGAGCAGACTCACCGCGATCGCGTCGTATCCGTACGTGTGGATACTCGCCGGTTCGAGAAACCTCCCTTGGTACATAATGACGAAGAGCGCGCTCGCGAGTCCGGCGACCGCACCGGAGAACGTCATCGTCGCGACGACGTTTCGCTTCGCGTCCACGCCGGAGTACACCGCGGCCGACGCTTGGTAGCCGCTCGTCATCATGTCGTAGCCGAAGCGTGTTCGCGTCATGACGACGGCGACGACCGCGACGAGAGCGAGCGTGAGGACGAGTCCGATGACCGAGAACCCCGACTCGCCGAAGACGACCGGCGGGAGTCCGACGCTGGCCGGAAGCGGCTCGGTCTGGACGTTCGTCGATCCCGCCTCCCGGAACGGGTTCGTAATCAGCCAACTGACGGCGCCGATTGCGATGAAATTCAGCATTATCGTCGTGATTATCTCGTTCGCGTCGGCGTACGCCTTCAACACGCCGGGGAGCGCGCCGTACAATCCGCCACTGACGGCGGCGGCGACGGTTCCGATGAGCATCAGACCGACCCCGCCGAGACCCCCGCTCGGCAGGTACGGAGCCGCCCAAAGTATGGACATGGCGCAGGCGAGTCCACCGACGACGAACTGGCCTTGGACGCCGATGTTGAATACGCCCGCTCTGAACGCGATCGCGACGGCGACGCCGGTCACGATGAAGAACGTCGATAGTCGCAGCGTTCGCGCCAGCATTCGCTCGCTTCCGATCGCTCCAACGATCAAGTTGTTCAGGAAGACTACCGGATTGTGCCCCGCGGCGGCGACCATGAGGAGGCCGAGGAGAATCGCCACGAGTATCGACACGAGCGCGATGCCGAAGCGTTCCAGCACCGTGGCGTCGAACAGTCGGTCGCCGACGCGGTCCAGAAGCGACCGAGCGCCGGATTCGTCGGTCGAACTCACGTCTCGGCCCCGCTGCTCGACTCGTCTCCGGACATCCCGCCCGTAGACACCTTGTCCTCGGGGCCTCCGTCCTCGGACGCGTCGCCCTCGTCGTCGAGGCGTTGTCCGGCCATCAGGAGGCCGAGTTCCTCCTCGGTCACTTCGCTCGGGTCCACCGTGTCGATGAACTCGCCTTCGTACATGACCGCGATTCGGTCCGAGAGCTTCTGGATTTCCTCCAACTTCGAGGAGACGACGACGAGCGCGAGTCCCTCGTCGCGGAGTTCGGTCAACCGTTCGTGAATGAACTCTATCGACCCGATATCCACGCCGCGAGTCGGTTGGGAGGCGACCAACACGTCCGGGTCATGGCCGAGCTCCCGACCGACGATGAACTTCTGTTGGTTTCCGCCCGACAGGGACTCCGCTTCGCTGTCGGGGTTCGGCGGTTGCACGTCGAACTCCTCAATGATCTCCTCGGTGTGTTCACGAACGGCCCCCCAATCGAGGAAGCCGCCGTTCGCGAACGGCTCTATCGTCTGATTTCCGAGCAGTCCGTTTTCGACCAGGTCGTACTCCATCACCAGCCCCTCGACGTGGCGGTCTTCGGGAACGTAGGCGATACCCGCCTCGATTCGGTCGCGCCTCGACGCCGCCGAGATGTCGTCGCCGTCGAATCGGACGACGCCCGAACTGAGGGTTCGGAGACCCGTGAGGGCTTCGACCAACTCGGTCTGTCCGTTCCCCTGAACCCCCGCGATGCCGAGAATTTCGCCCTCCCTGACCGAGAGACTCACCTCCGAGACCTTTTCGAGGCCGCGGTCTCCGGTGACCCGGAGATTCTCGGCTTCGAGGACCGGTTCACCGATCGTCGTCTCGCGGGCGTCGCTATCGAACAGGACGTTTCGACCGACCATCATCCGTGCGAGTTCCGCCTCGGACGTCTCGGAAGCGGATACCGTCCCGACCGCGTTGCCGTCGCGGAGAACGGTGATATCGTCGGCGACCGCCAACGCTTCGTCGAGTTTGTGCGAGATGAAGATGAGAGAGCGGCCGTCCGCTCTGAGGTCCTCCATGAGCTCGATGAGGCCGTCCACCTCCTGCGGCGTGAGGACGGCCGTCGGTTCGTCGAGAATGAGGATGTCGGCCCCGCGGTAGAGACTCTTGACGATTTCGACGCGCTGTCTCGTCCCGAGGTCGAGTTCCCTGACGGGGGTGTCGAGATGTTCGCCGACGTCGAACCCGTAGCGGGCGCTGATGGCTTCGATGTCTTCTCGCGCGCGCTCTTCGTCGACGAACCCGTTCTTTACCGGCTCGTGGCCGAGAATGACGTTTTGCAGGACGGTCATCGGCATCACGAGCTGGAAGTGCTGGTGAATCATGCCGACTCCCGCGTCCATCGCGTCCCGCGGAGTGTCGAACGACCGTTCCTCGCCGTCGACGTGTATCGTCCCCTCGTTCTGGTCGTAGAGACCGTAGAGAATGCTCATCAGCGTGGTCTTTCCGGACCCGTTCTCGCCGATGAGCGCGTGAATCGACCCCGCCTCTAGGGTGAAATCGACGCTGTCGTTCGCGACGACGTCGTCGAACCGCTTGGTGATTCCCACTAATCTCACGGCCGGTGGTGTGCTGTTCGCAGTCATAGTACGCTCGTGTTAGTCATGATACTCTCTGTTGAACGTGAGCACAGCTGTCGGCTGAAAAGCTGCTCTCCCAGCTAGCACCCGGTCGGACCACACTCGAAGTCGATCTCGCCGTTGATGATGGCGTCCTTCGCGTCCTGGATGTTCTGATCGAGCGAGTCGGGCATGTCGCCGTCGAACGCCTGGCCGGTCACCCAGTCGATCTGTCCGCCTTCCGTGGAGAGGTTCTGTTCTCCCTGTACGCTATCCCACTCGTCGTTGACGACGGCTTTCGCGACCTCGTACGTCGCCTCGTTGAGAGCTTTGATGGCGGAACCGAGGATGACGTCCTGATAGCTGTCGAACGCGACCGACTGGTCGCTGTCGACGCCGATCGCGAACCGGTTGCTATCGTCCGCGGCTTGGAACGCCCCTTCGCCTGCGGCCGACGCCGCGTGCCAGACGATGTCGGCCCCGCTATCGAACTGCGAAACGGCCTGGTCGTTGACGCCCGATGGATCGCTGAAACTGCCGCCGTAGCCGGTGAGCACCTCGATGCTGTCGTCCACCCACTCGACGCCCTGTATGTACGACGCTTCGAACGCCTTGATGAGGGGAATCTCCTCACCGCCGACGAAGCCGACGGTGCTCTCGTCGGGGTTCGTCGAACTCCCCTCGTGTTCGATCTCTTCGTGCGTCAGCGTCCCGGCACCGACACCGGCGAGGAACGACATCTCGTGGTTCATCTCGATCCATCCCGAGACGTTGGGTTCCTCGACGACGTTGTTGATGAGCATCCAGTTGACGTCGGGGTACTCGGGGGCGTTTTCCCGCAGTGGGTCCGTGTGCTGGTCGGCGACCAGCACTATCAGGTCGGGGCCGGCTTCGGCGGCGTCGGCCTGCCGCTCGGCGTACGCGCCTTGGTTCGTCTCCTCGACCTGATTGATGTCGATGTCCCACTCCTCGGCCGCGTCTTCGAGTCCCGAGAGCGCGTTGTCGTTGAACGCTTGGTCGTCGAAGCCCGCTGGACTCGAAATAATCGTTATCTGGTACCCGCCGCCGCCTCCACCGCCGCCTCCGCCGCCGCTCAGACAACCGGACAGCGATAATCCGCCGACCGCCGCTGCTCCTGCCACTCCCGACCGGAGGAACGATCGGCGGTCGACTGCAGATATCTCGGTGTCCGAGTCTCTGTGACTACACCCAGCTTTCCTGTGAGGAATCATACACCTATCAACTGCAATTCGAGTATATGGCTCTATGCACTATCAACAATATTGCCGCATGTTTGACATCTATTCACCGAAGCCGCCACCGAGAAGTAAGTCCACTCTCTCCTGAACATCCGACATAATCCGTTACTTGAAATCATTCAGATAAATATTTCCACAACGACAAATAACCCTGCCCTCTCCGGCCATTATCAAACAGGGAGACGGTGCGAGATTCACGGGAAGTGTCCGCTGAGACCGGTGAATTCCCGTCGCTCATGGCTCACCTACCTACAGGCGCTACGGTCGGTCACCCGTCGATTCGGTCGGGTACGGATCGAATTCTCCGCGGGCGGGCGCGGGAATATACCCCTCTAAATCGATATCGGCGAACTCGACACGTTCTCCGCGTTCGGCAGCGAGGTACGAGGCCATACAGAGTTCGACGACCTCCAGTCCGTCGTGGAGATCCTCGCGTGCGTTCTCGCCCGCACGGAACGCGGAAACGACGTGGCGGTTCTGGTCTAAATATCCGTACGTCGTCACCTCGTCGGGGATGACGGCCATCTCCCCTTGAGTCGCCTGCTGTTTCTCGACCACGTAGCCCGCGTCGTCCTCCGCATCGGACGAGACGAAGATACCGACGCCGGATTCGAGCGTGTTGACGTTCCCCGAGTACTCCGGGCCGAGAAGTTCGATGGTTATTCGGAGTCCGGAACCGACGAAACACCACGAGTTCGTGGACTCCGCGACGACGACTTCCCCGTCGTCGGTTTCGTAGAACACCGTCGCGTGGGCGTAGTCCTCGGTCGGCTCCGACTGGAAATCGACGCCGAAATCCGCCGCGAGTCGGTTCGCGTACTCCTCACGCGTCCATTTCAGCGTCGAGAGGTCACAGGTGACCGCGAGCGGCGTCAAATCGTCACCCATCGTCGATTCGAGCAGGTGTTTATTGACCTTGTGGGAGTGGCACATCATGTCGCTCAGAACGCCCCCACCTTGTTTCTCCCCTTGCCAAAACCACGCCGAGTGCGGTCCCGCATGCTCCTCAGCCGAGCGCGCGAGGTAGGGCCGACCCGTAGCCTCAGCGCTGTCCCACAGCAGCGCTTTGACCGTCTCCACGCCGGGCATGTAGACCTGATTCTCGAGATACGCGTGGGCGACGTCGATCGACTCGACTAACTCGACGACTCGCTTGGCCTCCGTGAGATTGCGTGCGAGGGGTTTTTCGATGGCAATCCCATCGAGGTGGGCACCGTCTTCGACTGTACTGACGATCTCTTCGACCGTCTCGAGGCGGGTGAAGTTCGGACTGGTAACCCAGATCGCGTCCACGTCCGGATCTCGGGTGAGATCGCCGACCGACTCGTGGACTGTCGCGTCACCACACTCGTACGCCTCGAGTTTCTCTGCAACGGCCTCGGCCTTGCTTCGGGTGGGATTCATCACGCCGGCCGCGTGGGCGTGGCGAATCCCGCGCAGCGTCTCGGAGTGGAACGTGTCCGTGATGAATCCGGCACCGACAAACCCGATTCCGAGTGAATCGTTCGCTGACATGTGCTCGGTGAGCAATCGCCATCGACAATATAAATAGCTTGACACGCCGCTCATCCTGTCTCCTTGCGCGTATTCGCCCCGTATTCACCACGGTCGATACGAACTGTTCGGCCACTAGCAGAGGTGGTGCTGGACGTGGAGCGAAATGGGACGACGGTCCATCTTAATTCAAGCAGGGAATCCCGCCCTTTAGGGCGGGAGGGAATGCGACACGGTACTGACCACCCGCTACTCGGCGGTCGGGCCGGAATCCAACTCCCGTTGCGCGTGGAGTAGCATCCCCCGCCACGTTAGGCCGTGGCGCTTCTTCGTCTCTTTCAGACTCTCGTACTGTTCCTCGTCTACTTCGATGTTGATGTTCTTCACGTCTCATGGTTTGTGACCGACGGTGGTAAGTGTGACTAACACTATTGTAACATTGTGTCCGAGACGGTGACGAAGACGCTACAGGCCACGCTCGCAACTCCCACCACGGGCAAAGAGCAACGCCTACAGCGACTCTTGGACACCTACCGCAACGCACTCCACGACGCCTTCGACAACAGGGCAGATACAATGTCTGCCGTCAACGACATTGTAACGCCCTACGACCTGCCGTACCAAGCCAAAGACGCGCTCAAATCCTACGTCCCGAAACTCCGCCGGACGTATCACGCCGAGGAGTTAGACGACGAGCACCCGCTTCGACTTGTCAATCGGGCCGCGAAGTTCGACTACTCGGAGGAGCGCGAACACGGCTTCGTGTGGCAAGCCCCGCAACCCGGTCACGGGACGAACTTTTGGATTCCGCTCCGTATCAACCCCGAACAGGAATTCCAGTGGTTCGACCTGCTCTCCGAGGACGCGAAGGCAGGTGAGTTGCGGCTACAGCGACATCGCACGTCGTGGGAGTTGCACGTCACCGTCGAATACTCGGTCGAAGAACCGACCAACTCGGACGACGAGACGTACATCGGTTTCGACGTAGGTGAGAACGCGTTGATAACGGGCTGTGCCCTCAAACGCGACGTACCACGGAAGCCGATGCTCGTCAGCGGCAGTCAATCGAGGCATCTCCGCAAAGAGATGTTCACCACACTTCGGCGGCTACAATCGAGAGACGCCGCCGAGTGGCGTGTGGACGAACGATTCGACCACTACCAAAACGCTCTGACGGATATTGTCGAGAAAGCGTCTCGCCAAGCCGTCGAATACGCTCGTTCCTTCGAGAATCCCGTTATTGTCCTCGAAGACCTGTCGTACATCCGCGAGCGGTTGGACTACGGCAAGTTCATGAACCGCCGTCTTCATGCGTGGGCGTTCGCCCGGCTACAGGGTCGAATCGAAGACAAAGCGACCGAGGCAGGGATTCGAGTCGAGTACGTCAACGCAGCGTATACCTCGCAGACGTGCCACGCTTGCGGTCGGCTCGGTCGTCGGAGTCAGCAAGCGGAGTTTGTGTGTCCACACGACGACTGCCACGTATCAGAGTTCCAAGCAGACATTAACGCGGCGGCGAACATCGCCAGTCGCGCTAACCCGTGGGGAGAGAGCGTCCGTTGGGAACCCGGACGCGATGACTCGCCTCGGGATGGGAGCGCCTGTGACAGCGCCACAGTCCACCGAGAGACGAGTCCGAAAACCGGACAGATGACGCTCTCGGTGTTTTCGGACTGAAACCTTCCAAGCCGGATTCCCACCGTGTGGGAAGCCCCGCTGTTTACGGCGGGGAGGATGTCACTGCTCGTCGTTCTCGCTCGGGTCGTCGTACTGGCTTTCGGCGTGTCGCACTCGTGGGCGGAGTAGGCGCAAAAATCGGCGGTTGGCTGACCGGATCCGATGAACAACGCCACCATCGGCGTAGTGTCCGCGGGGCGACTGCGTAGCGCATCGTCGTACCGAACGAAGTCTGGTCGTTCTCGAACCCTACGAACTCGGCGTCGGCGCGTCCCGCGAATCCGGTTCGTCCGGAACTTCTGCGACGCTTCCCGCGACGGCCTGCAGGAACGCCAGCGGCGCGGCCGCGGCCCACGCCTGCGGTTCACAGGCCTCGCCGTAGGAGACCGGAACCTCGGTCTGTTCGCGCTCGAAGCCGGCGAACAGTTCGGGCAGGCGGTCGTTGCCCCGCTCTTCGGCGGCGTCGACGAGTCCCTCGGCGACCTTTCGAGCGGCGTCGACGCGGCCGTAGCGGGCCATCCCGAGGACGACCAGCGAGTTGTCGTGCGGCCAGACGCTGCCGAGGTGGTAGCTCTGGGGGTTGTAGACGTCGTGGCTCGCCGCGAGCGTCCGGATGCCCCACCCGGTGAACATGTCGTCGGCGACGAGGCGGTCGACGAGCGCGTCCGCGCGCGCCTCGGGGACGATGCCGCTCCACAGACAGTGGCCGGCGTTCGTCGTCACCGACGCGACCTGTTCCTTCTCGCCGTCGAGCGCGACGGCGTAGCACTCTTCCTCGGGGAGCCAGAACGCCTCGTCGAACGCCTCCTCGAGGTCGGCGGCCTCGCGCGCCAGTTCGGCCGCACGTTCCTCGTCGCCCGCGCGGCGTGCGAGGTCGGCGGCGCGGCGCTTGGCGTCGTAGGCGTACCCCTGTACCTCGGCGACCGCGAGCGGCCCCTCCGGATGCTCGCCGTCGGGGTGCATGATGCCGTCGCCGCTGTCCTTCCACGCCTGATGGGTGAGGCTGCCGTCGCCGCCGTCGGTCGGATATTCGAGAAAGCCGTCGTCGTCGCGGTCGCCGTACTCGTCGAGCCAGTCGAGCGCGCGCTCGACGTGCGGGCGCAGCTCCTCGGCGAAGGCGTCGTCGCCGGTTCGCTTCCACGTCTCGTGGACGAGGACGACGAACAGCGCCGTGGCGTCGACGGTGCCGTAGTACGGCGAGTGCGGCACCTCGCCGCGGGCGGCGAGTTCGCCGTAGCGGACCTCGTGGAGGATCTTCCCCGGCTCGGCGTCGCGGAACGCGTCGACTTCCGCTACTTGGTGGGCGGCGAGGTAGCGACAGGTCCCCTTCGCTAACTCCGTCGAGAGGCCGAGCGACTGGTAGGCGGCGATGAGCGAGTCGCGGCCGAACGCCGTCGCGAACCACGGGACGCCCGCGGCGAGCATCGGGCCGTAGTCGGTGTCGAGACGCAACTCGAGGAGGTTCTCGCGGCTCTCCTCCAGCACCGATTCCCAGCCCTCGGGGACGTCGTCGAGCGTCGTCGCCTCGTTCCACTCGCGCTCGCGCTCGCGGACCGCATCGCGCGCGGCGTCGGCGGCCGCATCGGGCTCTGCGGCGGGCCCGTCCGTCGTCACTGCGAGCGAGATTTCGCGCGTCTCCCCCGCATCGAGGTCGAGCGGAATCGACAGTGTCGCGTCCACGCGGCCGTCGGCCGTGTCGACGCTCACGGCCGCGTCGCGGCTCACGACCACCGAGACCCGCGCGGCGAAGTCGATGTCGTCGACATCGTCGGCGTCGTCGGCGTCGTAGGCGAACGTCGCGCCGTTCTCGTGGAGTTCGACGTCGATGTCGCGTTCGCAGAGTTCGTTGCCCTCGAAGCCGCGCACCTCGAACAGGTCGTCGAACCGGGTACCGACAGCGAGTTCGAGCGTCTCAGACCGGGGGTCGCGCGTGAGGTTCGTGACGCGGACGGACTCGTAGAGCCCGTCGGTGACGAACTGTCGGCGACTCAGTTGCAGCGACCGCGCGCCGCGCTC
Source organism: Haloprofundus halobius (assembly GCF_020097835.1). Classification (GTDB taxonomy): domain Archaea; phylum Halobacteriota; class Halobacteria; order Halobacteriales; family Haloferacaceae; genus Haloprofundus; species Haloprofundus halobius. The sequence goes on from NZ_CP083666.1 coordinate 141,481, forward strand.
CAGCGGCGTCGCGAGGTGGACGAGTCGCTCGGCGGGGCGGACGTCGACCAGTTCGAGCGGTTCGAGCGTCCGGCCGGTCGCGCCGAGTCGGTAGCTGTCGAGCCGTCTCGTGTCCCGGTGGTAGAAGCCGTCGTGGCCGCGCGTCGGAACGCCGTCCTCATCGGTCACGAGGAACGTCGAGCCGTTCGCCACCGTGCTGTCTGTCTTCATCTATCGGGTGATGCGGTCGGGCCTCAGTTATACGTCTCGGTTCACACTACTCCAGTAGTGAGGGATCCTGAATGTTTATGAGTGTGGAGTTTGCAGGACGAATCGAGTCCGAAAAGACGCGAGACTGGTCTCTATTCGAAGCGTTCGAACTCTTCGTTCCCACAGTTGCACGACCCGTCTGTCCCGACCGGACGGAAGTTCCCGTTCGTCATCTCTTGTGCGGGATAGATGTTCTCGCAATCGGTGCATCTTGCGAACACAGTCGGTTCGTTTCCATCGTGTAGACGTTTCTCAGTCATGCGTTTTGAGGCCGACAATACGCCGGTTTCCCCTGCCACTCAGATGCTCACAGCGGAGAAATAGCTTTCTACCGGTTTCTGACAGACACACGTTCTCACAGGACTCGTCGACCGCCGTTTGCTGTGCACGCCTTCTCTCTCGCGTGGTTTTCTGACTCCTTCTCGGGAATCATCGACGGCGTCTCTCGACGGAGCCGGCGATTTTACTGTGGGGCGAGTTCGCTCCTTCACGAGCGCCGAGAGCGGTCGGTCGTACCGCTTCGTTCGGATGTGAACCGTTCCGAATCCGCGTTTGCGACCCGGTCTCTCGCCCAGAGAGACGCGACTGTCGCGTCTCGGTCCGGCGGCCGATAGAACTCGTGTCCGTCCCGCCGGCCGTCCTCACGCGTCACGGCGACGTCTCGAAATCGCGGAACGGGGCTGGCGGCGGTCCAGACGTTCGTTTGTCTCGAATCTGACAGGTGATTTCGGGGCTAGAGACGGCATCTCACGCGAGGGCGAGACAACTACCCACAGCGGAGTTTCGAGCCAACTCTGCAGTTCCGAGCGCGAAGCGTGGATGCGAGAGTCAGATCACGTATCCCTCAGTCTGCAGCGCCTGCTCGACCGCTCGATCGAACCGCTTCCGGAGGTCGGGGTCGAAGGATTCGACACGCTCATCGGGTTCCATCAGTTCGACGCGACGTTCGCCACCGCCGGACTCGTCGTCGACGACGCGGTACGTCTGAATGAATCTCCGGGCATCGTTTCCGTACAGGACCACGATAAGAGATTCCTCGCCCGTCTCTCCTCGGTGACCCGGGCTCTTCGCCCCTCCAGTCACGTTCATCCGGTCGAAGCTCGTGAGATTCGTGCTAAGCCCGCCGATCGCGAGTTGCTTTTCGAGCGACTCACGCTCCCATTCGCGCCGCTCACCCGTTTCGATATCCGTCCCGACAACCGTCCCCCGTCCGATCCTCTCTACCGTCCACTTTCTGAGGGTCGGTGATTCGAGTTCCCTCTCCGTTCGTGAACGGGTGTCCCCTTCCTGGATCGTGTCGCCTTCTTCGACACGGATGTACTGCGGAGTCGCGGCGGGGACGTCGATGAATATCTCCCCCGACTCGGTGTTAACGAGCGTTTCTACTCCGTCGATAGTCCGAGAAATCAGTCTCAGAACTCTGTCGGTGCTCATGATCGCTCATCGTCTCTAGATGGCTTCAGATATATCTAAGGTTGACGACGTACAGCAAGCAAACCGAAAGTTCAGTCGATTCGACCGAAGAGACGTCGCCTGTTGTGCTGTCCACAACCTCTCGCTTTCGCACGCTCTTCGGGACACGTTCTCGGAAGGACAGTTGGGACCTGCGAGAGACAGCGGGCGTCGTTCGAAGGAGACACCGGTTGCGAATTCCCCGTCACCGGAAGCCGTATCGAACTGAACGGCGTGGCCCGAGCCGACTCACCCTTCGATAGGCCTCTTTCGTCACCCCTCGTAGTTGACGATGGAGCGGAAGCCGCCGTAGGCCATGCGCTCGGGGTCGAACGGCATCTCCGAATCGTAGCTGTCCGGGTCCATCGCGGGATCTTCCATCACCTTCGCGTTCACCTCGTCGCGGTGTTCCCGCGACTCGAACACGATAAACGAGAACACGACCGTTTCGTCGTCCCCGGTTTCGGCGAGCTGTGGGAAGGTCACTATCGGTATGCCGTCCATGTCGGGCTCCATGTCGTCTCCGACTCCCTCGAAATATTCGAGAGCGCCGTGTTCGATCCAGAGCTTACCGGCCTCGCTGGCCATCTCGCGGTAGGCATCGAGCTTGTCGTTCGCAATCGGGATGACGAATCCGTCGACGTACCGTTCCATACCTCGGGGAGGACGGGACGGGAGTTGAACTTTTTTTGCGCCAACCGAGATATATCTCACCACGGGAATCCTCGCCCCTCAGGGTGGAGTGCGCTTCCACAGGCGGCCTACCACGTCCCGTATCGCCTCACGTTTGTAGTAGCCGATGGCGGAGGCAACGATCAGGCTCCCGATGATCACGATCCCCTCGAGGAACTCGCCGCTCGCCAGTTTGCCGCCGGCGTAGACGGTGAGGACGTACGCCGGGAGGCGTCCGATGGCGATAGCGACCATGAACGTTCGGAGCCGCCATTTGGTGAGTCCGGCGAGAAAGCACACAGCGTCGTCCGGGAGCCCGGGGATGACGACGAACACGACGAGACCCGGAAACCCGACTCGCTCGACGAACTCGTCGAAGCGAGCGACGACGTCCTCGTGGAGCACGTCTTCGACGAACGTCCGCCCGTATCGGTCCGCGAGCAGGAACGCGATTGCGCTCCCGATGAGAACGCCCGTGATACTGTACACCGTACCGGCGACCGGACCGAAGAGGTAGCCGGCGACGAGCGCGACGGCCTGCCCCGGAATCGGCGCGACGACTACCTGAACGACCTGGACGAGGACGAACACGACCGGGGCGAGAAAGCCGAACTGATCGATCCACGCGCGGAGTTCGTCGGGGCGGAAGACGAACGGCGCGTATCGGTGGACCAACAGGTAGAGGAGAACGAACGCAATCGAGACGAGAACGGCGACGAGGAACCCACGTTTCCGCGCATCAGACGACGAGAATATCTGCATCTCGCTTCGAACGTGTAACCTCGTTACCTTGAGGATTCTCCCGGTCATCTGTTAGAGTTCGATACGATGAAGAAGCGTTATGGTGTGATAGAGTATGTCTCGCAAAGACTATCGTGCCCTGAAACCTAGCTATAGCTTGCGAGTTATGCCCCCGAAGACGATGCCGGACGAGCAGCATGTCCCCCCTCGGGAACTTACGGAAACTGAATCGGCTGCAATCGATTGGGCGGGACTGTTAGCGAACCTCGGCAAGAAAGTACTCCACGTCGGTGGAGGTCCGTCCACCGAACAACTGCTCGAGTTGGCCCATCTCGAACCGGACCAGCACGTTCTGGACGCTGGCTGTGGCGTCGGAACCACGGCCATCGAGATCGCCCAGCGTTTCGGCTGTCAGGTGACGGCAGTCGACATCGCGCCGTCGGTGATCGAACGCGCGGCAACCAACGTACGCGCCGCTGGACTGCAGGATTCGGTCACGGTTCACCAGGGCGACATCCTTGAACTGGAGTTTTCCGACGATACATTCGATCGGGTCATTATCGAATCGGTCGTCATGTTTGTGGACCGTGCCCAAGCGGCGAGGGAGGTGGTCCGGGTGTGTAAGCCGGGCGGGTTAGTCATCGATCACGAGGCGTATTTCACCCGGGGAGCGCCGGACGAGATCATCCAGAGCAGCCAAGAACTCTTCCCCGGCTTCGGCTTGGAGGAACCCGAAGGGTGGGTAGGGCTGTATCGTAACGCTGGTCTCTCGGACATCGAATACGTGAGTGGTCCTGCAGAGTTCATCGGCCCCGGCTACATAATCCGCGATGAAGGCCTCTCCGGCTTCCTCACTATACTCGGGCGATTGTTGACCCACCCGACGTATCTGAGGCAGATGGCCGGGATGCTCCCCCGAGTGCGGCGGGTGCAGCCCTACATAGACTACATAGTCTTAGCCGGTCGAAAACCGGCGTAACCGGCCTTGATGACCTTCGATATCCGAATTCCGCAGTATCGACGTTCGAAGCGCTCTCTCGACGCCTGCGTCGAGTATACGGCCTCCTGTTCGTCATCGCCGGTCTCACGTGGGTCGTCAAAATCACCATCTTGACGCCTCAAACTGCGTGATCCGATGCAGCAGCGTTCCCGGTTTCCCGGCAACGGTGGTCGCAGGTGTGCTGTTCGTCGTGTATCTCTGTATCGCGGTTGTCGCTTTCTGGCCGAACGGCCGCGAAGCAACGGAAGAGATACACGGTGAAAAGCCGGGGAAGTGGAAACGAGAGTGAGATTTTCGACCGACGTGTGCTGTATCACACCGAGGTGAAGTACTGATTTCGTCGCATGGCCTCGATGAGCGTTCACCCGTCGACGGACCGCCGGGGACCGGGGCCTGACGAACCGTCTCGTCGATTGCTCCACCATCGGTCGACCATCGCGCCGATACTGACGAAGAGGGCGGGAAGCGAGAGGAAGAAGCCGAGAAGTGGGATATTGGCGATGACCGCACCGACGACGAGCGCGAGCCAGAGATTCGACTCGCCGCTCGCGACCCGTCGGAGCAGATACGATCCGAGAACGACCGTCCCGACCGTCGACCCGACGTAGAAGAACAGCACGCCGGCGAGGACCGGAACCGCGACGACGAGGCCGACGGGGTCGGGAACGCCGAACTCCGTGAGCAGCATCACCACGATTGCGAACAGGACGAATCCGGTGATGCCGACGAGCGTGGCCGCGATTCCGAGGAGTCCGGAGCGGACGGGGACGTCGTAGATTCGTCGCTCCAGGTCGCGGACGTACGAGTCCGCGTAGACGAACTCCGAGACGAGCAACACGGGGATCGCGAGGGCGACGGCGAACGCGGCGGAGAACGCGGTGATGAGAGCCAAGAGGAAGACGACCATGACGAGGTCGACGAGCCACGACCCGGCGGCCGGCGTTTCGACACCGGCCTGTGCGAGAACCGGTGTCGGGACGACCGTTAGCAAGGCGACCAGCGACGGGAGGAAGCGGCGGCGGACCATACCCGGTAGTTACACCCTCGTGACATAAGTACAGAGGTTCGTCACGCTACGGCGGTAGCGCCGCATATCCGACCACCGACGAGCTCCGCCTCGCGGTGGCATCCCCGACCGCCTCACGGCGGCATCCGCGACTACGGCACGCCTGCGCACCCGAGAGCCCGCCGAAGTCTCACACCAGTCGAGTAGAGTTAAATACTGTCACCGAAACCAGTTGGTATCCCTCCATGATACGCGACCTTTCGCGGTGGTTCGAGTCGAAGTCCTTCTCGGTACAGATTGTTGCCCTCGCGCTCGTCCTCGACCCGCTCGGATTCGTCTCCGGGTATCTGCTCGCCCCCGCTCTGGGCGTCGACCCGCTGATGGGCGGCGTCTACGGCCTCGTCGCGGCGAGTTTCCCGATGTCCTGGCACGTGATGCGGCAGAGCAAGGACGCCTGAGTCGCCGCTCACGTGGGGCGCCGAGCGCGGGGCGCGGTCACTCACAGCGTCACCGCTCGCTGTACTCAAAAGCCGGTGTTCGACCGCGGTAACTCGTCAGTTCACCGCAACCATTATCCGGTGTATAGTTAGATATCCAAGGGATGGCCGTCCTGAATGCCCTCCGAAAAGTGCCCGGTGCGTTGGCCCGAAATCCGATACTCGTCGCGTTGCTCGGATTCGTCGGTCTCCTGCAGGCACCACAGACGCTCGCACAGTACCTGAACTCAACCGTCTCGATCGTCATCTCGCTGATCTTTACCCTGGTGTACCTCTTCGGCGTCCCGTTCTTCCAGGGCGGGATGATCGGAATGGCCGACGAGGCGCTCAGAAACCGGACGAGACTCGGAACGTTCGTCCAGGCCGGCAAGGAGAACTACGTCTCCCTGCTCGTCGCGTACCTCGCGATGACGGGTGTCGTCCTCGTCTTGATGCTCGTCGTCTTCGCCGCCGTGTTCGCCGGGATCTTCTCCATCGGGACCGGCAGCCAGAACGGCCTGGTGGTCGCCGTCGGCGTCGTCCTCGTCGTCGGCCTCGTCTACCTCGTGTTCGCGTTCTTCATCCAGTTCTACAGCCACGAGATCGTCCTGAACGACGCCGGTGCCGTCTCGGGGATCAAAGGAAGCGTCGGCCTCGTCAGACGGAACCTCCTGAGCACGACCGGCTACTTCCTCCTCACGATAGCCGGTTCCCTCGCGGTCGTCGTCGCCGTCGTCGCGGCGCAGTTCCTCCTGCTGCCGCAGTCGGCTCCAGGCACCATGCCTGCACAGCCTCCGCTGACCAGCGCCCTCGGACAGGTCGTGGTCAGCACCGTCGTCACCGCAGTCGTCGGGAGTCTGTTCGCGGTGTACTCGGTCGCGTTCTACGAGGAGATTCGCGACCATCGGAACAGCCCGGAGCAAGCGACGACTCTCTGAACCGTCGGATACCGTCTCGAACACGCTGAACGCTCTTTTCAGGCCCGACGCGTACTGCGCGAGCGCCGTCTCTATCGGACCTGCGAACGGCCGATGTTCGCAGTCACTCTCGCTTCCAGTCGTAGATCGTAGATACGCCGGACGGCGAAAGACGGCTTTTGTAGGCGGAAAGTCACGGCCTCCAGTAGCACACTACTCGTTACTTAGCGACCGGTGCTGAGTTCTCCTACGCCCGTCACGGGGTGAGAGAACATGAGCGCACAACAAGACACTGAGGCGATCGCCAGACGGATTTTCGAGGAGATATGGCAAAACGAGAACTACGAGGTCATCGATGAACTCGTCGCCGAGGATTACGTCCTCCATGACCCATCGATGCCGGAAGAGACCGAGTGGCCCAGCGGCCGCGAGGGCTTTCGACAGATAGTAGAGATGGGCTCCGGCGTCATCGACGGACGTCTCGAGATCGAACAGCTCATCCCGGCCGACGACCACGTCGCGATTCGCTGGAAGCAGACCGGCACGCACGTCGGGGAGATGGCCGGCATCGAGCCGACGAACGAGGAGGTGACTATCACCGGCATCGAGATTGACCGTTTCGAGGACGGTAAACTCGCCGAGACGTGGCAGGAGGTCGGCATGCTGCCGATGCTCGTGCAGATCGGGGCTGTTCCCGAAGACCTGTTCTCCGCGGAAACGCCCTCGGGGGAGCACTAGCTGACTCTCCTCTCTTTTCAAAATCAGACCGTAACCACGAGACATCTCGTCGTTTCGAGTGCCGTCACACGCGGGGGCCTCTCTGCAGGACCGGACGACGGAATCGACTGGTCCACGTGGAACGACGAGACCGAGGAGTCCTCGAGCCCACGACCAGCGGAATGTTGATGTACTCATATAACATATGACTGAAAGATTATGCGCGTACCCAGTCCGATTACGATTCAGCGAATCTCCGAACTCGTGGCGGCGAACCGAGCAATCAGGTCACCCACCTACCACGCAGCCCACGACGAGGGGATTCGTTTCACGGATCCGGAAAAGGGCCTCCAGTGGGGCGCCGACATCATTCCAGCCTTGATGGGTTTTTTCCGACTTGAGAAAGACACCCGGGACGACCACCCCAACGGCTGGGTGGGCTTCGCTCGCCACTGGCGGGGAGAGACGTTGCGGCTGGACTTCGACCTGCTATCGAGGTCCGACGAGCCAGACCCGATCTTGGTCGTGACCGCAGTATCAGGCAGAGCGGGAGAGGAAACTATCTCCGACGAGGACTTCGGAGAGATCGAGCTGTCGGAGCAGGTTCCGACGCGGCGGGAATGGGAGGAACGAGGGAAACGGTACCAGGCGGCGCGGAGGACAGATGATGCCGATGGAGCGGCAGCGGTGAAGGCGTACATCGCAGCGCTGCCGGGTTGGAAGGGGGAGGTCGCGACACGATTCGACGAGATCATCGAACGCGAAGTGCCCCACGTGCGCCGCGCCGTGAAGTGGCACATACCGTTCTATGGTGTCGAGGGTCAAGGATGGTTCGCGTCGTTCAGCGCGTTCTCGAAACACGTGAAACTGTCGTTCGTGTGCGAATCGTACCTCGAGCCGAAGCCACCCGGTGGAACGGGTCCGGATAGACAAGCCTTGGACCTGAAGAAGACGGACGCGCTGGACGAGGACCAGGTCGCTTCCTGGGTTCGGCAGGCCGCCGACAAGCCGGGGATGGGCTGGTGAGAAAGCCCGCGCCTGTGCGATACCCGTAAGGCGGCCACGAATCTCACCGCGAACGACCTCGACGCCTCTCTCGTCGTTTTCGCGATCCGTCCTGGTCATCTCTACAGAATCCGGCTCACGACTCCATTGACATCCTCCCCGCCGTGAACGGTGAGGTGTGAGCCTTGTCCTTTCTATACGCGTTCGGACGGCCGTCTTCGGGGCGTCGGGTCGAGTGCGGCGATCACCCTCACACGACGCTCTCGACGACGAACCGTTGCCCCTCGATATCCTCGACCAGCGCGCCCCACCCGCCGACGCTGACCACCTCGTCGCCGGTGTCGAGTTCGAGCGTCGCCGCCTCGATGAAGCTCTCCAACAGCGGGCGGTCGTCGTCGCCCGCGACGTAGTTCACCTCGGCGACCCAGCCGGTGAGTTCGCGCTCCTCGCGACCGGTTCGACTCTTCCCGCTCACGGTGAGCGTCACTTCGCGGTCCGCCTCGACGTCCTCGCGGATGTCGCGGATGCACTCGCGGATGTTCGTGTACGTCGCCGGCAGCGAACCGTCGCGCGCGGAGTACAGCGTCTCCCACGTCTCCCAGAAGGCCGTCTGGAAGTGCGCGTCGAAGATACGCGACAGCGAGTAGTCGTTGGCGAGCACGCCGTACTCGTGGTTCGGGTGCAGCGGCGCTTCGGGCGCGAAACAGACGTGCGTGCGGTCGGCGAGGACGAGAAACGGCGTCGGCAGCGTGCGGAGGCGGACCTCCGACGCCACGCCCGCGAAGTCGAACACGCGGTCGTCGACGCTCGCGTCCGGGGACTGCTCGGGCGTGAGGGTGAGTTTGACGACGACGCCGCGGTCGACGGCGGCCGCGAGCGCGTCGCGGAACAGGTCGTACTGCGGGGGCGTCACCGCCAACTGGAGTTCGTTCTCGGCGCCTTCGATGGCTTCGCGCGCGCGGTCGAAGATGGACGACAGCGGTTTGAGCACGCTCACGCGGTGGTTCTCGACGGTCGGGCGCTCCCACCGCTGGCGAATCTCGGTGGCCGCGCTCGTCACCGTCTCCGCGTACGCCTGCAGGTCGTCGACGACCGCCGAGGGGTCGTGCGCGCGGGCGTGGAGACTGCCCTGTTGGTACGTCTCGATGTAGCCTTCGCTCTCCAAGTTGCGGAGGACGTCGTAGATGCGCGCCTGCGGCACGCCGCAGGCGTCGGCGATCTCGGTCGCGGGTGCGCTGCCGAGTTCGACCGTCGCGATGTAGGCCTCGGCCTCGTACTGGGTGAGTCCGGTCCGCTCCAGCGTCGAACGGAGTTGGTCGGTGTCCATGCTCGGATACCGGATAGAGGGCGCCCGGACGCTTTCGGTGTTGCGGTGTTTCGGTGTGCTGACGGGCGAATCGAGGGCTCGACGACGACTGGACGAGACAAGTATTTTTATCGACGCACTCACAGTGTACACACATGAGTTCCGAATCGGAGAAGAAGCGCGTTCAGTTCCGAGCGCCGAGAGGGTTGGTAGATCGGGCTGACACTCTCGCAGCGGTGTTCGAGACAGACCGGACGGACATTCTCATCGCTGCCCTCCGCGAGTATCTCCGGGACGCAGCACACTCTGATGACGTGAAGCAGGAGGTCGCAGAAGCGTACTACGACGGCGATATTACCTTCGAGGAACTGAAGTCTCTCGTCGGTCACGAGGAGGCCGCAAATTTCCGTCTCCTGAAACAGCAGTTGAGCGAGACGTTCGTCGAGGATGTAGCCGAAGAGTTGGCCGACACGTAGATGGTGCGCATCGTCGCTGATACCTCCGCCCTCGTTAGTTTAGGAACCGTTGCAGACACCACGGCAAACCCACTCGATATACTCCTTGAGTCGCACGAACTCCTACTCCCCGAGCACGTTCTCGAAGAATTGGCGGAAACAGCATCTTACGACGCTGCCTCTGGAGAGGCAGCACAGGCCGTGCTTGATCGCAAGAGCGCGTTCGAGGTTCGCCTCGTCGAACTGGACGAAACGTTTCCACTCGACGACGGCGAGAACGCGGCAGTCACGTTGGCGAACCAAGTGAACGCGGTTCAACTCCTCTGCGACGAATTCAACCGGCTCGCACTTATCCACGCATCGCTGGCTGACACCCGTCTCGTGACGACGCCGATTCTACTCACCGCCCTCGTGCGGAACGACGTGCTCTCTCCCGATTCTGCGGAGCAATTCCTCGAGAAGATGAGCGACGCCCGGAGTTGGTCTGCAAACTCCTACGTCGCACGCACAAAAGCAACACTACAACAGCAACGAGAGGACAAGTGACGTCTATTTTCTCGCGGCGCAGGAAGCTGAGAATCGTCAGCGTGAGAAGTTCGTCGACTAAGTCGCTGACTATTTCGACGAACGTGTTCCGCGAATCGACGGCTGGGACGATACCTTCGAATATCTCGCAGAGAAGCGCCACGCCGAAGATCTAGTGGTAGTCATCGACGAATTCCCCTCCCTCGTCGAAGAGAACGACTCGCTTCCGTCCTACTCGGGACGAACGGTTCGTACTGTTCTCGAAAAGCGGTTTCGTCGACGGTCTCGAAGACGACTTGGACGACAACTGGTCGCTGTTCAGCCTCGAGAACGTTGATGAGCTTTTCAGATCTGATCGAAAAGACAGACGCGTTTGAGCGCTATCCCGATATCAGATCTACGCTCGACCCCGATCGATCCGTTCGTACAGTCGGACGACACCGACTCAGCGATTGCAGTCGCCGTAGCCCGGACGACGTTCGACCGGGAGCCACCACCGGCAAGAACCCCCCACTCGCGTGGCTCTTTGAGGGCCATTTGCCAAGGGGTGGTATGGACGCCAGCAACCTCGACAGTTTCACCTCCCGCCGGTCGACCGTCTACGGTCGCCGCGGCGTGGTTTCCACGAGCCAACCGCTCGCGGCGCAGGCGGGTATCACCACCCTCCAGGAGGGCGGCAACGCCTTCGACGCGGCCGTCGCCACCGCGGCGGCGCTGAACGTCGTCGAACCCACGTCGACGGGCCTCGGCGGCGACGTGTTCGCGCTCTATCGCACCGCCGACGACGAGGTCGGCGCGATGCGCTCCTGTGGCGGCGCGCCCTCGGGAACGAGCATCGAGAAGGTGAGAGAAGCCATCACCGAGGCCGACGAGGAGACGCGTTCGTCGTGGTACCCCGCGTCTCGTGGGTACGCCGTCGACTCCGCGGAGGAGGCGGGGATGCCGTTTCTCGGCCCGCACGCGGTGACGGTTCCGGGCACCGCCCGCGGGTGGGAGACGACGGTCGAGGAACTCGGTCGGATGACGCTCGACGAGGTGCTCCAGCCCGCGATCGAGTACGCGAACAACGGCTACCCAGTCACCGAAGTCGTCGCCGCGCAGTGGAAACACGGCGAGGAGTTGTTCACGTCGGAACACGCCCGCGACGCGTACCTCTTCGACGGGAAGGCGCCCGAAACGGGCGATATGGCGTCGCTGCCGAAACTCGGCGCGACGATGGAGCGCATCGCCGAAGAGGGAGCAGATATCGTCTACGAGGGCGACATCGCCGAAGCGATAGCGAGTGAGATTCAGGAACTCGGCGGCTTCATGACCGTCGACGACCTCGCCGACTTCGAACCGGAGTTCGTCGAGCCGGTGTCGACGACGTACAACGGCGCCGAAATTTACGAACTCCCGCCGAACAATCAGGGGCTCATCGCGCTCGAAGCGCTCAACATCGCCGAGGACCTCGGCGCGGCCGACCACCCGCTCGACTCCGCAGAGCGCGTCCACTACTTCGCGGAGGCGATGAAGCTCGCGTTCCACGACGGCCATCGCTACATCACCGACCCCGAGTACGAGGAGATTCCGCCGCTGGCCTCGGAGGGGTGGGCGCAGAAACGCGCCGAGACGGTCGGCGAGACGGCGAACCACGACGTGAGCTTCGGCGTTCCCGACGCGCAGGCCGAGGACGCCGACACAGTTCTCCTTTGTGTCGCCGACGACGAGGGCAACGTCGTCTCCTATATCAACTCCCGATTCGCGGGCTTCGGCTCCGGCGTCGTCGCGGGCGACACGGGCATCGCGCTGCAGAACCGCGGCGCGTCGTTCTCTTTGGATTCCGACCACCCGAACCACCTCGAAGCGGGCAAACGCCCGTTCCACACCCTCGTCCCGGCCGTCGCCAAACTCGGCGAGGACGACTGGGCGGCGTTCGGCGTGATGGGCGGCTACATGCAGCCGCAGGGCCACGTGCAGGTCATCTCGAACGTCGTCGACTACGACCTCTCGATTCAGGCGGCGCTGGACCGCCCGCGCTGGCGCTACCGCGAGGACGGCCAACTCGCCGTCGAGGAGTTCTCGGACTCCGGCGTCCCGACGGCGCTCACCCGGATGGGCCACGAGGTGGGGATTCTCGCACCGCTGATGTTCGGCGGCGCGCAGTTCGTCCGCAACCAGGACGGCGTGCTCTCGGCGGCGACCGAACCCCGAAAGGACGGCAACGCGCTGGGGTACTGAGGCTCACGCGCGCTGATTGCTAGCCGGCACTTCACCGTCTCGATAACTCCGCCACGCTGATTGCTATTTCTCACCCGATGCAAACGCCGTCGCGCGACGTTGCATCGCTCGTCGGAAACCGAGAACATATTTTCTTCCCGGGGTGAAGAGGAAACCGTGACCTCTCTACGTATTCTGCCCCCTCTTTCGCGTGGAACGGGGGGTGTTATCGCGTGACACAGCCAGTAGGCGACCCCGACGACTCCAGCGTCGTCTCGGGACTACGGGAGCTCCGTCCGAGTGCGGTCGCGGCGCTGTTCTCCCGCGCCGACGCCCGCTACGTCGCGCCCGTCCTCCTCGCGGGCGTCGCCGTCTACTTTCTCTACCTCGCGGCGAACGCTTACCCCGGCTACGGCGCGGGGCTCTACAACCTGATGGGCGAACAGATAGCGGCCAACGGCTACCTGCCGCCCGAGTCCATCCCCTACTACACCGTCGACGGCGTCCCCTTCGCCTACCCGCCGCTGCTGTTCTACGTCATCGCCGTGATACGCGACGTGACCGGCGTCGGGCCGTTCGCGCTGGCGCGCTTCTTCCCCGGACTCGTCACCATCGCGTATCTGGTGCCGACGTACCTGCTCGCGCGCGACGTGCTCGCCTCCCGTCCGGCGGCGACGGCCGTCGGGTTGCTCGTCGCGCTCAACCCGAAGGTGCTCCAGTGGCACATCACCGCCGGCGGCGTCGTCCGCGCCCCGGCGTTCCTGTTCGCCGTCTGCGGCATCTACGCGGGCTACCGCCTCTACGCCGCCGTCGAGACGACCGGCTACGACCGCCGGTGGCTCGCCATCTCCTCGCTCTGTTTCGGGTTGACCATGCTGACCCATCCGACGTACACGCTGTTTTTCGTCGGCAGTTTCGTCATCCTGTGGCTCTCGCTGGACCGGTCGCTCGCGGGCTTTCTCCGCGGGGGCGTCGTCGCCGCCGGCGGGTTCGCGCTCGCGACGCCGTGGCTCGTCTGGAACGTCTCGACACACGGCCTCGACGTGTTCACCGCCGCCTCGGGGACCCACGGCGGCATCGGCGGCGGTTTCGCCATCACGGCGTGGCACGTGATTCCGCTCGTGTTGGCCGCGGCGCTGTTTCTCGCCCGTCGGCCGTTTCTCGGCGTCTGGACCGTCGCGGCCGCGCTGCTGTTCCAGCAGGCGCGCTTCGTCGCCTTCGTCGGCACGTTCGGCGTCGTCGCGCTGGCGCTCCCGCGCGTCCGCGCCGCGGTCGCAGAGCGCGTTCCCCGGCCGAAGCGACGGACGGTCGCGAGCGTCGCCATCGCCGCGACGCTGGTCGTCGGCCTCGGCGTCGTCGGCTACTCGATGACCGTCGCCGAACCCTCCATCGCGCCCCAGTTCGTCGACGACGACGACGTGGCGGCGATGGAGTGGGTCGGCGAGGAGACGCCCGAGGACGCGACGTTCGTCGTCGTCGGCGACGCCGCCGAGTGGTTCCCCGACGTGAGCAAGCGGACGATGACGGTCGGCCTGTGGGGCGTCGAGTGGGAGGGCGCCGAGACGTACGCCGAGCAGAAAGATCTCTACCGGTCGATTTCGGAGTGCCCCGACGCCGACTGCGTCTCCGAGACGCTGGACGACGCGGACGTCACACCCGACTACCTCTACGTCCCGAAGGGAACCTACGTCCTCCGCGGGAAGCGGACCGACGGCGGCGACGACCTCGTTTGGTCGCTGATGGGCGCCGACGGGTACGAAGAGGTGTACGAGAACGACGGTGTCGTCATCTTCCGCGTGGAGTCGACGGAGTCGTAGCCGAGCAGACGGGACACCCCCGGTCGTCGGGGGTCGGTTGACCGAGCGAAGGACGAAGGACGGAGAGCGTCTGTGGAAACTGCTGGAGGAGACGCGCGCCTGTTCCGCTCGTCTCAGAGAGGGAGATCGACTGTGACGGCGGCGATGCGGTTCGACTCCGAATCGTAATCGAGAACCTGGTGTTCAGTTAGTATGGGTAGGTGAGTGTGGTGAAGTGAGATCGCCACTCGTCGAGTCGTTCGCTCTGTGACGTTCTCAGCGGCGCTTTCCTGTCGGGCGACCGCTGTTGCGACGCTGATGAGTTCTACTGGTGTCGACTGGTTCGAGAGAACATCGAGGAGAATTCTACGCCGCTTCACGGAGAGGATTTGGTGGCGCTCGCCCGCTGTCAACTCCGAGTTCTCGGACTGCTCGTTCAACAGATCTTCCAACGTGTTTGTCATAGTTTCTCTCTACAGACCATCTTCGCCGAGACACTAACCCCTAAAAATACTTTACCGTAACAAATTAGGTAAAGGAATTTGTCACGTAGCGCTGAGGCGTCGTCGTTCGAGAGACGGTTGGACTCACCGTACGGCTTGCTCGGACCACTCGACGAGAGCGGAGATATCGTTCACCTGCTACGAGAACCGAAAAGCCGTTCCGAGGGTCGTTACATTCTCCGTGCGAAACGCGGCTCTATCGTCGAGTAGGCACCGTGGCGAGCGTCGATGGAGGGTGACCCTCGTCCCGAGTGCGCCGTTTACGATTGCGCCATTTGCGACGTGTGCATAGATGGGGGCGTGACGCGGAATCTCAGTCGTCAGCGTGCTCGCGCACCAACCGCGCGACGGCCGCCTCGTCGAGTCGCTCGAACTCGCCGGCCTGCACGCCCCACAGCGTCGCGTACAACCCGCCGAGCGAGACGAGTTCGTCGTGGGTGCCGCGTTCGACGACGCGGCCGCCTTCGAGCACGAGAATCCGGTCGGCCCGGCGAATCGTCGAGAGGCGGTGCGCGATGACGAGCGTCGTCCGGTTCTCGGTCAGGCGGGCCAGCGCCCGCTGGATGAGCAGTTCCGTCTCGGTGTCGACGGCGGAGGTGGCCTCGTCCAGAACGAGCACGTCCGGGTCCTGCAGCATCGCGCGCGCGATGGAGAGTCGCTGACGTTGGCCCCCGGAGAGTTTCACGCCGCGCTCGCCGATGCGGGTGTCGTAGCCGTCGGAGAGTTCGGTGACGAACTCGTGGGCCTCGGCGGCTCTCGCGGCTGCAACCATCTCCGCCTCCGTCGCGTCGAACGCGCCGTAGGTGAGGTTCTCCCTGACTGTGCCGTCGAACAGGTAGACGTCCTGACTCACGTAGCCGACGGCGCGACGGAGGCTGTCGAGCGTCGCGTCGCGCACGTCGACGCCGTCGAGACGGACGGAACCCTCCGTCACATCGTACAACCGAAGCAGCAGCTTCGCGGCCGTCGACTTGCCCGCGCCGGTGGGGCCGACGAGCGCGACCGTCTCGCCGGGTTCGGCGACGAAGCTCACGTCCGAGAGCACAGGTCGACCCTCCTCGTAGGCAAAGGAGACGGTATCGTACTCGATGCGCCCCTCGACGCGCCCGAGGTCGACGGCATGCTCGCTATCGACGACGGTGACCGAGAGGTCGGTGAGTCCGAAGATGCGCTCGCCGGAGGCGCGGGCGTTCTCGTAGGAGTTGACGATGCGGCCCGCGCCCGCCAGCGGGTCGACGAACCGCTGGGTCATGAACAGGAACGTGACGAATTCGCCGACCTGCAGCCCCGGACCGCCCAGCGGCCCGGTCGACCCGCTGACGAGCCAGTAGCCGCCGATGGCGAACGTCGCGGCGAACGCCACGTTCGCGGCGAGTTCCATCCCCGGTTGGTAGAAGTACTCCAGTTTGGCGACCGCCCACGTCTTCAGGTAGTAGTCCCACGAGGCGTCCTCGATGCGGCCGTCCTCGTACGTCTCGGTGTTGGAGCTCTTGATGACCTCGATACCCGAGAGGTTGTTCTCCAACCGCGTGTTGAGCGCGCCGACGCTCGCCCGCAGCGCCCGGTAGCGGGGGCGAATCGTCCGCATGAACGCGACGGTGAAGACGACGAGAACGGGCATCGCGACGAGCGTGACGGCAGCGAGTTGCGCGTTGAGCCAGAACAACACGGCGCCGATACCAAGGGCAGAAACGACGAGTTGGACTGTGCTGCTGAGCGTCGTTCCCAGAAACTCCCGGAGGTTCCGGACGTCGCTATTGAGAATACTCATCACCTCGCCGGTCTGTTTGTCGTCGAAGAAGGCCGTGTCGAGGCGCTGCATCGTCGCGTACGTGTCGGTCCGGATGGCGTGCTGGACGCGGTTGGAGTACAGCGACAGCGAGACGCCCTGCGTCCACGAGAGCCCGACCGACAGTATCGACGCGACCACGATGAGGCCGAGCGAGAGCCACAGTTGGCCCTCCGGCGTCGCCGGCAGCGACCCGTCGGGGACGACGGGCAGGCGGTACGCCGTCTCGGTGCTTGGGGTGAACAGCGCGTCGATGGCGACGCCGAGCACCAGCGGGGGGACGAGCGCGACGAGTCGGCTGAACAGACTCGCGACGAGGCCCACAGCGAACAGCCAGCGGTCCTCCCTTCCGTAGTCGGCGAACAGTCGAACCATCGGGTCCGTCTCTCGACTGTGACTCTCTCCGAGTACGTCCGACTCACCGCTGGCTGGTGGTATCGCGTGTGACATATCCTCGCCGACGCCCGAAGACGCCCTTACCGGAGGCAACGGTCCCAGCGAGCATGAACTGCGCGACGGTGTCCGCGGCGGCTCGCCCGGCGATACCGTCCACACGCCGCTTCCTCCGCGCCTCCGGACCGCGCCCGCGCCGCCAGTACGCTTTTGGTGGGGGTGTCTGTAGCAGACGTTACGATGGGAGAGAAATTCAAATTTGAGAACTGGTCGAGGAGGAAACTACTCGGCGGGTTCGGGGCCGCCGTCGCCGGCGGGAGCGCGGTCGGTCTGCTGGGCGCGCACGCGAACCAACGCGAACGACCGGTCGAGACGGCGGAGCCGAACGCGGACGGCGAGTCGACGCCGGGCGAACTCCGCTGGCTGCTCGTCGACGCCGACATCGACGTCGAGGAGATGGTTCGCCGCGGCGACGACCTCGTCGTCCGGTACGCGTCGGCGGCGTCGTCGATCGACGAGCACAACCAGGAACTCGTCGAGGTGACGAGTCAGTACGTCACCCACGTCGAACACGACGGCGAGGGGGCGCGACTCGTCGCCGAGGTGGACGAGCGCTTCGAGGAACCGCAGACGAGTTACCACGTCACCGCCGACTGGGTCCGGAGCTATCTGGACGACGAGATGAGTTCGACGGAGCTCGTCAACACCGTCGCGCGGACGGAAAAGGGACGGTAGAGCCGCGATGGTCGTCCCCGTCACGAATCTGGCGCTCGTCTCGGCGGTCGGGGTCGTCAGCGCCGTCGCCGCCGTGCTCGTCCGGAGGTTCGGCTACCCCTCGGAGTACGAGTCGACGGCCAAGGAGATTCAGGCCCGTCGTCTCTCGGACGGCTCGGCGGAACTCCGCCCGCTGACCGAACTCTCCTCGTTCGTCGCCGGGCAGCGAGCGACGACCGACCGGAGCAAGCGTCGCGCCGCCGACGCGGGCGTGTCGCTCGCGCGCGCGCTCGAAGACTCCTCACGACTCGACGGACTCTCCTCGGAACTCTCGTTTCTCCACGAACCGACGCAGGTCCACGAACGCTGCGTCTCGAACCGCAAGAAAGCGGTGCTGCTGTTTCTCGCCGGGGTGATGGGCAACGCGGGCGTCGCCTACGGACTCGTCTACGCCGACCAGACGATGCTTCTGGCGCTCGCCGAGACCGCGCTGTTCAGCGTGAGCGTCCTCGCGTTCGGCGGCGCGCTCTGGCGGACCGCGCAACTGCTCACCGGGCGGCGCGAACTCGACCGGATGTCGTGACGGTCTCCGCTACGGTAGCCGTAGCCGTCCTCCCGGCGGTTCCGGCGGCGACGGTGGCGCTTCGGCGATGGCTCCGTTTCTCTCCGACTGTCCGCTCGGTCGCCGGGTGGCTGTGCTGTATGTGTCTGTTTTCGACGCTGTACTTCGGCGTCGCCGAGGACGCGGTCACCGTGTTCGGCCGACAGTATGCGAGCGCTGGGCGCGTCCTGATCGTCGCTTCCGGGTCTTCGCTGCTCGCCGGCGTCTCGGAACTCCTCTGGTTGCTGGTCTCGGGTCGAACGAATGTCGACTCGTGAGCTGTCGAGCGTACGGATGGCCGGATCGTGTCAGAGGGGTCGCCACGAACTGAGCGACGCGTTCGCTCGTCGGTCGGTGTTCTGCGACAGGACGGAGTCGCGACGACGAACCGCTCGTCGTCCGCTACTCCTCGCGTGTCGTTCGTTCTACCAGTTCTCGAAGCGTCGCGTCCGGGAGCGTCGCGTCGTCGTGGTTTTCGACCCACGTCGCCAGCGACCCGAGTAGCTCCTCCGCGTCGTCGGCGACGAAGCGCCGGTGGGAGACGCGGCCGTCGACCGACGCGGCGAGTTCGACCTCGAACCGCGGGCCGTCCTCGTCGGCGACGGACGTCTCCGTCCGGTTCGGTTCGTCGTCGCTCGTGACGACGAACGAGTGGTCGCCGCGCTTTCGGACGCGGTCGTCCGCTTCGATGTCGAGGTCCGCGGGTTCGATGACGCCGCGCGATATCGGCGCGCTCCGTCGCGCGTCCGACCGGCGTCGGTCGTCGTCTGTGTCCACGGACCGTCGACTGTCGTCGGAGCCGAACATCGTTACGATTCGCTCCGGGAACTGGACGCGGACGTGGCGACGTTCGCCTCGGCCGCGATATGCAGTGCCAGTTCGTACAGCATCACTCCGGCGAACAGCGTCGCCGCGCCGAACACGACGGCGGCCGCGCCGACGTACAGGTCGGCGACGACGCTGCTGAACACGCCGAAGGATGCGCCGATACTCGTGACGACGACCAGTCGCCAGCCTTGCGAGAGGTTCGCGTAGCCGACGATGAGCGTCGGTTCGATGCCGACCAGCCGACACCATACGACGTACAGTGCCGTGTCGAACTCGAACGCAAGGACGGTGAGTCCTACGAGTACCAGAAACGTCGAGTCAATCATTGCGATTCGGTGTGAGAATAATGTCCGCGGTTCGGGGGGTGTGTCAGCCCCGACCGCGGGATTCGAGGGGTGTGTCAGTCCTCGATGGTTGCGGGTTTAGACTTCGACGGACGAACCGCCGGAACTGCTGAGCGACTCCGGCACGTTCACGATGTACGTGTACTGGCTGCCGGACTGCGTGACGAAGCGGACCGTCGCGGACTCGCCGCCTTCGAGCGCTTCGAGTTCATCGTCTTCCGTGTCGGTGAGTGCGATCTCGACTTCCATCCGGTCGTCCTTCGAGTTCAGGACCGGGATAGAGGAGTCTTCGTCCTTGAGTGTGCTCGTACCGAACTCATTGTTGCTAGCGTCAGCGTCCTGGTCATCGGCGTGTGTAAGCGTAACCTTGCCGTTTGGACCGATGAATTCGATGGTCGCGTCGTTCATGTCGATTTCACCGGCACCCGGCGACTGCATCGTCGTGAACTTCAGCGCCTCGATCACTTCACCATCCGTGTCGACGTCACCAACCGCGCTGGCCACGAGGACCTGGTTGGACACCTGCTCGGTGGAATCGTCACTGGTCGCGGATGCTTTGTTCTGCAGGAAGCCGGCGGTGTTGATGAGAACACCGGCGGCGACTGCCGCCACGAGAATCATGGCGATGAAGATGATCAGAGTCTCGATACCGACCTGACCTCGGTCGTTGTCTTTGTTGAACGGTAACATGGTTGGTTAGGTTCTTGCTAACCGCGCCTTCGACGCGGCTTATTCACTCCGAGAATTCAATGCAACATAAACCTTTGCCCTCAACAGACAGTATTGTTGAAAATAATATCATCAAATAGTTACTTTCACGGAGAAGAATAATGTCCCGATTGAGGGGTCACAATGAGCCCCAGAACGACCCACAAGCGCCGTTAGAAGGTGGCTAAAATGGACTCATTCCCCCGAATTCGGGCATTTCATCGACGGAGGTGGACCTCGGTTGGAAACTACAGACGGACCGAATATGCCATTGTAAACACCAGATTTATCGAGACTCTAACACCCATGGAAAAGTTTTATACGACCTAATTTTCAAGAACAGGCACAGTATGGATATCGGAAACGTTCTGCGCTCGCTCGGTTTGGAAGCGCTCGCTCCCCAGTTGCAGGAGAGGCGAGAGGAGTCCGACCGCGCCGGCGACGACGCCGGCGACGGTGCCGACGAGGCCGCAGAATTCGACGAGGAGGGAGGCCCGAGCGACGATGGTGCCGACGCCGACGTCGCCGCCGGGGGCGACGCCATCGAAGACCTGCGTCACGAACTCGACCAGGTCGCCGCCGATTTGGAGACCACGCAGTCGAAACTGCGAGCCGTCCAGAGCGAACGCGACGAGATGGTCGAGCGGTTGGACGGACTCGAAGACGACACCGCACAGCTGTTGGGCGTGTACGACCGTCTGACGGCGCAGGTCAACCCGTTCGACGAACAGTGGCGGCAGTCGGCGGAGACGGCGCACGCCGACGCGGAGTCGCGCTACGGCGTCGTCACCCCGACGGAGCCCGTCCGTTCCGAGCCGGTCGACGTCGACGACGGCGGCTTCGACGAACCGGACGACGACGCGTTCGACGTTTCGCCGCCGGACATCGAGACACCGCCCGCGCCGCCCGCCGGCGTTCGCGCGGCCGCCCCCGCGGGGGCGTCCGACGTGTACCTGCGCGGACTCGCGCCGTCGTTCGCCACGGAGGTGTTGTTGATGGAGTGGATGACGCTGCTCATCGACAGCGCGGGTCCCGGCGGTGCGATGAAGGCCGTCGACTACTACGAGCGGATCAACTGGATAGACGAATCGGTCAAAGACCACCTCGAGGACCTGCTCGGTGGTGTCCAGACCGCGCCGCTTGCGGCCGAGGGTGTGGTCGACGACCTGACGAGCGAGGAACACAGCCAGAGCTTCGCCTACATCATGAAGCTCGACGGGCTCCGAGCCACCGTCGCCTCGGCCTGAGCAGATGGGATTCAGCACGAGCGCCGCCGCCACCATCATCTTCATCGGCGTTCTGCTGAGCTTCGGCTTTCTCTACCCGGTCGTCGAGGAGACCGCCGAGGCGCACACCGAGGCGTTCGACGACCGAGACGATCGCTCGCTCGCACAGCGAAACACCGATATCTCTCTTGAAAACTCGACTTACAACGAATCCGCGCAGACGCTCTCCGTGAACGTGACGAACACCGGGACGACGACGCTCCGCGTCGACGAGACCGACCTCCTCTTGGACGGCGTCATCGAGACCGACTCCGAGACGACCGTCGACGGCGTGTCCGACCGGGCGCTGTGGTTGCCCGGCGAGACGCTCACCGTCGTCGTCGACGACGTCTCCGAGGCGCCCGACCGCGTCCACGTCGTCACGGGACCCGGCGTCCGCGTGTCGACGACTGACGTCGGGGAGGAGTCCTGATGTCCAGCAGCGGCATCACCCAACTCGTGCTGTTCATCGCGGCGTTGACCGTCGCCGCGGGCGTCGCGACGACGCTGACCGCGAACGTCAACGACATCAGCGGTTCGCTCGACAGCCGCGGCGACAACATCGTCGAAGGAATCGACACCGACATCGAGATAATCAGCGACCCGGGAAGCCCCGAGTCGATCTACGACGACACGGAGGACAACGAGACCGTCACGCTGCTCGTCAAGAACACCGGCGAGCGCACGCTCTCGACGGAGAGAGGCGTCGACGTGGTCGTCGACGGGCGGTACATACCGGTCGACACCGTCACCGTCGTCAGCGACGCGTCGGCGTGGCGACCCGGTCAGACCGTCCGCGTCACCGCATCGGCCGCGCTCGACCCCGGCGACCACCGGGCTGTCGTCCACGTCGACGGCGACTCCGCGGAACTGCTGTTCCGCACCGAATCAACCTAACCGAACCATGAACGGATACTACTCACTCGGACTGACGGACCGCGACCGAATCGACGCCTCCTTCGGCGGTGGCCTGCCGCGGGGCAGTCTCGTCCTCATCGAGGGCGGCCACGGTGCGGGCAAGAGCGCACTCACCCAACGATTCTGTTATGGGTTCTGCGAGACCGGCCACTCGGTGACGTACGTCTCGACGGAACTGGAGGCGGCCGGGTTCGTCTCGCAGATGCGTTCGCTGTCGTACAGCGTCGTCAGCCACCTGCTCGCAGAGCAGATGTTGTTCCTGCACGCGGACGTGGACACCCGAGACCGGATGGACGGGCGGGAGGCGGGTCTCGACGGCCGCGAGATGCTGACGCGACTGATGCACGCGGAGACGATGTGGCGGAGCGATGTGGTCATCATCGACGGCTTCGACTCCATCCTCCTGCACGACCCGCGTTTCGAGGCCATCAGCGACGAGAACGACGAGGACGACCTGATGCAGAACCTCATCACGTTCTTCCGGCAGATCGTCACCGACGGGACGACGGTCGTCTTTACGGTGAATCCCGACTCGCTCAGTCCGAACACGCTCCGCCCGCTCCGGACGGTGTCGGACGTCTACCTCGACATCGAGACCAAGAGCGTCGGCAGCGAGATTCGCCGCAACGCGCTCGTCCGCAAGTTCGGCGGCATGGGCGAGCAGGTCGACGACAACATCGGCTTCACCGTCCAGTCGGGTCGCGGCATCAGCATCGTGAGTCGGACGGTGGCCTGACGATGTCGGACCTCGGAACCACCAAACTCTCCGGGGAACTCCGCTCGCTCGCCGAGCAGCATCCGCACCTCGACGAACACCTCCAGCGCTTCCGCGCCGAGTACAACGAGTATCCGGTGTACACCGAGGAACTGGAGTCCGAACACGAGGTGCGTCGGCCGAACGTCATCTACCCGACGGTGAAGAACGACCACCCCGTCTTCTGTCACGTCTTCGGCGACACCGGCGTCCCGACGAAGTACTACGCCATCGAACCCTCGCTCGACGAAACCGACCGGGCGACGTACCGTCGCATCCGCCAGCGGATCCTCGACGAGAGCGTCACGCGCCCCGCACCCGGCGACATCGACGAGTTCCAGACACATCTCGACGAACTGCTGAACGAAGTCGTCACCGTCGGCACGCCGATGACGAGTCTGGGGTCGCTGCTCAGCGGGCGCATCACGGTCCCCGAAGAGACGTTCCACACGGTTCGGTATCTCCTCCAGCGCGACATCGTCGGCCTCGGACCACTCGCGCCGCTGATGGGCGACCCCGAGAACGAGGACATCCACGTCATCGGTCCGCACGAGTGTTTCACCGACCACGGCACCTACGGGATGCTCCCGACGAGCATCGACTTCGGGTCGCCCGACGAGTTCGAAAACTGGCTCCGGAACCTCGGCGAGCGGATGGACACGCCCATCAGCGACTCGAATCCCGTCATCGACTCGACGCTGCCCGACGGGTCGCGTATCAACATCATCTACTCCGACGACGTGAGTATCAAGGGGCCGTCGCTGACGATTCGGCAGTTCAACGAGGTGCCGCTCTCCATCCTCCAGATCACGAAGTGGGGGACGCTCAGCCCCGAGATGTCGGCGTATCTGTGGCTCTGTCTGGAGAACGACCAGACCATCTTCGTCGCCGGCGAGACGGCGTCGGGGAAGACGACGACGCTCAACGCCATCCTCTCGTTCATCCCGAGAGACGCCAAAATCTACACCGCGGAGGACACCGCGGAGGTCCTTCCACCGCACAGCACGTGGCAGCAACTGCTCACCCGCGAGGGGCAGGGCAGCGACGACAGCACGGACGTCGACATGTTCGACCTCGTCGCGGCCGCCCTCCGGTCGCGCCCCGACTACATCATCGTCGGGGAGGTCCGTGGTGCTGAGGGGCGGATGGCATTTCAGGCCGCCCAGACCGGCCACCCCGTGATGCTGACGTTCCACGCCAGCGACATCGTCTCGCTCATCCAGCGTTTCACCGGCGACCCCATTTCCGTCCCGGAGACGTTCATGGGCAACTGCGACCTCTGTGTGTTCCAGAACCGGGTCAAACTCGGTGACGACATGGTCCGTCGCGTCACGAGTATCCAGGAGATAGAGGGCTACTCCAAGCAGGAAGGCGGCGTCGTCACCCGGCAGGTGTTCACCTGGGATCCCATCGAGGACGACATCATCTTCACCGGGATGAACAACTCCTACGTGCTGGAGGACCGCATCGCACCGCTTCTGGGCTTCGAGGACTCGCGCGCTATCTACGACGAACTGCTGCGCCGCGCCGAGATACTCCGCCGCCTCATCGACGGAAACGTGCTCGAATACGCCGAAGTGAACCAGGCCATCGAGACGTTCCAGAACGACGGCGTCGAGGCGCTGCCGATAGATATCGCGGGACTGACCGAGGTCGGTGGGCGGTAAGCGGTGGCGACGATGGACGGCGGCTCGGGGTCGAACGTCGCCGACACGGAGTCCGAGAGCCAGTTCGACCTCCAGCAGATGCTGGAGTCGCTCGAACGCGGCTACTACACGATGGACATGCCGTACGAGCGGTATCTGTTCGTCATGCTCCTGCCCGCGCTACTGTTCGGGCAGGCGACGTTCATCGCCGTCCTCGCGTTCGAACCCCCCCTCGCCGTCAGCGCGCCGTTCGTCCTGCTGTCGTTTTTCGTGCCGGGCGTCGCACTCGTCTACCCGCAACTCGTCCACGACAGAAAGCGCAAGGAGACCAGAGAGAAGTTCTACCTCTTTATCACCCACATCACGGTGCTGTCGACGACGAACATCGACCGCGTCGAGATCTTCCGGACGCTCGCCCGCGAGAACGAGTACGGCCCGATCGCCGAGGAGATGGGTCGCATCGTCGCACTCGTCGACACGTGGAATCAGAGCCTCGACGACGCCTGTCGGATGCGCGCGAAGTTCGTCGCGAGTCCGCTGATGGAGGACTTCCTCGAACGGATGGCGTACTCCGTCGGGGCGGGCCAGCACATCAGCGAGTTCCTCCTCAACGAGCAGGACTCCATCATCCAGAGCTTCACCACCCGGTACGGGAGCCAACTCGACCGACTCGGGCTGGTCAAGGACGTCTACATGTCGGTCAACCTCTCGGTGACGTTCGGACTGGTGTTCGCCATCGTCATCCCGTTTCTCATCGGTATCGACCCGACGATGGCGCTCGTCGCCGTCATCCTCGGGTCGGTGTTCGTCCAGGTGATGTTCCTCTACGCGATGAACAGCATCGCGCCGAAGGACCCCGTCTGGTTCCACAGCGAGATGTCCCTCGACAGGAACGTCCGCACCCGGACGAGCCTCGTCGTCGGCGCGGGGTTGTCGCTGGCGCTGACCGCCGCCTGCTACGCGGCGCTACAGGGGATGCTGCCGTTCGACCCTGACGAGCTTCCGCTGCCGTTCTACGTGGCGATTCCGTTCACGCCGCTGCTGCTCCCCGGGGTCGTGATGCAGCGCGAGGAGAAGCGCGTGAAGAACCGCGACGAGGGGTTCCCCTCGTTCATCCGCGCGCTCGGGGCCGTCGAGAGCGTCAAGCAGAGTTCCACCTCGTCGGTTCTGGCGAGCCTCAAAAAGAAGGACTTCGGCGCGCTCACCGAGAACATTTCGAACCTCTACCGCCGACTGAACATGCGCATCGACTCCGAACTGTCGTGGAATCACTTCGCCGCCGAGACGGGGTCGTATCTCATCCAGAAGTTCAGCGACATGTACGTCAAGGGGCGACGGATGGGCGGCGAACCCCGCCAACTGGGGACGCTCATCAGCCGAAACATGACCGCCGTGTTGAACCTCCGTCGCAAGCGCGCACAGGAGGTCGGGACGGTGCTCGGCGTGCTGTACGGCGTCGTCCTCTCCAGCACGTTCGCCTACTATGTCGCGCTGGAGGTGGTGCGGGTGCTGAAGGAGATCTCGACGGAGATGGACATCGACTCCAACATCGTCGGCTCGCTTCTGAACCCCTCCGTCTACAACATGCCCGAAATCGAGTTTCTGCTCCTCGTCGCCATCGTCGTCAACGCGTTCTTCGCGTCGATGATGATCCGAGTCATCGGCCGCGGTCACTCGATGAACGCGCTGCCGCACTTCACGCTGCTCGTCTGGTCGAGCACCGTCGTCGCCGTCGTGACGAGCGAGGTCGTCAGCACGCTCGTCGCCTTCTGACCGGTGTATTCTATATCTACATTCGTTGCATCAAGAATGTAATCGAACCTACGAAACGTATTTAACGGGTCACTCCAATCATCGCGGAAGGAGACACACATGCCAGGAGACCGTTCGGCCGACAGCAGGCAGACGAAACCGTATCTCGGCACCATCCCGCGCGACGCCGCCGAGAACGTCACCGCGATGGAGTGGGCGCGGTATCTCGGGCGCGAGTTCGGCCCGACCGGGGCGATAAACGCGCT
This sequence comes from Haloprofundus halobius, assembly GCF_020097835.1. GTDB lineage: Archaea > Halobacteriota > Halobacteria > Halobacteriales > Haloferacaceae > Haloprofundus > Haloprofundus halobius. Next base: position 168,478 of record NZ_CP083666.1, read on the forward strand.
GGCGTACTACCGCGACATCGACTGGATAAGCGAGCGGGCGCGGCGGCTGATGATTCGACACGTCCGCGGCCTCTCGCTCGAAGAACTCGACCGCGTCAACGACGAGTCGATCGCGCTCGACGAGTCGCTCGACTCGCTGGTCGAGTCGCCGTTCGAGCGACACGCCAAGTCGCTGGAGTACATCGCGAAGATAACGGGGACGGACGTCGAGAACGACCTGTTGCCGCTTCGCCACCCCGACGAACACACGGTCCGATAACCGGCGCGCGGCGTCGGCCTTCGGTCGCCTCGGACTTCGACGCGGACCAGTTCTCGCAGTCGCCGACACCCGGACGCCGGAGCGTCCGCTCTCGGGGTCGATACGCTTCTCCGCGGTTCGAATTCGCTCCGCGCGCTCAGAGTCCGTACCGGTAGACGACGCTCAGGAACGCGCCGCAGGCGATGGCGAGACTAACGAACAGCGCGGCGAAAAGCGGGTGTTTCGCGGCGTCGAGAATCGTCCCGTCGTCTTTCATCTCGGCGCTGATTATCATCGCGCGGACGACGGCGAACACGACGGCGGCGAACACGACGAGGCCGAGCGCGGCGACGCCGACGATGACGTCGTCGCGGTTGAACTCGAACAGCATGCCCATCGCGCCCAACAGCACGCCAGCGAACAGTCCGCTCCCCGTTATCGCGGCCGCCTTCTGGTTCGCGCTGAGACCGTCCGAGACGCTGAGGGCTTTCGTTCGGAAGGTGGTAGTATCTTTCGTCGACATTATTCTGTGGCTGATTGTATGCTGAGAGTAGTGGATGATAACTGCTCTGGTTGTCGTATGTCACGCACACTCGTCTCGGCCAGCGGGTCGAACTACCGGCGAGGTAGCGGGGCGAACAGCACGCCGGTCAGCCGACGGAGCGTGTACGCGAGCGCCACCAGCGTCGGTGCACAGAGCGCGACGTAGCCGACGACCCACCTGCCGACGCGGAGTCCGTCGACGAGCGCCACGAACGGAGGCGCGACCGAGTCGGTCGAGAGCGTCCACGTCGTCCCCGAGACGACCATCCAGACGAAGACGATGGCCGGGAGACTCCACAGGAAGTGCCACATCGCCGGGGAGACGCGGAACCGCCTCCGGTGTCGGTCGGCCGCCGACAGTTCGCCGAGGTGGTAGACCAAGAGGAGGTAGCAGGTGGGGACGGTTATCGTCGCGATGGCCGCGGAGAGAAACGTCATGTGTTCGGAGACTCGGACGTTCACGAAGGGAAACAGCGCCGCCGCCGGCACCAGACCGACGAGCGAGAAGGAGGCGACGGTGACGAGGGCACCGGCGGATCCCGAGTTCCGAATCCACAACTCGCCGTGTGTCGCGAGGTAGTCGCGTCGCCACTGATAGAGACGGAAGGCCAGAAACCGGGCGGCGAGGAACGTCGCCAGCACCACGAGGGGGTCGGCCACGGCGCTCGTCACCGTCCAGAGGAGGGGGACGCCGTACGCGAGCGCCCCGACGAGGGCCATCTCGACGACGAGCGTCACCATCAGAAAGCCGGTGACGGCCCAGAGCCACGGAGAGGCGACCCAGGCGAGCGCCGGACGGGCCGGTCGTCGCGGTCCGGCGTGACCGTTCGCTCCCCTCGAAGACGCCGCCTGCGTCCGCTCGTCTCGGAACTCCACGTCAGAGACTGACCTCGGCAATGACGGTGAGAACGACGAGGACGAGGCCGAACAACAGAAGCGGTGCCACGTTGAGCGGTACCTCGGCCCGGTCGGTCCGTCTTCCCCCTTTTCCCACCCACGACGAGAGTACTCTCGCCGCTAATTTCACGTTCATCGGCAGTATCGAACCGCGTCAGGCTATTAAACGCTTCTTTAGCTGTTGGGTTTATATCAGATATAAACACACTAACGAACACTTATGAGAGGGTCGGACGTACGACCCGACGACTCGAACGATGAATCTCCTGACCGGTCTGTTCGTCGGCCTCGGCCTCGTGACCGTCGGCGTCTCCTTTCTTCGACTGGTTCGGACGAACAGAACCGACGCGACGTACCTCCGCGTCATCGAGGGCTGTTTCTCCGCCGTCCTCGTCGTCTCGGGGTTCGGCCTGATGTTCGTCGCGCTGTTGAACTGAGCGCGGTTCGACAGAGCCATCTGCGAGACGCGCGATACGAACGCGTATGCCAGGGAGGAAGACCGCTGCGTCGGACCGCGAGGACCGGTACGGGTTCGACGAGGGCGGTGGGTCACTCGCAGAGCGACTCGGCGCGTTCGTCCCGCAGTCGCTCGTGCGCCGCGGGCTGTCGATTCGCGTGACCACCGGTCGGCGTCGGTACGAACGGGGCGACCCGGTCGAACTGACGATCGCGATACGGAACCGACTGCCGATTCCGGTGACCGTGGCGACGCCGCGGCGACGGCTCTGGGGGTGGACCGTCGACGGACTGTTGGAGGGCAGCGACGAACCGCGGTATCTCAGCGACAACCCCGGGTCGCTCGCGTTCGGCCCCAAGGAGACGAAGGTGATAGAACAGACGTGGAGCGGCCGGCTCAAACGTGTCGGCGACCGGACGACGTGGGAACTGCCCGAGCGCGGCGTCCACGAAGTCGGCGCGTTCGTCGCGACCGGCGCGAACCAACCGACTGACTCCGTCGAGATAACTATCGAGTGACGGCGGACCGTCCGCCGAAAACTGTCGAGCGGATCCGCGCTCAGTCGGCGTTGGCGGTGTTCTCGATACCGTCTCGGTGGAGGTGACACGCCGCGTAGTGTTCGCCCGTGCTGTACTCGGCCGGGACGGTGTAGGCTGGCTGTTCCTGCGCGCAGATGCTCGGTTCGGCGAACGACTCGCGGAGCACGTCTTCGGCCTGCTCCCACTCGTCGCTGAGCAGATAGTCGATGGCCGTCTCGACGAGCTCACCCGCTCTGCCGCCGGGCACTCCCTGCTCGAAGAACTCGGTTCGCAACTGGTTCTCTCCCTGTACCTCGAACGTCCGTCGGGTGACCGCCCGCATGAAGCGACGGACGTCGGCCCACTCGCGTTCCGTGAAGTCGTACTCCTCGGGCGCGATGAGCGTCGGACAGCGCGTCCGGAACCGACAGCCAGATGGCGGTTCGATGGGCGATGGAACGTCGCCCTCCAGCAGGCCGCGACGACCTTCCGCCCGCGGGTCCGGAACCGGAATCGAGCCGAGAAGCGCCTGGGTGTAGGGATGCTGAGGGTTCTCGTACAATTCCTCGGTTTCTGCGAGTTCGACCATTTGGCCGAGATACATCACGGCGACGCGGTCGGAGATGTGCCGAATGACGGAGAGGTCGTGTGCGATGAACAGGTAGGTGAGACCGAACTCGTCCTGCAGTTCCTGCATCGTGTTCAGCACCTGCGCCTGAATCGACACGTCGAGCGCCGACACCGGTTCGTCGCAGACGATGAAGTCGGGGTTGACCGCCAGCGCACGCGCGAGGTTCACCCGCTGGCGCTGACCGCCGGAGAACTGGTGGGGGTAGCGATTGTAGTGCTGCGGGTCGAGGCCGACTTTTTCGAGGAGTTCGCGGGCGCGCTCCTCGCGCTCTCCCTCGTAGAGGTCGTGCGCGCGCATCGGCTCCTCGACGATAGTCCCGACCTTCATCCGGGGGTCGAGGCTGGACTGCGGGTCCTGGAAGATCATCTGCATGTCCTGGCGCTGTTGGCGCAGCTGCTCGCCAGAGAGGTCGGCGATGTTGCGTCCGTTGAAGTAGACGGCGCCGTCGGTCGGTTCGACGAGCTTCAACACCGTGCGCGCGAGCGTCGACTTCCCGCAGCCGGACTCGCCGACGAGACCGAGCGTCTCGCCGCGTTCGATCTCGAAGGAGACGTCGTCGACGGCTCTCACTTTCGGTTTCGGGAAGAAGCTGTCGAGCAGCCCCGACCCCTGCGAGTAGTGTTTCGTCAGTCCTTCGACGCGTAGAATCGTCTCGCTGTCCTCTTGTTCTTCCGTTTCGGTCGTCGTGCTACTCATCTGTCTCACCTCGCGTCTCGACGAGATCGCCGCCGAACGCGGCTGTCTCCTCCGTCTCCAGCGGTTCCGAGTCCTCGTAGCCGACGTCCTCGTACTTCACGCAGGAGACGCGGTGCGGGTAGCCCTCCGGACCGCTCACGTCCTGATAGACGGGTCGTGTTCGGCGACACACCTCGTGGGCGTCCGGACAGCGGGTGTGGAACCGACAGCCCGGCGGTGGGTTGATGGCTTCCGGCATCACGCCTTTGATGGGGTTGAGTTCGTCGACCGTCTCGTCGGGGCGCGGCATCGAGTCGAGCAGCGCCTCCGTGTAGGGGTGTTTCGTCTCGTAGAACAGGTCGTCGGCCTCCGCCTGCTCGATGATCTCGCCGAGATACATCACGTTGACGCGGTCGCAGATTTCGGCGACGACGCCCATGTCGTGGGTCACCCAGAGGAAACTCGTCCCGTACTTCTCCTGGAGTTCGTCGACGAGGTCCAGAATCTGGCCCTCGACGGTGACGTCGAGCGCCGTCGTCGGCTCGTCGGCGATGATGAGACTCGGCTCGCAGGAGAGCGCCATCGCGATGAGCACGCGCTGGCGCATCCCGCCGGAGAACTGGTGGGGGTAGCTGTCGTATCGCTCCTCGGGTTCGGGGATGCCGACCTCGCGGAGCATGTCGACGGCGATCTCCTTGGCCTCGCTGCCGGAGACGTCGCGGTTTATCTCGATGAACTCCCGCAGTTGCCCGCCGACGGTGAAGACGGGGTTGAGCGCCTCCATCGGGTCCTGGAAGATGATGGCGATCTCGTTGCCGCGGATCTCGTCGCGCATCTGCGTGTTCGACAGCATCTCGTCGGAGGGGCGGCGCTCGCCGTTCGGCCCCTCCTCGAAGTCGAGGATGACCTTGTCGCGGTACTTGACGGTGCCGCCGACGACCTCGCCGGGTTCCTCGACGAGTCGCATGATGGAACTGGTCGCGACGGATTTGCCCGCCCCGGATTCGCCGACGAGGCCGACGAGTTCTCCTTCTTCCACCGTGAAGCTGATGCCGTCCACCGCGCGGACGACCCCCTCCTCGGTGAAGAACTGTGTCTGCAGGTTTTCGACGGTGAGTAGTGGTTCTGCCATCAGTTGTTGATCCGTGGGTCGAGTGCGTCTCTCAGGCCGTCACCGACGAGGTTGAAGCCGACCACCGTGATGAGGATGGCGATGCCGGGCCAGATACTGAACCACGGGTCCGGCAGCATGTACTGTCGAGAGGACGAGAGCATCTGTCCCCACGACGGCGTCGGGGGCTGTGCGCCGTAGCCGAGAAACGAGAGGCCGGCGATGATGAGGATGTTGATGCCGACCTGCAGCGTCGTCTGGACGAGCACCGGCGCGAAACTGTTCGGGACGATGTGTCTGAGGATGATGTTCCTGTCGCGTACCCCGGCGGCTCTCGCCGCCTCGATGTAATCCTCCTCGCGGACGCTCAGCACCCGCGAGCGTATGAGGCGCGCGAACGTCGGAATCGTCGCGATACCGACGCCGACCATCGCGAACGTGAGGTTGCGCCCGAAGGCGGCCATGAACGCGATGACGAGCACGAGAAACGGGATGGCGAACAGCGTCTCGGCGGCGCGCATCAGCGCGTCGTCGATCCAGCCGCCGTAGTAGCCGGCGACCGCGCCGACGAGCGTCCCCAGCACTAGTGCGATGCCGGTCGAGACGACGCCGACCGTGATGGCGATGCGCGTGCCGTAGAACAGGCGAACGGCGATGTCGCGGCCGCGGTCGTCGGTGCCGAGTGGATGTTCGAGCGTGCCGGCTGTCGTCGGGTAGATCTCGTTCGTCAGCCCGTACGGCGGAAGCAGAATCTCCGCGGCCGCCGGGTCGCTCTCGGGGTGATACCAGAACGTGCTGGCGAACCAGTAGTCGAGGAAGACGCTGTCGACGTACGCGAACAGCGCGATGGCGGATACGACCGCGACGATGACCAGTCCGGTCAGCGCGGTCGGGTCGCGTTTGATCTGCGAGACGGTGTACCAGATACCGACGCGCGCCTCGAACTCGTCTTCCTGCGGGCCGTCTGTCATCCCGTCGTTCGGGCCGTCGGGGTCCTGTGGGGTAGATGTGTCGGATGCCATAGTTAGTCACCTCCGTCGAAGGAGACTCTCGGGTCGACGTACGCGTACGAGAGGTCCGTGATGATGACGCCGACGACGAAGACGACGCCGAACATCAGCGTCGTCCCCATCACCAAGAGGAAGTCCTGGTTCTGAATCGCCGTGATGACGAGCCGACCCATCCCGTTGATGGAGAAGACGGTCTCGGTCAGCACGGCGCCGCCCAGCGCCGTCGTCAGCTGGAGACCGACGATGGTGATGAGCGGGAGCTGTGCGTTGCGGAAGGCGTGCTTGCGGAGGATCTTCCCTTCGCTGACGCCGTAGGCGCGCGCGAGTTTGACGTACTCCTCGCCGAGCACCTCCAGCATCGAGGAGCGCTCGATGCGGGTGAACGCCGCCATCTGGAGCGTGCCGAGCGTGATGGTCGGCAACACCAGATGTCTGATGGAGGTGACGATGACGTCGATCTGATTCGACGCGCCGCCGATCGCCGACGGCGGCGCCCACGGCATCACCAGCCCCGTCGCCGGGAACCAGCTGACGTTGTACGCGAAGACGATGATGAGCATCAGGCCGATCCAGAACGAGGGCGTGCTGACGCCCAAAAGCGCGACGACGCGCGAGATGTGGTCCGCCGGCTTGTTGCGTCGCTTCGCGGAGATGATGCCGAGCGGCACCGCGGTGACGAGCGCGAACGTGAAACTCGACGTCATGAGCAACATCGTCACGGGAAGGCGCTCCATGATCTTCTGGGTCACCGGCACCCCGTAGTAGAGGCTCTCGCCGAGGTCGAGCTGGATTACGTCGAAGAGGTAGTTGAAGTACCGAACGTACAGCGGTTGGTCGAGACCGAACTTCGCCCGGATGGCTTCGGCCTGCTGTGCACTCGGCGAGGGGCCGAGCATGATGCTCACCGGATCGCCCGGAATCGCATCCGTCAGAAGGAACGTGATGGTCACGACTCCGACCAGGACGGGTATCGCCTGGAGGAGTCGACCGATCGTGTATCGAAGTCTACTCATTACTGTCTGTCATCCCTGATTGCAGCCTGCGGCAGTACGGTTGTGAATGGTTTCCACGGATCGAGTACTTAAATACTGAACGGAGGAGACTCGGGCTGTAGCGAGTCTACTCGTCTATCGAGACGTTGTTGTGGTTCGACGAGAGGTGGAAGCTGTCCACCGGGTGCTCCGCGAAGTCGTTGACGTACTCCTTCACGCCGAAGCTGTTCTTGAGGTTGTACGCCGGGAGGTGCGCGCGGTCTTCGAGCACCGTCGTGATGCCCTCGGTGTACAGCTGTTTGCGCTGCTCCTGGTCGTTGGTTTCGCGGGCCTCGACGAACTTCTCGGTCGCCTCTTTGGCGCGCTCGCTGGAGTCGTGGTAGAACGTCCCGTCGGTGACGCCGAGGGTGTCCTCGGTCGCGCCGAACATGTAGTAGGTGAACGCGTCGGGGTCGGGCGAGCCGGACCAGCCGAGCGTGTAGATGTTGTAGTCGTCCTCACTACCGGAGACGTACTGCTCGAGGAACGCGCCCCAGTCGAGCCGCTGGACTTCGGCGTCGAAGCCGGCTTCCTGCAGCCCGTTCGACACCGTGACGCCGATCTGTTCGCGCTTGTCGTCCGGCGGGACGATGATGCGCCACGAGTAGTCCTGGCTGACGCCGGCCTCGTCGAACAGCTGTTGGGCCTGCTCGATGTCCTTGCTGTGGGGAATCTGCTCCCACGGACCGGTGTCGAAGCCCCAGTCGTCGACGATTGACTGCGGCAGCGGGCTGTACTGGCGGACGCCGGACGGCTCGACGTAGTTCGAGACCGCCTGGTCCATGTCGAAGCAGTAGTCGACCGCTTCTCTGACCTTGGGGTCCGTCGTCGGACCTTCCGCGCAGTTGAACGCCATGTAGAAGTAGCCGATACCGGGCACTTCCTGGATTCCGGCGTCCTGAATCTGTTCGACCGAGGAGTAGAGCTTCGGCGGAATCTCCTCGATGATGTCGTTCTCGCCGTTTCGCAGCGTCGTCACGCGGGTCGTCGACTCCTCGACGGGGACGAACTCGACCGATTCGAGGTTCGGCATCGGGTCGCCCCAGTAATCGTCGTACCGGGTGATACGGGCGAAGTTGCCCTCCTGCCACTCGTCGAACTCGAACGGACCGGAGCCGACGGGCTTGCTGTCGTTGAACGCGTCGGGGTCCTCCTCGCGGACGGATTTCGGGACGATGCTCCACGCGAGCGTCGTCTCCCCGAACGCGCCGTACGGGTACGAGAGGTTGAACACGACCGTCTTCTCGTCCGGTGTGTCGATGGTGTCGACCATGTTCAGCTCGGAGGCATTGTCGGTCTCCTCGTCGACCGGTGCCTCGAAGGAGTACTTCACGTCCTCGGAGGTGACGTCGTCGCCGTTCTGGAACGTCGCATCCTCGGCGATCTGAACGGTGTACACCGTCCCCTCGTCGTTGACCTCCGGCTCGCCGTCTGCGAGTGCGGGGACGAGTCCGGTCGACTCGTCGTACTCGTAGAGGCCCTCGAAGATGTTCTGGGAAACCTGTGCGGACGGCACGTCGTTGAGGACGATGGGGTCGAACTCGAGGGGGCTCTTGACGAGCGCCATCTTGAGCTGACCGCCCTGGGAGGCCTGTCCATCCCCGGAGCCGTCGTCGCTCTGGTTGCCGTCGCCGCTTCCGTCGCCGGAGCCGTTTCCGGAGTCGTTGCCGGTGTCGTCGCCGCCACCGCCACCGCCGGAACAGCCAGCTACGCTCGCGATACCTGCGACGCCGAGGCCTTGCAGCATCCGACGTCGGTCGATCAGTTGGGAGTTGTTATCTTTCGTCATGCGCTGTCACATCACTCGCGAAGGATACCCTTTCGTCTTATCCGATTATATAAATACCTAACGCTCTGGTGTCGTATCTCTCAACAGAATATAGCAATAAGGCACAGTTTTGGACACTTGGTCGTTAGTAGGGACCATCAGTACCCGTTCATATTCTAAATGGTTCTACAGTTTGTCTATTTTTGACTCTTAGTCCACCGTTGTCTCGAATTACTGCTGTTGTAACGGTTGATTGAACCGCCATCGGTCGGTGTTTCGAACGAACGACGGCACGAATCACCATACGCCAAAGAAAATTCAACCAGAGTTTTCCGTGCACCTTCCCTCCCCGCCGAGCGGTGGAGACCGATACCGGCCGAGAGTGCCGCGTCCGAACCGCCCGAGAAACGCGACCCGGACGCCGAGCGCGGTCGATACGTGTGACCGCACGGCGAGTAGACAGAACAAAGGACGCCGCCCCCGCTACCCCGGATATGCGCCAGTTCATCGTCATCGGACACGACGCGCCGACGACGCCCGACTTCTCGCTCGACGACATCGCCGGCGGCGCGGGCCGACTCGACGTGCTCTGTCGGTGCGTCAACGCCGCGTTCTTCCTCTCGCACGCGATTCGCGAGGACGTGCGCACCCACCTCGTTCTCGGCGACGAGTACACCCTGCGGTTCGAGGGGTCGGCGTTACGACGGCTGAACCCCGACGAGCGGAGCACCGCGGCGTTGATTCGGAAGGCGCTCGCCGCGCGCGACGAGGCTATCGGTCACATGCCCGCCGAGAGCAGCCCCGGCGTCTCGCTCTACCGGATGGGGTTCGAGGCGACGCTCGACGCCGTCGCCGCCGAATCGACGGTCGTGCAACTCCACGAGGATGGCGACCCCGTCGTCGACGTCGACCCGCCGGAGAACCCCGCGTTCGTCCTTTCGGACCACCACGACTTCACCGACGAGGAGGCGTCGTCGCTCGCGACGGCCGCCGACGAGCGCGTGCGCCTCGGCCCCGAAATCCTCCACGCGGACCACGCCATCACCGTCGCGCACAACTATCTCGACACCGAGGGGTACACTCGCTACGACGACGCTGGCTGAGACGCACTTTAGGCTGGTGCCGGCTGCGGCGTAGTCTGCGACCGGTGCGTAGCTTTACTGCCGGCTCGGCGCTGCCCGAAGAGGTGTGGTGTCGACACGCTGTCGAACCCCAATTTTTATCTTACCGTCACACCCCCCTGTCAGTATTGATCACGAAACGGTCCGTTCGGTTCGCCTTTCTGCTCGTCGCGGCGCTATGCGCCCTCTCGGTGAGCATGAGCTATCTCGGGGCGGTGACTGCCGATCAAGGTTCGATCAGCGCGCAAGCGGAGCTCCCCGCCGAGGAGCGCGAAGCGATCGTCGGCGAACAGAACAACACGACCGTCTTCTCGACCGCACCGCGCGGGACGACGAGCGGCGCGCTCGTCGCGTACGACACCGACGGACGGACGCAGTACTACAACGATAGCCTCACGCACTACTTCGACATCGATCCGGTGCCCGGGACGACGGACAGCGTCGAGTACGTCGCCGGAAAGGATCTCTCGCAGACCGAGTGCCCGGCGATCGCTCCGGAGGGGTGTTCCCGAATCGTCGTCGAGCGCGTGAACCTCTCGACCGGCGAGGTCGACCGGGAGCTCACGCGGTACTCCCGTAAAGCGGTGTGGCACGACGTCGACCGCCTGAACGAGACGCACCTGCTCGTCGCCGACATCGGCCGCGACCGAGTGTTCGTCATCGACACCGAGACGGGAATCGTCGAGTGGGAGTGGGACGCGCAGGCGGATATCCCGCTCTCGGAGGGCGGGGCGTTCCCCTCCGACTGGACGCACCTCAACGACGTCGAGTACGTCGGCGACGGTCGGGTGATGGCGAGCCTCCGCAATCAGGACCAGGTGGTTTTCATCGACATGGAGGAGGGGTACATGGAGGACTGGACGCTCGGGGAGGACAACGACTACGACACCCTCTACGAGCAGCACAACCCCGACTACATCCCCGAGGAGCGCGGCGGTCCCGCCGTGCTCGTCGCCGACTCCGAGAACAACCGCGTCGTCGAGTATCAGCGCGAGGACGGCGAGTGGGTGCAGACGTGGGAGTGGCAGGACAGCCGGGTGCAGTGGCCGCGCGACGCCGACCGCCTCCCGAACGGCAACACGCTCATCACCGACTCCGACGGCGGCCGGGTCGTCGAGGTGAACCAACAGGGCGAGATCGTCTGGTCGACCGAGGCCGACACGCCGTACGAAGCCGAGCGCCTCGAGACTGGCGACGAGTCCAGCGGCGGCGAGAGCGCCGAACGGCTCGGACTCGACTCGCGCACCACCGACGACGTGCAAGACGAGGCGAGTAACAACGAGCGCGCCGAACTGCTCGTCAAGGGACTGTACCCGAAAATTCTGCTCAACGGCCTGCTGTTCATGTTCCCACCGTGGGTCGGCCCGCTCGAACTGACCGGGATGTTGGTGTTCGTCCTGACGCTTCTGGTGTGGGCGCTCGCCGAGTTCCGCTGGTCCCGCTGGGACGTCTCCGTCTCGATACGACGGCCCGAATGACCGACCGACTCACTCGACGCGGCGACGACTGCTCCGCCGGCAACGGCCGCTTCGCCGTTCCTCTCCGCGGCGTCGGCGTCGACGACGAGACGCGTTGCGCGCACTACGCCACCGAACGCGACGTCATCGCCATCACGTTCCCGTGCTGTGACGCGTACTACCCCTGTTTCGAGTGTCACGAGGCGCTCGCCGACCACGAACCCGAACGCTGGCCCGCCGACCGGTTCGACGAACCCGCGGTGCTGTGCGGCGTCTGCGGCGAGCGACTCTCCGTCGAGTCGTACCTCGACGCGGCCCACGTCTGTCCATCCTGCGGTGCGGCGTTCAACCCCGGCTGTGCCTCGCATGCGCACCTGTACTTCGACACGGAGTGACGCGGTTTCCCGTCTTTCGCAACCCTTAAACATCGGCCCGGGCAACTCAGTCGTGCGGGCCGGTGGGGTAGCTTGGTATCCTTCGGCCTTCGGGTGGCCGTAACCGCAGTTCGAATCTGCGCCGGCCCACTTCTCCCGCATTTCTCCGACGAGCACCGCATAGCGTGTGCGAGTCACCGAAGAAATGCGGGTGCATGGCGTCGCGGAGATTCGAGGTAGACCGAGGTCTGCGCGAAGCGCAGGTTCTCGGGCGTAGTTCGAATCTGCGTCGTCGTCGTGAACAAAGTGAGCGACGGCTTACGACGAGCGGAGTGAAGTCGCAGCGGCCCACCTCTCCGCATTCACGTCGGCGAGTTGTCGCATTGCGTGCGAATCAGACTCACACGATTCGGTCACGGGTGACTCTCGGCAAGTGGACGAATCGCAGTACTGCGGGGGGAACGGGACAATCGTTCGTCGTTTGCGTCGGCTGACGAGTGGACTCACCGGACGAAATTCGGCAGTAGCTTAATATCTTTTTGCGAGGTATCCTATAGTATGGCCAAAAGCTGCGGGACGAAGGAATCGGTGTTGGTTCCGACCGGTCTCGGTCCGTCGCGCACGTATCCGACCATACGGTCGCTGGCGCGGCGCGGTATCAACACCATCGTCGCGTCGGAGCACGATAAGCCACCGGTGTTCGCCTCCAAACTCTGTGGGGAGCGTCTCCGCCTCCCGGCCCCCGATACGGATCTAGTCGGCTACAAGAACGCCCTCCTCGGCATCGCGGCACGTCCCGACGTCCGAACCGTCGTCCCCGCACGAGAGGAAGACGCCTACGTGCTCTCGAAGTACAGAGACGAGTTCGAGGCGGTCACCGACCTCGTCGTTCCCCCCTTCGAGGTCCTCAAGCGCTCGCAGGACCGACTGCGACTAGCGACCGCCGCCGAAGAGGCGGGCGCTCCGGTTCCGAAAACCCGACTCCTCAGCGAGGTGGACGACTGGGAGCCCGAACTCATCATCAAATCGCGTTACAACCTCCTCGCCGACGGCTACGTCGACACCCACTCGCCGAAAGAGTCGTCGAAAGTGAAGAACGTCATGCATCTCTCTCCGGGCGAGATGCCCGACTTCGACGCGATTCGCGAGAAGATGAAACACGACCCCATCGTCCAGGAGTACGTGACGAGCTCCGACGAGTACATGTTCGCCGCGCTGTACGACCACGGCGAACCGCTGGCGACGTTCCAACACCGCCAGGTTCGCGGCGACTCGTACATCGGTGGTGGGGGTGTCTACCGCAAATCCGTCTACATCGAGGAACTAGAGGAGGTGGCCCGAAAGCTACTCGGCCACCTCGACTGGCACGGCCTCGCCTGCGTGGAGTACATGCGCGACGCGGAGACCGGCGAGTTCAAACTCACCGAAATCAACCCCCGGATGTGGCAGTCGCTGCCGGCGACGGTCCACGCTGGCGCGGACTTCCCGTACCACTACTGGCAGGCGGCGACCGGCGAGGCCCACCGCATCGACTCGAGCTACGACATCGACAGCGGAAGTCACTCGCTCCGCGGCGAACTCGGCTACGTGTTGAGCCTCTTCCGCGACGACTCGCCGCACGTCGAACGGCCGACGCTCGGGGCGACGGTTCGAGAGTTGGTCTCATCGCTCCGCGAGGACCCGCACTTCGACTACACGCACGCAGACGACCTCGGCCCGTTCTTCAGCGGCGTCGACTGGATGGTCCGAAATCGCCTGTAGGGTCGGACCGACCGCCGCACACGTTACGGCCGTCTGACGTTACCGGACGCCACCCGAAGCCTTAATCGTGGCTCGTGGGACAGCTATCGCCAACCCGATGGATACGAAACGTACGAGCGCCGCCCTCGTTCTCGCGGGCGTCGTACTCTTCGTGGCGACAATCGCCGTCAGCGCCGCTACCGCGCCGACGATCGGTGCGACACAGAGCCACGACAACAGCGCGAACGGGACGACACAGACACTAGTCGGTTCCCAGGGCGGCGGGACGGGCCTGCACGACTACGGCAGCGTCTATCTGCTCGAAGACGAGGAGGTCGCGTGGGAACTCGCCGACGCCGACAGCTACTTCGACGTGACGATGCTCGACAACGGCAGCGTCATGGCGGGTTTCATGGACAGCGGCTACGACGACTGCGGGCCCTACGAGTCGCCGTGTACCCACACCGGGTTCCGCATCATCGAACCCGGCGACGACCCCGAGATCGTCAGCGAGTTCAGTTTCCCCGTGCGAACGCGCTCGAACAGCGAAGTCCACGACGTCGAGAAGCTCCCCTCCGGCGAGTTCCTCGTCAGCGACATGGAGAACGAACGCATCATGACCGTCAAGGGCGGCGAGGTCACCTGGCAGTGGAACGCCAGCAGTTACTACACCGACGGTCCCGACGACCCGACGCGCGAGGACTGGCTGCACATCAACGACGTCGACCACCTCGGTAACGACCGCTATCTCGTCTCGGTCCGCAACGCGAACCAACTGCTCGTCGTCGAGCGCGGCGAGGGCGTCGTCGAGGTCGTCAACGAGGACCCGAACCCCGACGACGGCCGCGTCGGCGACCCCTCGGTGCTGAACCGCCAGCACAACCCGCAGTGGCTGAACGAGGACACGATACTCGTCGCCGACTCAGAGAACGGTCGCATCGTCGAACTTCACCGCGGCGACGACGGCGACTGGGACGTCGCGTGGGAACTCACGAGCGCCGAAGGCGTCGACTTCGCGTGGCCGCGCGACGCCGACCGACTCGAAAACGGCAACACGCTCATCACCGACTCCTCGAACCAGCGTATCGTCGAAGTCAACGAGTCCGGTGCGGTCGTCTGGAGCGTCCAGACGGAGTACGTCCCCTACGAGGCCGAACGCCTCCCCGAGGGCGAGACGGTCGGCGGACAGCCCTACGGCGTTTCGGCGAGCGAACCCGCCGCGAGCGGCGCTTCGGGCGGCGTCCCGGGCATCTCGTTCCTCCTGCAGGTGTTGCGGACGAGCATGCCGCTGCCGTTCTGGGTCGGCGAAATCCACGTCATCGTCACGCTCGTCTCGCTGGGTCTCGTCTTCACCGGCCTCGGAACGGCCGCGCACGCGGCGCTGGCGGCGCGGCGCGGGAGCTAATCGGTCACTCCATCTAACTCCCGTCTTTCGACGCACGACGGCGCGACGATGATATCCGTCGACGAGCTATCGAACGTATGGTTCGGCGACGACTCGTTGCGCTCTTGGAACTCGCATTCTCCGCTCTCCTGCTGCTGTTCGAGCGATGGTTCCGTGAGGAAGCGACGAGGCGGGGAAATCCCGTTCCGTCGCCGCCGGCGATCGTCTCCAGTACGCTGTTTGACCTCCTCCCGCGCCTGAAGACGCGGGAATCCCACCACGGGATTCGGGCGGCCGATGCCCTTCGGTCCCAACCCGCACTCGGAGGGAACCGGCGACACACCGGGGGAACTCTCGTTTAACTCCCTCGTAGGGCTGTGGTCCGGCCAATGAGGCCCCATCGGATTCCGTGTCATCGCCGTGGGAACCACCGTCGGTTCCCCACCCCTTGTGGTTCGGGGACGGCATCTCACCGAATCCGTAGTATCCTTGAGAACACGGGACACGGGTGAAGGGATTCCGGTGGGGAAACGAGGCCAAATGTCGCTTGACCCCCGCCTGAAGACGGGGGTATGCGCTCGAATCTCTATCATCTCGGCTACCGGCTCTGGCACGGCCTGCTCCGGCCGCTTCCCGGCACCGACGACTGATCGAGTCGGTGTCCGGCGCTCGGAGTCGACCTCCGACCGGACGATTTTTCGCCTCACCGCCGGACGACGGGATATGGACGACGACGCCGAGCACGACGCTCGCGACGCCGACACGCTCGACTGGGAGACGACGGATTCGCGAATCGACTACACCTGTCCCGGGTTCGACGTCCGCATGGACGACGTCCGTCTCCCCGACGGGACGGAGACGGGCTTTCACTACGTCGAGGAACCGCCCGCCGTCGTGATTCTGCCCTTCACCCCCGACGGCGACGTGGTCGTCATCGAGGAGTGGCGACAGGCGGTCGGCCACGTCAACCTCGGATTACCGGTCGGCGGCACCGAACCGGAGGACGACGACTTCGTCGCTGCTGCACGGCGCGAACTCGCCGAGGAGACGGGGCACGAGGCCGACTCGATGGAGCCGTTCTACGTCGCCGAACCCGCGAACGGCATCGCCAACTCGGTCCACCACTACTTCGTCGCCCGCGGGTGTGAGCCGACCGCCGACCAGGAACTGGACTTCAACGAGAGTATCCGCCCGACGACGATGGGATACGACGACCTACTCGCGGCCGTCGTCGACAACGAGATTCGAGACGGGAGAACGTCGCTCGGCGTGTTGCGGTACGAACTCGCGCGGCCGTAGTCGGGACGTCCGCGGTCGGTCCGAACACACCGGAACGCAACCCTTACCGACGCGCCGCCGAAACGCCGCGGTATATGCGCGACTGTTTCGAGCAGCGGCAGGGTGACACGGCCGGACGCATCGGCCACCTCACCGTGCCGCGGGCCGGGGTGACCGTCGAGACGCCGGCGCTTCTCCCCGTCGTCAACCCCAACGTCCAGACGATTTCGCCCGCCCGCCTCCAGTCGGAGTTCGGCGCGGAGATTCTCATCACCAACTCCTACATCATCCGCAAGAC
Source organism: Haloprofundus halobius (assembly GCF_020097835.1). Taxonomy (GTDB): domain Archaea; phylum Halobacteriota; class Halobacteria; order Halobacteriales; family Haloferacaceae; genus Haloprofundus; species Haloprofundus halobius. The sequence continues at coordinate 185,009 of NZ_CP083666.1, forward strand.
CGCGGAGCTCCGCGAGGAGGCCCTCGACGTGGGTCTCCACGAGATGTTGGATTTTTCGGGCGCGATAATGACCGACTCGGGGTCGTTCCAGTTGGCCGAGTACGGCGACATCGACGTGACGACGACCGAGATTCTACAGTTCCAGAGGGACATCGGGTCGGATATCGGCACGCCCGTCGACATCCCGACGCCGCCGGACGTCCCCCGCGAGCAAGCCGAAGCGGAACTCGAAGTGACGGAGAAGGCGCTCGCAGACGCCGAAGCGTTCGACGCGGGCGAGATGCTCGTCAACGCGCCCGTGCAGGGGTCGACGTATCCCGACCTCAGAGAGCGCGCCGCCCGCCACGCCGACGCGACGAGTCTCGACGTGTTCCCGGTCGGTGCCGTCGTCCCGTTGATGAACGCCTACCGCTACGACGACATGGTCGACGCCGTCGCCGCCGCGAAACGCGGCCTCGGCGCCGACTGTCCGGTTCACCTCTTCGGCGCGGGCCACCCGATGATGTTCGCACTCGCTGTGGCGATGGGCTGCGACCTCTTCGACTCCGCCGCCTACGCGCTGTACGCCCGCGACGAGCGCTACCTCACCGTCCGCGGCACCGAACACCTCGAAGACCTCGACTACTTCCCGTGTTCGTGTCCGGTCTGTTCGGCGCACACGCCCGAGGAGGTCAGAGATGCGAGCGACGCCGACACCGAGCGACTGCTCGCCGAACACAACCTCCACGTCACGTTCGCCGAGATTCGCCGCATCAAGCAGGCCATCCGCGCGGGCAACCTCCTCGAACTCGTGGAGGTCCGCGCCCGTGGTCACCCCGCGATGCTCGACGGCTACCGCGCGCTGCTCGACCACGCCGACCAGTTGGAGGAGTCCGACCCCGCGGCGAAGGGGTCGTTCTTCCACGTCTCCCACGAGAGCGCGAATCGACCCGAAGTCCGCCGCCACCACCGGCGTCTGGCCCGTTTGGACCTCGCGGAGTGCGATACTGTGCTGTTGACCGAGGGCGGAACGCCCTCCGAGAGCGACTACGACGCCGTCTGGAAGGTCGTTCCCCCGTTCGGCCCGTTCCCCGGTGCGCTCTCGGACACCTACCCGCTGAACGCGCAAGTGCCGAATCGACTCGACGACGCGGCCCGACGTGCGGCCGCCGAGGGTGTCGCGGCGCTCGTCGCCGACAATCCCGACGTCTCCGTTACGCTCGCGTACGACGGCTGGGGCGAGGTGGCGCTCGACCGGCTCCCCGAGTCGGTGACGCTCGAACCGCTGTCGACGGTCGCGACGGAGTGACGGCGTCGGCGGACAAAGCAAGATAGTTCACGCTCCGTCGCAGAGAGCGACTATGACCGATTACTTCGAGGTGCACGCCCGCGACGGGGCCGCTCGCCTCGGCGAACTCCGCCTCTCGGAGTCGCGCACCACGCCCGCGCTCGTCGACGATATCGTCGACGACGCCGGCAGTCTCTGGGCCGCCGACCGCGACGTTCCCGAGGGCGACGAAAGTCTCCTCACTGTCCTCCCGCACCGCGGCTTTCCCGCTGGCACACGCGAAGAAGTCAAGGAGTCGTTCGCCGTCGACTACCCCGACGCCGACTACCCCAGCGTGGCCGTCGTCGCGTCCGACGCCGTCCGCGACGTGGGCGCGGACGCGTACATTCTTTCGGACGCACACGGGTTCGTCGGCCACGCCGCCGCGTTCAAAGACGCCATCATCGAGGCACGTGAGTCGCTGCCGGCCGACACCGCGCTGTTTCTCTCGGGGGTCGCGACGCCGACGAACGTCGCGACGCTCGTCTACGCGGGCGTCGACCTCGTCGACGCCAAACGCGCGCGAGTCAAGGGTTTCGAGGGGAAGTACCTCACGAGCGACGCCGAGTACTTCCTCGAAGACCTCGACGAACTCCCGTGCGCCTGTTCGGCCTGCCTCGGCGGGCGTGAGGACTTCTCCCGCGAGGACTGCGCCGCACACAACGTCAACGCGCTGACGGCGGAGCTCGCGACGGTCCGTCGCCGCGTCCGCGACGGCCGCCTCCGCGACTACGTCGAGGGACAGGCCCGACACGACGTGTGGCTCACCGCCGCCTTCCGCGAGTTCGACCAGCAGTACGGCTATCTGGAGCAACGGACGCCCGTGATTCGCGACTCGGAACTCACGGCGGCGACCGAGGACTCGCTTCGCCGCGTCGAGATTCAGCGCTTCGCCGAGCGGGTGACGACCAGATACCGGAATCGGTTCGACACGCCGCTCGTCCTCGTCCCGTGTTCGGCACGGAAACCGTACAGCGAATCGCAGAGCCACAGTCAGTACCACGACGCCGTCCAGTTCCGCGCCCACCAGGTGTCGATGACGTCGCCCATCGGCGTCGTCCCGCAGGAACTCGAACTCACCTACCCCGCCCAGCACTACGACTCGGTCGTGACGGGTCGGTGGTCCGAAGACGAAAAGCGGTTCGTCACCGAAGTGCTGCGCCGGTATCTCGAACGCAACGAGTACCCGCGCGTCGTCGCGCACGTCCCGCCGGAGGGCTACCGCGACATCGTCGAACGCGTCGAAAGGGAGGTGGAGATGCCGTTCGAGTACACCGTCGAGGACCATCCGACGACGACGGAGTCGCTGGCGAATCTGGCGTCGACGCTCTCGAACGAACCCAAGTACCGAAAGCGCGAGCGCGAGCACAACACGGTGAAAGCCATCGCCGACTACCAGTTCGGCGACGGCGCGGGCGACGCGCTGTTTTCGGACGCTGACATCCGGACGACGAGTCGCTACCCCAAACTCCAGGTCCGCGACGCCGACGGCGAGCAGTTGGCGACGATGGTGCCGCAGTACGGCGTGCTCTCGTTCACCCTCGCTGGTGCGCGACTGTGGGACGCCTCCGACGCGCCGACGAAGCGCGTCGGGATAGACGGGTTCGTTCCGCACGGCAGCGTCCTCGCACCCGGCGTCGTCGACGCCGACGAGGAGATTCGACCCGGCGACGAGGTGGTCGTCGACGGCCCGAAGGCGTTCGCCGTCGCCAGAGCGGAGATGTCGGGGCCGGAGATGGCAAAATCGACACGCGGCGTCGCCGCCGAGGTGCGACACGTCGACGAAAAATAACGACAGTTCACGACCGTTCACGCCGAAACGCCGAAATCAATTATTGGGATATAGACCCTCTACTCCCGGTATAGGACGGTTATCGGAGAAATAGAAGATTTCTCAAAAACGGTCACGATTCCCGACCGGTTTTCCGCCCCCTGTGAATCGCTCACAGCGTGGGAGTACACCGGGTCGAATCGACGCTTCCGGTCGGTTTCATCGGTCCATAACGCCCACCAACTGTGTATTTATCAGGTGGACAGTTGTAGCTATTTATTCGACACCGTGTTGTATCGTTCTCCAGTCGGAACGCGGACGCCGGAACCGGGCCTCCGGCCGGACCGACACACGAGCCATGTCACAGATCCAATACCACGGCAGCGATCTACACCGACAGGGTACCGTACCGAACCGCCCCGCGCGGGCGGCGGAAGCGCCGACGAACGCGCCGGCAGCGACGAGTACTCACGGGGTGATCGAAGATGGTTGCTACCGCCGCTGATATCGTTGCGCCCAACGGCTGGATGTGCGAGGCGCTCTCGGACGACGAAGTCACGTTCGTCCCCGAGCGATGGCGTCTCTCGCTACACGCCGTTCGGTTGCCGAATCAGGAGTGGGAGCTGTACTGTCGTGAGAACGCGGGCGAGGCGACGAGCGCGACGACCATCGGATTCACGCAGACTCGGTCGTCGGCGGTAGCCGCGTTCGTCGAGGCGATGGAGTGGATAAACACCGTCGCCGACCCGAAACACCGCGAGTCGGAAGTGACTGAGATACCGGTGCGCATCGGCGCGCTCGTCGACCACCTCACCGCCCGCTCGGACGTCCTCGAAGGCGAGACGTGGGGGCACACGCGCGGACAGCCGTTGGATGTCGCCGACCGCGGTAGCCTCGGCGGCTCTCGTCGCCACCTCGCCCCGCCGGGAAGCGGCGGATCGCGGAGCACGGCCGAGGACATCTGGGAGTCGCTCGCGGACCATCGGTTTCGCCAAACGCAGCGAAGTAGCAGCCGGAACGCACCGAACTCCTCGATGGGGTGAGGACGAGGACCGACGCCCGCGGGCGCCGCCGTGACCGACGGTGAGGCGTCGGCGCCCGCTTTCGGTCCGAACGAGCGGACGAACTTTTTAGACGCGGCCGCGTGACTCCGAGCCATGGAGCACATTTCGCTCGGCGTCCCGCGTCGCATCCTCGATTCGCTCCCGGACGACAGCGACGCCGCCGCACAGGACATGCAGCGCGCCGTCGACGGCATCGAGTCGCGCATCAACCGCGCCATCGACGAGGCCGAAGACGAAGCCGAGGCCGCCGAGTACGTCACCGACGCGCTCGAACGACTGGAGTCGCAACTCGAACGCTACGACGAGTTCGTCCCCGAACTGCGCGCGTGGGGCCAGTCGCCCATCTACGCCATCGCGTGGCGGAACCTCCACGCCGACTTGATGCTCCAGTTATACGAAATCGACTGGCTGACCGAACAGATCGACCGCGAGCGGAACCACCGCCTCGTCGAGGACGGCATCCGTTTCGGGAAGCGGTAGCGGCCCATGCATCTCGCAGACGCACTCGCCGCGCGGGAGGGGATGACCTGCGTCGTCGGCGCGGGCGGGAAGAAGACGACGATGTACGCGCTCGCCGCGCGTCTCGACCGGGCCGTCGTCACCGCGTCGGTCCGCATCCCGATTCCGTCGCTCGAAGAGAACGTCGAAGAAGTCGTCGTCACCGACGACCCGCTCGGCGCGCTCGAAGCAGCGACGCCCGACGACTTTCCTCTTGGCTTGGTCCCCGGCCAAGCCGACGACGTGCGGTACCACGGCTACGAGAACGAACTTCTGGACCGCCTCGCCGACTCGCACGACGGTCCGGTTCTCGTCAAAGCCGACGGCGCGCGGATGCGCGACTTCAAAGCCCCGAGCGACAGGGAACCACAGATTCCCGAGACGACGGATACCGTGCTCCCCATCGCCAGCGCGCACATCGTCGGCGAACCCTTAGACGAGAACCTCGTCCACCGACCCGAACGAGTCGCCGAAATCGCCGGAATCGACGTGGGCGACACGATGACGGCCGAAACGGTTGCGGCTGTTCTCGCCAGCGACGACGGGGGACTGAAACGAGTCCCCGGGGAAGCGACGGCGGTTCCGGTCGTGAACAAAGTCGACGACGTTGTACTGGCCGGCGTTGGAAGAGAGATCGCGTTGAAGGTGCTGGAGCGCGCCGGTGGCCGAGTCGAGCGAGTGGTTCTCACACGAATGAACCACGACGACCCGGTGGTCGACGTAGTGGGTTGACCCGTCGCGCTACCGTACTTGCTCGAACTCCGCGGCCGCGTCCTCGAACTCCTCGCGCGTGTTCAGGTTCTTGAACGTTCGCAGACTCCCGCGTTCGGCAATCTCCGACTCGTCGACGACGACGTAGTCCAACTCGAACAGCGGGTCGATAATCTTGCGTGCGCCTTCTTCGAGCGCCGCATCGCAGGCGTCGGCCATCGCCGTCGCCCGGTAGACAGCGTGGGTCGTCTGGAACCACTTGTCCTCCAACTGCGCCACGGCCGCGTCGTGGCCCTCGGCGCGTTCGAACAGGTACGAGACGACATCTGGGTCGACAAAGGGCATGTCGCAGGCGACGACGACGGCGTACTCGCCGGAGACGGCGCGGAGGCCGGTCCGGATCCCCGACATCGGCCCCTCGTCGGGGGTCTCGTCCTCGGCGACGGAGACCGTATGTGGATATCCCTCGAACGCGTCGCGTATCGCCGCGCGCTGGTCGGCGCGGCAGTTCACCACGAGAGAGTCGACGACGCCGGCGAGTCGGTCGCCGACGCGGCGAATCATCGGGGTTCCGGCGAGGTCGGCTGTCGCTTTGTCGGCGTCGCCGAAGCGGGTCGAGCGACCGCCGGCGACGATGACTGCCGTACGCATGCGTGGCGGTTCGGTCGGACGCGACAAGCCTCTTGCGTCGGAGCGAACCACCGACGGTCGGTCGTCCGCCGCCACCCAAACTGCCGCCCCGCCAACGCTTATTGCCGTGAAGAATCATTTATAAATCAGATGACGACCCCCACGCGCGACGCCGTGCTGCGGGTGGACCTCTCGGCGGGAAGCGTCGAGCGAACGCGCGTTCCCGAGGAGTGGCGACGCGATTACCTCGGCGGGAAGGGGGTGGGCGCGCGCTACCTCTACGCGGACCTCGCCCCCGGCGTCGACCCGCTCGGCCCCGACAATCTTCTTTCCTTTATGCTCGGCCCGCTGTCCGGTTACCTCCCGGGCGAGACGCGCTACGCGGCGGTGACGAAGTCGCCGCTCACCGGCGGCTTCCTCGACTCCTACGGCGGCGGGTCGTTCCCCGAGCGCCTCGCCGGGTCGCTCGACGACTGTCTCGGCGTCCTCGTCTCCGGTCGCGCCGAGAGCCCGGTCGCGCTCGTGGTCGAGGACGGAACGGTGACCATCGAACCCGCCGACGACCTCTGGGGCCGCGACACCGTCGAGACGGACGCCGCGTTCCCCGACGCGGCCGTCGCGTGTATCGGCCCGGCCGGCGAGTCCGAAGTCGCCTACGCCACTATCGCCTCCGACGCCGGCGACCACCACGCCGGACGCGGCGGTGCAGGAGCGGTGATGGGTTCGAAGCGACTGAAAGCCGTCATCGCCCGCGGCGACGCCCCCGAAGTGCCGTCCGAACTCCGCGACCTGCGCGAGCAGTACGAGCGCCGGTACGCGGACCACGACACGGGACGCTGGCAGGCCGCTGGCGAGACGCTGGAGAGCGTCGACTTCGCCAACGAAGTCGGGGTCCTCGCCACCGAGGGGTGGCAGCGAGGGCGGTTCGCGGGGGCGGAGAACATCGGAATCGAGGCGGCGCGCGAGGCGGCCGTCGGCCGCGAACGCGAAGGCGACGCCGCGCCCGGTGGCTTCCGTATCCGAACCGGAGATGGCGAGCACGAGAGCGTCCCGCGCGGGGCGACGCCGATGACGCTCGGGGCCGGACTCGGCGTCGAGGAGTTCGACGCCGTCGCGGCGCTCGGCGAGACGTGCGACCGACTCGGCATCGACGTCATCAGCGCCGGGAACGCTATCGCGTGGGCTATCCGCGCTGCCGACGCTGGCCTCGTCGAAACCGATGTCCGCTTCGGCGACGAGGAGGCGGCGCGGCGACTGCTCACCGCAATTGCGATGCGCGACGTCGAACTGGCCGACGCGCTCGCCGACGGCGTCGACGCCGCCGCCCGGCGCTACGGCGGCGACGACCTCGTACCGACGGTGAAGTCGATGGAACTGCCGACGTACGACCCCCGCGGCGCGGTGGGGATGGCGCTGGCGTACGCGACGAGCGACCGTGGTGCGTGCCATCGTCGCGCCAGACCGGTCGAGCGCGAGGTGTTCGAGGCGTGGGACGACGCCGACGTGGTCGAAGCCGTCGCGGGCGCGCAGACCGTCCGCTCCGTTCTCTGGAGTCTCGTCGCCGACGACTTCGTCGGCGAGACGATGTGGGGCGACCTCGGCGCGGAGTGGCTCGCGGCGGTCGGACTCCCCCACGACGCCGACGAACTGAGCCGAACCGGCGAGCGCATCTGGACGCTCGTCCGCCTGTTCAACGTCCGCGAGGGGTTCGACCGGGCGGACGACGCGCTCCCCGAGGCGCTGCGCCGTCCCCTCGCGGACGGCCCGGCGGCCGGTAGCGCCGTCGATCCCGAGGCGTTCGGGCGACTGCTCGACGCCTACTACGCCGCTCGCGGGTGGGGGTCCAACGGTCGACCGACTCGAGCGACGGTCGAGCGATTCGGCCTCGGAAGCGTCGTCGACGACGCGACGCCGCTGGCCGACGAGGCGACGAGCGCCGAACGGACGAACCGCCGAACGACCGCCGCAGACGCCGACCACCACACAGATGACAGATAGCATCGACCTCGACGAACTGGACGTATCGACCGACAGCGACGCGGAGAGTGCCAATCGTGGCGACTGGTTCTGGAAGGGGGAAGGCGACCCAGACGACGAGCGGGGGGCCGGAGACTCCGACGACGGATCTCTCGGTTCGCCCGACGTCGCCGAGCGTTCCGGTGCCGACGCCGCTGCCGCCGAGAACGCCGCCGACACTACCGTCGCTGATACTGCCGAGGCAGCCACCTCGACGGAGACGGACCCCGACATCGACACGAGTGCGGAGACCGATTCCGACGCGAGCCACCGCCCGATCCCGCGCGTGCCGCGAACCGACGACGGCAGTCCCGTCGGCATCCCAATCGAGGGCGGCGGCGCAGGCGGCGCGGCGACCGGGAGTATCGACGCCGACGACGCGGCCGCTGCAGACGACGACGCGGAACCGGAGCCCACGGGACCACACGGGAGCGGCCCCTCCGAGATGACGATGGCGCTGACGTACGAGGCGGTGAAGCGACTGGAGAACCCCGCCGCCGCGTTCGCCGACGCCGAGGGGTGGACCGACTGGCTCGGCATCGTCGGCGACGTGGACGCGCACGTCATCACCAAGTTCCAGCGCGAGTCGGTCGTCGACGTGGACTTCTTCAACGGTACCGGCACCGGTCCGGCCGAGCGTCTCGCCGGCATCGACGGCCACTCGATGTTCTTCGCCGAGCGGATGGTCGTCGTCGGCGTCGCGGGCGTCGACGAGTACATCGCCGAGGCGAGCGGGTGGGAGTTCGTCCCGCTGGAGACCGCCGCGGAGAAAGCCGGCTGGCCGCTCGTCGACGAGAGTGAGGGAACCGAGAACCACGTCGGCGACGCGGCGGAACGCTGAGACCGCCTCCCCGCACGTAATTTTTTGTGACTCCGACACGCACTAGCACAGTATGAGTCTCAGAAACGGGTTCCGGCAGTCGTCGGTGCTCACGTTCGGCATTCTCGCCGCGATGGCGTGGCTGGCGCTCACCGCGGTACAGGTGTTCTCGTCGGTCGAGTCGCCGCTGACGTGGGCCGACCCGCCCGTCGGGACGGGCGCGATGGGCGGTCTCGTCGGTATCGGCGTGATGGTCGTCTTCGTCGGCGTCCTGCTGGTGCTGTTCAGCGAACTCGGCCACTCCGACCCCGCGCCGGAGGCGTGGCCGCCGGAGCGATGACGCAGTTCGAGTGCACCGAGTGCGGCCAACTCGGGCGGTTCGGACGCTTCGACGAGTCGACGCTGACGATGCGCTGTCCCGTCTGCGAGGAACAGACGGTCTGGACCGTGGCCTTCGCCGACGAGGGAGGGGTGTCGTTTTGACGGTCGTCGTCCCGCTCTCAGAGCGGTTCCACGAGGCGGCCGAGGAGTGGGCCGACACCCGCCTCATGGACCCGGAGGACGCAGTCGAGGTGAAAGCCGAACAGGCGCTTCTGGAGGTCGAACACCTCGTCTCGGGCGCGCACGACGTCGAGTTCGCGGTCGAAGACGGCGAACTCCGCTACGACCCGAGCGAGGAGTTGGCGGCGCTGCTGGCGTCGCACGCGGAGACGACGGGCGTCGACGAGGCGACGGTGTTAGGACTCCACGTCGACCTCTTCGCCCGCGTCTTCCTCGACGACGACGCGAAGCGGCCGTCGAACGCGCCGCCGAAGTGACTCGAGTCGCGGACGTTTCGCTCCCGCTGCCGACGTACGAACTATTAAGCGACCGGAGTGCGAACCGTTGTCACATGAAGAAGGACAGCGGGTGGCGACCGACCGCGGCGATGGACGAGTACAAAGGCTTCGCCACGTGGGAGTACGAGACCGGTCCGCAGGAGATAAATCAGGGCGAAGTCGACGGGGCGCCCGGCTTTCCGCTCGCGTTGAAGGCGAAACTCGGACTGGTCGACGACGACGTGGAACCGCCGGAGTGAGGCGGGCGGCGGCCACGACCACGTTTCTGCGGTGATTCACAGTAAAGGGAAGGAGCGGTCGTTCCGCGCCGGGACGTAGAAGTTCGCCCGCGACGCGACGCGGACGAAGTTGAGGATGCCGTTGTGCTCGCGGTCGGTGATCGCCTCGCTGTCGTCGCGGACGTACCACCCGTTCATCGCCTTCCGCGTCCGCCGAAAGTCGTCGAGTTTTCGCTGGAAGGCGACGAAGTGGACGCCCGGTTTGCCACCGTCGACGGTGTTGAAGTCGCGGCGGAGCACGAGCGGTTCGTCGGTGTCGTCGCGGCGGACCTGCGCGACTTTCTCGTGGTGGCCGACGACGTCGTGGTCGCGGGCGTGTTCGCGGACCCGATTCGAGAAGGGTACGTCGTCGGTGAGGTTCGCCACGTCCTCTGCGCTGAACTCCGGCGAGAACATCCGCTGGATACGCTCGTGCTCGTCGAGCGTGCCGTACCAGTCGCGGAGGTTCACGGTCAGTCGGCTGAGATGCATCGTCGTCCCGTCGGCGAACCGGCCGTCGGGGATGGCGACGCTCGACTCGGCGGGTTGCGTGCGCTTGCGCCCCGAGAAAAAGCCCATGAACATCTGCTCGTCGCCCGAGAGTGCGTCGCCGGGAACGCCCTCCGCGTCGGCGTGTTCGGCGGGCAGTCCCTCGCCGAGGAAGCCGGTTCGCCGCCCGCGGATTCGGAACACGTCGTCGAGGCGGTGGTCGACCGACTCGCCTTCGAGTCGCGTTCGGGAGCCGAACAGGGCGTTCTCGGCGGCTGCGAGGTGCGACGGGAGGTCACTCTCCAGCACGAGCGCGGCGTCGAACGACTGGAGTTCCGGTTTGTCGGTCCGCGACAACACCTGCGGTGGATCGATGGGGACGCGCGAGAGTTCCCCGATTCGCTCGAAGTAGTTCGTCCCCCACGCCAGCGTGTGAAACAGCCCCTCGTGGTGCCAGTCGTACGCCGCTTCGAGCGTCCGCATCGCCCGTTCGACGGTACGCGCGTCTTCGACCGAGGGTTCACGCTGCAGGTCCATGAGGAGGATGCGGCGGTAGCGCGCCTGCAGGTCGTTTCCGGACCCGTCGGTCGGCAGGGACTCGGCCTGCGCGAACTGGCGGTCCGGGAGGCGGTCGCCCCGCGGGTTGGCGGCGAGTCCGTCGACGCCCGGGCCGGTCGCCGGATCGAGGAGGCGGCTACAGCCCGAGAGGCCGGCGGCTCCCGTCACGGCCGCGAGACGGGTCAGCGCGGTGCGTCGTGAGACCACGGTTTCAGTAGAACTCACCGGCGGAATCTGCAAAAACTTGTCTGTCGATTCGGCGTACTGTCACGTCTTCGGGAGAACCTCGCACCGACCGTACATTTATTCGCCCGCTCGTACAACCCTCGGTAACGATGCTTCCGACACCCCTCCACGCACAGGGCGTGACGGGTCTCGACGGGCCGATTCCGCTGGAGGTCGCCCTCCTATCGCTCGGACTCGGAGCGGTCGTTCTCGGATTCGTCGCGTACGACGCCTACCGCGCGTACGGGGAGTACGTCTCGTGAGCAGCGCCTCGCGGTCAGTCGCAGCCGCCGCCCCGAGCGCCGAGACGGTGCTCTACTACCTCCGGGCGACGGTGTACGTGCTCGCGTCGCTTCTGTGCTGCTCGCTCTTGGTCGTCGGCACGGTGGCCATCATCGCGGAACTGAAAGGGACGTGGCACTGGGCGATACATCTCGAATCGACCATCAGCTACATGGGCGTCTTCGTCGCGGCGCTCCTGCTCCCGTTGATTCCGCTGACGGCGACGCTGTTCGTCTCCCGATGGTGGTTCGATGGGTAGCGACGGGAGTCGCCACGTCACCGCGCTTCGGCGGTTCGCCGTCGTCTCCGTGGTGGGGCTCTGCCTGTCTGTGTTGGGTGTCGCCGTCGTCGCCGTCGTCGCGGAGTCGCACGCGACGTGGGAGTGGTACTTCCGCATGGAACAGGCGATGAGCGTACTGATGCCGGTGACGATGGCGTTTCTCGGTCTCTCTCTCGTTTCGGGGTTCGGCGTCGTCTACGCCGCCGACCGGCGCTGAGCGACGCCGCCGAAGGGGTGTCTCTTCGCACCTCTCGCCCCAATCTGTTATGGAATCAGGCTTTCTATACGGGAAAGCGAACGCTGATTCGGTTGTCAGCATCGTTCCGCTCTGCGGTCTGATGGGGGGCGGAGTCACAGCAAGCCGTCCTTGTGCTCGGCTCGCAAGCTGACAATCGGTACTTTCCGACCCCGAGTGGCGCGTCCGCGCGGTCGACGACGCTCGTTAGCGCGCCATCTGGGCGACGAGTTCGTCCTCGAACTCGACGAGACCTGCGAAAACGAGCGCCGCCGCCCGGAACAGCGGCTCCTCCGTCTCGTCGAGCACGTCGTCGACGAACGCCTCGTGCCACGTCGTCAAGTGTTCGTCGAGGAAGACGCGCTCGTAGCCGAACGCCTCCTCCGCGCCGTGGAACTGTCGCTCGACGAGGGAGCGGAGGAACGCGAGTTCGACGGCGATGAAGTCGTTCTCCTCGCCGTACTCCTCCGGCGGGTTCCACCCGGCGGCGGCGTAGCTTGCCTCGACGTTCGCCAGCCCCTCGCCGATGAAGTCGGTGTCGTCGCGGTAGTACGTCTCGTGGGCCAGCACGGGCGGCCGCGGGCCGACGAAGACGCGGGTGTACTCCTGCGCCAACTCGTCGTGGACCGCCGCCGGGTCCCGTCCCTGGTTCTTCGCGACGAACTCCCGGAGCAGGTCGAATCCCTCGTCCAGCGAGGTGTTCACCGCCGCGTCAGGCAACTGGAGGCCGTCGCCGAGCAGGTTCGCGACGAACGCCTCGTCGGGCACGTCCCAGAACACCTCGACGACGAAGTCGAGCAGTTCGAGGCGGGCGTCGTAGACGGCGGCGTCGTCCATTATCGGCCACCTCCATGCTCGAACAGCAGTCCGGCGCGACAGTCCCCGCAGTAATCGAAGACGCTGGCGTCGGCGGTCGGCGCGACCCCTTCGACCACGTCGCCGACCTCGCCTTTCACCTTCTCGATGGAGCCCCGACTGGCGAACGCTTTCCCGCAGCGGACGCACTCGGCCATCTCGCCCTCGTACACCGTCTCCCAGCGCTCGCCGTCGTTGCGCTCCGGGAGGCGCGAGAGGTCGAGTCCGGTGCGCATGGTGATGGCCGTCTCCGGACAGCCCTCCTCGCAGAGCCCGCAGTTGACGCAGTCCTCGTGGCTGAACTGCAGGTCGCCGTCGCCGGTCCGGCGGATGGCGTCGGTCGGACAGAGCGTCGAACAGGTCGGCGTGAGGTTGCACGCCTCGCTCACCTCCATCCGCCCGAACGTCTCCAGCCCCCGAACCACGTCGCGTTCGGGCGTCGCGTGGTCGACGACGACGCGGATACTCTCCAGCGCCCAGTCGTGGGTGTTGAACGCCGGGTTCGGTTTGTCGTCGCGGACGACGCCCGTCGCGCGGTGCTCGCCCGCCGGAACGGGCGTCTCCGAGAGGCCGTCGACGAACGCCTCGACTTCGGCGACGAACGACTCGTGGTCGGCGGGGTCGGGCGCGAAGAACGCGGTTCGCTCGCCGAGGCCGAGGTCCGTCGTCGCGCGGTTCAGTCGCTCGACCAGCTCGGCCTTCGGGTCCGGCCCGGCGTGCAGACAGCCCTCGCCACAGCCGACCACGGCGACGCCGTCGGCCCCGGTGGCGAGCGCGTGCAGCACGTGGGCCTCGCCGACGGTGTCCGTGCAGTTCACCGAGACGGGAAGGATGGGCGGGTACGCGAGGTCGGTGCCGCTGGCGGCGCGGCGGCCGTAGGCGCGGAGCGCGTCGGACGCGCGCTCCGAGCAGACGAACGCGATGACGGGCGTCTCGATGCCCCTCTCGCCTCTGTTGAACAGCCAACCGCCCCCCTGCTCTTCCACGTCGAGCAGCGCCTCCACCTCGCGTGCGAGGCGCTCGTTCGACGGTTCGCGGAGCATCGTCGCGCCCGTCGGGCAGGCGCTCGTACACGCGCCGCAGTCCTGACAGGCCACCTCGTCGAACTCGACGGAGTCTATTGTCGGTCGCCGGACGGCGTCGTGCGGGCAGGCGTCGGTGCAGGCGGTACAGCCCTGCTGGCTCGACTCGCCGGCCGCGCAGACGTCGAGGTCGAGATCCAGATGTTTCGGTTTCGTGACGCCGCCGAGGAGACTCTCGACGGCGGCGACGGTGCCGGCGTCGACGGGGCCGGTGTAGAAGCCGAGTCGGCCGCCGCGGGCGACCGAGGTGGTGTCGGGGTACACCACCTGGTCGGTTTCGAGGGTGCGCTCGACACCGGAGCGGTCGATGGCGTCGGTCGGACAGCACTCCTCCCAGTCGCCGCCGGGGGCGTCCGGGTCGATATCGACCGGGTAGCGCGTCAGCATCCCGCCGGGACCCTCCTTGACGCACTTCATACAGGAGACGCAGTCCTCTGTCACCTCCGCGCGGAGCGTGAGTTCGAAGTCGCCGAACTCGCCCTCGACGCCAACGACGCGCCCGCGTTCGACGGTCACGTCCGAGAGGTCGACGTCGAGATCGTGGAAGTCGCGGCCGTCGGCGACGAGCGTCACTTCGGCGGTGGCGGCGAGCGCGGCGGCCGTCTCGGCGTCGCCGACGACGACGACGGCGTCGCCGGCCTCGCCCGTGACGCTCCGGGTCGCCGCCTCGTGTTCGAGTCCGGCGCGACGCGCGTTTAGCAGGCGGGCCGTCTTGTCGGTGGCCGCCTCGCGGTCGTGGACCCAGCCCGCGCCCGCGCGATGGTCGACGAACGAGGTGGCCTCCGGGTGGAGTCCCTTCTCTTCTGCGAGCGCGCGGAAGCGTCGTTGACAGCCCGAATCTGGGGCGGTGACGAGCAACTGGTCGAGGTCGTACTCGTCAACGAGCTGCGCCATCGCCGGGAGGCCGTCCTCACAGAGCAGCGTCGAGCTGGCGACGACGTCCACGTCGCGGACGCCGTCGCGCGCACGTTCGAGGTCGATATCGCAGGTGTCGCCGCAGGAGCAGACGAAAGCGCCGACGTTCATACCCTCGACAACTCGTAGCATCCACGAAAGCCTTTGTGTGCTAACAGGCCACTACGATACGGTAATCTCGCATACGAAACCGGTTAACCGGACGTTGCTCCCGTAATTTAATGGTCTTTGCTAGCAGATGTCTCACCAACGCATGCACCCACGACGAGAATGGGGCAAGTCGAATCGGGGCGGGAGAACGACCCAACGAGAGAGACACGAATGAGCACAGAACCGGTTTCACTAGACTTAGACAGGCGGTCCTTCCTGAAGGCGAGCGCGCTCGCGGGCGCCGTCGCCCTCGGCGGCGGCGGCGCGGGCCAGGCGCTCGCCCAGAGCGAGGAGGGCGAAACGGACGGGGCCGACGTAGAGGGCGAACTGACGAAGACCATCTGCAACTTCTGCGCGGTCGGCTGTGGGTTCCGCGCCGAGCGGAAAGGCAGCGCGTTCGCCGGGCAGGAACCCTGGCACGAGAACCCCATCAACAACGGGTCGCTCTGCTCGAAGGGGGCGGCCATCTACGGGAGCGAACACTCCGAGAAGCGGTTGAAACACCCGCTGAAGAAGGTCGACGGCGAGTGGCAGAAGATCTCCTGGTCAGAGGCGTACGACGACATCTCCTCGGAACTGGAGCGCATCCGCGAGGAGTTCGGCCCGGACAGCGTGATGTGGCTCGGCAGCGCCCACCACTCCAACGAGGAGGCGTACGCGTTCCGGAAACTCGCGTCGCTGTACGGGACGAACAACTGCGACCACCAGGCGCGCATCTGCCACTCGACGACGGTGGCGGGCCTCGCGAACACGTGGGGCTACGGCGCGATGACGAACACCATCAACGACTACCGCAACTTCGACCTCAACATCATCATCGGGCAGAACCCCGCGGAGGCGCACCCGATTGCGATGCAACACATCCTCGAAGGCCAGCGTCGCGGCGGCACCATCGCCTCCGTCGACGCGCGGTTCACGAAGACGTCGGCGCACGCCGACAGTTTCTACCGCATCCGCCCGGGGACGGACGTCGCGTTGATGATGGGGCTGATATACTACCTGCGCGAGCAGGGCGAACTCGACCAGGAGATGCTCGACGGGCGGGTGAACGGCTGGCCCGACATCGACCGGAACCTCGACCAGTACGACCTCGAAACCGTCGCGGACATCACGTGGATAAGTCAGGAGCAGATTCAGGAACTGGGCGACCTCATCATCGAGAACAAGCCGAACGTCCAGATCGAGTGGGCGATGGGCGGTACCCAGCACAACAACGGGACGCAGAACATCCGGTCGTACGCGCTGGCGAGTCTCGCCTCCGGCACCGCCGCCCGAAGCGGCGGCGGCCTGCAGGTAATGCGCGGACACGCGAACGTCCAGGGGGCGACCGACCTCGCGGTGGCGAGTCACATCCTGCCGGGCTACTACTCGGTGTCGTCGGCCGGGTCGTGGCAGTACTGGGCCGACGTCTGGACGCAGAGTCCGTACACGAGCGGGAGCATCAGCTTCCGGGAACTGTACGACCGCTACGACCTGATGGAGCGCGACATGTATGCGCGGCAGGACGAGTACGTCAACTACGGGGATTCGAGCGACCCCGACGACTCCGAAGCGGCGGGCGAGAACGAGGGAGAGATAGACGACTCGTTCCCGAGCGAGCGGTCGATGATGTTCCAGAACGGGCTGACGGTCGCCCGGTGGTTCGACGCCGCGCTCCCGCAGGAGCAGCGACTCAACGAGACGCCCATCTATCAGCCGAATCCGGTGAAGGCGGCCTTCTTCTGGGGCCACTCGGCGAACTCCATCAGCGAGATGGAGAAGATGCGCGACGGGATGGACCTGCTCGACTTGCTGGTCGTCGTCGACGTGTTCCCCTCGCTGGCCTCGGTGATGGCCGACCGCTCCGACGGCGTCATCATCCTGCCCGCGGCCAGCCAGTACGAACACTACCGGTCGCTGACGAACTCCCACCGGTCGGTGCAGTGGAGCGACCCGGTTCGAAACCCCTCGCACAACACGAAGCCCGACCTGCAGATAATGCAGGAGCTGGCCGCCGAACTCGGCTTCGGCGACCACTTCGACTGGGGGACCGGCCCCGAACTGTACAGCGGCAAGAGCACCTACCAAGACGTGCTCCGCGAGATCAACCTCGGCGTCCGGACTATCGGGTACCAGCAGGACCCCGAGCGACTGGAGAGCCAGCGCGAGTACGACTGGGCGTTCAGCACCGAAGACCTGAAGGCGACGCAGGGGCCGCACAAAGGCGAGTTCTGGCAACTACCGTGGCCCTGCTGGGGGGAGGGTCACCCCGGCACGCCCATCATCTGGACCGACGACCTCGACCCCAACGAGGGCGGCCACGACTTCCGCGCCCGGTGGGGGACGACCGCTCCAACACCCGAGGAGTGGAACGAGATGACGACGCCCGCCGAGGAGTACCCGCTTCGGTCGACGTTCGACCAGCAGGGCGAGGAGGGGCTGAACCTGCTCCGGGACTCGTTCGATCCCGACTGGTGGAACGGGTCGGGGCCGATCCGCGGCGTCCCGCAGTACCCCGGCTTCACGACGACGCTGCCCGAAGACTTCGAGAACGCCGACGCGCCGAACCTCCCGACGCGGTACGCGCTCGACCCGACGAAGTCGGTGCTCGACGCCGCGCGGGACATGAACGAGCGGTTCGACTGGGCGGACTTCGACCTCGACGACTACCGCCCCTACGACTTCAAGCAGCCGGACCCGCCGACGGGTCGGGCGAAGGCCCGCGCCGTGGCGTGGAACTTCCTCGACCCGATTCCGGTCCACCGCGAACCCATCGAGAGTCCGCGACCTGACCTCGTCGAACAGTGGCCGGCAAACGGCCAGCAGCGCAACTTCTACCGCCTCGACCAGAACAACGCGACGGTTCAGGAGGATGCGACGCGGAAAGCCGCCGAGAACGGCTTCGACGTCATCATGACTACGGGAAGACAGGTCGAACACCAGGGCGGCGGTTCCGAGAGTCGCTCGAACATCTTCCTGGCGGACCTACAACCGCACATGTACGCCGAGATAACGCCGAACATGGCTGACGAACTCGGCGTCGACGGCGGCGACCTGGTCGTCGTCTCGACGACCGACCGCGGCTCCGTCCTCGTGAAGGCGCGGGTGACGAACCGCCCGAACGACCGCGAGACGTTCCTCCCGTTCCACTGGGGCGGTATCTGGCGCGGCAAGAGCCTGGAGGAACGCTACCCCGACGGGACGGTGCCGTTCGCGCTGGGTGACAGCGTGAACCTCATCACGTCGAAGGGGTACGACGTCGAAACGCAGATGCAGGAGACGAAGGCGGCGATGGTGAAAGTACGGCCGGCGACGCAGGAGCTCGTCGACGAACTCAACATGGACGTCGACCTGTCGTCGCTGGAGTTCCCGCAGGACCGCGACAACGTCGGGACGCAGAAGGACTTCGACGTCCGTGACTCGAAAACAGTCCAATAAGGTGAGATAATGTCGACAAACAACACGAACGAAGCGAAGATGTCACAGGGCGTCATGAGCGTCGGTGAGGACGCGCGAATCTTCCCCGACGTGGAGGCGTGTATCGACTGCGGCGGCTGCGTCGTCGCCTGCAAACGCACGTGGGACGTCCCGCGGGACGAACAGCGCATCAGCATCTCGACGATGCTCGAAGGAGAGGAGGCGGCGGCGGGGCTCAACGCCCACAGCGCGCGGGCGCTCAGACAGGGTCAGAACCCCGGCGAGACGAGCGTGCCGATGCAGTGTTACCACTGCGAGAACGCGCCCTGCGTCTCGGTCTGTCCGACCGACTCGCTGTTCAAGAAGGACAACGGCTTCGTCGAGGTCAGAGACGACCTCTGCGTCGGCTGCCAGTACTGCCTGTCGGCGTGTCCGTTCGGCGCGCCGCAGTTCCCCGACGCCGACGAGGGCGCGGCGAAACTGTTCGGCACCGGCGGCACGATGGATAAATGTACGATGTGCGAGGAGCGCCAGGACGTCGGCAAAGGGCCCGCCTGCGCCGAGGAGTGTGCGACGGACGCCCTTCTCGTCGGCACCGCCGGTCAGATCGCCGAGGAACTCGACAAGCGCGGCAGCGCGTCGTTCTTCAACCAAGAGGCGATGGAGATAATCTTCGGTGCCGAGGACGCGGAGGCGTTCCAATGAGCCGCTCGCTGCCCGAGACGCGCGACTACAGCGGGTTGGCCATCGCCGTCAACGCGATTATCGCCCTGGTCGTCACCGCCGTCGTCGTCTGGTGGGTGTCCGGCTTCGCGTACAACGCCGAGGCGTTGTTCCGCGTCGGGCCGACCGTCGAGGGCGGCGGCATCGGGGCCGACTGGAGCGTCGGCAACACGATCCCGGCGCTGGACTTCCTCATCGCGTTCATCCACGCGGCGGACGTGCTGATGGGTATCTTCATCCTCGTCATGGTGTTCGTCCACTGGGGCGCGTTCCGCCGCCTCGCCTCGCGGATGCGTCAACCCGGCGAGACGTCGCGGTACGACTCCGACGCGGACGCCGTCGCCGACGGCGGTCGAGCGGTCGAAAGCGGTGCCTCGGATTCCGGCGACGACGCTTCCGACTCCGGAGGTGAGCATCGATGACGAACTTGGACCACGGGAAGTTCACCCGGATGACGACGACGTTCCACACGCTGCTCGCGCTGGACGTGTTCATCCTGTTCTTCTCGGGCTACGGGCTGATGTTCAACGACGAACTCTGGTGGCTCGTCACGCTGATGGGCGGCAGCACCGGCGTGACGGCGGTTCACCGCATCGCGGGCCTCGGCCTCGTCGCGCTCATCGTCTTCTGGATGCTGATGATGCTGACGACGAGCACCGGCCGCGGCAACTTCCGTGAGATTCTGCTCGGTCCCGACGACGTCGCCGCCGCGATTCAGGACTTCAAGTTCGTCCTCGGGATGGCCGACGAGCGCCATCCGAACGCCCGGCAGTTCGCGGGCTACAAATCCGACGAGGTGCCGCTGCTTTCGTACATCGGCAAGGGCGTCGTCTACATCTTCTCCATCGAACTGACGCTGCTCACCATCTCGGGGCTGCTCATCTGGAGCAAGACCGGCGTGATGCAGTACTTCGCGACGAAGACGGCGGCGATGGCGTTCGTCGTCTTCCACGGCCTGCTCGGCGTCATCATGCTGATGGGCGTGATGTTCCACATCTTCGAGCACGGCTTCCATCCGGCCTTTTACCCCGTCGAGGTGAAGGCGTTCATCCCACGGAAACTGATTCCCGAGGAGCACGCCGACACCGAGCACGACTCGACGGGTATCAGCCAGCTCACCCTCGCGCCGTCGTGGGGGTGGGCGACGAACGTCATGGGCGTGCTCACCGTCATCGGCATCGTGAGCGTCCTCGTGGGCAGTATCTTCGACGAGGGCTACCCCGTCCCGCGCGAACTCGCCGTCGGCGGCGGACCGACCGACCTGCTTCTGACCGTCGGCATCAACGTCGGCATCCTCGTGCTGTTCATCGGAATGGCGCTGCAGATGTACGGCAACCTGATGCGCGTCCGCTGGCAGAAGCAGTTGGAGGCGGAGGCGCGCGCGACGACCGCCACGGACGGTGGGCAGGTGGACCACCCGAACGACGACTAGCGACCTTTTGCGCTGCGGGCCGCCTTCGGCGGCCCTCGGCAAAAGCTCTCTTCGCGGCTTCGCCGCGAAGGCTTAGCAGACGCGAAGCGTCTGCTCTCGGACCAAAAGCACTCCTCCCTCGCTTCAGCGGCGAAGCCGCCTTCCGTTCGGTCGTCGGCCGAGAATCGCGAAGCGATTCTCGTACAATAAGGAGCGAAACGCGGCTGCTCAATAGCTAACCTACGTACTTTGTTTACCTGCTATCGTTCACGACCGACTCACTCCTCGTGGCTCGCCTTCGGCGTCAACCGTCGAAAGACGCGGAGGAACGGTTTGAGGAGAACCACCGCCGAGAACAGGAAGGCGAGAAGCGCCCCGCCGTCGGAGACGCCGAACGTCATCGCGCCGAGCGCGACGGCCCCCGCAGCGACGAGATATATCCAGAACGCGACGACGACGGGGACGTACCCGTGCATCGGGGAGGGAGTTTGATACACGGTCGAGCGTTCTCTCAGTCTATAATGAGCTTTTTGCCCGCGCTGTCCGCGTAATTCACTCGGTACGTGGTGTGTCCACGCTCACGCCGAGAGCAGTTCCGCGCCCTCGGTGGAGAGTTCGACCGTCACGTCCTGTCTGGTGTGCTGGCTAATCTGGTCGATGTTCCGCGTCAGCACTTCGAGGACGTCCTTCGGTTCGGGGTAGACGAGCATGTTCCCGTCGTCGTCCTCCATCACGAGTTGGGTGTCCGAGAGCGAAATCTGGTCGTTCTCGATGCGGGCGACGATGGCGCGCAGTTCCTCTGCGCCGCCGGGGTCACCCTCCTCGACCATCGTCACGTACAGCGAGTCGAGACCGATGAGGTCCTTGTACTCGCGGACGCGGCGGGCGCAGCGCACCATGTCCTTCGTGACGGCCGTCTTCTGGGGGTTGCCGTGCTCGCCCTCGAAACAGTGCTTACACACCCGGAGTTCCATCCGCATACTTCACCTCTACCACCGACTCCGATATATGTTGCCACGGCGGCGATTCGCAGTCCGGACCCCGCCGTCCCTACCGCTTTTGTAGTTCGCGTGCGAATTATTAGCATATGGCTGGGATGCTGAATACGGTGTACGTCGTGGCGGTGCTGCTCGTCGCAATCGGCGGTGTCGGCGGCGTGATGTGGCTGACGAGAGACTCCGCCCCGGATCCGCGCACGTCGTCGACTCGGGTTCGGAACGCCGCGAACGCGCTTATCGTCGCCGCAATCGGGATATTCCTGGTTGCGATGGCGGCGAGTCTCCTGCTGTGACGCCGCCGGACGCGACGCTCAGGGACGCGAATCACCCCTCTGCACACCTTTTTACCGACTCCACCCCTTCTGCGACCATGCAACTCGAACTGCGGTTCTTCGCGACGTTTCGCGAGGCCGTCGGACAGAAGACCATCGAGCGGGAGTTCGACGAGGGTCTCGCCGTCGGCGACGTGCTCTCGACGCTCGAAGCGGAGTTCGACGGACTCGAGGGCCAGTTGCTCGAAGACGGCGGCCTCAGACCGCAGATAAACGTGCTGAAGAACGGCCGCGAGGTGCTACACATGGAGGGCATCGAGACGACGATGGAAGACGGGGACACGCTGAGCGTCTTCCCGCCGGTCGCGGGTGGCTGAGATGAGCGACGCTACCGGAGACACGAAGACGGTCGAGAAGTCGTTCCGCGGTATCACCGAACGCCTCGCCGCCCACTACCTGACGAATCTCGGCGGCGAGCGCGTCGGAGACGACCGCGTCGTCGGCGACGACTGGGAGGCGACCCTCTCGTCGGAGACAGTCGACGTCGGGCCGACCCTCGACATCACCGAAGTGACACTCGTCTTCGAGGGCGACGCCGAGACGCTCGACCCGCTGATAACGCAGTTCTCACAGAAAGCGATGCGCGCCGGTGGGTGAGATGTCCGACTCTCCCGGTAGTGGCGAGCGTGACTCCGAGGAACCCACCGGCGACGCCGAGTCGGCGGTCGTCGACATCGAAGACGTTCCCATCGAGGGCCAAATCATGCTCGTCGCGGGCACGAAAGCGAGTATCCCGCCGGAACGCCTTCCGGACCTTCTCACACGAGCGCAGCCGGACCTCGGCGGTCGGATAGACGACTACCGTCGGCGCTACGAACTCGTCGCCGAAACCGGCGAGTACGCCGCTTTCTTCGTGCCGACCGGTCACTGGGCCGAGGTCGGCGAGCGACTCGGATTCGACGAGCGGGAGGCCGACGCGCTCCGGCGAACCCACGAGGAGCAGTTGCGTCGGTTCGGCCGGCGCAGCGACCGACGAGAGGAGTTCGACTCGGCGCTCGAAATCAGAGAAGCCGCAGTTATCGGCCTGTAGCCGCCGAGACTCGACCGCTCAGAGTCGTCGGTCGAGGTAGTCGCCGACGGACGAGTACGCCCGCACCTTCTGGTCGATGTCGGTGGAGCCGTGCCCTTCCTCGCCCAACTCCGTGTACTCGAACTCCCCGTCCTCGCCCTCGGCCCACCCACGCTCTCTCAGCGCGTCGCGGAAGACGCGCGCCTGCGAAATCGGGCAGCGAACGTCGTTGACGCCGTGGACGATGTACAGCGGCGGTTCCGCCTTCTCGACGTGCTCGATGGCGCTGCGGTCGCGCCAGAGTTCGTAGTCCTCCTCGGGGTCGCCCATCTGCGTCTCCAGGAACGTCCGGTAGTGCGGCATCGCCTCCTCGTGCATCAGATGCAGGTCGGTGATACCGACCCACGCGACGCCCGTCTTCCAGAGGTCGGGGCGCTGGACGAGTTGCATGAACGTCGAGTAACCGCCGTAGGAACCGCCGAAGACGGCCAGTCGGTCGCCGTCGACCCACTCTTTGTCGGCCAGCCATCGCGCACCTGCGGCGACGTCTTCCTGTTCTAGCCCGCCCCAGTCGCCGTGGATCGCGTTCTTGAACTCTCGACCGCGGCCGATAGAGCCGCGGTAGTTCGGGAGAAGAACGGTGTACCCCTTCGCGGCGAGGAACTGCGCGTAGAGGTTGAACGCCTTCGACGACCACGAGTGCGGCCCGCCGTGGACCATCACGACGGCGGGCGAGGGTTCGGTTCCGGCGCCGGTCCCGCGGGCGTCGTACAGCAGCGCGCCGACGTCGAGGCCGTCGGTCGACTCGTAGGTGACGTACTGGGCATCGACGAACGCCTCGGGGTCGATGTCCCCGTAGTCGGGTTCGACGAGCGTTTCGGACGCGTGCCCGTCGAGGTCGTACGCCAGAAGCGTCGGCCGCGTCGTGGGCGTCGTGTGCGTGACCAGAAGCGTTCCGTCGTCGGCGACGGACGAGCCCACGTTGGAGACGCCCTCCGACAGGTCGAACTCCTCGCTCTCGCCGGTTTCGAGGTCGTAGACGACCGGGAGCGTTCCGGCCTCGCGCATCCGCGTGACGACGACCCGGTCGCCGTCGGGGCCGAAGGTGACGGCGGACTCCTCGTACGCGCCGTCGCCGAGCCACGTGGCTTCATTCGAGTTGAGGTCGTAGACGCCGACGCGGCCGAGGTCCTCGCTGTTGTCGGTGACGAGCACCGCGTCGCCGTCGGGGTGCCAGTCGAACGGGCCGACCTCCGTGCCGACGGTGCCGACGTCGAGTTTCCGCTTCTCGCTGCCGTCGGCGTTCATCACGTAGGCGTCGTAGTTCTCCAGGTTCTCCGTCTCGTTGGCAGCGTAGGCGACTCGGTCGCCCTCGGGCGAGAACGAGGCGAGCGCGACCGGGAAGGCGTACTCGGTCAGTTGCTCGGTCTCGCCGGACTCGGTGTCGTAGCGGTAGACGTTCATCTGCTCGTTTTGGTCGCTTCTGTACAGCAGGAACCGACCGTCCTCCGTCACGTCTTCGAGGATCGCCTGGCCGTCGACTTCGACGACCGGTTCGACCGACTGCATCTCCCCGTCGGCTCCGAGTTCGACGGCGTGGATGTCGTTCTGCTCGTCGCCGTCTGCGTCGAGGTGGAAGAAGACGCGCTCACCGGTAGCGTCCCACGCCACCGGCCAGCGGGCGTTTCGCGGCACTTCGCCGTCGGTGACGCGGTGTCGGTCGCCGCTCTCGACGTCGACGAGGTGGAGTTCGTTTCGTCCAGTCTCGTCGTAGTACAGCGCCACCCGGTCGCCCTCGGGCGACAGTTTCGGGTGGTGAAAGGAGGGCAGGCGCGCGAGGTCCATCGGTGTGAGCGTGTCGTCTGTCATCGACGTTCACATCACGGTGAGTCCTCCGATAAGGGTTTCCCGAAGCGTGATTCACTAACTTTTCTGAGAGGTCTCTCGCGATTGCCGGATAGACAGGGGTTTCCCGTCGGCTGTTCCGAGAGTCTGCATGAACGTTCCCACGGAACTCAGGGCCGGTATCCGGGACGTGCTCCCGCTGTTTCTCGGCATCGTCCCGTTCGCCGTCGTCTTCGGCGTCGCCGCCGTCGACGCGGGGCTGACCGCGGTGCAGGCTGTCGGTCTCTCGGTGTTCGTCTTCGCCGGGGCGGCGCAGCTGGCGACGCTCGAATTGCTCGCCGCCAACGCCGCCGTCCCCGTCGTCGTCCTCACCGCCGTCGTCATCAACCTGCGGATGCTGATGTACTCGGCCTCCATCGCGCCGTACTTTCGGTCGCTCGCGGGTCGGTCGAAGGCGGTGATGGCGTACTTTCTCACCGACCAGGCGTACGCGCTCTCGGTCGCGCACTACGGCCCACTCGGCGAGGTGACGACCGGAGCGCCGGGCTCAGACGACGCCAGCGACGGCGGCCACGCGGACGACGCCGACGACGACGCGGGCGACGCCGACGACCACCCGGACAGCGGGCCGACGACGTCGTCGCTCGCCGACCGCCGCTGGTACTATCTCGGCGTCGCGGTGAGCCTCTGGGTCGTCTGGCAGTTGGGAACCGTCGCCGGTCTCGTCCTCGGCACCGGCGTCCCCGAGAGTTGGGGCCTCGACTTCACCGTCCCGCTCGTCTTTCTGGCGCTTCTCGTCCCGGCGATGAAGGACGTGCCGACGACGACAGCGGGCGTCGTCGGCGGCGTCGTCGCCGTCGCCGCCGCCGGGCTGCCGCTGAATCTCGGGTTGCTGGTCGGGGCGACAGTCGGCATCCTCGCCGGACTCCTCGCGGAGCGTGGTCGGCGATGACCACGTCGTATCCGGCGACGACGGTGTGGGTCGTCGTCCTCGCCATCGGCGTGCTGACGTTCGCGATTCGGTTCTCGTTTCTCGCGCTGTTCGAGGCCATCGAGCGGCGCTCTTCGGGCGGTCGCGACGACTCCGACGGAACCATCTCGCCGCGGGTTCGCGCGGTACTCCGATACGTTCCGCCCGCGGTGCTGGCGGCGCTCGTCTTCCCGGCTATCGTGACGCTCGAACCGACCGTCGTCGGGACGCTGTCGAACGAACGACTGCTCGCCGGGACGGTGGCGGCGGCCGCCGCGTGGCGAACCGAGAGCGTCCTCGCGACTATCGGCGTCGGAATGGGCGCGCTGTGGGCGCTGCAGGTTCTCCTCTAACGAGTGCTGACTGTCCGACGGATGCTGACTGTCCGACGGATGCTGACTGTCCGGTCGACGCGGACTCGAAACTAAGCACCCTTCCGTGGTTCGAAACCCCGTGATAGCGCCGCTGGATGGAGAGGTACTCCTCACGCTGTTCGTCCAACTGTTCGCCATTCTGTCGGTCGCGCTGCTGTTGGGACGACTCGCCCGGTTCGTCGGTGTGTCACCCCTCGTCGGGCAACTGTTCACCGGCATCGTCCTCGGGCCGTCGCTTCTCGGCGTCGTCGCTCCGGGGGCGTTCGCGGTCCTGTTCCCGTCGACGTCGGCGCAGCGCTCGCTCCTCGAAGCGATTTCGTCGCTCGGTGTCGTGTTTCTGCTCCTGACGGCGGGTTTGGAGATGGACGTGGGTCGACTTCGTCGCCGGGCCGGCAGCGCCGCGATCGTCTCGACGGCGGGCGTCGCCGCGCCGTTCGCCCTCGGGTTCGGCGTCGTGTGGCTCCTTCCGGCGTTTCTCGTCGGCGACGGAGGCGGCCGCGTCGGCCTCGCGCTGTTTCTCGCCGCGGCGCTGAGTATCTCGGCCATCCCGCTCACCGCTGACGTTCTCGTCGAGACGGGTCTCGCGCCCCGGCCCGTCGGGCAGGTGATGCTCGCGTCGACGACGCTGACCGGCGTCGCCGGTTGGCTCGTCCTCTCACTCGTCGTCGGTTCCCTCCAGCGCGGCGCGCTCGACGGGGATACCGTCGCCGTCTCGCTGCTTGCGCTCTCTCTTTTCGCCGCGTTCGCCGTTACTGCGGGCCGCAGCGGCGTCTCGACGGTGCTTCGTCGCATCGCACCCACCGACGCTGGGCCGCGCGCACAGGTCACACTCGTTACTGCGCTCGCACTCGGGGCCGGGTCCCTGACCGCCGCGCTCGGGTTCGGGGCGACGCTCGGCGCGCTGTTGGCGGGCGTTGCCATCGACCGCGACGCGCTCGACGTCGAGGCCCGACACATCCTCGAAGACGTCTCGCTGGGCGTGTTCGCTCCGTTGTTCTTCGGCACCGCGGGTCTCAGCGCCGATCTCTGGCTGCTGGCGAACCCGGCGATGGCGCTCCCGGCGCTCGCGCTGCTTCTCGTCGCCACCGTCGGCAAACTCGTCGGCGTCTCGGGGGGCGCGCTCGTCGCCGGGTTCACCAGGCGAGACGCGCTCGCGATGGGCGTCGGTCTGAACGCCCGCGGCGCGCTCGAACTCGTCGTCGCGACTGTCGGCCTCTCCGCTGGACTGCTGACGCCCGCGCTCTACGCGATACTCGTTCTCGTCGCCGTCGCTACCTCGGTGTCGGCCGCGGCGCTCCTGCCGGTCGTCGCGACCGCACCGGAGCGACGACACTCGGTCGACCGGCGAGCGAGACGGCCCTGAGCTACGCGTTCGGCTCCGCGACCAGTTCGGTGACGACGCCGAGATACCGGCACCGGACGCCGTCGACCCGCAGTCCCGCCTCCGCGACGATATCGGCGGGCTGCTGGTTCCACCGACAGCCCATCTGCTCGAAGTGCCACGGGGCGAGGCGGTCCTGTAGCCTCGCGACCGGTTCGACGCGACTCCGACCGTGTTCGAGCAGCAGGATTCGTCCCGCCGGGTCGCAGACGCGGGCCATCTCTCGGAGCGCCGCGGTCGGGTCCGGAAACGTGCACGTCGACAGCGAGGAGACGACCGTGTCGAAACTGTCGTCCTCGAAGGGGAGGCTCTGGGCGTCGGCCTCCTGAAGCCTCACGTCGAGGCCGAATTCGTCGGCCCGCGTTCGCGCCCGGGCGAGCATCTCCGGACTCAGGTCGACACCGGTGACGGAGACGCCCGCGGGCAGATACGGGAAGTTCGACCCGGTGCCGCAGGCGACGTCGAGTACGCGACCGCTCGCCCGCGAGAAGAGGCGACGGCGGCTCCGTCCGAGAATCAGGCGGTCTATCGGCTCCACGCGGTCGAACTGCGATGCGGCGTCGTCGTAGAGCTCCCGAAGTTCGTCCGTCGACTTCCCCGGCCGGTTCGAGTTCTCTGCGCTCACAGTACGTGGTGGGCTACCGAGTGACAAAAGTCGTACTCCTGTTCATCGTCGCACTCTCCCATCGCGCGTCGGTCGACGCGACGCTTATGCGCTCGAAGAACCTACCTTCGTAACTTATGAAGCACGTTCACACGTCTATCGACATCGAAGCACCGCCGAGCATCGTCTGGGAGGTGCTCACCGACTTCGACGCCTACCACGAGTGGAACCCCTACATCACCGAGGCCAGCGGCGAGGTCGGCGAGGGGGAGACCGTCGAAATCCGCGTCGAACCGACGGGGCGGCGGAGTTCGAGGCTCAAATGCGAGGTGACGAACGTCGTCGCCGAACGCAGACTCCAGTGGGTCGGCAGCCTCCGCGTTCCGGGGCTGTTCACCGGTCGGCACACCTTCGAACTCGAACCGCTCGGCGACGACCGAACTCGTCTCGTCAACCGCGAGGAGGTGTCGGGCCTGCTCGCGCGCTTCGTCGTCACCGACGAGACGCCGCTCGACTACGACTGGATGAATCAGGAACTCGCCCGACGCGCCGAACTGTGGTTCAACCCGCAGCGGACCGCCGAGGCGTGACGGTTTACGGGCGGTCGTCGGGCGCAGACGCCGACTCGCGCTCGCGAACGGTGGCGAACCGCTGTGCGGCGTCGGCGATGCGCTCGAACGCGAGGACGAAGCGGTAGAGCAGGTAGAGCGGAATCAGCGCGAGGAGGAACCAGACGACGACGAGCAGTTCCTGAAAGCCGAACAGCGTTGCGAACAGGACGAACGCGACGACGGCGGTGAGATACGGACCGATTCTCTCGAGGAGGGCGTACGCGGAGGGTGGGGACTGGCGGGAGCTCACGACCGGACTGTCAGACGAACGCAAGAAAAATGAATCGGATTCTGGAACGTCGGCTCAGTCGTCGGCGGGGGCGGCGGAGTCGCTGCCGCTGCTGACGCCCGTACCGGGGCCGATGTCGATTTCGAGTTCCTCGAGTTTCTCGTCGGGAACGACGCCGTCGACCCAGCCGCGGTGGCTGTAGTACTCGTCTTTCATCTCGTCGAGTTCGCAGAACTCGCCCTCCGAGGCACCCTGTCCGGCGACGCCGCCCTCGCCGTCGAGGAAGCGCGCGGGCAGCGAGTCGTCGGAGCCGTCGAAGCCCGCGAGGTTGTTGTAGTAGCGTTCGAGGTTGTAGACGCGCTCGCCCGCCTCGACGAGTTCGTCCTCGGTCACGTCGAGGCCCGTCATGCCGTTGTACTGCATGACGTACTCCTCGATACCCTCCGCGAAGGCGTTGAACTTGCAGATGTCGAAGCTGTCGGAGATGGCGTGGAGGTCCTGGAACGTGGCGGTGAGTTCACCTTTGCCCTCCCACGCGTACGGGTCGACTTTCTCCGGGATGCCGAGAATCTCGGCGGCCGGGGTGTAGGCGCGCAGGTGGCACGCCCCGCGGTTCGAGGTGGCGTAGGCGATGCCCATCCCCTTCATGCAGCGCGGGTCGTACGCCGGAATCGTCTGTCCCTTGATCGCCAGCGAGTTGTCCTCCGCGTCTTTCTCGTCGGCGATGCGCTTTGCACCCTCGGCGAGCAGGTCCGGGAGGCCCTCCTCGCGGTGCGAAATTTCCTCGATGAGGTCGACCATCGTCTCGGAGTCGCCCCAGTCG
The DNA here is from genome assembly GCF_020097835.1 of Haloprofundus halobius. GTDB lineage: Archaea > Halobacteriota > Halobacteria > Halobacteriales > Haloferacaceae > Haloprofundus > Haloprofundus halobius. The sequence goes on from NZ_CP083666.1 coordinate 214,698, forward strand.
AGCGTCCCGACGTCGTCGAGTTTGCCCTGTTCGGACATCTCCATCGCCATGGCCATCATGTTGCCCACCTCGATGGTGTCGACGCCCATGTCGTTGCAGCGGTCGATCATCAGCGCGATGTCGTCGCGCTCGGTGTGCCCGGAGTTCGGGCCGAGCGCGTACGCCGACTCGTACTCGTACGACTCCATGCGGACGTTCATCTCCTCGCCCTTGTGCATCGTCGTCACCTCGACTTCCTTCTTGCAGGCGACGGGGCAGGAGTGACACGTCGGTTCGTCGACGAGGATGTTCTCGCGGACGTTCTCGCCGGAGACCTCCTCGGCGTCGATGGTCGTCCCCTCGCTCTCGGAGAAGCTCCGCGTCGAGGTGTACTTGCCGTTCTTGGTCGGCAGACCGTCCATCTCCTCGGTGATGTTCATCAGGACGTTCGTGCCGTACATCGAGAGGCCGCCCTCGTTCGGCGCGGTGACGTCGGACTCCTGAATCGCCTGCATCCCCTGCTGGTAGCCCTTCTGGAACGTCTCCGCGTCCGCGGGCTTCGGCATTCGGGTGCCGGATTTGACGACGACCGCTTTGAGGTTCTTCGAGCCCATCACGCAGCCGGTGCCGCCGCGGCCCGAGGCTCGGTCGTCCTCGTTGACGATACAGGCGTAGCGCACGCCGTTCTCGCCGCCGGGGCCGATGGCCATCACGGAGACGTTCTTGCCGACGCTGCCGTCGACTTCCTCGTCGATGGCTTCGATGGTGTCGTGGACGCCCTTCCCCCAGAGGTGAGAGGCGTCGCGGAGTTCGACTTCGCCGTCTTCGACGTACGCGTACACCGGTTCGTCGGCTTTGCCGTCGAAGACGAGGCCGTCGAAACCGGACCACTTCAGACGTGCGCCGGACCAGCCGCCGTGGTGGGAGTCGGTGACGGTGCCGGTGAGCGGCGACTTCGTGACGACGGCAATGCGGCCGCTCATCACCGTCTGGGTGCCCGTCAGCGGGCCGTTCATAAACGCGAGCCGGTTCTCCGGCCCGTCCGGGTCGACGTCCGGACCGGCGTCGAAGACGTACTTCACGCCGAGGCCGCGCGCGCCGATGTACTTTCGCGCGTCCTCGTCGTCGATACCCTGGTAGGTCACCTCACCCGAGGTGAGGTCGACCTGCCCTACGTGGTCTTGGAATCCGCCGAGTTCGGTCATTGTAAGGTACTATGATTATATATGGCCCCCATTTCGTTAGCTGTTGCCGCGCCGACGTAACTGATTCCAGTTACATTCGGCGCAGTCTGTGTATTTTGGACCCCGATAGCGATGATCGACGAACCCGCCCGTACGGTCGACGGAGCGCGACGCTTATCGGGGCGGCGCAACCACTCGAAGTCGATGTCTCCGCCTCCGTCGCGCCGCCTCACTCGGTCGGTCGTGCTCTCGCCCCGTCTCCGCTGGGCCGTCGTCTTCCTCGTCGCCGCCGCCGTCTTCGTCGCGTCCGTCGTCGCGCCGCCGGGCGATGGCGGTCCGACGCTCGGACCGTTCGGTCTCGTCGGCGCGGACAAGTGGTTGCACGCGGTCGCCTACGCCGCTGTCGCGGGGGCGCTCGCGCACGCGCTCGATCCGAAACTCGAGCGGGCAGCTCTCGGCGGGTTCTTCGGGGCGTTCGCGTACGGGTTCGTCGTCGAACTCGCACAGTGGGTCGCCCCCACCCGGCAGTTCGACCTCTTCGACGCCGCGGCGAACGGCGTCGGCGCGGCGCTCGGAGTCGGGTTGTGGCTCGTCGCGCTCGCGGCGGTTCGGCGACTCGGCTGAGCGCTCGTGGTCACCCGCCGACCGACGCCGAGGGTACAGGTTGAGACACCCGGATTCGACCCCCGGCGTCGACGACGACGTACCACGGACCGACCGACGGGCAGGTGAGCCAGCCGTACCGCTCGTGCGACCCGGTGTCGGCTTCGACGGTCAGCGCGAACGGACCGAGGCGGTCGAGGAGGTCGGCGTCTGTCAGGTGCGCCTCCGGACCGAGGTAGTACCGCCGCTCCGTCGCTCGCGCCGGGTCGTCCAGCGGTTCGACGCGCACCGTCACCCGATGTGGCCGGTCGTCGTCGTTGACGAGGTGGCAGCGACCGCTGTCGCCGCCACAGCCGAAGGCGACGCCCGCCTCGGCGACGGTGGCGAACAGCTCCGGGACGTCCGTCGGCCACGTCGTCCGCGCGGTCGACCCCTCGCTTCCGACGGTCACCGAGAACGCCCGGTCGCGACCGCCGACGGGGATGACGAGGCGGGAGTCGGGAGGGACGCGGTAGCGCGAGGTGACCGACGCGCCGGCCGCCGCGAACGAGACGCTGACCGGTCGCCACCCGGCGCCGAGGTTGTCGATCCGGAGGCTCGGACCGGGGCCGAACGCCCCTCGCAGACCGGGGCGCTCGCTCTCGGGGTAGTCGACCGGATAGCCGTCCGAGGGCGACGGCGACGTGCGAGTGACGGCGCGAGAGAGCGGCGGACAGGTCGGAGCGCAGGTGACGACGGGCGTGAATCGGACTCCCCCCGCGTCGAGCGCAACGTCGAGGTCGCTGCGCGCGCCTTCTACGACCCAGTCGTAACCCTCCCGCTGCCCGTCCGCCGTCGCGACGAGGACGCGGTACGTGCCGGCGCTGCCGACGAGCGCCGGGTACGCGACGGTCCCGGCGCGCGTGAGCGTCGCGCTCGCAGTGAACACTTCGGTCCGCTCGTCGCCTCCGCGACCATGCTCGCCTTCGCCACCGTGCTTGTCCTCGCCACCGTGCTTGTCCTCGCCACCGTGATCGCCCTGATCACCCCGAACCGCGTCGACGGCGAGCGTCACGTACTGCTCGTCGATTCCGGCGTTTCGGAGGCGCACCCCGCGCGGTACGGGAAGCACCGCACCTCCCTCTCGGTACGGTCGGGCGGCTTGCTCCGGTGTCGACGTCGGCTCCGCGCCTGCCTCGCCCTCCGGTTCGCCGCATCCGGCCATCCCGGCGAGACCGACTGCGAGGACCCCCATCAGTCGTCGCCGTCGCATACCAGTCCGTCCGCCGTCGAGGCGTAAGAACTCGCTGGCGGGACCCCGTCTCCGAGTTCTCCCGTCGCACTCACGGCGAAGACGCCTCTCTCAGCGCGGGATATCTTGGTCGAGGAAGAACCCCCTGTCGCTGACGAGGACCGTGATGGGACTGTGCGGCGGACACGCCCACCACGTCGTCGACGTCGACGCTCCCGAGTCGCTCTCGACGGCGAGTTCGTACCGCCCCGCCTCGGAGATGGGCCGAAGATCCCGCTGTTCGTGGGGTTCGAGGGTCCGCCGCTCGTCGAACAGCGGCACGCGTTCGCCGTCGTCGATCCGGTTCTCGTCGTCGCCGTTCCGACTCTCGCCGTCACTCGAGACGCGTATCCGGACGGTTCGACGCTCGTCGCTTCCGTTTTCGAGCCATAGCACCGGGTTCGCGATTCCGCAGGTGACCCGGTGGTCCGGTCCGAGGACGACGTGCTTTTCGAACTCCTCGGGGACGTGCCACGCCGTCTCGGTCCGTCGGCCGCTCCCGGCGTCCGCTCGGTCCGCCCCTGCTTCGTCGACGACGACGGTGTAGTTCCCAGTTCGATACGTTGTCGGAACCGTGAGGCGACTCACGGCAGGAACCCGGTAGCGGTAGTCCAGTAGCCCCGTCTCCGAGAGCGACACTCGGAGGCGGACGCGGCGTTCCTCGACGGTCGGGTTGTCCAGCACCACCACCGCGGGCTGGTACCACAGCGAGTAGCCGCTGCCGTTCAGCGGGAGTTCCTCGCTCGTCGTTCCGCCGAGTGACAGCGGACAGCCAGGACGACAGCGCGCGAACCGCATGAACGTCGTCTCCGCCTCGTCGAGATCGACCGAGAGCCCCTCCAGTTCGTCGCGGACGGTCCACTCGAAGCCGGAGCGGTCGCCAGCGTCCGTCTCGACGACGACGCGGTAACGGTCTTCGGTCAGCGGTATCTCCGGGAAGCGGCGCTCCTGTCCCGGCGGGTACGTCCGGCTCTGCGCGAACACCGTCTCGCCGTCGTCGGCGCGTTCGACGACGAGCGTGGCGTAGGACGACTCGCGACGGAGGTTCCTGACGGCGATTCGCTGCTCCGAGCGCCGTTCACCGGCCGACTCGCCCGTCGTCGGTTCTGTGGCGTTCGTACCGGCCGTCGTGTTCGCCGCCTCCATCCCTTCTCCCGCCGACGAGCGTGGCGTCGTCTCGTCGTCGCGTCCGGGGAGTCGGTCACCGCATCCCGCCGTCGCCCCGAATCCGGCGACGACCGCTGCGATAACCGTGCGTCGGCGCATACCCCTCTTCGGGAGGCGAGCGGCAAATAGTCGCGGTCGCTCGCGATACGTGCTTCGGACCTCACATCGTCGGCCGAGGGGGAGACGAAGCGGCTTTACGCGCCCGTCGCCCAGTCGCACCAATGAGTGAGCCGAGTCCCGACGTGTACGAGCGGGGACGCGGAATGGACGCGCACAACAAGGTGATGCGCGAGATTCGCGGCCTGAAGGAGAAACACTACGACCCGCACGAGCCGACGCGCGTGTGGATCGACGAGGACAACACGCCGAGCGGCGTCTACCAATCGCTCACCATCATCCTCAACACCGGCGGCTGTCGGTGGGCGCGCGCCGGTGGCTGTACGATGTGCGGCTACGTCGCCGAGTCCGTCGAGGGCGGCACCGTCGAACACGGGGCGCTGATGGACCAGATACAGGCCTGTCTCGACCACGAGGGGGAAAACGCCGACGGGAAGTCGCCGCTCATCAAGATCTACACCTCCGGGTCGTTCCTCGACGAGCGCGAGGTGCCCGCCGAGACCCGAGACGCCATCGCGGAGACGTTCTCGGACCGAGAGCGCATCGTCGTCGAGTCGCTCCCGGACTTCGTCGATCGCGAGAAACTCGACGACTTCGTCTCGCGAGGGCTCGACACCGACGTCGCCGTCGGCCTCGAAACGGCGACCGACCGCGTCCGCCGCGACTGCGTGAACAAGTACTTCGCCTTCGACGACTTCGTCGCCGCCAGCGAGGAGGCCGACGCCGCGGGCGCGGGCATCAAAGCCTACCTCCTGATGAAGCCGCCGTTCCTCTCGGAGTCGGAGGCCATCGAGGACATGAAATCCTCCGTCCGCCGCTGCGCGGAGTACGCCCACACCGTCTCGATGAACCCCTGCAACGTCCAGCGCTACACGATGGTCGACGAACTCCACTTCCGGGGCGGCTACCGCCCGCCGTGGCTCTGGTCGGTCGCCGAGGTGCTGCGCGACACGGCGGATGCGGACGCTATCGTCGTCTCCGACCCCGTCGGTCACGGCTCCGACCGCGGCCCACACAACTGCGGCGAGTGCGACGATTTGGTTCAGAAAGCCATCAAGGACTTCGACCTCCGACAGGACCCCTCGGTGTTCGAGCAGGTCGACTGCGACTGCAAGGGGACCTGGCGCGCCGTCGTCGAAGAGGAGACGAGCTACGCGATGCCGCTGGCGAAGTGAGAAGACGGCTGGCGGAGCCAGAAGCGAAGACGACGTCGGTGTGAATCCACTTCCTCGACGCCGCTGGTAACGGTATACACACGGCTGTAAGCGGCCGTTTACGCCCGCGTAGGCCGCTCATAGTGATACCCGATGCCGTACAGCTTCCAGGTAAGGGTCGACGGCCACGCGGCGCGAAACGCCGCCCCTCGGTCGTCTCGACCATCTCGACTATGAAACAGACGCAAGGAAGCTACAAGGCGGTGTACTGCTCCGACGGCTGGCTGGAGATTCGCGAGGAGCAGAACGTCGAAGGGTGGATATCGACCGACTCGCCGGTGCCCGTCACGACGTAGGCGTTCGAGCCGTTCGGCTCCGTCTCTCGACGGAGACACAGCGCCGCCGTAATCGTCTTCCCGCCTCCTCTTCTATCCGTGTTTCTCTCGCTAAGACAGCCGACCCGTGACCGTTCAGACGAACCCGCGGAGGATGCCCTGCCCGTCGGTGCCGCCGACGTCGGCGAGCGTCGCTCGCTCAGGGTGCGGCATCAACACCGCCACCGACTCCCGTTCGCCCAGAATCCCGGCGACGTTGCCCGTCGAGCCGTTCGGGTTCGCCTCGTCGGTGACGTTGCCGTCGGCGTCGCAGTAACGAAACAGCACCCTGTCCGCCGCTTCGAGCGCCTCGTACTTCTCGGCCGAAATCTCGAAGCGCCCCTCGCCGTGGGCGATGGGTACTTCGATGACCTCGCCTTCGTCGTAAGCGGCGGTCCACGGCGTCTGGGCGTTCTCGACCCGTAGGTGGACGGACTCACACTGAAAGCGTGCGCTCCGGTTCGTCGTGAACGCGCCCTCGGTCAGTCCCGACTCGCAGCCGACCTGTGCACCGTTGCAGACGCCCAAGACGGGAACGCCGCGCTCGGCGGCGTCGCGGACCTCGTTCATGATCGGGGACTGCGCGGCCATCGCACCTGCCCGGAGGTAGTCACCGTAGGAGAACCCGCCGGGGAGCATCACACCCGTCGCGTCCGCGGGAAGTCCGTCTTCGTGCCAGACGCGTTCGGCGTCGATGCCGAGGTGGGTGAGCGCCGCCACCGCGTCGCGGTCGCAGTTCGACCCGCCGAACTGCACGACTGCGACCGTCACCGGAACCGCCTCCCGTGGCGGTGTACGACGGTCGGAGTCGTGGAGACTGCGACGCTCATTCGGCTTCCTCGACCACCACGTCGTAGTCGTGAATCGTGGGGTTAGCGAGCAATCGTTCGGCCATCTCGTCGGCGCGCTCCTCCGCATCTGCGGCGGAGTCGGCGTCGATATCCACCTCGAAGCGGTCCGCCGAGCGCAGGCCCGAGAGCTCGAAGCCGAGCCGTTCGAGCGCGCGCTTCGTCGTCTCCGCCTCGGGGTCCAACACGCCACGCTTGAGTCGGACAGTCACCGTCGCGGTGTACGCGGTCATCGTCTGACTCTGCGCGGTCGTGGGTAAAGTGGCTTTTGGATGCGCGACAATGTTCACATTCGTGCATAGGTGGCATCGACCGTCCCGGTCGTCGACATCGAATCGTGAGCGTGTCCGTCGACCGAAGGCTATCGCTCACGATAGTTGGTCTTGGTCGACGGCGGTCTGACCGAAAACGGTCGCGAGCGGGGTTGGCGTCGAGTGGTTAACCACCGCTTGTGCGCGCATATCGTTGCCACGAACGGAAGACGTATCCGAAGTTATGGCCCACATTACCACGTGCTCACTCCCGGTCCTTTGGTGATGAGAATATGACTCGAGAGTTGACCGAAATCACCGTTATCGGCGAGGACAAAACGGGCCTCGTCGCGCGTATCACGTCGCTTCTATTCGACCGCAGTATCAACATCGAGGATATCGACCAGGCCGTCCGCGAAGGAATCTTCCGGATGACCCTCCACGCGGACACCAGCGAGATGGTGTGTACTCCGGACACCCTCCGTTCGACGCTCGCGGACCTTGCGACCGAACTCGGCGTCGAGATTCAAGTCCGGTTTCCTTCGGACCGCGAGACGAAGCGCCTCGCGGTGCTCGTGACGAAGGAGAGCCACTGTCTGGAGGCGCTGTTCGAGGCGTGGGCCAACGACGAACTCGACGCCGAGATCGGCGTCGTCATCGGCAACCACGACGACCTCCAACCGCTGGCGGATCACTATAATGTCCCCTTCCACGACATCGGCGACAAGAAGGGCGGGGCTGACGAGGAGGAGCTGCTCGAACTGCTCGACGAGTACGACGTGGACCTCATCGTCCTCGCGCGCTACATGCGCATCCTCTCGCCGAACGTCGTCTTCCGCTACGAGGACCGCATCATCAACATCCACCCGAGTCTGCTGCCGTCGTTCCCCGGCGCGGCCGCCTACCGGCAGGCGAAGGAGGGCGGCGTCCGAATCGCCGGCGTCACCGCCCACTACGTGACGACCGACCTCGACCAGGGGCCGGTCATCACCCAACGCGCGTTCGACGTGCCGGACGACGCGTCGGTCACCGACATCAAAGAGCGCGGGCAGCCGCTCGAAGCCGACGCGCTGCTCGAAGCGGTCAAACTCCACCTCGACGGCGCGCTGACCGTCCATCGCGGCCGGACGAATCTCCGCCACAGCGAGGATATCGACTACCAACTCGGTCTCACGAAGGAGGCGCAGGCGGCGAATCCGGACCGTCCGGTCGACGGGAAGATTCCGTCGGCGATTCGCAAGCGGGCCGAAGCGGACGCCAGCGACGACTGACCGCCGGACACCGCCATTTTCTCACGACCGAGTGGTCTGCCCGACAGCTCGGTTACAGATCTCTGACCGCATCGACCGCTTCGTCGAGTTTCGGCGCATCGAACCAGTCGTAGTTCGTATACGCGTTCGTTCCGGCGGCGTACATCTCAGAGACGATGTCGACGACCGAGTCGGGCAGCGCCGGTGGCTCGGCGTCGCACAACGCCCGCCAGTCGGGGTCGTCGCGGCGGTCCGCCTCCGTTTTCGCGGCGCTCACGGCGTCGACCCAGTCGGGGTGTTCGCGCTTGTAGTACTGGCGGACGACCTCTTTCGACATCTCCTGGCCGTCGTAGCTGAACCGGTTCTCGTCGAATGTCCCGACGACGTCGGCGACTTCGATGGTTCCGCCGTGGTAGAGACACTCGATTTTGCCGTCCTCGTGGACTAGTCCCGCGCGCTCGGCGCGGTCGGTGAGGATGTGGTTGACCGCGAGTGCCAGTTCTTCGAGTCGGTCGATTTCGGCCGGCCCGGAGATGTCGTCAGCCTCGCTTCGCGAGAGGTAGCGGTCGCGCTCTTCGAACTTCGTGGAGAACTCGACGACGGGTTCGGGGAGCTCTACCGCTTCGTCGGGCCACGAGTCGTAGTTGAGGCCGTAGTCCGCCGGGTCACCGCGCGAGCGGAGACTCGAACCCACGGGAACGGTGTTCCGGAAGACGATTTCGAGCGGAATCAGGTAGTTGTTCCCGACGGCGTCGTAGAATCGCTCGTAGTCGTATCCCTCGTCGTAGCGGAGGTTCGGCACCTGTACGAGGTCGATAGCCATCTCGCGCGGCGGTTCAGTCGTCTCGCCGAGTTCGCGTTCATCACCGTCTTCGACCACGCCCCGGTAGTGCGTCGGCACGTGGTTCACGTCGAGCAACTCAAAGTTGTACGCGCCCATCGTGCAGAGACTCGCCCCCTTTCCCGGGATCTCGTCGGGCATCTTCCCCCAGTCGAAGACGGAGTAATCGTCGGTGAAGACGAAGCTTCCCCGTCCGAGCGAGTCGGCCGTCGGTTCCTCGGCCACGCGGAACTCCTTGACGCTCGTCATGGCTGAACACGCGTCGGCGCACGGTAAGTAGCTTTCACTTCTGTGCTGATTAGTGAAAGAGATGAGTTCGAAATACGCACGTTCGTGCGTTATCTCGACGAGTCTCTAGAGACGCGCCGCGACAACACGCGTCGCTATCGCTGTCTCTGTTGCGAACAGGCGACCCATCTCCGTCCGCGAGCGGTGCGTCGCACACCCGCCTCGACCGACTCGCGGCAGTTCGTCAGTTCACCCGAGAGGCTGGTCCCGTCATCGCAGATAAAATCCGTGTGGACCGCTACCGGCACCCGAGAGTATTAGCCTCGGGACCGCACGCTTACCGTATGAGCGACGGCTACACCGGCGCGGACCTCTTCGTCGACGCACTCGAACAGTACGGCGTCACGCACCTCTTCGGCAATCCGGGGACGACGGAGTTACCGGTGATGCGAGCGCTGGAGGACAGTACCCTCGACTACGTGCTCGGTCTGCACGAGGACGTTGCCGTCGGCGCAGCGGCAGGCTACGCCAGCACCCGGCGGTACCACAGCCACCACGACCCCGACGTCCTGCCGGTCGGCGTCGTCAACCTCCACGTCACGCCGGGTCTCGCTCACGGCCTCGGCAACCTCTACGGCGCGAGCGTCGCGGGCGCACCACTCGTCGTCACCGCGGGTAATCACAGCACCGACTTCCGCCACGAGGAACCCATCCTCGCGGGCGACCTCCGCGAACTCGCCGACCAGTTCTGCAAGTGGTCCGACGAGGTGCTCGACGTGGCCGCGCTCCCGACGATGCTCCGCCGCGCGTTCCGCGTCGCGCTCACGCCGCCGACCGGCCCGGTGTTCCTCGCGCTCCCGCTTGACGTGATGATGACCGAGACCGACGCCGACCCCGAGCGACTCGGGGCGATTCCGACCGCGGGTCGCGGCGACCCGACGCAACTGGACCACGCGGCCGACCTGCTCGCCGAGGCGGACGCCCCTGTGCTCGTCGTCGGCGACGAGGTCGCTCGCGCCGGAGTCAACGCGGTCGACGCCGCCGTCGAACTCGCTGAGGCAGCGGGCGCGCGCGTCCACGGCGAGATACTCTCCTGCGAGGTGAACTTCCCCGGCGACCACCCGCAGTGGGTGTCGCACGTCCCGCCGGACGAGGCGCTCGCGTCGACGCTGATGGACACCGACACCCTCGTCTTCGCCGGCGTCTCGACGCACACGACGCTGACACGTCACGAGGAACCGCTCGTTCCCGACGACGCGACGTGCCTCCACCTCGGCCCGGACGCGTGGGAGCTCGGCAAGAACCAGTCCGCGGACGCGGCGGTGCTCGGCGACCTCGATTCCGTCTGTTCGACGCTCGCGAGGCGCGTCCGAGAGCGCGTCGGCGACGACGAACGTGAGGCGCGACTCGGTCGCGTCGAGGCGACGAAACAGGCGGTCGAAGCGCGTATGCGCTCGCTCGGGACAGCGGAATCCGGCGACGCCGCCGACTCACGCGCCTCGAAAGCCGAGTTGGTCGACGCGATTCGCGCGGCCGCCCCGGACGCGTACGTCGTCGACGAGGGCGTCACCTCGAAGTACGTGATGCTCACCCGGTGGCCGTTTTCGCCCGAACAGTACGTCTCGAACAAGGGCGGTGGCCTCGGCTACGGGCTCCCGGCGACAATCGGCGCCGCCGTCGCCGAGAGCCAGCGCGCCGAGCCCCGGACCGTCCTCGGCTTCGTCGGCGACGGGTCGTATCTCTACTACCCGCAGACGCTGTACACGGCGGCGCGCTACGACCTCGACCTCACGGTTGTCGTCTCCGACAACCGCAACTACCGCATCCTGAAGGACAACGCGCTCGGCCTGTTCGGCGGCGACGAGGACGACTACGAGTTCGTCGGGATGGATTTCGACCCCGCGGTCGACATCCCGAAAAACGCCGAGAGCCACGGCGCCCGCGGGCGACTGGTCGACTCGCCGGCCGACATCGAAGCCGCGGTTCGCGAGGCGGTCTCTCGCGAGGGTCCGGACGTACTGGACGCGCTCGTCCACGACTGAGCGCGGGCCGCGGCGAGCGCGAGAGTCGAACAGGCTCGTTCGCATTGCCGACGACCGCTGACTTTTAGCCCTCGCGGTGATGGGATTCCCTATGAGCGACGCGCCAGCGCCGGACGCCGGGCGCGGTCCGACCGAGCCGACGGCGTTCGACTTCGAACACGTGCCCGAGACCGACCAGTCGTTCGAGAACGCGCTGGCGAAAGCCCGAGACGGCGAGCGACTCACCGTCGCCGACGGCGTCGAACTGCTGACCACCGGCACCGAGAGCGACGGAATCGACCCCGCTCGGAAAGAACTCGTCCTGGAGGCGGCCGACCGCCGCCGCGCCGACGTCGTCGGCGAGGACGTTACGTTCGTCGCCAACCTGAACAACAACGTGACGACGGCGTGCAACACCGGCTGTCTGTTCTGCAACTTCAAGAACAGCTCTCACGCCTTCGAGGTGGGTTCGGACGTCGACCACGGCGGATTCACGAAGACGCCCGCCGAATCGAGAGCCGTCGTCGAGGACGCCCTCGATACGGGTATCTACGAGGTGACCTCCGTCTCCGGCCTCCACCCGGCGTTCGCGCTCGACGACGAACACCACGAGATTCTCCGCGGCTACGACGACGCCGCGCGGACGGTGAACTACAAACCGCCCAAACAGTACGACACGGACCCTGGGACGTACCTCGAACAGATGGCGGCGATGAGCGTGGGCGGCGTCCACCTCCACTCAATGACGCCCGAGGAGGCGTACCACGCCCGCCGCGGCACCGACTGGTCGTACGAGTCGGTGTACAGAAAGCTCCGCGACGCGGGGCTTGACTCCGCGCCCGGTACTGCCGCGGAGATTCTCGTCGACGAGGTCCGAGACGTCATCTGCCCCGGGAAAATCGACTCGCAGGGGTGGGTCGACGCGATGGAGGGAGCGATTTCGGTCGGACTCGACGTGACGGCGACCATCATGTACGGCCACGTCGAAAACGAGATGCACCGCGTGATGCACCTGCAGAAGGTTCGCGACCTGCAGGACCGAACCGGCGGTATCACCGAGTTCGTCCCCCTCTCGTTCGTCCACCAGCAGACGCCGCTGTACGAGCGTGGCGTCGTCGACGGCGGGGCCTCCGACGACGAGGACGAACTGCTCATCGCCGTCTCCCGACTGTTCCTCGACAACGTCGACAACGTCCAGTCCTCGTGGGTGAAGTACGGCGACGCGAAGGGACTCAAACTGCTGAACTGCGGCGCGAACGACTTCATGGGGACGATTCTCTCCGAGGAGATCACGAAACGCGCCGGCGGCGAGTACGGCGAGTTCCGCTCCTTCGACGACTACGTCGAGATGCTGTCGGCGATCGGTCGCCCGCCGGTCGAGCGTTCGACCGACTACCGGGAGCGTCGCCGCATCGACCCCGACGACGGACCCCACGGCCCGATGCTCGGCCCGCGCGCCGACGGAACGCCGATGCTCGACCGACAGCAGTCGCGGGAGTCGAAGCGGTGAGGACCGTGCTCGAACGATGATGAGTCCGACTCACATCGCGACGGGGGTCGCCATCGCCGCTCCCTTCGCGGTTCTCACGCCGGAACTCGCGACGCTCGTCGCCCTCGCGGCGATGACAGGCGGCGTCTTCCCGGACCTCGACCTGTTCGTCGGTGTCCACCGAAAGACGCTCCACTTCCCGGTCTACTACTGGGGCGCGGTGCTCGCGGCGGGGGTTCTCGCCGTCGCCGCCCCGTCGACGGTGACGATTGCGGGCTTTTTCTTCTTCCTCTCGGCGGCGGTCCACTCCGTCGCCGACTGGTTCTGCGGCGGTAACGAACTCCGGCCGTGGGAGAAGACGTCCGAACACGCGGTGTTCGTCCACCCGCTCGGTCGGTGGCTCCCGCCGAAGCGCCTCGTCCGCTGGGACGGTTCGCCCGAGGACTTGCTGTTGACGGTGCTCCTCTCGCTCCCGGGTCTCCTTCTCTTCGAGGGCCCGGTTCGGCTGCTCACGGTTGCGACGCTCGTCGTCGCCGTCGTCTACGCCACCGTCAGAAAGCGAGTGCCGGACCTCGCGCCGTGGTTGGCCGAGTGAGTCACCACTCGTGGCGACCTCGGCGGCTTGCGCTCAGTCGTCGGCGGGAGTCCGCGTCTCCTGCGTCACCAGTTCGCCGTCGACGTCGACGCTCCCGGTGAGTTGCCGGTACGGGTACGGCATGTCGATACCCTCGGCGTCGAGCCGTTCCTTGACGTTTTGCACGACTTTGGACTGGATGCGGACGAAGTCCGAGCGGTTCGGGTTGTCGACCCAGAAGCGCGTGTTGAGACCGACGTAGGAGTCGGCCAGTTCGTTCACGCGGATGTCGGGGGCGGGGTCGTCGAGCACCTCGGGGACGCGCTCGACCTCGTCGAGAATCGCTTCCTTCGCGTGGTCGATGTCGTCCCCGTAGCCGATGCCGAAGACGAACTGCTGCCGGAGGCGGTCGTAGGCGACGGGGTTCTTCAGCGGGTTGTTGGCGAGTTCGCCGTTCGGGACGGTGATTCGCTCGTTGTCGAACGTTCGGACCCGAGTCACTCGGAGGTCGATGTCTTCGACGCGGCCCGTGATGTCGCCGACCTCGATCCAGTCGCCGACCTGGAACGGTTTGTCCTTGAGAATGAAGACCCCGGCGACGAAGTTACCGAGCAGGTCCTGGGCGGCGAAGCCGACGGCGAGCGCGAGCGCCCCGCCGAACACGCCGAGTGCGGCGATGACGGTTCCGAATCCGGCCAGCATCAGCCCGACCGCGAGTGCGAGCACCCAGACGACGGCGCCCATGATGCTGTCTGAGAGGCTCCGAACCGTCTCGTCGTGGCCTTGCTGTCTAAGCACGCGGTCGACGAGCGGTGCGAGCACGAGGCGACCGAGAATCAGCGTGACGACGACGCCGAGGACGAACAGTACCACCGGGGCGAGATACTGTTGGATGAGTTCACCGAGTGTGAGACCTTCTATCGGGATGGTCCCCTGTAAGACGACTGAGGCGACAGAGCGAAACGACATAGTACGTCCTCCATTCGTGATGTTTCATCATCATACCCCGGGGATGAATCTCGGATTGGGAACTGTTCATCTCACTATCGGTCGGCTCGACGACAACGTTCGAGTCGAGAGTAGAAGTCTCACTCCGTGAGTAACGCACGATAGCGCCGTCCAGCGTCGTCGTCGGCCCGGATCGCGGCGCGGATTCGTGGCGAGAGCCACTCCGTCTCCGCGAGTGTCGACGCCTCGACGGTCCGGTCATCCCCTCCGTCGCGGTCATCTCTGCCCACATCCGGCGGCAGAAACCGCTCGTACACCGGCAACCGCTCCCGCAACGGAACGCCGCCGTCGTCGGCGATGTCGCGAAGCTCTCGGAGCGCGGGCCACTCGTACTCGGGGTTGATGTAGTCGTCCGTCACCGGCGACACCCCACCTAAATCGTCGACGCCGCAGTCGAGCAGGTCGCGAGCGGGCGAGAGATTCGGCGGGACCTGCACCGACACCTCCTCGGGGAGCGCGACGCGTGCCATCGCGACGACGCGGCGCATCGTCTCGACGCTCGGCGTCTCGTAGTCCGAGCGCTCGTTCGGGACGACGTTCTGAATGATGACCTCCTGGACGTGGCCGTGGCGCTCGTGGAGTTTGCGGATGGCGAGCAGGCTTTCGGCGCGGTCGCGCCACGCCTCGCCGATGCCGACGAGAAGTCCGGTGGTGAACGGGACGCCTGCACGACCGGCGGCGCGGATGGTGTTCAGTCGCTGGCCCGGCGTCTTTCGACGCGTTCCCGAGTGTGCCTGTACGTCCGCCGTCGTCTCCAGCATTACGCCCATTGAGGCGTTGACCTCGCGCAAGCGCTCGAACTCCGGTTCGGTGAGATCGCCGGGGTTCGAGTGCGGCAGCAGGCCTTCGTCGAGCGCGATTTCGCAGGCGCGGTAGAGGTAGTCGAGAATCGAGTCGTGGCCCCACTCGTCGAGTTGGTCGTGAATCGCCTCGTAGCGCGCGTCGGGTTTGTCACCGAACGTGAACAGCGCCTCCGTGCAACCGGCGTCGGCACCGATTTGGAGCGTCTCTCGAATATCTGCGGGCGACATGAGCGTCGCCTGCCCCGGGACGTCGTAGTACGTGCAGTACGTGCAGGTGTAGCGACAGGCGGTCGTCAGCGGCAGAAACACGTTCCGCGCGTAGGTGAGTGCTGGCGCGGCGTCGACGTCCTCGGGCGTCGCCGAGAGCAGTCGCTCCACCTCGGCGTCGTCGACGGCGATGTCTACGTCGTACTCGTCGGCCGCGGGAAACACGTTGTGGCGTGGTACGTCGGTGGACAAAAACGTATCACTCTCCGGCAACTCACGAGCGACTCCCTAGCTGTGGGTTAGCGAACAGGCGGCGTCTCCGCTCTCACCTCGACATCGCGAGGGGTTCGCCGCGCACCCGCCTCGACTCCCTCGCGACCGGTTCTCAGGTCACGCGGGGAGGTGGTCGCGCTCTCGTATTTCAACGTTCGCGCCGCACGCCGACGCGGCCCTCGCGCGTCTCGACCTCGAATCCGGCGTCGAGAAGCCACTCTCGGGTCCGACCGTCGGTGTGGAGCAACAACTCGACGACGTCATCGGGTTCGTCGATATCGGTCGAGAGCCGCATCGAGTCGAACTCGCGGACGCTCGCGCCGACGTCACGGGCGACCCGGAGATGGTCGAGATACGACGCCCCGTGGTAGTCGACGCGGAAACGGGGGTGGCGGACGACGAGCGCGTTCGTTCCCCCGCCGCGTCCGGGTGCGACGACGAGGTCACCGCTCGCGCCGAAGAATCGGGAGAGCACTCGCGGCGTCGCGAGTGCGAGGTCGCTCATCACGACCGCTGTGGCGTCGGTGGTCTCGGCGAGTCGGTCGTTGACCGCCGCAGAGAGCGGTTGTTCGTCGACGACGACGGGTGCCTCGACGTCGACGGAATCGGTCGCGAGAACTGTCGGTTCCGCGCCGGTTTCGGCGACCGTTTCGACGACGTCCGCGAGCATCGCCCGCGAGAACGATTCTCGCTCGGCCGAATCGAGCATGTCCGAGAGACGCGTCTTCGGACGCGCCGCTTCGTAGGGAACGAGAACGCGCATGGGAGAAGAGAGGGGCTACCCCAGTTTATCGTAGGTGGTCTGGTTCGAGCGGTACCAGAACACGCCACCCGCGACGGTGAGCAGCGCGACGAGGCCGCCGACGGCGTACATCGCCATCTGCATCGTCTGACTCGACTGCTGGGCGGACCCGGCCTGCTCTTCGGCTTCGTTCGCTAGTTCGATCGCGAGATCGAAGTCGGGGTTGTTCCCGTCGTACGCGCGAATTGCCTGCGTCAGCGACTGTTCGGCCTGCTGGGTGTCCGAACCGCTCGCGCTCTCGACAGCCGCCTCGGCGTCTTCGATGGCTTCGCGCGCCTCGGCGCTCTCGGTCGTGTAGTGGTGGGTCTCCCACGTGCTGATCGCTTCGCTCGCACCGCCGTTGCGCTCCTGTGTGAGGCCCATGAGGAGGAACGACTGCTCGTCCTCGTAGTCGTACTCCGTCACTTCCGGCACCGTGCCGGTGACCTTCACGTCGACTTCGCTGACGCCGTCGTCGGAGGAGACGGTCGCGCCGGTGAAGTTCTGGCCGTCGAACTCGTCGCTGCCGACCTTCGACCCGGTCTGGTCGTAGTACGTCACCGTCCAGGTCACGTCGGTGAGATTCGTCTCACCGGCGACCGACCACGTGTTCCACTGCGGGTTCTGGTACAACGAGTTGAGCGTCACCGTCGCGCTGACCTGTTCGCCGACCTCGCCCTCCGCCGGAACGTCCTCCTCGGCGACCGAGACGGCGGCCGCCGGGGCGGCGAACGCCGACAGGAGGAGGGCGCAGGCGACGAGCGCGGCGAACTTAGAAGAGCGACTCCAGTTCGTCTTCGTCATCGTTTACCAGATTTTGGAGGTTGGTGTCGCTCTCGCGGTTTATCTCGTCGATGTTGTCCTGTGCCTCGATGGCGACTTGCTGGAGCTCCTTGATGCGCGGGACGTTCGTCACGCCCGAAAGCAGGATGACGCTCGCGACGAAGCCGCTGCCGGTGACGGGGTAGTCGCCGCCGCGAACTTCCATACTCCCGGTCTGCTCCTCGAGCCACTTGCGGCCGCGCTCTATTCCTTTCCGATTGAGATGTCGCGGCGGACCGGCCATAACCAACAGCGCGCGCTCGGTTCCCTCGATTTCGCAGGGGAGCGTCAGTCGTCCGAGCGCCGCCTTGCGGACGAGGCTCGTGATGCGGTTCGTCGTGTGGGCGGTGTCGAGCGTGTCGTCGCCGCCGCCGTTGCCGGTCAGCCGCGAGAGCAGTCCGGCGGACTGCTTCTCTTCGACGGACTCGGAGGCGTAGCCGACCGTCGAGACGCCGCCGCCCGAGAGCGTGTTGATGATCTCCGAGGAGTCGACGACGCTCTCTGCGACTTCCTGACCCGCGCTGACCTCGCCCGCGCCGAAGAGGATGCCGAAGCGGCGGACGATCTCGTCGTTTATCTCGTCGTAGCCGCCCTGCACGGACTCGCCGGTTTTGCGCCACGCGTCGTTGTCGAAGACGAGCAGGTTGTCGACCTCGCGCACGAACGTCTGGAACGAGCGAGCGGCGTTGAGGGTGTAGATGCCGCCCTCGTCGCTGCCCGGGAGGATGCCGAGACCGTACACCGGCTCGGTGTAGATGCGCTTGAGATGCTTCGAGAGCACCGGCGCGCCGCCGCTGCCGGTGCCACCGCCGAGACCCGAGACGACGAGGAAGGCGTCGACCTCGTGGACCGGGATGCCGTCGATGGCTCCCTGTACCTCGTCGATGTCCTCCTCGGCGACTTCCGCGCCGAGTTCGTTGTCCGCGCCGACGCCGTGACCCTTGACCCGGGACTGCCCGATGAGCACGCGCTGCTCCTTCGGAATGTTGGTCAGCCCCATCAGGTCGGCTTTCGCGGAGTTGACCGCGACCGCTGCCCGGACGATGTCGCTGCCGTGTCGCTGGTCGTACTCGACGAACTTGTCGACGATCTTGCCCCCGGCTTGCCCGAAGCCGATCATTGCCAGTTTCATGGTTTCGCTCCCCTCGTCATTGTGTGAAAGCCAATACGAATGTCGATATAAGCCTTATGATGGTAGAAAGTCAGTAAACTGCGATTTTCATGTATGTCACTAAGTGACAGCACACCGTCGGTAATGGGTGCTTACTGACGGGGAGGACGCACGAGTTTCCGACTCTTGGCGCCGAAATCGGCGAAATAGCCTTTCGGACTGCACACTCCCGATTTCGGGAGTTCTCGCCCACCCAGAACGCGTAAAATATCGAAAGTAAGTCGTAGTTACCGGCGGTTCACCGCGACGACTCGCCGAGATACGCGTCGAGCGTCTTCAGGTCGCTCTCGCGCTTCCCGAACGCGTCGACGTCGTTGTCGTCCGTCGAGAGGTCGAACTGGAGTCCGCGGTACTGGTCCGCACCCATCGGAAAGCCGGGAATCTTGCCACCGATGGTGAGACCGATGCCGGCGAGTGACATCGGAACGGGGACGACGTTCACCGACCGCCCGGCGGCGCCGTGGACTTTCTTCGCAATCTCCGCGAGCGTCAGCGTCTCCGGACCGCCGATCTGGTAGACGTGACTGTCGTGTTCGTCGCTCTCGACGGCATCGGCGAGCATGGGGGCGATATCGCCGATCCATATCGGCTGGAACTCGGTACGCCCCCCGCCCGGAAGCGGCGTCACGTACGGGGTCGCGACCGTTTTCGTGAACGAGAGGAACTCGCCGCCGTCACCGAAGATGACGGTGGGTCGGAACATCACCCAGTCGAGGTTCGACTCTCTGACGACGCCTTCGGCTTGGCCCTTCGACTGGAGATACGCCGTCGGTGCGTCCGGATCCGCGTGGATGCCGCTCATCTGGACGAGTTTCGGAACGTCGTGTTCCTCGGCGGCTCTCACGACGTTCTCGGTACCGCCGAGGTGGACCTCGAAGTGCTTCTCGTTGCCGCCCTTCGGTTTGAACAGCGGCGACAGCGCGACGAGGTTGACGACGACGTCTTTCCCCTCGAACGCCCCCTCGATGGAGTCGTAGGCGGTCACGTCGCCGCGGGCGGTCTCGACGCCCGACGGCAGGTCGTCGTCCTCGGGACTTCTCGACAGCACAGTCACCTCGTGGCCGCGGTCGAGCAGTTCCGCGGCGAGGTGCGTTCCGACGAATCCAGTTCCGCCGACGACGAGCACGTTCATGCGTATACTGTCGGACGGACTGAACGTAAAGCTACCGCGCTACCGGGTCGCAGTCGGCCGTTCTACCGGTCGACGCAGCCGTTTTCACGACCCGGTCGTCGTCGACGCCGACGCGCGGAGAGCTATGAACGTTTAAGCGCGGCCACCGACTCCACCCGGACATGCTCATCACGCTGGAGGGACTCGACGGCAGCGGTAAGACGACGGTGTGGGAGGCGTTACACGACTCACACCCCGATGCCGTCTTCACCCGCGAACCGACGAACTCGTGGTACGGCGACGCGGTCAACCGCGCTATCCACGACGACGACGCCGACCCGCTGGCCTCGCTGTTTCTCTTCACGGCCGACCACGCCGACCACCTCTCGCGGGTGATTCGCCCCGCGTTGGCCGACGACGAACTCGTCATCTCCGACCGCTACTCGGACTCGCGGTACGCCTACCAGGCCGTCGAACTCCAGCGAACGGGAATCGATCGGCCGCTGGAGTACATCCGCGGCGTCCACGCCGCCTTCACCCGCCCGCCGGACGCGACCATCTACTTCGATGTCGACCCGGAGACTGCGGCGGCGCGAAGCGGCGCGACCAACAAGTTCGAACAGGCCGAGTATCTCGCCTCGGTCCGCGCGAACTACGAGCGACTCATCGACGCCGAACAGCACCGGTTCGTCCGCATCGACGCGACCAAATCTCCCGAAGCGGTCATCGACCGAGTCGAAGACGCCGTCGACCGGTTGGTCGCCGCCCACGAGGGCTGAACGAGGCGCACTTCGGACGAGTGTGCGGGTCATCGGGCCGGTGTGGCGGCAGGTTGATGTATCACGCGTCGAACGTTTCGACGATGCCCTCCAAAATCGCCTCGCTCGCGGTCGTCACCCTCGTCCTCCTCTCGGGTTGCGGCGGACTGTTCGACGAGTCGACGCCGACGCCGACCGAGGAGCGGTCGAACGACGCTCGGTGGCTCGCACCCGGACTGACGGGCGACGGGGTCGAAGACGCCTCCGACCTCCTCGGTGTTCACCGGGAGACGCTCGTTTCGCAGTCGCGAACGACGACACGGACGCAGACGTTCGCCGCCGAGAACGGCTCCGAGATCGCCAACGAGACGGTCGTCGTTCGAGCGACGCCGAACGACGGTCCGCGACTCGTCGAGGCAGACGCGAACGGCCCCGCGAGACAGCGGATGACGCACTGGAACGAACGGAGCGTCTTCTGGTATGGCGCGAACGAGTCGGAGTTCGCGACGCTCGGCGAGTTCTCCGGCCACGACGAACCTCACTACACGTACCGAACGGAGACGCCCGACCGATTCTCCATCTCCGACGAGACGTACTCGGACCGTCTCTCCAGCCTATTCACGCTGATGAACGTCACCGTCGCCCCGGAGACGGTCGACAACTCGGTGCACCGACTCGAAGGGTCGACGCCACACCTTCGCCTCGGCGAGGAGCGACTGTCCAACGTCACGTTCACCGCCCGCGTCGACTACTCCGGTGTCGTCCGGTCGTACGAACTCCAGTACGAGACCGAACGCGACGGGATGACGGTGCGGATAGCCGAACGAGTTCGAATCACCGATATCGGAACGACGGACGTCGAACGACCGGCGTGGGTCGAGACTGCCGAGCGGGAACGAAACGAGACGACGCAGTAGTCCGAGACGAGACGGGGGCTGTAGCCAGTCGCTCGGGACCACTCCTCGACCGACCGTGGGGGTCAGCGGGTGCCGGGGAGGCTGGAGTCGTCCGGCGATGGCATGTAGAGCACGTCGATGGTGAAGCCGAGCGCCAGCGGCATCCCGACGAGTAGTCCGAGGACACCCATCTGCCCGAGTTTTAACGGGATGAGCTGTCCGGTGACGAGCGTCAGCGCGAGGAGCACCAAGGGGATGAGGACGACGGCGTACAGCACCATCCCCCACTGTGTGTTCAGACGCAGGCGGAGATATCGGGTCATCACCGCCGCGACGACGGTGTGGACGAGGAACGCGAGTCCGAGCACGACCAGACCGAGAACCGAGACCATAGCCGAGTTACGGGACACGCGCTCTTTGGGCTGTCGGAACGGCGTGCGCAGGCCGTCGGCGTGCGCGGGCCGTCGGTGTCGCGGGCCGTCGGTGTCGCGGGCCGTCGGCGTGCGCGGGTCGTGGTCCGTCCGATGCGTCGTCGCCGCGAACCGACCCACTTTATCACGAACTGTCACCCACACGTGTCTCATGCACCGACTCATCGACGACCGGCCCCTGTCGGAGTCGCGGTTCTCGACCGACGACGCCCGAGCGGCCTACGTCGACCTCGTCCGGACGCGGCGGTTCGACGAGCGCGCGCTGGCGCTACAGCGACGCGGCTGGATGAGCGGTTACCCCCCGTTTCTCGGTCAGGAGGCGTCGCAGGTCGGCGCGGCCCACGCGATGATCGACGACGACTGGCTCTTTCCGACCTACCGCTCGAACGCTCTCCAGATCGCCCGCGGCGTCCCGATGAGCGACCTCCTGCGCTACCGCCGCGGCTACCCCGAGTACGCCTCCGACCACGACGTCCCCGTCTTCCCGCAGGCGGTCCCCATCGCCAGCCAGATTCCGCACGCCGTCGGTGCGGGGATGGCGCGCAACTATCGAGAGAACGACGAAGCGATGCTCGTCTGCTTCGGCGACGGCGCGACGAGCGAGGGCGACTTCCACGAGGCGCTGAACTTCGCGGGCGTCTTCGACGCGCCCGTCGTGTTCTTCTGCGAGAACAACGGTTGGGCCATCTCGCTGCCGCGCGAGCGACAGACCGCGAGCGAGTCTATCGCCGTCAAAGCCGAAGCGTACGGCATCGAGAGCGTCCAGGTCGACGGCAACGACCCGCTTGCCGTCCGTGACGCGGTCGAACAAGGTCTCGAAGCCGCCCGAGACGGCTCGCCCGTGTTGATAGAGAGCCTCACCTACCGCCGCGGCGCGCACACGACGGCCGACGACCCCTCCATCTATCGCGACGACAACCCGGAGCTCCCGGAGTGGCGGACCCGCGACCCGCTCGACCGGTTCGAGGAGTATCTCCGCGCCGAAGACGTCGTCGACGACGAGTTCGTCGAAACGGCGTACGAAGACGCGGACGAGGAACTGGCCGAGGCGGTCGAACTCGCCGAGTCCGGCCCCCGCGCCGATCCCGACGAACTGTTCGACTTCGCCTACGAGCAGTTGCCGCCGGAACTCGAAGCCCAGCGCGAGCGGATGCACCGCTCGATCGCGACCCGGGACCCGCAGGAACTGGACCGGTAGCTCGGCCCACCGCGATTCGTTCACCTGATCGGAATCGACCACGCCGTCGCGTCCCGCTCCTCCGCCTGTTCTACCAACCGCTCGATTCGCGCCTCCAGCGGCGGGTGCGTCGACAGGAGTCGACCGAGCGGGGTTTCGTCTCCCGTCGGGGTCGGCCCCGGGAGACCGAAAAACCGATGCAGCGGCGACTCCGTCGCCTGCTCCAGTCGCCGGAGCGCGCGGGCGAGCGACAGCGGTCGACCCGTCACCTCGACAGCCCGGTCGTCGGCGGCGAACTCCCGGCGGCGCGAGTACGCGCGGACGAACAGCGTCAGTCCGACGGCGACGACCGTCACGAGGCCACCGACACCGTACTCGTCGTTCGACAGCGGCGTCGCCGTCGGCGTCCCGCGAATCCACGCCGTCGCCCGCCCGACCCCTTCGAGAAACACCGCCACCGGTAGCAGCGCTAGCGCCACCACCCCGACGACGGTGCGGAGCGCGCTGACGGCGAACGTCTGCACAAATCCGTCGTACCCCTCTAGATGCGCGAGTTCGTGCGCCAACAGCGCCTCGAACTCGTCGCCGGAGAGCATCCGAAACAGCGACCGGTCGACGACGACGACGCCGTCTCTCGGGCCGCCGAGCGCGAACGCGTTCGGCGCGGCGAGTCGCGCGACGTACACCGTCGGCGTCGAGATCTCCATTCGGTCGCAGAGCGCGTCGAGTCGTCGGTAGAGCCCCGGCGCACGGTCCGGAACGAGCGGCGTCGCGTCGACGCTCGCCAGCAGTCTCGGGGTTCCGTACCGGTAGTTGGCCCACGCTGTCAGGAGGACGACGCCCGCGACGAGCGCGGCGCTCACCGACGGGTCGGGGCGAACCGACCAGAGGAGGACCAGAGCCCGATAGGTCAGGAGTGCGACCAGGGCGTAAAACGCCAACAGCGACAGTCCGACGGCGACCGTGAAGGCGCGAAAGAGGAGTCGCATGGGAGAACTACGGCAGAAACGCTCAAACAGTTGTCGTCAACCTGTGCGGTCAGTCGTCGAGCGAGATGTACGTCTTCGTGTCGGTGACGCCCTGCAGTCCCTGAACCCCCGACGAGGCGGTTTTAAGCACGTCGTACACCTCCTCGGCGTCCACCTCGACGATGAGGTCGTACGCGCCCGCAACGATGTGCGCCTCCGTCACCCGTTCGAGTTCCCGGATCGGCGCGACCAACTGCTCGGACTCCCCGGCCCCCGTCTTCACCATGATGAACGCGTGAACCATCGTGGTGTGTTACTCGGTAACGTGGCAAAAAGTTTCCCCCGGGTCGGATCGGCGAACGGGGGTAAGGTTATTCTCCCCGGCCGACGTACGCCGTTCCATGCGGTTCGTTATCATTGGTGCCGGTCGTGTCGGGCTCCGAACGGCGCGCGTTCTCCGGGAGGAAGGCCACGACGTAACGCTCATCGAACGGGACAAGGACCAAGCCGAGCGCGCCCGTGCGAGCGGCTTCGAGGTCGTCGAAGGTGACGGCTCCCGCGAGCCGATACTGGAGTCGGCGGGCGTCGACGAGGCCGACGCGCTCGGCGCGCTCACGAGCGACCTGAACGTCAACTTCGCGGCCTGCATGATCGCCAAACACTACGGCTGTCGGACGGTGATGCGCATCGACGAGGACTACCGCGAGGAGATCTACCAGAAGTACGCCGGCGAGGTCGACGAGATCGTCTACCCCGAGCGACTCGGCGCTATCGGCGCGAAGAACGCGCTGCTCGGCGGGTCGATTCGCGCCATCGCCGACATCGCCCAGAGCCTCCAGGTGCTTCTCATCACCGTCACCGACGAGTCGCCGATGAACGGCTACACGATAAGCGAGGTCGCACTCCCGTCGGAGTCGCGCATCCTCGCGTTCGGCAAAGACGGCGACGCGATGGGGATTCCGCTCCCCGACGACTCGCTGGAGACGGGCGACCGGGTGGCCGTGCTCGCGGACTTCTCGGTGCTCGACGAGGTTCGTCAACTGCTCGTCGGCGATAGCTCGATGGCCGCCGCCGTGGGGGGTGACTGAGATGGTCACCGCCTACGTGATGGTGAAAGCCAACACCGGCGAGGCAGAGCGACTCCGCGACGAGATCGCGGCGCTCGACGGCGTCGTCGACGCCCACATCGTCGCCGGGGACGTCGACATCATCGCCAAAGTCACCGTCGACAGCCCAGCGGAGGTCAAGAACATCTCCGCGACGCAGATTCAGGGAATCGACGGCGTCGAGGACACCCAGACGTACATCTCGATGGACTGAGAGGCTCGTCCGGCCAGCGGACGGCACCGCACGTTTTTCGCTCGGCGTTTCGCGCTACTCGACGGGGTCGCTCCCCCCGGCTTGGTACGCCTGCGAGAGCATCGACGCCACCGGTTCGGTGTAGTCGTAGCCGGGGATGATTCCCTGCGCGTACGTCCCCTCGACGAAGTCGACGAGCGCGCCCGCGTCGTCGACGCCGCGCCGTTCGTTGATGTCCTCGAACGACAGTTCGACGGTCGCGTGGCGACCCTCCTCGGACACCGTCGGGTCGAGGTCGCGCTCGACGGCGGTGACGCCGCCGACGTCGACGACGCGGAGTTCGAAGGTCTCGTACCAGCCCTCCTCCACCACGTCGGCCACCTCGTCGTTGGTCACTTCGTCGAGCATCGGCACGCGGACGGTCACCTCGTAGGCGACGTTGCCATCTTCGCCCGGCGACACCTCGACAGTACCCTCGAAGGGAGTCTTCACCGATTCGTACGTCGTCTCGTCTACCTTCTCGAACGACGCGTGGTCGCGGAAGGCGCGGTGCACGCGTTCGGGAACGTCTGTCATCGGTCGAAGAAGGCGCTCGCGGGAGAAAAACGACTCGCGTCGGCGGCGTGTTGGTAGTGTCGCGGTGTCGACAAGCTATTTACAGGTCGTCCGAGACTCTCCGCCGACAGATGTTCGAGTGGCTCTTTCCTGGATGGTCGAACCCGCTGGCGATGACGGTGTTCGTCGGCCTCCGCGTCCTCCTCAACGTCGCGCTGACCGTTCTCACGGCCAGAAGCGTCGGTCGGCGCGCTCCATCGACGCTCCTCGTCGGTGTCGGGACACTCGTCTCGGCGGTGATGATGGTTCTCTTGCTCCGGCCGGGCGTCCTCGGGTACTCCGCGTCCTTCGTCGAGTTCGCCCTGCAACTCCTACTCGTCGCACTCGCGGGGTACGCCGCCTTCGCCGCCGGCTCGAAGCAGCGACGGGTGACTACCGTGACTATCATCGTCGGTGCGATCGCGCTCCTGCTGTTCACAGTACCCATCTATGGCGAGGCGTTCGTCGCGCCGTGAGTCGACTGCCCGCCGTGCGAACTGCGGGCGATCCGAGATATCGGTCCCGCTGTCCGCTATTGAGGGGCTTTTATCGCTCGCATCGAAACGACAAGCCATGGCAGACCGGTTTCTCGAAACCGACGAATTGCTGGAGGCCGTCGCCGACGCGGAGTTCGACCGACCACCGGCCGTCGTCGCCAACGCGCACATCACGGGACTGAGCGTCGCGCGGGCGCTCGACGCTCGCGACGTGCCAGTCATCGCACTCGACCGCTCCGGCGACGGCGTCGCGCCGCCCTCCGACGCCGTCGACTTCGCCGGGCGCGTCACCTACCCGCTCGACGACCGAGATGGGTTCGGGAAGGACCTCGAAGCGCTCGCCGACGCCGCCGGAACCGACCTCGTCGCGTTCGGTTGCATGGACGAGTGGGTCCACGCGTTCGCGGGCGTCGAAGCCGAGGGCGTCCGCCGCCCGTTTTCGGATAAACGGGGCATCGACGCCGTGTTGGACAAGGCGTCGCTGTACCGTCTCGCCGAGCAGTTGGAGGTGCCGTATCCGGAGACGTACTGGCTCGACGAAGACGACCCCGACGCCGCCGCGGAGGCGCTCGGCTTCCCGTTCGTGCTCAAACCCGCGCTGAAGCGCGAGGGCGAGGAGGCGCTCGGGACGAACGTCGTAGCGGTCGGCGACCGAGAGCAACTGTACGAGACGCTCGAAGCCGCCGAGGCCGCCGACGTCGAACTCTTGGCCCAGGAGAGAGTGAACATCGAACAGGGCCGCGACACGTCGCTCGCGTCCTACGTCTCGCCCGACGGCGAGACGCTCTCGGTCGTCGGCAACGCCCGCGTCCGCTACCCGCAGGCGTTCGGGACTTCGTGCGTGGTCGAGACGACCGACCGTCCCGAGATTCGCGAGCGCGCGCTGTCGGTGCTGGAGCGGACGGGCTACCACGGCATCAGCGAGTCCGAGTTCGTCTACGACGCCGACCGCGAGGAGTACGTCCTCCTCGACATCAACACGCGCCCCTGGAAGTGGATCTCCATGCCCGTCGCTGCCGGGGCGAACCTGCCGCTGGCGGCGTACGCCTCCGTCGTCGACGACGTGCAGTACGACGTTTCGAGCGCCGCCAAGTCGGTCGGCGGCGCGCGCTGGGTCTACCTCCGCGACTACCTGACGTTGCTGTCGACGGACGAGGCGTTCCGCGACGTGCTCTCGGGCGACGACTGGGCGGCGCTCGCCTCGGGGTCGTTCGAATCGTCTGGGTCGCTGACGACGGGCGTCTATCGCCCCTCGGACCCGGAACCGACCGCGAAACTCCTCGAAACCGAGTTCAGCCGCCGCGACTACTACTGTTCCTGCTGAGACGACGGCTGACTCCCTACGAGCGCCACCGCGTGGGAGTCGACGTCGCAGAATCGGCGTGTGTGCCCCGGTCACGTGATTTTCGGCGGCAACACGCAAGCCATTTCAACTCAGTACGCTGTCTGTTCGGTATATGGCTGAGACCGAGGCCCAGAACAACGTCGACCGACTCGTCGAACTCCTCGACGACCGCCTGAAGAACTCCGAGTGGGAGATTCTCGTCGCACTCGCCGAAGCCGACGGTCCCCTCACGAAGGCGGAACTCGCCGAGTCGACCGGCTACACCGAGCGAACCGTCTCCAAACGCGTCGACACGCTCGAAGAACAGGTCCACGGCGGCACGCTCGTCCAGCGTGACGACGACGGCAACCCGTATCTCCACCCGCAGTTCGCGGCCGCGGTCCGGCAGTACGAGTCGTAATCGGTTCTCACCCTCCGTCACCGCTACCCCACCCGAGCCGCCGGTATCGGCCACCTATTACTACTTCCTTCCCCTGCTTTCGCCAATGACCGAGCGGATGCACCTCAACCTCTTCACGATGAACTCGGTGGAGCACGTCTCGCCGGGGCGGTGGACCTACCCGGGCGACCAGTCCCACCGCTACACCGACCGCGACTACTGGACCGAGGTCGCGAGAACCGCCGAGCGCGGCGGCTTCGACGCCGTCTTCTTCGCCGACGTGCGCGGTATCTACGACGTCTACGGCGGCGACCGCGACTCGGCGATTCGAAACGCCATTCAAACCCCTGCGAACGACCCCCAGGCTCTCGTCCCCGCGATGGCCGAAGTCACCGACCACCTCGGGTTCGCCGTCACGCGCTCGACGACCTACACCCACCCGTACCAACTCGCCCGCGAACTCTCGACGCTCGACCACCTCACCGACGGCCGCGTCGCGTTCAACATCGTCACTTCCTACCTCGAGAGCGCCGCCGAGAACCTCGGGTTGGAGGAGCGGATGGACAGGGAAACGAGATACGACCGCGCCGACGAGTTTATGCAAGTGTGCTACGCGCTCTGGGAGGAGAGCTGGGAGGAGGACGCAGTAGTACAGGACCGAGAGCGGGGGATGTACGCCGATCCCGAGAAGGTCCACGCTATCGACTTCGAGGGCGAGTTCTTCTCCGTTCCGGGGCCACATAGCTGCGAACCGTCGCCGCAGCGGACGCCCGTCCTCTATCAGGCCGGGTCGTCGGACCGCGGCCGCGACTTCGCCGCCGACAACGCCGAGGCGGTGTTCGTCAGCCAGCCCACCGAGGCTGGAACTCGAAGCTACATCGAGGACATGCGCGAGCGCGCCGCCGACCGCGGCCGCGACCCCGACTCCCTCCTATTTTTCCCCGGCATCGTCCCCATCGTCGGCGAAACGGAGCGTTTGGCCCGCGAGAAACACGAGAGCTTCCGCGAGCACGTCAGCACCGAAGGAACGCTCACGATGCTCTCGGGCTTTTTGGATATGGACCTCTCGAAGTTGGACCCCGAGGGGAAGGTCGAACACATCGAGACCGATGCGATTCAGGGCGCGATGAACGCCTTTACCAAAAATGACCCCGACCGCGAGTGGACCGTCCGCGAGGTCGCCGAGTTCTCCGGACTCGGCTCTACTTCCCCCGTTGTCGTCGGCACGCCCGAACAGATCGCCGACGAACTCCAGTACTGGTTCGAGGATGTCGGCGTCCACGGCTTCAATATTAAAGAGATTTCGCGGCCGGGCACGCTGAACGACTTCGTGGACCTCGTCGTGCCCGTGCTCCGCGAACGCGGGTTGCTTCGGGTGGCGTACGAGGGCGAGACGCTACGCGAGAACGTGTTGGGCGCAGGGCAGAACCGACTTCGCGACGACCACCCGGCGAAGCAGTAGCGGTGGATGGCGACTGTGAGCGACGAACCGCGGGGCCGACCCGAAGAAACCCGCCCTTCCGCGCCGGTTGCGATGGCATTTTGTCGTCCGCGTGACCCGTAGGGTGTAGTGACCGACGCGAACACGTCATTTCAAGCCCTCGCAGACAGGGTCGAACGCCCGATACAACGTGTGTTCGCCGAGTACGGAGTGCCGGAACTCCGGTGGCTGACGCTCGGCGTGCTGACGAGTTTCCTCTCCCGCGCGGCGAACCTCGTCCCGCCCCTCCTGCTCGGCGTCACGCTGAACGCCGTCGAGAGCGGTCCCACCGCGTACAGCCCCCCGCTCGTCCCAGACGCGTGGCTCCCAGAAACGGTCCCCGACCAACTGTCGCTCTCTATCGCGCTCATCGCCGCCTCGTTTCTCGTCGCGGCGGTGGCGTCGTGGGGCCGAACGGTGACGCTAAACCTGTTCGCACACCGCATCGAGCACTTTCTCCGGGTCGACACGTACGAGCGAATGCAGGCGCTCGACATGGCCTTCTTCGACGACAAGCAGACGGGCGAGATAATGTCCGTACTGAACAACGACGTGAACAACCTCGAAGTGTTCTTCGACAACGCCCTGGAGAGCACCATCCGCCTCGTCGTGATGGTACTCGGCATCGCGGGCGTCCTGTTCTACCTCAACCGGCAACTCGCCGTCGTCACGCTCGTCTTCGTTCCCGTCCTCGCGGGCTTCACCTACTGGTTCATGACGCGCGTCGAACCGGTCTACGCGGCTGTGCGGTCGAGCGTCGGCGGCCTCAACACCAGATTGGAGAACAACCTCTCGGGCATCGACCTCATCAAGACCACGGCGACCGAGGGATACGAGGGCGGACGCGTCCGCGACGCCTCCAAGGAGTACTTCGACCAGACGATGACCGTCATCAAACTCTCGGGCATCTACCAGCCGGGGATGCAGTTCATCGGCGGCATGACGTTTCTGGCGACGTTCGCCGTCGGCGGCTACTGGCTGGTCGTCGGTCCGCCGCCGTACGCCAGCGGCACGCTTCAAATCGGGACGTTCGTCACGTTCGTCACGCTCGCCCAACAGCTGGTCGCACCGGTCAGCGAGTCGGGCCGCATCGTCGAGTGGTACGAGAACGCGCTCGCGTCCACGCGGCGCATCTACGCGCTCCGCGACATGCCCACGAGCATCGACGACCCCGTCGACCCCGTTTCGCTCGGCTGCGTGGAGGGACGCGTCGAGTACGACTCGGTCTCTTTCTCGTACGACGTGAGCGAACAGGTGCTCGACGACGTGAACTTCGCCGTCGAACCGGGCGAGACGCTGGCGCTCGTCGGTCCCACGGGCGCGGGCAAGTCGACGATTCTGAAATTGCTCCCGCGACTCTATGACGTGAACGACGGGTTGGTCCGCGTCGACGGCGTCGACGTGCGCGACACGTCGCTCTCGGAGCTACGCGGCGCAATCGGCTACGTCGGTCAGGAGACGTTCCTCTTCGACGGGACCGTCGCCGAGAATCTCCGATACGGGGCGTTCGACGCGACGGACGAGGAGATGGTCGCCGCCGCGAAAGTCGCCGAGGCCCACGAGTTCATCGAGGACCTGCCGGAGGGGTACGACACGCGAATCGGCGAGCGTGGCGTCAAACTCTCGGGCGGCCAGCGTCAGCGCCTCTCCATCGCGCGGACGGCGCTCGCGGACGCGCCGATTCTCATCCTCGACGAGGCGACGTCGGCGGTCGACACCGAGACCGAACGCCGCATCCAGCGCGGGTTGGAGCGACTCACCGAGGACCGGACGACGCTCGTCATCGCCCACCGCCTCTCGACGGTGACGAACGCGGACCAGATTCTCGTCCTCGACGACGGACGAATCGTCGAACGGGGGTCGCACCGGGAACTGCACGGCACCGACAGCGAGTACGCCTCGCTGTGGGCGGCGCAGGCGGCCGCGGGCGACTCGCACCGCGACCGATGAGTCTCGCCGACTCCCCGAGCGGAACCCGACCGTACTCTGACTAACCGACCAGTCACACCCCCTCGGACTGCCGTCTGCGCCATGCTTAAGTAGTCGCGGTGTCTGTGTTCAGGTGACGCTTCGCTTTGGAGGGCCGAAGCGTCAGCGGGGACCAATTCAGGGCGGCAAACGCCGTACCCTTGCTTTTCTCACGGGTGCGGCGTTTTCCCCTTTCGCGACGACCCAATCACCGACGAGCGATAGCCGTCGAATCTATGCGCTCGCAGAACCCGAGCGACCGCTCTGGACGCGCAGTCGAACCCGAGGAGTCGTCAGACGAGTGTGTTGTCGAGTCGGTTGTACCGTCGAGACGTCCGTCCGCCTCGGAACGGGGGGTGGGTCGGGCGGCCGGAACGCCGAACGACGCCGTACCACCCCGCCGGACCGTCGCGCTACCGGTTCGTCGGTGGATTCCGTGCCAGACCCTCGAACATCGCCGCCGACGCGACGACCGTCCCGGTACCGCCGGCCAACGAGAGTGGGACGACCGTCAGCGCGCCGAGCGCCCCGCCGCCGAGTAGTGCGACACCCATCACGAGCAGTATCAGGTCGAACCGCGTCGGCGCTGTCGTGGCGAGGTCGCTCATGGCTCTAATTAGATGTCATTACCCACCCTTGTGTAAGTTGGGTTCGGTCGCCCGACTGTACGGTCGAGCGTCTCGGACGCTTCGCTCGCGGCGTGAAACTAGCGAGAATCCGATGCGAGGGACGAGATTTGAACTCGCGAATCCCTACGGAAGCGGGTCTTAAGCCCGCCGCTTTTGGCCTGGCTCAGCCACCCTCGCGCACTCTCTCGTACCGGCGTCCTCCGCAAGTCGGTTTCGGTACGCGCTCGTCTGGGAGGCGGCGTGGCGTCGACTCGTCGTGACCGCCGGTTGCGACCTTACCAGTCGACGCTCAGCGTCCCGTCGCCGTGGGGGTTCGGCGCGATCTCCTCGTCGGTTCGGCGGTCGATGACGTGGATGACGCCCTCGCCCTTCTTCGCCGGACAGACCTCCGCGGCGCGGACGTTCTCGTCGAGTTCGTCCTCGCCGATGTAGTAGGAGTTCGCCTTCGCCAGTCCGGAGGCGAGGTCCATCCCCCAGTTGTCGGCGACTTCGGCGCAGCGCCCCGCTCCGAAGCACTTGTTCGCCTCGAAGAGTATCTTGTAGGGCTTCTCGTCTACGGGGGGACCCTCACCGCCGAACTCGCTTGGCTTCTTCACGCCGTCGTCGCTCATGGCCCGAAGCTAGCGGCAGGGCGAACTTTCGTCTGTCGGTCTGACGCTCCGGCCCGAAGTGCCCACTCACGTCAGCGACTTCCGCATCTCGACGTGCGGGATTCCCGCCTCCTCGAACTCGCCGCTGGTCGTCTCGTAACCGAGGTCGCAGTAAAAGCGCTCGACCTGCGTCTGCGCGTGGAGCCGTAGCTCCCGGACGTTCTCCTCACGAGCGACGCGTTCGAGCGCCTCGACGAGTCGCTTTCCCCACCCTTCGCCGCGTTCGGACTCGAGGACGGCGACGCGCTCGACTTTCCGAGCGCCGTCGTCGCCGTCGACGCGGCGCAGACGCGCCGCCCCGACCGGTTCCCCGTCGTCGTAGGCGACGAACAGCAGCGTCCCATCTGCCCCGTCGTACTCGTCCCACTCCAGTTCCTCGGGCACACCCTGTTCGTCGACGAACACCGCTTCGCGGACGGCGAAGGCGTCCTCGCGGGCGGCCTCGTTCTCGGCCAGTTCGACGCCGGTCGCTCCCGTTTTCGACCCGCTCATCGCTCCTCACCCACCAGTTCGTCGTACTGTGCGCCGGTCTGCTTCAGCGTCTCCGTCGAGTAGAGTCGCTCGTGGTCGAACGGCAGATGCTCGGCGGCCAGTTCGTCTATCTTCTCGTCGACGACGTCGGCCTCGCGGCCGTGAATCATCGTAAAGAGGTTGTACGGCCACCCCTGTTCGGAGCGACGCGGCCGGTGGTAACAGAGCGTCACGTACGGGAGCGCGCCGACGCGCTCGCCGCGGGCGTCGAGTTCGTCGTCGGGGACGTCCCAGACGACCATGCAGTTGTTCCGAAAGCCAGTGACGACGTGGTTGACGACGCAGCCGATGCGCTTGATACAGCCGTCGTCGAGCAGGCGTTCGACTGCGGCGAGCACGTCGTCGACGTCGGCCCCGAGGGCGTCCGCGATGTCTCCGTAGGGCGTCGCCGACAGCGGGAATCCGCTCTGGATTTCGAGCAGCAGCGCCGCCTCCAGTTCCGAGAGGCCGTCGGTCGACTCCTCGCTGATGCGCGTCGCAGTCACTTCCGTCTCTGTGAGGCTCTCTCGCGCGAACCTGTCGTCGTTGACGACGGGGAACTCCAGGTCGATGTAGTAGTCGGTAAGCATCGGGAGGTTCAGCACCGAACAGCCGGTTCGCTCCTCGATGTCGGCGAGAATCCGGTCGCGCGTCTCCCGCGACCCGGCGGTGACGACGAACCACATGTTCCACTCGTGGTCGCGGCGGTAGTTGTGGTTCACCTGTCGGTAGCCGTTTATCACCTCGGCTATCTCGTCGAACCGGTCTTCCGGCGCTCTCACTGCCGCGAGCGTCGAACTCCCGATGACCGGCGGGTTGAGCACCGCGCCGAACCGCCGAAAGATGCCCTGTTCGCGGAGTCGTTCGACTCGCGATAGCGCCTCGTCCTCCGAGAGACCGAGTTCGTCGCCGACGACGCGAAACGGCCGCTTGACGACGGGAAACCCGCTCTGGTACTCGTCGACGAGCGCGGCGTCTACGGCGTCGAGGTCGGTGCGCCAACCGGCGTCTACGGGACCCATCGCCCGGAGTTAGGAGGGAACGAACCTACCAGTTTCGGACTCCTGCCGCGGCGCGTCCCCGACGGCCGTTCTCGATTCCGTCGCCCGCGCTCAGTCGCCGCCGAAGCGTCGCGGTTCGCCCGTCTTCCGGGGGGTTTCGGTGGTCGCGCCTGCTTCTGCCGTCTCCGCCGTCTCCGCCGTCTCCGTCGTCTTCGCCGTCTCCGAAACCTCCGCCACCTCGACCAGCGACGTCGACTCGCCGTCCGGCAGTTCCCGCGCCATCACGACCATCGGATTCCCCTCGTTCAACTCGAAGGCGTCGTGGACCGTCTGCCACCCTTCGCGCTCGTACAGCGCTCGTGCGGGGTCGTTGTCGACGCCGGTCGTGAGGACGCTCGTCTCGTGTGAGAGACCGTCGAGGACGCTGTCGTGGAGGCTCGTTCCGAGGCCGCGGCGGCGGGCGTCCTCGGCGACGGCGAGTTCGACGAACTCGAAGCAGTTTCGGAGCCACCGTTCGGTCCGTTCCGGTCCGAGTGCGGTCGCGAGTTGGTCGTGGTAGAACTGCCCCGGCGCGGACGTGTAGCCGTAGACGAAGCCGAGCACCTCGTCGTCCTCGACGGCCGCGAACCCGCGGTATCCCGGATACTCCGCGTGGCGCTCGAACTGCGTCGCCGCCTCCGCCCGACTCCCCCACCCTCGCTCGGCCTCCCCGTACAGGTCCCAGTACAGTGAGACGGCGGCGTCGAGCGCTGGACTTCGGCGGGAGAGGGGGATGAGGTCTGTCATCCCGGGACAGTTCGAAGCCGTGCCACATCAGTCCCTTTCACGCACCGACTGGTATTACACGAAGCCGAGTCAGTTCAACGACCTATCACTCGGTGTGCGAAACGGGTCAGAGAACGAGAACGGGACGTTTTTGCTCCGGCCGTTCCAAGCCGCGCACATGACGAACGCGACGCAAGAGTTCGGCGAGTGGCCGCTGAAACGGCTGATGACGGAGGTCTGTGGCTCCGGCCACAAGTCGGCGGACGATCTCACCCGCGACCAAGCGCGCGAGGCGATGCAGCGAATCTTCGCGGGCGAACCTGACCCGACGACGCTCGGGGCGTTCTGGCTCGCGAACCGCTGGAAACGCAACAACCCCGAGGAACTCGCCGCCTACACCGACGAGATGTGCGCCCGCGTCGAGTACGCCGAACCCGACGCCGACCCCGTCGACTGCGGCGCGAACTACGACGGAAAGGGCAGAACAGCGATTCTCGGCGTCGCCGCCGGTGTCGTCGCCGCGGCCGCCGGAACACCCGTCGTCGCGCACTCGGGCGACCGGGTGCCGACCCAGAAACAGGACGCGTACAAACACGTCCTCGACGAACTCGGCGTCCGGACTGGACTCAGTCCGCGAGAATCGGCCGACATGGTCGACGAGACGGGCTTCGGCTTCTACTACCAGCCGGCGTTCAACCCGGCGGTCCACGACCTGTTCGACCGCCGCGACCGGATGGGCGTCCGCACGTTCGTCAACACCGTCGAGACGCTGGCGAACCCCGCCAACGCCGACGTCCACCTCGGGTCGTTCTACCACCTCGCGTTCGCGAAGAAGGTGACCGACACGTTCGAGGCCAGCGAACACCACGACCTCCACCGCGTCATCATGTTCCAGGGGATGGAGGGGTACGACGACATCCGGCCGGGGTACACGAAAGTTGCTGAATGGACCGACGGCGAGTTCACCGACTACGAGATAGAGACGCCGAACTACGGGATGGAGTTCGAGAACGAGGACCTCGAGGTCGGCGACGTCGCCGCCGACTCCGCGCGCATCACCGAGGACGTCGTCGCCGGCGACCGCGACGACCACTTCGCGGACGCAGTGGCACTGAACGCGGCGTTCCGCATCTTCGCCCGCGAGGACGCAGACGACCTCGAAACCGGGTTGGAGATGGCTCGCGAGGCCATTTCCGACGGCAGCGCGGAAGCGGTGCTCGAAGCGCTTCGGGCGTTCTGAGGCGCGCCGCACGTTTTCGACCGTCGTCCTCTCCGTCACCCCTCGATTGTCGGGACACCACCTGTTTTGTACCGTGCCGCCGCAGGGCCAGCCATGTCTATCGAGAACCTCTCGCTCACCGAGATTCGACGCGACCTGCATACCTACCCCGAAGCCGGGTGGAAGGAGTTTCGCACGACTACGCTCGTCGCCGAGGAACTCGACGCCCGCGGCTTCGACCTCCGACTCGGTCCCGACGCCGTGAACGTCGACGGCCGCCTCGGCGTCCCCGCCGCCGACGACCTCGCCGCGGCCGAGGAGCGCGCCCGTGACCTCGGCGCGCCCGAGGAGTACCTCGACCGCCTCGACGGCGTCTCTGGATTGGTCGCTACAAAGCAGTACGGTGACGGCTCGGGACCGACCGTCGGCGTCCGCGTCGACATGGACGCCTTGGAGCGACAGGAGGCGACCGACGACGACCACCGCCCCGCCCGCGAGGGGTTCGGCTCGAAACATCCCGGCGAGATGCACGCCTGCGGCCACGACGGCCACACCGCCATCGGCGTCGGTATCGCCCGCGAGTTGGACGAGAACGGCGGTTTCGACGGGACCCTGAGACTGTTCTTCCAACCCGCCGAGGAGGGCGGCCGCGGCGGTAAGCCGATGAGCGAGGCCGACCATTTCTCGGACGTCGACCACATGATTGCCCTGCACCTCGGACTGGGAGAAGAGACAGGAACCGTCGTCGCAGGCTACGACAACCCGCTGTCGAACGCCAAACTCGACGTGACGTTCCTCGGCGAACCGGCCCACGCGGGCGGCGCGCCGAACGAGGGCCGGAACGCGATGCAGGCGCTGGCGGCGGCCGTGCAGAACCTCTACGCCATCCCGCGCCACGCCGACGGCGCGACCCGTATCAACGTCGGGCAGGTCCACTCGCCGAACGCACAGAACGTCATCAGCGAGGAGGCGCGTCTCCGCGTCGAAGTGCGCGGCGAGACCGCCGAACTGAACGAGTACATGCTCGACAAGGCGAACCGAGTAGTCGAACACGCCGCGGCGATGCACGACTGCGAGTTCGAGACGAGTCTGTACGGGAAGACGACGACGTTCGAGAACGACGCGGAGATGGTCGAGGCGGTGACGGACGCGGCCGAGCGCGTGAATGCGGTCGACGAAATCAAGGACCGAAAACCGTTCGGCGGCAGCGAGGACGCCTCGTATCTCATCCGCGAGGTACAGCGAAACGGCGGGACGGCGTCGTACGTCGGCATCGGTGCGTCGAACCCGGCGGGCCACCATACCGCCTACTTCGACATCGAGGAGGACGCGCTCGACGTCGGCGTCAACGTGACCTGCGAGACGATTCGCGGGCTCTAAGCGGCCAGTCTCTGTTACTCCACGTCCAGCAACGCCACGCCGACGAGTGTTTGTCCGGCCGTCACCGTCGACTCCAGCGCCACCGAGTAGAGGACGCCGTCGCGGTCGGCTTCGACCTCTTGGAGGACTTCGTACGTCGTCGGGTCGAAGACGCGCCCGAGGTGGTCGCCCGACGAGATCGACTGGCCGAGTTCGACGCCGTCGTCGACCAAAAAGAGCCCTGAATCGGCGGCCTTCACCCGACCGAGGTGGTTGCGCGCGACGGTGCCGTCCCATTCCTCTCCGCCGCTGTCGCCATCTCCGCCGAGCATCCCCATGTGTTCGAGCACGCCGACCATTCCTTCCACACCTACTTCGATGGCCGATTCGACCAGTTGCTTGTTGTGCGCGAGTTCCGGCGTGATGGAGGGGATGCCCTCGCGCGTAGCGGCGACGCGGAGCTTCCCGCCGAAGTTGCGCTCCGACCACTCGGTGTCGGCGTCGTCGCCCGCGGCCTCGGCGAGAAGCAGCTCCGTCCCGAACGCCTCGGCGAGCGCGCGACACTCCTCGTCACCCTTGAGGTAGACGGTGTGGGTGAGCATGTCCGGGCTTCCGGTGTGCAGGTCGACGATGGCGTCGGCGTCGCCCGCGTACTCCCAGAGACGGGCGGCGATACGCTGGTGTAGTGACCCCTCGGCGTCGCCGGGCCAGACGCGGTTCATGTTGGGATTGACCGAGTCGATGACCTCCGGTGTCGTGTAGGAGATGTGGTCGAAGGTGAGCGGGTCGGCGACGGGGACGACGATTACTCGCCCCGATAGTTCGTCGTGGTCGAGTCGTTCGTGGAGGCGACGCAGGACTTCGGTGCCGTTGATCTCGCGGCCGTGCTGGGCGGCCTGGGCGTACAGCGTCGGCCCGTCTTCGTCGCCCTCGTAGGTGTGAACCGTCGTCTCGACGGGGACGCCCGAGGGGAGTCGCGTGAGCGTGAGTCGCTCTGCGGTGTGCATGATTTTCACTCGGCGCGAGGGGTGATGTAGCTGGGGGTGACGGAACGAGTTCGGAGCTGAGCTGTCTCGTCGGAGCGTGCCGTTCGAGCCGTCTCACGGGGGCGAATTTTTCGCGGGCAGGTCTCTCTCTGCGGGCGATAGCTACTAAGATTCATACACGTCGATACGGTGCAGTTCCTACCCGAGACTCGAACGCCCGACGACGGTAGGACGAGTGCACGAGTCGAGAGAGGAGAACACGATGCACCCGAGTGAACTTCGAAGCGAGCGACCGACCAGAGAACTCGCGGGACTACAGAGGATGCGACGGTGAGTCGCGACGTCGACACCGACGTCTACCCGCCGCCGACCAAGCGGCGACGGTTCGTCAAAGGTGTCGTCGGCGCCAGCGCGCTCGTCGGACTCGCGGCAATCGGCGAGACGGCGGTCGACCTGACGACGAACCCGACCGGCGAAGGCGGTGGCGTCACCGAGTACTACGGCATTGACGTGGTCGGCGGTCCGGCACCTCGTGGAATGCCCCAGATACCCGTCGAAATCGACGACGAGGGCTATCTTCGGGGTATCTGGCCCCCCGTGGAGACCGCCGGCGGCGGCGCGGAGGCGGCACCGATTGCTCGGACGCAGTTGGGGGGAATCACGTACAGTAACGAGTGGTTCCAGTACTGCGGTGTCGAAATCGCCCCGGGTCTCGACCCGACGGCCGACGAGGACAACTACTTCAGATACGCTGAATCCAGTCAGTACGAGTGGCAGAATCAGGAGGTGTCGCCGAACGACCGGGTCAACGTCGACGACTTCGAGGACTACGAGACGTGGGGAAACGGAATCGGCCAAGACGGTGTCGGCAAACCCGCCGTCGCCACTTGGCGGTCGACGAACGTCGAAGACGACGCGGCGGCCGTCATCCCCGTTCAACTCATCAGAAGCGTCCGCGTCGAGCGGGCGGCGCAGGAGAGCCGGTGGCTCGGAGCGAGCACGCAGGAGGGGTTCATCGCCATCCTCGACAAGTGCACTCACTTCTGCTGCGTCCCCGGTTATAAGATTGACCCGGTGAGCGCGCGATACGGGGCCGCGAACGGTATCTACTGTCCGTGTCACCAGTCCGTCTACGATCCGTTCGTCGTCTCGCGGCAGTCGTTCGTCGCGTTCCCGCGACCCGAGGGGGAGGAGTAGCGTGGCGAGCGTCGTGCGCGACGGGGGTCTCCCCCCCGGGGCGGTGAGGGTATGACGGTAACCGACCGGTCCACGCGCGAACGGTCGACGCGAACCGGCCCCCGCCTCCTCGTCGCTCTCGCCTCGCTCGGTGTCTCCCTCGCGGTCGTCCTCCCCTTTCTCGAACGGGGAACCGGCGTCTGGGTGTACTACTCCGCGTCGGTGCTGGGACCCATCACTCTCTGCGTCCTCGGGACGCTCATCCTCCTCGTCGTCGTCGTCGGACCGTTCACTTCGATACGCCCCGACACGGTTGCAGGCGTCGCGCTCGGCGGGAGCGTCGCGATGGCTCTCGTCGCCGGGTTCTGGTCTCTGTCGGTCCGCGACGAGGTCGTCCTCTCCATCTCACGGCGGGAGCTGTTCGCGTACCACCGCTGGATTCTCCTCGGACTGACGCTCGTCGCTCTCGCGGGAGCAGTCTGGTACGTGGGAGTTGTGTGGTCCGAAGCGGCGAGAAACCGGTCGCCGACGGAGTAGCGGGATACGCCTCCCGGGTTCGGGCGACGAGAAGTACCGAACGAGTTTCCTCCCCTTGGACCACAGCCCGTTCATGAGACGTCCTTCGAGTCGCCGCGACACCCTCCGAGCGGTGTGCTCTCGCTCGGCGTCGCGCTCGCCGGCTGCACCGGCCGAGGCTCCGCCGACGCGACCGACGAGGGCACGTCAACGGGCTTTTCACCTCCGGAGCCAACGACCCGGATATGGCCGAACAAGAGAACCCCGACAACCCGACAGCGGTACTCAAAACCAACCACGGCGACATCACCGTCGAACTGTTCGAGGAGCGCGTCCCGCGCACCGTCGACAACTTCGTCGGCCTCGCGACCGGTCAGAAGGAGTGGACCGACCCCGAGACGGGCGAGACGAAGGATGGCGAACCGCTCTATCAGGACGTGCTGTTCCACCGTATCATCGAGGGCTTCATGATTCAGGGTGGCGACCCGACCGGAACCGGCCGCGGCGGGCCCGGCTACCAGTTCGACGACGAGTTCCACGACGAACTCGGCCACGACGGCCCCGGCGTCCTCTCGATGGCGAACTCCGGTCCGAACACCAACGGCTCGCAGTTCTTCATCACCCTCGACGCCCAACCGCACCTCGACGGCCGCCACTCGGTGTTCGGCAAGGTCATCGACGGGATGGACGTCGTCCGCGAGATCGGCTCGGTGCCGACCGGCCGCAACGACAAACCGACCGAGGACGTCGTTCTCGAATCGGTCGCCATCTACCGATAATCGAGGTCCGTCCTCGCCAGTCGCGTACTTCTCACACTTTTCCAGTAATCGCAGCAGTATGGTTGCGCGTCTACATAAATCGTCGTGGAAATTCTTATATACGAGAGTGCCAGATATTCACACGCACAGATGTTCGAACGATTCTCCAGCGGTTACTACCTCGGTGAACTGTACGTCGAACCGCACGACTGCGACCGCCCCGCGATTCACCGAGCAGACCACGAGCGGATGAACGAGCAACTGTACCTCACCGGCGAGGGAATCGAACGACTCGACGCGCCGCTCGTGATGAAACTCCACACGACGCACTTCCCCGTCCTCGGCGACGACGACGTGCCGACGGGCACGCTCGCGCTCCCCGAATCGATGGCGACCGACGACCTGCCGGACTCCTGTGAGGTGTTCCTCGCGACCGCAGACCGCGCCTCCGAACTGCTCCGGTACGCCGGCTACGAGGCCCCGACCGGCACCTGAGTCGCTCGTCGTCCCGGTACGACACTCCACTCGCCGTCGACCCCCGCAGTTGAAGTCCCCGGACTTCACCTCTCGGGGTATGCTCGACGAGTTGCTCGGCCGCGCCGAGTTGAAGCGGCGCATCGAGGATCTGGAGGAGGAGAACCACCACCTCGAACGCCGCGCCGCCGCCGAGGAGGAGCGCAGAGCCGACGCCGTCACCGCCAGACAGGAGGCCGAAGAGCGCGTCAACCGCCTCGAAGACCGCATCGCCGAACTCGACGACCGTGTCGACAGACTGCAGGACGACGAGGATGCGGATCTCGACTTCCGCGGGACGGAGACGCTTTGCGGCGCTCGTCTCGACGAGATACTCGACCGGCTGGGCTCCGTCCAGACCGGCTCCGAAGGTGCGCTCACCGCGATGGTCGACGGCGACTCGCTGCCGGAGAGCGTCGAGGCGGCCCTGGGCGAACACGCCTCGCTGATCCGTCGCGCCGCCCCGTGTCTCGTCTACACCGACGACGCTGGCCTCGTGAGCGCTGCCCTGTCACCGCCGTTGGCTCCCGACGAGTTCTGCGAGTGGGGCGAGTCGTTCCGGGTCGACGAATCGTGGTTCCGGCCGACCGGTCGCTTCGCCTTCGCCGTCGCCCGCGCGGATCTGTTCGCGCTCGGCGAGTACGACGGCCGCGAGCGGCTCGAAGAGCGGGGGTTCGAGAGCGACGTGAAGGAGAAACACTCGAAGGGCGGGTTCTCGCAGGCGCGGTTCGAGCGCATCCGCGACGGCCAGATCGCCGACCACGTCGAGAGATGTCGCGAGGCCATCGAGGCGAGCGACGCCGAGACGACGATTCTCGTCGGCGACCGCGAGGTCGTCAGCGAGCTGCGCGACGCGGTAGACGTGACCGCGACGAGCGACGCGGGCGGGTCGCCCGGGGACGCGCTGGAGGAGGGCTTCCGCGACTTCTGGGCGACGCGGCTGTATCGGCTCTGAGAGCTGGCGGATCCAACCCACGGTTGCGGCACGTCACACCGCTGGCAACCGATTTATGCCACCTTACCGCGTGCACTCGGGTATGACCGCCACCGGGACCGAAAGCCGCCGCATCGTCGTTCTCGCACACGAGAAGTTCCCCGACCGCGCGAAGACCGCGACCGGCGTGATGCGCTACGGAAACGACGAAACCGTCGCTGTCCTCGACCGCGACCGCGCCGGCACGCGCGTCCGCGACCACCGCGCCGACCTCCCAGACGCCCCCGTCGTCGCCTCGTTCGAGGACGTGTCGAACCCCGAAACGGTCGACGCGCTGCTCGTCGGTATCGCGCCCATCGGCGGCGGCTTCGACGAGACGTGGCGACCCGACGTCCGGGCGGCCATCGAGGCCGGGTGCGACGTCGTCGCCGGCCTCCACTACTTCCTCGAAGACGACGAGGAGTTCGCCGCGCTGGCGGCCGACCACGGCGTCGAACTCGTCGACGTGCGCAAACCCGACCCGAACCTCTCCGTCGCGAAGGGTGTCGCCGACCAAGTTTCTGCGGAGATAGTGCTCACCGTCGGCACGGACTGCTCCGTCGGGAAGATGACGGCGACGCTCGAACTCGTCGAGGCCGCTCGCGAGGCGGGTATCGACGCGGCGTTCGTCCCAACCGGGCAGACGGGAATCATGATCTCGGGGTGGGGCCACCCCGTCGACCGCGTCGTGAGCGACTTCACCGCGGGAGCCGTCGAGGAGATGATTCTCGAGATCGGCGACGACCACGAGATGCTGTTCGTCGAAGGCCAGGGCAGCATCGTCCACCCCGCCTACTCGGCGGTCACCTGCGGCATCCTCCACGGGTCGATGGCCGACAAACTCGTGCTCTGTCACGTCGCCGGCCGCGAGGTGATTCACGGGTACGAGGAGTTCTCCATCCCCCCGCTGTCGGAGTACGTCGACCTCTACGAGTCGCTCGGGTCGGCGGTCCACGAGACCGAGGTCGTCGCCGGCGCGCTCAACACCTCGTCGCTCCCGGACGACGAGGCCGAAGCCGCCGTCGAGGCGTACGCTGACGAACTCGGCGTTCCCGCGAACGACCCGATTCGGTTCGGGTGCGACGACGTGCTGGAGGCGCTTCGGTGATTCTCACCGCGGAGTTCGAGCGAGTCGAACTCACGCTAGAACACCCCTTTACCATCTCCCGTAGCACGCAGGAGACAGCCGAGAACGTCGTCGTGAAAATCACCGACGGCGGCGGGATGACCGGCGTCGGCGCGGCCGCGCCGTCGCGGCACTACGGCGAGACGGCCGGCACCGTCGAGGCGGTGTTGCCGGACCTGCTCGACGTGGTAGAACGCGTCGGTGACCCCCACGCCTTCGACCGCATCGAGCGTCGGATGCGCGAACGTGTCGAACGCAACCCGGCCGCCCGCTGCGCGGTCAGTATCGCCTTACACGACCTCGCGGCCAAACGACTCGGCGTCCCGCTCTACCGGATGTGGGGCCTCAACGCCGACGACTGCCCGACTTCCTCTTTTACGATTGGTCTCGACACGACCGAACGCGTCCGCGAGAAGACCGAGGAGGCCGTCGACGCGGGATACGAGGTGCTGAAGATAAAGCTCGGCACCGACCGCGACGAGGAACTCGTCGAAGCGGTCCGCGACGCCGCTCCCGAGGCGACGCTCCGTGTCGACGCCAACGAGGCGTGGACGCCTCGCGAGGCTGTCCGGAAAAGCGAGATGCTGGCGGACCACGACGTGGAGTTCGTCGAACAACCTGTCCCGGCGTCGGACCCCGAGGGGCTCAGCTTCGTCTACGAGCGTAGTGCGCTCCCCGTCGCCGCCGACGA
Source organism: Haloprofundus halobius (assembly GCF_020097835.1). GTDB lineage: Archaea > Halobacteriota > Halobacteria > Halobacteriales > Haloferacaceae > Haloprofundus > Haloprofundus halobius. The sequence continues at coordinate 258,888 of NZ_CP083666.1, forward strand.
GTCCTGCGTCACGCTCGCCGACGTGCCGCGCATCGCCGACCGGGCGGATATCGCGAACATCAAACTGATGAAATGCGGTGGGCTGCGCGAGGCGACGCGGATGATTCACACGGCGAAGGCGCACGGACTGGAGGTGATGCTCGGCTGTATGGTCGAGACGAACGCCGCCATCGCCGCCGCCTGTCACCTCGCGCCGCTTCTCGACTACGCGGACCTCGACGGCTCGCTGCTGCTCGAATCGGACCCCTACGCGGGCGTTGACCTCTCGGAGGGAACGATTCGCCTCGGCGAGTCCGGCCATACCGGCACCGGCGCGCGACTCTCCGAGTAAGTCGTCAGCCGGTCACTCCCAGTCTAAGTCCTCGCTCCGATTGACGCTCCGAAGGATGAACGGACCGATGGAGAGCGTCCGCTTCGCTACGGTCGCGATACGGAGGACGTACGACAGAAGCACCATGAACGGCACTAGTGCGACAGTCACCGCCCCCGAGACGACCCAGACGAGGTTGTCGACGCCGAAGGCGAACCCCTGAATCGAACCGGGGTTGTCGACGTACAGAATCATCCCCGTTGCGACGACGAGCGCCGGAATCGACGTGTACAGCATCGTCCGCGAGAGGTTGATGAGTTCCCACTGGAAGTAGAGCGTCTTGAAGTGCTCGCGGGCGGGGCCGAAGAACTTCAGCGTCTCGGTGAGGTTGTCGAGTCGCTCGCGCGTCTCCTCGGAGAGTGAGTCGGTGTACTGGTTTCGCAGCCGTCGTCCCTCGTATATCTTCCAGGAGTAGTTGAAGTTCAATGCGGCGAACAAGACGTCGAACGTCCCGAACTGCTCGCTTTCGAGCTGTTTGGCCACCTCGTCGGCGTTCTCGACGAGGCCGTCGACGTACTCGGAGACGGCGTTTTCGGCGTCCTCGCTGCTGTTGCCGTCGGTCTCCGCGGACGCTGTCTCCAGTTCCTGTGCGCGGTTGCGGATTCCCTCGATGAGCGCGCGGAGGAACGCCGACGGCTCCGGCGGCGCGGCGGGCACGTCCAGCACGTCCTCGACGTCCTCGCGGAACTCCATCGCGCCGTCCATCCGGTCGCGCTGGTCGCCGAGCGGTCCGAGTTCCTGCGAGAGTACGAGTTGGTTGATGGTGACGACGAGCGTCACGCCGGTGATGATAGCGGTGAGAAAGCCCTGAAACGTCGTCTCGATGGGGTCCTTCAGGTTCCACGACCCGCGAATCGGCGCGGGGTCGAGGACGCCGAGAACGACGAGCGCTGCGAACACCAGCGTTAGCGGCAACGCCGTGACGAACCAGCGGTTCGCGTCCATCAGTAGCCACAGTTTCAGACGACTCTGCCCGACCCGTCCGCGCATCGTGTTGCTTGGCTCGTCGCCGTCGCTCATGTTCGTATTACGATCAAGCAGTACAAAGGGTTCGCGACAGCGAGTCGGGCAGCGTCGTCGCGGACGCCGGTCGTTGCGGGGTCGGCGTGGGTGAGAGCGGGGTGGGATCGGAGTCGAAGCGAGGCCGAGTCAGCGTCCGAACCGGACGACGAGCGCCCGTCGGCTACTCTGCGCGCGATTCCTCTTCGTTCTCCAACTCTTCGAGGTCGGTCTCGGTCTCTTCGTTCGTCTCTGACGATTCCAACTCCTCCAGTTGCGCGTCTATCTCCTCGTCGCTCGCGGTGTCGCTCTCGGTCTCGCCCGAGGACTTGCCCATCTCGGCCTTCAGCGTCTCCAGTTCGCTGTCGACCTCGCCCCCGCTTCGCACCGAGTCGAGTTCGCGGTCGATGGAGTCCTTGTCGGACATCGCGTCGTCGAACGCGCCCGTCTCCTGCAGTTCGTCCATCGCCGCCGAACGCGCCTCCATCTCGTCGGTGCGCTCCTCGGCGCGCTCGATGGCGCGACCGACGTCCTCCATCTCGTCGCCGACGCCGGTCATCGCCTCGGAGACGCGGCTCGACGCCTCGGCGGCCTCGTAGCGCGCCTTCATCGTCTCCTTCTTCGTGCGGAACTCCTCGATGCGGTTCTCCAACTGGTTCTTCTTGTCGACGAGCTCGTCCTGGGTGTTCTGCAGTTGCGCTATCTGCCCCTCCAGTTCCTCGATCTGCGTCATCTTCGACTGCTTCTTTTCGAGGGCTTTCCGCGCGAGGTCCTCGCGGTCCTGTCGGACGGCCTCGCGCGCCTGGTCGTTGTGCTTCTCGACGTTCTCTTCGAGGCGTCGTTTCTGGATCTCGAGGCGCTTCTTCTGAGTCGTCAGGTCCGCGATGCCCTGCTTGACGTCCTGGAGTTCGTCGCGCATCTGCTCGTAGGAGTAGTCGAGCGTCTCGCTCGGGTCCTCCGCGCGGTTGAGGAGGGCGTTGACCTTCGACCGCACGACGTACGACATCCGCGAGAGTATTCCCATACCTCCCCCTTGTGTACGCTGGCCTTAAAACCTCATGCGAACAAGGGGTCCCGTGACAGGTTCGGAGACCGCGCTGATTCCGGGCGGGAGAGACGTTCGTGGGACGCTCGATGGGAGCGGCACAGGGACCGAAAACGTCGTCGTCGCGTGCCCACCGCACCCCCAACACCGCGGCCACCGCGGCGACGAACGCCTCGTCGCCGTCGCCGACGCGCTCAACGAAGATGGGATCGACTGCCTCCGCTTCGACTACGGCGAGTGGGACGAGGGTCGCGGCGAACTGATCGACGCCCAAAACGCCCTCGACTGGGCCGCCGAGCGGTACGACTCCGTAGGTGTATTCGGCTTCAGTTTCGGCGGCGCAATCGCACTCCTCGCCGCGGCCGCCGCCCGCGACACCGTCGACCCCGTAGCTGTGAGCGCGCTCGCTCCGGCCGCCAGACTCCCTGCAGGCCTCGACGCTGCGGCCGCGCTGTACGAGATTCGCGCGCCGGTGCAGGTGGTGTACGCGACGCGCGATAAGACGGCCGAGTGGGAACCCGTCGTCGACAGAGCGCGAGAACTGGGGTGTGGGGTTGTGGGAATGGAGGCCGACCATTTCTTTATCGGCCAGTCGGCGAAGGTGGCCGAGACGGTGAGCGGGTTTCTGACGTCGGAGTTTGAGTGAGGGTTTTCCTTATAAGTAGGAGGCCCAACAATCGATGGCCGACATTTATTGTGACATCTGAGATAAACTTATAATTCTATAACTCAATTTACTATGTATGTCTGAATTGGTGAAGTACATCGTCGGGGGACTTTTGATAGCCGCAATGTTGGGTGCCCTTCGTAGTGCTTCGTCTGCATTGAACGGGAATTTTGAACAAGCATTCACCCCTGGGTGAATAGATTTTGCAGTAGCTTACCCCACTCTAACAGCCCTCGTACTGGTAGGGGGAACGGTACTTTTCGGTGGCTCCTTCATCGCTGCAGTTGAGAACCTCTAACTGAATCTCAGTTGTACTCGCGCCACCGGTAGCCGCACTCCTTACACTTGAAGAAGCGCGTCGGCGGTTCGTCCGCGGAGGCGGTCTGCTTGATGGTGTACCACGCCTCGCCGTGACCGCATTTGTCGCAACTCACGTCGTTGGCGGTCGGTTTCCCCTCGAAGTCCGCGCCCTCTTCGGTTTCGATGACCTCGCTGTCGGTCTGCGATTCGGTGGAGACGAACTCGGCGGCGCGCTCCTCGTCGCGGTCGGCGCTCGCACCGCAGCTCGTACAGACCATCGCGCCGTCCTGATTCACCATCATCGAACCGCAGTCGTCGCAGAACTGCATACGCCGGCGTACTCGCTCCGGCCCCAAAGGTCAGTCGGAGCCGTTTCGGTCCGGCTCGTTTCGACTCGATTCGTCTGGGGTCGCGCTCTCTTGCTCGATACCGTCGCGTCGGCCGCCCCCGTTCGTGGACGCGTCCGCGACGGCGTGCGCCGCCCGACGACCGCTTGCGGCGCCGCTCTCGTCGTCGACCATCGGGCAGTCTCGGACCCGAAAGCGCTCGAAGCCGACCGTCTCGACGATGTCGGTTCCCTCGTGTGAACAACCGAACTTCGGCGGCGACTCGAAGTGCGGACAGGTCTGACAGTAGTGGCGCTTCGAGACGACGTACGTCTCGCCCTCGGCGGCTTCGACGGTGGGAATCTCGTCCGCGTTCGGTGCGTCGAGGGCGACATCGCCCTCGGCGACCGCGTCGGCCCACTCGTCGACGACCGACGCGTCGAACGCGCTCGGCTCACTCGCTTCGTCACCGACGGCCGATTCCAGAGAGTCCCACGGGTCCGTGGCCTCGTCGTCGTACGTTGGCAACTCGGCGAACGGGTCTGACGGAGCGGGGTCAACCTCACGCTGCGCGTCGCGGGGGTGTCGTTCGTCGTCCCACCGGGCGTCACTGCCGTCTCGGCTGTCCGGTCGAGAGTCGTCGCTGCGGTCCTCAGACATCGGTATCGGTCAGTCGGGCGGCGTCGGTCTCCGCCTCGGACTCGGTCTCGGTCGTCAGTGTCGCCGACCCGAACGGCCAACTCGGCGGTCTCACCCCGTCGAACGGCGCGCCGCAGTGCGGGCACGTCGGCGACGAGAGGAGGCCGAGTTGGACCGTTTCGCCGCAGTCGGCGCAGACGCCCTTGCACACCCCGTTTCGGTGCGCCGCTTCGAGGAACTCGTCGAGCGCGCGTCGGTCCGCCGTCGCTGACTCCGCTCGCTGTACTCGCCCGCGCAGGTCGACCGTCACCCGCGCGAGCGTCGTCAGCCGTCGCTCCAGCGTCTCGACGCGCTCGAACAGCTCCTCGGTCGTCTCGGCCTGCCGGTCGAGGTCCTCGTCGACGTCCGTCGAGAGCGCCTCGACCCGTCGTTCCAGCGCCTCGATCTCGGCGCTCGCCCGCGCCGCCGCGCGTCGAACGTCGGGGTGTTCGTGGTCGCTCGGTGCTTTCGCGTCCGTCTCGCGTTTCACCTGCACGACCCGGCCGCGAACGTCGTCTATCTTCTCGTCGACGTCCGACTGCACGCCGTCTACCCGGTCGTCGAGCGCGTCGAGTCGCGTCACCAACGCGTCGAGTCTCGACTCGGTCTCCTCGTCGGACCGGTCCGCCGACTCCCCGCCCCCGTCGGAGACGTCGGCGAACACCTCTGCACTCGGTACGTCGGGTCCCGTATCGGATCGCTCCCGCCCGTCGGGTTGCGACTCGACCGGTGCCGCCGACTCCCACGCCGACTCGCCGCTCGACTCTGCCCGGTCGTCAGCCATCTGCAATAGCTCTATTCGTCTCGCATCTTAAATGTTCGCTCACCGTATCTTTCGGACGTCGCTCACGTCGAGTCCCGACTCCGAGATTTCGACCTCGAAGCGGACGATGTTCTCGCCCTCGATGCGCGAGAGCACGCCGCGGAACTCCTCGACGACCATCGTCCGGGCGCGCTTCGACCCGCCGGACTCCCACCGAAAGCGGAGCGTCCCGCTGGCGGCGTCGGTCAGGAGTCCCAACTCCCGGGGATCGAGCGTCTCCTCGTTGACCAGCAGGATGATGAGGCCGCCCCAGTGGTAGGCGGCCTTTCGGAGTCCTTTCATCACCATCGCGATATCGGACCACGCCATCTCGTCGGAGATCGCGCCGACGAGGTCGGTGATGGAGTCGACGAGAACCAGATTACCCGCGGCGTGCTCGCCGAGATACTCGCCGAGCGCGCTCAACACGTTGTCGCGACCGTGCCGCTTCCCCAAATCGCGGATGGTGGACGTCTCGCCGACGTACCACTCCCGCGGGATGGGACTCAACTGGAAGTACTCCGGCGAGAAGTCGCGGAACCGAATCTCCGAGAGCGCCCCGTCGACGATGTCGTCGGAGAGCGTGTACGCCAACTCCCGACCGAGATACTCCTCGTCGGTCGTAAACGAGAGGTAGTGGACCTCGTCGGGAAGCCGCGTGTTGTCGCCGAGCGACCCGTAGTACAACTCGAACAGGTCGGCGTCGGCGTGCGCCAGCGCGTTCATCGCCGCGCACGTCTGCAGGAACTCCCGCGCACCCGCTCCGGACTCCCCCGATAGGAGGACGACGTTGCCCGGCGGCGCGCCCCCGCCGATGATGGAGTCGAAGCGAGAAACGCCGAAGGGGATCTTCTCCATGGCCGCCCGTCGGCGGCCGTCGGGATAGTCGTTACGCCGGACAGTCGACTCCATTGACCGTTCGTCACTCGATTCGCGCACCGGCGCTCCGCGACGCGGAGACGAGCACCTCGCCGTCGATTCCGGCCGACGCCAGCGCCGCCTCGCCGGCTTCCTGCGCAGCGTCGGCGCGCGTGGCGTCGGTGACGCCGTACACGGCCGGGCCCCACGAAGACTGCCCCGCGCCGTACACCGCTGGCGCGTCGGAAAGGGATGCGACGAGTTCGCCGACCGGCGGCCGGTAGACGCCGCCCTGCTCGTCGGCGTACCACGCGCCGTTGAGGCGGCCGATTTCGGCGACCGCCTCGCCGAACCGCTCGGGTGCGTCGGCGGCGACGGCCGGCAACACCTCGCGGACGACCGCTCCCGAGATTCGGTCGGCGAGGGCGGGGTCCGCGCGTTCGACGGCGGCGCGCATGCTCGCGTCCTCGTCGGCGTCGCTCTTGCCCGGTTCGGCGTCGGGGAGGACGACCAGGAACCGCCAGTCGTCGGGAATCTTGTGCTGGGCGGCCACCGCAGGAACGTTCCACTCGCCGTCTGCGGGCCTGTCGGCGGTGAAGCGCGCCGTCGGGTGGCCGGCGTCGAGGACGAATCCTCCGGACTCGAAGGTGGCGACGCCGACGCCGGAGCGACCGCCGCGGCCCAACGCCGGAGCGTTCTCCCGAACCCTGGGCGCGCGGTCGTACGCCCCGGCGACGCCCGCGAACACCGAAAGCGCCAGTTGCGTCCCGCTGCCGAGACCCATGTGCCGCGGCAACGACGACTCGACGCGGACGTGTGCGCCCGAGACGCCGAGTAACTCGGTCGCTCGGGTAGCGTATTCGCGAACCGTCTCGGCCTGCGCGTCGACCTCGACGTGGAGGTCGACCGTCACCCCGTCGTCGGCCACCACGTCGACGACGAGTTCCGGCGTGTCGAGCGCGACGCCGAGCGCGCCGTACAACCGCTCGTGGGCGAGGCTCAGATTGCAGAACCCGAAGTGGAGTCGCCCGGAGGCGGTGACGCGCGTCATTGGGCGTCGTTCGTAACGCCGTCGTATCGGGATTTCGACGGTGGCAACGCTGGACGGTGTTTTTGCCCCCTCCGCTTACGACGGGAGCGGGCAGAGACTCGCGGTGAACACGGCGACTTCGTCGGTGTCGTTTCGCGCGCCGTGGACGACGCCGCGTTCGTGGAGGACGACCCCCGGCGCGTCGATTTTCTCCTCGTCGTCGCCCTGAAGCACGGTCACGGTCCCGCGAAGCACGTGAAAGACGTTCGTGCTGTCGGCGTGCTCGTGCGGCGAGAGCTCCGCGCCGGGGCCGAGCGCGAACGCCTTCACCAGCACGTCGTCGGTGACGACGAGCTCCGCCGTCTCGACTTCTTCCTCCTTCGGGTCGAGGTCTTCGAGTCGGTCGAGTGTCATGGCCGTGACGACGATGGCGTGGCGAATAAGCGTGGCGTCGTTCGCTCACTCTGCTCTCGGCCCCCGGCCCCGGTTCCGACCCTCGACCCTTCGCCCCTGCGCTTACCTCGCTCGCTCCCGTACGCTCCACGATGGATACAGACCGCGTCCCCGACGGCTGGTACGAGGAGTCCGACCCCGAGTTCATCGACCGCAAGTACGACCCCCGACCGGTCACCGTCTTCCGGCACGTCGACCACGGCGCGACGCTCGTGGCGATGCCGTCGGAACCGAACACCGAACACGCCGAGACGGACACGTATCGCCTCGCCGTCGCCGACGAAGAGACCTCGAACTTCGGCGACGTGGAACCGTTCGCGGAGGTCCGCGGCGACGACGAGGCGCTCGACGCCGCCGAGACGTTCGCAGCGGCGTACAACGCCGAAGGCGGCGGCGATGCAGGTATCGAAGCCGGAAAACGGGCGGTGGCCGACGAGCAGAAGACCGACAGGGAGTAGAGTTGGTTCAGACGAGTTCTTCGGCGACGACCGACGCCGACAGCAGTTTCGGGTCGACCGCGAGGTCGGCCTGCCCCTTCGCGAACTCCGGTAGCGACTGCTCGGCGTAGACGACGACGCGAACGTCGGGATTCAGTTCCTTCGCCAGCGGAATCGCCGTCGCCTCCGCCACGTCGGTGAGGACGACGAGGCCGGCGTCGACGATGCCGGCGTCTTCGAGCGCCGGGCGGGTGACGATGCCGTCGATACGCGTGAGTTCGACGCCTTCGGCGGCGAGGGCGTCGGCCAGTCCGTTCTCGTCGGGACCGCAGAGTATCGCTTTCATATAGTGTGTGAGGTTCGGAGGGTTGTGTGAGGGAGGTGCGTTCGTCGGGTTACTCGTACTCGATGGTCGCCGGCGGCTTGTGTGTCACGTCGTAGACGACGCGGGCGACGGTGTCGTTCGTGCCGGTGATCCGGCTCTGGATGCGCTGGAGCGTCTCCCAGTCGAGTTCCTGGGCGCGGGCGGTCATCCCGTCGCGGCTCTCGACGGAGCGGACGGCGACGATCCAGCCGTGGACGCGGTTGTCCCCCTTCACGCCGGTGCCTTTGCCGACGACGGCGGCGAACGCCTGCCACGGGTCGTACGCTTCCAGTTCCTCTTCGACGACGTGACACGCCTCACGGGCCACCTCGACTTTCTCCTGGGTCACCTCGCCGACGACGCGGACGGCGAGACCGGGGCCGGGGAACGGCATCCGCTCGGCGACGACCGCTTCGAGGTCCAGCGCGCGGGCGACTTCGCGGACCTCGTCCTTGTAGAGGTCGCGGACCGGTTCGACGATGCCCTCGAAGTCGACGACGTCCGGCAGGCCGCCGACGTTGTGGTGCGACTTGATGCCGCCCTCCGACTCGATGCGGTCGGGGTAGATGGTTCCCTGCACCAGGTAGTCGGCGTCGGTGTCTCTGGCTTCGCGCTCGAACTCGCGGATGAACTGTTCGCCGATGACCTCGCGCTTGACTTCGGGGTCGACGACGCCCGAGAGCGCCTCGAAGAACCGCTCGTGGGCGTCGACGACGCGGAGGCTCTCCATGAAGCTGAAGATCTCACGGATACCCTCCGTCTCGCCTTTCCGCATCAGACCGGTATCGACGTAGACGGGAGTGAGTTGCTCGCCGATCGCCTCGTACGCGAGCGCGGCGGCGACAGAGGAGTCGACGCCACCCGACAGCGCGATGACAGCGTTGGCGTCGCCGACTTCCTCGCGAATCTCGGCGACGGCTTCTTGGATGAAGGAGTCGGTGTCGACCATCAGGCCTGCACCTCCGTGACTTCCTCGGTGCGTTCGAGAATCGCTTCGACGAGGCCGACGAACGGCGGACTCGCTCTGTCGGGCCGCGAGCGGTACTCGGGGTGGAACTGCGTCCCGATGAAGTACGGCTGGTCGTCGAGTTCGACGATTTCCATGCGATTACCGGATTTCCCCGAGAACGTCAGCGCACCGGATTCGAGATCCGAGAGGAACTCGGGGTTCACCTCGTAGCGGTGGCGGTGACGTTCGGTGCAGGTGTCGGCACCGTAGACGCGGTACGCGAGCGTCCCCGTCTCGATCTCCGTCTCGTGCGCGCCGAGGCGCATCGTCCCGCCCATCTCGTCGAGATCGTACTGCTCGGGGAGGAGGTCGATAACGGGGTGGTCGGTGTCGGGATCCAGTTCCGCCGAGTGAGCGTCTTCCCATCCGAGGACGTTGCGCGCGTACTCGACGACGGCCATCTGGAAGCCGAGACAGAGGCCGAGGAAGGGAACGTCGTTCTCGCGGGCGTAGCGAATCGCTTCTATCTTCCCCTCGGTGCCGCGGGAGCCGAACCCGCCGGGGACGACGATGCCGTCGGCGCTCTCGAGGCGCTCTGTGTGGTGGTCGCGCATCTCGTCGGAGTCGACCCAGTGGACGTTCACCTCGATGCCCGTCTCGATACCGGCGTGTTTCAGCGCCTCTCGGACCGACATGTAGGCGTCTTCGAGGTCGTACTTGCCGACGAGCGCCACGTCGACGGAGCCCTCGCGGTTGCGCGTCACCAGGTCGCGCCAGCGACTGTCGCGTTCGTCGGGGGGAAGCGCCTCGTCGTCGAGCGAGAGGCGTTCCATCACGTACTCGTCGAGGCCTTCCTCCTCGACCATCAGCGGGACGTGGTAGATATCGTCGACGTCGGGGTTCGAGAAGACTGCCTCGGTGGGAACGTCGCAGAACAGCGCGATCTTCTCCTTGGTGTCGATGTCGAGGCGGTCCTGGTTGCGCCCGATGAGGATGTCGGGCTGAAGCCCGATGCTTCGGAGCTCCTTGACGCTGTGCTGGGTGGGTTTGGTCTTCTGCTCGCCGTTCTTCGAGTCGGGGACGAGCGTGACGTGCATGAACAGGATGTCGTCTTCGTCCTCCTCGTGGGCGAACTGCCGGAGCGCTTCGAGATACGGCATCGACTCGATGTCGCCGACCGTCCCGCCGACTTCGACGAGACAGACGTCGCTGCCCGCGGCGGCCTCGCGGACGCGCCGCTTGATGTCGTCGGTGATGTGCGGGATTATCTGGACTGTCTTCCCGAGGTAGTCGCCGGCGCGCTCCTTCTCGATGACGTGCTGGTACGTCTTGCCCGTGGTGACGTTGTGGTCGGAGGTCATGTCGACCCCGAGGAACCGCTCGTAGTTCCCGAGGTCCAAGTCGACCTCGCCGCCGTCTTTCAGCACGTACACCTCGCCGTGCTGGTACGGGTTCATCGTTCCGGCGTCGACGTTCAGGTACGGGTCGATCTTCACCGCGGTGACGTCGAACCCGGCGTTCGACAGCAAGCGCCCGGTACTGGCTGCCGTGATTCCTTTGCCGAGTCCGGACATCACACCCCCGGTGACGAAAATGAACTTCCTCCCTAGATTCGGGTTGTAGCCCGTGTCGGGTTCCGTCGGCATACCGACTGTGCGCGAGGCCCGTTGAAGAACGTTTCGTCACGCGCAAACGTTTGCGAGAGGCCCACAAACCCACGCTCCGTGATTGGTACTTCAGCTGTCACCTACGCGGGGCCAGACGACGCCTCCGCCCGCCTCGCCGTTGGCGTTCTCTGCGGATTCGACACGAACTATCGTATCCGAATCGGCGGCAGAAACGTCTATCCGCCTGCCCGTCTATGGACGAACGTGCCGCCGACTCACGACTACCATATTCACTCGACGTACTCGGACGGCAAGTTCCTCTATCGGATGCTGCGCGCGGCCGAGGAGGCCGGTCTCGACGCCGTCGGGTTCGCCGACCACTGCAACGCCTCCACCCGCGACGAGGCCCGCCAGCGGACCTACGAACTCGGCTTCAACCTCGACCAGACGTATCCACGTCGGCGGGCGGCCATCGACTCGCTCCGCGAGCAGTTCGACGTCCGCATCTTCGACGCCGTCGAGATGGACTACGACCCGCGCGACGAAGACGACATTCGCGCCTTCCTCGACGACGCCGGGTTCGACTACGCCGTCGGGAGCGTCCACCGCCTCGACGGCACCAACGTCCACACCGAAGGTTTCTTCGCGGCGAAATCGGAGGCCGAACAGCAGGCGTACGTCGACAACTACTTCGAGAAACTCGTCTCGCTCGTCGACTCGGAACTGTTCGAGATCGCCGCCCACGTCGACCTCGTGGAACGAAACCCCGCGCTCCGAGGCTACTCCACCGTCGACCACTACGAACGCGTCGCCGACGCGTTCGCGCGCTCGCGGACCGTCCCCGAAATCAACGCGGGTCGCGTGCTTCGGGAGTACGGCGAGATTCACCCCGCTCCGCGACTGCTCGAACTGCTGCTCGAACGCGGCGTCGGCTTCACTCTCGGCACCGACTCGCACCGCCCGCGCGAACTCCGCGAGCGTCTGCCGGTACTCGTAGAGTACTTCCAGGAGTACGACATCGAACCGGTCCGGCTGTTCGACTGACGGTCACTCGTTCTCTGTCGTCGCCGTCGCGTCGCTCTCGGCGTCCGCGTCCGTCTCGGCGTCGCCGAGGTCGTCGGCGCGCTTCCCGTCACCTTTCCCGGCCGCCTGAACGTTCTCGTCGGTTCGTTCGACGCCCGGAACCTCCAGAATCAGGTCGGGACCGAACGCGCTCGCGGGGGTCCGATAGCCGGTCGGCGTGTCCCCGGCGAGCGTCTTCTCCGCGCAGAGAACGGCCGACTCGGCCGTGAGCGCGTAGACGTGCGGCGTTCGGAGTCGGGAGACGACCCGCTCGCCGTTCTCGGAGGTGGCCTCGCCCCAGACGTACACCGTCGCGTCCGCTCGCTCATCGGCACTCGGATCCTCGGCGTAGCGGTCGACCAGTCGCTTGAGCAGACGCTTCGCCGGTCTCGTCTCGAGCAGCGGTGCGAGATATCGCTGGAGCTCCATCGTCCGCCGCGTCGACTCCGGAAACGTCGCGTACACTTCGATGTTCGGGATGCCTGTCGTCGTGTACGCCGTCGACACGTCGCCCCACGGGATGGTGACGGCGGTGCGCCACCCCCGACCGAAATCGATTTCGCGCGTCTTCCACCCGCTCGGTACGTGGCGGAGTTCACCGCCCTCGCGAATCGCGCCGCCCTCGCCGAGCGCCTCGATGGCCGTCTTCAGCGTCCCCATCGACAGCGATCCCGAGGTGTCGCACCCGAGTGCGAGATGCGTCGCCTCCGGCAGTCGTTCGGCGAGGTGGGCGGCGAGACAGTCGGTCGGCACGACGTCGAAGCCGACACCCGGAAGGAGCGTGATTCCTGCGTCCTCGGCCTCGGGACCGCGGCGCTTCAGTCGCTCGAACACCTGAATCTCGCCGGTGATGTCGAGGTAGTTCGCGCCGACGTCGAGACAGGCCTCGACCATCGGTTCGGCGGTCTTCGAGAACGGTCCCGCGCAGTTCAACACGGTGTGGGCGTCGTCGATGCGGTCCGCGACGGTGTCGAGCGAGGCGACGCGGGCGCGGACGCCGAGGTCGTCGGCTTGGTCGGTCACTTTCTCGGCGTCGCGGCCGACGAGAATCGGGTCGAGGCCACGCTCGACGGCCTTCTCGGCGACGAGCGACCCGGTGTAGCCGTACGAGCCGTAGAGGACGAGTTCGGACATACTGTCACGGTACGGTACCCTGACTGTTGGGCGTTGCGGCATCTCTCCCCCGACGGAGCGAAGCAGACGACTCTGCCGCGACCGGTGACTTTTGGCCTCGTCTCCCCGAACCCGACCCATGGAGTTCCCACGACTCGGTCTCGGGACGTACCAGAACAAAGACCTCGACCAGTGCGCGACGAGCGTCGAGACGGCTCTCGACGTCGGCTACCGGCACATCGACACCGCGCAGGGCTACGACAACGAGGAGGCCGTCGGCGACGGAATCCGCGCGAGCGTAGCGAGTGCAGGCTCGTCAGAGCGGAGCGCTGACGGCGTTTCGGCGGCCGACATCGACCGCGACGACCTGTTCGTCGCCACCAAACTCGACACGGACAACCTCGGCTACGACGACGTGATCGAGACGGGTCGCGAGAGCGCCGAGAAGCTTGGCGTCGACACCATCGACCTGCTGTACGTCCACTGGCCGCTGAACACCTACGACCCCGAGGAGACGCTGCCCGCGCTCGACGAACTCCGCGACGAGGGCGTCATCGACCACGTCGGCCTGAGCAACTTCCGGCCCGACCAACTCGACGAGGCGAAAGACCACCTCGACGCGCCGATCTTCGCCCACCAGGTCGAGATGCACCCGATGCTCCAGCAGGAGGAGCTCCGCGAGTACGCCCGCAAAGACGACCACTGGCTGGTCGCGTACTGCCCCATCGCCCGCAACGATGTCGCCGACGTCTCCGAGATTCAAGATATCGCGGAGAAGCACGGGTCGACGCCCGCGCAGGTCGCACTCGCGTGGTTGCTCTCGAAAGACGAGGTCGCGCCCATCCCGAAAGCGACCGGCGAAGACCACATCCGCCAGAACTTCGAGGCGACGGAACTCGAACTGGACGACGACGACGTTTCGACCATCGACTCGCTCGACCGCGAGGAGCGTATCGTCGACTTCGACGACGCGCCGTGGAATTAGGTCTGAGCGATCGAGCTAGCTGATTTCGGTCGGATTCGACCGTGAAACTACTTTCACCACGGTTGGCTCGTCCTTATTGCACCAGAAGCCGTCTGAGTAAAACGCGAGCATTCGGTAACGGTCGGTGGTGGGACACCGACGCGGTGCTCGTTCCCCTTGGGAGGATTGAGCATGTGGAGACAGACGGTTTCACGACAAAGCAGTTTCGACGAAGACGAACCGCACAGGCGCATAGAGAGGGCTCACCGCGGAGGGAGACGATGAGTCGCGAGACGGCGAGCGTCGAGGCGGACAGCGACGAACCGCCGCCGACACGCGCCCAGACGCGCACCGTCGTCGCGGTCGCGCTCCTGTTCACGCTACTCGGTGCGACGCTCCCGCGGTTGGCAAGCGGCGACCCGCTCGCCGCGTGGCAGATACTCCTGCTGTCGGTCCTCGGACTCGCCGCGGGCGTCGCGACGCTCGGCGAGGAACCGATTCGGGCCGCCGCGGACGTGTATCGCGACAGCAGGCGCTAAGGTCGGTCGACGGCCGCCGTGTCGGTGTCAGGCGATGGGGCGAACCAGCGCTCGCATCGCCGCCGCCCCGCCGACGAGCACGATGCCGAACAGCGCAAGCGCCCCGAGCGGCGACGTCGCGTCGGCGACCACTCCGCCGACCACCTCGAAGGGTACCGCCGCCAGCGAGTAGACCATCGACGCCGCAGAGAGCACCGTGGCGCGCCCGGCGGAGTCGATGCGATCGTTCAGGTACTGGTTGCCGAGCGTGATCGACGCGGTGTTGACCGCGCGGGCGACGAAGAACGCCGGGACGGCGAGAATCGGCGCGACCCACAGCGCCGCGAACAGCACGCCGACGACGAACGGCACCGCGGCGAACCACCGTCGAATACCGATTCGGCGGCGGAGCCAACCGGTTCGGTAACTCACCGCGGCGGCGACGAGCGTGAAGCCGGCGTAGACGACGCCGACGGCGGTCTTCGTCGCCGATTCGGGAACGCCCGCCGCGAGCGCGACGTCCTGGGCGACGGGCTGGTCGAAGATGTACGTCATCTGGACGACGCCGAACAGCAGCGCGAAGTAGCACACGAACGTCCGCAGCGGCGGTTGTGCGAGGCGGCCGCGAATCACGCGAACCGCCGCGGCGACGGTGAATCTCCCGACGTCCTCGTCGCCGGTCTCCGGCACCGACAGCAGGACGGGGACGCCGAGCGCCGTCACCGCCGCCGTCGCGAAGAAGGGGAGCCGGAAGTTCTCGTCCGCCAGCGCGCCGCCGACGGGGGCGGTCAGCGCGCCGACGGCGAGACCGAGGCCCGTCGCGCGACCCTTGACGGCGGCGAACTCCGCGGTCGCGTCCCGCTCGGCGAGCAGTTCGTAGAGCCAGGCGTCGTCGCTGCCGGTACGAAACGTCTGGCCGACGGCCCACGCGCCGTAGACGACGGCGAACTCGGGGAACGTCGTCGACAGTCCCATCCCGACGGTCGCGAGCGCGACGACGACGGTCCCCACGAGCATCCCGTTGCGGCGGCCGATGCGGTCGCCGACGTACCCCGTCGGTATCTCGGCGGCGACGAGTCCGATCCACCAGACCGCGTTGAGCAGACCGACCTCGGCGAATGAGAGCCCCTGCGCCCGGACGAACAGAATCCAGATGGCGGCGGTGAAGCTCGCGTACGTCGTCGTGACGTAGGCGTAGTACTTCACGTAGAGACTCGGTCGAACCATCTCTCGACGTGACCGACAGGCGTCAGCCGTTCCAAACTGTCGATTCGGAGCCGCCGTCGTCGCCGGCGGCACGAGCGTCGTCCCTCTCTCGTCGACGGTCGTCGCTCGCGCGCCGCAGAGCCGACTTTGAACTAAGTAGCTCCTCGCTGCACTCCCCCACAGCCGTGCCGCGAGAAACTGCCTACGAACACTCGATAGACCACGTGCAGGTGTTGTCCCCCGACGGGAGCGTCGACTCGGAGCTAGCGCCCGACCTCTCCGAGGACGACCTGCTCGAGATGTACTGGACGATGAAACGCTCGCGGCGACTCGACGAGCGCGCTATCGCCCTGCAGCGACGGGGCGAACTCGGCACCTACGCGCCCGCCGTCGGACAGGAGGCCGCGCAGGTCGCAAGCGCCCACGCGCTCGCCGACGAGGACTGGATGGTGACCTCGTTCCGCGAGACGCCCGCCTACCTCGCCCGCGGGACGCCGCCACGGATGCTCCTGTGGTACGCGATGGGGATGGAGGAGGGGTCGGCGACGACGCGCGAGAGTCGGACCATGCCGCCGTCGATTCCCGTCGGCTCGCAGGCGCTGCACGGGGCCGGACTCGGGTGGGCCCAGGAGATCGCCGGCGAGGACGCCGCGTCGCTCGTCTACTTCGGCGACGGCGCGACCTCGGAGGGCGACGTGTACGAGGCGGCGAACCTCGCGGGCGTCTTCGACGCCCACACCGTCTTCCTCTGCCAGAACAACCACTACGCCATCTCGGTTCCACGTGCGCAGCAGACCCGCGCAGAGACGCTGGCGCAGAAAGCTCTCGCCGCCGGTATCGAGGGCGTGCAGGTCGACGGTAACGACGCGCTCGGCACGTACGCCGTCGTCCGTGACGCCCTCGCGAGCGCCCGCGACGGCGACCCGGTGTTCGTCGAGGCACTAACCTACCGCCGCTCTTTGCACACCACCTCCGACGACCCCTCTGTCTATCGTCACGAGGAGGAAGAACAGGAGTGGGAGACGCGCGACCCCATCGCTCGCTTCGAGACGTACCTCCGCGACCGAGAGCTACTGGACGACGACCGCATCTCGGACGTCGAGGCGTCCATCGAGGACGACCTCCGCGGCGAAATCGAGGCCGCGAACGAGGGGCGCGAGGCGGTCGACGCCGAGGAGATGTTCGACTACGCCTTCGAGACGCCCATCCCCGAGTTGGAGCGCCAGCGCGCCGAGTTCCGCGACGCTGTGTCGGGAGGTGACGGCGATGGCCGATAGACAGCGCCTCGTCGAGGCCGTCCGCAACACGCTGCTCGAGGAGATGGCTCGCGACGACTCCGTCGTCGTCTACGGGCAGGACGTAGGTCGAAACGGCGGCGTCTTCCGGGCGACGCAGGGCCTCCTCGACGAGTACCCCAATCGGGTGTACGACGCGCCGGTCGCCGAGGCGGGCATCGTCGGTCTCGGCGTCGGACTCGGCACGTACGGCTTCACGCCCGTCCCCGAGATCGAGTTCTCGGGGTTCATGCACCAGGCGTTCCATCAGCTACAACAGCACGTCGCCCGCCTCCGCAGTCGAACCCGAGGAGAGATGAACTGCCCGATGACCATCCGCGCGCCCTACGGCGGCGGCATCCGCGCGCTCGAACACCACTCCGAGAGCTTCGAGGCCGGTTACGCGCACACGCCGGGGCTGAAAGTCGTCGTCCCGTCGACGCCTGCCGACGCGAAGGGTCTCCTCGCGAGTTCCATCCGCGACCCCGACCCGGTCGTCTTCTTCGAGCCGACCCGACTCTACCGGGCGTTCCGCGGGGAGGTGCCCGAGGGCGACTACACCGTTTCGCTCGGCGAGGCCGACGTGGTGCAGGCGGGCGACGACGTGACTGTGGTCGCGTGGGGTGCGATGCGTCACCGCGCGCTCGACGCGGCCGAGAACGTCGACGCGAGCGTCGAACTGATCGACCCGCGCAGCATCGTCCCGTTCGACACCGAGACGGTGTTGGCGTCGGTCCGGAAGACCGGCCGCTGCGTCGTGGTTCACGAAGCGCCTAAGACAGGGGGAATGGCCGCCGAGATAACAGCCCGCATCAACGACCGGGCGCTCTACTACCTCGAAGCGCCGGTCCAGCGAGTCACCGGTTACGACGTCCCCTATCCGTTGTTCGCCAGAGAAGACGAGTACGTCCCCGACGAAGACCGGATTCGACGCGGTATCGAGCGGGCGCTGTCGGACTGAACCGACGCGCGCTCCCGCTCTCTGCTACGGCTCGTCGCTGTTGCGTTCCATGTAGTCGCGCGCCGCCGAGAACGCGGTGTCGAAGTCCGCCGCGTCTTCCGTCAGCGGCGTCCGGTGCGACGCGCCGAGTTCGCTGCGCGGTACGGCGTAGGCGCTCCAACCGTCGCCTTCGCGGGCACAGACGACGCGTTCGTCGGATCCGAGCCACGAGCGAACGTCGTCGTCGCTCTCTTCGAGCGTCCATCCGGAGGGCGAGTCCTGGTCGGAGCGGTCGGTGGGGGAGCTCATCGCGGGAAGGGTCCGGTTCCAGACGGATAGCTGTTCGCCGCCTGCGTCAGTAGTCGCTCGGGGACCGCCCGTCGACACGGTCGGCGGGAGGCGCGCCGGAGCGAACGTCAGCAACGAGTTCGAGGGGCGCAACGGTTTTGTCCCGAGCATCGGAACATGTTCACATGAGCCACCCTGCCGGGAGCGAGTCGGTAGCCGCCGAAGCCGACGCCGGTATCGCCCCCGCCGAAGCGTTCGCCCTCCTCGGCAACGACACGCGAATCGAGATTCTTCAGGCGCTTCTGGACGAAAACGGCTCCGATGAGCCCGTCTCGTTCTCGGAACTGTACGACCGCGTCGACGTCGACGACACCGCCCACTTCAACTACCACCTGAAGAAGCTCACCGACCACTTCGTCCGCCGGACCGACGAGGGCTACTCGTTCCGCTATCCGGGCTGGAAAGTCGTTCGCGCCGTCTTCGCCGGCACGTTCACCGACCGCGCGGAGTTGGAGCCGTTCGACGCCGACGGCGACTGCTACGACTGCGGCGGCGACCTGGAGGCGTGGTACGCCGAGGAGCGACTCACCATCGCCTGTGGCGACTGCGGGACCGTCCACGTCAGCTACCCGTTCCCGCCGGGTGGCCTCGACGACCGAACGCCCGAGGAACTGCTGCAGGCGTTTCACCACCACGTCCGCCACCACTACTGTCTCGCCGCCGACGGCGTCTGTCCCGAGTGTATGGGGAAGATGGAGACGACGCTCTCGCGGGAGACCGAGTACGCCGGACTCGACGTGCAGGTGACCCACGAGTGCCGTCGGTGTCACAATCGGTTGCACTCCGCCGTCGGTCTCAACTTGCTGGACAACGCCGACGTGATGACGTTCCACGCCGAACGCGGCGTCGACCTGAGTACCCGTCCGTTCTGGACGCTCCCGTGGTGCGTCAGCGACGAGTACACGGACGTGGTCTCCTGCGACCCGCTGGAGATTCGTCTCGACATCCCCCGCGGCGACGACTCGATGTGTATCGTCCTCGACGACTCGCTGAACGTCCTGGAGGTGGACGGCTGTGCGCGGCCGGTCGGCGCGTCGGAGGGGTAAGCGATCCCGGTTCCGACGGTTCGACCCGGTTTGATCCTCTGTGTCCTGTTCACGTATCCGAGTCACGACGCGGCCCCAAGCCCAAATAACTACGTACGCGGAGACCATCCGTTCCTTATGGCAGAGTCGCTGAGTACGTCGTTCGTCGCGCTCGAAGGTGGTTGACGCGGTGGCTGAACCCGACGGCGGCGAGACGGCGAGCAGGTTCATCGGCGAGCAGCCTCCAGCACGCGAGATTCTCGAGAAGCAGATCGACGAGGGGTTACACGAGATAAACCGCGAACTCGACGGACTGTTCCTCTCGGGGCTGTCGGCGGGGCTCGACATCGGCTTCGGACCGCTGTTGATGGCCGTCGTGCTCACGCTGTCCGCCGGCAGCTACGGCGACCTACCGACCGAACTGCTGCTCGCCAGCGCCTACTCCATCGGCTTCATCTTCGTCGTTCTCGGGCGGTCGGAGCTGTTCACCGAACACACGACGCTGGCGGTGCTCCCCGTCATCGACGGACGGGCTTCGTGGAGCGACCTCGGACGGCTCTGGTCGGTGATATTCGTGAGCAACGTGCTCGGCGGACTGGTGTTCGCGGCGTTCGTCGTGATCGCCATTCCGGACCTCGGCGTCGCCACCCCCGAGGCGTTCGTCACCGTCGCGGAGAAACTCGTCCACCACAGCGACTCGGGGATGTTCTGGTCGGCCGTCCTCGCCGGCTGGCTGATGGGACTGCTCTCGTGGCTCGTCACCGCCGCGCAGGGCACGATAAGTCGCGTTCTCATCGTCTGGCTCGTCACGGCCTCCATCGGCATCCTCCACCTCCCGCACTCCATCGCGGGCAACGTCGAGGTGCTGTTCGGCCTGTTCATCGCCCCCGAGATAACGTTCGCCGACTACGGCCGGTTCCTGGTCCTCGCGACGCTCGGCAACGCAGTCGGCGGGTCGGTGTTCGTCGCCCTCCTGAAGTACGGACACGTGAGTCGAGGGTGACGAAAGCGGCTTCGAGGGGCCGGGCGACGGCTACGGCGTCACCCGGTAAACGTCCGCGGGAACGAGAGCCGAAGCGTCGGCGGGAACGATAAACGAGACGGGTGGGGCCCACCCGTCTCGGACTGTCAGTCCGCACCTTGCTTCTAGGGGAACTACCGAAAGAAGGCTCTGGCCTGATAGTCGAAAGGCGAGAGAAGTGCTCTCGCTCGATATCGGGACCGAGACTATCGCCCGTCGAACACCACGTCGCCGTCGACGACGGTCATTGCCACGTCGAGGTCGCGAATCGCCGCCGACCGCTCCCACGGCGACTCGTCGAGCACGGTCAAATCGGCGCGCTTGCCGACCTCGACGGTTCCCAGTCGTGTCTCGTCGAAGCCGGCGTACGCCGCGCCCAGCGTGTATGCTCGCAGCGCCTCGGTCACCCCGAGACGCTGGCTCTCGGCGGGCGCGTTGACCGCCCAGTGAATCCCCAACAGCGGGTCCAACGGCATACAGTCGGAGCCGAACGCCAGCGGCGCGCCCACGTCGAGTAACGCGGGATAGCGGTTCGTCTCCGTCCGTCTGTCGTCGAGTCGCGCCTCGTAGAGACCGCCTTCGTCGGCCCACTTCAGGAAGTTGGGCTGGACGGAGGCGACGACGCCCAGTTCGCCGAACCGCTCGATGGCTTCGTCGGAGGCCAGTTCGACGTGTTCGACGCGGTGGCGCATCTCGCCCGGGTGCTCCGTCTCAGAATACGCGTCCAGCACGGCGTCGACGGCCTCGTCGCCGATGGCGTGGGCGGTCACCTGAAAGCCGGCGTCGTCGGCGTGGGCAACGATGTCACCCAGTTCCTCGGGGTCGACGACCCACTGGCCCGTCGCCGACGCGTCGTCGCTGTACGGCTCGGAGAGTTTGGCGGTCCGGCCGCCGAAACTCCCGTCGGTGTAGCTCTTTATCGCACCCGTCCGAACCATCTCGCTGCCGTGGTTCGTCCGCAGACCCGCCTCCGTGACGGCGTCGAGGTGATCGGCCCAGTAGTTGATTCGAACCCGGAGCGAGAGGTCGCCCGCGAGGTCCAGCTCCCGGTACACCTGCGGCGCGCGCGAGTGCCGGACCATGTCGTGGACGCCGGTGGTGCCGAGTTCGTTCGCGCGCTGCTGGGCCGCGGTCAACAGCTCCCGCATCTCCTCGGCGTCGGGTTCGACCGCCTCGAAGACGGGGTCGACGGCTTCCTCGACGACGACGCCGGTCGGTTCGCCGCCCTCGATGTGGACGTCCGTCTCGGGCATCTCGTCGCGGCAGCGGTCCAAGGCGACCGAGTTGAGCGAGGCGACGTGCATGTCCTCGCGGAACGCGACGACGGGTCGAGAATCGGATACTGCATCGAGGTCCTCGCGGGTGAGATACCGCGACTTGTCCCACGTGCTCTCGTCGTAGCCGTAGCCCTGAATCCAGTCGTCAGAACCGACCTCGTCGGCGCGCTCCCGAAGCCGTTCGATGGCCTCTACGGGGCCCGAGGCACCCGAGAGGTTCGCGTGGACGAGGTAACGCCCCGTCATCGAGAGGTGGACGTGGGCGTCGACGAACCCGGGGAGGACGACCCGACCGTCGAGATCGACGACCTCGCTCTCGGCCCCGGCGAGGAACTCCACGTCGTACGTCGACCCGAGACGGACGATTTCGCCGTCTCGGATGGCGAGTGCCTCGTACGTCTCGTCGGCGTCGCCCTCGGTGTCCCCGTCGGCACCGACGAGGCTGTGGACCTCCGCGTCGACGAGGAGGAGGTCTGCTGCTTCGGTCATGGTGGCTCTGCGGTGGGGGAACGGCAAAATCGTTCGGAAAGCGGCGTTTCGGAGGTGGAGAAAACCGACAGTCCTTAGCGACCGCCGCGAGGACGTACACGGCATGACCGACGCCGAAGCCCTCGCCGACCGCGTCCGCGACGGCGACCTGCGACTCCACGAACTCGAAGAGCACGCCGACGCCGACACCGCGACGGCCGCGCGCCGACTCCTCGTCGAGGAGCAGACAGACGCTTCGCTCGACGCCGTCAGCGACTACTCGTTTCCTGCTGAGCAGGCCGATCCGAACATCGAGAACATGGTCGGTGCGGCCCAGATTCCGATGGGCGTCGTCGGCCCGGTCACGATAAACGGCGGCGCGCTCTCCGGCGAGCGCTACCTCCCGCTTGCGACGACCGAGGGCGCGCTTCTGGCCTCCGTGAATCGCGGCCTCTCGGTCGTCGACGGCGCGGGCGGCGCACGGGCGCGGGTGACGAAATCCGGAATGACTCGCGCGCCGGTGTTCAGCGTCGCCGACGTGGTCGAAGCCGAGGCGCTCGTCTCGTGGGTCCGTGACAACGAACCGGCGCTGAAGGAGGCAGCCGAGGAGACGACGAGTCACGGCGAACTGCTCGACGTGACGCCGTACGTCGTCGGTAACTCCGTCTTCCTGCGCTTCCGCTACGACACGAAGGACGCGATGGGGATGAACATGGCCACCATCGCTACCCAAGCGGCGTGCGACGTGGTCGAAGACGAGACGGCTGCCTCGCTCGTCGCGCTCTCGGGCAACCTCTGCACCGACAAGAAACCCGCCGCCATCAACGCCGTCGAAGGCCGTGGGCGAAGCGTCACCGCGGACGTGACGATCCCGCGGGAAGTCGTCGAAGAGCGTCTCCACACGACGCCCGAGGCCATCGCCGAAATCAACACTCGGAAGAACCTCGTCGGCAGCGCTAAAGCGGGAAGCCTCGGCTTCAACGCTCACGTCGCCAACGTCGTCGCCGCGATGTTTCTGGCGACCGGACAGGACGCGGCGCAGGTCGTCGAAGGGTCGAACGCCATCACGACTGCGGAAGTGCAGGATGGTGATCTCTACGTCTCCGTCTCCTTGGCGAGCCTCGAAGTCGGCACCGTCGGCGGCGGGACTAAGTTACCGACGCAGGCGGAAGGACTCGACGTGCTCGACGTCCGCGGCGGCGGCGACCCCGCGGGTGCGAACGCCGACGCTCTCGCCGAAGCGATCGCCGTGGGGTCGCTCGCGGGCGAACTCTCGCTGCTCGCGGCGCTCGGGTCGCGGCATCTGTCGAGCGCACACGAGGAACTGGGTCGATAGGGCGGACCCACCGAGTCGTCGAACCTATCCTCTGCATCGAACAGAGGTGCAATTAAGTTCCGAACGCTCGCAATCGACGCATGGCTTCACAACGAGTTGCCGTTCTCGGCGCACTCGACGACATTCGAACCGTTCTCCTCGGGCTCTACTTCGCCGCGGTCGGACTGTTCTGCGCGCTCGCGTTCGGTGATTTCGGCGTCAGTGCCGGAATTATCTTCTTCGTCGTCGGTGGCGTGCTCGCGTTGGGCACCGAACTCTGAGTGCCCCAGAGCAGTCAGAGCGACCGGTACCGGCCGCCGCTCTCCGACACCTCGCCGCCGAGGGTGAGCTTCTCCAAGATGTCGCGCGCCTTCTCGGCGGGAACGCCGCGCTCTGCGGCGTAGCTGACGACTTCTTCCTCCGTCGGCCGGTCCTGCTTGCTTACTGCCTCCTCGACGAGTTCGCGCCGCGATTTCGACGAAGACGCGGACGACGAGGAGGCGTCGCCCGCGGCGGCGACTTCGTCGGCGTCGAGCCCCGAGCGTTCGAGATACTCTCGGTCGGAGATGTGGGCGTCGTCGAGTTGCGTCTCCATCTCCGAGACCGAGTCGAGAGTCGAGAACGCCTCCGACGCGCCCTGTTTTTCGGCTACTATCGCCGACCGGACCTGCCGGGCGGCGTCGTGGTCTTCGGCGGTGTACATCTGCCGCAGTTTCTTCGTCTGGTGGCGCTTGCCGCAGCGCGAGCACTGTGCCGACGCCTGCTCGCGTGGATTCTCCAGAATCCAGACGTTCGAACAGCCGTTGCAGCCGACGACGGCGTACATGTCTCGCTGTGGTCGAGCGACGGGGTTTAATCTACTGCTCCGTCGGTAGCTGTTATCTCCACAGACTGTCGCCACAACCCGGGAGAAACGCTATACTTCTAGCCGTTGCAGTGTGTCTGTGAGCAGTGACTCTGTGTGGGACTGACTAGTACGCTCCGAACGGTCGTCCGCGTCGCGCGGGACCGGGATATCACGTTTCTCGCCGCGGGATTCGCCTACTACGCGCTCCAATCGTTCATCCCGCTAGTCATTTTCGTATTCGTCTTGGCGACGTACGTCGGAGAAGGCCAGGTAGTGATGCAGTTGCTCGACCAGGTGAGCGCATACGTCTCTGAGAGCGGGCGGCAGGTGCTCGAACAGGCCCTGACCAGTTCCGCGGGCCGTAGAGGGGCGAGTCTCGCCAGCCTCGGCTTTCTCCTCTGGGGCGCGTTGAAGATGTTTCGCGGCCTCTCGAAGGCGTTCGGCGAGGTGTACGGCAGTTTCCACTCCGTCGGCTTCGTCCGACGGTTGCTCGACGGACTGTTCGTCCTCGGTATCGTCCTCGTCGCCATCGCACTCATGGTCGGCGCGGGCGTCGTCGTCACGTTCGTGGACCTCTCGATTCCGTATCCGGCGTTCGTGACGACGCTGTCGCTGTTCGTGCTGCTTATCCTCGTCCTCCTGCCGATCTACTACATCCTCCCGCCGGTGTCGGTGACGTTCAAACACGTCATCCCCGGCACCGTCGTCACCGCCGGTGGCTGGATTCTCCTCCAACTGGGCTTTCTGTACTACGCCCAGAACGCCTCGCAGTACCAAGCGTACGGCGTCCTCGGGGCGGTGCTGCTGTTCGTGACGTGGCTCTATCTCGGCGGTATCCTCGTGCTCCTCGGCGCGGTGGTCAACGTCGTCATCGAACGTCCGACGCCGTACGCCGAACTCCGCGCGCCTCGCTGACCCGCGCTAGCTTTATTCGGTCGGCGTGCGCGCACTCCACATGGAACGACTGTCGCTGTCAGACGTAGAGACGACCGAAGCAGTATCCGGCGTTCACCTCGCACAGCTCGCCGCGGGTGAGGAGATGAGCGTCCAGCACTTCCATATCGCCGCCGGGGCGACGGTACCCGAACACGACCACCCCCACGAGCAGACGGGCTACATCACACAGGGGACGCTGACGTTCGTCGTCGATGGGGAGGAGATTCGCGTCACCGAGGGCGACTCCTACGTCATCCCCGGTGGTGAACCGCACGGTGCCGAGAACCGCGGCGACGAACCCGTCCGCGGCGTCGACATCTTCAGTCCCCCGCGACTGAACCCCGACTGGCAGGAGTAGCGGAAACCGCGAACTGGCCGAACGCCTCTCTTGCCCACGTTCGCGTGAATCTCTGACAGCGTGAACTAACGTTGATGGTGTGGTTCGTGCTACCACCGAACGCAGAAACATGTTGTCGAGAAACACACTATCGGAGATGTACACGGAGATGGTGACCGCCCGCTACTACGAGGAGCGGTTACAGGAGGAGTATCTGGAGGGAAAGCAGTCGGCGTTCGACATCTCGGCCGGACCGATTCCGGGCGAGCTGCACCTCGCGGCGGGCCACGAGGCGTCGGCGGCCGGCGTCTGTGCACACCTCCGCGACGACGACACCGTCACGGCACCACACCGACCACACCACGTCGCGATCGCGAAAGGTGTCGACCTCGGCCGGATTCGGCCGGTCTGACGCCTCGTAAGTCGGCGTCGCCGACTCGTCGTGTTCTTTGCGGTCGCTCGGTCTGCGAACCCGAGTTCGTTTCGTCCGAAAATCGGCGGTTTACCGGTTCTTGACGTTCTCGAAAATCGGAAACTGTCGAGCGCCCGAAAAATCTATGAGAGCTTTTCGATGGTCGCCGGTTTCACCGCGCGAGCCAGAGAAGTTGTCTACGACAACTTCTCTATGTTCTCGACGACCGTGTCGGCGAACTCGCTCGTGGCGAGCTTGTTGCCGCCTTCGATCTGTCGGTGGAGGTCGTAGGTGACGTCGCCCGAGGAGATGGTCTCCTCGACGGCGTCTTTGACCAACTGACCGGCGTCCTTCCAGCCCATGTACTCGAGCATCAGGCGGCCGGAGAGGATCATCGCCGTCGGGTTGACCTTGTCCTGACCGGCGTATTTCGGCGCACTGCCGTGGACCGGTTCGGCGAGACAGCGGGCGGTGCCGAAGTTCGCGCCGGGCGCGATGCCGAGGCCACCGATCTGCGCGCCGGCGGCGTCGGACATGTAGTCGCCGTTGAGGTTCATCGTGGCGATGACGTCGTACTGTTCCGTCCGAGTGAGGAGCTGCTGGAGCATGTTGTCGGCGATGCGGTCCTTGACGACGATTTTGTCCTCGGGACGCTCGCCGTCGTACTCCTCCCAGAGTTCGTCCTCGGTGATGGTCTGGTCGTACTCTTCCTCTGCGACCTCGTAGCCCCAGTCGCGGAACGCCGCCTCGGTGAACTTCATGATGTTACCCTTGTGGACGAGCGTCACCGACGGGCGGTCGTTCTCGATGGCGTAGTCGATAGCCTCGCGGACGAGGCGCTTCGAGCCGAACTCCGTGATGGGCTTGACGCCGATGCCGACGGGACCGTCGTGGATGACGCCCGTGGCGCCCATCTCGTCTTCGACGAACTCCTTGACCTTCTCGACTTCGTCGGTGCCGGCTTCCCACTCGATGCCGGCGTACACGTCCTCGGTGTTCTCCCGGAACGTGACCATGTCCATCTTCTCGGGGTGTTTGACCGGCGACGGGACGCCGTCGAGGTGGTAGGTCGGACGGACGTTCGCGTAGAGGTCGAGTTTCTTGCGAAGCGCGACGTTGAGCGAGCGGAAGCCCGACCCGACCGGCGTCGTCAGCGGGCCCTTGATGGCGACGTTGAACTCCTTGATGGCGTCGACGGTGTCGTCGGGGAGGTTCTCGTCGTACTTCTCACGGGCGGACTCACCGGCGTAGACGCGCATCCAGGAGATGGAGCGGCCCGTCGCGTCGGCGGCGGCGTCGAGTACTTTCTGTGCGGCCGGACCGACGTCGGTTCCGATGCCGTCTCCGTGGATGATGGGAATGATGGGGTTCTCCGGAACGGTGAGTTCGCCGGATTCCTCGTCGGCGACGGTGATCTTCTGGCCCTCCTCGGGGACCTCGACCTGATCGTAGCTCATGAACAACGGTGAGTTTCCGAGGCAGCGTAAAAGGCCTGCCGTTCTGCAGTTCCCACGGCAAAATTTTGCCGAATCTAGCGACGATAACACACGACACGAAGCATCGCTCGCCGTCGACGAGAGGCGACTGTACCGGATGCGCTCCGAGAGAGTGTCCGGTCGAGTGGCGTGTCAAGTCTGACGTTTCGCGTGAACGGTACTGTATCGCAGAGCCTCCGAAATTCCGACCGATCGAAGCGTGACGAGCTAAGCGCTGAATAACTATTCTACCGCTTTCGGTAGCTATCTCGCCGGGAACGCACGGTTCGGCTCGGGCGATGTGGTAGTACCGAGGTTCGGATAGCCACTACTGTGCAATTTTTGCTCTCCATCAGGCAACGAATTAAAGCCTCTCGGGAGCCTCTCGTAACGTGCCTATGTCCACAACAGACATCGATGCACGCACCGACACCGAACACGCGACGAACGCTGCGTTCGTCCCACTATTCGTCGTCTTACAGCTCGGTATCCCGGAGTTCCTCCAGGACACCGTCTCGTCGATACTCGCATTCATTCCGCGGTTAATCGGCGCGCTCGTTATCCTCCTCATCGGATGGGTCATCGGGCGCGTCGTTGCACGTGTCGTCCGCGAGGTCGTCGATAGGACCGAAATCGACAGTATGGCGTTGCGAACGCCCGTCGGCCGCGCGCTCGGCGGAACCGAGCAGGCCGTCTCCAGTACGTTCGGGAAACTTGCAGCGTACTACATCTACCTGCTCGCCATCCTCGCAGCGGCGAACGCGCTCGCCATCACGCTGCTCTCGCAGTGGATAAACACGGCAGTCTCGTACCTGCCAGCGTTCCTCGCGGGTCTCCTGATAATCGTCCTCGGATTCATCGTCGCGGACTTCATCGCTCGCGTCGTCCAACAGAGTTCGACCGCGTCGGAGACGCGCTACTCGGGAGTGGTCGCCGACGGCGTCCGGCTGTTCCTCTACTTCAGCGTGCTCGTCATCGGTCTCGACACGATGGGGTTCAGCGTCCGCGTGCTCTACATCGTCGCGCAGGCAGTCGCCTACGGTCTTGGTGCGGCCATCGCCATCGGCCTCGGTCTCGCCCTCGGCTTCGGCGCACGTGGGTGGGTCGCCGAGAACATCGACAACTGGGCTGGCCGCGCCAGTCAGGGCTCCCCGAGCTTCAGCGACAGCACAGTAAGTTCCGACGACGACTGAGCAGCCCGCTGCGATCTTTTTTGGCACCCGTCGACTACCTGCCTCGCCGGATAGCCCGTCCTTTTACCGTCTCGACGAGAGTCGCCGCCATGCACGTCATCGTACACGGCGGCGCGGGCGGGACGCCCGACGAACCCGAACCGCGACAGGCGACGCTCGACGACGCAGCCGAGACCGGCGTAGCGCAGTCTGACCCTCTCTCGGCCGTCGAGGAAGCAGTGAAGATTCTGGAGTCGAGCGAGCGCTTCAACGCCGGTGTCGGCGGTGCAGTCCAGTCAGACGGCGTCGTTCGAACCGACGCAGGCGTGATGACGAGCGACCGCGAGGCGGGCGCAGTCGCGAGCATGTCGGGCGTCGAGCACGCCGTCTCGGTCGCGCGGGTGGTCATGGAGGAGACGCCGCACGTCTTCGTCGTCGGCGAGCACGCCGTCGACCTCGCCGACGACTACGGCGTCGAGACGGGCGTCGACCTGTTCACCGAGAAGAGCCGCGAGCGCTGGGAGGACAGCGACGCGCCCGACGGGTCGCCGCGCGAACACCTGCAGTGGATCCGAGAGCGATTCGGCGGCCACGATACGGTCGGCGCCGTCGCGGGCGACGGCGAGACGTTCGCCGCCGCCACGTCGACAGGCGGGCGCTGGTTCGCGCTCGCCGGACGGGTCGGTGACGTCCCCCAGATCGGCTCTGGGTTCTACTGTGCGCCCGCCGGGGGCGCGAGCGCCACCGGTGCGGGCGAGGACATCGCGAGAGCGACGCTCTCGCGTCGGGCGGTTCGCCATCTCGAATCGGGGTTGAGCGCACAGGCCGCCGCCGACCGAACGATGGCGGAGTTCGCCGAACTCACCGGCTCGGACGCGGGCGTCATCGTCCTCGACGGCGACGGTGCCGGAAGCGCGTTCAACACCGACGGGATGCAGACGAGCGTCGCTCGTCGCTGATCGGGCGACAGTCCCGGCGCTACCGCTCGGGGCGGGGTTCGTGATAAAGAAAAGAGAGCTCCGAATCGGTGATTCGGGTACTCGTCGCTTCAGGTGTCGGTGCTGTTGCCGTCGTCGCTGGAGTTGCCACCGTCATCGGAGTTACCGGAAGCGCTGTCGGTGACGCTCACGGGCACCGTGTAGGTGCTCTTCGAGGTAGAGACGATGTGCTGCGGCGAGTCTGTCCGTTCGATGGCGGTCTGGCTCGGGCCGCGGACTTCGAGTTCTACCTGCTGGGTCTCGCCGGGTTCGAGCACGACCAGTTCGCTCGTCGGTGCACCGAGACCGGCCCGGTAGGAGACGCTGTCAGCGACCGTCTCGTTCGTCGGGTTGAGCACCGTCACGGTGACGTTGTACGTCTCGTCGGCCGAGATCTCGGACGGCCCTTCGACACCGGTGACGGCGAGGCTATCCCAGTTCGAGGAGACGCGAACCGACGTCTCGCCGGTCGTCATCTCGTCGACTTCGACGGTCCCGACGTCGACGCGGTCGACGACGACGACGTCGTCGCCGGAGTCGTCACCGATCTGCCGGGCATCGTCGGGGAGTCGGTCGACTGCCTCCTGAGCCCGCTCCTCGGAGACGTTCGACTCGTCGATCGTCGAGCGGATACGCTCGCTGGAGTCAGCGAGTTCCTGGGACTCCTCTTCGGTCACTTCACCGTCTTCGACTATCTCGCGGACGTTCGCGAGCTCCGTCTTCAGTTGTACGTACTGTTCGTCGGTGAACCGGTCGCGGTTCTCGTCGATGGCCGTCTCCGCTCGGTCGATGGCCTCCAAGGCCTCATCGGTGTCCTCGTCGAGCGAGAAGCTCTCCGTTCCCTCCACGTCGTCGAACGCCGACGGCGTCGGCGTCGACTGCTGGAGCGTCTGGATCGTCAGCGTGCTGACTTCCATCTCGTCGACGTTGACCTCGCGGACGAGAACCGTCGTCCCGTTGGAGTCGCTCTCGCCGGCCATCGAGTCGTTCTCGCTGTCCGCCGAGTCGTTCTCGGACTCCGACATCGACTCGCTCTCGCTGGTCTCGGAGTCGTTCTCGGTCTCGGAGTCGCCTTCGGAGGCACCGTCACCCGAGAGCAGACCGGTCTGGTCGTCCTCGACGTTCACTTCGTCGACCGAGAGCGTGTCGACGTGAAGCGTCCCGACGACGATGCTGTCGACGCTCTCGTTCGAACTGAGGTAGCCGCGCGCTTCGGCCTCGTTGACGTCGTCGTCTTGGACTTCGATCTCCTCGACGGTGACGCCGCTGACCTCGATACTGTCGAGGGACGCGTCTTCGAAGACGCCCTTCTCGACGGTGCCGCGGTCACCGAGTTCCGCCTCGTCGACCACCAATCGTTCGACTGTCACGTCCTCGACGGTCCCGTCGTCGACCTGTAGCTCACTCACCGATACGTCGGTGAACGTTACCTTGTCGTCTGCCGTCGTCGCCGCACCGCCCATCGCGGGTTGAACGCCTGCAGTCACCAGCAGAAGTGCAGTCACTAACGCGACGGCCGACCGTATGGTTGTGGAACTCACGCTTTCAACGACTGCAGATTCGATAATAAACCAGAGCGGCTGTTTTCACCCCACATGCGGAGCTTATCTCGAGTATCTGTCACCGCTACGTCCCTGGGTTTTCGGTGAAAAGCTCTAATTACTTTCCGATATTTGATGGTTTTGACGCCGTCCGATACACCCGAGCCTCTCCGAGTCGGGTCGCGCCGCCGCATTCTCTCTCCGTGTCGCCTCGTCGCCTCACCCCGCCGCTCCGCCGTCCCGCAACCTCTTTGCTTCGGTCGGTCAAAGCCCCCGGGTATGAGCATCGGACATCTCGACGACGAGACGGTCGACAAGTACCGTGAAGCGGGCGACATCCTCCGAACCGTGTTGGACGAATCCGCGGAGATGGTCGAACCCGGCGTCACGCACCTCGAAGTCGCCGAGTACGCCGAATCACGCATCGCCGAACACGACGCGGGCTGTGCGTTCCCGGTCAACATCAGCGTCGACGAGGAGGCGTCGCATGCGACGCCCGCCCGCGACGACGACACCGAGTTCGGCGAGGAGATGGTCTGTCTCGACATCGGCGTCCACGTCGACGGCTACATCGCCGACGCCGCCGTCACCGTCGACCTGACAGGGAACCCCGAACTCGTCGAGGCCTCCGAGGAGGCGCTCGACGCCGCCCTCGACGCCGTCGAACCCGGCGCAGAGACGGGCGCTATCGGCGCGGAGATAGAGGACGTCATCCGCGGCTACGGCTACACGCCGATTCTGAATCTCTCGGGCCACGGCGTCGAACAGTGGGACGCCCACACGGGGCCGAACATCCCGAACCGCGGTGCGGAGCGCGGCGTCGAACTCCGAGTCGGCGACGTGGTGGCCATCGAACCGTTCGCCACCGACGGGAGCGGGAAGGTGACCGAGGGCGCGAAAACGGAGATATACAGCCTCGAAAACGACCGGTCGGTCCGCAACCGGCAGGCAAGGCAGGTACTCGAGGAAGTGAAAGAGAGGTACCGCACGCTTCCCTTCGCCGCGCGGTGGCTCGATGTCCCCCGCGCGGAGATGGCGATTCGACGCCTCGAACAGGACCGCGTCCTCCACGGCTACCCGGTGCTGAAGGAGGAGGACGGCCGTCTCGTCAGCCAGGCCGAACACACCGTCATCGTCACCGAAGACGGCTGCGAGATCACGACGAACTGAGTCGACGCGCGTAGAAATCAGAGGTTTCTTCGCTCGCAGAACGGTTCAACTGGCTCGAAGATTCCGACTCTCGCGGACACGGAGCGACCGCTCGGGGCAGGCGCCCGCGGAATAACGGGGGGTATCGGCCCGCTTCGAGTCGTCCGGCGGAGAACCGCTTACGCCTCGACGGCGTCCAGCAGTTCGTCGTAGTCGGGCTCGTTCTCGGGGCTGTCGGCCTCCCACGCGTAGTCGACCTCACCGTCGTCGTCGACGACGTACACCGCGCGATTCGCGACGCCGTGGAGGCCCAACTCCTCGACGTCGATCTCGAGACCGTACGACTGAATCGTCTCTCGGCTCATGTTGCTGACGAGCGAAAAGGAGAGGTCGTACTCCTCACGGAACGCGTTCAGCGTGAACGGCGAATCCGCGCTCAGCCCGTACACCGGCGCGCCGGCCGCCTCGAACTCGTCGATGTGTTCCTCGAACGAGGTCATCTCGCTCGTACACGGGGGCGTGAACGCCCCGGGGAAGAACGCGAGCACGAGCGGTCCGTCGCCGACCCGCTCCGAGAGCGAGAACTCCTCGACGTCGCCGTTTGCTACCTTGTTCGTGAACTCGGGCGCGTCGTCGCCTACCGAGACCATGTCCCCAGATTGTGGAGGGGCGCGGATAAACTGCTCAAACGGCCTCAGGTTCGCCGCGAGCGTGAGGCCTATACTCGTCGAACCGTCGGCCGAGCGTCTCGGCTCCGCGTGCCGACTCGACTGTCGACGACGCCGGCGAATCGCCGTCGCACACGCGGGACGGTCGTCACCGAAAAATGGCCGCCGACTACGCGTTGTTCATCCGCTGTGTCGTCTCCGTCCCGCAGATGCCGCAGACCGAGATGCGGTACGGTTCGCGCGAGAACTCCGCGTTCTCCCGCTTCTTGCTCTCGGTTCGGATTTCGACACGGACGCTGTGGGTCGTCTCCCTCCCGCAGCGGTCACACGCCTCTGTCACCCCGTCGGGTCCGGGTTTTGTCGCCATTTCAGGCAACAGTATGGGCGATTTACGAATAAAGACACACCTCCGTTCCGCCGATTTTCGACCGTTCATCGCAAGACGGCGCCGGTATCACCCCCTGTCGGGAGACAGACTGTTCAAACGGTTTATCGGAGTAAGCTAACTGATAAACACCCGAAGCGAGTGTCGAGACCGGGAACTGTCGGACAATATTGCCCGTTTAGTCGAGAGTCCGCCGCCGTTGGACCGCGCATCCGCGAACCGCCCGCGCGGACACGGTGAGATACGCCTAAGCGACTGGCGGCTCTGCGTGTGCCATGGACCAACTGTTCGCGCCGTGGCGTATCGAGTGGGTCGAACGCGACGGCGGCGACGACGGCGACGACGGCGACGACGGCGACGACGGCGGTTGTCCGTTCTGCACGCTCCCGGACGACGACGCCGACCGGCAGAACAGAATTGTCGCCCGGAGCGACCGCTGTTTCGTCCTCCTGAACAACTACCCGTACAACCCCGGCCACGTGATGGTCATCCCCTACCGCCACACCGGCGAGTACACCGACCTCTCCGACGCAGACCTCCTCGACCACGCCCGACTCAAACAGCGGACGTTCGAGGCGCTCCGAACCGCTATCGGTCCCGACGCGTTCAACGCCGGACTCAACCTCGGCGGCCCCGCCGGCGGCTCCATCGAGGACCACGTCCACACCCACGTCGTCCCCCGGTGGTCGGGCGACACGAACTTCATGCCCGTCATCGGCGACACGAAGGTGCTCGTCGAGGCGCTCGAAGACACGTACGACCGCCTCCACGCCGCGTTCGCCGAGCAGGAGGGCGCGACGGTCCACGGTGGCGACGCCGCGGTCAGGATTCGCTTCGACTGAGCGCTGCTCGGCAGTATCCGACTCCCACGACACACCTCGTGCCGAGTGAATCGTCGGCCGACAGTCACTCCAAAGCCTCTTTCAGCGGCGGTATCCTACGACGACCGATGGACCGGCAGGCAGTCGTCAGGCGCGTCGGGGTGGTCGTCCTCGTGGCTAACCTCGCGCTCGCCGCGGCGAAGGGAGCGGTGTGGTACTCCACCGGGAGCCTCGCCGTCGGGTCCGAAGCGGTCAACAGCCTCTCGGACGCCGTCTACAGCTTCGTCGTCCTCGCCGGTCTCTACATCACGACGCAACCGCCGGACCTCGACCACCCCCACGGGCACGAACGAATCGAACCGTTCGTCTCGCTGTTCGTCGCCGTCGGCATCTTCGCGGCCGGTGGTGCGGTGCTGTGGCAAGCCGCCCAGTCGGTACTGACGGGCAGCTACGGCGGCGCCGTCGGTCTCACCGCCGTCGGCATCCTCGTCGCCAGCGCCGTCGTGAAGTACGTGCTCTACCGGTACTGCCTCCGCGTCGGCGAGACGCAGAACTCGCCCGCGCTCGTCGCCGCCGCCCTCGACAACCGAAACGACATCCTCACCGCGACTGCGGCGCTCGTGGGGGTACTCGGTACGCGGGTCGGCGTCCCGATTCTCGACCCCGTCGCCGCCGCCGTGGTCTCCGTGGGCATCGGCTACACCGGCTACGAGATCGTCCGCGACAACGTCGACTACCTCGTCGGCCGCGCGCCGCCGGAGGATCTCCGCGCCGAAATCGTTCGCCGGGCGCTCTCGCACGAAGACGTCCGCGGCGCACACGACGTCGTCGCCCACTACGTCGGCCCCGAGATAGACGTGAGCCTCCACATCGAGGTCGAAGGCGACATGACCGTCCGCGAGGCCCACGACATCGAGACGGCTATCGTCACGTCGATTCGCGAGCTATCTGAGGTCGACGACGTGTTCGTCCACGTCGACCCGAAGGAACTCGGCGAGTGGAAGGAAGACAGCGAGACCGACCGGTTGGCCGGGTGGACGCGTACCGACGGGCGACGGTGAGTTCGGGAAGCCGCCGATACCGCCGAGTCGTCGACGCTGTCGCGGACGACGTTCTCGCGGCGGTCAGACCGCCTCGGCGACGACGAGTCGGACCCATCCGAGTTTCGGAATGCCGGCGTTCGCCTTCCCTCGAACCCACTCGGTGCGGACGGGGTCGGTGCGGCCGACGGCCTGGTCGTAGTGGGCGTTGCCGTCGCCTTTCGTGACGTATCCGGCGTGCGTAGCGGGGCAGTTGGCCAGTTCCGAACAGTCGTCGACGCCGGACGGAATCGCCGAACGGTCGGCGCGGCCGTACCAGTCTTCGCCCTCCTCGACCCAGAAGTGTGCCCGGTGGAGCGTCGGCGCTCCGGTTCCGTCGGGGTCGACGAAGACGACGACGTCGCCCGGTTCGCCGAAACGTTCGTGAGCGCTCGCTTCGGCTTCGTGGACCGTCATCACACCGTCGGGGCCGGCGGTTCCATCGTCGTAACGGTCGACGGCCGTGACGAAGACGAGGTCACCCCTGTCGAGGTTCGGTTGCATGCTCCCGCTCTCGACGGCCACCATCGGCGGCCAGACGCCCGCGACGGCGAACAGCGCCGCGCCGACGAGTCCGAGTGCGGCGAGCGTCCCGAAGAACTCGCGCGCGACGGACCCGCCCCCCGAACTCGCTCCTGACACACCCGTCGTACCACGGGTAGCGTACTGTAGATTGTGGTGGGCCGACGCCGCACCCGCTGGTCAGGGACAGCTGACGTCGTCGAGCGTCGCCGACCCTTCGGCGACGAGGCGGAGCCACCCGAGACACGGAATCCGAACGCCGGCTTTCGCGCGGACCCACTCCTCCTTGACGACGGGCGCGATACCTTTCGCCTGGTCGTAGACGCCGTTGGCGTCGCCCATCGTCACGTAGCCGTCGTGTGGGGCCGGACAGTTTCGGAGGTCGTCACAGCTGTCGACGTCTGCGGGGAGATACGACTGGTTCGCCCGCTCGTACCAGTTCTCGCCGGCTTCGACGCGGACGTGCGCGCGGTGGATTATCGGCGTTCCGCGGTTCGGCGCGTTGTAGATTATCACGTCGCCGTCGCCGACGAAGCGCCGGTACTCGCCGTCGTCGTCGGCCGTCACGACCCCGGCGGCGTCGGCACTCGTTCCCGAAAACCGGTCGGTGGCGGTGATGACGACCATGTCGCCTCTCTGCATGTGCGGGTCCATGCTCCCGCTCTCGATGGCAACCATCGGGGGCCAGACGCCGCTCACCAGTACGAGGAGGAGAAACACCGCCGTGACGACGGCGGCGGGTCGGAGGACGTCGTAGAGGAGGGAGCGACTCATCCAGTTAGGGGAACAGGTCGGGGAGTAAGAGCGTTGCGGGACGCGGAGTCGGGTTTCCGTCTCTCGTCGTCCGGGCTCTTCCGAACCCGAGCGCTGAGTATTGGAGACTCGGATTCCGATCCAGTACGTGCGTCTCGCTCGCGCTCACGAACCGGGACAGCCGAGTTGGTACTGCGTCTCGTAAACCGCCGACGGGACCGAGACGTCCACCGACTCTCCGTACTCGGTGTACCGCGTTGTGAGGTCGGCGGTGGCGGTCGCGCCCCGCCGCGAGAGCTCCAGGTGGAGCGCGAACTCGACGGGTCGATTCGTTTCGGGGTCTATCCAGAGCCGCGCCGTCGCGTTGTCGAACGAGCCGCCGTCCAGTTCGGCGCTTCCCGTCCGACGACGGTCCGCCAGCGACTGGACGGTGTCGTCGCTCGGGTGGGCGACGACGAGGACGGTCCGCTCGCCGTCGACGGTTCGGTTCCCGCGCCAGTAGACGTTCGAGTGCTCGAACAGTTCGATTTGGCGGTGAAGCGGCGTCGCGGTCGCCCACGGTTCCGACTGCGAGACGTTCTCGACGGCGTATCCCTCCCACGGCTCCGGACACTCCTGATAGGATTTGTACTCGGTGACGTAGGAGTCGAGTGTCTCGTCCGCTACTTCCGACGTCGCGCGCATCCGTTTTGCGGTGAGGTCGACTGCACCGGAGCCGTCGGCGGTCACGGTTCGAGACCGCCCGCCGTCCGACGCGGAGACACGAATATCCGTGTCGAAACGGTACGTCTCGACGCTCGAGACCGTGCTGTTCACCTCCTCGACGGCCGCAACCGCGCGGTCGTCGCTCGGCGGCGGACTGTCGAACGGGAGCGCGCTACAACCTGTGAGGAGGGCAGCGAGGCAGACGACGAGGACCAATCGACGCATACGAAATCACTCCTGCGTCTCCACAAATGTATTTTGCTACTGACGTACCGGCGACGGAAGCTAATCGCGCAAGTCGTCGCGGCAAGTCGTCGCGCCAGTCACACCGGCTCTGCGAACGCGTACACCGTCTGGTGACCGGTCACCTCGACCTCGAAGAAATCGCCGGGTTCGACGCCGCGTTCCGACGCATTTTGGACGATAATCTGTCGGTACGCGCCGTCGCGGCACTTCACCGAGTCGCCGACGCCCTCCTCGACGACCAGCACCTCCTGCCGGGTCCCGACCATCGCCTCGTACGCCCCGCCAACGATGTCCATCTTCAGTTCGGACATCGCCTTCGAGCGCTCCTTCTTGACGGTGCCGCCGAGGCCCTTCATCTCCGCGGCGTCGGTGCCGGGGCGCTTCGAGAAGCGGGTGATGTTCACCTTCTCGGGGCGAATCTCTCTGAACAAGGCCATGCTCTGGGCGTGGTCGTGGTCGGTCTCGGTGGGGAAGCCGACGATGAAATCCGTCGAGAGCGTCCAGTAGTCGAGTCTCTCGTCGAACGTCTCGACGATGTCGAGGAACTTGTCGACGCGGTGTTGGCGGCGCATATCCTCCAGCACGTCGTCGCTGCCCGACTGGACGGGGAGGTGGATGAAGTTGTACAGTTTCTCGTTTGTCGCGAAGACCTCGGCGAGTTCCTCGCGGATGCCGTGGACGCCGCCGGGGTTCGCCATTCCCACCCGAACCCTGAACTCGCCCTCGATGTCGCAGATGCGGTCCAGTAGCTCCGGAAGCTTTCGGTCGCCGGTGTCCCAGCCGTAGACGCCCGTATCCTGGCCCGTCACCCGGATCTCCTTCGCGCCGGCGTGGACGAGCGCACGGGCCTTCTCCACGTTCTCCTCCACGGGCGGCGAGTCGATGCGCCCGGTGGCGAACTTCGTGATGCAGTACGAGCAGTTCGACATACAGCCGCGGGCGATGGGCAGAATCCCCACTTGGCCGTCGAGGACGGGTTGGGTATCGGGCGTGACGGTCGGACACTCGCCGTTCATCGCCGCGTTCGGCACGTCGTCCCAGTGGAGCACCTCGGCGTCGATGCCGGCCTCGCGGAACTCGTCGCCCTGCGCGAGCGCCATACAGCCGGTGATGATGAGGTCGGCCGTTTCTTTCTCTAACTCCTGGGCCCGGCGAATCATGTTGCGTTCGGTCTTCTCGACGACCGTGCAGGTGTTGAGGATGGCCACGTCGGCCTCCTCGGGTCCGTCGGCGGGGTGGTGGCCGCCGTCGCGCAGCGCCTGCTCGATGTGGCGGCTCTCACCCCGATTCGACGTGCAACCGTAGGTTTCGATGTGATACCGGGCCATTCGCTCGTTCGGTGGTATCGGGCCTGCGGGCAAAAGCGCGACGATTGGGGGCGGTTCGTCGGTCGTCTCGTCCACTGCTTTCGGCTCACTCGTGTTCTTCCGAAAATATATCACGCGTCCGGACGCAGGGTGGGTGATGCCCTCCAGACGACAGTTTCTCGCCGGCGTCGGTGCGACCGGAGCGCTCGGCGTGGCCGGTTGCCTCGCGACGGAGAGCCGCGACTCGACGACCGGCGCAGCGGCACAGACCGACGAAGACGCACGAACGGACTGGCCGCGACCTGCCTTCGACCGCGGGTGGACGAGTTACAACCCCGACCCGGTCGGCCCGCGCTCGAATCCCACGGTGCAGTGGTCGACCGAACTGGCGGGTCTTCCGACCGGTCGCCCCGTCGTCGCGGACGGAACCGTATTCGTGCCCTGCTCGGACACGCTTCTCGCACTCGACGCGGAGTCGGGCGAGGAACGCTGGCAGGCGGGCGACGAGGACGACCGCTACCTGCGCTCGCCGTCCGTCCACGACGGGACCGTCTACGCCGCGACCGGCGGCGGGCGGGCGTTCGCCCTCGACGCGGAGACCGGCGAGGAGCGGTGGACCTTCGAAACGGACCGAAACGCCCTCTCGACGCCGACGCTCGGCTACGGCGGGCGAACGCTCTACGTCGGCGACGATCACGGAACCGTCTACGCGCTCGCCGCCGAGACTGGCGAGGAGGAGTGGCGACGCGACGTCTTCGGTCCCGTCACTCGCCTCGTCGCCGACGGGCCCGCGTTAATCGTCGGCACCGAGGGCGGCGAGGTGTACCTGCTCGATGCGTACGGAGAGCGGGGCTACTGGCGGACAAAACTCGGCGGCGCGGTGCAAGCGCTCGCCGTCAAAAACCAAGACGTGTTCGCGGGCGGGTTCGGCGGCCCGCTCGCCCGCCTCCAATCCGGCGCGTTCGCCGGCACGCCGCGCTGGCAGAGCGACGCCGTCACCGCCCACAGTTCGCTCGTAGTTACGGACGACGCCGTCTACGGTACCGACGGTTCGGGGCTCGCGGCCGTCGACGCGCGATCGGGCGAGACGCGCTGGACGGCGGGCGACGACTACTTCTCGGGACCCGCCGCCGCCGGCGACACCGTCTACGTCGGCGGAGACGGTCGCGTGGACGCCTACGCGCTCGACGGCGGCGTCGGCGTCGACGACGTCCGGTTCGGCGCGAAGCGGTGGTCTGCCGACGTCGAAGGTGGTGTTCAGGAGGGGCTCGCCGTCGCCGACGGTGCGGTCTTCGCGCTGACGACTACCGAGGATGCGTCGCGGGCGTGCGCCATCGAAGAACGGAACGACGACTGAGAGCGGGACCGGACGGTACCTGGGTCAGTCGTCCGAGCGGAACCCGAACAACCGCTCGCGCAGCGACCGCTTGCTTGGACGCTCCGCCAACAGCACCGAACACTCCACCTCGTCGATGATGTCGTAGACGAGCGAACCGGTCAGCAACCGCGAGAGCAGGCCCCGCTCCGTCGCACCGATGATGACCATCGACATCTCCGCGGAGTGGCGGCCGATCGCGCCCTCGACGTCGCCGGAAGCGTCGACGCGAATCTCGGCGTCTCCTAAGTCCCGCTCTTCGGCCCACTCACGGAGGAACGTCTCACCCGATTCGCGCTCGTCCTCGCCGTCGACGACGTAGAGCAGCGACACGTCCGACCCGCGGTCGAGGAGGACGCGCGCGACCTCCGCGCTGAGGTCGGAGTCGCCGCCGCCCGCCGTCGGAACGAGTACGTCGGAGGGGTCGAACCCCTCGTCTTTCAGCACGAGGAAGTCACACGGCAGGTTCCCGGCGAGTTCGTCGAACGTCCCTTCGACGCGGCCGGCCGACCAGAACGGCGAGCCGCCCCAGCCCATGACGACGAGGTCCGCGCGGTGATCGCGGGCGGCGTCGAACACCTCCTCGACGGAGCGGTGCGAGACGATGGTCCGCGTCTCGACCGGCGCGCCGAACGTCTCGGCGTCCTCGCGGGCGGCCGCCAGTAACCTCTCGGACTCGGCGTCTATCTGTTGAATCCGTTCGGCCCCGGCCGCCAGCGGCACCTGGTCGGGGACGGTGACGACGTGGACGGCCTCGACGGTCCCGCCGCGCGCCGTCGCCATCAGGCTCGCCAACTCGATGAGGTGCTTTTCGGTGCGGGGATTGGCGAGCGGCACCATCACGCGGTAGTCGCCACCATCGGGTTGGACGGTACTTGCAGCGGACACCGCGGCGTCGGGCATCCGTTCGGAGCGCGAGAGCACGTACTGGCTGAGTAGACCGCCGCTCTCGACGTTCTCGCGGGCGTAGACGAAGTACCAGACGACGGCGGCGACGACGAACATCGCCGAGAGCGCGATTTCGATGTCGTCCATGAACGCGACGAGCCCGAGCGACAGCAACGCACCGGCTATCGGCGTTACCGGGTAGAACGGCACGCGGAACTCGGGGTCGTAGTCGACGGCCTCGGACTCGCGGAAGACGATGAGCGCGACGTTCATCAGCGCGTAGACGATGAGGTGCAGCACGCTCGCCGCCTTCGCCAGTACTGCCAAATCCTGTCCGAGTGCCGCGATGAAGACGATGATGACGGCCCCCGTCACGAGAATCGAGCGGTACGGCGTCGCGAACTGCGGATGAATCTCGTTGAGCCAGTTCGTGACGATCTTCTCGCGACCCATCGCGAAGTTGATGCGCGCCGACGCGAGAATCGAGGCGTTCGCCGACGACGCCGTCGCCAACAGCGCCCCGAGCGTCATCACCGTCGCCGCCGAACCCGCGATGCCGCCGGGGAACGCGACTTCCGCCGCCTGCGCGACCGGTGCGTCCTGACTGAGGTCCGGCCACGGGACGACGCCGAGCATCACCGTCACCAGGATGGCGTAGACGACGGTGACGAGCGCGACGCTGCCGATGATGGCGATTGGGAGGTTTCGACCCGGATTTTTGAGTTCCTCGGCGACGGTCGCGATCTTCGCGTAGCCCAGAAAGGAGACGAAGACGAGCGCGGTTCCGGGGAGGATGGCTCCGAAGCCGAACGGCGCGAGTCCGTCCTCACCGACGAGCGTCGCGTAGTCGAACGACGTCCACCCCGCGACGGCGAACGCGCCGAGAATCGCGAGGAGAAGCAAGACGATGACGGTCTGGATGCCGCCGGTCTCCTTCGCGCCGATGTAGTTGACGCCGACGAAGATGAGACCTGCGAGGAGCGCGCCGACCTGTATCGGCGAGAGGAACAGTACTCCCGGTAAGCCGACGAGTTCGGCGAGATACTGTCCGAAACCGATACAGTAGAACGCGGAGGCGAACGCGAGGCCGACCCAGTCGCCGAGGCCCGCGAT
This sequence comes from Haloprofundus halobius, assembly GCF_020097835.1. GTDB lineage: Archaea > Halobacteriota > Halobacteria > Halobacteriales > Haloferacaceae > Haloprofundus > Haloprofundus halobius. The sequence goes on from NZ_CP083666.1 coordinate 301,012, forward strand.
GGAGCCGAACAGCGGCCCGAGCGCGCGGTTGACGTAGTAATACCCGCCGCCGGCTTTCGGCATCGCCGTCCCGAGTTCCGACACCGACAGCGCGTTCACCATCGCGATGAGTCCGCCGACGACGAACGAGACGACGACGATGGGGCCGGCCTCCTGGGCGGCGACGCCCGGCAGGACGAAGATACCCGCGCCGATCATCGTCCCGATGCCGATGGTCATCGCCGACAGCAGTCCGAGGTCTTTCGCGAGTTCCTCGTCAGCCATCGCGTTCCTCCGTCAGTCCGCCCGTCGGCCGTCCCCCGCGTCGAACGTCGCTCGCTCGTCGGCGTCTCGCTCTGGGGTCGTTCACCTCCGTCACGCGCCGTCCGTGCGACCCTTCGACGCCCGCTCCACCCTCCGCTCTCGGCTCCTCGGTTCGAACTCTCATATTCGAGCGTACTGAATGCGGAACCATAACTCAATCGAGTTAAATCTGTTCAGCGCAAAATCGTCACTTATACGCTCTGAGCTTCGCACAATTTATCGATCGCCGGGCCGCTTCACGTCCGTCGAGTAGTGTCACCACTCCGTGAACACTTCGTCCGGAGCAGGGAGAACGTCCTCGACACCGTCGGTACCGAGCGCCGGAATCCGAACTACTCGACGTTTCGGAGTGCAGCGAGCGTCTCGTCGGGGACGTCGCCGCGGGAGAAGAGCGTCACTTTGTCACCCGCTCGCAGAACGGTGTCTCCGCGGGGCGTCACGACGCTCTCGCCGCGGTCGACCGAGATGACGAGCGTGTCCTCACCGAGCAATCCCCGGTCGCCCGCCTCCGACAGCGTCAGCCCGTCGATGGGTGCGCCCTCGCCGATGGTCGCTTCGACGATCTCGGAACCACCGGTGAGACTGACGAAGTCCGAGAAGGTTCCTCGACGTTCGTCCTCCCTCTCCGGGGCGTACGGCGCGTACGGGAGGTACGAATCCGCCTGCACGAGGTCCTCGTCTTCTATTTCGATGCCGAGACTGGAGAGCGCCCGCGCGACGCGCCGCAGGTCGGCGATATCCTCGCCGACCGCGAGAACGTGGAGGTTCCGCCGGCCGGTCATCAACTCTCTGACGTGGACGACGCCCGGCACCGTCCGAACCTTCGCGGCGACGGACTCCCGTTCGGCGACGGGCGCGTTGCAGAGATAGAGATTCGTCAGTCGCCCGTCTGCCCGCTCGAAGTCGACGTGCGCGTGGTAGCCTCTGATGACGCCGGCGTCCTCCAGTCGACCGATGCGGTTGCGAACCGTCCCGGCGGAGACGCCCAACCCCTCGGCGATGGACGGCGCGGAGGTGTTGCGCGCGTCCGCCATCAGCGCGTGGATGACTCGGCGGTCGACCTCGTCGAGTTGGTACTCCTCGCTCATCGTCACTCCGGCGCGCCGTGGACGATTTCGACGCCGCTCGACGCGCCGATTCGCTCCGCGCCCGCCTCGAACATCGTCACCGCCTCCTCGTAACTGCCGACGCCGCCGCTGGCTTTGACGGGGAGGTACTCGGCCATCAGTTGGACGTCTTCGACCGTCGCGCCGCCATCGACGAAGCCGGTCGAGGTCTTCACGAACGCGGCGTCGGCCTCCCTCGCCGCCTCGCAGGCGCGGTGTTTCTCCTCGTCGGTCAGAAGCGCCGTCTCGAGGATGACCTTCACCGGAATCGGGACTGCGGCGACGACTTCGGCGATATCGGCTTCGACGGCCTCGTCCTCGCCCGCCTTCAGGCGGCCGACGTTGATGACCATGTCCAGTTCGTCCGCGCCGCGGTCCCACGCGTCGACGGCCTCGGCGCGTTTGGCCTCTGTCGAGTGTTGACCGTGCGGGAACCCGACGACCGTCGCGAGCGTCACGTCCGGCGCGTACTCGGCCGCTTCGGCGACGTAACACGGCGGGATGCAGACGTTCATGCCGTACTCGGCGGCCTCGTCGAGAACGCGCTCGACGTCGTCGAGCGTCGTCTCCGGGCCGAGAACGGTGTGGTCGATGCGGGCGGCGAGTTCGCTGCGCTCCATGGCAGCCCCACGGTGCGGGGTGTTAAAATCCCGCCGGAGGCCGCCGCGTCGTCTCCGTTCGGTAAGGCTTTCACCGCGGCCCGACACTCCTCGCCTCATGCAGGTGTTGCCCGAGGGGTTCGCGCTGCCGCCGCTGCCGTACCTCCTCGCGCTCGTCGTCGGGCTCTCTGCCGTCAGTTACGTGCTGTACCGCCGCGGACCCGAACTCACCGACCGCCACGTGCTCGCGCTCGCGCCGTGGATGGTCACCGGGTCTGCGCTCCACGTCGCCTACGCGCTCGGAGTACTTCCTCCGGTACTCGAACCGCTGATGGGGACGCCGTCGGTGTACCTCTCCGTCGCCGTCGTCGCCGGCGGCGTCTGGGTCGTCGCCGACTCGGTGAACTGGCCAGTTCCGTCGGCGCTCGCGGCCACGGGCGTCGTCGCGGCGATTCCCGCCGTCGGTCTTCCGGTGGCGTCGGCGCTCTCGTCGGGGTCGTTCCGCCCGTTCTGGTCGACCGTCGCGTTCGTCGTCTCCGTCGTTCTCGGCGCGGCGGCGTGGGCCGCGCTGAGAGCCGTGCGTCCGGAGACGGCCGTCACCCGGTGGGCCGGTGCGCTCGCGGTGTTCGGCCACACCCTCGACGGCGTCTCGACGGCCGTCGGTCTCGACGTGCTCCCGTTCGGCGAACGGACGCCGCTGTCCCGACTCATCTTCGAGTTCGCCGCCGAACTGCCGACGGCCGACCTTATCGGGTCGGGGTGGCTGTTCGTCGCGGTGAAACTGCTTCTCGCCGGCGTCGTCGTCACGCTCATGGCCGAGTACGTCCACGAGGAACCGAGTGAAGGCTTTCTGCTGCTGGCGCTCGTCGCGGCCGTCGGGTTAGGGCCGGGCGTCCACAACCTCATCCTCTTCGCCGTCGCCTGACTCGTTTCTCCCGCTTCGCTGTCGCCCGACTCGCTGCGACCACCGCGTCGGGTGGCTTTTTCTCGCCCGCGTCCGAGGTTCGTCTCATGCCCTGCGTCATCTGCGCCGGCCACGTCAACTGGGACGTGACGCTCCGCGTCGACCGCCTCCCGGAACCGGACGGCGAAGCGGCCATCGAGGCACAGTCCGGCGCGGGCGGCGGCAGCGCCGCGAACGTCGCCAGCGGCCTCGCCGGCCTCGACATCGACGCGGACATCTTCGGGAGCGTCGGCTTCGACGACCACGGCGCGGACGTCGAAGCCGAACTCGCCGACACGGGCGTCGACTGCGAGACGCTGGTGCGGACCGACGGCCCCACGGCGGTGAAATATCTCGTCGTCGCCGCCGACGGGCGGGTGATGGTGCTCGGCCGCGACGGCGTCAACGAAGCGTTTTCCGCTTCCGACCTCCCGCCGAAGCGACTCGCCGGGGCGGACCACCTCCACCTGACGAGTCATGACCCGGAGACGGCCGCGACGCTCGTCGAGCGGGCGCACGCGGAGGACGTTCCGGTCAGTTTCGACCCGGGGCGTCGCGTCGGCGACAGAGGGTTCGAGGGCGCGCTCGACGGGGCCGACGTGGTGTTCCTCAACGACCGCGAGGCGGCGGCGGCGCTCGACGCCGACCTCTCGCCGGACGACCGGACGCTCGTGTTGAAACACGGGCCGCGCGGCGCGGAGGTCCGAACACCCACCGAGACGTACACACATCCGGGGTTCGCCGTCGACACCGTCGACACGACCGGCGCGGGCGACGCCTTCGCCGCCGGATTTCTCGCGAGTCGCCTCGACGGCGACGGCTACGACCGAGCGCTCGCCGTCGCCAACGCCTGCGGTGCGCTCGCAGCGTCGTCGCTCGGCGCACGAACCTCGCTCGGCTGGGACGCCGTCGACCGACTGCTCGCCGACGACTGAACGCTCCGCCGAAACAATCACCACCCGATACATTCTCCCGCACGTTTATGCGACTGCGCGAATTTTTCGGGGACGATGTACGTCGACATCGTCCTCGACGTCGCCGCGACGCCGCGCGCCGCGTCGGCGATTCGCCTCGTACTGGGCGCGTTGGCGGGTCTCGTCGCGGCCGTCGCCATGGGCGTCCCCATGGGCCGACAGGAGGGCGGGTTCACGCCCGCCTACGTCGCCGCGTCGGTCCTGCGCCGAACGGCCCCGGACGCGGTGAGCTTTCGCGACGCCAGCGTCGTCCACCACGGGACAGGGATGCTCGCGGGCGTCCTCTACGCCGCCGTGCTGACGTTCGGCGAGAACGTCGTTCCCGCGATGGTCCCGGTCGGCGGCGTCGACCTGCTGTCGCATCTGGCGGCGGTGGCTCTCGTCGTCTCGTTCATCTACGTCTTCTTCGCGCATTTCGTCCTCCCGCGCGCCGGCGGCGGCATCTACGAGGAACAGTCGACGGCGGTGCGCGGCCAGTGGCTCCGTTCGTCGCTCGTCTTCGGTGCGGCGCTGGCCGTCGTCGCACCGGTGCTTTTCGCCTTCGCGTGAGGCTCACTCCTCGGGCGGGAACGGCAAACTCCCGTCGCCCTCGCGGCGCATCACGTCGCGGGCGAACAGCCGAATCCCGTCGACGAGGTCCGCCTCGTCGTCGTACGACCGAACCGTCGCGTCCCACCGGTCGGCGACGGCGCGGATCATCGCACTTCTGACGCCCGCCTCGTGGACGAACAGCACCCGCTCGTGCGCGTGGTCGGACATGTCCTCTAGCACCGCCCCGACTTCGATACCCACGCCGAGGTTCTGCCCGTCGCCGGGGACGACGAAGACGACGGCGTTGCTGGCGCGGGCGAAGCGCAGCGACTGTGTCCCGGCGTCCATCTCGTCTAAGTCGATGTCCGCGTCGGTGGCGAGGAACGCGTTGAATCCAACTTCCCTGAGGTCGTCGCGCAGGCGTTCGAGGAAGGCGAACATCTCGCTGTCCTCGCCGCGGTGGGCCTTGTACGGCCCCATCAGGTAGACGAGAAAGCGCCGGTATTTCGTCGGCGAGAGGGTGTCGAGGAGGCGGTCGCGCATCTTTGAAGAGTGGTTCTCGGGGACGTGGTATAAAAATAGCGGCTGTTTCAGGATACGTTGACTCAAGAAGTGTTATGGTGTACGGTGTGTAAACTGCAAATAGCAACCTGCCAACTCAGTACGTTGGCATGCTGGCGGTCTAAGGTCATCATGTCCAAAGCCGAACACCCCAACATCCCCGAACTCCCCGAGGACGGCGTCCTCACGCTGAGCGAGTACCTCGCGATGCAGCGCGCCATCGGCGAGGAGACGCGCTACCGCGTGCTCGCCGAACTGCTGCGTGAGGGCGAACTGAGCGCGAGCGAGTTGGCCGAGAGCCTCGACAGCCCCTCGAACCGCCTGCACTACCATCTCGACAAACTCGTCGACGTGGGGCTGGTGGCCAACCGAAAGCGCCGCGAGCGCGGAACAGACGGCCTCTACTCGTACTACGTCGCAACGGCGCTCGGCGAGGCCATCATGACTCACGGCGTGAGCGAACTCATCGCCGAGGAGCGCGAGTTGCTGCAGCGGTACGGCTGAGTAAGCAACTGGGACCAATCAGTTTTTCCCGATTACCCGTGACCCTCGGATATGGCAAAACAGCCGCACCTGCTCGTCGAGGAGGGAGACGTACACGACATCGCGCTCGTACCCGGCGACCCGGGGCGCGTCGACAGAATCGCAACGCAGTGCGAGAACGTCGAGGAGGTCTCGCAGAACCGCGAGTACAAGATCGTCAACGCCGAGTACGAGGGCGTTCCGCTCACTATCTGTTCGACCGGCATCGGCTGTCCCTCCGCCGCCATCGCCGTCGAGGAACTCTCGCGCGTCGGCGTCGACACGGTGATCCGCGTCGGTACCATCGGCGCGCTGCAGGAGCACGTCGAAATCGGCGACATGATCGTCGCGACGGGCGCGGCCAAGGAGGAGGGAACCTCGAAACGCTATGAGTCGGCGGTGTACCCCGCGGTGCCGGACTACGAGATTCTGACGGCGCTCGTCGACTCCGCCGAGGAAAACGGCGAAGACGTCCACGTCGGCCCCATCGTCTCCGACGACGCGTTCTACAACGAGTCCGACGAGTACGTCGAGGAGTGGAACGCGGCGAACCTGCTCGCCATCGAGATGGAGGCGGCCACCGTCTTCTCGCTCGCCCGCCGCAAGGGAATGCGCGCCGGTGCCATCTGTACTGTCGACGGTAACCTCGTGAAAGGCACACAGAAAGGTGCCGACTCCGACGAGGAACTGCCGGAGAAGGCGAAGAACAACGTCGAGCGGGCTATCGGTCTCACGCTCGATGCAGTCGTTTCGCTGTACGCGTGACTCCCGGTACCTGCGACCTCGAATCGCGTCCCGAAACGACGGTGGCCGACGCCTGAGGATGCTCGACCGGGGTCGACCGAACTGGGAACTGAGAACGCAGCGATCTGCCCTTCGTCAGGGTTCGACCGAACGGTCGTGGAGTACGCTGTCGGCGATGTCTTCCGCTCCTTCGCCGCCGAGTGCGGATGCCGCCAACAGGTGGCCGCCGAGCGCGGCGGGGCTGATGACCGTGTCCGCGCCCGCTCGCTTCAGTTTCGGGATGTTCCGACGCTGGGCGGCGGCCGCGACGATGGTCACGTCGGGGTTCATCTGCCGGGCGGTGAGAATCGCCAGCGCGTCCTGGGCGTCGTCGTTCGTCGCGACGACGACGGCGCGCGCGTCGGCGACGCCCGCTTTGGCAAGCGGTTCCTCGTCGCTCGGGTCGGCGGTGAGGACGGGGATGTCCCGCTCTGTGAGTTCCTGTGCGCGGGCGGGGTCGGGTGTCACGACGAGGAACTCGGTTCTTTCCTGCAGTTCTTCGATAATCGGTTCAGTCAGGTCCCCGTAGCCGAGAACGAGAACGTGGTCTTCGAGGAGTGAGAGCTGTGTGTCTGTCATGCGTCCGAGCGCTCTGGCGAATCGAGCTTCGATGGCCGGCGTCAAAAGCGCCCCGAGGGCGACGGCGAAACTCGCCGTTCCGGTGAGAAGCACCGAGACGACGAACAGTTTCCCGGCCTGACTCGCCGGGGTCACGTCGCCGTACCCGACGGTGCTGGCGGTGACGAGCGTGAAGTAGAACGCGTCGACGAGGGTGTCGACGCTGCCGAACTCGTCTCGGAGGGCGTACGTGCCGACCGTGCCGTACAGTTGCGCGAGGGCGATAGCCGCCAGCGCCGCCTGCTGCGTCGTCGTCAACTCGGTGGGCTTTTCGAAATGCCGGTAGTTCGCCAGCACCACGAACAGCGCCAGAAGCGAGAGGACGACGAGCGGGTACGCGAGCGGGCTCGACTGTAACAGCCCCTGTGCGGCCGAGAGCGGGAGCAGGAGAACCGCGGTGTACCACCCGATTCGGCGGCCGTTGCGGAGCGCGAACACGCTCGTCAACAGGAGAAAGCCGGTGAACGCGCCGGTGAACGCGGCCGCCTGTTGGACGAACGCCGGGACGTACGCCGCGAGCGGGCCGTCGATTCTCGGCACGTCGAGACCGAGGATGCCGAACCCGGCGACGCCGGTGATAATCGACAGCATCGCCGCCGCGAACGTGAGCGCGACGGCGAGTCGCGCCCCGAGTCGCTCCCGATTCACCTCCATACCACCGCTTTCGTCGGCAACGACACATAAATTCGCCCGAAGTGCGCTTGAGCCCAGATGGTCTCCCATCGACGTGGTGGGTCACTACTGAGGTGCTGGTTCGGTAGAGGTTTATCCCGGCCGCTTGTGCCGACGCTATGGAGCAGTCGATACCGGTCGAGGTGCTGCGTGGCCTCTATCTCGGCGTTCTCACGGGAATCATCCCCGCGCTCGTCTCCGCGGGCCTCGGCTTCGTCTTCAAGTACTTCACGGGCGTCTCCATTCCCGGGTTCGGTGTCGTCGTGCTCGCGCTCGGTATCGCGGGCGCGAACGGCGGCCTGCTGGCGCTGACCGACGATAGCCTCACCGAGGGGCAGCACGGTGTCGCGCTTACCATCGCCATCCTCGTCGTGCTGATGCTGTCGCTGTACGCGCACGCGCAGGGGGACAAACTCGGCAGCACGCTCCCGAAGCGAATCACGTTCAAGTCGCTCCGCGAGCGGACGCTCTCGGGCGACGTGGTCGAACTCGTCGGCGGCCGCCGCCGGGTGACGGTGACCGTCGCGGGCGAGGTCGACGACATCGAGGGGTACCCGCCGCTTTCGCCTGCGCTCCGCACGGAACTCGGAAACGACGAGTGGGAGTTCCCGGCTGACGTCCCCGTCTCGGAACTCGAAACCCGTCTCGCCGAACGGCTGCGGACCGACTTCGACCTCGCGGAGGTGACGGTGACGCTCGACGAGAACGCCCGCGCGACGCTCGCGGCCGCCCCGCCGGTGGGCGGCCTCTCCAAGCGCCTCTCGCCGGGGCAGCGCGCCGTCTCCGTCCAGACGCTCGTCCCGACGGGCGTCGCCCGGGGGGAGTCGGTGACGCTTCGGACACCCGACCGGAGCGTCGACGGGACAGTCGTCGCAGTGAGAGCCGCCGACTCGGCGTCGACAGGTCCGGCGACGACGCCGAACGCTGCGGACGACGAGGCTGAAGCGAACGCAGACGACGAGGGCGAGGTGGAACCGACCGTCGCCCCGGCCGCCCCTGTCGCCGTGGGCGGAGAGGGCCGACTCACCGTCGCCGTCGACCGCCCGGACGCCGAGGCGCTACTCTCGGTGGACGCCCCGCAGGTGGTCGTCCGCTCGCGCGGAACGCGCCGCGAGTTCGAGTTGACGACGCTGCTGCGCCGCGCCGGACGGCGCGTCCAGCGACTGACGGTCCGCACCGACGGCTCACTCGACGGGACGACGCTCGGCGAGGCGAGCGTCCGCGACGCCTACGACGTAGCCGTCCTCGCGGTCCGCCGCGACCGGTGGCGGTTCGCTCCTCGCGGCGACACGCAACTGGCGGCGGGCGACGAACTGTTCGTCGTCGGGACGCCCGCGGCGCTCTCGGCGTTCACGGAGGTGGCCACGTGACGGGCGTCACCGCGTCGCCGTCCTCCGTGCTGGCGACGCTGCAAAGCGGTGGGGACAATCTCGTCGGCGACGCGCTCTACATTGTCGCGTTCGCGCTCACCGCCACCGTCGTCGCCGCCGCCGGGGCGTTCGGCTACCGCTGGTACTTTCGGGAGCGACCGCCGCGGGGACTCACCGTCCTGCTCGGGCTGTCGGCCGTGGTGCTCTACCTCAACACAGCCAAACTGAGCGACTTCGCCGCCGGCGGGAACGGCGGCGACGACCTCTTTCTCGTGGGGAACGTGCTGTTCAACCTCGGCGCGCTCGCCGCCGCCACCGTCGGCGCGCCCGTCGGCGCGCAACTCGGCGACGCGCTCGCGACGAACGCGTTCGCGTTCTCGGGCGTCCGCGAACTCGAAGACGAGGTGAGCCGCGTCGTCCGCTCGGTCGGCCGCGTCATCTCGGTGACGCTCCCCGAGGAGATCGAGGACATGGCCGAGTACGACCCGGTCGCCGACACGACGAAGGAGACACTCGCCGGGAAGACGCTCCTGTTCCCCCGACGGCTCACGGTCGCGGAACTCCGCGAACGACTCGTCGCGCGCCTCCGCGAGGACTACGGCGTCGGCCACGTCGACGTCGACCTGACCGAAGCGGGCGAAGTCGAGTATCTCGCGCTCGGCAGTCGCCTCGCCGGTATCGGGCCGACGCTCGCGCCCGGCGGCGTCGCCATCGCGGTCCGTGGCGACCCCTCGTTCGACGCGAGTCCGGGTGACACCGTGCAGGTGTGGCGCTCCGGTGACGGGGAGGGACCGAACCGAGTGCTGACCGGCGAACTTCGCGCGACGGCCGACGACGTGGCGACGCTCGCTATCGACGAGGCGGAGGTCGACCGACTCGACGCCGAGCGCTCGTATCGCCTCGTCACGCTTCCGGTCGACCCCGCGGCCGACCGCCAGTTCGCGGCGCTGCTCCGGACCGCCGAGGAGACGATGGGCGTCGTCACTGTCGCCGAGACGGACTCCGGGTCGCACGCGACGGTCGGCGACCTCGCGACGACCGTCGTCGCCGTCCGCTCGACGACCGGGTCGGTGGAGGCCATCCCGCCGCGGTCGCGGCCGCTCGAAACGGGCGACACGCTCTACGTTATCGCGCGTCCGGACGAACTGCGCCGCCTCGAACGCACTATCGGGACGGCGACCGACGTGGCGAGCGACGACTGAGCGGCCGACCGGGCGACGTGGGTTTTGTGCTCCGGGAACCCCGCAACCCTCATGTGGTCCGCGCGGCGAGTGGTGCGCATGCAGTGGAAGCTCTTTGCGGACCTCGCGGAGACGGCCGGGGGTCGGACCGTCTCGGTCGACGCCGACTGTGAGACGGTCGGCGACGCACTCGACGCGCTGCTCTCGGCGCGTCCGGCGCTCGAAGCGCGCGTCCTCGACGACGACGGGGAGGTGCGCGACCACATCAACGTCCTCCGAAACGGCGAGAACGTGTCTACGAGCGAGGGTCTCGACACGCCCGTCGCCGACGGCGACGAACTCGCGCTGTTCCCGCCGGTCAGCGGCGGCTGAGGTTTATTAACGAACACGGGGCCAACTCGCGACGTGACCTGACGACGGTCGCGAGGGAGTCGAGGCGGGTGTGCGGCGCACTCTCTCGAGAGCGCGCCGCCTGTTCGCCGCTCGAAGCCACTACGTCGAGAACAGAGGAGAGAGTCGAGAACGGAGACGAGTGGGAAACGGAGGAGAGAACCGAGAGCGTCGGCGTCCGGTCGTTACTCGGGCCGCGGGCGGGCGACGAACAGCGTCTCGACGACGCTGAACGGGTCGTACACCGACTGGTGACACTGACAGTACACCGCGTCCGCGCCGCCGAACGTCGCGGACGACCCGGTCGTCTTGTAGCCGGGGACACAACAGAAGTGCGTGCACTTGTTGAGCCAAGCGATGACGCCCTGAGAGGTACTCGCCTGTAGCCACTGGTTGTTCTGTGCGGCCTCTTCGATGCGCGTACTCCGGATCATCTGCACCGGAATGACGTCCTCGGCGTCCTCAGAGCGCCACGTCGCGGAGGCCGGTTTCCCGATACCGGCCTGTCCGATACCGTTACCCCACGACTCGTAGTCCTCGAAGTCGCTGATGTTGATCTGGTCGCCCTCGGATTTGGACTCCTGCTGCCAGGAGTACGGCGGTGCGGAGTCCGAGAGGAAGTAGTTGTCGCTCTCGTAGGACGGGCTGAGACCCTCGTACGACTCGACGCCGCAGTACTGGAACCACTCGGAGGAGTACGTGGTCCCGCCGAGTTGCATCTCCGCGATCTCTACTTCGACTCCGTTCTGTTCGACGGTCTTCACCTCGGGCCAGATACCCCTGATATTGCCGTCGTCGTCGATTTCGACGGGAATCTGTGGCATCCCGCGCGGTGCCGGTCCCGCGATGTTCTCGATAGCGTACGCCTGCGTCGACCCGCCACCCGCACCCGAAGCGCTCGTCGCGGCGTTGATGGTCGTGGTCCCGAGGGCCCCCACGCCCGCGAGAGTAGCGCCGCCGACGACGCCTTTCACGAACCGACGCCGCCCGGATTCGGCGGGGTACTTGTCGCTGTCGCTCATACCTAGCCGTTAGGGGGACCGATAAAAAGACTGACGAAGTGGGTGGGAGTTCCATCGCCGTCTCCGAGACTCGCCCGGCGGCGACGGCCTCGTCGAGCTCCGAACGTCGAAGATCGAACCCGAACGTTCATCGACGCGCGCCTCTCAGGTGTTCTTCTCACTCCTCGACGTGAGACCGAGCGCCGTCTATAACTGTACTCGGTTCCGAGGCAATTTTTCGGCGAGTGTCGCGGACTTTTACCCTATGCCACTCGTACACGTAGGCATGAACCTGCACAACCGGACGGTTCGGCAGGACGTCCGCGAACTCGGTGCGCTGTTAGGCGACGTACTGGAGGCCCAGACGTCCACCGAAGCGTTCGAGACGGTCGAAGAGCTCCGGACGAACGCCATCGGCTACCGGAAGGGCGACACGGATTCGAGACAGAAACTGTACGACGTACTCGGCGGACTTCGGTCGGGCGACGAGAGCGTCGTCGCTCGCGCGTTCACGACGTACTTCGAGCTCATCAACCTCGCCGAGGAGCGCGAACGCGTCCGGGCGGTCAGACGCGGGTCCCAAGACGGGACGCTCGACGACAGTCTCGTCGAAACCGTCGCCGCCCTCGTCGAGGACGACGCAGACGCCGACACCGTCCAGCGGGTTCTCGACGACGTGCTCGTCGAACCGACGTTCACCGCCCACCCGACCGAAGCCCGGCGGAAGACGGTCAAATCGAAGCTCCGCTCCATCGCGGGCGACCTGGAGACGCTGGACGAGCGACGACTCACCGACCAGGAGCACGACCAGACGTGGCACCGGGTCGACGCCGAGGTGACGAGTCTCTGGCAGACGGCACAGGTCCGAAACCGTCGCCCCGAACCGACCGACGAGGCTCGAAACGTCCAGTGGTACCTCGAAAACACGTTGTTCGACGTGACCGGCGAGGTGTACAGCGAACTCGAAGACATCGTCTCGGAGGCGTACGGCGACGAGGTACGGGTGCCGAAACTGTTCGAGTTCCGCTCGTGGGCCGGCAGCGACCGCGACGGCAACCCGTACGTCACCGTCGACGTGACCGAGGAGACGCTCGAACGCCAGCGCTCGGTCGTCCTTGACCGTTACCGAACCGCACTCAAGCGGCTCTCCGGCGTGCTCAGTCAGGACGGCAGTCGTATCGACGTGGGGCCGACGTTCGAGCAGTCGCTCGAAGATGACCGCGACCGCCTGCCCGGCGCGGCCGAGGAGGCGACGACGCGCTACCCCGACGAACCGTACCGTCAGAAACTGAAACTGATGCGCGAGCGCCTCGAACGCGTCGAGGACGTCCGCCCCGACGGCTACGACGCCGCCGCCGAACTCACCGCCGACCTCGAAGCCATCGCGGCGAGTCTGAAGCAGAACGGGGCCGAGCGCGTCGCTTCGGCGTACGTCGAACCGCTGATGCGACAGGTCGACACGTTCGGGTTCAGTCTGGCGAGCCTCGACCTGCGTGACCACCGCGAGAAGCACACGAGCGCCATCTCGGAGGCGCTGGCGGTCGAGGGCATCGAGTACCGCTCGATGGACGAGGACGAGCGCGTCGAACTGCTCACCGAGGCCGTCCTGCAGGAGCAACCGGTGCTCGACCTCGACGAACTAGACGAGTTCTCCGACGAGACGACGCGGGTGCTCCGTCGGTTCCGCAAACTCGGCGACTGGCAGCGCGAGTACGGCGACAGCGCCATCGACACCTACGCCATCTCGATGACCGACGAGCCGAGTCACGTCCTCGAAGTGCTGTTCCTCGCCGACCAGGCGGGCGTCGTCTCGCTGCCCGACCACTGCGGCATCGACATCGTCCCGCTGCTCGAAACTGAGTACGCGCTCAACGGCGCGCGCCGCATCATGGGAACGCTGTTCGAGAACGAGGCGTACTCGCAGGCACTCGCTGCGCGGAACGGCCTGCAGGAGATCATGCTCGGTTACTCCGACTCGAACAAGGAGAACGGCTTCCTCGCGGCGAACTGGGACCTCTACAAGAACCAGCGCCGCCTCGCCGAGATTACCGACGAGCACGATGTGGAGATGCGGCTGTTCCACGGCCGCGGCGGCTCCATCTCCCGCGGCGGCGGTCCGATGAACCAGGCGATGCTCGCGCTGCCGAACGAGACGGTGACGGGTCAGATCAAGTTCACGGAGCAGGGCGAGGCTATCGCCGAGAAGTACGCGAATCCGCGCATCGCCGAGCGCAACCTCGAACAGATGCTCGACGCCCAGATTCGAGCGCGCTACGAGGCGCTACAGGAGCCGAAGGAGCACGTCCCCGACGAGTGGGCCGAGGCGATGGACACGATGGCCACCGCCGCCAGACAGGAGTACCGCGACCTGCTGGAGACGGAGGGGTTCGTCTCCTACTTCGAGCAGGCGACGCCCATCACCGTCATCGAGGAACTGAACCTCGGCTCTCGTCCCGCCTCCCGGTCGGGCGAGCGAACCGTCGAGGACCTCCGCGCCATCCCGTGGGTGTTCTCGTGGACGCAGTCGCGGTGCATCCTCCCCGGCTGGTACGCGCTGGCGACGGGGCTGAACGCCTACCTCGACGACGGCGGCGACGAGGAGACGCTCGAAGAGATGTACGACGAGTGGCCGTTCTTCCGGACGACGCTCGACAACGCGGCGCTATCGCTGGCGCGGACGGATCTCGAAATCGCCGCCGAGTACGCCAAACTCGCCGATGCGTCGCTTCGCGCCGAGTTCTTCGGCCGCATCGAGGACGAGTACGGCGACGCGACCGACCTCGTGCGTTCGATCTCGGGTCGCGAGTCGCTGCTCACGCGCGAGTGGCTCGACGAGAGCCTCCGCCGCCGCAATCCGTACGTCGACCCGCTGAACCTGCTGCAGACGCATCTGATGGCGCAGACCCACCGGACGACCGAGGAGGAGCGAACGCTCCGCCTGACGGTGAAAGGTATCGCCGCCGGGATGAAGAACACGGGGTAGTCGCGCACGGAAACCGCTCGGTACCGCCGAAGAGCAACACTTAGCCTCCCCCCGTTCGACGCGCCTGCAATGAACTTCTTCGACCGCCTGGCCGACCGCATCGCCACCGTCGACAGCGTCGTCTCCGTGGGCTTGGACGCCGACCCGTCTCGCATCCCCGAGCACCTACAGGACAAGGACCTGCCGCAGTGGGCGTTCAACCGCCGCATCATCGACGCGACGCACGAACACGCCGCCGTCTACAAGCCGAACGCGGCCTTCTACGAGTCCGAGGAGGGGTGGCGCTCGCTCCGCGAGACCATCGCCTACGCCGAGGGGAAAGGCGTCCCCATCCTCCTCGACGCCAAGCGCGCCGACATCGGCAACACGACGCGGCAGTACGCGAAACTGCTCGACGACGTGGACGCCATCACGGTCAACCCGTACATGGGCCGCGACTCGCTCGAACCGTTCCTCTCCCGCGAGGACAAGGGCGTGTTCGTCCTCTGTCGAACCTCGAATCCGGGGGCGGCGGACCTGCAAGCCCTCGAACTCGACACGGGCGAACCGCTGTACGAGCGCGTCGCGGCGCTCGCAGACCTCTGGAACCGGAACGGGAACGTCGGGTTGGTCGTCGGCGCGACTGCCCCCGAGGAACTGGAGACGCTGCGCGAGCAGGTGCCCGAACTCCCGTTCTTGGTCCCGGGCGTCGGCGCGCAGGGCGGCGACGCCGAGGCGGCGGTGGAGTTCGGCCTGCGCGCCGACGGTGTCGGCCTCGTCAACTCCTCGCGCGGCATCATCTTCGCCGGCGAGGGCGAAGGGTTCGAGAAGGCCGCCGGACGGGCCGCCCGGCGGATGAAACGGCGACTCAACGAGTTCCGGGCGTAGCGTCGGTCCCGGATGTCGCCTCGGTCTCGGACATCACCTCGTCGACGACTGTTTCGTCCTCGTCTCCGTCTCGGCGCTCGAATGCTGTCACTAGAGTTAATTAACCGCTCGTGGTATACTGACCTCAGATGGTACGTCAGCAGAGACGACGGCAGTTCCTCGCGGCGGGTGCGGCAGCGGCGACGGCCGCCGCTTCGGGCTGTCTCGTCGGGTCTGTCGACGCCGAGAGCGTGTTTCGACCGCCGGTCGACGTTCGTGGCGCGATCTATCTCCCATCGCGAGCGTACAACACCTACCAGATGTGGGCCGACTACGACCGGTCGGTCGTCGAACGAGACCTCGGGTACGCCGCGTCGCTGAACCTCAACGCGGTCCGGACGTGGCTCGACTACGAGTACTGGATGCACGACCCCGAAGGGCTCCGAAGCGCCGTCGACCACTTCCTCGCGACGGCCGCCGAACGCGACATCGACGTGCTCCTCGGCCTGTTCGACTCGATCGGTCAGCAACCGACCGAGGAGAACCTGACCGACACCGACCCACTCACGGCGACGGCGGTGCAGTCGCCCGCACGCTGGCACCTCGAAGAGCGCGAACGCTGGGAGAACTCGCGGCGGTTCGTACGGTGGTTCATGGAGCGCTACCGTGACGACGAGCGCCTGCTCGCCGTCGAACTGATGAACGAACCGGGGTGGGACCCGCTGAAGCTACGCTTCGCCCGCGAACTGTTTCGGACGGTAGACGAGGAGCGTGGGTCGGTGCCGCTCACCGTCGGGTCGACGAGTCTCACGAACAACGCGCAGTATCTCGACTGGGGAGCCGACATACTCCAGTTCCACTACAACTTCGCCAACCGACCCGGCACCGTCGAGAACCTCCTGGCGGACGCGAAGCGACTCGAATCACGGGTCGACCGACCCGTCTGGTTCTCCGAGTGGCAGCGGATCCGCACGGGCGTCGGATTCACCGGGGAGGTGACGCGCGACGACTGGTATCCGAACTACGCGTCGCTCGCGCCCGTCATCCGTCGCGCGGGCGTCGACAACTTCTTCTGGTCGCTGATGGTGAAACCGGCGTACGTACCCCTCCAGCGCAAGAGCGGCGTCGTCAACGGCCTCTTCCACGAGGACGGCGCGGTGTGGAGTCTCGACGACGCCCGCGCGCTGAAGGCGATGTCCGGCGACGACGAGTTCCACGCCGAGGAGCGCTCCGAGTGGCCCGAGTGGGCGGAGTCGGCGAGCCAGTGGGTGCCGGAACCGTGAGGCCGGCCGAGAGCGCGTCGGGTCAGTCGCCGTTCGGCGGTCGGCAGTCCATCCGTTCGGCGAGCTGTCGAGGTGCGGGGAGACGCCGATGGACGTCGGCCCCCGCGTTCTCCCGCGCGTCGACGCCCGACAGTCGATTGACCGCCCACACCGTCTCGACGCCGACGAGGTTGTCTCGCAGTTCGCTGTCGCTGACGCGGACGCCCGTCGCCTCCCCGAGGTAGAGCCCGTAGGAGTTGTTCGCCGCAACGACGTCGCTGACGCGTCCGCAGGAGGCTCTTCCGTAGTCGACGCCGCGGTGCCAGCCGGTGACGCGGAGGTCGGAAACGGTGACGTTTCGCTCGGCGGCGTGGGTGACGGCGACCCCGGTGGTGTTGCTCGTCCCGCGGCCGTCGACGGCGTGTCCGCCGCCGTCGAGGACGACGTCGCTGGCGTTGATACGGATGCAGGCACGCGATAAAATCGTCCCACCCCCGTTCTCGATGTCTTCGGTGAGCGCGTATCGACCGGGTTCGGAGATGGTCGTGCACGACTCTATCGGCGTCGCCTCCGAGTCGGCGTCTGACGCCGCCGCTCGACTGTCGGGGACTGCCGCCGGTCCGTCGGTACCGACCGGAACCCCCGTTGAAACCGCCGCAATCGCCACTCCGACCAACAGAACGACTGGTAGCCACCGGCGGACGCCACGACGCATTGTAGAGAGGACGACGGAAGTGAAGTTAATATATCGCAACTGTTAGAAATGCTATAAAATAGTCGCGAGACGCGGCGTCTCTGGGAACGGGACGACGGCGACGCGCTTCCGTTCTCCGCAGCCACCCACTCGGAGAGCCGTCGACCGTCTCAGTCGACCAGCCCGGCGTCGCGGAGGTGCGCTTCGAGCGACTCCTCGCTCTCGAACTCCTTCCCACACGTCTCGCAGACGTACGGTTTCGACGCGGTTTCGTCCTCTGACTCCGTCATTTCAGTACGTCCGACCGGTCGATTTCGGCCGTCTCGCCGCCACTCTGTCGCGCTGCGGACGCACACCGGGTGCAGACGCTCAGTTCGCGGTCGTAGTGGTCGTCGCAGACCATCGCGCCGCAGTTCGGACATGTCTGGGTCGCTTCCGCCGACTCGCACACTTGACAGACACCGCTGACACTCATAGGTTGCGTACGGCACCGAGTCACTTGAGCGCTGGGCAGCATCGACCGCACGCCGCGCCGAGTCCCAGACGCGCGTCGGGTCCGATGCCGGGCGGGAGCCTTAGGTCCATGCAGTCCGTATCGACTCCGTGGACCGCGACCAGCTCATCATGGGACTCGCCGCCGTCTTCGCGGGGATTACCGTCCTCCTCGCGGTTCTCGGACTGACCTACCAGCTCTTTCTGCTCTTTCTCGCCATCCCCTTCGGCGCGACGACGTACTTCATGTGGTACCAGGCGAGCGGCCGACTCGCCGAGCGGACGCGCCACCGTCGCGTTCGCCGGGAACCCTCGGGCTTCGGCGCGGGCGCGCGTCGCGAGAACGCCCGCGACAACCGGCGGCGGGCGCGTCGTGGCGCGGGCGCTGGCGCACGGGGCGGTGCGCGAACTCGTGCGGGTGCCGGTGCACCGCGGGAGACTCGGGGGCCGACTCGCGCGGAGGCGTACCGCGCGCTCGACCTCGAACCCGGCGCGAGTATCGACGAGGTCAAGCGCGCCTACCGCTCGAAGGTGAAGGACGTTCATCCCGACACCGAGAGCGGCGACGAGGAGTCGTTCAAGCGGGTGAACCGGGCGTACGAGTCGTTGACCGAGTGAAGTGGGGGACCGTCGGTCGCTCTGCGCCTTCCGACGGACAGTTCCAGCATTCGTCGCCACGCTGACCGCGAACCTCCGATTATCCGTCTTCGTCGGGTTCGACGCCGTCTTCGCTGTTGCCGCCTCCGCTCTCTCCGCCTCCACCTCGACCGCCTCCACCCTCTCCGCCGCCGGGGTTCAGGGCGACCGGACACGGTCTCGCCTCGATCCGGCCGCGCATCGACTGTGGATGGTACTCGCAGTAGTACTCGGTCATGTTTCGCGTGGCGACGAACGTCACGCTGACGCGCTCGCCACGCCGGGCGGACTCATCGCTCGCCACGAGTTCGTTCCCCTCTCCGTCGACGACGAGCAGTTCGTGTTGCCGGCCGTCGACGTTCTGCCACGTGAACGTGTACTCGCGGCCCGGTACCAACCGAAGCCCGGGGTTCTGTTGTCCTTCGATGCCGACCGGAGCGCGACCGACCCAGCCCCGCGTCCGGCCGCCGAAGACGACCTCGAACGGGGGCGGTCCCCGCCGACCGCCTCCCTGACCGCCGCCTTGCCCGTCGTCGTCTCCTCCACCGCCGTCTCCTCCGCCACCCTGACCGTCGTCACCGCCTTCACCGTCGTTCTGTGCCGCCGCAGTTCCCGTCGCGGCCGCCCCCACACCGGCCACGGCGGTCCCCGCGAGTCGAAGCGTCGTCCGTCGGTCGAGTTCTGTACGTCGCGCCATAGTTCGAGGAGGCTTTCCAGAGGAGCGTGCGTAAACGTGAACCCTGAGTGAACAGCGTCCGCCGGGGAACGACGGCGGGAGGGTTCCAGAGTACTCGATATCCGAATAGTGTCATGTGTACTCACAACACGAAAAAGGTTTTAGCAAACCGACGCTTACCGCCGCCCATGAGCGCCGACCGGGCCGCCTTAGAGGAGGCCCTACAGCGCGGAGAAGAGGAAGGCGGGTACATCGAGTTCAAAGAACGGCTCTCCAAAGAGGTCCACCTCTCCGGTGGCCGCATGGAGAGTCTCGCCGCCCAACTCCGACACCGAGTCCTCTCGGGCGACGGTGAGGCGACGTACGTCGTCGGCGTCACCGACGACGGAGGTATCGCCGGTATCTCGGCGGACGCCTTCTCGGAGTCGATGGACGTCCTCTCGCTGCTCGCCGAGGAGGCGGGCGCGCACATCGAAGACGTGGACACCTGGGGCGTCGGCGGCGAGACGCAACGCGTCTCGAACGGACCGAGCGGGGGAACCCCGCGAGACGACGCGCCCGGCGCGGGCCTCGTCGGCGTCGCGACGGTCCGCGAGGGCGCGATGCTCGAAACAGACGAGGAACACATCGTCGTCGGCACCGCGGGCCACGTCGACCACGGCAAGTCCACGCTCGTCGGGTCGCTCGTCACCGGACAGGCCGACGACGGCGACGGCGGGACTCGCGGTTTCCTCGACGTGCAACCGCACGAGGTCGAACGCGGCCTCTCGGCGGACCTCTCGTACGCCGTCTACGGCTTCGACGACGACGGCCCGGTCCACATGCGCAACCCCCACCGCAAGAGCGACCGCGCCCGCGTCGTCGAGACGGCCGACCGCCTCGTCTCCTTCGTCGACACCGTCGGCCACGAGCCGTGGCTCCGCACCACCATCCGCGGGCTGGTCGGCCAGAAACTCGACTACGGCCTGCTGGTCGTCGCCGCCGACGACGGGCCGACGAAGACGACGCGCGAACATCTCGGCATCCTGCTCGCGACGGAACTGCCGACGATCGTCGCCATCACGAAAGTCGACGCCGTCAGCGACGAGCGCGTCGCCGAAGTCGAGCACGAAGTCGAGAAACTGCTCCGCGACGTCGGCAAGACGCCGCTGCCGGTCGAACGCTACGGCGTCGAGGCCGCCGTCGAGGAGATCAGCGACTCGGTCGTCCCCATCCTCCGGACCAGCGCCGTCGCCATGGAGGGAATCGACGACCTCGACTATCTGTTCGAGACGCTGCCGAAGACGAGCGACGGTCAGGGCCAGTTCCGGATGTACATCGATCGAAGTTACAGCGTCACCGGCGTCGGCGCAGTCGCCTCCGGGACAGTCAACTCCGGCACGGTCGAGGCGGGCGACGAACTGCTGCTCGGGCCGATGCCCGACGGGAGTTTCCGCGACGTGGAGGTGCGCTCCATCGAGATGCACTACCACCGCGTCGACGAAGCCAAGGCGGGGCGAATCGTCGGCATCGCGCTCAAGGGCGTCAAGGAGGCCGAGATCGAGCGCGGGATGGTGCTCGTCCCGCGGGACGCTGACCCCCGCGCCGTCCGCTCGTTCGAGGCCGACGTGATGGTGCTCAACCACCCGACGCGCATCGGAACGGGCTACGAACCCGTTATCCACCTCGAAACCATTAGCGAGGCGGCGGTGTTTCACCCCGAAGAAGGGCGTCTCCTGCCCGGCGACACCGGCCACTCCCGCGTCGAGTTCAAGTTCCGACCGTATCTCATCGAGGACGGTCAACGGTTCGTCTTCCGCGAAGGACAGAGCAAGGGCGTCGGCACCGTCACCGACGTCCACTACGACTGAGCGCGACTGACGACCCCCGCCTCCCCATCGGCGGCTCCGCTAGCACGACTCCCGCAACTTCATCCTCTCGAAGCGACTATCCGTCCCATGGAACAGCGGCGAGTCGCCCTGACGCTCACCGGTGCGCTGCTCGCGGGCGTCGTCACGGCGGTACTGGGAACGACGGGGCTCGACGGGCCGCTGGCCATCGTGGCTGGCGTCGCGGTGGTGATTCCACTGCTCAGAGCCGAGGCGTTCGGCGGGTTCGAGAGTTCAGACTCGTTCGACAGCGGCGCGGCGTTTCTCGCCTCGCTCGGCGCGCTGCTCGTCGGCACCGTCGCCGTCTGCGCAGCGGGTGCGGTCGGTGCAGGACAGACGGTGACGATCGGTGTCGGCGGGGGCGGCGCGTTCGCGGGAAGCTATCTGGGGGACGTGTTCGCCCGCCGACGGTCATGAGGCGACACGCCGGCGTTCAGCTCCGGACGTAGCCGTCGTCTCGACGCTCGGCTCCGTCGAGGAGGACGAACCACTCCAGTACGTCGCCGACTCGTTCGCGCCAGATCTCTTCCCACCGCTTGGGGTTTTTGAAATGCTCCCACTGCGGCACTCGGTCACGGACGCGGTCGTACGCCTCGTCGACGCTCACAGGAGTTTCGGCGTCGTCTACCACTGCGAGCACCTCCTCGGCGGCGAACACTCGGCGGACGAACGCGTCGCGCAGGTGGTCGGGCGTCGGGTCGGTCCGGGTGCGCTTGAATCCGGTCGGCGTCTCGGTGGCGAGTTCCAAGGCGCGAAGAAACGTCAACCACGTGCGGGCGGCGTCGCGACTCGGGAAGCCGACGCGGCGCATCAGACGCTCGCAGCAGTCGTCCTCGGAGTCGGGCACCAGCGGCACCGCCTTCTGGGCGTCGGCGACGACGCCGAGGTCGTCGGGCGCGGGCGGGACGAGTTTGAACCGCACGGCTCAGCGCTCGCGGAGGTCGAACGACTCCGCGAGCAGGTCCTCGTCGGTCTCGCCGAACACTCGGGTAGAGCCGTCGACGACGTCGACGGTCACCTGCGCGGGCGCGAATGCCGACACCGGCACCTGCGAGAAGTCCCAGTCGTTCTCGGCGAAGATGTCCTCGAACGGCGTACCGTACTCGTCGGCGGCGGTCGACGGGAGTTCGTCGAAGCGGTCGAACTCGTCGCGGACCGTCAGGTGGACTTTGCCGCCGTAGGCGAGCGCGTCGTTCGTGCGGCCCATGGCGACGCCCTCGTCGTAGCTGACGGGGGCGATGGGGGCGCTGCCGCTGACCGAGAGCACGTCTCGGGGGTCGTAGCCGAGTTCGAAGAGACGGAACACGGCGAGTTCGGCGGCGCGCGAGGCGATGTTGACGCTCCCGGCGATGGAGCCGACGGCGAACGTCGGCAGGAAGACGGCGCTCGGTTCGACTTCGGCGAGCTCGGCGACGTGTTCGGCCACCTCGTCGCCCGGCAGGTCGATGCTCTCGACGGCGAGGACGGTGAGGTCGAACTCGTCGTAGTAGCCGACGGCCTCGAACTCCGACTCCTGGCCGACGAGCGCGCGGGCGGGGCCGCTGCCGAGGCCGTCGAAGCGGTCGAACTCCAGTTCCCATCCCGCCTTCTGCGAGCAGAGCAGCGCGATTGCGGGGTGGTCCGTCGACAGTTCGACGTGCGGAATCGGCGCGCCGTCGACCTCGCCCATCCGACTCTGGACCGTGGCGAGACCGGCGGTCTGAATCTCCGTCAGCAACAACCCGGCCTCGACGCCGCCCGTCGCGTCGACGCCGAAGTCAAGCACCGTCGCGCCCGACTCCAACTCGTACGCGCCGACGTTCAACTCGTCGGCGAAGTCGAGCGCCTCGTCGACGAGTTCTATCGCCATCCGATTGAGACTGTCCATACTCCCGGTTGCGCCCATTCGGATAAAGGGTTTGGCGGTCGGCGCTCGGCAGTCGGTATACGGATTTTTGTTCCTGCCGCGCGGTACAGTCGTGCACGATGCTCGAACTCTACCAAGCCGAAGGCTGCCCGCATTGCGCGAAAGTCCGGGACAAACTGTCGGAGCTCGGCGTCTCCTATGTCAGCCACACGCCACGGCTGCCCGGCGGTGAGGGCGGCGATGTCGTCAACCGGCAGGCGTACGACGAGCTGCTCGCGCTCGGCGACGCGGACCAGATTCCGTTCCTCGTCGACCACGACCGGGGCGTTCGACTGTACGAGAGCGACGCCATCGTCGCCTACCTCGACGGACAGTACGACGGGTCGCGCGAGGCGCGGACGACCGTCGAGGTCCACAAACCGACCGAGAACGGGTTGCGCGGCACCGTCGCGGGCGTCGCCGGACGACTGCTACAGGTCGTCCGGTGACGAGGTTCGGCGCGGCCCAGCTATTACTGACTGGCCGTCGACCACACCCTGCGATGCTCGAACTCTACCAAGCCGAAGGCTGTCCGTACTCGGAGAAGGCGCGCCAGAAACTGTCCGACCTCGGCGTCTCCTACGTCGTCCACAACCCGCGGACGCACGACGGCGACGTGCTGAACGAACAGACTCACGAGGAACTCACGGCGCTCGGCGGCGAGGACCAGATTCCCTTCCTCGTCGATCACGCGCGCGGGAAGACGATGTACGAGAGCGACGACATCGTCGATTACCTCGACGAGCACTACGGCTGAGAGCGTAGCGCTACTCGCCGTCGCTTCGCGCTTCCCGGCCGAGTTCGCGCTCGACGGCCTCGACTTTCTCCCGGGCGGATTCGTCGCTGGTTCGCTTGTCGTCTATCTTGAGGAACGTGCTGACCCGGTCGGCATCGATCGCCTTGTGCGCGGCGGCGACGGCGTCGAGGAGCGTGTCGACGTCCTCGGCTTCGATAACGGTCCCCATCGGGTTCGTCTCGTAGTCGACGTCGAACCCGTCGAGCGCGGCGACTGCCTCGGCCACGTCGGCGGCCATGCTCTCTTCTTTCACGGGTGCGACGCTCAGTAGTGCGATGACGGTCATACGTGTCAGATCTATGGCCAGCGACCTAACTTTGCGGGTCGGTCCCGTCGCCGTCGAGTCGACCGGTCCCGTTCCCGCATCGCCGCTGACCGAACTGGACCGCCTCCTCGACGCCGGCGACGAGATGACGATAGTGGCCGGCGACAGTTCGGTGACGCTGCCGCGACCGCAGCGCGTCGAGACCGAAACCGACGGATCGCCGTTCCGACTCGCCGACGGCCGGTACGGTCTCGAACTCCGGTGGTCCGTTCGCGACGAGGAGTGACCGGCGAAGCTCCGGACGAGATACGTCGAAACGTCAGTTCTGGCTGCGAGTTTATCTCGGCAGGTTGTGTATGGGTATTGATGAACACGAACTCACTGGTCGACCGACCCGCCAGTAACTCGACCGCCGCCGGTTCGATACCGCGCAGAACCGTCGTCCGCAACGAACGACTCGTTCGCTCCGACTTCGGCGAAGCGTACCTCGTCTGGCGCTGTCACCGCTGCAGCGAGACCGGCGACTTGGAAGCGTTCCCCGACGCCTGCTCCGGCTGTGGCGCGCCGCGCGAAGAACTGTACTACTGGACGGAGGACTGAGCATCTCTCGGCCTCCGTCTCGTCGACACCGCGCGTCGCGCACCTACTCGACAAGCGAACCCACTCGACAAGCGCCGTCACCGACTTCGACTCCGAACCGGATTCGTTTTGCTCGCGAGCGTTCACCTTCCGTCGTGTACCTCTCACATCCCGTTCGCCGGATGCGCGACGACCCTATCGACGACGAGGAGGCGACGCTCGTCGTCGAACTGGGCGACACCTCGCGCCGGGACGCCCTCGAAGCGAGCGTCCGGGAGCTGGACGGTTCCGTCGTACGCGACCTGCGGTTTCGAGCCGTACTGGTGACGGTCCCCGAATCTGGTGTCTCGTCGCTCTGCGAGTTCGACGGCCTCGCCCGCATCGAGACCGGAGAGACGCTCTCGCTCGGCGTTGACGAGGACGCGACGCTCCCGCGAGACGACGATGACGGCGACGCACTCGACCTCGGCAGGAGTGAACTCGAACCTGACGGCGACGAACGACGGTGACGGACTCGGTCGAAAGCCGCGCTGTCACCGCGGACGTCGGGCGACGAGTGCGTGTGCGGTCC
The DNA here is from genome assembly GCF_020097835.1 of Haloprofundus halobius. GTDB lineage: Archaea > Halobacteriota > Halobacteria > Halobacteriales > Haloferacaceae > Haloprofundus > Haloprofundus halobius. The sequence goes on from NZ_CP083666.1 coordinate 326,119, forward strand.
ACGAGATGACGACCGCTCCGCGCTGATTCACGCCGATTGTCTCCACGTCGACGTGGCCGCGATTGGGGTCCGACTCCGAGATGCGCATCTCTCCGAGTTCGACTCACCCCGAGAGGGTGTCGTCGGGTCGTACCGGCCGGCGAACTCGACGATTTCCTCTCTCGTCAGTATCGCCGACCCCAACTCCCAGCGACCGTCGGGGTCGAGTTCCTCGTAGACGCTCGGGGAGTCGCGGCGGACTCGGATTCCATGCCGTACGCACGGCCCGCTCGGAGAATGACCGTTCCGGTATCGCCGAAAAAATTTGCACGGTGTTCGACGAGGTGTGTCGCCCGTGGACTCGCACGACCGTCGTCGACCGACCGTCGGACCGCGAGCGTCGCTGCGCTCCGGTCCGTTCCGGTCGGCCGGTGGACTTCCCCCGGTGCGGCGTGCGGTGCTCCGGCGGGGCGTCGAATTCAGCGTTCCCGCTGCAGAACTTGCGACGTGCCCGGATGCGTTACCGTACTCTCGACGCTCCGTCGACAGCGACTGACGCGTCACAGGTGGTCGTTATCAATCTGTGGGCCACACGCCGTGTGGACTGACTGTGAGGGTTTCGAGAAGGTGCGTGCGCCGCTCGGAGTACCGAGTTGAGAGAAGTGCGCTGGCCAGGAGTTCACCGAGCGCAAGCGAGGTGAACGACGACGAGACGCAGTCTCGTCGGGACCGAGCAGACCGGCGGTCTGCGAGGGTTGGGCGGCGTACGACCGAAGGGAGTGCGCTGACCAGGATTCGAACTGGGTCAGACGTGCTCGCTCATAGTGTTCGTTGCGCGCGACTGACTGGCTCAAAGCCGGTTACTGCATTCACCGCTTCAGCGCCTCGCGACGGAATGAAACCCGTCGCTCGGAGGGACTGAATCGTAGAAGTGCGCTGGCCAGGATTTGAACACTGGGTTGCGGCCGTGGAAACGACCGCGTGTTGACCGCTACACTACCAGCGCGAGGTGACTGCGTCTGCGTTTCTATCGATGCCCCGCAGTTGTAAAGGCGTTTTCTCCCTTATCACGCTGCGAGACAGTTCGGAGTCGAGACGCGAGAACTGCGGACGCGTTCCAGATTCGAGTCGTATAACCCGTTTCCGTGACACTTCGTCGTCAGCGACGATCACGATGTGTGCTACATCTTAGCAATGGTTTTGCCGTCTCCTGACCTCCTTCCTGTTGGGGATCTTCGATGACTACACCCGCCGAAAACAAGGAAATCGTCCAGCGGACCTCGTTCGACCTGTTTACCGAGGGCGACATGGACGTGATCGAAGAGTTGGTGAGCGAGGACTACGTCCTCCACGACCCCGACTGGCCGGAAGAGGTTCGTGGTCGTGACGGACTGAAAACGTACGCCGAGACGCTCCGCGAGGCGATGTCGGACCTCTCGTTCGAGTACGACCACATGGCCGCCGAAGGTGACCTCGTCGCGGTCCACTTCACGTGCAGCGGAACGAACGAGGGACCCATCCCGGAACTCGGCATCGAACCGACCGGAAACGAGTTCACGGTGACCGGTATGGAGTTCGACCGCATCGAGGACGGGAAGTTGGCCGAGACGTGGGTCGTCTTCGACACGATCGGACTCATGGAACAACTGGGGATGACTCCCGAAGGAGCAACCTCGACCGAACACCGTCAGAGCGCGTAGTCGTCTCACCGCTCTCTTTTCTGTGCTCTTTCGAATCCGCGAGGTTTACGTTTCCCTCCCGAGAGCCTCGCGGCGCGACGAGACGCGCCGCTCGGAGGTATTGAAGTCAGAGAAGTGCGCTGGCTGGGACCGAGCAGACCGGAGGTCTGCGAGTGTCGGCGAGACGGAGTCTCGCCGGGATTTGAACCGCCTGAACTTCGCTCGCTTTCGCTCGCTCGTTCCGTGCTTCAAATCCAGCGTACCGCATTCACAGAATCGGAGCTTCGCAGGGCGATAAAACGCCCTACTCAGAGTATTAGATTCGGAGAAGTGCGCTGGCTGGGATTTGAACCCAGGTTGTGACCATGGCAAGGTCACGTGATACCACTACACTACCAGCGCCTGACTGCTGCATTCCCACAATCGACGCATTTGTTGATAAGGCTTGCGAATCGGCGTCGAATCGGCAGCGGGCGTGGGGGTCGTTCGCACTCCCAAATTCGGCTGAATGTGTCGTCAACAGTCATGCGAGCGCGTCTCACGGGCGTTTGGATTCCGCTACCCTTTTTAGTGCGTATCGGATAGCAACGTCACAGTCTAGTGGCGAGACACCCAAACGACGGCATGACACTCACCGTATGCGTGCCGTCGTCGCTCGTCCGGGAAGCCGAGGACCAACGCGAGGCCACTCGCAAAATCGGCTACGTCGCCCGCGCGGCGACCGTGTTCCGGGCGGACCGGTTGGTCGTCTTCCCCGACAGGGAAGGCGAGCGCCGCTGGGGCGGCGAGTTCGTCGCGACCGTGCTCGAATACGCCGCGACGCCCCCCTACCTCCGACAGGAGGCGTGGGGCAAGCGCGACGAGTTACGGTACGCCGGCGTGCTACCGCCGCTCCGTGTCTCGCCACGGACCGGCTCCGAATCCGACGATTCGGGGTCGTTAACACAGGGAATCGTGACCGAGGTCGGACCTGAAGGTCGCGTCCGGGTCAATTGCGGACTGCAACACCCGATCTCTCTCTACACGCCTCCGGGAACGGAGGCCGAGGAGGGAGAGCGCGTCACCGTCAGGATCTCTTCGAGAGAACCGGTCCGTGCCCGCATCGTCGACGAGACCCCGCCGGGGTTCGTCGTCGAGCGCATGGACCTGTCGGAAGCGCTCGGCCGTGAGGGCGCCGGCGTGAAGATCGCCACCTCCCGATTCGGACAGCAGTTGTCCATCGGGCGGTTGTCGACGCTGGCCGGACGAACCGCCGACGGAATGACCGTCGCCTTCGGTTCGCCCGAGAGAGGGCTTCCGGACATCTTCGGGTTTCCGCCCGAAGCCGTCGCCGACGACGAGTCGGCGGATGACCGAGTCGAACCCGGTCCGGGGTTCGACCTCTGGCTCAATACGGTTCCGCGACAGGGCAGCGAGGTCGTGCGGACGGAGGAAGCGATGTTCGCCTCACTCGCCTGCCTAACACTCACGGAGTGAAACAATGCCACAACCAAGCAGACCACGAAAAGGCTCGATGGGCTTCGGCCCGCGTACGCGCGCAGCCAAAGAGGTTCCGCGCATCAAGTCGTGGCCCGACGACGAGGGCTCCCCTGCGCTGCAGGGCTTCGCCGGTTACAAGGCCGGGATGACCCACGTCGTCATGGTCAACGACACGGCGAACTCGGCCCGCGAGGGGATGGAGGAGTCCGTCCCCGTCACGGTCGTCGAGACCCCGCCGATGCGCGCCGTTGCGCTCCGAGCCTACCAGAACACGCCGTACGGACAGAAACCGACGACCGAGGTCTGGGCGACCGACCTCGACGAGGACCTCGACCGCGTCCTCGACCTGCCGTCGGAAGACACGTTCGAGGAGGACGCAGACGACCTCCGTTCGCTGCTCGACGACGGTGAGGTCGACGACCTCCGGGTCATCACCCACACCGTCCCGAGCGGCCTGAAGAACGTCCCGAAGAAGAAACCCGACGTGATGGAGACTCGCGTCGGCGGCGGTTCCCTGCAGGAACGCGCCGACTTCGCGCTCGACCTGCTCGAAGCGGGCGGCGAGCACGCGATGGCCGACGTCTTCCGCGCGGGCGAGTACCTCGACGCGGCCGGCGTCACCAAAGGGAAAGGGACGCAGGGTCCCGTCAAGCGCTGGGGCGTCCAGAAGCGCAAGGGCAAGCACGCCCGCCAGGGATGGCGGCGTCGCATCGGTAACCTCGGCCCGTGGAACCCGAGCCGCGTCCGCTCGACGGTTCCCCAGCAGGGCCAGACCGGTTACCACCAGCGCACCGAACTGAACAAACGCCTCGTCGCGATGGGCGACGGCGACGACGCGTCCGTCGACGGCGGCTTCGTCAACTACGGCGAAGTCGACGGCGACTACGCGCTCGTCGAGGGCTCGCTCCCGGGCCCGAACAAGCGCCTCCTGCGCTTCCGCCCGGCCATCCGACCGAACGACCAGCCGCGCCTCGACCCCGAGGTGCGCTACGTCTCCACCGCGTCCAACCAGGGGTGACTAACGAATGGAAGCAACAATCAAGGACCTGAACGGCGACGACGCCGGCACGCTCGAGCTTCCGGAGGTCTTCGAGACGACGTACCGTCCGGACCTCATCAAGCGCGCCGTCCTCGCCGCACAGGCGAACCGAACGCAGGCCTACGGAGCCGACCCCCTCGCCGGGATGCGAACCCCGGCGGAGTCGCTCGGCAGCGGCCGCGGTATGGCGCACGTGCCCCGAGAGAACGGGCGCGCACGTCGTGTCCCGCAGGCCGTCAGCGGACGCAAAGCGCACCCGCCGAAGGCCGAGAAGGAGCACGGCAAGAAGATCAACAAGAAGGAGCGCCAGTTGGCGGTCCGCTCGGCAATCGCCGCGACGACCGACGCCGAGATCGTCGCGGAGCGCGGCCACCAGTTCGACGACGGCGTCGAACTCCCGGTCGTCGTCTCCGACGACTTCGAAGACCTCGTGAAGACGCAGGAAGTCGTCTCGCTGCTCGAAGCGCTCGGCGTCGACGCCGACATCGAGCGCGCAGAGGACCGCAAAGTCCGCGCCGGACAGGGGAAGGCCCGCGGTCGCAAGTACAAGCGACCCAAATCCATCCTCTTCGTCACCAGCGAGGCGCCGTCGAAGGCGGCTCGCAACCTCGCCGGCGCCGACGTCGTGACGGCCGCCGAGGTCAACACCGAGGACCTCGCGCCCGGCACCCACGCCGGTCGCCTCACCGTCTGGACCGAGAGCGCAGTCGAGGAGGTGGCCGACCGATGAGCTCGGTTATCCGCCACCCGCTGGTCACCGAGAAGGCGATGAACGAGATGGACTTCGACAACAAGCTCCAGTTCATCGTCGACCTCGACGCCGCCAAGCCGGAGATCAAAGAGGAGATCGAATCGCGCTACGACGTGACCGTCGACGAGATAAACACGCAGGTCACGCCGAAAGGAACGAAGAAGGCGACCGTGCGTCTCAGCGAAGACGACGACGCACAGGAGATCGCCTCCCGAATCGGGGTGTTCTAGATGGGACGTAGAATTCAAGGCCAACGTCGCGGACGCGGCTCGTCCACGTTCCGTGCACCGTCGCACCGCTACAAGGCCGAACTCGCACACAAGAAGGAAGCGACCGACGGCGACACCGTCTCCGGAACCGTCGTCGACATCGAACACGACCCGGCGCGCGCAGCGCCGCTGGCCGACGTCGAGTTCGAGGACGGCGACCGCCGACTGGTGCTCGCGCCCGAGGGCGTCACCGTCGGCGACACCATCCAGGTCGGTGTCTCCGCCGAGATCAAGCCCGGCAACACGCTGCCGCTGGCCGAGATCCCCGAGGGGATTCCGGTCTGTAACGTCGAACGCCAGCCCGGCGACGGCGGCAAGTTCGCCCGCGCCTCCGGCGTCTCGGCGCAGCTGCTCACCCACGACAAACGCGTCGCGGCGGTCAAGCTGCCCAGCGGCGAGGTCAAACGGCTCAACCCGCAGTGCCGCGCCACCATCGGCGTCGTCGCCGGTGGCGGCCGGACCGAGAAGCCGTTCGTCAAGGCGGGGAAGAAGCACCACAAGATGCGCGCTCGCGGTACCAAGTACCCGCGCGTCCGCGGTGTCGCGATGAACGCCGTCGACCACCCGTTCGGTGGCGGCGGCCGACAGCACCCCGGCAAGCCGAAGTCCGTCTCGCGGAACGCACCGCCGGGTCGGAAGGTCGGAGACATCGCATCGAAACGTACCGGACGAGGTCGTAACAAATGAGTACTGATTACCGCACCGGCCGCGAGGGCGAGTTCACCTACCGCGGCCACACGCTCGACGAGCTGCAGGATATGGAGCTCGACGAGGTCGCAGAACTGCTCCCCGCGCGTCAGCGGCGAACCATCAACCGTGGCCTGGGCGTCGAGCACGAGAAACTGCTCGAGAAGGCCCGAGACAAGACCGAAGAGGAGACCGCGAACGACCCGATTCGGACGCACCTGCGCGACATGCCCGTCGTGCCCGCGTTCGTCGGGCTGACGTTCGCCGTCTACAACGGTCAGAGCTTCGAGCGCGTCCAGGTTCAGCCCGAGATGATCGGCCACTACCTGGGCGAGTTCCAGCTCACCCGCAACTCGGTCGAACACGGGCAGGCCGGTATCGGTGCGACCCGGTCCTCGAAGTTCGTGCCACTCAAGTAACCCATGGGAATCAACTACAGCGTCGAGGCCGACCCCGACACGACGGCGAAAGCCATGCTCCGGGAGCGGCCCATCAGCCTGAAGCACAGCAAGGCCATCGCGCGCGCCATCAAAGGCAAGCGCGTCGACGACGCCGAGTCGTACCTGCAGGACGTCATCGACGAGAAGCAGTCGGTGCCGTTCAAGCAGCACAACTCCGGCGTCGGCCACAAAGGCGACATCGACGGGTGGGACGCGGGTCGCTACCCGAACAAAGCGTCGAAGGACTTCCTGAAACTGCTCGAGAACGCGCGTAACAACGCCACCGAGCAAGGGTTCGACGGCGAATCGATGGTCATCAAGCACGTCGCCCCCCACAAGGTCGACGAGCAGATGGGGCGCAAGCCCCGCGCGTTCGGACGAGCGGACCCGTGGAACACGACGCTCGTCGACGTGGAGCTCATTATCGAAGAACAGGAGGAAGACGAATAATGGCAGACGAACACCAGTTCATCGAAGACGGTCTCCAGCGCTCGCAGATCGACGAGTTCTTCGCCGAAGAACTCGGCCGCGCCGGCTACGGCGGTATGGACGTGGCCAAGACCCCGATGGGCACGCAGATCGTCCTGAAAGCCGAGAAGCCCGGCATGGTCATCGGTAAGGGCGGGAAGAACATCCGCAAGGTCACCCGCCAACTCGAAGAGCGGTTCGACCTCGACGACCCCCAGATCGACGTCCAGGAGGTCGACGAACCCGACCTGAACGCGCGCATCGTCGCGGACCGCCTCGCCAACGCGCTCGAACGCGGTTGGTACTTCCGTAAGGCCGGTCACACGACCATCGACCGCATCATGGATGCGGGCGCGCTCGGCGCCGAAATCAAGCTCAACGGCAAGGTCACCGGTGCCCGCTCGCGCGACGAGAAGTTCAACCGCGGCTACATCAAGCACAACGGCGAACCCGCCGAGGAAGTCGTCGACACCGGCCAGGGCGTCGCCGTCATGAAACTCGGCACCATCGGCGTCACGGTGAAGATCATCCCGCCGGGAGCGCAGCTCCCCGACGACTTCTCCGTCGCCGAGGACGTCGAGGTCGAAGCGGTCGAACAGATCGCGGAGACCGAGGGCGTCGAGGACCTCCTCGACGAGCCCGACGACGAGAAAGTGCCGGACGTCGGCGACGACGCCGACGACGTGCCCGCCGAACACGCCGGCGAGGACGACGCCCAGGAGGCCATCGACGAGGAGGTCGTCGAAGAGGTAGTCGAGGAGACCGGCGAGACGGCCAACGCGCAGGAGGAACCGGTCGCGACCGGCGACGTCGACGACGACGAGCACGCGCTCGACGCCGACGAGGAAGCCACCGACGACGTGGAGACGGAGCTCTCCGAGCTCGACGAGGAAGTCGAGCAGGAGGCCGCCGACCTCGTCGCCGAGATGGAAGCCGACGAATCCGAGGAGGAGGGTCAGTAGATGGCCATCCTCTACCCCGACGAGATCCGCGACATGACGCCCGCAGAGCGCGAGGCGGAAGTCGAGGAACTCGAGACGGAACTCCTGAACGCCCGCGCCGTGCAAGCGGCGGGCGGCGCGCCGGAGAACCCCGGCCGAATCGGCGAGATTCGCCGGACCATCGCCCGAATCAAGACCATCCAGAACGAAGAGGGCGACGACGAGTAAGATGGCCCTGACACCCGAGCGCCTCACGCGACACGAACTCAACGGTCTCCCGATTCGGGTGGCCGCCGCCGACAACCCCGACCTCGTCGGGATAGTCGGCCGTGTCGTCGTCGAGACGATGCAGACGCTGCACGTCGACTGCGACGTGCCCGCTGCACGTCGACTGTTCGGCGAGGAGGTCGCCGAGCGTGGCGCTCGGGTCGTTCAGGTGCCGAAACGCGGAACGACGTTCGAGTTCGCACTCGAACGAGGAACCGGCGGTCCGAACGGGCCGTCGTGCACAAATGAAGCCGCCGGGAACCGTCGAGTCCACCTCGACGAGTCGTCGGACACGCGCCGACGACGCCGCAAGGCTCCGGGGTCTGCGTCCAAACGGGAGTCGGAAACTGCCGGCCATTCAGCCGGTCAGTCTGGGTCGACCCGCGAGGGCTCGTCGGACGGCAGTTCGCCGTCCGGCGACTGCGAGGGCGTAGTCTACGTTACGGTGGATGGTGCAAAGCTGCTCTCACGACCCGCATTGCGCACCGAAAACGTAGGTGAATCTACATGGCGATAGGACTGAACGTACCAGAACCGGAGGAGACCTGCTCCGACGCGAACTGTCCGTTCCACGGCTCGCTTGCCGTGCGAGGACAGACGCTCGAGGGCACCGTTGCCTCCACAGACATGGACAAAACCGTCATCGTGGAGCGCGAATACGACGTTCGCGTTCCCAAGTACGACCGCTACATGAAGCGGCGTAGTCGCGTTCCGGCCCACGCACCCCCGTGCGTGGAGCTCCAGGAAGGCGATACGGTTCGCATCGCAGAGACACGACCGCTGTCGAAGACGAAATCACACGTGGTCGTCGAGAAAATCGCGTCGCTGGACGTCACCGAGGGCCTCGCGGCCCCCGAGACGGCCGACGACGAGTCGGATGAAGAGGGTGACGCGTGATGGAGGCGCTGAAAGCCGACGTCACGCAGGGTCTCGAACGAGGCTCGCTCGTCACCTGTGCGGACAACACCGGAGCCCGCGAGCTGAAAGTCATCAGCGTCGCCGGCTACTCCGGGACGAAGAACCGACACCCCAAAGCGGGCGTCGGCGACAAAGTGACCGTCTCGGTCACGAAGGGCACCCCCGAAATGCGTCGACAGGTGCTCGAAGCCGTCGTCGTGCGGCAGCGGAAATCGATCCGCCGCCCCGACGGCACGCGCGTCAAGTTCGAGGACAACGCCGCCGTCATCATCGACGAGAACGGCGAGCCTCGCGGGACCGAGATCAAGGGTCCCATCGCGCGGGAAGTCGCCGAGCGCTTCGGGAGCATCGCATCCACGGCTACGATGATCGTATAGCATGAGCAAGCAACCACGCAAACAGCGAACCCAGAACCGCGACGCGCCGCTGCACGAGCGGCACAAGCAGGTCCGCGCGACGCTGTCGGCCGACCTCCGCGAGGAGTACGGCCAGCGCAACGTTCGCGTCAACGCGGGCGACACCGTCGAGGTACTCCGCGGCGACGACGCCGGGGAGACGGGCGAAGTCGTCGACGTCGACCTCAAGCGCGAGGTCATCACCGTCGAGGGCGTCGTCGTCGAGAAGGCCGACGGGGAGGAAGTCCCGCGGCCGGTCGACACCTCGAACGTCCGCGTGACGGAACTGGACCTCGAAGACGAGCGCCGCCAAGCGCGTCTGGAGGGTGAAGAATGACGAAGCACCAGAAGCGACTCTCGGTCCCGAACTCGTGGCCGGTCGAACGGAAAGAACAGGTCTGGACGGTCAAAGCCGGCGCCGGCCCGCACGGCGAACAGGGGGTCCCCCTGCTCATCCTGCTGCGGGACGTGCTCGGCTACGTCAACACGAAGAAGGAAGCGCGCTACGCGCTCAACGAGGGCACAGTCCTCGTCAACGGTGACAACGTCTCCGACGAACGCCGACCCATCGGCATGTTCGACATCGTGGCGTTCACCGCCCGAGACGAGTACTACCGCGTCTTCCCCGACGAGGGAGGTCGCCTCGCGCTGACCGCCATCGACGAGGACGCGGCGTCGAGCCGTCTCGGCAAGATCGTCGGCAAGCGTCAGGTCGCCGGCGGCGCGTTCCAGTTGTCGCTACACGACGGCACGAACGTCCAGCTCGACGACGCCTCCGAGTACAGCAGCGGCGACTCGGTCGTCGTCGACAACGAGTCGAAGGAGATCGTCGCGCACTTCCCGTACGAGGAAGGCGCGCTCGTGACGGCCGTCACCGGCGCGCACGCCGGCGAAATCGGCCAGATCTCGGAGATCACCGTCACGCTCGGCAGCGGCGACAACACCGTCGCCGTCGAGCAGGAAGACGGCGAGGGCTTCGAGACGGTCGCCGACTACGTCGTCGTCATCGACGAGAACTTCACCGGCGGCGAACCGGAAGTCACCACCACCGGAGGTGACGACGAATGAGCGAGTCCGTCCACGAGATGCGCCAGGCGCGCGTCGAGAAGGTCGTCGTCCACATGGGCATCGGCCAGGGCGGCCGCGAACTCGCCAACGCCGAGGACATCATCGAGGCCGTCACCGGCCAGCAGAGCGTCCGCACCACGTCGAAGCGTGCCGGACAGGACTTCGGCGTCCGCATCGGCACGCCCGTCGGCGCGAAGGTGACCCTTCGCGGCGAGACGGCCCACGAGTTCCTCGAGACGGCGCTGCCGCTGGCAGACGTCTCGGCGAGCAACTTCGACGATACGGGTAACTTCAGCTTCGGCGTCGAGGAACACACCGAGTTCCCGAGTCAGGAGTACGACCCCGAGATCGGTATCTACGGGCTGGACGTGACGGTCAACCTCGTCCGCCCCGGCTACCGTGTCGCGAAGCGAGACCAGGTGACGCGGAGTATCCCCTCCGGTCACCGCCTGACCCCCGAGGACGCCATTTCGTTCCTCGAGGAGTCGTTCGACGTGGAGGTTGAACAATGAGCGAGAGTGAAACAGACGTGACGGGTGAACACGCCACGCAGCGCACCGGCCAGCGCCACGAGTGCCGCCGATGCGGTCGCAAACAGGCGCTCGTCGGCAAGTACGACATCAACCTCTGCCGGCAGTGCTTCCGCGAGATCGCCCGCGAGATGGGATTCAAGAAGTATCGATAACTATGGCTGACAACGACCCACTCAGCAGCGCGCTCTCCGGCGTCGACAACGCCGAGAGCGTCGGGCATCTGTCCCACGAGGTACAACCCGCCTCGAACATCATCGGCTCCGTTCTCGAGGTCTTCTACGACCGCGGGTACATCGACGGCTTCGAGTTCGTCGACGACGGTCGAGCCGGTCGGTTCGAGGTCGAACTGAAAGGCGCTATCAACCGATGTGGCGCAGTCAAGCCCCGCTATTCGGCGGGTGCCGGCGAGTTCGAGAAGTGGGAGAAGCGATTCCTCCCCGCCCGTGACTACGGAGCGCTCATCGTCACGACGAGCCACGGCGTCATGAGCCACTACGAGGCCCGCGAACAGGGCATCGGTGGCCAAGTAATCGCATACGTCTACTAACATGAGCCGAGTCGAAATCGAAATTCCAGACGACGCCTCCGCCGAGGTAGACCACCTCGACCTCACAGTCGAGGGACCGAACGGGTCCGTCACGCGACGACTCTGGTACCCGGACGTCTCCGTCAGCGTCGAGGGCGACCACGTGGTCGTCGAGAGCGACAACGAGAACGCGAAGACGAACGCGACCATCGGAACGTTCGAGAGCCACGTCCGGAACATGCTCCACGGCGTCACCGACGGCTGGGAGTACCGGATGGAGGTCTACTACGCTCACTTCCCGATGCAGGTTAGCGTCGAGGGCAACGAGGTAGTTATCGAGAACTTCCTCGGTGAGAAGGCACCGCGCCGCGCGCAGATTCGCGGCGACACCGACGTACAGGTCGACGGCGAGGAGGTCATCCTGACGGGCTCCGACAAGGAGGCCGTCGGACAGACCGCCGCGTCCATCGAACAGCTGACGCGCGTCACCGACAAGGACACTCGCGTGTTCCAAGACGGCGTCTACATCACCGAGAAGCCACAGGCAGGTGGTGCATAAATGGCCGACGACGAACCAGAGACACTCGAAGAGATCAGCGGTGTCGGACCGAGCAAGGCCGAAGCACTGCAGGAAGCCGGCTACGAGACCGTCGAGGACGTCAAGGCGGCGAGCCAGTCGGAACTCGCCGACGTCGAAGGCATCGGCAACGCGCTGGCGGCCCGCATCAAGGCGGACGTCGGCGGACTCGAAGTCTCCGAGGAGACCGAGGCCGAAGTCGAAGACGAGGGCGAAGCCGATGAAGCCGAAGAAGCCGACGAGGACGTCGAGACGGAGCTCCGTCCGCGCGGCCACGTCGACAAGACGCCCGACCTCGACGACGAGACGGCGCGCGCACTCGGGCAGAAGCACCGCGAGGGCATGCCCGCGTTCCGCCGCCAGAAGTACTACATGAAGAAGCGAGTCCCCGAGTCGTGGCGTAAGCCGCGCGGCGGACTCTCCAAGCAGCGACGCGGCATCAAGGGCAAAGGCTCGATGGTCGAAGCGGGCTACCGCACGCCGAAGGCCGCCCGCGGCCTGCACCCGAGCGGCTTCGAGGAGGTCCGCGTGCACAACGTGGACGACCTCGAAGGCGTCGACGGCGACACGCAGGCCGTCCGCATCGCCAGCAAAGTCGGCGCTCGCAAGCGCGAGCGCATCGAGGACGTCTGTGAGGACCGCGAGATTCGCGTCCTCAACCCGACCTACGTCGAAGTGGAGGTCGATCAATGACGGACCTCAGCGCACAGCGACGCATGGCCGCCGACGTCCTCGACGTCGGCAAGAGCCGCGTCTGGTTCGACCCCGAGGAACAGGACGAGATCGCCGAAGCCATCACGCGCGAGGACATCCGTGACCTCGTCGACAGTGGCACCATCCGCGCGAAGGACGCCAAGTCCAACTCGCGCGGACGCGCCCGCGAGCGGCAGGCCAAACGAGAGTACGGCCACCGCAGCGGTCCCGGCACCCGGAAAGGGAAAGCCGGTGCGCGGCGAGACTCGAAAGACGAGTGGATGAGCCGGATTCGCGCTCAGCGAGCCCGACTCAAGGAACTACGTGACGACGGTCCGCTGAACCGAACCCAGTACCGCGAGCTCTACAACAAGGCAAGCGGTGGGGAGTTCGAGAGCGTCGACCGCCTCGAAGCGTACGCACGGAACAACTACGAAATCGAACTGGAGGACCAATAGATGGCGACAGGACCACGATACAAGGTACCGATGCGACGCCGTCGCGAGGTCCGGACCGACTACCATCAGCGGTTGCGCCTGTTGAAATCCGGCAAGCCGCGGCTCGTAGCCCGCGTCAGCAACAAGCACGTCAGGGCGCAGCTGGTAACCCCCGGACCCAACGGCGACAACACACACGCCGCCGCTTCCTCCGAGGACCTCGCCGAGTACGGCTGGGAAGCCCCCACGGGCAACCTCCCGAGCGCGTACTTGACGGGCTACCTCGTCGGCAAGCGAGCGGTCGAAGCCGGCCTCGAAGAGGCCGTCCTCGACATCGGCCTGAACACGGCGACGCCCGGCAACAAGGTGTTCGCCGTGCAGGAAGGAGCGATAGACGCTGGCCTCGAAATCCCGCACAACGAGAGCGTGCTGGCCGACTGGTCGCGTAACCGCGGCGAGCACATCGCCGAGTACGCAGAACAGCTCGACGAGCCGCTGTACGGCGGGGAGTTCGACGCCACGAAACTACCCGAGCACTTCGACGACGTGCTCGAACAACTACAGGACGACGAATGAGCAGAAACAACAACGGCTGGGAGCCGCGAACGCGCCTCGGCCGCATGGTCCAGAACGACGACGTCACGTCGATGGAGCAGGCGCTCGACACGGGCCTGCCGCTGAAAGAGCCCGAGATCGTCGACCAGCTCCTCCCCGGACTGGACGACGACGTGCTCGACATCAACATGGTCCAGCGGATGACCGACTCCGGCCGCCGGGTGAAGTTCCGGTGCGTCTGTGCGGTCGGCAACCGCGACGGGTTCCTCGGCTACGCCGAGGCCCGCGACGACCAGGTCGGCTCGGCGATTCAGAAAGCCATCGACGTCGCAAAGCTGAACATCATCAAGGTCGACCGCGGCTCCGGTTCGTGGGAGGACCGCGCGGGCGGCACCCACTCGTTGACCCGGAAAGCCGAGGGCAAGGCCGGCTCGGTGACCGTCGAGGTCATCCCCGCGCCGATGGGTCTCGGCCTCGCGGCCGCGCCCACCGTCCGCAGCATCCTCGAACTCGCAGGTGTGCAGGACGCGTGGACGAAGTCCGACGGCAACACCCGGACGACGGTCAACCTCGCGAAAGCGACGTACAACGCGCTCAAGAACGCCTCGCAGTCCCGGACGCCGCGGCACGCCCGCGAAGTCCAGCAAGAGGTGAACGAGTGATGCGCGCGGTCGTTCAGATTCGCGGTGACGTCAACATGAGCGGTGCGGTGCACGACACCCTGAAGATGCTCAACATCCACGGTGTCAACCACTGCGCGTTCGTCCCCGAGACGGACACCTACGACGGTATGGTGACGAAAGTCAACGAGTACGTCGCCCACGGCGAACCGAGCGCAGACGTCGTCGAGACGCTGCTTCGCAAGCGCGCGGAGCCGCTCGAAGGCGAGGCGACGGTCGACGACGACTACGTCGCCGACAACACCGACTACGACGACCTCGGTGCGCTCGCGGAGGCACTCGTCGACGAGGAGACGACGCTGCGCGAGCAGGGGCTCTCCCCGTCGCTGCGACTCCACCCGCCGCGCGGCGGGCACAAGGGGCTCAAGCACCCGACCACCGAAGGCGGCCAACTCGGCAAACACGAAGCCGAGGACATCGACGCCCTCCTGGAGGCGATGCGATAATGACATCCAAGAAACGTCGACAGCGCGGTTCCCGAACGCACGGCGGCGGCACGCACAAGAACCGGCGCGGTGCCGGTCACCGTGGCGGCCGCGGCCGCGCCGGACGCGCGAAACACGAGTTCCACAACTACGAACCGCTCGGCAAACACGGCTTCACCCGCCCGGAGGACGCACAGCTCGACGTCGTCGAGGTGCGACTCCAGAAACTCGACGAGGACGCGGCGCTGTACGCCGCGGACGACCTCGCCGAGGAGGAGGGCGACGGCTACCGCCTCGACGCCCGCGACGTCGTCGACGCGCGAAGCGACACCGACGTCGTGAAAGTGCTCGGCGGCGGGCAGGTCCGCAACGAACTGCACGTCGTCGCCGACGCGTTCACGTCGACGGCCGTCGAGGACCTCGAGGAGAACGGCGGCAGCGCCGTCCTCTCGGAGTACGGCGAGCATCTCGTCGCCGAGGCCGAGGCGGCCGAGGAAGACGAAGACGCCGAAGGCGACGAGTAACTCCGTCGTTCGACGCGGTTTCTCTCTTTATTCGCGATGAGGAGTGGTTACACTAGCGAACGAGGGTATCGGACGTTGAGTAGCGTCAGTAACCGCCGAGAGCAACAGTCAAACCGATAGGACGCCGACCTGTGGTCGTGACCGAGTCGAGAGAGGGACCGTCCGAGGCGGAGGCGGATGCAGAGCAGACGCCGCGCGGGCGACCCTGCCCGCTCTGCGACGCGCCGATGCAGCACCGCCACTGCAAGTACGTCTGCCCGAGCCACGGCGTCGTCTACGACTGCAGCGACACGTTCTGGTAGCGCCGTCAATCGCGGTGACGGCAGCGGCCGTCGTCGACGAGTCGACGGGCGGACCGTCGACCGCGCTCAACCTATATCTGTACTAATGGTTATGAGCCTGCATTTCGTAAGCCTCCGTAGCTCATGCGCTGTTGTGACCCGAGTAGACGATGGATAAGGCAACCGCAGGGTACGTCCTCATGGTGAGAGACGAACAGGTCGCCCGGAGCAAAGCGATACAACAGCGGACCGGAAAGACGTTCCACTTAGCGACGCGACTCCTCCCTCAGCGAGTCCGCCACGCGACGTACGTCCTCTACGCGTTCTTCCGACTGGCCGACGAAGTCGTCGACGACGTCGGTGACGTGACGCCTGAAGAGCGACGGGCCGAACTCGAACGGCTTCGCGCCGCCGCGCTCGGCGAGACCGAGACCGACGACCCCGTCATCTCGGCGTTCTCGGAGATGCGCGAGCAGTACGGCATCGACGACGCGGACGTGAACACGTTCGTGGACGCCATGCTCACCGACATCACGAAGGGTCGCTACGAGACGTACGCCGAACTGGAGGCGTACATGGACGGCTCGGCGGCCGCGGTCGGTCGGATGATGACCGCGGTGATGGACCCCGACGAGCGCGAGGAGGCGCTCCCGCACGCGACGAAACTCGGCGAGGCGTTCCAGATGTCGAACTTCCTGCGCGACGTGCGCGAGGATATCGACGAACGGGACCGCATCTATCTCCCGCGGACGACGCTCCGCGAGCACGGCGTGACCGACGACCAGATTCGACGCTACGAACTCACCGAGGGCTTTGCCACCGCTATGGAGTCGGAACTCCATCGAACGGAAGCGCTCTATCGTGAGGGCGTCGCCGGAATCAAGTATCTCCCGGCGGACTGCCAGTTCGCGGTGTTGCTCGCGGCGGTGCTGTACGCCGATCACCACCGACTCATCCGCGAGCGGAACTACGACGTGCTCTCCGCGACGCCGGAGTTAGGGACGCTCCGGAAACTGAGTCTGCTCGCTCGGACGCGCTACTACTGGATGTGGACGAAAGACCCCGAGACGGTGTTCTGGCGCGTCAGCTCGGTGTCGAAACGCGGGTCGCCGACGGCCGGTCCGGGACGCCACGACGGGCTTCCGGCGCGCTGAGTCGACCGCGCGCAGCTCTTCTGTCTCCGCAACTCGGACTCACTCCCGTCACGACGGCCGGAACAATCCCGTGTCGAACCGTTCGGTTCGGCGGAGACCGAACCCAAAGAGCACCGCGACCAGCGCGGGGACGTAGTTGCCGAAGACGACGTTGACGCTCCCCCAGAGAATGACGAAACTCACGAGGTCGTCGAGCATGAACTCGCAGCCGGAGAGCCGCGCGAGCAGCGCGCGGCGGTCGAACGCCCAGTCGAGCGTGACGACGGCGACGGTGGCGCTCACGACCCACCCGGCGTAGTTCGACAGCGGGACGCCGTAGAACCCGCCGCCGGGCGGGACGTCGGGGTACACCCAGAACCCGAGCGCGACGGCCCCGGGGTCCAACACGACGTCCATCGCCAGCACGGTCACGATGACCGAAAAGAGGCGCACGGCCGAGTTGTCCGCGCGGTCACCGAGGAGCAGCAGACAGAGCAGGTACGAGTTCATCACCAGCGGGAGGAAGAAGATGGGCAAGCCCAGCGGAATCCCCTCGACGGTCGGCCCGAGGTCGACGCCGTAGTAGAACTCGCCGTAGGGCCACCCCGTCTCGACGCCGGTGTACTCGATACCGTAGGCGTACAGCGCGAGCGCCGAGACGCCCACGACCGCGCGGCGGTCGAACAGCGGGAGCGTGCCGACGACGAGCGGCGAGCGCATCACGGCCGTTCCCAAGAGGAGGAGGACGGCGTTGAACGCCAGCGGTTCGGGAAGCAGTTCGAGGCGACTGGCGACGAGCAACACGCCGCCGACGAGCGGGAACACCACGGAGATCGTAAAGCGGTTCTCGCGGACCAAGCGGTCGAGCCGCGCCTCGATCTCCGTCCGGTTCGAGGGGAGTCGCTCGGAGACCGTCGACACCGAATCAGCCATACACCAGCCTCCAGAGCGCGCCCATCGTGAGTACCATCCCGACACCCGTGTTCAACGCGGGGTACCACCAGTACGCCCGCGAGACGTCGACCTCGGACAGATAGATGACGAAAACGACGACCGGATACGCCAGCAGCAACAGGCCGATCCGAAGGTCGACAGCGGCGAACGCGAGCGCCGCGGCGAGCCAACAGCCCGCACAGTAGGCGTACGTCCGGGTCTCGCCGAGCACGGTGGCGGTCGTCCGAATCCCCGCCTCGCGGTCGGGGTCGATATCGGGAATCGCCGAGAACGTGTGCATCCCCATCGTCCAGAGCCACCCGCCGAGCACGCCCGCGAGCGGTGGATTTTCGCCAGCGACGGCGGCGTAGGCGGCGACGCCAGGCAGGATGTACAGCCCGTTCGAAATCGAGTCGAAGAGCGGTTTGGTCTTGAACCGAAGCGGCGGGGCGCTGTACTCCACGGCGAGGAAGAAGTGCGCCGCCAGCCAGCCCCACGCGACCCGCGGCGTCGCCGCGAACAACGCCAGTCCCAAGAGCCCAGAAACGACGACGACGGCGACGACGACGGGGTCGCCGCCGAATCGCACTTCTCTCTCGTCCTTCTTCGGATTCTCGGCGTCGATGTCGGCGTCGAAGACATCGTTGACGCCGTAGAGAAGCACGTTCCCCGGGACGAGAAAGTAGCCGAACAGCGCCAGCGCGAGCGGGTCGAAGAGGTCCGGAACCGCGTCGGCGGCGAACGCGACGCCGACGACGACGGGTCCCGCGAGGTAGAACCAGAAGCGCGGCCGAGAGAGCTTCAGCAGGTAGCCGAGGCGACCCATCAGTCGTCCGTTCGACTCGTCTGCTGTCGTTCTGTCGAGACGCCGTCTGCCTCGCGTTCGTCGCCAGAACCAGCCTCGTCGTAGGCGGTGTCGGTCACCTCGCTGGTTTCCCCGTCGGAGCGAACGATTTCGTCTTCGGCGGTTCTGGATGGCCGCGGGTCCTCGCGGCCCGAATGCGTCGCCATCGACTCGGCGGTGAGTCGGCCGCTGATGAGACACATCGGCACGCCGATACCGGGCGTCGTGTACGACCCGGTGAAATAGAGTCCCGGCACCTTCTTCGAGCGGTGGGGTGGCCGCAGGAGCGCTGTCTGTCGGAGCGTATGCGCCATCCCGAGCGCCGTCCCCTGCTGGCTGTTGTAGCGCTCCGCGAAGTCGGCGACGCAGAACGACTTCTCGAAGACGATGCGGTCGCGGAGTTCCACACCCGTATTCTCGGCGATGTCGTCGAGGACCAGTTCGCGGAAGGAGTCACGAATCTGGGCTGTGTCTTCCAGTCCGGCGGCGATGGGGACGAGGACGAACAGGTTGCTGTGGCCCTCGGGGGCGACAGAGTCGTCGGTCTTCGAGGGGACGCAGAGGTAGTACGCCGGGTCGTCGGGCCACGAGTGGTCACCGAAGATGGTCTCGAAGTGCGGCTCCCAGTCGGTCGGGAGCACGAGCGTGTGGTGGGCCAACTCCTCGACGTCGCCCTCGACGCCGAGGTATAGCAGGTACGCCGAGGGGGCATAGGTTCGAGAATCCCAGTAATCGGCGTCGTACTGTCGTTTTTCCGGAGGAAGGAGTTCCTGTTCGGTGTGGGCGTAGTCGGCGTCGGAGACGACGAGGTCCGAGAGGTACTCCTCGCCCGACTCGGTCCGGACGACGAACCCGCCTTCGCGCCCTCGGATTTGGGTGACCGCGTCGTCGGTGTGGAAGGTGACGCCGAGTTCCTCGGCGAGGTCGGCCATCGCGTCGACGACCGCACCCAGTCCTCCGTCGGGGTAGTAGACGCCGAGTTCGAAGTCGACGTGGCTCATCAGGCTGTACAGCGCCGGCGTGTTCGACGGCGCGCCGCCGAGAAACACCAGCGTGTACTGCATTATCTGCTGGAGCTTCGGGTGGTCGAAGTAGTTCTCGACGTGACCCTGCATCGAACCCACGAGCGAGAGGCCCCACGCGTGCCGGAGCACGTCGGTGTCGACGTAATCCCGTAGGCGCGGCCGGTCCTCGTAGACGAAGTGCTCCATCCCGATGCGGTAGTTGCGCTCGGACTTTTCGAGATAGCGTTCGAGGCTCTCGCTCGCGCCCTCCTCGTAGGAGTCGAACAGCAGTTTGTTCGTCTCAAGGTCGGGGACGAGGTCCACGCGGTCGCCGTCTTTGAAGAAGATGCGGTAGTGGGGGTCGAGCCGTTCGAGGTCGTAGTAGCCGGTCGGTCGCTTCCCGAAGTAGCCGAAGAAGTCCTCGAACACGTCGGGCATCAGATACCACGAGGGTCCCATGTCGAAGCGGAAGCCGTCCTCCTCCAGCCGACTCGCGCGCCCACCGAGTTGCTCGTTCTTCTCCAACACGGTGACGTCGGCTCCGGCGTCGGCGAGGTAGCAGGCCGTCGAGAGGCCGCCGAACCCGCTGCCGACGACGACGACGGACTGCCCCGCGAGCGACGAGAGGGCGTCGCGGACGCGTTCGCGGTCGCCGTCGAGGCCGGAGCCGAACCGCCGACCGACGTCCGCGGCGGGGGTGTCCGCCTCGACACCGTCGCTGACGGCGTCGGCGCTGCCGCTGCCGTCGCCGTCCGTTGGGAAGGTCATGACACACACTTGGAGCGTTCGGGGCATAAAACGAGTGACTGTGGCACCGTCGCACGATTCGACGGCTGCGGCGGCGTCCGACCGCAGTCGCTCACCGCCGCCGGCGATTCCTCTTTCTCGCCGGCAGACCCTACTGCGCGTCTTCGGTGTCGACTGCCGCCTCGTCGACGGCGTCGGCGACGGCTTCGACGATGGACACCACCGGTTCGTCGGGCGCGAGTGCGAGGAAGATCCCCTCTCTGTCGAAGTAGATCCGCAGGAACTTGAGGTAGTCCATCGCCGTGGTGACGTAGTTGACGCGGTCGGCGATAGGGAACAGTTCCTCGGTCAGAAGGTCAATCTCCGCGAAGTCGATGCCGGCGTAGTTGTGAATCTCGTCGAAGTGCGCGACCATCTGCTCGCGGTCGCGGTAGAACGTGCGCGTGACGTCGTCGACGTGGAGTAGTTCGTACGCCTCCGGCGTGTAGACGGCGAACGAGTACAGCGGTCCGTCCACGGCGTCCCGGGCCGCCCCGAGTACGGCGTCCGCGTCGAACGTTACGACATCGGAACTGTGTGTCATATCACCACCGACGCGGCTATCGACAAAAGTGTGTACACTCCGGTTCGGGAGGTCCACCTTTAGGTCGGATTCGTCCGAACCGACAATATGGACGATACGACGGTCGTCGTCACGGGTGCGAGTCGGGGAATCGGTCGGCGCGTCGCCGCGGCGTTCGCCGCCGAGGGCGCGCGCGTCGTCGCCTGCGCCCGCGACGACGAGGCACTGGACGAACTCGCGGCGGACGTCGCCGAGAGCGGCGGGACGCTGCTCGCCGAGCGCGCCGACGTGCGCGACGAGTTCGACATGGAGCGACTGATGGAACGAGCGGCGCGCGAGGGAGGGCGGATAGATACCCTCGTCGCCTGCGCGGGCGTCAACCACGGGACGCCCGGCGAGATGCCGACCGCCGAGGAGTCGTACGCGCGCTTCGACGACACGATGCGGACGAACGCCCGCGGCGTGTTCGCGACGGTCAAAGAGGCCGTCCCGCACATGGCCGACGACGCACGCGTACTGGTCCCCTCAGGTTCGGTCGCCCGCGAGGCGAAAGCCGGGATGGGCGCGTACGCCGTCTCGAAAGCCGCGGCGGAGGCGCTGGTTCGGGGGTTCGCGGCCGACTTAAAGCAGACCGTCGGCGTCGTCGATCCGGGTCTCGTCGCCACCGACCTCACCGGCGGACGTGGTCGCGACCCCGACGACGCCGCGGCGATGTTCGTCTGGGCGGCGACGGACGCCGACGCCGCGGACCTCGACGGCGAGATTCTCGACCTCCGGGCGTGGGAGACGGCGACGCGGTGACGAGGGGGCGACGCGGTGACGAGGGGGCGACGCGGTGACGAAGGGGCGACGCGGTGACGAAGGGGCGATACCCGGAGTGCGTGGTCGGAGAGAACGACGGATGTATTAATCTGTGAGCCTCAGTTCACAACGTGCAACGACGCTCGGCGATAGGCCTCGGTTCGGTCACGCTGCTGGTCGTTCTCTCGTCGCTCGCGCTCGAACGCGGGGCGAGCGACCTGCTCGTCATCTCGTGGGTGGCGTTTCTCGCGATGGCCGTCGCGGGATGGCTCGGCGCGCGGCGAACCGCCGAGCGCGCGGGCGCCCTCGTCTGGGGCTACGGCCTCGCCAGCGGCGCGATGATAACCAGCGCCGCCGTCTTCTTGCTCCCGCAGGCTATCGGCGTCAGCGGCGACGTCCCGCAGTACGGCGGCTTCGGCGTCGCGCTCGGACTGCTCGTCGGCTTCGGCTCTCACACCGTCGGCCACCGTCTCGCTCACCTCAATCTGCCGCTGGACCGCACCGTGACGGAACTGTCGGCGCACGCGCTGTCGGCGGGAGCCATCATCGGCATCGTCTACGGCAACATGGAGGTGGGTCTGACGCTCGGTCTGGCCATCGTCTCGCACAAGGGGCCGGCGGGCTACGCTGCGGCGACGCGCCTGCGCCGCGCCGGTCGGGAGTGGTCGGTTCTCTTGCTACCCGCCGCGGGCGTCGGTCTCGCCGCGATTCTGTCGAGCATCGTCGTCCTCCCGGCGACGCCAGCGGTTCGCGGAATCGTCTTCGGGTTCGCCGCGGGAGTGTTCCTCCACGTGGCGATGGATTTCCTCCCCCGATGTGAACTCGGCAGCGAGGTTCACGAGGCGCTCAGCGTCGACGGCGACGCCCACGCGCTGTTGGACCGGTTGCGGGTTCACGCCGTCGCCAGCACGACTCTCGGCGGCCTCGTCGTCTTCGCCGCGTGGGTCGCGCTCTGAGGTCTGCTCGGGTCCGGGGGGTCAGAAGTCGAGGCCGATGGGCCACTCACAGGAGGGGCAGGTGAACGCCACCGAAATCTTGTCGGGGTCGCGTCCCTCGAAGAACGCCGGTTCGTACGACGAGAGCACCGCGTAGTGGCCGCACTCGGGGCACTCCTCGGTGAGTTCCGCGAGGATGTCCTCGCGAATCAGTTCGACTGCCGCGTCCTTCTCGCTTCGGGGGACGGCGATGGCGCACTCGCGCTGTCGTTTCGTGCGCGGGTCCATCGCGCCCGTCGTCGGGTCCATGTTGGTGGGGGTCGGCGGGCCACTCATAGGCTTTCTGAACCGGCCGAGTGTCAGTCGAGCGGGAAAATTACCCGGACTAGACGTCGGTCCGGTCAGTCCAACCGCCGCAGTTGCAGCGAGATGCCGCCGACGCAGAGCAGCAGCACGACGAGGTTGAACGCGCCGCGGAAGAAGATGCGGTACTCCGAGGCGACCCACCGGTCGATGACGCCGTTGACCGCGCCGTACAGTTGTATCGACGCGACGAGCGCGAACAGCACTAACACCGCCAACGCGGCGTAGTTTACGAGCGCCCGCACGTCGCGCCCCGACCGACTCGGTTTCGCGTTCGGGTTGTGGTCAGTACTCGTTTCGGTGTCAGTACTCGTTCCGTCGCCAGTACTCGCGCTGTCGTCAGTACTCGTTCCGCCGTCGGTTCGTGTCGGGGGTGTGTCGTCCGTGTTCATCTCTCTGGTAATCGAGCCGTCGTTCGCGTTCATTCGGACCGCCTCCGGGCGAAAAGCGCCGTCGCGAGCAGAGCGACGGCGGTGACGACGACGCCGAAGCCGGGCGTGTCGGTCTCGGTTCGCACGGCCTGGCCGTCAGCGGCGGTGGTCTCGTACCCGCTGTCCGACTCGCCGTCGGAGTCGAAGTCCTCCACCTCGAACTCGACCTCCTGTTCGGTGACGTTCGCGCTGATGCGCTCTGTCGGGTCGAGGTTCGCGACGCTCTGTGCGGAGTCGACGTGGACGTCGTCGCGCCACAGAACGGCGTCGACGTAGTAGTTGTACTCGTCGGGCACCGTCACCGAGGCGTCGACGGTCGAGGTTCGACCGGCGCGAATCTCGCCGACGGGGACGGTGACGCGGTCGGCGACGACGTTCGATTCGGCCTGCCGAACGACGAACGTCACTTCGAGGTCGCCGGTCGGCGTGTCGCCGCCGTTCGTCAGCGCCGCCGAGAGGTCGAGGCTCACCCGATCGCCCTCCGCGGAACCGACCGAGACGGAGACGGGCTGTAGTCCCGTCGCGTCGGCGAACTCGACGTTCGAGTCGGCGTAGGGGGGCGTGAGTGCTTCGAGACCGCTGACGCGCCGACTCTCGCTGTCGACGCGCTCGCCGTCGCGGAAGACGACGGTCTCTATCTCGTAGCCGCCCTCGCGGGCGACGGTGAGGTTCGTACGGACGGGCGTCTCGCGGTCGCCCGCGAGTTCGCCCACCTCGACGGTGCGGCTCGTCTCGACGAGGTTCGACTCGCTGTCGACGGCACGGAACAGCACGGTCACGTTGTCGGTGGGGTTGCCGCGGTGTTCGAGTCTGGCTTCGACCGCCAGCGTTGCCGTCTCGCCCGTCGCGTCGCCGGGGGCGATGGGAACCTCTTCGATCTGGACGTAGCCGGGGCGGAGGGGACCGTCGTCGGTCGGGTCGGCGAGGGCACCGGGGACCACCGCGGCGGCGACGAGCGACACCGCGACCACGACGGTGGCCGCGGCGACGAACGTCGTTTCACGGTTCATGTCACGGCGGACACGTGTCGTCGTTAAATGTTTTGTGTAGTTTCCGACTGAAAAGAGTTCGGTCGGTCGACCTCGGGAGTTCAGCGCTCAGCGTCGGCTTCGGCCTCGAACACTTTCTCGGTGAGCGCGGGGACGAACGTCCCGATGTCGGTCACCATGCCGATGGCCTGCGACGACCCGCGGTCGAGCAGTTGCGTCACCGTCGCCGGGTTGATGTCGACGCAGACAGTCTTCGTCGTCGACGGCAGGCAGTTGCCGACGGCGACCGAGTGCAGGAGCGTCGACAGCATCAACACGAGGTCGGCCTCGTGGGCCTGCTCGCGGATGGCGTTCTGCGCCTCGACGGCGTCGGTGATGGTGTCCGGCAGCGGCCCGTCGTCGCGGATCGACCCCGCGAGCACGTACTCCACGTCGTTTTGGACACACTCGTACATCACGCCCTCCTGGATGAGTCCGGCGTCGACGGCCTCGCGGATACCGCCCGCGCGGACGACCTCGCTGATCGTGTAGATGTGGTGTTTGTGGCCCTTCCGGGGGTGTTCCATCGTCTCCATGTCCATCCCGAGCGAGGTGCCGTAGAGGCCGCGTTCGATGTCGTGGGTGGCGAAGCCGTTGCCCGCCGAGAGGCCGTCGACGAACCCCTCGCGGACGAGGTCCGCGAGCGCGTCACCTGCCCCCGAGTGGATGAGCGCGGGGCCGGCGACGACGAGCACGTTGCCGCCCTCGCGCTTCGTCTCGACGAGCGCCTCGGCGACTTCGCGGATGAGCGACTCCGAGGGTCGCTCCGATGAGACGCCGCCCTGCATGAAGCCAAATGGCCCAGAAGCGTCGCGGGGGCGCTCCGGCGGGTTGACTCTGATACCCGACTCGCCGACGACGACGAGGTCGTCTTCGCGAATCGCGTTCAGCACTTTCGTCCGAGCGCTGCGGTCGCCGTTTTCTCCGTCTTCTATCACGACGGCGCAGTCCATCTCGATGTCGTCGACGGGAATCCACTCGTCGCGGTAGAACACCTCCGTCGGGTGGTTCGTCGTCGAGTAGAAGCCGGCGGGGACAATTCGGTCGCCGGGGGCGGGTTCGACCGAGGCCGGGCGCGGGTCGGCGGGGTTCGCGCCGCTCTGGTGGAGCTCGTGGACGATGGTCTGCAGGTCGCCCTCGGTGTCGGCGGAGACGCGCATCCGGCAGTAGGTCGTGGCGTCTTTGTGACGGCCGACTTCGAACTCCTCGACCTCGAACGAACCGCCGAGGTCCATCACGATGCCGAAACAGCGACCCATCATCCCCGAGTCGATGATGTGGCCCTCCAGTTCAACGGTGCGAGAGACGGTCATAGCGGAGAGACGCAGGACGGAGAAAAGAGGGTTACGTCGCGGGGGAAGCTTGCGACCGGGCGAACGGACGGCGAGGTGAGAGTTTCGAGGAGCGGCGCGGTCAGTCGGACGGTTCGCCGAGCACCCGGTCGAGGAACGCCAACTGGTGGGCGAGCGACTCCTCGAACGCCGCGCCCCCGTAGAGGTCGAAGTGACCGACCGGCATCCGGACGAACGTGCCGTTCGGGAGCTTCTCGGCGGCTGCTTCGACGTCCGAGGCGGGGACGACTTCGTCGCGGTCGCCCGCGATGACGAGCGTCGGGCACTGGACCTCCTCGGTCTTCGTCCCCGGTCGGTAGCCCGGAAGCGAGAGGAACACCCGCGCGGGCGTCTCGTTCTCCCACGCCGACTCCGGCGGCACGAGATCGAAGTAGCCGGTCTTCGCGCCGGGTTCGTTCAGCACGGCGAACTCCTCGGGCGTGCCGACGACGGGGACGGTCTTCGACCGGCCGACGACCGAGAGCAGTTTGTCGGCGAGCGCCAGCGGCAGCGCCTTCGCGACGTACTTCAGCCCCTTTCGAAGCGTCGTCGACCGACCGTCGACGAACGGCACCTGCGCGACGACGGCGGCGACGTGTGGCTCCCCGGCGGCGACTTCGAGGACGTGACCGCCCGCGAACGACGACCCCCAGAGGACGAGTCGGCTCGAGTCGACGCCGTCGAGTTCGCGGGCGTGTTCGATGGCCGCCCGCCAGTCGGCGACCTGGCGCTTCGGGCTGACGAGGTTCCGGGGGTTCCCCTCGCTGTCGCCGAAGTGGCGGTGGTCGAAGATGAGGACGGCGTAGCCCCGCTCGGCGAACCGCTCGGCGTAGGCGGGGAGACCGAACTCGCGTTCGCCGCCGAAGAGAGCCGACAGCAGAATCAGCGGCGGATTCTTCGGTCGGTCGGGGCGGTACAGCGACCCGACGCAGCGGTCGTCGTCGCTGTCGAAGCGGACGCGGACTTT
Organism: Haloprofundus halobius; assembly: GCF_020097835.1. Taxonomy (GTDB): domain Archaea; phylum Halobacteriota; class Halobacteria; order Halobacteriales; family Haloferacaceae; genus Haloprofundus; species Haloprofundus halobius. Next base: position 352,809 of record NZ_CP083666.1, read on the forward strand.
CGAGAACTCGTAGCGCGAGGGGCGGCGCTTCTCGCCCGGCGTCGCGTTCCCCCGGTCGCGGTGTCGCCACGCGCCGGTCTCTCGGCTCATCTGCCACCTCCGAGGGAAGCGACGGGTTCCTCTTCGAGCGTGTCGAGGACGAGTTCCGAGAAGTCCTCGTCCGAAAGGCTGTATGCGAGGTACTCCTCGAACCACTCGGCTTCGACCCGCCAGCGACCCTGCACGTCGTCGTCGGTCCGAATCGACGTCGCGCGGACCAGTTCGGGGTTCCACTCGCCCTCTCGCGCGAGGTCGATGAACGCCGTGAGCGCCTGGCCGACTTCGCGGTGGTTGACGTGTGCGGCGGGGAACGCCGTCATGTACGTCAGTTCGACGCCGTCGTCGGTATCGTCGCCGACGCGTACCTCCTCGACGCTGATACCGTTGCCGCGGAGTTCCTCCTCCAAGACGTTCGGGTCGGTCATGGCACACGATACGAGGGCGGGGGGCTAAACGCTTGCCGCGCAGACAGTTCGAAGCTCGAACGAAGCGGACTCGGACGAAACGGGTCGAAAATGGTGTTGGCGGACGAACCGCGACCGACTACACCGACGGCGGGCGCTGCGTCGACCGGAGCTCGTCGGCGGTCACTCCGAGCGACTGACAGAGGAAGCCCCACTGCTCGGCCTGCTCGGTGACGTACATCGAGGTGGGTTTGCCGATGCCGTGGCCGGCATTCTCTTCGGTTCGGAGCAGAATCGGGTCGTCGCCGGTGTTCGCCGCCTGCAGTCGCGCGGTCATCTTCCGGGCGTGACTCGGGTGGACGCGCGTGTCGCCCGCTGCCGTCGTGAACAGCGTCGCCGGGTACTCGGTTTCCTCGACGTTGTGGTACGGCGAGTACTCGCGGATGTAGTCGTAGGCGACGGGGTCGTCGGGGTTGCCGTACTCCGTGGTCCACGACGGGCCGAGCAGGAACTTGTGGAAGCGGAGCATGTCGAGCAGCGGGACGAGACAGAGCGCCGCGCCGAACAGGTCCGGTCGCTGGGTGATGAGCGCGCCGACGAGCAGGCCGCCGTTCGACCCGCCGGAGACCGCGAGGCAGTCCGGATTCGTGTACCGCCGTTCGACGAGTCCCTCGGCGACGGCGATGGCGTCGTCGAAGACGTTCTGTTTGTGCTCGCGACGGCCCGCGTCGTGCCACTCCTCGCCGAACTCCGCGCCGCCGCGGAGCGTCGCGAGCACGTAGACGCCGCCCGCTTCGAGAAACGGCACGGCGAAGCGGTTGAACGTCGGCGTGCGGTTGACCCGGAAACCGCCGTAGCCCGTCAGAATCGTCGGGTTGTCGCCGTCGCGGTCGAGCTCGGCCCGGTGGACGACGAACGCCGGGATGCGGGTGCCGTCGGTGGACTCGAACCACTCCTGTTTCACGTCGAGGTCGACTTCGATTCTGACCTCGGGTTCGTCGAGGACCCGCGTCTCCTCGGTTTCGAGGTCCGCACAGCAGACCCGCGGCGGGCGCTCGAACGACTCGACGGTGTAGAACAGCTCGCCGTCCCACGCGTACGTCCCGGCGACGGCCCCGTACTCGGGGAGGTCGATGCGGCCGACGCGCTCGCCGTCGCGGGTGAACGTCGACAGCGCCGAGTAGGCGTTGCGGTGGTAGTGCGCGACGATTCGGTCGTCGCCGAGAGCGATTTCGCGGAGTATATCTTTTTGCTCGGGGATGACGACGTCCATCTCGTCGGGATGGGCGTCGCCGGAGAGCGCCGTCTCGACGTCGCAGCCGAGCAGGCGCGAGCGCGGCGCGTCGTAGTCGGTGAGCAGATAGAGGTAGCCGTCGCGGAGGCTCGGCTCGAACGTGGCGTCGAAGCCGGTGACGACGGGGACGAGGTCGACCGGTTCGGTCCGCCCGGCGTCGGGTGTCTTTCCGAGGGCGTACACCTCCGAGCGGTCCCAGCCCTCGTAGTACTGGACGATCAGCACGTCGTCGTCGGTCTCCAGTACGGGCCAGACCTGCTCTTCGAAGTCGTCGACGACGAGCGCGTCGGTGTCGCCCGGCGACCCGAGGACGTGGTGTCTGACCTCCTTGTCGAGCTGCTGGACGCCGTCGCCTTCCCGGGTCCCGGTGCCGACGTAGTAGAACCCGTCGGCGGTCCACGCGAACCCGGTCACGGAGATGCGACCCACGTCGACGAGTTCGTCGACCTGTTCGCCGGAGACGACGTCGATAACGCGAACGTCGTACTGCTCGTCGCCGCCGGTGGCGACGCCGTAGGCGAGGAAATCCCCGTCGGGATGTGGGACGAACCAGTCCATCGAGATGGTCCCGTCTTCGCTCCACTCGTTGGGGTCGACCAGCGTCCGCCGGTCGGTGTCGAGTGAGTCCCGGACGCACAACACCGGCTGTTCGTCCTCGGGCGCTTTGATGCGCTGGAAGTACCGACCGGCGGCGGGGCGAATCGTCCCGTAGTCGGTGACGCGGGCGAGTTCGTCGAACCGGGCTTCGAGAACGCGTCTCGCGGGGACGTCGAGTATCGACTCGGCGTACGCGTTTTGGCCTGTAATCCACTCTCTCACTTCGGCAGACTCCGCCTCTAACCAGCGGTAGGGGTCGACAACCTCCTCGCCGTGGACGGTGTCGACCACCTCACGGCGCGGCGTCTCTGGAGGCCCTTGCATACCAAGGGGTTGCGGACACCCTTGATATAACTGTGGGCGTCGGCGATTTCGCGTCGAGAGCCGATACCGGAAACTCAGCAACGGTGGTCCCGAAGCGGCGGTCGATATCCGCCGGTGGCGGCGGTTCCACAGCGGCGCTGTCGCGGCGATACGTTCGCGTCGACGACTCGCTGGTGGCGGAACGATAATAACTCCTAATAGCTGAGACACGCTGAGTTAATACATGACCGTCGTCAGTGTCTCGATGCCCGAAGAACTGCTCGCCCGAATCGACGCGTTCGCCGACGACCACGGCTACACCGGCCGCAGCGAAGTCGTCCGCGAGGCGTCGCGCAACCTCCTCGGCGAGTTCGAGGACACGAGACTGGAGGACCGCGAACTGATGGGCGTCGTCACCGTCGTCTTCGACTACGAGACGACGAGCGTCGAAGAGCGGATGATGCACCTGCGCCACGAACACGAGAGCCTCGTCGCCTCGAACTTCCACAGCCACGTCGGCGCACACTACTGCATGGAACTGTTCGTCCTCGAAGGGACGCTCGAAGAGATCTCGACGTTCGTGGGGAAGGTGCGTGCGACCAGAGACACGCTCTCGGTCGATTACTCGGTGATGCCCGTCGACGAGTTCGGCCCGTTGGCCGACGCCGAGTGAGGGGCTATCGGCGCGGTCAGCGTCTGTGTTCCCGTTTCCGTCGCGTGTCCTGTCCGTCGAGTTCCCCGCCGTCGGTCGCCGTCTCGGTCGGTCCCGTCTCGGCGTCTCGCGGAACTACACGGTCGGCGGCGACGGCGACGGCGTAGAGTGCGATGGCGACGAGGACGATAGCGCCGCCGGCGGCGACGCCGTACTGGTAGGAGGCGAACAGTCCGAGCAGGACGGCGAGTTCGCCGACCACGACCGCGACGAGCACCGACTCGCGGAAGCTGCGGGCGACCTGCGCCGCCGCCGCGACGGGGACGACGAGCATCGCGGCGACGAGGATGACACCCATAATCTGCATCGCGGCGACGACGACGAGTGCCGTCAGCATCACCAGAAGCCGGTTGTACAGCGACACGTTCACGCGGGCGACGCGCGCGGCCGTCTCGTCGAAGGTGACGAACAGGAGCTGTTTGTACGTCAGCGCGACGACGCCGACGACGAGCGCGCTGAGCAGCAACAGCACAGACGTGTTCGCCAGCGTCACCGTCGAAAGACTGCCGAAGAGGTACTGGCTGATACCGACGGCGATGCCGCCGTCGGTGAGACTGATGACGACCGTCCCGAGCGCGAAGCCGCCCGAGAGGACGATGGCCATCGAGACGTCGCCGTAGGCGTCGGTGTAGTCGGCGATGAGTTCGATGAGGAGCGCCGAGAGGACGGCGACGACGAGCGCCGTCACGTACGGCGAGACGCCGATCTCGAACGCCGAGCCGAGAAAGAGGCCGATGGCGACGCCCGCGAAGGCGGTGTGCGCGAGCGTGTCGCCGATGAACGCCATCTCGCGGTGGACGAGGAAGCTACCGACCAGCGGCGCGACGACGCCGACGCAGAGCCCGGCGAGGAACGCCTGCTGCATGAACTGGTAACAGAGTATCTCGACGCCGAGCGGCCGGGTGGCTGCGCATATCCCGTCGCCGAACAGTTGCACCAACCGGTTCACGAGATCCAAGAGGAGCAGGGTCGAACTCTGTGAGAGTGTCGCGGCGGTCATGGTTGCGAGCGGGTGCTGTCGTGCCTGTGGTCGTGGTGGTCGTGCTCCAGCAGCCGCTGGTTCGCGCCGTACGCCCGCGAGAGTGCGTCGCTCTCGGCGAACCCCGACGGCTCGCCGTGGAAGAACAGTCGACGGTTGAGACAGGCGACCGTCGTCGCGTGCTCGGTGACGACGCCGATGTCGTGTTCGATGAGCACGATCGTCAGGCCGCTCTCGTTGAGTTCGCGGAGGAGGTCGTAGAACGCCTCTCGGGAGTCGGCGTCGACGCCGACGGCCGGTTCGTCCAGCGCGAGGAGGTCTGCTTCCCCCGCGAGCGCGCGAGCGATGAACACGCGCTGTCGCTGGCCGCCCGAGAGGTGCGCTAGGCGACGGTCGGCGAGGTCGGCGACGCCGACGGTGTCGAGCGCGTCGGCGACGATACATCGGTCCTCAGCGTCGAGACGACCGAATCCTACGTGGGGATAGCGGCCCATCTCGACGACTTCGCGGACGGTGATGGGCATCTCGGTCGCGGCGTTGGCGACGTCCTGCGCCACGTAGCCGATTCGCTCGCCCGCGTCGAACGACCGCGCGGGCTCGCCGAACAGTTCGACGCGCCCCGCGTCGGGTCGGACGAGACCGAGCATGAGGCGGAGCAGCGTGCTCTTTCCGGAGCCGTTCGGCCCGACCAGTCCGAGGAACTCGCCCTCGCCGACGGTGAGAGAGATATCCTCGACGACCGGCGTGCCGGTGTAGCCGAACGTCACGTCCGATAGCTCGATGGCGGTCATGCGCTGTTCGCGTCCGTCTCCTCTGTGGCGGTCATCTCTGCGTTCACCCGTCTCCCCGCTCGTCCGACGGCGTCTTCGGTGAAGCGTCTGACGGAACTACCGCGTCGAATCGGCTGCTATCGGGTGCGTTCATTCGGCTCCGAGCGCCGTTTTCAGGCTCCCGAGGTTCACCTCCCGCATCACGTCGACGTAGCCCCACCCGTTCTCGTGCCACTCCTCGGTCACACCCGGAATCGACGTCACGGGGAGCGCCTCCTCGGCGTCTGTCTCCTCGACCAACTGGCGGGCGGCGCGGTCGGACTCGAACACGGGTGCGAGCACGTGCGTGATGCCGTATTCCTCGATGAGTTCTTGCGCGCGCCTGGTGTCCTGCGCCGACGGCTGGTCGTCGGGCGACAGTCCAGTCAGCGCGTGGACGTGGAAGTCGTACCGGTCGCCGAGGTACTGTAGCGCGTTGTGACCGGCGACGAGGACGTCCTCGCGTTCGCGGTTCGACAGTTCCTCCTCGAAGGTCGCGTCGAGGTCGTCGAGGTCGTCGAGGTAGCTGTCGGCGTTCTCCGCGTAGGTGTCGGCGTTCGACGAGTCGAAGTCTGCGAAGCCGTCTCTAATGGTCTCGACTGCGGTCGCCGCCCGCGTCGGGTCGAGCCAGAAATGCGGGTCGGCGTCGCCGTGGTCGTGATCGTCGTCGCCCGTCGATTCCTCGTGGTCGCCGCTCTCTTCGTCGTCGTGAGTCTCGTTTTCGTGTGTGTCGTCGTGTTCACCCTCGTGCTCGTCGTGAGTCCCGTTGCTATGTTCGTCGTGAGTCTCGTTGTTGTGCGTTTCCTCGTCGTGTCCGTGCTCCGCCTCGTCTTCCGGCGGGCCGAGCAGGTCGACGCCGTGACGCGCCTCGACGACTGCGACGTCGCTGTCGGCGTCTTCGATGTTCGTGACGACCTTGTCGGCCCACGGCTGGAACCCCTCGCCCATGTAGACGAAGGCGTCCGACTGGATCACCGCCCGCTGGAGGTCCGGCCCTGGTTCCCACCCGTGGCCGTGCTGGCCGAACGGGACGAGATTCTCGACGGCGGCCGCGTCGCCCGCGACGTGCTCGGCGAAGTCCGAAAGTACGAAGAAAGACGCCTGTACTGTCGGCTCGCCATCTCCGTTCGCTCCGCCAGACCCCTCGCCCGCGTTCGTACCCGTACACCCGGCGAGCGCCGCGGTCAGGAGTCCGGCGCTCATCCCCAGAATCTCTCTGCGGTTGTGAAGACTCATGCTCTGATTAACAATCAGGGGTCCATGGTTAATAAGCACTACTATCCAATCATGAATTTTTGTTAGCCGAAGGCGGAGGCGAAGAGAGAGAGGAGACGGAAAGCGTGCGACGGAAGTACGGGGAAACGACGACCAAGAACTTCGACCGTCAGCGACCGAGCGCTCGGTTCGATAGTCGCCTACGTCGATGCGACGCACAACCAAGTCGGGGGTCGACGCCTCGGGTTCGACGCGACGACGGCCACGAGAGACCGTTCGGTAGCTACCGGGAGAAGCGCACGAACGGGAGTGACCCGAAGAGGAGAAACAGTTCGTCTACCGTCCGAACATCTGGCGCATCATCGGGTGCATCTCCATGAGCTGCTCCTCGGCGATTTCCTCGTACAGTTTGTACGTGATGGAAACCGTCAGCAGCAGGCCCGTTCCGGAGACCTGCCCGATGGTACCGAGCATGTTCGCCATGACGGCGAGCAGGCCGACGAGCGCGCCGCCGATGACCGTCACCTGCGGGATGTAGCGCTCCATGACTTTCTCGATGACCTGCGGATTCCGCCGGAAGCCGGGGATCTGCATCCCGGAGTTCTGAATCTGGCGGGCCGTCGACTCCGGACCCATCCCGGTCGTCTCGACCCAGAAGATGGCGAATATCGCGCCGCCGATGACCATGAACGTCAGGTCGACCGCGACACGGATGAAGATCTGCCACGGCTCTGCCGCCGTCCCGGCGAGGAACCAGAGCCAATCCTGCGGGGCCTGAATCGGCGCGAGGTAGTAGAACAGTCCGCCGACGGGCTGTCCGTCGGAGCCGTACTGTCCGAGCCACGGCATCGTCGTGCCGAACAGCGTGATGGCGCTGGCACCGCCCGGACTCTGCGAGTAGAGGATGCGCCCGAGGAACTGGATGTTCGCCTGCAGCGCGCGCACGAGAATCATCGGCAGGACGGACGCGTAGATGAGCTTCACGGGGAAGCGACCGCGCGCGCCTTTCACGCGGGCGTGGCTCAGCGGAATCTCGACGCGGACCGACTCCGCGTAGACGACGATGGAGAAGATGAGCACCGTCGTGAACAGCGCCAGAATCTGTCCCGGCTGGAACAGCAGCGCCTGAATCCCGCTGTCGGTGAGCAACTGGCCGTCGCCGAGCTGCTGATTACCGGTGAGGATGGCGAACCACGTCGGAATGAACCCGGGCGCGCCGCCGAGCGACGGCCACGCGAACAGCCCGCCGACGAGCTGCTGGCTCACGCCGGCGATGATGAACAGCCCGACACCGGAGCCGACGCCCCACTTGCTCACGATCTCGTCCATGAACAGGATGAGGACGCCGCCGACGAATATCTGCGCGAACAGGAGCACTTGGACGCCGGTAACACCGATACCGAAGGCGGTCGCCACGGCTTGACTCGGCGGGAGGAAGTCCCCGGCGAACACCATCGGGATGCCCGTCAGACAGATCATCACGACGACGAGGAACTTCTGCAGTCCCTGGTAGAGAATCTGGTCGCGCGGGTCGTCCGTGTCCAGTCCGAGCAGGTCGGCACCGCCGAGCAACTGGAGAACGATGCTCGCGGTGACGATCGGTCCGATACCCAACTGGAGAACCGAGCCCTGTGCTCCGGCGAGGATCGACCTGAACTGTCCGAACAGGTCGCTGGACTGGCCAGCGTCCAACCCGAACAGGGTGACGTTCGTAAGGAAGAAGTACAACACGAGAATTCCGGCGGTCCAGCCGAGTTTCCGTTTGAAGGGGACGTGCCCCTCCGGACGCTCGACCGTGGGCATCCGCGTTAAAACTGGTTCGGCCGTCTCTTTCCAACCCATATAACCGCTACTTCGCATCGGGATTTGTATGTTCTTCGCTTTTGTTGCCAGACGGTTGTGTACTGGTATCATCATCCGATCGCCATAAATTCGGCGGTGAACGCGCCAGAGAAGCCTAACGGCGACGGTCGACACCTACAGCATTGCCACCGAGTCCGCAGAGTGCTCTGCGGTCCCGGTGAGTCGACCCGTGACCACCGAGACCCCCCGGACCGAGTGAAGTCGAACGAAGGTGGGTGTTGTTCCCGGAAGGTGGTCGACGGCCGACTGGATGCGGTCCGGATACGTCCACCCCGACCCCTCGTACCGACTGATTTCGGCGTCAACGCCGAGAACCATTCGGCGGTCCAGACGTCCACCGTCACCCTTCGAACCGAGTGAAACGCGGCCGACAACACCCGCTTCGGCGGCGAACTGTCACCTGGCGACTCGCATGTATTATATAGTTATCTAAACAAGCAAACAACAACACGAAGAATTTGTACACGCTGCGCCGTCGAATCGTCTACTCCCTCTTTCTCACATTCCATTGAGAACGTGGCACACATAGTTTATTAACAGTCTACACGTGACCCGACACGGCCTTCACCACCGACCCCACCCTCGACTCCGAATTCACTCGGTACGTGGGGTGGGGGATTGCCGCCCGTCGGACGGTCGTGAGATGCTCTCCACCTCTCGCCGTCCCTCGGAATCGGACGAAGTTCACTCGGTACGAGGTCGGCAGTTTTATCTCCGTTCCGCGTGGCTACGTGAGTCGATGACCGACTCGGAGGAGGGTTACCGCGGCCGTCGGAGTCGAGACCGGGCCGGCGACGGCCGTCGGAGTCGAGACCAGGCCGGCGACGGCCGGCCGGACACCGGATACGACGCGGACCTCCGGTCGTACACGGGGGACTCGGCGAACGATAGCTGGCCCGTCACGACCGACGGCGGCGACCGACGACACGGCACTCAGGACGACGATTGGCAGCGAGAAGGCGGTGCCAACAGAGAACGCGGCGACGACAGCAACGAGCGCGGTGGCGGCAGCGAATGCGGTGACGGTAGCGAGCGCGGCGACCCCTTCGCCGTCGGTTCCATCTTCGCCCGCGAGGAACTGCTCCGCGTCGGCTACGTCCCGGACCGCGACCGAATCATCGGTCGCGACGACGAGATTCGCGCAGTCGGGAAGGCGCTCGGTCCGGCCGTCAGGGGTGGTCCGCCGCGTAACCTGCTGCTGTACGGCAAGACGGGCACCGGAAAGTCGCTCGTCTCCAAGCACATGGCCCGCGAAGCGGGCGCGCGCGCGAGCGACAACGACATCGACCTCATCTATCAGTACGTCGACTGCTCGAACGACGACACCGAGACGCGGGCGGCGCGCGAGCTCGCACTCGGCGTGCGCGACACGCTCGAACCCGAACTCTCGATTCCGCGGAAAGGCATCGGCGCGGCGGAGTACTTCAGGCACGTCTGGGACCTCCTCGACGCCCACGACGTGCGCTCGCTCATCGTCATCCTCGACGAAGTCGACAAACTCGACGGCGACGACGACATCCTGATGACGCTCTCGCGTGCCGAGGAGTCGGGCAAAACAGAGTCGTACGTCGGCATCATCGCCATCAGCAACAAGATTCAGTACCGCGAGTCCATCGGCGAACGCGTCGATTCATCGCTGCAGGACCGCGAGTTCGTCTTCCACCCCTACGACGCGACCCAGTTGAGACGGATACTCGAAAACCGGCGCGATGCATTCCAACCGGACGTGCTCTCGGCGGACGTGATTCCGAAGGTCGCCGCGCTGGCGGCCCGCGAACACGGCGACGCCCGCAAAGCCATCGATATCCTCCGATACGCGGGTGCGATAGCCGAGGAGTCCGACAGCGCGCAGGTGCTCGAAGCGCACATCGACAGCGCGATGGAGCGCGCGGAGGCGGACCGCTTCGCCGAACTCGTCTCCGGCAGCACCCCGCACGTCAAGTACATCCTCGTCGCCCTCGCGTCGCTGACGATGCGCCGCGACGAGGAGGAGTTCGCCAAACAGGACATCTACTCGACGTACAAGCGGGTCTGCGCGAACGAGGGCTCCGACCCCATCTCGTGGGACCGCGTCTCTCGCCTGCTGAAAGAGCAGTCGTTTCTCGGCATCACCGAGAGCCGCCACACCGGCGGCGGCTACGAGAAGGGAAGCTACCGCGTCCACTCGCTGAACCGCGACCCCGAAATCGTCCTGAAGGCGCTCGACTCGCGCTCGGACGTGTAAGCCGACTGGGTGGTGTCCGGCTTCCATCAGCCGGCACACGCTACACCACCATGGGTCGGTATCGGCCGGGGTTTCTTCAGCCGGTCGGTACCGTCCCGAAGTTCAGTACGTAGGTTCTTCTGTGGTGCCGTTGTCATTACCTCGTTCGAGTACGCTGGGTGGTGTCGTCTCGATCAGTCGCCGCGCGACGGCGTTTCGGGGGAGAACTATGATGAAGTACGTCGGCCAGTCCGTCCAGCACCGATTCGATATCTGGGGTTTTCTCTGCTTCTCGCACGGGTGGACGTGGTTCTGGTGGTGCGCGCTTCTCCTCTCCGGCTGGAACGCCTTCGAGTTGCCGGGCGTCGTCCTCCTCGTTGGCGGCGGCCTCGGCGTTCCGCTCGGCGCGGTGTGTATGTCCGCAGTCGTCGAGGAACCGCCCGGCGCGTGGCGGCTCTGGTACCGTCTCGTCGACGTGGATCGGATCACGGCACCGTGGCTCACCGTGGCGGTTCTGCTCCTTCCGACACTCGGGCTGGCAGCCGTCGCCGTCGATCTCGCGCTGGAACTATCTCCGCGACCCGTGACGTTCGACGAACTCGAAACGCTGCTGGCCGGCCCGCTCTCGCTTCTGGTCTACGCCGGGTTCGTGCTCCTGCTCGTAGCGCTCTCCGAGGAACTCGGCTGGCGGGGATACCTCCTCGACCGGTTGCAGCGACACCGGAGCGCGCTCTCGGCGAGTCTGCTCGTCGGCATCGCGTGGGCGACGTGGCACGCGCCGCTGTTTCTGATGGTCGACGACGTCGTCGACCCCGATTTCACACCCCCTCCGCTGTGGTTCACCTCGAACGTCCTCGCCGTCTCGGTACTGTACGCCTGGCTCTACAACAGCACGAATCGGAGCATCCTGGCGGTTGTCCTGTTTCACTTCACCGATAGCGTCACGGGGCAGCTACTGGTGCTCTCGACGACGACCCGGTGGATTCAGACCGGACTGACGGTCGTCCTCGTGGTCCTCGTCGTGCGCTGGTGGGGTCCATCCGAGCTCGGTCACCGAACCCCACGCGGGGGCGGCGAGGCTCGAAGCATCGGCGGGGGCAACAGGAAGACGAAACGGAGGGAGGGAGACGGCGGAGACTGAGTGCCGCTCGGCCGGGCTATCTCAGCACTCCGACCAGCCGCAGGACTCGCAGGTCTTACAGCCCTCCGAGAAATACAGCGTCAGGTTTCCGCACTCGGGACACTCGGGGCTCTCGCCCGCGGCCAAGAGATCGTCCATCGCCGACGACTTCGCGCTGTCGGAGATCGACGCGCCGCCGTCGGGTTCGGGAGCCTCCTCGGCGTCCACCTTCGCGTCGGCGTCGGTCGTCTCGGACTCGATCTCGGTGAGGCTCTTCTGCTTGGGGTAGGGCTTCTCGATCTCGCCGTCGAGGTAGCGTCGCATCGCCACGCCGACGGCGTCCGGGATGGAGTTTATCTGCTCGCCTTTGTCCCACGCGACCTTCGGACTGCGGATGCCCTGCAGGTCGGCGGCGATCTCGCGCGGGTCGACGCCCGAGCGCAGCGAGTAGCTGATGACCTTCGCCAGCGCCTCGGTGAAGGAGTTAGTGAAGCCGCCGGAGTTGCCGATGGTGGCGAACAGCTCGAACGGCTCACCGTCCTCGTCCTCGTTGATGTTGACGTAGAGCTTCCCGTAGCCGGTGTCGATGCGCTGGGTGACGCCGTGGAGTACGTCCGGACGCGGACGCTCCTGGGCGTAGGCGCGACCCTCGCGGGTCGCCTCCACGAACGCCTCGACGTCGCCGCCGAGCGCCTCGCGGACCCCCCCGTTGTCGAGGAATGCGTCGAGTCCGCCGAACGCCTCGCGAATCTGCTCGGCGATGATCTCGGCGGCTTCGTCCTCGTCGGCGAACTCGGCGTTGTCCGCGCGCGTCGTCAGCACCTGCTTCGAGCGGGTGCCGTCGCGGTAGACGGTGACGCCTTTGCCGCCGTGGTCGTAGATGTAGCGGTACACCTCGTCCATATCTTCCTTACTGGCGCTGTTCGGGAAGTTGCAGGTCTTCGAGATGGCGGAGTCGACGCCCTGCTGGCAGGCGCACTGCACCGCGGCGTGGTCCTTGCCGGAGAGGTCGGCGGTGACGACGAACAGCTCCGAGATGGCGTCGGGAACCGTCGACAGCGAGTCGACGCCGTCGAACTCGTTGTTCGCCATCTGCGCTTGGGCCTCGCGCTTGACCTCGTCGACGTCGATGTCGTTGGCCTCCAGCACGCGCAGGAAGTAGTCGTCGAACTCGACGAGCATCTCGTCGCCCTGCACGTCGTCGGAGACGTTCTTGTAGTAGGCGACGTTGTAGATGGGCTCGCAGCCGCCGGTCGTGTTGCCGACCATCGACGTGGTACCCGTCGGGGCGATGGTCGTCGTGTTGTGGTTGCGGACGGCGAAACCGTCTGCCCACTCGTCGGCGTCCAGCCCCGTGTGGTGCTCGAACCACTGGCGGTACTCGGTCGGGTTCGCGTACTTCGAGTCGTCCCAGTCGTCGAAGGAGCCGCGCTCCTCGGCGAGTTCGTGCGACGCCCACTTCGACTGGTGGTTCATGTGGGTCATCAGCTGACTCGCGACCTCGTTGCCCGCGTCGGAGCCGTAGCGGATGCCGAGTTGGATGTACAGCTGGGCGAGCCCCATGATACCGAGCCCGATTTTCCGCATTTCGCGGACTTTCTGCTCGATTTTCGGTACTGGGAAGTCCGACATCGTGACGACGTTCTCGAGGAAGCGCGTCCCGAGGTCGATGCGGCGGTCGAACTCCTCGAAGTCGATGGCATCCTGCAAGAAGGCCTCGACGGCCGCCTCGTGGGAGTCGTACTCGTCGAGGTGCTCGTCGGCCCAGACGCGCCAGTCGGGGGCGTCCAGCGACGCCAGCGTCGAGAGGTTGATGTGACCCAGGTTGCAGGCTTCGTACTCTTCGAGCGGCTGTTCACCGCACGGGTTCGTCGCGAGAATGCGGTGGTCCGGGTGTTTCTCGACGTCGAAGGAGTGCTGCTTGTTCACTCGTTCGAGGTAGATGATGCCCGGTTCGCCGTTCTCGTGGGCACCTTCGACGATGTGGTCCCAGAGTTCGGCGGCCGGGATCGAGAGTACCTCGCCGACGTCGACGTGCTCGCCGAGACCGAACATCTCGTACAGTTCCTTCGTCTCGGGCGTGGCGACGTGGGGTTCCTCGGTTCGGGGGTTGGTGAAGACGAACTCCTCGTCGTCGTACAGCGCCTCCATGAAGTCGTCGGTGACGCCGACGGAGATGTTGAAGTTCGAGAGGTGACCCTCGACGGCGTTGCGGAGATGCTTCGGGACGCGACCCTCGTCGTCGATGAGTTCGCGCGCCTCGTCGAGCGCGTCGGCGAACTTCGTGTGTGTGTAGTCGTCGGGGTCGTTCAGACGGAGTGAGTGCGCCAGCGAGACGTCCTTGTTCTTCGCGTGGATGAACTGGATGACGTCGGGGTGGCTGACGCGCATGACGCCCATCTGCGCGCCGCGGCGCGCGCCGCCCTGCGCGATGGTCTCGCACATCTGGTCGTACGTCCGCATGAACGTGATTGGCCCGGAGGCGATGCCGCCGGTAGAGCCGACGGCGTCGCCGTACGGGCGGAGCTTCCAGAACGCGTACCCCATCCCGCCGCCGGACTGGAACACCTCGGCGGCTTCCTTCATCGTCTGGTGGATGTCGGTGATGTCGTCGCCCGGCGAGTCGACGAAACACGCCGAGAGCTGCTGGAGTTCGTCGCCGGCGTTCATCAGCGTCGGCGAGTTCGGGATAAATGAGAGCCGTTCCATCAGGCTCTGGAACTCCTCGCGGCGCGTCTCGACGGTCGAGCGAACTTCCTCGGGGAGTTCGGGGACGACGGTGTCGTAGGCGAACTTGTTGACGTTGTAGACGGAGAGCGCCGTCTCCGCGTTACTGTCGGCGGTGACGCCCTTGCCGAACACTTCGGCGGCGAGTTCGTCGCGTCGGGGGTGGTCGGGCTTCAACTGGTCGGGGGTGACCGTCACCGACTCGCCCGTCCGTTCGGCCCCGTAGACGGCTTCGGCGAGCGCGATGTTCTTCGCGACGCGGGCGAACAGTTCTTCCTGCGTCTCGGTGAGGTTGCCGTCGGCGTCCTTGCGGAGATACCGCGCGGGCAGGATGTTGTTGTACGCGTTCGAGGTCATCCGCGCTTCGAGGTCGTCACCCTCGGTGCGCTTGACAGGGAGCACGAGTTCGTCCGCGCTCAGGTCGACGTTACTCATCGGTCGTTCTCTCCTCCGTTCGTGGGTGCGTGAGTGGCTGCGTATAGGACATGTTGTCGACTCCGGCTCGTCATCTATGACGGAACGTTTGATGCGATAGTGACCCATTAATGCTTTCGAAGCCGGGTATCACCAATTAAATGACTTATATTATATCTGACTATTCCGTCGGCTCGACTCGCCTTCAGTCGTCTATGGGGTCGGCGACGACATAACGATGTGCAGAGTGCAGCGAAAGTGATTATCCAGCACTCGGAACCGCACGACGGCTACGAGATGTCCAGCGGAAAGAAAGGGGGGTCAAGTCGGCGTCCGCTCCCGACGGCGCTCGGAACCTGTCGGCTTTCGAATCGGTGTCCGACACAAGCTTATACCGACGGCGGTTCTAACGATGGCCATGGACGCCCTCCCCGTCGTCGCGCCGCTACTCCAGACCGCACTCGGCGAGATGCCGTACGGTTCGCTGTTCGTCGGACTGCTGGCGCTCGGAGCCGTCGTGCTCGTCGGACGGCTGCTACTACATCTGGCGTGGCGACTCGTGACCATCGCGCTGGTCGTCGTCGCCGTGCTGATGGTCGTCTCGATGGTCGCGCCGGGACTGCTCTGAGTCCGTCGCGCGTCGCCCCCACGGAGTTAGTCGGCCGTCACTCGCGGCGCGTCGGCGACGCAGTTCGTCAGGAAGTTCTCCACGATGTCGTGCCCGACGGCGGTCAGCACGCTCTCGGGGTGGAACTGGACGCACTCGATGGGGTGCTCGCGGTGGCGTACGCCCATCACGAGGTCCGTCCCCTCGTGGTCCGTCGTCGCCGTCACCTCGAAGCAGTCCGGTACATCTGTCACCACGAGCGAGTGGTAGCGCCCGGCCTGAAAGCCCTGTTCGAGTCCCGCGTAGACGCCTCGTCCGTCGTGGTCGACGGCGAACGCCTTCCCGTGGACGGGTTCGGGTGCGTGGCCCACTTCGCCGCCGTAGGCGTACACCGCCGCTTCGAGGCCGAGACAGACGCCGAGCGTCGGCGTCTCGGGGCTCAGTTCGCGAAGCACGTCGAGCGTCACGCCCACGTCGCGGTCGTTCTCGGGATGGCCCGGTCCCGGACTCAGGACGATGGCGTCGGCGTCGACGGCGCGAATCTCGTCGAGCGACGCCGTGTTCTTCAGGACCTCCACGTCGACGCGCTCGCTCTCCTCGCCAACTCCGTCGGTGTCCTCGCGTTCGACCTGCGTCTCCGAGAGATACTCGACGAGGTTGTACGTGAACGAGTCGAAGTTGTCGACGACGAGCACCCTCATCTCGACGCCTCCGCGGGGGTCATCTCGTCGCTCTCTGGCGACTTCTCGATGCGTTCGAGCGCGTCGAGCACGCCGCCCATCTTCTGTTCGGTCTCCTCGTACTCGGCGGTCGGGTCGCTGTCGGCGACGATACCCGCTCCCGCCCGAACGCGAATCAGGTCGTCGTCCTCGTCTCCGTCGCCGCCCCTGCGGTCGATGGTCGCCGTCCGGATGACGATGGCCACGTCGGCGTCGCCGGTCCACGAGTAGTAGCCGACGCCGCCACCGTACAGTCCGCGTGGAGTGGTCTCCAGCGCGTCGATTATCTCCATCGCGCGGACCTTCGGCGCCCCCGAGAGCGTCCCCGCCGGGAACGACGCGCGGGTCGCGTCGAAGGCGTCTGACTTGGCGTCTACGGTACCCGAGACGGTCGACTCGATGTGCTGGACGTGGCTGTACTTGAGCACGTTCATGAACTCCTCGACGCGGACGCTGCCCGCCTCGGAGACGCGGCGCACGTCGTTGCGCGCGAGGTCGACGAGCATCGTGTGCTCGGAGCGCTCCTTGGCGTCGGCGAGCATCTCGCCGGCGAGGCGGCGGTCCTCGACGGGGCTGTTCCCCCGCGGACACGTTCCGGCGATGGGGTTGGCCACGACTCGGTCACCGCGCACCGAGACGAGCGTCTCCGGACTCGCGCCGACGACGGTTCGGTCGCCGTGGCGTAGCAGGTACATGTACGGCGAGGGGTTCACCTCCCGGAGCGACGCGTACAGACCGAGCGGATCGATTTCCCCCCTGAGCTCGCGCGTCCGCGAGATGACGCCCTGGTAGATGTCGCCGTCGAGGACGTGCTGTTTGGTCTCGCGAACGGCCGCTTCGTACGCCTCTTTCGACTCCGCGGTCTCGCCGCGCTTCTCGAAGCCGCCGTGGTCGGGCGTCTCCGCCGCAGCGAGTTTCCCGCGCAGGCGCGTCGCCTCCGATTCGAGTTCGTCGTAAACTGTTTCGGGGTCGTCGTCGGGGCCGACGACTGGTGTGAAGACGAGCGACACCGCGTCGGTGGCGTGGTCGAAGACGAGCGTCTTCGTCGTCAGCACGAACTGGGCGTCCGGCATCGCACTCTCTTCGGCGCGGGATTCGGGCCGTTCGACGCCGACCTCCTCCAACCAGAGGTCGTACACCGCGTCGTACGCCAGGAAGCCGACCAGTCCGCCGTCGAGACGTTGCCGGGCGGCGGCCTCGGCGCCTTCGAAGCCGACGCGTTCGACGGCCGGGAGCGCGCCGCGGAGCGCGTCGAGCACGTCCCCGTCGTCGGGATCGACGTAGCGCGCCGCGCGGCCGCCGAGCGACTCGACGGTCGCGCCGTCGGCGTCGACGGTGACGACGGCGTCGGGGTCGTAGCCGACGAACGAGTAGCGAGCGTGTCGGTCGGTCGCCGTCCCGGGCGAAAAGGCGCCGTCAGGGTCGCTCGAGGGCGTCTTCTCGGCGCTCTCCAACAGAAAACCGTACTCGTTCTCATCGGTCAGCGCGCCGTACGCCGACAGCGGCGGCGTCGACGGCAGGTCGAGCGTCGCCGAGATACGTGCGACGGCCGGTCCGCCGACGTCGGCGAACAGCGACGCGAACGACTCGCGACTCCGGTCGAGCGAACTCACGCCGAGGCCTCCCTACGGAACTGCGACGCCTTCGCCCGGCGGACGAACTCGCGGACCGCGTCGTGGTCCTTGATGCCGCCGGTGAGTTCGACGCCGCTGGCCGCGTCGACGCCGTAGGGTTGGGCGGTCTCGATGGCCTCCTCGACGTTCTCGGGCGTCAACCCGCCCGCGAGGATGACGGGCGAACAGAGTTTCTTCGCGAGGTCGGCCGTCGTCTCCCAGTCGTGGGTCTCGCCGGTTCCGCCCGCACCCTCGTCGCTCACGGAGTCCAGGAGCACCGCGTCGACGACCTGGTCGAGGTCCCTCGCCCGTTCGATGTCATCGGGGTCTTCGGCGTCGACGGCGGTGACGATTTTCGTCTCCGCCTCGGCGCGGATGTACTGGAGTTCGTCGGCGGCGAACTCGCTGTGCAGTTGGAGCACGTCCGGGTCGACGAGGCGCGCGAGTTCGACGGCGCGGTCGGGCGTCTCTGGCATGAGCACGAGCACCGTCGTGACGAACGGTGGGGCCGCGGCCACGAGATCCGCCGCGCGGTTCGGCAGCACCTCCCGAGGACTCTCGACCTGCTCCGGCAGTTCGGTGATGACGCCGACGGCGTCGACACCGGCGTCGGCGGCGATTCGCAGGTCGACGGCGCGGGCGAATCCGCAGAGTTTGACCCGCGTCATCAGTCGCTCCGGGAGAGTTCGACCGTCGTCTCTCGGAGCCGTTCGAGCTTCTCGGCCGCCGCGCCCGAGTCGATGGCCTCGCGTGCGCGGTCGACCCCCGACTCGACGCTGTCGGCGTGGCCGGCGACGTAGACGGCCGCACCCGCGTTCGCGAGGATGATATCGCGTTTCGCCCCCGTCACGTCGCCCTCGACGATGCCGCGGAGGTCGGCGGCGTTCTCCTCGGGCGTGCCACCGGAGACCGCAGCGATAGGAGCCGAGTCGAGTCCCATCTCCTCGGGCGTGAGCGCGTACTCCTCGACCTCGTCGCCGTCGACTTCGGCGACGGTCGTCTCGCCGTGCAGCGCGATTTCGTCGAGGCCGTCACCGTGGACGACGAGCGCTCGCTCCACGGGCATGTGCGACACCGCATGTGCGATGACCGGGACGAGTTCCGGGTCGTAGACGCCGAGTACCTGCGCATCGGCCCCGGCGGGGTTCGTCAGCGGGCCGAGCACGTTGAACAGCGTCCGCATCCCCAGTTCCTTTCGTGGGCCGATGACGGCTTTCATCGCCGGGTGGAACACCGGCGCGAGCATGAAGCCGATGCCGTCGCGGTCGATGGCCCGCTCGACGGCGGGCGGCTCGGCCCCCACGTCGACGCCGGCGACTTCGAGAACGTCGGCGCTGCCCGACGAGGACGAGACCGAGTAGTTGCCGTGTTTGGCGACCGCCACGTCTGCGCCGGCGGCGACGATGGCGCTCGTCGTGGAGACGTTGATGGTGTCGTAGTCGTCGCCGCCGGTACCGCAGGTGTCGACGAGCGGTTTTCGGTCGGGTGAGATGGTCCGGGCGGCGTCGCGCATCCCCTGTGCGAACCCGGCGATTTCGGCTTCCGTCTCCCCCTTCGCTCGAAGTGCGGTGAGCAGCGCGCCGATCTGCGCCTCCGTCGCCCCCTCGAAGACCGCGTTCGCGGCCTCGCGTGCTTCCTCGACGGTCAGATTCCCCCCCTCCGTAGTGCGTTCGATGTATTCCTGCATGGTGGCCACCAATGTACGTATTCGTGTTATAGTGTACAAATCAGTACATCAGTATAAGCCTGTCGCCGAGAAGATCGACGCGACGCGGTGCTCGCGCCGTCTTCGGCCACTACTTGAGCGCGTCGAAAGTCGCTGACGGAACCGCGTTCCGAAACCTTCAATTACTCGGCCGGGATAGGTGTTACTGCGTTCAGCACGTGAGCGCCGGACTGGGTTTGTGGTCTAGTCTGGTTATGACACCTCCTTGACATGGAGGAGGCCGGCAGTTCAAATCTGCCCAAACCCACTACTTCTGCGGATCTCACGCTTCCGAGCGGCGGCGCTCGGTTCGCTCTCTCGAACCGAAACCGTCAGAGCCACTCCGTACGTCGACGCCTCCCTTCCCTTTCACCGCTCAGTCTCCGCCGACGGGGTTCGCATCCACGACCCGATCGAACTGCGCCTCCAGCGCGCCGTCGACGGTGACGCCCGGCTGCACCGCGTGGACGCCGTGGAGTCGTCGTCCGGCCGTCTTCTGGAGTACCGTCAAGAAGAACCGGGAGACTACGTCCGGTTCGCAGTACATGTCGAGCACCCCGAGCGCGTCGGTGACGACGCAGTCGCCCTCCGAGAGGGTCGAGAGCGCGTCGACGAGACGCATCCCGACGCCGGTCACGTCGCCGGGATGGACGACACCCGAGAGGTCGACCGGACCCTCGTAGTCGACTTCGACCGGCCACACCGACAACAGCGTCGCTCGCGCCGGGTTGCGGCCCGATTCGTAGAGTAGTCGCTCCAAACGTCGAGGATGGAGGCGAGCGCTGACGACGAGCAGTCGATCGCTTCGCGGTAGCACCGACGCGGGCAGGGGATCGGCGGTGCGCACAAGCGTCTGTTCGCCTGGAACGGGCGCGTTCGTCGTATCCGCGTTTGCGTCGAAGACCATCGTGGGAGAGAACCTGCGGCGTCGACGCCGCTTGCCAGACCGTAGAACGGCCTCCCTTATCGACATACGCCGCCTACCGTCGCCGTAGTCCGTGATTACTTTCCGTTTGGTCGCACCTTCCAATCGTTTCGGCGCTTCGCCGGTCGCGGTTCGGCGACCGGAGATCCGGCGGGTATCGGCGTGGTCGTCGCCGACTCAACGGTCGTCCGACCGCTGCCGGCCGTCCGCCCGCCGGTCGTCGGCCCGTTCCGTCGCGAATCGCTCGCGTTCTCCCCCTGGCGGCCCGTGGACGAGTTCGTGGATGCCGATGACGAGCGACGGCACGACGATCATGAAGATGTGTTCTTCCAGGGGGATGCCGAGCAGTTCGACGCCCGTCCGCAACGGAATCGAGAAGACGCCCACTTCGAGCGTGTACCAGTCCCATACGTAGGCGATGGGGTAGAGCACGGCGACGGTCTTGCCCGCCCGGCGGAACGCGTTCGCTCGCCAGAGGAGGACGGCTGCGAAGCTTCCGAACACCACCTCGGTTAACAAGTACGTATAGGGTCCGAAAACGCCGATATCCGGCAACGCCGCGAGAGCGAAACGGACACCTCCGGTCGCTGAGGACCCCATGACAGAGTACACCACACCTACTATACAACCTGGTATCGGAAAGCAGCGGGGGGTAAACAACCTTCAAGGCCTCAGGAGAAGTAGATGGCACTTGGGCCATGGACATTACTGACATAGCACTCCAGGACTTCGTGGAGCTGGAGGCCGACACCCGACTCGGGAAAGTCCGGTCTGCGTTCGAGCGCGAGAACCCGAAGGGTATCATCATCACCGACGACGGCGACTACGTCGGGGTGGTCGGCGAGAAGCAGTTGATTCAGTCGCACATCGAAGACAACACGAAGGCCGCCGCGTTGATGCGCTCCGCGCCGCGCATCGACCGTCACGAGGATGTCCGCGAGGCGTCGCGGATGCTCATCGAGGGTGACACCCAGATTGCCCCCGTCTACGAGGGCGAGAAGCTGTGGGGCATCATCACGAGCGACGCGATTCTCGAAGCCGTCCACGA
The DNA here is from genome assembly GCF_020097835.1 of Haloprofundus halobius. Taxonomy (GTDB): domain Archaea; phylum Halobacteriota; class Halobacteria; order Halobacteriales; family Haloferacaceae; genus Haloprofundus; species Haloprofundus halobius. Next base: position 374,105 of record NZ_CP083666.1, read on the forward strand.
GAACTTGGACGCGCTCACCGTCGAACAGATCTACACCGAGGACGTGGTGACGATTCGCGAGGAGGACCGCGTCGGTCAAGCCATCAATCGTCTCCGCGAGAACGGCATCTCTCGACTCCCCGTCCTCAACGAGAACGGCAAACTCACCGGCGTGCTGACGACGCACGACATCGTCGACTTCGTCGTCCGCGACGAGGTTCGACAGGGCACCGGCGACCGAAGCGGCGACCTCGAACGGATGCTCGACCTGCCAGTGTACGACCTGATGACGAGTCCGGTGTTCACGACGAACCCCGGCGAGTCGGTCAGGGACGCCGTCTCGAAGATGTTCGAGAACGACGTCGCCGGACTGGTCGTCACGCCGTCGGACAGCGACTCGGAGGTGCTCGGCGTCCTCACGAAGACGGACGTGCTTCGCGCGCTGACCTACACCGAGGAGGAGCAGATGGACGTCCAGATCACGAACGTCGAACTGCTCGACACCGTCACGCGGACGGAACTCGTCGAGAGTCTCACGCAGGTCGTCGACAAGTACCAGGAGATGCAGGTTCACCACGCGCATCTGCGTTTCCACGAACACAAGGAGAAACTCCGTGGGACGCCGCTCATCCAGGCACAGGTCAGACTCCGGACGAGCCACGGACAGGTCGCCGGCTCCGGGGAGGGCTACGGCGCGGAACACGCCTTCCGCGTCGCCCTCGACAAGCTCGAACGCAACGTCCTCGAGATGAAAGGTATCAACGCCGACGAGCAGTACCGCGGGCAGTTGCTACGGAAACTCGGCGAGCTATAGAACCGCGAGCTTTTGCGCTGCGGGCCGCCTTCGGCGGCCCTCGGCAAAAGCTCTCTTCGCGGCTTCGCCGCGAAGGCTTAGCAGACGCGAAGCGTCTGCTCTCGGACCAAAAGCACCGTCAGAGCTTCGCTCTGACGAGCCCTCGTTCGTTTCACTCACGAGGACACTCCTCTCTCACTTCAGCGCGCGGAACGCGCTTCCGTTCGGTCGTCGGCCCCCTCGCTCGGCCTCCTGCCTCGCTCGCGGTAGCACAACTGGGCTCGGTTGGAATCCTCCAACAGCTGAGAGGGACTGTATGCTGAATACAGAGGGTGTATCTACCGAGACAACACGATGTGCTCCGTTTTTCACTCCGAGAGAATTGCAGTCACGTCGGTCGATGAGATCATTCCAACGTAGTCATCATCGACAACTGGGAGGTGTTTGATACCGTAGGTGTCCATCATCGCTGCAACTTCTTCCATGTAGAGATCAGGAGTAATGGTCTCCACGTCGGTCGTCATCACGTCTTCTACCTGTAACTCCGAGATGTCCCGTCCGTTAGCAATTGCGTCGAGAACGTCTGTGCTGCTAATAATCGCCCGTGGCGTGGTCAGTACGACTAATGCGTTGATGTCCTTTTCTCGCATCCGCTGTACGGCCTCCAGTACGGTCACGTCTTTCGAGATCGTTTCTAGTGGCGTGGACATTACGTCTCTCACGGTCAGACTGGCAGGAGAACCCATAGCTGCAGGATAGGGTGTGTCACCTATGAAGTTTTCCTCAGTACGTGTAGGCCTTACCCAGCACGGATGATTGAACCGGTCCGGAGCTATCGCCTGTCATGATAAGGGGCCGCAAGATACGCGCCCTGTATTCAGCACGACCGCTTAGAACCAGTATACAACAAGAGCTTCTACAGGACCAACAACAGACCTCAAACCGCCGAATCAGAACTCCTCGGTCGCTTCCAACCCCGAGCCCGTAATCCGGAACGTCACACTCTCACCGGCGGCTTTCGCGCGATGTTTCTCCAACGTCGCTCGGCGATTGCCGCCGCGGAAGCGGTCGAGGCGGACGACGACGCCGGTCCAGTGTTCGAGCGTGTTGCCGCCGAGCGCTCGCGTCCGGTCTGTGTCTGGGTCGGTGAACACCTGGTTCGTCAACACGACGGCGATGTCGTGTTTCCGTGCCAGAGAGAGCAGGTGCGTCACTTGGCGGGCGACGCGGCGCAGCGATTCGCCGCCCTCGCCGCCCTCGATGGTGCGTTCGAGTCGGTAGAACCCGGTGGCGCTATCGAGGACGACGAGGTCCGCTCTGTCGGCGAACTCCTCGACGTCGCGGACGGCCTCTTCCTGTTCGGCGAAGTCATACGCCTCGGTGACGATGACGCGGGAGGCGACGTCTTCGAAGGCTTGCTCGTCGTCGGTTCGTGCCTCGACCAACTGGCGAAACCGGTCGATGGAGAGCCCTTCGGTGTCGATGTAGACGACGGTTCCGCCCGCTGCGGCGACGTCGACGGCGGCCGACAGCGCGACGTTCGTCTTCCCCGCCGCCGGCGCGCCGTACACCTGCGTGACGGTCCCGCGTTCGAGACCACCCCCGAGCAGGTCGTCGAGCGGCGCGCACCCCGTGGAGAGTGTTTCGGTCACAGTCGCCGTTGGCGTGGTCGGCGGAAAAAGACCCCGATACGCGCCACAGACGCCGTTCGACGGTCCACGGGACGCTCCGACTCCCGACACGAGTGGCCGTTTCGCACCGTGTTTTTAGTCTCCGGGGTCGAACGTAGGGCGTGATAGTCGTCGCGACGGAGGATTTCGAGCTGTACCACGAGGCGGTCTCCGCGCTGCGTGAGCGCGGCGTGACGTTCACCACCGTTCGCCCGGACGAGGACCTCCCGGACGCCGCGAGCGTGCTGGTCACCGCTCCCGACGACGCAGTCGCCGACCTCCCGGCCGACGTGACCCACATCAACACCAGCGCCGACGACGTTCGGAAGGCCGTCGAGGAGGCGCTCGCGGTTCTCCGCGGCGGCGACCGGCGGACGATTATCGGCGTCGACCCCGGTACGCGCCCCGGTATCGCCGTCCTCTCGGGCGAGATGGTCGTCGCGGCGTTCCAGGTCCCGCTCTCGGAGGCGGTGGAAGCGATTCGTCGCGAAGCCGACGACGCCGTCGACCCGCTCGTCCGCGTCGGCGACGGGGCGCGCCTCCAGAGCGCCCAGATCGTCAACGACCTCGAAGACGTGCCGATCGAACTCGTCGACGAGACGGGGACGACGCCGTATCTCGGGACCGGCGCGCGCGGCATGGGCGACGTGCTCGCCGCGGTCAACATCGCCCGTCTGGAGGGCGAGCGCGTCGACTCCCGGGACATCGAACCGACGCCGGGCGAGTTGCAGGTCATCAAGAACCGGTCGCGGGAGCGCTCGGCCGAGAACCGAACTATCGACGAGTCGCTGGCGCGTCGCGTCGCGGCTGGCGAGTTGAGTATCGACGAGGCGTTAGACGAGCACAAGAACGGGGACGTGGGTGACGAGGCCGAGTCGCGTGACGGCGACGATAGCGACAGCGACGACAAGAACTGACTACTCCTCGCGAGCCTCGGCCACCGCGCTCTCCGCGCGCCGCATCACCTCGCGAACCGGAAGTCCCGTCTCGCGCGCCACCGCCATCGCGTCGTCGAACTCGGCGCTCCGGTCGTAGACGACGCCGTCGGCGTCGCTTGCGACTTTCACGCTCACTTCGTACTCCCCGCCGTCGATCTCGAGCGTCGCCGTCGCAAACGCTCTGGAAGCGACCCAGCGGTGGCCCGCGCCGTGTTCGCGCACGCCGAGCGTCCCCGTCTCTTCCGCCAATTTACGGGCGACGCGCTCGGCGTCGGCCGGGCGAGCGATGACCTTCACCAGATGTCCGGGACGGGATTTCTTCATCGTCGCCGGGAGGATGGAGACGTCGCGCGCGCCCGCGTCGGCGAGCGTCTCCTGCAGGCCTCCGAGAACTTCGGGCGGCGCGTCGTCGAGATTCGTCTCCAAGACGGTGATCTCCTCGCGCGTGAGGCGACCGCCGCCGTCGCCGACGAGCGCACGTAACACGTTCGGATGCTCGGGGAAGTCGTAGCCGCCAGCGCCGTAGCCCGACTGCCGAACGCGGAGGGGCGGGAGGTGGTCGACGCCCTCGGCGAAGTGTGCGAGAATCGCCGCGCCCGTCGGCGTCAGCAGTTCGGCCTCGACGGGACCGCCCTTCAGCGACCAGTCGGCGCGTTCGGCGATTTCGACGACGGCAGGTGTCGGCACAGGGTAGACGCCGTGGCTCATTCTCGCCTCGCCGCCGCCGGTCGACAGCGGCGTCGTCACGACGCGTTCGACGCCCAAGTCGTCGAGCAGTAGACACGCGCCGACGATGTCGGCGATGGCGTCGTCGGCACCGACTTCGTGGAAGTGGGTCTCTTCGAGGTCGGTGTCGTGGACGGCGGCCTCCGCCTCACCGAGGGTGCGGAAGATGTCCAGCGCATCGGCTTCGACGTCGTTCGGCAGTCCCATCGACTCGACGATGTCGACGACTTCGGTGTACTTTCGATGTGGCCCCGAACCCTCGGCGCGGGTGTGGTCGTGTTCGTGGTGGTCGTCGTGGTGGTGCCCGTGGTGGTGCTCGTCGCCACGGCCGTGGTGATGGTGGTCGTCGTTATCGTGTTCGTGAGGCCGATGACTGTCACCGCCGTCTTCGTCGCCGCCGTTTTCGTCTCCCTCGTCACCGCCGACGAGCAACACGTCGACTGTCGTGGAACTGATGCCGTTTTTCACCGTTGACCCGACGTCGTGCCGAACATTGAGTACTGTCTCCACCGGTGACAGCGCATCGGGGTCTGCCCCGGCCGCCAGCAGCGCAGCGAGAATCATGTCGCCGCTCGCCCCCATCCGTCCGTCGAACGCGAGTGTGTCCATGTAGAGTGGGCCTCTCGAAGAGAGAAAAATCTCCCGTCGTCCAGTAGTCCGCTCGCGGTTCCGAAGTCGACAGACGACCTGTTCAGACAGTAGCAATATGTACGGCGGCATCGTACTGTGCTACACAATGACATCGATACGTTCAGCAGGCCTGAGTACGGCCGAAACCCCCGGGAGCAAAGAACTTATCCCGTGTGACCGCCGAATTGCACGTATCCCCGCGAGTACATTATGAACGAAGTCCAACTCGAAGTGGCGAAAGCGTACCCGAACGACTCGGGGCGCGGTATCGCCCGTCTCGACCCGGACACGCTTCTCCACCTGAAGCTCTCACCGGGCGACATCATCGAAATCGAAGGAGGTGAGACGACCGCTGCGAAGGTCTGGCGCGCCGACCGTCAGGACTGGAACACCGACACCGTCCGTATCGACGGCTTCACCCGACAGAACGCCGACGTCGGTATCGGCGAACGCGTGACGATTCGGAAAGCCGAAGCCAAGAAAGCGAACAAACTGGTGCTCGCCCCGCCCGAGGAGGCGAGCGTCCAGTTCGGCTCCGACGCCGCCGGGATGGTCAAACGCCAGATTCTGAAACGGCCGGTCGTCGAACGCGACATCGTCCCCGTGATGTCGAGCACGAACCACCCGTTCATGCGCTCGCCCGGCCAGGCGATTCCGCTCATCGCCGTCGAGACGGACCCCTCGGGCGTCTGTCTCATCACCGAGGACACCGAGGTCGAACTCCGCGAGGAGCCGATCTCGGGGTTCGAGCGCGCGCAGGGCGGCATCACCTACGAGGACATCGGCGGCCTCCAGGGCGAGATTCAGCGCGTCCGCGAGATGGTCGAACTGCCGATGAAGCACCCGCAGATCTTCAAGAAACTCGGCATCGAACCGCCGCAAGGGGTGCTCCTGCACGGCCCGCCGGGCACGGGTAAGACGCTCCTGGCGAAGGCCGTCGCCAACGAGACCTCCGCGAGTTTCTTCTCCATCGCTGGGCCCGAGATCATCTCGAAGTACTACGGCGAAAGCGAACAACAGCTCCGCGAGATATTCGAGGACGCCAAGGAGGAGTCGCCGGCCATCATCTTCATCGACGAACTCGACTCTATCGCCCCCAAGCGCGAGGACGTCACCGGCGAAGTCGAACGCCGCGTCGTCGCCCAACTGCTGACGATGATGGACGGCCTCGAAGCGAGGGGCCAAGTAATCGTCATCGCGGCGACGAACCGCGTCGACTCCGTCGACCCGGCGCTTCGCCGCCCCGGCCGGTTCGACCGCGAAATCGAGATCGGCGTCCCGGACGAGGTCGGTCGTAAGGAGATTCTCCAGATTCACACCCGAGGGATGCCGCTGTCGGACGACGTGAGCCTCGACCACCTCGCCGACGAGACCCACGGCTTCGTCGGCGCGGACATCGAGAGCCTCACGAAGGAGGCGGCGATGAAGGCGCTCCGGCGCTACCTCCCCGAGATCGACCTCGACGAGGAGGATATCCCGCCGAGTCTCATCGACCGGATGATCGTCAAGCGTCAGGACTTCAACGGCGCGCTCGGCGAGGTCGAACCGAGTGCGATGCGCGAGGTGCTCGTCGAACTACCCAAAATCAGTTGGGACGACGTGGGCGGGCTCTCCGACGCCAAGCAGTCGGTCAAGGAGTCCGTCGAGTGGCCGCTCACCTCCCCCGAGAAGTTCGAGCGGATGGGAATCGAAGCGCCGAAAGGCGTGCTGCTGTACGGCCCGCCCGGCACGGGTAAGACGTTGATGGCGAAAGCCGTCGCCAACGAGACGAACGCGAACTTCATCTCGGTGCGCGGGCCGCAGCTGCTGTCGAAGTGGGTCGGCGAGTCCGAGAAGGCCATCCGGCAGACCTTCCGCAAGGCGCGGCAGGTGAACCCGACGGTCATCTTCTTCGACGAACTCGACAGCCTCGCGCCCAGCAGAGGTCAGGAGATGGGAAACAACGTCTCCGAGCGCGTCGTCAACCAACTCCTGACCGAGTTGGACGGTCTCGAAGAGATGGGCGACGTGATGGTCATCGGCGCGACCAACAGGCCGGATATGATCGACCCCGCGCTCATCCGCTCGGGTCGGTTCGACCGCCTCGTCCTCATCGGCGAACCCGACGAAGAGGGCCGCGAGCAGATTCTGAAGATTCACACCCAGAACAGTCCGCTCGCCCCGGACGTGAGTCTCCGTGAGATCGCCGAAATCACCGACGGCTACGTCGGCTCCGACCTCGAAAGCATCGCCCGCGAGGCGGCCATCGAGGCGCTCCGCGAGGACGACGACGCCGAGGAGGTCGAGATGCGGCACTTCCGCAAGGCGATGGAGAACGTCCGTCCGACCATCACCGACGACCTGATGGACTACTACGAGCAGATGCAGGACCAGTTCAAGGGCGGCGGTCGCGGCGACCAGTTCGCCGAGCGCGGGGGCGGGCGCATCGGCTTCCAGTAGCGACCTTTTGCGCTGCGGGCCGCTTCGCGGCCCTCGGCAAAAGCTCTCTTCGCGGCTTCGCCGCGAAGGCTTAGCAGACGCGAAGCGTCTGCTCTCGGACCAAAAGCACTCCTTCCTCGCTTCGGCCTTCGGCCTCCGGGAGAGCGAAGCTCTCCCGTGCCCTCGCTCACTCCGTTCGCGAGGACTCCGCTCGGTCGTCGGCCCGCTCGCTCGTTTCACTCGCTCGCGGTACAACTACCTGCACCGAATTCACGTGACGCTACTCCTCGTTCTCGACGATCTCCACGTGTTCGCGGAGCCACTTCACCGCCGCGTCGACCGCACCGGGGTCCTGGCTCGTCACTTTGATTCGGTTGTACTCGTCGCCGTTCGTCGGATAGCTGCCGACGGCGACGTCGAACTGGTCACGGACCTGTGCGAGTTGCGAGTGCATCGCACCTTCGGGGGCGGGCGTCCGGAGCGTCTCGGAGGTGACGTCGCCGCCGAAGTCGTCGGCGACGAGGTCGAACATCGCGTGCATCTCGCTCGGGATACCGGGGAGCACGTAGACGTTCTGCATCACACACCCCGGCGAGAGGCCGGTCGGGTTGAGAAGCGGACGTGCGCCATCGGGAACCGACGCCTGCGCGTCGGCATCGATCTGGAGGTCGTAGTTCTCCGCGAGCTCCGGATTCGCCTCGCGGAACGCCGCGACGGTCTCTAAGATATCTTCCCTCGCCGTCTCGTCGACGACGAGCGGGACGCCGAACGCCTCGGCGACGCCGTCCATCGTCAGATCGTCGTGCGTGCCGCCGAGGCCGCCGGTGACGACGACGCCGTCGTAGGCGTCGCTCCACTCTCGAACCGTCTCGGCGATGACCGACTCCACGTCGGGCACGGTGAGGATGCGCGTCACCGTCGCGCCTCGCTCGGTCAACTGCTGGGCCAGCCACGTCGCGTTCGTGTTCTCCGTATCCCCGGCCAGCAGTTCGTCGCCGACCGTAAGAATCGCCACGTCCATGCCCCTACTGCGTCCTACGGCCGATTAAGCGTTGGTCCGGCGGCAGACGGGACGGTGCTGTGTGGTTAATGTCAAGTCCGTTGCACCGCGACCGAACGAGCGAAGCGAGTGAGAGAGCGGGCCGACGACTGAGTGGAGGTGCGAAGCACCGAAACGAAGGAGGAGTGCTTTTGGTCCAGCTTTTGCCGAGGGCGCGCTCCGCGCGCCCGCAGCGTAAAAGGTGGGGTTCTAGTAGATGAGCGCGTCGTCGTTCTCAATCATGTAGAGGGTGCGGGCGGCGATATTGACCGCGTGGTCGCCGACGCGTTCGAGGTCGCGAATCGTCAGCAACAGTCGGGAGACGTCCTGCATCATGCTCTCGATGTCCGCATCGTCGTTGGTCTCACCCTCGATGAGGTCGCGAACGACGATTTCGCTGGCGGCCTCGCACATCGCGTCGAGTTCGTCGTCCCGCTCGGCGATGGCGTAGCACGCTTCGGCATTGTCTTGGGCGTACGCATCCATCGCCTCGTCGAGCATCTCCAGCGTGAGGTCGCCGATGCGCTGGATGTCGACGTCGGGGAAGACGTCGCGCTCGGCGCTCTTGGCGTACTGCCCGAGATTGGTCGCGAGGTCGGCGATACGTTCGAGGTCGGTGATAATCTTGAACGACGCGGCGATGAAGCGGAGGTCGCCCGCGACGGGCTGTTGGAGGGCGATGAGGTCGATGCACTGCTGTTCGAGATCGAGATACATCCGATTTATCTCGGCGTCGCCTTCGATTATCTCCTCGGCAAGCTGATCGTCCTTCTGTTCGAGCGCGTCCATCCCCATCCGGAGACGTTCGCTGACGACTTCGCTCATGTAGAGCACGTCCTCGCGGAGAGATTCGAGTTGAGATTGGTATTCGTCGCGCGGCATACCTCCGACATGCGTCGGTTAGTGTAATGTATGTTGTGCCTGAGGTGGCCGCGGCGACCGGCTTTCCCTCGGCTGTAGGCGGTCGTACTCGGACGGCCGACGAGGCGGAAGCATCCTCGGTCGAAGTACCGCGAGCGAACGTAGTGAGCGAGCGGACCGACGACCGAACGGAAGCGCGAGACGCGCGCTGTAGTAAGGGAGAAGTGTTTTTGATGAACCTTTTACCGAGCGAGCGAGCACGCCTCCGGCGTGCGACTGAGGCAGCGCAAAAGGTTCTAGTAGATGAGCGCGTCGTCGTTCTCGACCATGTAGAGCGTGCGGGCGGCGATGTTGACCGCGTGGTCGCCAACGCGCTCGAGGTCACGAACGGTGAGGAGGAATCGGTTCACCTCGCCGAACAGTAATTCGTCGCGTCCGTCGGGGTCGAACTCGACGAGGTCGCGGACGACGCGTTCGCCGACGCGTTCGCAGAGGCCGTCGAGTTCGTCGTCACGGTCGGCCACCGCGTAGCAGGTGTCGGCGTCTTCGCGTGCGTACGCCGCCAGCGACGCCTCGACCATCTCGACAGTGAGCTTGCCGAGGTCCTGCAGGTTCACGTCCGGGAACAGTTCGCGCTCGCGCGAGAGGAGGTAGCCGCAGATGTTCGCCACGAGGTCGGCGATGCGTTCGAGGTCGGTGATGATCTTGAACGAGGCGACGACGAGTCGGAGGTCGCCGGCGACGGGCTGTTGGAGGGCGAGCAGGTCGACGCAGCGGCGTTCGAGGCGGAGGTACCACTCGTTTATCTCGTGGTCGCGTTCTGCGAGCGAGCGTGCTCTGTCGGCGTCGCGGGCGTCGAGCGCCGCGAGCGCCTTCCGGAGTCGGGAGACGACCGCCTCACCCATGGCGAGCACCTCGTCTCGCAACTCGTCGAGTTCGCGCTGAAACTGCTCGCGCGGCATACCGGACTATCCGAACTTGCCGGTGATGTAGTCTTCGACGCGTTGGCTCTCTGGATTCTCGAATATCTTCTGCGTGTCGTCGAACTCGACGAGTTCGCCGCCGGTGAGGAACACCGCGGTCTTGTCCGAGATGCGTGCGGCCTGCTGCATGTTGTGGGTGACGATGACGACGGTGTACTCCTCGGCGAGGTCGGCGATGAGGTCTTCGACCTGCGAGGTGGCGACCGGGTCGAGCGCCGACGCCGGTTCGTCCATCAGGATGACGTCCGGGTCGACGGCGATGGCGCGGGCGATGCAGAGGCGCTGCTGCTGGCCGCCCGAGAGGTCGAGCCCCGACTCGTCGAGGCGGTCCTTCACCTCGTCCCACAGCGCCGCCGACTTGAGGGCGTTCTCGACCTTCTGGTCCAAGTTCTCGGTCTTGCCCTGTATCTTCAGCCCGTAAGCGACGTTCTCGTAGATGCTCTTCGGGAACGGGTTCGGCGACTGGAACACCATCCCGATGCGTCGCCGGAGCGCGACGGGGTCGACGTCGTCGTCGTAGACGTTCTTCCCCTCGAACTTCAGCTCTCCCTCGATACGGCAGGACTCGATGAGGTCGTTCATCCGGTTGATACACCGGAGGAACGTCGACTTCCCACAGCCGGAGGGACCGATCATCGCGGTCACTTGCTGCTTCGGAATCTCGATGTCGATGTCCTGTAGTGCCTGGGTGTCCCCGTAGAACACGTCGAGATTCTTCGACGAGACGACGGTTTCGGTTCGTTTCGGCTGGTTCAGCTCGTCGCTGTCGACCACTTCCGACCCCGGCCGTGGCGACGTCTGCGATTCGACGCTACTGTCGCTCTCGGTGTTCGGGTCGGGAGTAGTCATGTTCTCCTTGCTCATGTGTTTACGACCTCCGCTCATATTTGTTCCGGATAAGTATCGCTGCGGCGTTCATCGACAGCATCACCGTGACGAGCGTGACGACGCCCGCGGCCATCACGCCGTACTGGAACTCCTGGGACGGCTGTCCGACCCAGGCGTAAATCTGTCGCGGCATCGCGCTGAAGATGTCGAAGAAACCGTCCGGCGCGCGGAACACCGACGCCGCGGCCCCGATCATCAGAAGCGGGGCCGTCTCGCCGATGGCGCGGCCGAACGCGAGGATGCTCCCGGTGAGGATGCCCGGTAACGCCTCGGGGAGCACGACTCGGCGTATCGTCTGCCACCGCGTCGCCCCCATCCCGTAGGACGCCTGCCGGAGCGACCCGGGCACCGCCCGAATCGCCTCTTGCGCCGAGATGATGATGATAGGCAAGATGAGCAGTCCGACGGTCATCCCGCCGACGATGACGATACCGCTGGCGAAGTCGAGCCAGTTGACGAACAGCGCGAGTCCGAGCAGCCCGTAAACGACCGACGGCACGCCCGCGAGGTTCGCGATGTTGATCTCGATGAACTTCACGACCATCCCCAGCGGGCCGTCGCTGGGCGCGTACTCTTCGAGGTACAGCGCCGCGCCGACGCCGATGGGGAACGACGAGAGGGCGACGACGACCATCATCATGATCGACCCGATGAGCGCCGGGTAGATACCCGCCTCCTCGGGGAACCGGGAGTTCGCGCTGGTGAGGAACTGGTAGTCGAGCCACGTCTCCGGACCGGCGAAGCCGAGCAGATCGACGAGCGCCGCACCCGACAGCATCCCGGCGACGACGACGAGCGGGAACAGCAGTCCCACCGGCCGTACCTCCCGCCGGCGGACGACGCCTTCGACGTACAGCGCCGTCGGGACACCGGCGAAGGTGAAGAGGATGACCCATATCTGCGGGGTGATGCCGGTCGAGGGGTCGATGAACACCCCGGCGGTCACCGTCGCCAGCAGCGCCCCGAAGGCGAGAAGACCGGCGCGCTGGTCGTCTCGACGGCGGGCGACGACGAAACCGCCGACCGCCGCGCCGCCGAGTCCGAACGTGAACAGGTAGATGAGCCACGCCTGTGGTACGGTCGGGAACGTCGAGACGAACTGGAACGTGGCCGGCGCGAGTCCGACGAGGGCGACGACGCCGACGGCGAGTTCCTCGACGAACGAGGTTCGGCCCCGCAGCCGCCTGTGGCCGACGATGACGCCGACGGCGAGGCCGACGGCGACGACGAACGCCAGCCACTCGACGACGCTGAGCACGTCGACGAACAGCAGCAACACGCCGCTGCCCAGGAGGAGTCCGAAGAACGGAACGGCGAGCGCCGTCAGCGCGACCGTCGCCTCGCCGTCGCCTCTCCGACGATAGTAGGCGAGAAGCGCCGTCGAGGGGGCGACGAGCGTCAGGAAGAAGACGAGGAACCACCGGGGGTCGGCCGTCAGCGGCCGAATGGCGTCTTTCGCCACGTAGACGAGCAGCCCGGCGACCATGAGGATACCGAACAGCGTCGCCGACAGGCAGGCCGCCGCGAACACTTTCCCGGGCATACGGCTGATCTGTTCGGAGTTACCGAACCACTCGCCGGTCGCTCCGTCCCGTTGCGTCGCCATCAGCGAGCCACCTCCGGCGGCGTGCCGCGGCTCCGACGGCTCATTGGTACTCCTCCCGGTACCGCGACGCGACGAACGTGCTGGCGAGATTCATGGCGAAGGTGATTACGAACAGCGTGATTCCGATGGCGAACATCGCCTTGTAGGCGGTGGACCCGCCCGCGATGTCCGTCGTCACGAGCTGGACCATCGCGGCGGTCATCACTTCGAGCGACTCGAACGGGCTCGGGACGAGCCGAGGGCGCATCCCGGCGGCGACGACGACGATCATCGTCTCGCCGATGGCCCGCGAGAGCGCGAGGATGAACGAGGAGAAGATGCCGGAGGCGGCCGCCGGGATGACGACACCGGTCGACACCTCCAGTTTCGTCGCGCCTATCCCGTAGCCGGCCTGCCGGAGCGAGTCAGGGACGGCGCTCATCGCGTCCTCGCTCAGGCTCGACACCATGGGGACGATCATGATTCCGATCATGATGGACGCGCTGAGGGCGTTGAACGTACTCAGGGGCAGTCCGAGCCATTCGAGCGCGGGTGTCAGGTAGACGAGTGCGAAGTAGCCATAGACGACCGTCGGGATGCCCGCGAGGATTTCGAGCGACGGTTTGATCACCGACCGCGTCCGCCGACTCGCGTACTCGCTGAGGTACGTCGCCGACGCGACGCCGACCGGGATGGCGATGAGGGCGGACAGGAAAGTCACGAACAGCGTCCCGGCGACCAGCGGCAGGACGCCGAACTCCTGGCCGATGGTCGGACTCCACGTCGTTCCGAGGAAGAAGTCGAGCGGCGGTACGTCGAGGAAGAAGTCGACGGCGTCGAACAGCAGCGTCGCGACGATAGCGGTGGTTACTGCGACCGAGAGCGCGGCGCAACCGAACAACAGCCACTTGATACTCTGCTCGCGCGCGGATCGGACGCCCGAACGGCCGACGAAGTCGGGTGGGTTACTCTCTTGGCTCATCTTTCGGAGACTGCGTCCTGTGTTCTCAAAAGCGGCATGATTCGTGTCGTTCGGTCGCGTTCACTCTCTTGTCTCAGCCGGAACCGAAGCCGGCGTCCGGTCCGTTCAGTCGCTGCTGTACTCTTCGAGCTTGCTCAGGTTCTCGTCGCGCAGCTCCGCGCTGGACGGGACGTAGCCGATCTGGCTGACGATGTCCGTCTCCGCCTGTTCGAGGTAGTACTCCACGAACGCGTACACCTGCTCTTTCTCCTCCAGCGAGGACTGCGCCGCGTAGATGAACAGCGGCCGCGCCATCGGGTAGTCGCCGCTCTTGGCGTTCTCGATGCTCGGCTTCGTGCAGTTGCCGTCCTCGTTCTTCTTTATCTGCACCGCTTTGACGTTGTCGCGGTTCTCCTCGTAGTAGGCGTACCCGAAGAAGCCCATCGCGTACTCCGAGCCCTCGATGCCCTGGATGATGCGGTTGTCGTCCTCGGTCGGTTCGTAGTCGCTGCGGAGCGACCCCTCCTCGCCGATGACGTTCTCGATGAACCAGTCGAACGTCCCCGAGGAGGACGCCGGCCCGTAGAGGTCGAACTCCTCGTCGGGCCACTCGGAGTTGATGTCGCTCCACGTCTCCGCGCCGTCGGGTTGCCAGATCTGCGCGAGCTGGTCGAAGCTGAGACAGTCGACCCAGTCGGCCTTGTTGTTGACGGCGACCGTCAGCGCGTCGCTGGCGACCTGAAACTCGACGGGCTCGACGTCGTTCTCCGAGCAGAGCTCCTTCTCGCTCTCCTTGATCGGACGCGACGCGCCGTTGATGTCGGCGTTTCCGGGGCAGAAGTGGTTCTGGAACCCGCCACCGCTGCCGGTCGAGTCGACGGAGACGTTCACGTCGTGTTCGGTCATGAACTCCTCGGCCATCGCCTCGGAGACGGGGTAAACCGTACTGCTCCCCTTGACGATGACTTCGCCGGAGAGGTCTCCCGAGCTCCCGCCCTCGGAGTCGTTGCCGGAGCTTCCGTTGTCGCCGGAGCCACCCGAGCCGCCGGAACTCGCACCTGGGTTGGTCGTACAGCCGGCGAGTCCGACTACCCCGGCCGAACCCGCACCGACGAGGAACTTACGCCGTGATACGCTGTCCGTCCCGTCCGACGTCTGTCGCGTCATCAACTGTTCATGACCGACTGAGACATAAGTAGCCTGCTATGACAGCTATATAGCCGTAGGTATGTGAAACGGTATCCATAGTCGCTCGCAGGCGAGAGGAAATGTTCGTTCACATACACATTCGAGGTGTAACGATATTCTGCCGTGTAGTGCCGATATCCCGAATCCGTTCGAGATCTCTTTCGGAGATCGTTTCGTCACGAGTGCTCCCGAACGTCCACGGAACAGTTCAGTTCTATCCGTACTCTCCCGAAATAAGTATCCCACCATATCTTGGCCGCCTAATATATAGTTGAGAGGTAAATTTATGAGGAAGATTCGCCCATCTACCCACATGGTCGAGACGCGAAAAGTGCAGGTGACGGGCGGTTCGACGTACACGGTGTCGATACCGAAGGAGTGGGCGACCGAAAACGGCGTCAGCGCCGGCAGCGAGGTCGAGTTCTACCCCGAGGGCGACTCGTTGTTCCTGACGCCGCGGACCGAGGAGGAGCGAACCGAGGGGACGCTCGACATCTCCCAACTCGACGGTCAGGAACTCGTGCGCGCGGTGATGACGATGTACGTCAGCGGGTTCGACGTTATCGCCCTCGAGAGCGGCCGCATCACCAACGACCAGCGTCGGACCGTCCGAGAGGCGACACAGAGCCTCGTCGGTCTCGAAGTGTTGGAGGAGACGCGGGACCGCATCGTCATCCGCGACCTGTTGGACTCCTCGGAGCTCTCGATTCACAACGCCGTCACGCGGATGCGGCTCATCGCGTTGTCGATGCTCGAAGACGCGGTGAGCGCGCTCGCCGAACTCGACATGGACATGGCCGAGGACGTCATCCAGCGCGACGACGACGTCGACCGCCTCTACATGGTCGTCTCGCGCATCTTCCGGGCGACGCTCCGTACGCCGAAGGCCGCCGAGGAACTCGGTCTCCCCCGAGAGGTCTGTTTCGACTACCACTCCTGCGCCCGACAGCTCGAACGGGTCGCCGACCACGCGACGAAGATTGCCCACCTGACGCTCAACTTCGAGGAACCGGTCCAAGACGACGTGCTCGACGCGCTCTGGGAACTGCACGCCGACGCGACCACCGTCGTCGACGCGGGGATGGACGCGCTGTTCTCCGACGACAGCGTCGAGGCGACCGAGATCGCCAACGAGGCCCGAGAGTCCGTCCAGGAGATCGACGAACACGCGCGCACCATCGACGAACTGCTCCGCGACCTCGACCCCGTCCGCGCGCAGATGCTCGGCCTCGTCGTCGACTCGCTGTCGCGCAGCGCCGACTACGGCGGCAACATCGCCGAGACGGCGCTGCAGAAGGCCGCCCCGACGCCGTAACGCCACCTTTTACGCTGTGGGCGCGCTCCGCGCGCCCTCGGTAAAAGCTGGACCAAAAGCACTCCTCATTCGTTTCGGCGCTTCGCGTCTCCACTCAATCGTCGGCCCGCTCGCTCACACCGGGAGAGCTTCGCTCTCCCGAGCTCTCGTTCGCCTCCGGCTCACGAGAACTCCGTTCGCTCGCGGAACAGTTACTCAGCGACAACAACTCCGACAGCCACAGAAAGCAGTTTCACCACGAGCGAGGGCGTAGCCCGAGCGAGTGGGCCGAGGAGAGAACGGAGGGCGGCAAAGCCGCCCGAAGTGAACGACGAGTGCTTTTGGTCCAGCTTTTGCCGAGGGCTGGCGCAGCCAGCCCGCAGCGCAAAAGGTGGGGGTGCGTTATTCGTCTTCGACGAGCACGGCGTTGACCTGTCCGGTCTGGCCCGGACGGGAGGTCACGCGTGCGCGACCGGCGGAGGTGTCGATGATGGCGCCTTTCGTGATGATGTTCCGGCGCGCGTAGTTGACGTTCGAGGGGTTGTCGACGACGTTCTCGATGTCGGTCTGGCTGACCTCGCCGCCCTCGGCGACCTGCGCGACGTTCGTCGCTAGTGCGCGGGTCTTCGTGTTGCTGCCGCGGGAGTCGATGGTCCGGAACCGCGGTTCACCGACCGTCGTCTCCGCGGGCTCGCGGCCGAGCTGGTAGCGCTTCTTGTTCCGGAACGGTCGGAGACGACCGCCGGTCCGCTTCCGCTGGGAGCGTCCTTGGTCCTTCATACCCCGAAGAACTGCCAGCAACTACTTGAATCGCTCGAACTTGTATCGCCGACCCGTGCGGGTCGAGCGGGCGGACCGCCGCCCGAGGAACCGAGTAGCAACCTTTAGTGGGTCGACACCGCATTCTCTCCCCGATGAGTTTACAGACCGCAACGGCCGTCCCGTTTCGCCAACGCGGGAGCGAGCGCCTCGGCGAGGGTGAGTTCGTCGTCGTGCTGTCGCTCGACCGCGGGTGGTTCTCTCCCGACCAGGCCAAACGCCTCGTCGACGTGGCTGTCGGTCGCGGATTGCTCGAACGAGACGACGGCGAACTCGTCCCCACGTTCGACCCGGACGACGTCGAAATTCCCCGCGAGTTCGTCCCCGACGAGTCCGTCCTCCGCGAGCAGTCGACGTTCGAACGACTGCTGGACGCCCTCGTCGCCGCTGGCGTCGACAAACAGACCGCCGTCGCGACAGTCAACGACCGCCAGCGCCGCCTCGGCGTGACGCTGGAGGCGGCGGCCGTCCTCTCGGCTCGAAGCGAGGGCGTCGACGTCGACGCCGTCGCCGACGCGGTCCGCGCCGACCTCACCGAAACCGAAGCCGAGTAATCGTCGGCGGCGTTCTCTTCTCTATGGTCGAAGACCACCTCTCCGACGGCAAGCGAATCGCGCAGTTGCTCGCCTCCGAACTGGAGGGCGGTGGCTCCTCGGGCCGCCTCCGCGTCGTCGACGCCGACCCCGATGTCGAAGCGACGACCGACGGCGCGTTCGCGTACGCCGTCGCTGTTGTCGCCGTTGATCACGACGGAGAGACGACTGAGTCTCAAGCGACCGCCGAAGACGACACGGAATCCCGAACTCGACTCGCAGAGGTGTACGTCCAGTCAGACCGAGCGCGCGTGGAGTTCCTGACTGGGCAGGCTGTGGCCGTCGACGCCGCCGAGAGCGAAGGGCTTCGGGTTCGACCCAAGGCAGTCCAGCCGCCTCGAACGCTCGTCTTCGTCGAGAACGGCGCGCAGGTGAAGTGGGCTCTCCCCGTGTTCGCGACCATTCTCGGGGACGAGAACTGACCGCACCTACGACACTCGCTCACAAATCGAACGCTCACGATTGTATTTACTCAATAATGAGTAATTCTTTTCACCAACCCTCGTCTCTCTCTATTCGATGATCAAGACCCTCTATGAAAATCCGTTGACAGGAGCGTTCGAACGATGATGTGGCAAGATCTCATCTTCCTGGCGGGAAGCGTCTTCTCGCTCGTCGTCCTCGTCCCGACGCTGCGCGACTCGATGGCGAACGTTCCGCTCGGAACGACGCTCCCCTCCGCGACCATCGGTGTCGTATACGGAACCACGTTCTTCACGCTCGGCATGACGCTCTCTGCGGTCGGGTCGCTTCTGACCGGCGTCATGTGGAGTCTCATCGCGCTGCTGCGCTCGCCGCACCCGTACAGCGACCAGGTCGGTGTCGACTCCGAGTCGCCGTCGCCGCGCTCGGCCCCGCAGAACGCCGACTGACGCTGACGTCTCCTCCTCGTCGCTCCGTTCGTCACCTCCGCTCCGCCCGACCGCGTGGCTTTTTATCGGATGAGAGAGCCACTCCCGGTATGACTCTCGACCCCGTCCACGTCGACGGCATCGCGGCGTTGGCTCGCGCGCTCGCCGACGACGTGGACGACACCGACCACACGGACCTCGCGCGGACGGTGTGGGACGAGTGGCTCGACCCGCTTCGAGACGACCGCCGGACGGTCGTCGAACCGCTCGGCGAACAGTCGTTGCGCGCGGCCGACATCGACGACGTGGCGCTCACCGAACGGCCGTTTCCGACCGTTCACGGTCTCGACTCGGGAACGATCAACCCGACGACGTTCAAAAACGGGTTAGTGCTGGACATGGCGCACGCGGCGATGGCGAGCGTCCCTTCCGACCTCGATTTGCACCGGTCGAGAAGCATCGTCCTCACGACGCACACGAACGACACGTACGCGAAACTCGGCACCGACTGGCAGACCCACGACGAAGCGTACAGTCGCCTCCGCATCCTCCAAGCCCCCAACGTGAACCGCTACGCCGAAGGCGTCGTCCACGCGTTGGCGCTGTATCTCGCCGAGAGCGAGCACGCGCTTCGGCACGCCGACGACGTCTCCGACCTCCTGCTTCTCGACGGTCCCATCTACCCGAAGGAACTGTTCAACTGGCGTGACCGCGACGCCGAACTCCGCGAACTCGCCGAGGAGGCCAAACCGAAGCAGATCGTCGAGAACTACGTCCGACTCGTCGAGCGCTTCGTCGAACGTGACGTGCCGCTGGCGGGGTTCGTCAAGAATCCCATGTCGAAACTCGTCACCCGAACGCTCCAGACGAAGCGCGTCGACGCGCCGTGGGCCGACGATACGGCGCTCTTCACGCGACTGCTGGAGCCCCGACAGGGGTCGAACGGGAACGACGACGGAAGCGACGACGCGGCGCGCCGAACGACCGATTTGACGTTCACCTCGTGGTTCGTCTCCCGCGGTGGGTCCGACCGGACGCTCGCCGCCGACGGCGACGCGCTGGGCGTCGAACGGAACCTCGACCCGGAACTGTACGAGGTGACGTTCTTCGTCCTCTACGACCCGCGTCACGACGTGCTTTACAAGGTGGAATCGCCGTACGCGTTCACCCGCGACGCCGAGTTGCGGGCCAGACTGACGCGACAGATACTCCACGACGTCGCGGGCGCCCGCGGGCCGCCGCCTGCCGTCGCGAAAGCCGACGAACTCGCGCGAATCAGCACCCACGAGAAAGCGTCGCTCCGTCGCAAGCTAGAGGAGGACGTGGGCTCGGAGTACGTCCGGACGTACAACGGTATCCGCTGGGGCGACCTGTTCTGAACGCAGCTGCGGCCGCTACCGACGTCCCGGCTCGGTCTTCTCGACCGCTATCTCCACGTCGGCCTCGGCGACGCCGACGCGGGCGAACTGCGTCCGGACGTGTTCTTTCGCCGCGGCGAGCGCCTGATCGCGCGTGTCGAACCCGCGGGGCATCGGCGTCTCGAAGGCGACGCGAATCGTCTCGCCGTTTACTTCGGTCGGCGACCCGCCGCTCTCGACCTCGTAGAACTCGTCGCAGACCCACACGTACGGCGCGTCCTCGTCGGGCGCGCCCCGGAACGACGGGGCCGCCTCGCCGCGCTCGAAAATCGTCCCGGTGAGCGCCGTCCCGCCGCCGCGACCGCGAATCAAGAGCATACCTTCGATAGGGACGCGAGGGTAAAAAGCGGTATGCGGGTCGGTTTCGAGGAGGGAAAGGACCATCAGGGGGGCCGTCGTGTGCCGAGATATGTCTAACCTCGGTGACTTCACCGAATTCGATTCCGACGACGGCGAGCCGTCCGCCGAACCGCGGAGCGACGCCGCCGACAGCTCGGCCTCCGGCACAGAGGATTCAGACGTCGCGTCCGACGCCCGCGACACCGGAGACGCCGACGAGTCCGCCGACGCTGCCGAGGGGTCGTTCGACCGCCTCGACGTGGACCCCGCCGACGCCGACCGCGGCCTCGGTGCGCTCTCGGTGTCGCAGGGGCTCTGCGTCGCCGAAGACGAACGCGACACCGCCCTCCGCGCGTTCGTCACGACCGGCAACCGCGACACCGTCCGCCTCGGCAAGTACCTGCTCGTCCCGTATCCGGACACCGAGACGCTGTTCTGTCGCATCACCGGGTTGGAGTACGCCCAGGAGTTCCAGGCCGACGACGCGACCGAGATTCACGCTCGCCGAGCGATGCGACGGACCGAGTTCCCCGAGCGCGACTACAAGTTCGTCGCGGCGCTGGACCCGGTCGCGGTACTGTACGACGACGGGGGCGAACTGAAACGTCGGATGACCGATCGCGTCCCGAAACCGGGTGCGACGGTGACGGAGGCGACCGACGCCGAGGAGATAAAGACGGGGCTGAAGATTCCCGGCGAGGGCGTCTTCCTCGGGCATCTCTCGGTCGGCGGCGAGAAGGTCCGCACCGCCGCGGACCCGCCGACTATCGACTATCGCGTCAAGGACGACTACAGCGAGGGCGACCCGCTCGTCTTCCGCCACACGCTCGTCGCCGGCGGCACCGGGTCGGGGAAGACCCACGCCTCGAAGAACGTCCTCCGGCAGTATCTGTCAGGAGAGCGCACCTACGAGATGGGCGACGGCCGGACCGCGCGCCCGGCGGTGGTCCAGTTCGACCCGCAGGACGAGTACGCGCAGATGCACGACGACAACCCGGAGTTAGATAGCGAGTTCGCCAGACGACTCGACCGCGAGGGCGTCGCCTACGGCGGCCACGACGACACCCTCGCGTTCGTCCCGCAGGTCGGCGACGCCTCCTACCCCGGCGAGGGCCACCGCGCCGAACGGGTCCGCTTCACTATCCCCTTCTCGATGGTGCGCCGCTGGCCGTGGCTGGTCGCGGGCGCGGCGCTCAACGACAACCAGTACAACGCGCTCACGCTGCTTCTGGACCGGTACTTCCGGCAGAACCCGTCCGGGACGTACAAGGGGTTCCAGTCGTTCCTCGACGACCCGGCGCTGCGCGAGGAACTCAACGAGTCGGGTCACGTCCACGAAGCGACGTTCGACGCGGTCAAGCGGAAGACGCGGACCAAGGCCGCAAACGACGTGTTCGACGGCGACGCCCGGCCCATCACCGAGTTGGTCCACCAACTCGTCCGACCGGGCGGACTCACGGTGGTGCCGACGTACCACGTCTCGAACAGTCGCGCGGCGGAGATGGTCGTCCTCGCGGTGTCGAGTCTGCTCATCGACGAGAAACTCTCGAACGACCCCGAGTACGAGCGTCTCGACGAGACGCCCGTGGTTCTCGGCATGGACGAGGCGCACAACTTCCTCGCCGACGCCGACAGCGTCCAAGCCAGAAACGTCATCGGAAAGTTCACCGAGGCGGCCAAACAGGGCCGAAAGGAGCGACTCGGCCTGTTCCTCATCACGCAGGACCCCCAAGACGTCGCCGACTCGGTGTTCAAGCAGATAAACACGAAACTCGTGTTGAATCTCGGCGACGAGGACGCCATCAAATCGGTGAACATCCCGCCGAACCTCGAAAGTAAGGTACCGTACATGGAGAAAGGACAGATGGTCGTCTACTCGCCGGACAACTCCGAACCGGTGGAACTCATCGGCCTGTCGAAGTGTCTGACGCGGCACGGGCGGTAGTCACCTGTCTCGCCGAAACGCATTTTACTCGCCACGGAACGTATATCGTGCTATGACAAAACGTATCCTGATTCCGGTCGATGGGTCGCCGCAGTCGACGGCAGCGCTCTCGTTCGTCGCCGAGGAGTGGCCCGATGCGGAGGTGACGGTACTCCACGTCATCAACCCCACGGACGCGGGAGGGAGCCCGAGCGCCGGAATTCCCAGCGGCGCGGAGGAGTGGTTCGAGATCGAGAAAGAGCGCTCGGCGTCGCTGCTCGCGGACGCGGCGTCCGTCGTCGACCGCTCGGTACGGACGCGAACGGAGGTCGGACGCCCGACGCGGACGATTCTCGACGTCGTCGAGTCCGGCGAGTTCGACCACGTGGTGATGGGGAGCCACGGTCGAAGCGGCGTCTCACGCATCCTCCTCGGGAGCGTCACCGAGGCCGTCGTCCGCGAGTCGCCGGTGCCCGTGACGGTCGTCAGATAGTCGGTTCGGGCGATGTCCGGCAGCCGACTCGCGCCACGACCGCCTCCGGATCCACCGATGGAGTTCAGGGAAGTCATCGAGACGCGCCGCTCCGTACACGAGTACACCGACGAGGAGATCGACGACGAGGAGTCGAAGGCGAAACTCCAGGAGGTCGCGGGCGGCCAGGAAC
The DNA here is from genome assembly GCF_020097835.1 of Haloprofundus halobius. Taxonomy (GTDB): domain Archaea; phylum Halobacteriota; class Halobacteria; order Halobacteriales; family Haloferacaceae; genus Haloprofundus; species Haloprofundus halobius. The sequence goes on from NZ_CP083666.1 coordinate 396,667, forward strand.
ACGTCGGCGACGCCGCGGCGAGCGTCGTCGTCCTCGGGTCGAAAGACCCCGAGGCGCACGCCGACCGGGTGCTCGACGACTGGGTAGAGAAAGGCGACCTCCCGAACGAGGACGTCCGCGACGCGGTTCGCGCAAACGTCGACGGGATGGCCGAGATGCCCGAGCCCGAGCGCCGAGTCTGGACGACGCGGAGCACCTCGCTCGTGGGGATGTCCTGATGTACGCCGCGTGGAACCGGGGCGTCGCCTCCTGTCCGCTGGAGGGGTTCGACGCCGACGCGCTCACGGAGACGTTCGACGTCGACGACGAGTACGAACCCGTGTTGCTGGTGACGCTCGGCTACGCGCTCGACGAGGCCGACGACATCGAGAACGAGCGAAAACTGCGGCGACCCGTCGACGAAATCGTCCACTACGAGACGGGCGGTTTTGCAGCAAAGAGAGGACCGACCGATGTCGACTGTTCGCGTCTTTCGCCTCTGTTCTTCGATTTAGGCGCCCGGGATGCCCAGCGCGGTGAGCTCGACGATTCCGAAGATGCCGAGAGCGTACAGCACCGCGACGGCGGCGATCCACGCGACGACGCCGATGGCAGCCGCGTTTCCCCATCCGCCGGGGTAGCGCCAGTTGATGACGCCGATCCAGGCCAGAAGCGTCAACACCGGCCCGATTATCGGGAGCCAGCCGAAGAAGAAGCTGACGAGACCCCAGACGAGCGCGCCGATGGCCGCCGTCACGACGGCGTAGCCGAAGCTCGCCTCCTTGTCGATGAGCAGTCTCACCCCGAGATAGAGGCCGAGTCCTCCGACGAGGAGGTTGACGAGCACGATGAGGACGCTGTCGACGAGCGCCATCTCAGTCCACCTTCCACTCGGCGGTGAGTTCGATCGTCTCCCTGTTTCCTCGAAGCGCCGCGGACCGCTCGACCACCGACACTTCGGTGTCGAACGACTCCGGCGGGTGTACGGTCACGTCTTTGTTTCCAACGGTCAGTCGAACTTCGTCGCCCGACTCCAACTCGTCGGCCAGGCTTCGCAGATAGCTTGCGAACTGCGACCTGGTCTGCTCCTGTTTACTCTCAGTTTTGTCGGCCATACGTGTCTCTCTGTACAACGCAAGAGGAGATAAAAGTCGGCCGACTGTCAACTGTGACGGAAACTCGCCGAACCGAATACGTCTCTTAGAAGATATTCGCCTGCTGGTAGACGCTGATACCGCTCTGGGTGATTTCGTACGGTTTCGTCTCGCGGGAGTGGTTGGCGTCGCGTATCTTCTGGATCTCGATGGCCAGTCGCGTCTCCCGGAAGTTCGACGGACGGACGTACTGCAACACGAACACCGCGTCGGTGAGATACTCGACGATACCGTGTTTGGAGGTGTAGGGGTTGTCCTCGCTCGCCTCGGAGGTGAGCATCGTCGTCACGCCGACCTGCTTGAGCGAGCGGGCGAAGTCGAACACCTCGCTGCGCCGCTTCGAGGGGTGGTCGTACATCATCTCCAGAAGCGACACCGAGTCGAGGACGAGTCGGTCGGCCCCGAACTCCTCGACGAGTTCGGGCAGGTCGTTGCGGATGCTCGCGAGGCTGTTGGCCATCTCGACGGGGTCGAGTTCGACGACGGCGAGGCGGTCCTCCTCGACGTACCGCCGGAACGGCCACCCCTTCTCTTCGGCCGTCGACAGCACGGCCTCGCGGCTCTGTTCGAGCGTGATGAACACAGCTCTCCCGTCGTCTCGCAGCGCCTCGTCGAGAAACTGGAGGCCGAACGTCGTCTTCCCGGTCCCGGCGCTGCCGATGGCGACCATGAGCGACCGTTTCGGAATCCCGCCGAGAATCATCTCGTCGAGGCCGTCGATGCCGATTCTGACGCGCTCGATGTCGGAGTCGAACGACGACTCGTCGAAATCGTCGTCGCCGAACGTCTCGCCGCCGCCACCGAAGCCGAAGTCGTCGCCGGTTCCTCCGCCGCCGAACGCTTCGCCGCCGCCGAAACCGAAGTCGTCGCCAGTTCCGCCACCGCCGAACGCCTCGCCGCCGAAACCGAAGTTCTCGTTACGACCTTCTCGTTCGTCACGGTCCGGACCGTCGGTCCCCGACGGCGTCGACTCGGCGTTTCCGAGGGGCGAGTCGCTCTCGGCCGTCTCGCCGTCCGACCCCGTTTCGTCCGCCGCGTCGGCTCCCTCGTTTCCGGCTGCCGCGTCGGCTCCGGCCCTCTCGTCGTCCTCGTCGGACTCCTCGCGGAGCGCGCGCTCGAACCAGTCGTCGTCTCCGCTCATCGTCCCTCCGTCTCGGATGCGGCGCGGCCGAGTCCGACGCGGCGACACCACCCGGGCGGTCGACTGCTCATCGTCCGTCTGTCGGATGCCGCCGCTATCAATGTTGCCCGTACGGTGCGCTTTTGACGGCCGCGGGCGAAGCCGTGGCATGAACGTCGGCATCGTCGCTCAGAAGGGCAACAGTCGAGCGGCGTTTCTCGCTGGAGAGCTTCGTGAGCGGCTATCGACGATGAATGTCTCGGTGACGCTGGACGCGGCGACGGGCGAGTCGCTCGGACTCGACGGGCGGTCGGTCGAGACGCTCGGCGACTGCGACCTCATCGTCAGCATCGGCGGCGACGGCACGTTTCTGTTCGCGGCAAGCGGCGCGGACGGCACGCCGATTCTCGGCGTCAACCTCGGCGAGGTCGGCTTTCTGAACGCCGTCGGCCCCGACGACGCCGTCGAAGCGGTAACGGCGGAGGTCGCCGCCGTCCGCGACGGCGACCAGCGCGTCCGGGTCGTCCCCCGACTCGTCGCCGTCGGCGACGGGTGGCGAAGCGACCCTGCGACGAACGAGGTCGTCGTCCAGGGCGGTCGCCGGGGCCGCGGTGGGGGTGTCGACGTGGAAGTTCGAATCGACGGCTCGCTGTACACCGGCGGCCACGTCGACGGCCTGCTCGTGGCGACGCCGACCGGGAGCACGGCGTACAACTTGAGCGAGCGCGGTCCGCTCGTCCATCCGAGCGTCGGCGGCCTCGTCGTCAACGAGATGTGTCCCGACGAGGGGATGCCGCCGCTTCTCGTCGCCCCCGACGCCACGGTGACCGTGACGGTGAACGGCGTCGGCGGACGCGGTGGGACCGGCGGGACCGCCGCGAGCGGCTCCGGAGCCGACGAAGCCGTCGTCGTCAGCGACGGCAAACACTCCTACCCCATCGACGCGCCGACCGAGGTCGAGATCCGGCGAGCGGAGACGCCGCTGCGCATCGCCGGCCCCTCGTCGGACTTCTTCGAGGCGCTCAACAAACTCGACTGACCGGGCGCCGCGTACAGCGTCGGCTCTCGGCGTTCGCTCGCTCTCTCAGTTACCGAACGAAAAGTGCAGGAGCGACCGCTGCGGGCACGCGAGTGGTAGGTGACCAGATCACCAATCCCCGTGCAACGGTCGGTCCTGTGGTGCTTCCTACGCGGCCGGTCGGGTTAACGACTTTCACACGGACGACGGACAGTCACCGACGCGATGCTGTCTGCCGGGTCGGCGGACCGCCGGCGGTGCCGTCGACCGCCGCTCAGTCCCGACCCCACTCGGCCGTCCGGCGCGGACGGTCCGAGACGGCCATCACGTCGAGCGGTTCGTCGCTGACTTCGAGCGCCGTCAGCGCCGCCTTCGTGCTCGCCTCCGTCGAGAAGTACGGCACTTCCTCTTCGACGCAGGTCTCCAGCAGGTCGCGGTCGTCGGAGACGACGAGCTCCACGTCGCCTTTGCGAATCGCCGCGGTCACGTCGTCGAACTCGCCGAGGTCGTAGACGGTCGCTAATTCCTCGCGGAGGGCATCGGCTTCCTCGCTCTCCGGGGCGGGGAATGCGTCGCCGGCGAACGAGACGACGGCCGTCCCGCCTTCGGGAATCGGCGATCCGGCGGCCGACTGCGCCTTCTCGTACGCCTTCCCGAACGAGCGGGCGGTGCCCATCACTTCACCCGTGGACTTCATCTCCGGGCCGAGGCGCGGGTCGCTGCCCGGCAGGCGGTCGAACGGGAGGACGACCTCCTTCACGCTCGCGTGCTCGGGAATCTGTTCTTCCACACTGAGTTCGGCGAGCGACGCGCCGGCCATCGTCTTTGCCGCGAGTTTCGCGATGGGGACGCCTGCGGCCTTCGAGACGAACGGCACCGTCCGCGACGAGCGCGGGTTCGCTTCGAGGACGTACACTTCCCCGTCTTTGACGGCGAGCTGAACGTTCAACAGGCCGACCGTCGAGAGCGCGCGAGCGATGTCCTCGGTGACCTCGCGGACGCGACTCATCGTCTCGGCGTCGAGCGACTGCGGCGGTATGACACAGGCGGAGTCGCCCGAGTGGACGCCTGCGGATTCGACGTGCTCCATCACGCCGCCGATTATCACGTCGTCGCCGTCGGAGACGGCGTCTACGTCGAGTTCGATTGCCCCGTCGAGGAACTCGTCGACGAGAATCGGCTTGTCGGGGCTGACGCGGACGGCTTCTTCGATGTACGTCTCCAACTCGCTGTCGTCGTCGACGACGCGCATCGCGCGGCCGCCGAGCACGTAACTCGGGCGGACGAGCACCGGATAGCCGATGTCGCCTGCGAGCTCGAGTGCCTCTTGCTCAGTTGTCGCCGTTCCCCCACGGGGTTGGGCGACGCCCATCTCGTCCATCAGCGCGTTGAACCGGTCGCGGTCCTCCGCGAGGTCCATCGCTTCGACGGTAGTACCGAGAATCTCGCAGTCGAGGCCTCTCCGCTGGAGTTCTCCTTCCAAGGGTTCGCCGACGTTGACCGAGGTCTGCCCGCCGAACTGCACCATCACGCCGTCGGCACCCGTGGCTTCGACGACGTCGGCGACCTCCTCGGCGGTGATGGGCTCGAAGAACAACCCGTCTGAGGTGTCGTAGTCCGTCGAGACGGTCTCGGGGTTGTTGTTGACGACGTGAGCGTCGATACCCATCTCGCGGAGCGCGCGGACCGCGTGCACCGCGCAGTAGTCGAACTCGACGCCCTGGCCGATGCGGATCGGGCCGCCGCCGACGACGACGACGCTCGTCGCGTCGCGGTCGACACGCACCTCGTCCAGCGGGTCACCGTTGAGGTACTCCGGCTGGCGCGCCGAGTAGTAGTACGGCGTCGACGCCTCGAACTCGCCCGCACAGGTGTCGACCTGCTTGAACGAGCGGTCGGGGACGTTCATCTCGACCTCCTCGACGCCGACGCCCGCCGTCGCGGCGACGTCGACGTTCGTCAGCCCCGCCGAGGCGGCCGCGGAGAAGTCGCCTTCCGCGGCGGCGACGGTCGATTCGACGACTCGGCCGTAGCGCTCGACGTACCACGACTCGATGCCCGTCAGTTCCGCCACGTCGGCGACGGAGTACCCACGCTCGAACGCTTCAAACATGGCATATGGGCGGTCGGGCGTCGGAGTTTCGAGGTACTCTTCCTCTAACTGCTCGTCGCTCACGTCGGCCCAGTCGACGGCGGGCTCGTACTCCGAGGAGCGAAGCGCCTTCAACAGCGACTCCTCGAACGTCCGGCCGATGGCCATCGCCTCACCCGTCGACTTCATCGCCGTGCCCAATTCGAACTCTACGTCGTCGAACTTGTCCTTGGGCCAGCGCGGCACCTTCGTCACGATGTAGTCGATGGCCGGTTCGAAGGCGGCGGTCGTCTCGCCGGTGATCTCGTTTTCTATCTCGTGGAGGCGCTTGCCGAGGGCGACCTTCGCCGTCACGCGGGCGATGGGGTAGCCCGTCGCCTTCGACGCCAGCGCCGAGGAGCGCGAGACGCGCGGATTCACTTCCACCACACGGTACTCGCCGCCGGGCGTGCCGTCGTCGCGCCACGCGAACTGGATGTTACAGCCGCCCTGGATGCCGAGTTCACGAATGACTTCGAGCGCGGCGTCGCGCATCTCCTGGTGGCCGTCGTCCGGAATCACCTGCGAGGGCGTGACGACGACGGACTCGCCGGTGTGGATGCCCATCGGATCGAGGTTCTCCATGTTGCAGATGATGATACAGGAGTCGTCGGCGTCGCGCATCACCTCGTACTCCAGTTCGACCCAGCCCGCGATGGACTCGGTGATGAGTACCTCGCTGTTGCGCGAGAGACGCAGGCCCTTGCGGACGCGTTCGACCAGTTCCTCCATCTCGTCGACGACGCCCGACCCCGACCCGCCGAGGGTGTACGTCGTGCGCGCGATGACGGGGAGGCCGCCGACTTCTTCGACGGCGGCGTCGATGCGGTCGCGCAGCGCCGCTTCGTCGAGGTTCGTCACCGACTCGCCCTCGTCGAGCGTGATGGTCGTCGAACGCGGCATGGGCTGGCCGATCTTCTCCATGCGCTGGCGGAAGAGGTCGCGGTCCTCCGTCGCGTAGATGGTGTCCAGCGGCGTCCCCATGATTTCGACGTCGTGTTCTTCGAGGACGCCCTCCTCGGCGAGTTCGGCGGTGACGTTCAGCCCCGTCTGGCCCCCAAGGCCGGCGATGACGCCGTCGGGCTGTTCCTTCTCGATTATCTCCGAGATGGCTTCGGTCGTGATTGGTTCGATGTAGACGCGGTCGGCCATCTCCGGGTCGGTCATGATGGTCGCGGGGTTCGAGTTGACGAGGACGACTCGCGCCCCCTCCTCTCGGAGCGCCCGGCACGCCTGTGCACCAGAGTAGTCGAACTCCGCCGCCTGTCCGATTTGGATGGGGCCGCTGCCGATGAGCAGGATGGTCCGGTCGTTGGACGTCGCCTGCTGGTCTGTCGAGAGTGCCTCGTCGGTCATCGTTCCAGGAAAGTTCGTACATCGTAATAAGCCCGGCGAAACAATGCGATATACGTAACCTCTTTTCGAATATCGAAGTCCTGACCATCGGCCGACGCATAGTTTCGGAATTGAAGGAGTTACCACTAACCGTTTATAAAGAGTGAGGAGAATATTCGTGCCTTCAGGCGCGGGAGGATGTCAAGTCGTCCGGACGGAAGCTACTGCCTCACGCGGCCGAGGATACGGTAGAAACGACGTCCGGGGGCACGTCGATCGTGGCCTCCAATCTCGAAGAACGCGAAAAAACCAGAAGCCACTCCGTCGTACCGGGGCCGTCACAGTAACTGTCGGCGCTGGCGTGGTGCGCCGCCGTTTCGGTCGGTTCGTCCGTTTTCACCTCGTTCTACCCGCTCAGTCGAGTCGATACCGATAGGGCGTCTCGCGGATGACGGTCACGCCGCCGCTTTCGGCGTAGTGACCGAGCACCGTCGCGACGCGGTGCGAACTGTTCAACTTCTCGTGCCCTTCGAGAGACGACGTGATCTCGCGCGCGGTCAGCGGCTGCTCTGCCTCGGAGAGCACACCCTTGATGCGCTCGAACTCCCCGTGATGGGTGTGCATGAAGGTGTGGTCACCCCCGACACTCTTAGTACTGCGTACGCCAGGCGTCTGACGCTCTCTCCGACGAGGCAAACATCGAATCATCGTCGCAATCTCACGAATAAAAAATAGTCTTACGGAGCGTAAGACGGGCCGACCGACACGACGCCGCAGTAGGGCGATTACTGCGCGTACACGTCGTCCGACGAGAAGTCGCGCTCGGCGCGGTACTGTTCGACGAACTCGCCCACGTCGAACTGCAGCATCTCCGTCTCGAACCGCGAGAGTGCGGCGTCGTCGTCGGCGTGACTGACGGCGTGCTCCATCAGTTCGACGACGAGTTCGACGATTATCTCGTGGAGGCGACGCGAGTCGAACTCCGTCACCCAGACCATCGCGTAGCCGACCTGCTGGTCCTCGCTCACGTCCTCGCTCGCGACGCGGCCGGGGAACTCTTCGAGGACGATACCCATCAGATGCGGCGTGCCGAACTCGGGCATCTCCTCGCTGGTCGTCTCGATGGCCTCGCGCAGCACTTCGACGAGAAACTCGGGGACGAACCGCTCGGGCGGGTGAGAGTCGGTGACGACGGCGTGCGTCTCGCCGCACACGCAGTCGAACTCGCGCATCCCCAAATCGAGGTCTCTGACGTGCTTCGTCTCGCCGCAGGGGAGTTCGAGTTCGTCGCCCCCGCCTCCGGGGACGCGCGGTTGTGCCATACCCCCGATTGCAGCCTCGTAGATTTAAAAGCGCGTTTGTTCACTCCTCGTCGTCTTCCTCGTCTTCGTTTTCCGACTCCATCTCTTCGATGTCGCTCTCGCTTTCGCTCGCCGCGTCGACACCGCCGGGTGCCACGTCCTCCGTGGACTCCTCGAACTCGCTCAGTTCAGCGTCTTCGTCGTCCTCGTCCGATTCGACGCCCTCTATTTCGAGTTCGACTTCGATGGAGACGCCGTCGACTTCCAGTTCGGCCTCGGCGCTGCGCGTTTCGCCCACTTCGATTTCGAGTTCCTGCCGGTCGACTTCCACTTCCACTTCGACGTCCACGTCGACGTCCGGTTGGTCTGCCATGGACGACCGTACGACCGAGAGCGCCAAATAGCTCTGTGGTCACCACCCCGTCGACCGGATGATAACCCTAACCTACCGGTCCGAACCAGCCATAAGCGACTTACCTCGATACGCCGCAGTATCGGGTATGATAAGCGTCGTCGGCGGCGGCATCGCCGGACTCGCCTGCGCGTATCGCCTCCAACAGCACGGTCACGACGTGCGCGTGTTCGAGGCGACCGATGAGGTCGGCGGACTCGCGGCCGTCTACGAGACGAAGGGCGACCCCATCGAGAAGTTCTACCACCACCTCTCGAAGTCCGAGGAGACCATCGTCGAACTCGCCGAGGAACTCGGCGTCGGCGACAGACTGGAGTGGCTCGTCGGTAAGAACGGCTACTACTTCGACGGCGCGGTGTACCCGATGGACACCCCGTGGGAGATTCTCGCGTTCCCACATCTCTCCCTGTACGACAAGTTCCGCCTCACGATGCTCACACAGGAGATAGACGTCCGCGAGGGGAGACCGAAGTTCGACACCTACGAGAATCTCGAAGCGTTCGAGCACGTTCCGCTCAAGGACTTTATCGTCGACCACACGACCCAGAACGTCTACGACAACTTCTTCGAACCGCTGCTCGACGCGAAGTTCGGCAGTCGGAAAGACGACGTGAGCGCGGCGTGGCTGCTCGGCCGCGTCAAGTTCCGCGGCGAACGCGACCTGCTGCGCGGCGAGATTCTCGGCTACTTCCGGGGCGGGTTCGCCCCGTTCGTCGACGCGCTCGCCGACGCCGTCGGACGCGAGAATATCGTCACGAACGCGCGTGTGACGGGACTGGAGATGGGCGACGACGGCGTGGAGTCGATAACGGTCGAGCGGGACGGCTCCGCGGCCGCCGCCGCGGACGGCGGTGCCGCGGCCGAGTCGATCTCGGAGACTCCCGAAACCGACACGACCGCGACGACGTACGAGACCGACGCCGTCGTCTGCGCGACGATGCCAAACGTCTTAGAGGACCTCACCGGCTACCAGTGCGAGATCGACTTCCAGGGCGCGGTCTGCGCGGTACTGACGATGGACGAGCAACTCACCGACACGTACTGGCTCAACGTCGCCCACGATGCGCCGTTCGGTGCGCTCATCGAGCACACGAACTTCGTCCCGCCGGAGCGCTACGGCGGCGACCACCTCATGTACGTCGCCAGTTACATCCAGGATTACGAGGAGGAGCTCTGGCAGCTGTCCGACGCGGAGGTCGAGGAGACGTGGCTCTCGGAGTTGGAGACGATGTTCCCGAACTTCCACCGCCGCCTCGTCAGCGAGTTCCGCCTCGCGCGCAACCCCCGCGCCGCCCCCGTCTACGAGCGCGGCTACCGCGACATGGTCGTCCCCTACGACCTCGGCGACGACATCGGCGAAGGAGTCTACTACGCGGGGATGGCGAGCGCCGCGCAGTACCCCGAACGCAGCCTCAACGGCGGTATCGTGGCGGGCTACGAGTGCGCCGACAGAATCGAGAGAAAGGGCCGAGCGGACTGAGCGGACGCGACCGCCGGTCGCCGTGACGCGCCGCCCGCTTCGATGGTACTCGTCCTCGTTCGCCCTTAGCGCACCTTCTCGCTCCCCCTCGCGCCCGTCTCCGACCCCTCAGCGACGCCGGTCGGTCAGTCGACGACCTCGAACACCATCGCCCCGCGGTTCTCGTAGACGAGGTCGTACCGGCCGGAGTCCACCAGTTCCTGCCGCATCTGCGAGGACTGGAAACTCTCCATCCCGCGGACGGAGTACTCGCCCTTCGGGACGTACAGGTACTCCGGCGCCGTCCCCGATTCGGTGAGATACTTCGTGATACAGGCCTCCGTCCGACACGTCGACAGGCGGTTGAACAGGCCGAGTTGCTGTTCGTACTGCGCCTGCCCGCGCCACTCCACCCCCCACGGCCCGACGAGAATCGTCCGGTCGGTGTACAGCGGGAACCACTCGGCGGCGTCGCCGACGACGACGAAGGTGGCGTCGGGTTCGGTGTTCTCGTCGACCCACTCCATCGTCTCCACGTCCGACCCGTTGATGAACGCCGGTTGGGAGGTGCTCCCGGCGTGGGAGTTGAGATGTCCACCCGCGTAGAACACCGAGACGCTCATCCCGAGAATCGCCACGAGGAAGATCGTCGCCAGTTCGGCCCGACGGCGTCGCTGCGGAGAGATCGAGAGGCGACGGTACGTGAGTCGGAGCACGTCGAAGATGACGACGGCGGCCATCAGCGGACCGAGCGTGAAGACGAACCGCGGCTTCGAGACGAGGACGATACAGACCGCGAACCAGCCGGGGAGGAAGAACTCCCGCCGCCACGCGAGGTAGATGCCCGAGAGGATATACAGCGCGAAGAACGCCGAGGTGATCATCATCCCGGACGACTGGAGATTGAAAAGTCCCGGCCGAATGGAGAACAGCACCGCCGGTGGGTTGAACGACGCCGAGCCGGGGACGAACGTCGGTATCAGCTGGAACAGCTGCTTGCCGATACCGCCGTGGGTCCCCGCAGCGCCGGCGAAGATACCGACGCCGTGATAGGAGATGATTGTCAGCCACCACGGCGAGGCGAGCGCGATGCCGCCGACGGCGACGGCCGCGCCTTCGAGCAGGCCCGTGAGGCTCCGATCGAAGTAGACGAACAGCCAGATGTACGACACGCCGAAGAACGCCGTGTATACCGGGTGTGTCAGTATCGTCAGTCCGAACAGGACCACCGACGGCCAGAGCCACCGTCGGTCGCGCGTCGTGAACAGCTTCAGCCCGGTGTAGAGGCCGGTGTAGAGCCACACCGCGCCGAGCGAACGGACGAACCCTCCGCCCGAGATGTGCCACTGGAGAATCGGCGGTCCGACGGCGACGAGGATAGCCGCCAGTCCGGCCTGTCGCTCCGACCGCAGCAGTTCGCGAGCGAGCAGGTAGAACGGCACGAGATAGACGACGGTCAGGAAGCCGGGGAGGTACCGGCTTATCGTCAGAAACGAGAGGCCGAACGCGTCGTGTAGCACCGCTGCGAGGTAGAACCCCAGCGGCGGATAGGCGAAGGGGATGCCCTCGGGTGTGTAGTGGGGGATGACCGCCGGGAGCGCGTACCCCTCGCGGATGATATGCTCGGCCATGTAGAGGAACAGACCCGCACCGAACGCGGGATACGGGTGGGTGACGACGTACGCGGTGTACGTCGCGAGCGCGACGATCAACGCGGGCGTGAGCCAGACGAACTCGCCGGCGAAGGCCTCGATTCGACCGAGTCTCGACTCCTGTCGTCGTCTCACGCCGTCCGTGTTCGTCAGTTTTCGTGGGTCCATCATCGAGGATCACTTTCTCCGGAGTCGTGCGGGGGGTTGCAGGCGGAGCCGATACGGCGACCAGCGCCACTCGAGCGCGGCCCACGTGACGCCGCCGCCCACGAGCGCGAGTAGTGCGACGCCTTCGAGCGGCCCCATCCATCCGGGGACGAGGTAGACGATTCCATTGACGACCGACCCCGGAACGACGCCGCGGACCGTGAGCCACGCGCTCGTCAGTATCGTCCGGTCCTCGCTCGCGGCGTCGTCGGCGGTTCGCGACGGCAGTCCGAGGCTCGCGGCGCTCTCGCCGCCTTCGGATTCGTCGCCGGTCTCCAGTCGCTCGGACTCGTAGGGGAACGCGACGTTCGTCTGCCAGATGATCTCGCCGTCCCGGTTTATCTCGAAGACGCGGTTACCGTTGGAGTCGGTGATGAGCGTGTTGCCGTTCGGCAGGCGGTCGGCGTCGCGCGGCCACTGCATCCGCGAGTCCTGCCACACCCACGACTGGTTCCACTCGCCGTCCTCGCGCTGGTACTCGACGACGCGGTTGTTCTCGGAGTCCGCGACCAAGACGGCCGGACCGCCGCGCTCCTCGGGGATGTAATCGGGGTTGTGCTGCTCGTAGAGGCTGTCGTACTCGTCCTCCTCGCCGAGCGTCCAGTTCTCCTGCAGTCCCGTCTCTCGGTCCAGGAAGACGACGCGGTCCTGGTTGCGGAGGCTCACCATCAGTCGACCGTCGTCGAGCACCTCAACGTCGTTGACGTGCGTCCAGTCGCGGGGGTACTCCCCGCCGCTGTCGAGCGGGAACTCCTGTTGGGCCTCCCACTCCCACGTCGTCAGCCCCGTCTCCGCGTCGAAGACGAACACCCGGTCGCGGTGGATGTCGGCGACGGCGTACTGCGTCTCGTTGACGCGGTCGACGTCGTGCCACCGCGTCGAGTGTTTGTGCGGCGTGATGCGCGAGTAGAGACGCTCGGTCTCGCCGGTCGAGAGATTCGCCCGCTCGACGACGTTCCGAGTGCAGACGGTCGTCGCCGAACACTCCTCGCCGCTGAGATGCATCGACGCGGTGTACAGCACCGTGTGCTCGCCCTCGGGACTCGGGTCGACGTCCCAGTACCGGTTGTAGGTGTCGTTGTAGAACAACGTCGACCCGTCGGGGTTGAACGCGACCAGTTCGGATTTCGTTCGCGGCGTGTCGCCCTCGTCGGCGAGGACGGCGCTCGAATCGGTGGCGACGACGGTCGTTCCGTTGGCCGCGGGGACGTCGGTGTTCGTGTCGTCGAGGAACACGTCGGAGGCATCGCCGTCGCCGCCGGAACCCTGGTGTCCGGCGACGAGCGTCAGCGTCGAGAGCAGAACGACCGCCGCGAGCACGACTCGAAAGACCGTTCGGGACGCCATCTCAGTATCCGACCCGCCGGAACCGAGAGCGTTCGGGTGGCCGTGTCGTCTCCGGCCGCGACCGGGGAGAGCGACGAGTGGGGCGTCCGGGGGAGGCGGCGGATGGAGGACGTCGCCCGAGACGGTCAGCGACGGAAACCTCTCCCGTCGCTCCACAACGTGAACTCATTGGGTCTCCGTTTCGTTCTTCGCCCTAATAATCGTCGCTATCGTTGCCGCGAGTTTTCTCGCGTTTCACCGTTCCTGACGTCGGCATCCCTCGGGGGAAACTTTCGATTGAGGGGGCGTCGAAAGCCGCTTGACAGCGTCTCTCTCCGGGGATATCGGAACGGTCGCCCGTAGGACTCCCCTACGGGTGGGAGCGGACGGTTCGGGCGTCGGAGCGACGGCGGCGTGGCGATGTGACGTCGCCGACGGCGTCGTGGCGGTGCGACGTCGACGACGACGGCGGCAGGATTCGCCGAGTCCGTCGGAGTCGCCACGACGCGGAAACGTCGCGTTGAACAACGTTACTCGTGTCTAAGTGCATCTATCGGGTCGACCGTCGAGGCGCTCCAGGCGGGGTAGAGTCCGGCGACCACGCCGACGAGCGGACCGACGACGACGGCGACGACGAACCAGAGGGGGCGTATCCGGAGCGGGAGATCGATGAACACCGTCGCGGCGTAGCCCCCGCTGATGCCGACGAGCGCGCCGAACACCGAGCCGAACAACCCCAAGAGGATCGCCTCCAGGAGGAACAGCTGCATGATGTCGCGGCGCTTCGCGCCGACGGCTTTCATGATGCCGATCTCGCGAGTCCGCTCGGTGACGCTGACGAGCATGATGTTGGCGATGCCGATGGCGCCCACGACGAGCGAGATGACCGCGATACCGGTAATGTAGGCGGTGAACGTGCTACTCACCTGCCGAATCTGGTCGACGAGCTGGTCGTACGTCGTCACCTCGAACTGGTAGCCCTCGGCTTTGAGCACCCGCGCGTCGGACTCCTCGGTGAGATACGAGATGATGCGCCCCTGGACCGCCTCGATCTCCTGGATACCCTCGGCACTGACCAACACCTGCGAGTACACCCGCTGTTGTTGCTGCGTCGTCGGGCTCACGACGGTTCGCTCGTAGAACGGACTCGTCGGCGCGTAGATGCTCGGGCGCGCGCTTCCGGTGAGCGCACCGGCACCGTCCTGAGAGCCCTCGGCGATGCCGACGACGGTGACGTTTATCGGCTGCCCGTTCGCCGCCCGCGCGAGCGTGATGTTGTCGCCGACGGTGACGTTCTGGGCGAACATCTGCGCCGCCGGTCGGTTCAACACGACTTCGCGCTCGCCGGGGCGGAACTCCCTCCCCTCGACGATTCGCTGGCCCTTCAGCTCGAAGTACTGCGGCCTCGTCACCGTCACCCACTGCCTCCCGACCGAGTCGTTCTGATACCGCACCTGTGACGTCGCGATGCCGCCTACCGGGACGGCGTCTCTGACGCCGTCTATCTCCTGAATTTGGCTCACGTCGTGCTGGGTGAACACCGACTGCCCCCCCTGGCCGAGTTGCGGGATCTCGCTTTGCGTCTGCGAGGACGCCGAGACGTACATCACGTCCTGGTTGTCGCCGGCGATGGTGTTGACGATGTCCGCCTGCAGACTCGCTCCCAGCGTGACGAACGCGATGACGGCGGCGACGCCGATGATGACGCCGAGCGTCGTCAGCGTCGAGCGGAGCTTGTGGCCGACGATGCTCCGCCAGCTCATCCGGAGGCTCTCTAAGAGGTCCACGCTTCACCCTCCGGCGTCTCTTCTCCCGGGTTCTGGACGCGCTCGCCCTCGTCGACGGTCGGCACACGGCGCTTCTCGCCGAGCTCTTCGACGCGCTCGATCTCGCCGTCGAGGACGTGGACGATGCGTTCGGCGTGCTCGGCGATGTCGCGCTCGTGTGTCACCATCAGAATCGTGTTGCCCCGCTGGTAGAGACTCTCGAACAGGTTCATTATCTGTCGACTCGTCTCGCTGTCGAGGCTCCCGGTCGGCTCGTCGGCGAGGATTATCGCGGGGTCGTTGACGAGCGCGCGGGCGACGGCGACGCGTTGGCGCTGCCCGCCCGACAGCTCGGTCGGCTTGTGGTCGACCCGACCTTCGAGCCCGACGTCCGCCAGAAGCGACTCGGCCCGTTCGGTCCGCTCCTCGCGAGAGACATCGCGAAACGACAGCGGCATCGCGACGTTCTCCAGCGCCGTCAGTCGCGGCATCAGGTTGAACGTCTGGAAGACGAACCCGATCTTCTCGCCGCGGACTCGCGCTCGCTCGGAGTCGGAGAGTTTCGAGATGTTCGTCCCGTCGATGTATATCTCGCCCGCCGTTGGCGTGTCCAGACAGCCGATGAGGTTGAGAAGCGTGCTCTTGCCCGAGCCGCTCGGTCCCATGATAGCGGTGTACGACCCTCGCGGTACGTCCAGCGAGACGTCGTGGAGCACCGGCACCGGTTCGCCGAGTTCGTACACTTTGTACACCCCCGATAGTGACACGACGGCGTTGTCGTCCGTTCTCTCGCCGTCGGTGTGCGCGTCCATACACGCTAAACGAGGGTAGGGCACAAAAGATGTAGTGGCTGTCGCGTCTCGATACCGGAGGCGTTCGACGGGTAACGCTTCACTATCGCTGATAATCGACGGCCAGAAACGTCCTTTCCGAACGACTGTTCGCCTACGCGTGTTCGTCTTCCTCGTCGAGGTCTTGCATCCCCGGCGCCGCGCGCACGTCCACGTCCTCGGGTTCCGCCTGTCCGCCGACTTGGAGTTCGCCGTCGTCGCCTTCGACGTACACGTCGTCGGCGAAGCCGCCCTCGGCGTGCGGATGCTCGGGGTCGTCGAGTCTCTCGGGCGTCGACGGCGCGTCGGGAATCTCGCGCGTCCGGAACTCGCCCAGCGGGTCGGCGATGGTGATGTCGTAGCGCCGGAAGAACTCCTCGTAGCGCTCGTAGTGGGCTTCGAGTTCGTCGGCGGGGAACTCCATCATCTCGGTCCAGCCGTGGTTGTAGAAGTCGAAGTTCGCCTGGACGTGTGTGATCTCGCGCGCCTCGGCCTCCGGGAACCCGGCGTCGAGCGCGGCGACGTACGTGTCGAACGTGCACTCGAAGAACGCCGCCATGTGCGGTTCACGCTCCTCGCGGCGACCTTCTTCGGCCTTCTTCCCGAAGATGTTCACGTGGAGGTCGACGAGTTTCCGGGTGGCGATGTCACCGACCACCGGCATCGTGAGCGCTTGCTTGGCGGCGAAATGTCGAACGTTCTGGCGGAGTTTCATAGACGGTCGTTAGAACCGGGTGAACTTCAACCATGCGCGCGAGTCGCGTTCGCGAACGGCCTACGGTCGCCACTCGGCCCCTCCCGCGCGCGTCTCGACCACGGCGGTCCGCGAGCACGGGCCGTCGTCGCCGACGCCCACCCGACGGAGCACGGTCGAGGGTCTGCGAGCGTCTCCCGCGCGTCGCGGGGCGAGGATACTCGGGATAGCAACCCACATTAACCCCCGTTACGAACTTCCCTCACATGACCGAATCGTACGTGATCATCGGCGACGGTATCGCGGGGAGCTCCGCGGCGGAGACGCTCCGTGAGGAGGCACCGGACGCCGAAGTCACCGTTATCACGGACGAGGGTGAATCCCTCTACAATCGGATTCTCATCAAAGAGTTCGCGAAAGGTAAACTGCCGGAAGCGCCCATCTCGATCCACGACGAGTCCTGGTACGACGAGCGCAACATCGACCTGCGCCTCAACACGCTCGTCAAGCACATCGACCCCGACGCCCACGAGATAACGACCCACGAGGACGAGACGCTGGCGTACGAGAAACTGCTCGTCGCCACCGGCGGGACGCCGACACAACTGCCGGTCGACAACTCCGACGCGGAGGGAATCCACCACTTCTGGACGTTCCAGGACGCCCGCCGCATCCGCGAGTCCGCCGACGCGGGCGAGAACGCGGTCATCGTCGGTGCCGGTCTCCTGGGTATCGACCTCGCGGCCATCTGTGGCGCACAGGGCGTCTCCGCGAAGTACCTGATGCGCGGTAACGCCTGGTGGCGCTACGCGCTCTCGGAGCAGGGCGCCGAAATCATGCACGAGGCCATGCGTGACGTCGGCGTCGACCCCGTCTTCGACAGCGGCGTCGACCACTTCGAGGTCGACGACGACGGCCACGTCACGGGCGCTGTCGACCCGAACGGCGACCACTACGACTGCGACTGGGCGGGCGTCGCCATCGGTCTCAATTTCAACACCGAAATCCTCCAAGGAACGGGCGTCAAACAGGACGGCGGCGTCGTCGTCGACCAGTACATGCAGTCGAGCGTCGACGACATCTACGCGGCGGGCGACCTGACACGCTTCTACGACACCATCCTCGGCGAGTACGCCCAGAACGGCTCGTGGGGCAGCGCGCGCGAACAAGGCTCTATCGCGGGCTACAACATGGTCCACGGCGAGGAGAAGGAGTTCCGCTGGGTCTCGTCGTACTCCATCACCCACTTCGACTTCCCGTTCCTCTCGTTCGGCCACCCGACCATCGGCGACGAAGAGGCAGAGCGAAAATACTCCGACACCGAGTGGCGGCGCATCGCGTTCAAGGACGGCAAAGTCGTCGGCGGGGTCCTCATCGGCGACCTCTCCGCGCAGAGCGCGCTGAAGAAACTGATGCGCGAAGAGCGCGTCGTCGCCGACCAGGCCGAGGTTCTCCTCGAAAAGCAGATCGACCTCGACGACCTCGCGGCGACCCAAGAGCAGTAACCCGCCGCCTCTCGTCGGCTCTCTCCGTCTTTCGCAATCGGTAGCGCTGCCAAAAGATTCATACTCATCTATGCTAATAGTTGGCGCATGGCACAGTCGACGAACAGGACGGTCGCCGCGACACGAACGGATACCGTTCCGGCAGGTGCGCGCGTGCGTCACTTCGACGAGTTAGACGAGAGCGCACAGCAACTCGTCCTCGAAGCAGCGAACGGGCAGCTCACGAACACCGCCTCCGTCTCCGGGCTTCGGAGCGGAGACATCGTCGTTTTCACCGACTACTACCGCGTCCACTGAACGAGCGCCGCCGGACGGACCGAAGCCGTTTTCGGCCGACGGCGACGACAGGAAGGTATGCAAGGCGGCGGCTCAAACGATATGACCCTCGCGTTCGAGTTGGAGGCGCTCAAGCGCCTGGCCGACCCGAACATGGTGTTCAACGACGCTCGACAGTGGACCAAATACGTCGGCGTCGTCAGCGAGAAACCGACGTACGTCGTGACGAACTTCACGCGCAAAGAGCGCATCCGACAGGACTTCTTTTCGGGACCGCGCGGCGTCGAGGAGAGCCTCGAAAACGTCAAACGGCAGTTCGACACCGAGCGCCACGTGTTCGTCGGCACCACGGAGGAAGACCGCGAACGCGCCGAATCGACCGACTGGGAGTACCTGCCGCTCGAACAGGCGGCGGAGGCGGCGAACTGGGACCTCGCCGGCGACGCACCCGAGGAAGACCCCTTCGACGGCGAAACGCGCGACGACTGGCCGTGACCCGACTCGCGGCGAAAAAAGGCGCAGTCGCGCTACTACGCGGACGGTCTCGCGACGCCCAGTTGTTCGAGCAGTTCTAGATTGTCGGACTCTAGCCATCGCTCGGCGATTTTGCCGTCTTCGATGCGGAACAGTCCCATGTTGGTCCCCGAGACGCGGTTCCCGGTCGGTTCGATGCCGCCGAACCGACCCTCGTGAGTTCCCTCGAAGACGAACCGAACGGCGACCGTGTCCCCTTCGGCGACCATCTCCGTTATCGTCACGGTCGCGTCGGGAAACGCCTCGTGGGCGACCTCGACATGGCGACGGAACCCCTCGAAGCCGCGCGCCTCCTCGGCGCTGAGCGTCTCGTCGGACAGCGGGTTGTGGTTGACGACGTCCTCGGCGATTAGTTCGTCGAGGAGGCCGATTCGCTCCTCGTTGAACGCCTCTTCGTAGTAGCGGCGAACGATTTCCTTGTTCTCCTCCGGCGTGGTCATACGTATCGCCGCAGGCTGTAGGCGACGAACTGAGATAAGCCAGCACATCTCACCGAGGCGGACACAGTACGAGTTCGGAGAGTGACTGCCGGTCGGGCCCGTAGTCGACTATCCCGGCAGTCGACCGAATTTAGCGTCGACCGCCGTCTGCGGGCGGTACTCGCCGCGTATCCACCGAGTGACGCTATCGAAAGCACTAATCGCGGACGGTCCTTGAGTACACCTAATGAGTCACCAGTTGCCTGACGTGCAGGCAAGCCAGCCCGACGTCACCGTCGGACTCAGTCAGGTCGGCGTCACGGGCGTCGAGAAGCTCGTGAAACTCGCCCGAGACGGGAAGCGGCCCATCGTCCTGATGGCCGAGTTCGAGGTGTTCGTCGACCTCCCGGCGAGCCGCAAGGGTGCGGACATGAGTCGGAACATGGAGGTCATCGACGAGACGCTGGAAGCGGCCGTCGAGGAACCGAGTTACCGCGTCGAGGACGTCTGCGGCGACGCCGCCGAACGACTGCTGGAGAAACACGAGTACACCTCCACCGCCGACGTTCGGATGACCGCCGAACTCGTCACGCGCGAGCGGACGCCCGCCAGCGACAAGCGGACGCAGGGCACCGCGACCATCATCGCCAGCGCCGTCGCCACCGAGGAGGGCACCCGAGAGGAGATCGGTGCACGCGTCACCGGGATGACGGTCTGTCCCTGCTCGCAGGGGATGTCCGCCTCCCGCGCCCGCGAGGAACTCGTCGACCTCGGCGTCGACGACGAGACGGTCGAGGCGTTTCTGGACGCGGTCCCGCAACCGGGTCACTCCCAGCGCGGCCACGCCACGTTCACCGTGACGAGCGAGGGGTCGCCCGACGTCGACCTCGGAGATATCATCGACGTCGCCCGCGACTCGATGAGCGCACGCATCTACAACCTCGCCAAACGCCCCGACGAGGACCACATGACCTTCCACGCGCACGCGAACGCGAAGTTCGTCGAGGACTGCGTGCGCTCGATGGCCGAGGACGCCGTCGACCGGTTCGACCAACTGCCCGACGACGCCGTCATCCACATGAAGCAGTCGAACGACGAGTCCATCCACCAGCACAACGCCCACGCCGAACGCGAAGTGACGATGCAGCAGTTGCGAAACGAACTCGAACTCGAACGCTAAAACGAGAGCGGATCCGCGGACTCCCAGCGCGGTTCGAACACGGCGCGAACGTCGGCGGCGAACTCGGGGTCTTTCAGGTCGATCATCGCCAGCGCCTCGCCGGGGTCCAGCGGGTTCGGCACCTCGATGCACACCTCCACGTCGTCGATGAGGTTGAACGTCCCCGTAACGTTCTCGCTCGTCCGAACCGCGAACTCCGGATGGTCGGACAACCCCTCCGTGTAGCGCTCGCCGACGCTCGGCGGGAGCGTCGCGACGAGTTCGGGCGTCATCAGAAGCGAGACGGAGACGCCGCGGTCGAGCGCCGCGATCAGTTCGTCGACGACGGCCTCGCTCACCGTCCCGAGGTCGAACTGCGGCGAGGGCGTCGCCGCCACCATCACGATGCGGTCGTCGGCCGTCGCGAGGCGCTCGACGAGCAGGTCCATCGTCTCGGCGGGACCGACGGCGGCCGTCCAGAACTGCCCCTCGACGGGTTCACCCGCGTCGAGTTCGTCGACCAACTCGTCGACGATACCCTCGTACTGTTGGGCCTTCTCTTCGAGTTCGCGGCGCTTGTCGTCGAGGAGGCGGTCGAGCGCGGCGTCGGGTTCGACGGCGACGTACTTCTTCGGCCGACTCGCCGCCTGACTCCGGACGAGACTGTACTGTTCGAGACTGTTGAGCACGTCGTAGATGCGACCCATCGGTACATCGCTAGCCCGTGACAACTCCTTGGCAGTTGTCGGCCCGGTTCGCAGGAGCGCCCGATACGACCGCGCCTCGTACTCGGACAGTCCGAGGTCTCGAAGGCTCACCATGCTTGAGACTCTCACGCCGAGGGCATAAACACACCGGACGTTTACACGGGAAGACCGCAGCGCTCAGTTGTCGGCGTCGTGGCGTCGCGTCGCGGCCGACACCTGTGCCATCAGTTCGTCGGGCGTCGACGCCGACAGCGCCGTCTCGCCGACGAGTACGGTCGCCGTGCCGCGTTCGAGGTCGCGGTCGGCGAGGAGCGAATCGGCGTTCGGGACGACGACCTTCTCGTGGTCGGCGACGCGCAGCGCCGCCCGGTGGAGGTCGCTCTCGGGGTCGTCGGCGACAGCGACGACGAGCGGGTCGCGGCAGAGGCGCGCCGCCACAGCGCCGTAGTCGGCCGCCTGCACGCCGATACGGTCGGCGGCCCCGGCGAACGCCTCGACCGTCTCGCGGGCGACCTCGCGATACCGCGGCTCGCCGCTCAAAACCGCGAGGTCGCAGAGCGCCCCGGCCATCTCGACGTTGTCGTCCAGCGGTCGGAACGGCCTGTCGAGCAGCCCCGGCCCCTCGCGCGGACCGTCGAGGAACGACCCGCCCTCGTGGAGTTCCGCTATCGTCCTGTCGGCGACCGCTTCGGCCACGTCAAGCCCCTCGCCGAGCACCTGCTGGGCACGCGCGAACGCCGCGACGACGCGGGCGTGGTCGCCCAGCAACAGCGACTCACCGCGCTCGTCGCCCGTCCGGTGGTGCGTCACCGCGCCGTCGGCG
Source organism: Haloprofundus halobius (assembly GCF_020097835.1). Classification (GTDB taxonomy): domain Archaea; phylum Halobacteriota; class Halobacteria; order Halobacteriales; family Haloferacaceae; genus Haloprofundus; species Haloprofundus halobius. The sequence continues at coordinate 418,474 of NZ_CP083666.1, forward strand.
TCGATCAACTCGCTTTCGAGGAAGTCGAGCAGCCGTTCGGCGTATCTTTTCGCGCTTGCGTCGTCGGTGTAGCCCGCATAGGTGAGCATCGCCTCGGCGGCGAGGGCGTTGCCGCCGGCGTACGCGGTTAGGTCGACGCGCGGTTGTCTCGCCTCGGCGCGCCCCTCCGCGTCGAGCGCGTAGTAGTCGCTCCCGCTCGCCGGACCGACGCTCCCGCCGACGGCGACACCGGTCCAGAGGTCGTCGGTGAGGAAGTCGATGGTTCGCTCGGCGGGGCGGCGGTAGGCGTCGTCGCCGGTGTAGAGGTAAGCGTCGGCGAACGCGCGGACGAGTGCGGCGTTCACGTCGAGCAGTTTCTCGTGGTGGACACCGCTCCAGTCGCGGCCGCTCGCGTAGCGGTAGAAGCCGCCAGAGACGCTGTCTAACAGGTGGTCGCGGACGGCGTCGAGCGTCCGCAGCGCCTGACTCCGCTCGCGTTTGAGCGCGAACTCGACGGTGCGCGGCAACGGGAACTTCGCGTCATCGCCCCACCCGGCGTGGATGTCGTCGTACTTCTCACCGAGTTGCCCCGCGAGGTACGCCTCGATAGCGGGCGAGAGTTCACCGACCGGCGTCGGGTCGTCGGCGAGCGCGCGGGGGACGCGCCCGGCGTCGCTGCCGCGGTCGGCCCACGCCTCGCGGACGCTGTCGAGCACCTGTCGCATCCCATCGGGCCCGAGGTAGCCCGCGCCCGAGAGAATCGTCCCGGCGGGCGTCGCGAACACCGTCGAGGGGAAACCGCCCACGTTGTAGCGTTCACGGACGCGCGGGTGGCGGTCCACGTCGACGCGGACGGGGACGAAGTCGTCGTTGACGTTCGCGGCGATACGCGGTTCGGCGTACGTCTCGGCGTCCATCTCGTGACAGCCGGCGCACCACGTCGCGGACAGCGACAGCAACAGCGGCTGCTCGGCGTCGGCCGCCTCGGCGAACGCCGCCGGTCCCCACTCGCGCCAGTCGACGCGCGTCTCGTCGTCCATACACGCCCTCGGAGAGCATCGGGGGTAAGCGCTTCGAGGTTTCGCGCCTACGCGTTCGCGCCCTGTAACTGCGCGGCGGTGCGAACCCGCACGCCGACGGGCTTCTTCACGAACTCGCCGGTCGACCGCGAGACGACGTGTTCGACGCCCCGCTGGGCGGCCACGTCGAGGAGCCGCTGGTCGAGTTCGCCGTCGATGACGACGGCGTACGGTGCTCTATCGGCGTCGACGAGGGCGTCGAACGCCGCCGAGGCCGCGACTTCGACGAGCGGGTCCAGGTCGGCGTCGAGCAGACGGGCGACACCGCTGGCATCGTCGACGACCTCCCCGACGTGTTCTCTGAGGCTCTTCGGTTCCGGGGGGAGCGACGGCTGGGCGGCGCCGTCGTCCGCACCCGCGTCGGGGTCGACGCCCGCCGCCGAGTTACTGCCGTCGCCGTTGGCGGATTCGTCGGCGCTCGCGTCGGTCGATTCGGTGTCCGTCGATTCGGTTTCAGTCGTCTCCCCTACAGCGGGGGAGGGAGTCGCGGGAGCGTCAGTCGTCTCCGACGACTCCGTTCGAGGGTCCGACGACCCCTCCGGAGCGGGCGTCGAACTGCCGTCGGTCGCCGCGACCGACGAGCGAACGTCGGTGTCGTCGGCGACGGCGTCGTACGGCACCTTCCCGCGGAGCGCCGCCATCACTTCGTGGCGTGCGAGGTCCTCGACGGAGCGTCCCGGCGGCGCGAAGGCGACGTAGTCGACGTCGCCGACCTGTGCGAGCTCGCGGAGGATGAGCTCGCCGCCGCGGTCGCCGTCGAGGAAGGCGGTGACGGTCCGGTTCTCGGTCAGTTCCGAGATGGCGTCGGGCACGTTCGTCCCCTCGACGGCGACGCCGTTTTTGATGCCGTAGCGGAGCAGCGTCAGGATGTCCGCGCGCCCCTCGACGACGACGATGGCGTCGGAGTCGGCGGCGCGCGGGCCCGCGGGCAACCCGTGGTACTCCGTGATGTCCTCGACGCGGACGCTCTCGCGCACCTCGTCGAGAATCTCGCGACTCGTCATCACGCTGTCGTCGAACGCCTCCGAGAGCAGTTCCTTCGCGCGGTCGACGACCTCGCGGCGCTTAGCACTTCGGACGTCCTCGATGTCGACGACCTCCGCGTGTGCCTGACACGGCCCGACGCGCGTGATAGTCTCTAGCGCGGCCGCGAGAATTGCGGTCTCTACCTTGTCGAGACTACTCGCGATGGTTATCTGCCCGAACGACTGTCCCTTTTCGCTGTCGATTTCGACATCTATGCGTCCGATTTTCGAACCTTGCTGGAGGTCGCGAAGGTCCAAATCGTCGCCGAGGAGGCCTTCGGTCTGCCCGAAGACCGCCCCGACCACGTCGCTCCGCTCGACCACCCCGTCGGCGGTGACCGAAGCGTGTATCAGATATTTCGCAGTGTCTTCCATGATTGAATCACCGATGATTGATATTGATGTGAAATGTGGCGGATACCGCCGTCCACACCCCCGTATATAAGTTTTGCAGGCGGGATATAGCTGTCGCACTTCCGGGCGGTGAGCGCGGGTCACCGCGCGTGTCGTCCCGCGTGAGAGCCTCGACACCGCCGACAGTCGCCATCCAGGCAATCGGCTTATACTAAGAGAAATATTCTTCAAAGTATCTAATCGAACGTAACTAGCAGTATTTATCACTCTGCAGTTATCTATGCCCGAACGTGACGCGACAAAAAACAGATTACCTGTGGATAGTGGTATTTGCACTACTCGTGGTCTTCGCCGTCCCGTGGTTCCTCTGGGGGGACGCGCGCGTCGTCGCCGGACTGCCGCTGTGGCTCTGGTGGCACGTCGGCTGGATGGGCGTCGCCAGCGTCGTCTTCTACGCGTTCACCCGCGGTGCGTGGGACCGCGGGATGGGGGTGACCCGTGGTTAGTTCGCTCGCGGTCCAGGTGGGCGTCATCGGCGCGTATCTGGTCGTCGCGCTCGCGGTGGGTCTCGTCGCCTACCGCCTGACCGACCGCGCGGCGGAGGATTACTATCTCGCCAGTCGCTCGCTCGGGACGGTCGTCCTGCTGTTCACGACGTTCGCGACGCTGCTGTCGGCGTTCACGTTCTTCGGCGGCCCGAACCTCGCGTACGCGGCGGGTCCCGAGTGGATTCTCGTGATGGGCCTCATGGACGGCATCCTCTTCGCGATACTCTGGTACGCGCTCGGCTACAAGCAGTGGCTCGTCGGGCGCGCCCGCGGCTACGTGACGCTCGGCGAGATGCTCGGCGACCGTTTCGGGTCGACCGGCCTCCGGGCGCTGGTCGCCGGTATCAGCCTCTTCTGGCTGTTCCCGTACATCATGCTCCAGCAGATGGGCGCGGGCGAGGCCATCGTCGGTCTCACGGCGGGCGAGATACCGTACTGGGCGGGCGCGGCGCTCATCACCGTCTTCATGGTCGTCTACGTCGCCGCCGCCGGACTCCGCGGCGTTGCGTGGACCGACACCGTGCAGGGTATCTTCATGCTCGGCATCGTCTGGATCGCCGTCGGCTGGGTGCTCGTCGCTATCGACGGTCCTGCGACCGCCTACGCCGGGTTCGACGCGGACGAACTGGCGCTCGGCGGCGGTATCTACACGCCGCAGTACATCGTCTCGACGGCGGTCACCATCGCCTTCGGCGTGGCGATGTTCCCGCAGATAAACCAGCGCTTCTTCGTCGCGAAATCCGGCCGCGTGCTGAAGCGGTCGTTCGCGCTGTGGCCGATTCTGGTCGTGCTGCTGTTCGTCCCGGCGTTCATGCTCGGCACGTGGGCCGCGGGTCTCGGTATCGAAGTGCCCGAGGGCGCGAACGTCATCCCGGTGCTCCTCAACGAGTACACGCCCGTCTGGTTCGCGGCGCTCGTCGTCGCGGGCGCGATGGCCGCGATGATGTCCTCCTCGGACTCGATGCTGCTGTCGGGGTCGTCGTACCTGACGCGCGACCTCTACCGACCCCTCGTCGAACCCGACGCGAGCGAGGCGAAGGAGGGGTGGGTCGCCCGCGTCGGCGTCGGCGTGTTCGCCGCCGGCACGTTCGCCGCGAGCCTCTTCCGGCCGGGGTCGCTCATCGACGTCGGCGACCTCGCGTTCAGCGGGTTCGCACAACTCGCGCTCCCCGTGCTCGTCTCGCTGTACTGGACGCGCACGACCCGAAACGGAATGTACGCCGGTCTCGTCGGCAGTCAAGCCTTCTACGTCCTCCACTCGCTCGGTCCGCTCCCGACGACGTACTTCGGGTGGGACGCCGCACTATACGGGATGATTCTCGGATTGGTGCTCACCGTCGGCGTCTCGGCGGTCACCTCACCCGCCCCCGACGAGAAGCAGGCGACGTTTACGGAGGGGTTGAGCGCGGACTGACGGCTCATTGACCGTCTAATCCTCCGTCGAGCGCGTCCGAAGCTTACAATCTCTGTGGCTCCTTCACCGGTGTATAAACGACCCCGGGCTACAGACGCTCGTGGACCAATCGACGCTCCGAGACCGCCTCCGTCGCGGCGACCTCCCCGACTGGGCCGTCTCGCACTACGAGACGTTCCGGGTGACGATGCTCGACGAGCGGGACGGCGAGCCGTTCCCCTGTCACTCGGCATCGAACCCTCGGTACAGCGCTGCTCACTATCCGTGACGGCGTATCACAGGGTAGGTTTTCCCTCCTCGGAACCGGCCTCCTCCTCGTCACTACGGGTAGCCTCGCGTTCGGCGGGTCGCTACACCAGGTGACGGCGTGGCTATGGGTCGGCTGTCTCGGCTTTTCGGGGTTCTCGTTTCTCGTCGCCGGCGCGCTCGGCGCGCTCGGACTCGCGTTCATCGGCGTCGACTACGTCCGTGGTGGCGTCCACATGGACCTCTCAGTATCCGCCTGACGCTCTCCGAACCACATTCGTTTAACCGCACTCCGGCCAAGGAAGAGCTATGCAGACCCACATCGTGCCGGTCGGCTTCGATTACGACCGGCTCATCGCCCCGCTCATCCGGGACCAGTTAGACGTCGACAGGGTGATTCTCCTCGAGGGCGCGGTCGGCAGCGAGGCCAACGTCGAGTACTCGCGACGCCTCTCGGGGAAACTGGAGAAGGATTTCCAGAACCTGCTCGGTGCAGCCACCGAGCGTCTCGTCCTCGCGGACGTCTACGACTACGACGCAGCCTTCGAGCAGGCGTACGACCTCATCAACGCCGAACTCGACCGTGGAACCGGCGCCGAAGATGACGAAACCCGAGATTCCGACGGCGACGTGTGGGTGAACGTCAGCGCGATGCCCAGACCCGTCTCCTTCGCGTTCGCCACCGCCGCCCACTCCATCATGGTCGAACGGGAGGACGACAGAGAGCGCATACACACCTACTACACCGCTCCCGAGAAGTATCTGGAGACGGAGTTGGCAGAGGAGCTCCGCGCCAATCGGGAGCTACTCTCGGACCTGCTCGACGACGACGAACTCGACGCGGACCGCGTCCGCGAACGACTCGACGCCGCGACGGAACTGCTCTCGGAGTTCGACGAACGCGGGACGACTATCGGCGCGAAACGCATCGGCGAGCGCCACATCGTCGAACTTCCCGTCGCCTCCTTCTCGAACGTCAAACCGTTCGAGGAGCTCATCCTCTTCACGCTCGGCGACCACGGCGTCTTCGAGTCGGTCTCCGAACTCGCCGAGACGCTGGCGGGCGAACTCAACGAGGAGTACACCGACAGCTTCCGCTCGAAGGTCATCTACAACGTCGACCGACTCGGTCCCGGCGGGAAGGGGTACATCGAGCGCGACGAACGCGGGAAATCCCACCGGACGCGGCTCTCGCGTATCGGCGAACTGTGGGTTCGCGCCCACACCGGCGAGGAACCGGGCGGCCAACCGTAGTTACGACTCCTCGACCGTCCCGAACCCGCGGGTCGGTTTGACGCCGTCGAGCGGACTCGTCGGAGCCGCCGTCGGCACCTCGGGGTCGTTGTACTCGCCCGGCGCGACGTCGTTCGGTCCGTCCGGGTAGAACAGCGAGGCGAGTTGTTGAATCTGCGGTCTACCGACACCCAACTCGAACTGGCCGCCGCCGTACAGCGAGATGTCGCGCTCCTCGGCGTACTCGACGGTTTCGAGCAGCGACTCGACGGTGCCGAACCGCGACGGCTTGACGTTGAGCCACCGCGGTTCGAACGGGAGCGATTCGACGCTCTCGACGCCGGTTATCGGCGCGTCCCACGAGAGCCGGTGCCTCTCTCTTTCGAGCATCGCCTCCGTCTCGTCGTTGACGGCGGGGTCTTCGACGACGGCGTCGGGAAAGCCCGAGAAGATGCGCTCGTACAGGTCCGGGTCGGCGTCCTGGTCGACGGTCGTCCCGCTGTAGTACCCCTTCAGGTCGAGGATCCGCACCGCCTCGGTGTCGGCGAGGTCGGCGACGAGGTCGTCGTCCCAGTCGCTCGTCGGGTCGAGTTTGAACTCGGTCCCCGGGTAGGCGGTCAGCAGCTCCTCGACTCGGTCGGCGCTCGGGCCGTCCTCGCCGTCGAGGCGCGTGCTCACGACGAACCGGACCGGGTCGTACTCCCGGCCCACCGCCTCGCCGAGCGTCGTCTCCGCCTGCTTGAGCGCGAGGTCCAACGCGGCGCTCTCGACGGCCCACCGCCGGTAGTGATGCCCCGTCTCGCGCTCCGGTTCCTTCGTCGGGAACAGGTCCGTCTCGTCGAGCATCGCCGAGAACTCCGCGACGGTGTACTCGCCCGTGAAGTCGAAGGCGGGTGCGTCCGCGAGCGCGTCGTGGTCCTTGGCGTCGTACGTCACGTCCTCGCCGCGTCCGGTCTCGCCGTCGCCCAGCAGCGCGAAGACGGTGGTTGCGCGGGTGAACCCGCTCGACGTCGCTCGTTCGCGGCGGGAGCGGGACGTGTCGTCGACGACGAGCGGAAGGTCCGACAGTCGGTCGTAGAGCGCCATGGCGGCAGTTGACTCGCCGGTCGGTTAACTCTGTGGCGCGCTATCGTCGGCTATCGACCGCCCAGCGCGCCGACCTCGAACTTCTTCACCCGCGTCGCCAGCGCGAGAAACGTCGCCGTCAGCGTCAGCGCTACTGCCCCCGCCGCGGCGAGTTGGAGCGCGGTCACGTCGCCGTAGACGGCGGTGAAGTCGGCGAACGGCAGGCTCGTGTGATGCGGGTCGCCGACGATCGGGACGAAGTAGTCGACGACGTCGTTGAAGCCGTACCAGAGCGCGGCGACGGCGACGGCACCGACCGGAAAGTCCGAGTATCGATGGACGAGAAACGCCTGCACGACCATCGCGAGGTGACTGAAGAACAGGAAGAGGTACATCGGAATCGCGGTGTACGCGAGGAAGCCGTCGGCGAAGACGACGAGCGTGAACGGCGTCCAGAACCCGAGTTTCCAGCAGCCGAAGAAGGCGAGCGCGTTCAGATACTCGTTGTTGCGGCCGAGTTTCCAGAGCGCGAGCGACAGCGCGATGAACAGCGTCGCCACCGGGCTGTCGGGGACGAACGGCCACATGACGGCGGGCGTCTCCGCGAACTGGAAGCGGTAGTACCAGAAGCCGAACGCCGTCCCGGCGAGGTTGATGGCGACGACGACCCACGCGAGGTTCAGCCCGAAGTTCTCCAACCACCGGGGCAGCGGGGCGAGCCACCGCGGAAGCCCGTCCGGCGACGGGAGGCCGTCGCCGCCGAACAGTCCGTGAGCGTCGTCACGCACGAGAGACATGGCCGTTGAGTTGGATGGAGTCGGCAAAGGCGTAGCGGTCTCTCGTCACGTCGGCTGGGACTTCTTCGCGCCCCCTCCCGCCCCAAACTACCTCGTAGTGGGCCACCAACTGGAAGACAGATTCAGGAATGCGTGAACTCCGCAATTTGAAGGGACTCCGTCCGAGCGACCTCACCCGCCGCCAGCGCCTGGTGCTCGGCTACGGAGTCGGTCTCGTCTCGATCATTGCCGCGTTTACCCTCCTCTACTTCTGGGGGATGCGAACGCTCGAAAACCGCCCGCGTTCCCTCTTTCAGGCGCTCAACGTCGTCATCGAGACGATGACAACGACCGGCTACGGCGCCGACTCCCCGTGGCGAACCCCGGCGATGAACCTCTTCGTGGCCACGATGCAGGTCACCGGCGTCGTCATCGGGTTCGTCACGCTGCGGGTGCTCGTCATCCCGCTGTTCGAGCGCGCGCCGCTGATGCTCGACGACCGCCTCTCGGTCAAAGATAATCACGTGGTCGTCGCCGAGTACCAGCGCGACACCGAGGTGCTGCTCGACGAACTCGAAGAGCTCGACGTCGACTACGTGCTCGTCGAGTCCGACCGGGAGGAGGCGAAACGGCTCTCCGACGAGGGGTACCAGGCGATAAACGGCGACCCCGAGGACCGCGACGACCTCGCACGCGCCTCCATCGAGAAGGCGTCGACGCTCATCACCGACGCCGGCACGCGCACCGCGAGCGTCGTCCTGACGGCGCTGGAGGCGAACGAGGACCTCCGGGTGATAAGCTTCACCGACTCGACGCGTCGCAAGGCGGCGTTCGCGGAGATCGGCGTCGACCGGAGCGTCGCGCCGCACGCGCTCATCGGTCGACGGCTGGCGGAGAAGGCGACCACGCCCGTCACCGTCGATAGCGGCGTCGGCGACACGTCGGTGACGATTCGCGAAGTGCTCGTCCGCCGAGGCAGTTCGCTTCACGGCGTCGAGATAGGGGAGTCGCCGCTCGCCACCCACCCGGACCTCACGCTGGTCGCGGGCTGGTTCGACGGCGAACTCCGGGTGCCCCCGTCGCCGACCGACCGACTCACCGCCAACACCGTGCTCGTCGTCGCCGGGCCGGCACACACCATCGACGAGGTGACTCACGAGGTGGCGGGCGTTCGAGACCCCTCTCGCTCCGCACACGAGCGAATCGTCGTCGCGGGGCTCGGCGAGGGCGGCCGCGCCGCCGTGGAGGCACTCCCCGAGCGCGTCTCGGTGACGAGCGTCGACGAATCGGCGGACGCCGACCCGGATGTCGTCGGCGACGTGACCGAACCGGAGACGCTCCGTGCCGCCGACGTCGCGGACGCCTCGGCGCTCATCGTCACCGTTGACGACGACGCCGACGCGCTGTTGACCACGGCGATGGCCCGCTCTCTGGCTCCGGACGTCGAGATTCTCGTTCGCGTGACCGACACCGAGAAGACCGCACCGGCGTTCAGAGCCGGAGCCGACTACGTGCTCTCCGTCCAACAGCTCTGTGCCAGACTCGTCGCGGCGGAGGTCCACGGCGAGCGGGTGATGGACCCAGTCGGCCAGATTCGGCTGGTCCGCGCCGACGCGTCGGCGTTCGTGGGCCAGGCGCTCGGGGCGGCCCGCCGGGACGCCGACCGGGAGTGGACGGTGGTCGGTATCGCTCGCGACGGCGGCGTACGGACCGACGAAGAGACCGTCATCGAGTCGGGCGACGAGATGTTCGTCGCCGGGAGCGACGAGGCGATACAGGAGTTCGAGCGAACGGTCGACGCCCCGTGAGAACGCGGGAGCCGACGGCGCCGCTGCGATAACTGTACGATACCGCACACGACCCCGTCGCGACGCCGTTTTGCCGGAAGGACACCCATAAGTGAACCTGCTCCTACGTCCGCGTATGGCCGAGGAGACAGACCTCACCGAACTCAAGCGCGGCACCGACCTCGTCAAGCGAGGCTTCGCACAGATGCAGAAAGGCGGCGTCATCATGGACGTCGTCACGCGCGAGCAGGCTCGCATCGCCGAGGACGCGGGCGCCGTCGCCGTGATGGCGCTGGAAGCCGTCCCGGCCGACATCAGAAAGCGCGGCGGCGTCGCGCGGATGCCCGACCCGACGAACGTCACCGAGATCATCGACGAAGTCTCTATCCCGGTGATGGGGAAGGCGCGCATCGGTCACCACACCGAGGCGCAGATCCTCGAAGCGCTCGGCGTCGACATGATCGACGAGTCGGAGGTGCTGACGCCCGCCGACGACGAGTACCACATCGACAAGCGCGAGTTCACCTCACCGTTCGTCTGCGGCGCGCGAAACCTCGGCGAAGCGCTGCGGCGCATCGACGAGGGCGCGGCGATGGTTCGGACGAAGGGCGAAGCCGGTACCGGCGACGTGAACCAGGCCGTCCAGCACCAGCGGACCATCAAGGGTTCCATCCGCGAACTCGTCGGCAAGAACTACGAGGAGCGCGAGAAGTGGGCCCGCGAGCACGAAGCGCCCGCCGACCTCGTCCACGAGACGGCCGAAATGGGCCGCCTCCCCGTGGTGAACTTCGCCGCGGGCGGCATCGCGACGCCCGCCGACGCGGCGCTGATGATGCACCACGGCTGCGACGGCATCTTCGTCGGGTCGGGCATCTTCGGCGCGGAGAACCCCGAGGCGATGGGCGAAGCCATCGTCGAAGCCGTCAACAACTGGGACGACCCCGAGCGCCTCGCCGACATCGCCACCGACGTCGGCCGCGGGATGAAAGGCCAGTCGAACAGCGAGATGGCCGAGGAAGAGAAACTGCAGGGCCGCGGCGTCTGAACGGCGGCCGCCGAGCGTAGAACCGGACTCGGTTTCTCAGTCGTCGCCGAGGCTCACCGTCACCGGACCGTCGAACGACAAGAGCACTTCCTGCGTCGCGTCGCCGAACAGCGCTTTTCCCGTCGGCGAGCGCCGCCGCCCCGCCAGAAAGAGATGGTCGCAGTCGAGTTCGTCGGCGATACCGAGCACGCGGTCGGCTCGGCGGCCGACCGCACCGACCGTCTCGTACTCGACGTCGACCGCGACGAGCGCCTCGCTGGCGACACGCTCTGCGAGGTCCTCGGCGTCTTTACGGGCGTCGCCGAGCGAGTACGCCGACTCCGGCGCGCCGGCGTCGATGGTCGACTGCCGCGTGTCGTCGTACGCCGACTGCGCGGTGACCGAGAGCAGGACGAGTTCGGCGCTGACGCCGGCGGCGAGTTCGCCCGCCTCGCGGACGAGTCGCTTCGAGCGCTCCGACTCCGTGACGGCGACGAGTGCGCGTTTCATTACTCGTGGATTACATGACGCGGAGAAAAGTGTTCCGGCGCGCTCAGCGCACCGTCGCACCCTCGCCGACTTCGGTCTGGTACGCCCGCGCGTCGACGCCGACGTCGCCGAACGTCTCGACCATCGCGGCGGCGACCCGTCTGCGGTCGTGCTCCCGACAGACCGCGAGAACGGACGGTCCCGCACCGCTGACGGTGACGCCGGTCGCACCCGCGTCGAGCGCAGCGTCGTACACGTCGTCGTAGCCGGTGATGAGCGCCGCGCGGGCGGGGGTGACCACCGGGCCGTCCATCCCGCGGCCGACGAGTTCGGGGTCGCTGCGACACATCCCGACGGTGAGCGTCGACGCGTTGCCGACCGTCGAGACGAGTTCGTCGAGCGTCGTCTCCGAGGGGAGGACGCCGCGGGCGTCGCGCGTCGAGACGGCGATTTCGGGCAGGCAGGCGACCAGCGGCACGTCGGTATCGACGCTCGTCACGCCGCCGTCGGTAGCGACCGTGAACCCCCCGAGGAGCGCGGGCGCGACGTTGTCGGCGTGGGCCTCGCCTGAGACGACGGCCTCGCCCTTGGCGGCGACGGAGACGAGTTCCTCGCGGCTACGGCCGCGGTCGTACAGTTCGTTGAGCGCGACGGCGGCGGCGGCGGCGCTGGCGGCCGACGACCCGAGACCCGACGAGGGGCGAACGCCCTTGTCGATGCGGATGTGCGCCGGGGCGTCGAGCGCCTCGGCGACGGCCCCGACGGTGTTCTTCTCGGGGTCTTCGGGGATGAACTGGCTGCCGGTGCCGGTGACGTCGATGGTCGTCTCGTCGGCGCGTTCGACGCGGACCACGTCCGCCGGTCGACCGAGCGCGACGCCGAACACGTCGAAGCCACTTCCGAGGTTCGCACTGGTCGCTGGCGCGCGCACGGTAATCATGGCCTGCGGTATCCGGAGTCGAGAGAAAAAGGTGGCGAAGCGCGGGCCGCTGTTCGCCCGCTCGTCGTCGGTCGCTGGCCACTCCTCGCTTGTCGTCCGCCGGTCACTCGTTGGCCGTCACGTAGAGCATCGGGCCGATGACCATCAGCGTGATGCCGAGAAACAGGTAGTGCACCGGGACGAGGTCCGTCGGCGTGAGCGCGAAGATGAGGCCGAACACGACGAAATTGATTCCCAGAATCCGACGCGACCCCAGCGGTATCGCCCCGAGCGTCAGCACGACGAAGCCGAGCAGAAGCGCCTGCCCGACGTTGTAGTTGAGCAGGAAACTGTCGATGATCTGCAGGAGCATCCTTACCCGTAAGTGGCCCGGAACCGGGCATTAAAGTTCCGTTCTACCGCTCGCTGCGTTCAGGTTCCGAACGCTCGCGTTCCGAGGGCCCGGTGATGTCGAGCGGACGGATCCAGCCGTACCAGAGCGCGAATATCATCCCGCCGTAGCCCAGCACGAAGACGACTCTCCCGACGCCGTTGTAGCCGAGTTCGCCCAGTAGCCGCCGCGCGATGCCTGATCCGACGATGCCCGTAAAGAGGATGAGTATCAACAGGAGGTTGTCCCGCGTGAGGTGTCCGCCGTCGCTTTCGGCCATGGGGGCGATTGGCTCTCGACGTCCCTGAATCACTCGGTTTCGGGGGCGTCTCTCGGCTCCGAGCGTGTGCGTGCCGCTCCCGCGCCACCACGAAGACTTTGTGCGCCGCCTTCGACGCCCCGGCATGGAGTACCGACCGCCGCCGGAGGCGCACGACGACGCCGTCCGACGAATTATGGCGTATGCGTTCAGTCCCGAAGACAGGCCGGCCCTCGACGACGACCCGCCGGAGCGTCCCGAGATCTTCTCGTCGCGGGCGGTGTACGCGGGCGCCGACGCGGAGACGCCGGATGCCGAACTCGACGCGGCGGATATCCGTGCAGTCTGCGGCTGGTACGACTTCTCGATGCTGGTTCGCGGGTCGTCCCGGCGCGTCGGCGGCCTCGCGGCCGTCGCGTCGCCGCCGGAGACGCGGCGACGGGGCCACATCGGCCGGATGCTCGACGCGTTTCTCGCCGAACTCCGCGAGGAGGACGTTCCGTTCTCGGCGCTGTGGCCGTTCGACTACGCCTTCTACGCGCGGTTCGGGTGGGCGACGGCGAACACCTACGACCGGACGACGGTGCCGCCGGGAGCGCTCTCGTCGGTCGCCGGCGACGCGGCCGACGCCTGCGGCCGGTTCCGCCGTGTCGACGCAGACGAGTACGAGACGCTCGACGCCGTCCACCGCGAGGCGGCGACGGAGACGCTCGCGCTCAGGCGGACCGAGGGCTGGTGGCGACACCGGGTCTTCCAGTCGGGGGAAACGAAGCCGTACGTCTACGGCTGGGAGAACGACGACGGCGACGAAACCGACAGAGACAGCGACGGCGACCTGCGAGGGTATCTCGTCTACACCGTCGAGGACGACGGCGACGGGACCGACGGCAAGACGATGGCGGTCCGCGAACTCGTCGGCGTCGACGCCGAGGCCCGGCGCAACCTGCTGCGATTCTGTCGGGACCACGACTCGCAGGTCGGACGCGTTCGACTCGACGGCCCGCTCGGGAGCGACCTGCTCTACCGCCTCTCGGACCCCGACGCGGCGACGGTCGAACGCCGCCCGGGGCCGATGATCCGCGTCGTCGACGTTCGCGCCGCGGTCGAATCGGTTCCCCTCGCCGCCGACGCGACTGGCTCCGTCGCGCTCGCGGTGACCGACGACCGCTGCGCGTGGAACGACGACACGTTCGAGATTCGCGCCGCCGAGGGACGGGCGACCTGCGAGACGACGGATGCGTCCCCGACGCTCCGCCTCGGTGTCGGCGCGCTCTCACAGATTCTCGTGGGTGCGCGCTCGGCGCGGGCGCTTCGGGACGACGGTCGAATCGAGGCGTCCGAGGTCGCGAGCAATGCCGCCGCCGCGGAAGCCGTCGCGACGCTCGACGCGCTGTATCCGACCGAAGACGTCTCCCTCCGCGAGTCCTTCTGACGCGGCGGTCTCGGCGCGACGACCGCGGTCGGAACTCAGGTTTCGACGGTGTAACCCTGTTCGCGCAGAATGTCGGGCACTCTGTTCTCGTGACTGCCCTGTAACTCGATAACGTCGTCCTCGACGGTGCCGCCGCAGGCGAGTTTCCGCTTCAACGTGGAGGCGAGTTCCTTCACGTCGGTGTCCCCCTCGAACCCTTTCACGAGCGTGACGGGCTTGCCGTAACGCCGCGTGTCGACGGATACTGTGAGTACCTGTTGCGTGCGCGCGAGGTCGTCGTCGATGCCGAGTTCGTCCGGGAGGCCGGATATCGAACCGAGGTCTTTGTCCTTTGCCACATCGTTGGTAGGACCTCAGAGTACTTGGGTTGTCACTCTGGGTTGTTGCGTGATAAATAACGAAAACTGCTAGTTCGGTTGTTGAAGGTTACGGGACCTGCGACTCGGCGATGACCGTGGAGGAACCGCCCGCTGGGTTCTCCCAGACGATACGGATGGTTTCGGTACTATCTGGTACATCCTCATCACTAACCAATTCTTGTCCCGAGACAAAGGTTGACTCGTCGTCGAAGTTCACACCATCAAGACCTTCAACGCGAAGTTCACTCCCTTTGAGATCCTGCCCTCCGTCGTGCGTAATCGTTACCTCGTCACTACTGTAATCGAAGTCGAAGCTCGCTTGCGGTGCGCTGTTTCCAACCTGATCCCCCAATCCGAGGACGAACGTGCCAATGACAGCCGCGAGAATAACCGTAATCGCCACCATAAGTATAACACCTATGACAGGACTGACTGCACGTTCGTCGTTAAACAATTTCTTGATGTTCATGATTGTCTCGAACACACCGTCTGAGTGGAGGCACTGTACCCCGCCATGCGAGGGACCCGTGTGCCGCGGGCGGTGACATCCTGCCCGGATACGTTCTGTCTCATTGGTGTGTCTTACTCCTCCGAATGAACTCATTACATATAAATTTAGGGCTTGGATACTGTAGTCATAAACACAGTCTCTAGAAAAATACCATCGGCTGTTCGGTACTCTACGGCCCGAATTTCGGGATCGCGCTCCGAGTTCATTTCGTCGAATTGACCGGTAGTCGGGTTCGAGCGCAGACGGACGGTAGGGTTCGCCTTCCGCGCCGAGCGCGCCACTCGGCTCAGTCGTCTCGTCGCTCGCGCAGTTGCGCTTCCGCCCGTTCGACGGCGCGCTCGACGGCGTATCGCAACTGCGACGCGGTGAATCCGCAGAGATAGTCGTGATCTCGGATGAGGTGGTACTCGTAGTCGGCGGGCGTGACGCCGATGAACGTCGTGTCGCACCCGCACACCTCGCAGTCGGGAATGTGAACGTCCGAGCGGGTGTCCGCCGGGTCGTAGAAAGACGGCGAGTCGCTCATCGGTGACCTCCCGTCGACCGTGCCAGCGTGTCGGTTCTGCCCATTACCTCGCACGTTCTCCGCCGATATCTCATGGAGTTTCTCTCGTTCATCAGAAGGAGGCTGTAGTAGGTCTTTTGCTCCGCGTCGCCGTCGCCGACTCTCTTGCGGTCACCCGAACCGGCGACGCGTTCCGGGGCACGCAGGCTTATGCGTGGTATTGTCCTGTGTGAGCTATGAGCAAGGAAACTGTGTTCGACTGGGTCGACGAGAACGAATCGCGCCTCGTCGACGTCGCGGAGCGAATCTGGGAGACACCCGAGTTGGGACTCCACGAGGAACAGTCGGCGGCGACGCTCGTCGAGTTCCTCGAAGGCGAGGGGTTCGAGGTCGAACGCGGTGTCGGCGGGATGCCGACGGCGTTCGTCGCGAGCTACGGCGAGGGCGACCCGAAAATCGGTATCCTCGGCGAGTACGACGCGCTCCCGGGGCTCTCGCAGAAGGTCGAAGCCGAACGCGACCCAATCGAGGAGGGCGGTCCCGGACACGGGTGCGGACACAACCTCTTCGGCACCGCCGGGGCAGGTGCGGCCATCGCCGTGAAGGAAGCCGTCGACGAGTCCGATGTCGAGGGGACCGTCGTCTTCTACGGCTGTCCGGCCGAGGAGACGCTCGTCGGCAAGACGTACATGGCCCGCGCGGGCGTCTTCGACGACCTCGACGCGGCGCTGACGTGGCACCCCGGCGACCTCAGTACGCCGCGGATGGGCTCTTCGAACGCGCTCGACTCCATCATGTTCACCTTCCACGGCGAGGCGGCGCACGCGGGTGGGTCACCGGACTCGGGGCGGAGCGCGCTCGACGCCGTCGAACTGATGAACACCGGCGTCGAGTACATGCGCGAGCACGTCTCCGACGACGCGCGGATGCACTACGTCATCACGAACGGAGGGGAGGCGCCGAACGTCGTCCCCGCGGAGGCGACGGTGTGGCACTACGTCCGTGCCCCGGAACGCGAGGAGGTCGAGCGTAATACCGAATGGCTCCGCGACATCGCCGAGGCGGCGGCGCTGATGACGCAGACGGAGGTCACCGAACGGTTCCTCACGGGGTGTTACGACTACCGGGCGAACGACGTGGTTTCAGCGACTATCTGGCAGAACATGCAGTCCGTCGGCCCGATTCCGTACGACGATGCCGACTACGAGTTCGCCGCCGACCTCAAGGCGACGGTCCCCGAGGACCGAATCGAGTCCGGACTCTCGACCCTCCCCGAGGAACTGTACGACGAAATCAGAGACAAATCGCTGCACGCCGACCCGGTCGAACCGTTCGATCACGACCACCAGACCCACGGATCGACGGAAGTCGCCGACGTGAGTTGGCTCACCCCGACCGGCCAGTTCACGGCGGCGACGTGGCCCGTCGGCGCACCCGGTCACTCCTGGCAGGTCGTCGCCGCCAACGGCGACTTCGGCTTGAAGGGCGTCGCGTTTACGGCGAAAGTGCTCGGCGGGGCGACGTACGATCTGCTGACGAGTCCCGAGAGAGTGGCGGCCGCACGCGAGGAGTTCGAGGCCGAGATCGGGAGTGACGCGTACCAGACGCCGTTACCCGAGGACGCGGAACCGCCGTTCGACGTGACGGGGTAGGCGTCGCTCGACGAGTTCTCACGTTCGATTTCACGGGGACGACGCCGCGACTCTCGGGTGTAGGAAACGAGATTAGGTGGCTGGGGAGTGTGCGGCCCTTCGTCGCCAAAGGGATGGGCCAACGCGGATTTGAACCGCGGACCTCCCGGTTATCAGCCGAGCGCTCAACCTGACTGAGCTATTGGCCCAACTTGAGCGCATTCAGTAGTTGCGCGGTGTTTTGTTTAAGGGTTTCTGTTTCCCACAACGGCGGTAGGCTGTGGCACTACTGTCTGCCGATTATCGCCGGTGGCTTTTGCCGACACCACGCCGAGAAATCAGTTCGACCGGTCGGTGCCCGCATCGCCGTCATCGTCGAAGCGGTACGCGTTCGAGTCGACGTCGTACACGTCGTCACCCTCGTCCGGATACGGGAAGCCGCCGGTCCAGACACCGCCGGAGACGAAGCCGTCGGCCTGCTTGTCGAGATACGGCTTCACGACGTAGCGCTTGATGACCGTCCGAATCGGGTATCGCGTCACCGGAATCGCCAGCAGGAACCCGAGCGTGTCGGTGACGAGCCCCGGCGTGAGCAGGAACGCTCCCGCGGCGATGAGCAACCCTCCGTCGAGTAGTTGGTTCGCTGGGAGTTCGCCGATTGCCAGTCGCTGTTGGATGCGTCTGAGCGTCGTCCGTCCCTCCGCGCGGACGAGCATCATCCCCACGAGACCGGTGAGAACGACGAGCGCGACGGTCTGCAACGGACCCAACCACTCTGCGACGGGGATGAGCAACAGCGCGTCGCTAAACGGAATGAGCAACAGCAGCGCGATTATCCAGCGAGTCCGCATACCTCTGGGTATCAGTTCCGGCCTGATAGCCTTTGTGACGTGACGGTGTCGCGCGATTTCGGTCGACAGCGGGCGTCCCGCGGCAGATTACGCCCGACGAGCGAGTATCAGCGCTGCGCCTCCCTCGAAGTAAGAGTTGTCCCTGCGTACCTGCCGGAACCCGGCCGACTCGTACAGCGCTCTCGCCGCGTCGTTTCCGGGTTCGACGGCGACGGTGACTCGCGTCCCCGGTTCGAGCGAGGCGACGAGAGTCGAGAGCAGCGCGCTCGCCCGTCCTTCGCGGCGGTGCTCGGGAGCGACGGCGATTTCGGCGACGTGGACCTCGTCGCCGTACACGGAAAGCAGGTAACCGACAGGTGTCCCGTCGACCGTCGAGACGAGGACAGTTCCGGTATCGATGCTCCAACGAAGCAGTTTCGGACTCGGTTCCGTCAACGCCGACTGGACCGAGGCGAGCGCCGGACGGTCCGCGGGTCGGGCGAGGCGAATCACCGTCAGAGGAGAACCGACGCGAGTGCGACGCTGACGGCGGCACCCGACAGCGTCGCGAGGAAGTTCACCGCCTGGTTGCCGACGCGGTCGCCCTCGACTGTCGCCCCGAGGAGGCTGTCGACGGTCATGCCGCCGACGCCGCCGAGCGCGACGATGACTGCACCCACGAGCGGCGGGTCGAGCGGCAACAACAGCGCGGCGACGGCGGCGACGAGCGCCGCGCCCACCAGTCCGGCGAGTTCACCCTGCCACGTCACCGCGCCGTCGGTTCCGGGTTCGACCCGGCGGAGCGTGGTGATGAGTCGGGGGGTGTCGAAGAGGCCACCGACCTCGCTCGACAGCGTGTCGCTCATCGCCGTCGCGAGCGACCCGGCGAACGCGAACAGGAACAGCAACTCGATGCCCGCTCGTTCGGTCGCGGCGAAGCCGAGGACGGCCACCATCGCGACGGCGGCGTTGCCGAGGACGTTACCGCTGCCGCGCGCGCCGTCGTTCTCCTCGGCGACGCCGCGGTGGCGCTTCGACTCGTACTTGAACTTCGTCGAGAGCGCGCCGACGCCGAAGAACGTGATGAGGACGGCGAACCAGCCGAAACCGCCGAGGACGATGGTGAGCACGCCGAGGAGGATACCGGTGAGCATCCCCGGGACCGACGCGGTCCCGAGCGCGTACGAGACGTAGCCGAGGACGATAGTCAGCGCGAGCGCCGCGCCGACCTCCAGCGGCGACACGTCGACCGGAAGTTCGTGGAACAGCCACAGCAGCAGGCCGGTCGAGACGAGCACCAGCGGGTCGTCGTGTTTGAGTAGAACCGCTCGGAGCAGCGCGGCGACGAGGCCGCCGACGGCCGCCAGAAACAGCAGCTTCGGAAGCGAATGCGTCTCGGCGGTCACCGCGACGACGAGGGCCTGTCCGCCGACGGCCGCCAGAAAGCTGGCGACGGTGAAGCCGGCGACGGCGTGGAACTCGCCGTCGTGCCACCGGGAGACGAGTTGCTCGCCCAGGTTTCCGTAGGCGACGACGACGACGGCGGCGACGAACGCGCCGATCGGCATGCGCGTCTCCGGAACCGTCGCCAACACCGCTAGCGCCGCGGCGGCGAGCGCGAACCCCAACAGCCCGGTCAGCCGGCCGTCCTGGCGGTCGCCCGGACGGGCGAACAGCTCGAAGAGGCGGCCGTCCTCGCCGACGAACGCGGCGACAGCAGCGACGACGGCGAACGGAACCGCCGTGGCGACGCCGAGAGCGGGCGTGGCGAGCGCGATGGACCCGACGGCGGCGAACCCGGCCGCACGTCGGAGTGTCGAAGTCACACCCTCCGGTATCCACGAGGACCACTTAACCCTCCCGACATGGCAGACTTCGCCCCGTTCGCCAACCGAGCCGAGAGGGTTGTAGCGTCGTCGTGTCGTCGTCGTGGCGCCGATTTCGTGCACTATCACGTCGCCACCGCGACCATCACGTCGCTACCGCCGCGCACCATCGCGCCGTCGCGCGCCGTCGAACGGGCCGAGAGAGATGGGCTTTTGACACCCGGCGGCAACTCTCCACCGTGGCCCTGTACGACGCATATCTCGCGCTTCGCCACCGTCGCTCGACGGCGGAGTCTCCCCACCACGTCGCCGTCGTCATCACCGAACGGGACCTGCTGGAGAAGGGTGCCTACGAGACGCTCGAACGGTTTCTGGAGTGGGCGTTCGAGTACGGGGCCGATCGCGTCACCATCTCGGTGAGCGTCCTCGACCCGGCGGTCGTGTCGACGCTCGAACGGGAGTTGCGCGGCGTCGAGGCCCCGCGCGAACTCGTCGTCCGCAGCCCCGACGACATCGAGCGCGCCGACGCCCCTATCCAGGTGAGCATCGGACTCGGCGGCAAACACGAGTTCGCCGAGGCGGTTCGCTCGCTGGCCCGGGAGGTCGAGGCGGGAGAACTCGACCCCGAGGATATCGACGAAGACGACATCGAGGGTCGCCTCGTCTTCCCCGACGAACCCGATTTGGTGCTCAAAACCGGCGCGGAGCGTCTCTCGGACTTCATGATCTGGCAGTCGGTGTACTCGGAACTGTACTTCACCGACGTGAACTGGCGGGACTTCCGCAAACGCGACTACCTCCGCGCGGTGTTGGACTACCAGGACCGAAAGCGAAGATTCGGGCGGTAGCCCGAAGGCCGCCGTGGTAGCGGCGGAAGTTTGGACGCTGAGCGCCAGCGAAACGTCCGAAGGTCACCACCCACTCAGTCCGCGGGCTCCGTCTCGTGGTTCGCGAGCGCCTCGTCCATCTCGGCGGCCCCGGCGCTCGTGAGTTGGTCGCGGAGTCGTTTGGCGACGGCCTTCGCATCCGCCAGTTCCGCCTCTGCCAGCGACCGGACCAGCGCGACGGCCCGCTTCGTCCGGTGGCGCTGCCACGTCGCCTCCCGCGACTCGTACGTCCGGATGCCGCGGAGGAAGTCGACCTTCGAGAACTCCGGCCAGTAGGGTGCACAGAAGAAGACGGCCGCCTCGTTGCCGTTGGCGTGCCACGGCAGGAAGTTCGACGTTCGTTCGTCGCCGCCGGTCCGGATGATGAGGTCGACGTCGCGGACGGGTCGGCGGTAGAGGCGGCGCTCGACCGCCTCGACGTCGATGTCGTCCGGCGAGAGGTCGCCGGCGTCGACGTCGCGGGCGACGTCGCGGGCGGCCTCCAGCAGTTCGGCCCGGCCCCCGTACGCCAGCGCGATGTTCAACGTGAACCGGTCGTAGCCGCGCGTCTGTCGCTCGGCGTACTCGACGGCGTCTCTCACCCGCTCGGGCAGACGCTCTATTGCGCCGATGGCGCGGATGCACACCTCGTTGTCGTGGACCCGCTCGGCGTCGGCGAACTCGTACAGTTTCGTCTCGATGAGGTCGAACAGCGGTTCCAGCTCCTCGCGCGGCCGCTCGAAGTTCTCCGTCGAGAACGCGTACAGGGTCAGTTCGGCGATACCGAGTTCCTGACACCAGTCGAGAACGCGCTCCGTGGTCTCCGCGCCCGCGTGGTGGCCGTCCGGCGCGTCGTCGCCGTTCCGTCTGGCGTACCGCCGATTACCGTCCTGGATGATAGCGACGTGGGTGGGTCCCTCACCGACTTCGCCGCGAAGCAACCGCTCGTACCCCGATGCGAACTCCCGCCGGACCCGCCGAAGCATGTACCCATCGTCACGCTCGCCCCACATGTGTCTTGTGTCCTCGTTCGGCCACATTCGGCCGCGTTACGCCGACGCACACCCCACTACCCGCGCCGGACGCGTCGACTCGCGCGAACCGTGACCGGTTTATCGGGTCCGCCCGACGGTCCATACATGAGTGAGACGCTCGACGAAGACCTCTACAAGCGGACGAAAGCGCTCTTGAAACCCGGCGACATCCAACTCAACGGCGTCATCGTCCACACCGACCTCACCGGACAGGAGGACCTGGAGATGCACGAACTCACCGTCGAACTGAACGACGTCATCGCCGAGCACGCGGGGAAGGGCGAGACGTACATCTACGCCGGTAACGACAACACCGACTTCGCCTCGAACCAGTTCCAGGGGCTGACGCTGGAGGACGAGGAGTTCGTCTGGGAGTGTCAGCAACTGCTGCGAAACGGGGAGTTCAACCTCGTGTTCTACTACGAAGCGGACGCCGACCACGAGGCAATCGTCGAGGACGTAGAGGAGATGGGCTACCGCGTGACCGGCGTCCGCGGCGACTGACCGGTGACCGGCGTTCGTGGCGACTGACTAACGTCTCGTGTCCGCAGCGGCCGACCGACGACTCACGTTCGCGGCGGCCGAGCTATCGTTCGACGTTCCTGACGATGGTTCCCGAGAGTTCGCCGAGCGACTTCTCGACGCGGTAGGTGGGTGTCTCGACGACGATGGGCGACGACTCGGTCACGTCGTAGAAGTGCAGTTCGAGCTCGAAACTGCCGTCGTCGGCGATGGGTCCGACCTCGCGCTGGCCCGACTGCTCGTGCCGCGCCCACGCGTTCTTCCCCGCCTGTGACGCGTCCGTCTCACCGCGAATCGTGTACGACGGCGGCTTCACGTCGACCTGCGACCCCTGTAGCGGGTATCCCCGTTCCTGCCACTCGAAGAAGCCCTCGTCGAGGGCGAACACCTCGGTGTAGCCCGAGTCGATGAGCGACGCCGCGCGCATCGCCGAGAGGTGGTGCGGACAGCCGCAGTAGGTGACGATGCGTTCGGACTCGTCCCACTCGCCGGTTGGGTCGTTCGACTGCCCGTCGGGGGCGGGCGAGAGCACCGCACCCTCGATGTGCGCGGCGTCGTACTGCTGCTGGCCCCGGGCGTCGACGAACTTCGCCGACCCCTCTTCGAACCACTGGTAGACGTCGTCTATCGGCGCGAGCGGGACCTGCGCGTTCGACCCGTCGACCGAGATGGTTTCGTAGCCGTTGGTGTTGTTGTCCGGCGTCCCGGACGACGAGTTCGAACAGCCCGCGAGTGCTGTCACTCCGACGGCACCGGCGGCTGCGAGGAACGTGCGACGCTGCATTTACAGCCGAAAGTAGCTATCGGACGAATAAAACCGTATCGCCACGTGAGGGCCGCTCTCGTGGTTCGACCGTCGAACGCGGCGCGGCTTCGAGACGCTTATTCGTCCGCCGACCGGAGTGTGACCCATGAAACAGGCGGACGCGACGCTCTCCACGCTCGACCGCGCCATCAGCAACGCGTTTCAGGGCGGGTTCCCCGTCGTCGAACGTCCCTTCGACCCGGCCGCCGCGGCGCTTCGCGAGCGCGGCGTCGACGTCACCGCCGAGGAACTCCTCTCGCGCGTCCGGACGCTCGACGAGGAGGGGGTGCTCACGCGCTTCGGCGCGCTCGTCAACGCCGAGAACATCGGCGGCGCGGCGACGCTCGTCGCGATGCACGCGCCGCCGGAACGCTTCGAGGAAGTCGCCGACCAGGTGAACGCCCACCGCGAAGTGGCGCACAACTACGAGCGCGAGCACCCGCATCTCAACATGTGGTTCGTCGTCAGCGTCGCCGACGGCGAGTCGCGGAGCGACTCGGAGGCGAACGGTGTAACCGTGAACACGCGCGTCGACGAGGTCCTGGCTAAAATCGAGGCCGAGACGGGCCAGGAGACGTACAATCTCCCCAAACTGAACGAGTTCCGCGTCGAGGCCAAGTTCATGCTCGACGGACCGATTTCCGATGGTGACGTGGACTGCTCGCATCTCGGCCCCGACGTCGATCCCTCGGACAGGGCGACGCTCACACCACAGGAACGCGACCTGGTCGTCGAGATTCAGGGCGGACTCCCGATCACGGAGACGCCGTACGCGGACGTCGCCGACGCGATAGGTGCCGAGCCCGGCTGGGTCGTCGAGACCATCAAGCGGTTCAATCTGGAAGGAAAAGTCCGCCGCGTCGGGGTCATCCCGAACCACTACGCGCTCGGCTACACCGAGAACGGAATGACCGTCTGGAACGTCCCCGACGAAGTAGTCGAGGAAGTCGGCCCCGCCGTCGCCTCGCTCGACTTCGTCACCCACTGCTACCGCCGGCCGCGACACGAGGGCGTCTGGCCGTACAACTTCTTCGCGATGACCCACGGCCGAAACGAGGAGGAGAGCCAGCGCCGAATCGAGGAGGTCCGCGAGACGATGAACGAGTACTGGGCGGTCGGCGACGACGACTGGGACTCGCTGTTCTCGACGCGCATCCTGAAGAAGACCGGAATCAGACTGGCCGAACGGGCGGAGGCGAACACGAGTGAGTGAGAGGCAGACGAACGGATTCACTCGGTACGTGGTGTGTCGAGCCGACAGACGGGAGTCCGACGACCCCTCATGATACCCCTGTTCCACGACTTCACGAACGAGACGGTGCTCGTCTTCGGCGGCGGGGCGGTCGGCGCGCGGAAAGCGCGGCGCTTCGCGACGGAAGCCCACGTCGTCGTCGTCAGCCCCGAGTTCGGAGACGGCGAGGTCGCAGACGACGAGTTCGGCGGTGCGGAACTCGTCCGGGCAGCGCCCGCCCCCGGCGAGATAGCCGAGTGGGTTGACCGGTTCGACCCGGTACTGGTGGTCGCCGCGACGGACGACGAGGCGGTCAACGCCGCCGCGGAAGCCGCAGCACGCGACGCCGGAATCCTCGTCAACCGGACCGACCGCGCGGGGAGCCGCGACGCCGGCAGCGTCGTCGTCCCCGCAACCGTCGAGGACGGCCCGGTAACGGTGGCTATCTCGACGGGCGGACGGAGTCCGGCGCTCTCGAAACAGCTCCGCGAGCGTATCGAGACCCGACTCGACGGCGCGGGCGCGATGGCCGAACTGACGGGCGAGATTCGCACGGAGTTGAAAGCGGCGGGCGTCGCGCCGGACGAGCGGCGCGAGGCGCTCCGAGCGGTCGTCGCGTCGTCTTCTGTTTGGAAGGCTTTACGTACGGGCGAATCGAAAGCCCGTCAAGAGGCCCAGCGCGTGATACGGAACAGAGGTGAGTCACCGTGATGGAGGAGACCGGCGTCATCTCCGGCGTGAGCGTCTCGCACGTCGACGCGACCGTCGACGAAATCGAGGCGGCCTGCCGAGACGATGTCCGGACGACACTCGCGGACCTCCTCGCGCGAGACGGCGTCGAGGAGGCGTTCGTCATCCAGACGTGCAACCGGGTTGAAGCGTACGTCGTCACCGAACGCCCCGCGCTCGGCGCGGCGGCGCTGGCTGACTTCGCCCCCGACGTGCGCGACGGCGCGGTCGTCACGCTCGACCACGAAGAGAGCCTGCGCCATCTGATGCGCGTCGCCGCCGGACTGGAGTCGCTCGTCCTCGGTGAGGATCAGATCCTCGGCCAACTCCGCCGTGCGGAGGCCGAGGCCCGCGCCGTCGACGGTATCGGGACGATGCTCGAAGACGCGCTGCGGAAGGCCGTCCACGTCGGCGAGCGCGCCCGAACCGAGACGAAGATAAACGAGGGCGCGGTGTCGCTCGGCAGCGCCGCCGTCCGCCTCGCCGAGACCGAGACGGCCGTCGAAGGCTCGACGGCGCTGGTCGTCGGCGCGGGCGAGATGGGGACGCTCGCCGCCCGCGCGCTCGACTCGGCGAACGTCGAGCGCCTGCTCGTCGCCAACCGGACGGTTCCCCACGCCGAACACGTCGCCGCAGAGGTCGACACCGACGCAACGGCCGTTGCCCTCGATGCCGCGGCCGCGGCCGCCTCCGAAGCAGACGTCGTCGTCACGGCGACCAGCAGCGCCGGCTACGTCCTCGACAGGGAGGCGCTCGCGGCGGCGGGCGAGACGGTACTCATCGACATCGCCCAACCCCGCGACGTCGATCCGGCGGCGGACGACATCCCCGGCGTCGTCGTCCGCGACATCGACGCGCTCGAAACCGTCACCGCCGAGACTCGCGAGCGTCGCCGCTCGGAGACCGACGTGGTCGAAGCGATGATCGACGACGAACTCGCGCGCCTGCTCGACGCCTACAAGCGCAAGCGCGCCGACGACGCCATCAGCGCGATGTACGAGAGCGCCGACGCCGTCAAACGACGCGAAGTCCGGACCGCGCTGTCGAAACTCGACGCGCAGGGCGAGATGACCGACGAACAGCGCGAGACGGTCGAGGCGCTCGCCGACGCGCTCGTCGGCCAACTGCTCGCCGCGCCGACGAAGTCGCTGCGCGACGCCGCGGCCGACGACGACTGGACGACTATCCAGACGGCGATGCAGTTGTTCGACCCGAAGTTCGGCGACGGGGCGACGTTCGAGGCGGCCCCGTTCGACTCCGGCGAGCGGCCGGACGACGAGGACGCTCCGCCCCACGTCCTCAGGCAGTACTCGGACGACTGACTCCGATTTTCGGTTCCATCGACTGCGAACGCGGGTAAACGTTAACCAGCCACCGCACGACTTGCTGCGCATGGCCGAACGACTGGACGACGACGAGATAGAGCGCCAACTACCCGACGGCTGGGAGCGCGACGACGACGAGATCGTCCGCGTCTACGAGTTCGAAGATTATCTCGCGGGCGTGCAGTTCGCCACCCAGGTCGCGGAAGTCGCCGACGAGGAGTTCCACCACCCGGAGATAATCGTCCGCTACGACGAAGTGGAGGTGCGACTCACCAGCCACGAGGCCGGTGGTATCACCGACCAGGATACGCGCCTCGCCTCGCTGTTCGACGACGAGTACTGATGGACGCGGCGTACGTGTTCCGCGTCCGCTTCCGACTCGATCCGGCGGGGGTCGCGGTCGCCCCCGACGAGTTCGAGACGGTAGTCCGCAAACCGGCGGCGACGGCCGGCGACGACGGCTGGCTGTTCTTCCTCCACAACCTGTGGCGCGGCGACGTCAACGACGACCGGCACGCCCGCTCGCTCGCCGAGGAGTGGCTCTCGGTGCCCGTCGTCGACGTCGGCTTCAGCGAACTCGACACCGACGAGGCGCATCTCGCGGCGCTGAAGGCGGAAATCGCCGACGACCTGGACCGATTCAACGCCGACGACGTGAGCGAGGTGCTCAACAAGTACTTCGGTAGTTCGATTCGCGTTCGGTGAGCGTCGGGCAGAGTCGGACCGTCGCCCTCCGTACCGCGCGAACCCGCTCGACCCCGTTCGCGCGGCGACTATCGCCGGAACCGTTTTATCCGCGAGTCGGGTAGATAGCGGTCCGAGATGGTCTCCGATGTCTACGACTTCTGGCTGTTCGACCTCGACGGGACGCTCATCGACGCCGAGTGGGCGTACACCCGGCGGACGTTCGACCGGGTCGGCGAGCGACTCGGCCGGACGTTCTCCGACCGCGAAGCGGAGATTCTCTGGCACGGTCTCGGCGGCGCGCGCGACGCCCAACTTCGCGAGTGGGGCGTCGACCCGGCGGAGTTTTGGCCCGCGTTCCACGCCGTTGAGGACCCCCTCGACCGCGCGGAAGCGACGTACCTCCACCCCGACGTCGAGACGTTCGTCGCCGAACTCGACGGGCCGGTCGGCGTGGTGACACACTGTCAGCAGTTTCTCGCCGACCCGGTGCTGGACCGACTCGACATCCGTGACTGGTTCGACGCCGTCGTCTGCTGTACCGACGACACCGGCTGGAAACCCGATCCCGGCCCGGTGAGACACGCGATGGCCGAACTCGGCGTCGACGACGCCCACCGAGGGGTGCTCGTCGGCGACGGGGCGAGCGACGTCGGCGCGGCGTGGAACGCCGGACTCGACGGCATCCACGTCGAGCGACACGACCCGGAGCGACGCGGACAGTGCGTGCTCGCCGACCGGCGCATCCGCTCGCTCGAGGAGTTGACCGGCACGTAAGTGAGAGACGTCGTCGGCGGGAGCTACCGGGGGCGGACGAGCACGCGGCCGTCGCCGAACACCGCGAGAAGATGATCGCGGTACGGGAATCGAACCGACACCGACTTGTGGTGCGACCCGCTGAACCCCGGCCCGAGCAGTTCAGCGAGCGCGTCCGGGTCGACGGCGTCGAACAGCGGGGTTCCCTCCGTCGCCTTCACGCCGCTGTACGTTTCGAGTGCGACGGCGATGGTCGTCACCAGTTCCTGCGGCCCCGACCAGTCGTGGTGAGCGAGCAGCTCCCAGCCGTCGTCGGCCAGAAGCATCGATTCGTCGATAGCGCGTTCGAGGCGGGTGAAACTCTCCGTGCCGGACTTCCGGACGTAGCCGTTGGCCTCGGTCGCTCGGGCTTCGGCGACGAGTTCCGCGTTCGACTTTCCGGAGAACAGCACCAGCGGGAGCGACCGCTCCTTCTCGCGGACGACCGAAGCGAACAGCCGACCGTCCGAGAGCGTCACCGAGTCGCTGACGACGCAGTCGAACTCGTTGGACTCGAGGAGCGCCAATCCCTCTTCGCCGCTCGACGCGTTCGTCAGGCCGAACCGGTCTCCCTCCGGGTCGAGCAACTGATTCGTGAGTTCTGTGACGCTCGAGTCGTCGTCGACGTGAAGTACTTTCGCCCTGCTTGACATAGCCCGCTTTTCGGGAGTAACATGAAATACGTTTCTACTATTCTCACAGTTTGAATTTTGGACTTGTTTTTGTGAGATGTTCTATGTCGATAAAATTTACATCGTGGACACGACAGGCTACGCTGTCTCGTAGCCGACGAGGCCGTCGGCGTCGTGCCCGACGTTGTCGAGAGCCGTTCTGAGAACGTCTACGCTCGATTTCTCCGTTCGGTCCGGATTGACGCGGACGCGAACGTCCTGCCACCCCAGCGAGACGAACCCGAGACCGAGTCGGTCGGCGGTCGTCCGCAGGCCGACGCCCGCGTCCGCGTCGCCGGCGAGGACGCGCCGGGCCGGACTCTCGGAGGCTTTCACCGACCGGTCGAAGCCGTGGATTTCGGCGACGAGGTCGCGACGCGAGACGCCACGCTCGTCGGCCAGGTCGGCGACGGCGGTGCCCAAACTCGTCCGCAGGCCGGAGTTCGAGTCGCGGTTGACGAACCGGAGGTCGTCGTCGACGAGGCTCGCGACGCCCTCGACGCCCGCCGGGTTGCCGTCGGGGACGACGAGTCCCCACTCGCGTCGCCACCCGCCGAGGTCCACGGCGTTGACGTCGCGTTCGACCGGACCGGCGACGACGGCCACGTCGGGGACGCCGTCGCGGAGGCGACGAAGCCCCTCCCTGCTCCCGACCGGGAGGTAGCGCGTCGTCCCGAGGCGGTCGAGCAGACGGTTGAGCAGCGGGTCGTCCTCGCCGACGCCGAACAGCGACGGGGGGCGTACGTCCGGCGAGAACAGCAGCACGTCTACCGCCTCGCCTTCGGCGAGATACTCGGTGTCCGGGTGGACCTCGACGATGCCGTCGGCTTCGACGAGGCTCGTCGTCGCGCCGCTTCCCTTGTCGACGGGGTAGACGAGCGTCTCGCCCTCCTCGTCCTCTACGAGGCCGACCGGCATCAGTCGCATCCGGCCCTCGCCGTAGCGTTCGCGGACGGCCATCCTCCCTCGAACGGTCGCCGTCTGCGGTTCGGGGACCCCTGCCGCGCGCCGAACCGCGGGCGCGACGAACGTCCGGTAGATGGTGAGCGCCGACACCGGGTAGCCCGGCAGGCCGACGTAGGCGCTACTGTCCAACCGGCCGACGAGCATCGGTTTCCCCGGTTTGACCGCGACGCCGTGCAGCAGTAACTCGCCTCTGTCCTCGATGACGCGGTAGATGACGTCGACCGCAGACGCGGAGGTCGACCCCGACGAGAGCACGAGGTCGCATTCCTCGCTCGCTTGCACCAGGAGGCGCTCCATCTCGTCGTAGTCGTCGCCGGCGTGCGGATACAGCACGGCCTCGCCGCCGGCCTCTTCGACGCCCGCGGCGATGGTGTAGCTGTTCACGTCGTAGATCTGGCCGCGGGCGCTGTGGAGCGTCTCTCCGGGCCGGACGAGTTCGTCGCCGGTCGAGACGATGCCGACGCGGGGGCGGCCCCGGACGGGGACCTCGTCGCGACCGAGCGCAGACAGGAGTCCAATCTCCCGCGGCGTGAGGAGCGTCCCCGGACCGAGCGCCCGCGCCCCGGCGGCGATGTCCGCGCCGGCGAACATCACGCTGTCGCCGGGCGCGACGGCGGTTCGAATCTCGATTCTGTCGTCGCCGAGTTCGTCCGTCCGCTCGACGATGACGGCGGCGTCCGCGCCCGGCGGCATCACCGCACCGGTCGAAATCTCGGCGCACGTCCCCGGTTCGACGGTCACGTCGGGTTCCGCGCCCGCGTGGACCTCGCCGACGAGGTCGAGCGTCACGGGGTCGGCCTCGTCCGCCCCGAAGGTGTCCTTCGCCCGGACCGCGTAGCCGTCCATCGACGCCCGGTCGAAACCGGGAACGTCGAGGTCGGCGTCGACCCGCTCGGCGAGGACGCGCCCGCCCGCCTCCGCCAGCGGTACCGCCTCGGGTTCGGGTTCGAGAGCTAGTGACGCGATGGCGGCGTGGGCGTCCTCGGGGTCGGCGAGGTCGCGGAACTCTTTCCTCTCGGTCACGCCGACCACTCCCAGTTCTCGACGGCGACAGTCGCACCCGCTTCGAGACCCTCGCGCTCCTCGGGGACGACGACCCAGCCGTCGGCGAGCGCGACACTCGACAGGATGCCGGACCCGCTGGCGCGCGTCGGCGTCGCTTCGAGACCTTCTTCTCCGGTCTCTGTCCGGACGCGGGCGAACGTTCGGACGCCGGGTTCGCTCGGCACTTTCCGCGTCAGCGTCGCCTCCCGCGTCGGCGGCGCGTCGTCGGGGAGGTGACCGGCGCGCTTGAGCGCCGGGCGGAGGAACTGCACGGCGTTGACGACGCACGCGACGGGGTAGCCGGGGAGCATCACGATCGGTGTCTCGTCGACTTCTCCGAGTGCGACTGGGTGACCGGGTTTCAGCGCGACGCCGTGGACGAACACCTCGCCGAGGTCGTCGACGACCTCGTACGTGAGGTCGCGTTCGCCGACCGACGACCCGCCGGTCGTCACCACCACGTCGTGGTCGCGGTTCGACTCGACGGCCTCGCGGAGCGCGTCCTCGTCGTCGGTCACGACGTCCCGATAGCTCGCGTCGCCGCCCCAGCGCTCGACGAGTTTCGAGACCGTGAGACCGTTGGTCTCGACGACCTCGCCGGGGTCGGGGTCTCGCTGGACGACCTCCTCGCCCGTCGGAATCACGGCGACGCGGGGCCGTTCGTACGTTTCGACCTCGTGGACGCCGACCGACTTCAAGAGGCCGAGGTCAGAGGGTCGAAGGCGGTGGCCGGGGTCGTACAGCGACTGGCCCTCGGCTACGTCCTCGTCGGCGTCGCCGACGTTCTCGCCCTCGGCGAGCGCATCGAACACTTCCACCTCGTCGCCTACCTGTTCGGTGTATTCGACCATCACGACGGCGTCGGCGCCGTCGGGCAGTTCGCTGCCGGTGTGAACGCGGACCGCTTCGCCGGGGGGTACCGATGCTGGGTCGTCTTCGCCCCCCGCGTCCCCCGCGGCGAGTCGGAGCACCGAGGGCGAGCGCCCCGACGCCCCGAAGGTGTCCTCGGCGCGGACCGCGTAGCCGTCCATCGCCGCGCGGTCGTAGCCGGGCACGTCCCGGGCGGCGGTGACCGTCTCGGCGAGCGCCCGGCCGTCGGCGTCGACGAGCGCGAGGCGTTCGGTTCGGTCGTGCGGCGTGACCGCCGCGAGGAGTCGGTCGCGGGCGTCGGCGACGCGCGTCCGGTGTTTGAATCCGGCGCGTCGCAGGTCGTCGTGGCTCATACGCCTCGTTGTAACCGGGGGGACAAAAACGTCTACCCGGCGGCGGTCGGCGGTGCCGAGAGAGGCGGGGGACCCCGCGGCGGCGACGGTGGCGCGTCGTCGGCCGCGTGCGTCGTTTCCCGACCGCCGGGTTTTTCGACCCCCAACCCGTAGCTACGCCCATGTCAGCGCTGCGCGACGCGTTGCGGGACCTGCCCAAAGCGGTGTTCGCCGACCTGTTGGAGAGCGACGACGCGTACCTGCTCGTCGTGGACCTACCCGGCGTG
Organism: Haloprofundus halobius; assembly: GCF_020097835.1. Classification (GTDB taxonomy): domain Archaea; phylum Halobacteriota; class Halobacteria; order Halobacteriales; family Haloferacaceae; genus Haloprofundus; species Haloprofundus halobius. Next base: position 450,317 of record NZ_CP083666.1, read on the forward strand.
ACCGCCGAGACGGCTGACGTGCGATTCGAGGACGGTCGCATCGTCATCGAAGCCCGCCGCGAGAAGAGTCTCCCCTCGGAGTTCCGCTACCTCCGCGAGGACCGCTCCCTGTTCTTGGACGCGGAACTGCCGCTGCCGCCGGACGCCTCCGGTGACGGCGCGGAGGCGTCGATGGAACGCGGCGTCCTCGAACTCCACCTCCCCAAGCGGACGGCCGCCGCCGAGCGGACGATTCCGATAACGGACGACTCCTCGGAGTAGGTGGTTACTCTGGTCACTCCGCGGGCCTACTGGCGGTTCCTCGTCGTCTTCCGCCGATTCCTCCCGCTCATCGTCGCCTATACCCGAGACCGGAATCGGTTCCTCCTGTTCGGTCGCTCGCGACAGGTCACCACCGAGATGCAGGTCGAGCGGGCGGGGGTGTTGCTCGACACGCTGTTGACGCTCGGACCGACGTTCATCAAACTCGGCCAACTGCTGTCGACGCGCCCGGACATCCTCCCCCCGGCGTACATCGACGTGCTGTCGAGCCTCCAGGACGACGTGCCGCCCGCCCCGTGGGAGGAATCGCGCGTCGTCCTCGAAGACGAACTCGGCCCGGTCGACGAGGCGTTCGACGCGTTCGACCGCGACTCCATCAGCGGCGCGAGTCTCGGGCAGGTGTACCTCGCCGAGTACGAGGGCGAGCGTGTCGCCGTCAAGATACGCCGGCCGGGCATCGAAGACCTGGTCGAGGCCGACCTGCGGGTGATCAAGTGGTCGATTCCGCTTCTCTCGCGATTCGTCGGCGAGGGCCAGGCGTTCTCGCTCGACAGTCTCGCCGACGAGTTCGCGAAGACGATACGCGAGGAGATGGACTACAGCCGCGAGCGCGACATGCTCGTCCGGATTCGCTCGAACTTCGAGGGAAATTCCGACATCGTCATCCCGCGGCCGATAGACGACGTCTCCGGCCCGCGCGTGCTCACGATGGAGTACGAACCGGGCGTGAAGATAAGCGACGTCGAGACGCTCGACGAGATGGGTATCGACCGCCACGAGTTGGCGGTGACGCTCCAGGAGGTGTACCTCCAGATGATAATCGAAGACGGCGTCTTCCACGCCGACCCCCACCCGGGGAACCTCGCCGTCGACGACGGCGGCACGATCATCTTCTACGACTTCGGGATGAGTGGCACCGTCGACCCCTACATCCAGGACAAGATCGTCGAGTTCTACGTCGCCGTCGCCAACCAGAACATCGACGCCATCCTCGACTCGCTCGTCGAGATGGGGACGCTCTCGCCGGAGGCCGACCGCGAGGTGATGGCGAACGTGATGGAACTGGCCATCGCCGACGTGCGCGGCGAGGACATCGAGCAGTACCGCGTCCAGCAGGTCGTCCAGCAGGTCGAAGACACGATCTACGAGTTCCCGCTTCGTCTGCCCCAAAACATGGCGCTCGTGCTCCGCGTCGCCACCGTCGTCGAGGGCGTCTGTGTGACGCTCGACCCGGACTTCGACTTCATCGAGGTGGCGACGAACTACCTCTCGGAGTCGGGCTACCGCGAGGAGACGGCCAAGCAGTTCGTCGAAGACGCCGGACGCCAACTCCAGCAGACGACGGAGGCGCTCGTCACCGTCCCGCCGAAACTCGACCGGACGCTCGACCAACTCGAACGCGAGAACCTGACGGTCAACGTCCGTATCGAGGACAAGAACGACGTGTTCGACCGCCTCTCGCGCCGCATCGCCTACAGCCTCCTGTTCTCCGTCGGATTGCTCTCGGCGTCGATTCTGTACTCCTTCGGCAACGACTGGCGCTTCGCCGCTGCCGCTATCGGCATCACCCTGCCGATTGGTTTCCTGCTGTACCGGTCGCTGCGCAAGCGCCGTAAGGGTATCCGCGCCCGCCCGCAGTTCACCCGGCAGAGCATGCGCGAACGCCGCGGCGACTGAGCCGAGCGGCGTCGTCGAGGCTCCGTCGATGTGTCGTTTACGCCGACATCGAAGCGCCGTCGATCTCGCGTCGCTGCCACCCTCTCGACCTGCCGTGTTCACCTCCGAACCGTGTTCAGGCGTTATCGTCGCCAAACCGCCTCTCGCGGCGAGGAGACCCGCGCTCACGACTCGTTTCCAAACCGTTTATACCGCCGCCTCGGTAATTCCGTGGTATGGCGAAACAGCAGAAGCAGGTTCGCGAACTGCAGGAAGGCAGCTACGTCATGATGGACAGCGCCCCCTGTAAAATCAATCACTACAGCACCGCCAAACCCGGCAAGCACGGCAGTGCGAAAGCCCGCGTCGAGGGTCGCGGCGTCTTCGACGGCAAGAAGCGCAGCCTCAGTCAGCCTGTCGACGCGAAGGTGTGGGTCCCGATCATCGACCGGAAACAGGGACAGGTCGTCTCTGTCACCGGCGACGACGCGCAGGTGATGGACCTCGACACCTACGAGACGTTCACGATGCGCATCCCCGACGGCGAGGATTTCTCCCCCGAGAGCGAAATCGAGTACTTGGAGTACGAAGGCAACCGAAAGGTCGTGTGATGTTCCCCGGGGCGACAGCCGAACGCAGTGACGCGAACTTCGTCATCGTCGGTGCGCCCCTGGACATCTCCACGAGTTTTCAGCCAGGGGCCCGTTTCGGTCCCGACCGGATTCGGAAGTACGCCGAAACGTTCGACGACTTCGACCGTCGAACCGACCAGTTCTTTTCGGACCTCTCAGTTCACGACGCGGGCGACCTCCACGCCTGGAGCGACGCCGCCGAGTACGTCGAGTTTCTGAGCGGCGAACTCGGCGACGCCGTCCGCGACGACGCTGTCCCCATCACCCTCGGTGGCGAACACACCGTCACGGCCGCGGGCGTCCGCGCCGTCGACCCCGACGTGTTCGTCTGTCTCGACGCCCACCTCGACCTCCGGAGCGACTACGCCGGCGACGAGTGGAGTCACGCCTGCGTCACGAGGCGCGTCCTCGACACCGCCGACGAGGCGATTGTCCTCGGCGCGCGTACCGGTTCCCCCGAGGAGTGGGAACGCGCCGACGAGGACGACGTGACCGTCGTCGCACCCGAAGACGTCGCCGACTGGGACCCCGAGTTCGACGCCGATTCGTCCGTCTACCTCAGCGTCGACATCGACGGCGCGGACCCCGGGTTCGCGCCCGGAACGGGAACGATGGAGCCGTTCGGCCTCACGCCGCGCGAGATGCGCGACGTCGTTCGGGCCGTCGCGCCCGCCGCCGATGGGTTCGACGTCGTCGAAGTGAACGACCGCGACGACGGCCAGGCCGCGTCGCTCGCCGGGAAACTCCTCAAGGAGTTCGTCTGCGAGCGCGCGGCGTCGAACGAGTAGCCGTCGCCGTCGCTCTCGTCTCGATTTCGGTAGAAACGCGAGCGACGCCGCCGTGTCGTCTCAGCGGCGAAGCACGCGTCGCATCTTGCGCGTGATACTGCGTTTGGTTCGACGCGGTAGCCGTCGCCAGACGCGAAGCGCACTACGGAACTTACCCATCAGTAAGTCACCTCGTGTTTCGCTCGCGTCGTACTGTTCGGCGGCCAGACGGATAACCGCGGTGGCTGCATTCGCAAGTCCGGCCTCGCCGTCGACGCCGCGCGGGATTTCTCGACGCCGCGCGAGGTCCCTGACGAGTGGCTATCGCCGGATTATAAGCCTCGTCGCCCGCGATCTATCGCCGTGATATCCGTCGCGTTCTTCGGGAGCCATCCCCTCAGCGAAGCGTGTCTCACCCAGTTGCACGATCACCCCGACGTCTCCGTCGAACTCGTCGTCACCTACCCGTCGGATGCCGACACCTGGTGGGAGGGTTCGGTGTCAGATCTCGCGGAGTCGCTCGGCTACCCGACGCGTCCGCTCTCGGAGGAGCGTCAGGTACTGAAGTACGACGTCGACTACCTCGTCAGCGTCTACTACCCGAACATCCTCGACGACGAACTACTGGACCACCCCGAGGAAGCCTCGCTCAACCTCCATCAGGCCGAACTCCCCCGCTACCGCGGCAGCAACGTGTTCAGCCACGCCATCATGAACGCCCGCGAAGACGACCACTGGAAGCACGGCACGACGCTGCACGTCATGGCCGAGAAGGTCGACGCCGGCGACGTCGTCGCTCGTGCGTTCGTCCCCATCGAGGAGACCGACCGCGCCCGCGACGTGTACGAGAGGGCGAACGAGGCGTCCGAGGAACTGTTCGCCGACGCACTCTCGGCTATCGTCTCCGGCGAGGTCCCACGCCGTCTCGGCGTCGGGCGTCAGCGGTTTCTCGACCGTGATATCGACGCCGGCCGACAGCAGGTCGGTGCCGACGTCGTGATGCGTCGGCGACGGCGTCGCCACCGTCGCTGCGTCGACGCGCCCCGGGAGAGCGTCGACGTCGGTCACGCGACGCCGCCTCGAAACTCACGGACTACCGACGCGGACGGTTCGAGATTATTTCTCCCCGGCCACGAGGTAACGATTCGAGTAACGACGGCCTACTCGGGAACGTGCTGCCCTCTTGGACGGTCTTCTCCGTAGAGACGTGCTGTTCGCTCTCCGCCACCCGGTACGGGGTTCGTAACGAAGGTCGTTCCGCGGGTTTCGAACGTATGTCTCTGCGCGCTTCTGGCCCCTCTCGGCCGGGTCGTCTCGGTGGTGGCAGTGGTCTCCATTGAGCGCGACGGTGCCGCTCTCTTTGTCGCACGAATCACCGTCCGTCTCGTCGGGTTCTTGAGTGTCATCTACTTCGCTCGGGCGCTCGGTGCGGCGGCGCTCGGGATCTACTTCACCTTCCGGTCGGTCGTCTCGGTTCTCACCTTGCTGTCGTATCTCGGACTCCCGGATGCGACGGTCAAGCGGATCAGTCAGGCAGAGACCGACGACCAACGCGCCCCGTATCTCACGGCCGCGCTGCTCGTCGCCGCCGGAACGTTCTCCGTCGTCACCGCGGTCGTCGTCCTCTTCGGCGACCGGTTGGTGAACTACATCGAACTCGGAATGGCCGTGCCGCTCGTGCTCCTCCTCGTCGGACTCGGCACCTGTCGCGGGATTCTGTTCGGCGCGCTCCGCGGCGAGGACCAGATTTCGGTCACCGCCGGACTCGAGACGCTCGGGACACTCTCGCGGGTCGCGCTATCGGTGCTGTTTCTCCAGATGGGGTACGGACTCATGGGTCTCATCTACGGCTCCGCCATCTCGATGGTGGTGACCGCCGCGCTCTCGTTTTACTTCGTCGACGCCGGGTTCGCGATTCCGACACCGAGGGCGGTCCGTCGACTCATCGACTTCGCCCGCTACACTATCGGGATGAACATCAGTCACCTCACCTACACGTGGGCGGATACGATGGTTCTCGCCTTCTTCGTCTCGAAAGCGTCGGTCGGTATCTACGAGACCTCGTGGCGGCTGACGGGGATCTCGCTCATCGGCGCGCAGGCTATCGGTCTGACCCTCGTCCCCGCGGTGACGCGGTGGCACGAGGACGGGAACCTCGCCGGTATCGAACGCACGTTCGCGACGGCTATCGGGTACGCCATCGCGCTCGTGCTCCCGGCGGTCATCGGCGTCGCGGTCCTCGGTGAGGAACTGCTGTCGGTGTTGTACGGCTTCGAGACCGGCGTGACCGTCCTCTTCGTGCTCATGGTCGGCCAGTTGGCGCAGGCGGTAAAGTACATCACCGAGAACGTTCTGCTCGGTATCGACCGCCCGAAGGAGGTGTTCCGGACGAACGTTCTTTCGGTGTTGGCGAACGTTGGACTCAACTTCCTGCTCGTCCCCTCGATGGGGATGTACGGGGCTGCGGTCGCGACGCTGGCGACGGCCTCCGTCGCCGTCGGCGCGCAACTGTGGTATCTGCGACAGGACCTGTCGCTGAGCGTCGAGTGGCGGTGGGTCGCGTGGCAGGTGTTCGTCGCGCTGGCGATGGGCGGAGCCATCACCCTGCTCGAACAGCGCGAGTTCGTCCCGCAGAACACCGTCGTCGGCGTGGTCGCGCTGGTCGGCGTCGGCGTCGTCATCTACGGTTGCGGGATGCTGGCCCAGCGCGACGTGCGAGAGCGACTCCGGGCGGTGCTCTCGTAACGAGGGTTACAAGCCGTCGGCCGGTCACGGTTCGGCTATGGCTATGCGCCTGTCGACGCTGACGGACCGATTGGACGAGACGCTGCGAACCGACGCCTACGCGGACATCGACGCGAGCGCGAACGGCCTCCAAGTCGGCCCCGAGGAGGCCGAGATAACTCGGGCCGCCGTCGCCGTCGACGCCGCCGTCGCAACTGTCGACGCCGCGGCGGACGCGGACGCCGACCTCCTCGTCACCCACCACGGCCTCTCGTGGGGCGGAATCGAGCGCGTGACCGGCACGCAGTACCGACGAATCGCACCGCTCGTCGAGAACGACGTGGCGCTGTACGTCTCACACCTGCCGCTCGACGGCCACCAGGAACTCGGCAACGCCGCCGGCGTCGCCGACCTGCTCGGTCTCGTCGACCGCGAACCGTTCGGGACGCTCGGCTCGGAACACGTCGGGCAGCGGGGCCGCGCGAGCGAGTCGCTCGACGCGACGGAGCTGGCGACGACGCTCGACGCCGAACTCGACACGGGCGGCCGCGGCGTCCAGGTGCTCGAGTTCGGCCCCGACGAGATCGAAGACGTCGCCATCGTCACCGGGAGCGGGGTCGACTGGCTGGACGAGGCCATCGACGCCGGCGTCGACGCGCTGGTGACGGGTGAGGGTAAGCAGAAGGCGTACCACGAGGCGCGCGAGGCCGGGATACACGTCTTTCTGGCCGGTCACTACGCGACCGAGACGTTCGGCGTCCGTGCGCTCGCGTCGCGACTCGACGACTGGGGCGTCGAGACGACGTTCGTCGACCACCCGACGGGGCTGTGAGCGCGATGCGACGGGACGGAGTGTGACGGAGACGCGACGACACCGTCGCTCGAAGCGGATGGCGAACAGACGACGGCGTCCGCACGCGGCCGGGTCGTCGTACACCCGTACTGCCCTGACCGCGCCGATGGCTCAGGTCACGCGCCGGAGTGGTCCCAGTCCGACAGATAAACGTTCGGCTCCCCGCCGCGGTCGGTATCGTTCGCCCCGCTCGACGGTCGTTCTCTCGTCGGTCACCAGTCGTTCGTCCGTCATCACTCGCCGTTCGTCCGTCACCGCACGTCGTTCGGAAGTTTCTGCGTCGACTCGAACGGGTGAGGACGCCCACTCGGTACGTCGCGTACTCAGCCGTACGTCGACGTGAGATACGACAGCATCTCGTCGACGCGTTCCTCGTCGTAGGTCCAGAAGCCGCGGAACTGGCCGTCCTCGACCTCCTCGGCGACGATCGCGCACGCGGCACTCGTGTAGGTGCTTCCGTCGAAGACGACGAACCACGTCCGCCCGATCTCCTCGCTCGACTCGACGTGGTGGGTGACGCCGTCGACCGGCCACTCCTCCTGATCGTCGGCGAGATAGACGTGGAGGTCGAGGTCGGTCTCGCCGACTAATCGCGAGTAGACCGGCCGCTGTTTCCGAAGCGCGTCGGACGACTGGAACCCGCATCTGAGCGTTCCGTGACCGACGCGCCACGCGCGTTCCTCGATTTCGCGCGACGCCGCGACCATCTGCCGCTTATCGAACGACGTGAAAAGCGTGTTGTCGAGAACCTCGAACAGCGCGCGGTAGCTCGTCTCGATATCGTCGGACCACGGACGCCGAATCGGCGGCGTCACGAGGTGCCGGAACTCCTCGAGACTCAACGCCCCCGCGAACCCGTCGTCGTCGCGGATGACGACGAAGCCGGGGAGTCCGTCGTCTGAAAGCGAGCGCCGCTCGACGGAGACGTTCCGCGTCTCGAACTGTTCTATCGGGACCTCGGCGTCGTCGACCGCGTACACGACGAGCTGTTTTCGCTCCGCCGCCACCGCAGAGATGAACTGTCCGAGTGTCATCGGTGCCTCCGTTTCGGGTAGACCGTTGGGCTGTCGGGGTCATCCGGCCCGTCGAGCCCGTCGGAGTCACCCCATCGCGGTCGGTTCGCCGCGGTTACGTCGCCCCGTCCTTCCCGTCGCCTGTGGCGTCCTCCGCACCGTTTTCCGCGGTATCGCCGTCTTTCGTCGTCGGACCAAGCCGCCCTCGTTGGCCGACGCTCGCTTTCTCGTGCCGCCGGGCGTACGTTGCGAGGTCGTACAGCGACGCCGGGAGCGCGGCGAGCGACAACTCGCCGGCGTCCTCGTCGTACTCGACGTACCCCGCCTCCTCGAGTTTCGGGACGTGTGCGTGACGCAACCTCAAGAGGACGGCGTCCCGCTCCTCGCGTGTAACCCCTCGCCAACTGTCTACGTTGGTCCACCCGGCGACGATGTCGGCCAGCTCTTCCAGCGTCAACCGCCGGAACTGCAGGAGTGCGTACAGGGCGAACCGTCGGTGCTCGTCCGCGAGGACAGTGAACATCTCGTCGTCGACAGCCGTCGCTTCCGAGACGAGTGCGACGTCCGCGTTTTCGTGATTGTTCTCGACTCTACCCACGCGCGACGGTAGTCCGAGTACGTGTAAGTCCTTTTCGTGTAGAGTATCGAACATTCTGTCCCGTTGAATGACGGACCGCGTGGTTGAAACCGCCCCCCGTCGCATCGGGAGACATGAGCGAGGACGGAAGCGACGACGGTCACGACGGTGAAGGAGGCCACGACGGCCACGCGGAGTACCACCCACCGCACAGAGAGGAGTTCGACCACGACCCGGTCGGCCACACCGACGTCCGCAGCGGGATGACCGTCTCGGAACTCGTCGACGAGTACGGGAAGGCGGGCATCGGCGCGGCCGCAGTCCACGAGGCGGTCGACGTGTACGCCGAGATGTTGGCGGACGACAACTGCACGGTGTTCCTCTCGCTTGCGGGCGCGATGGTGCCGACCGGGATGCGGAAAGTCGTCTCCGACCTCGTCCGCGACGGCCACGTCGACGCGCTGGTGACGACCGGCGCGAACCTCACCCACGACTCCATCGAAGCCATCGGCGGGAAACACCACCACGGGGCCGAACACGCCGAGGGGAAGACGCCGCGCGAACACGACGAGACGCTACGCGACGAGGAGGTCGACCGCATCTACAACGTCTATCTCCCGCAGGAACATTTCGCGTTGTTCGAGTCGCACCTCCGTGCCGAGGTGTTCCCACCGCTGGAGGAGGAGGGGTCGGTCGGTATCGAGCGCCTCTGCCGGGAACTCGGCCGCGCAAATAGTGAGGTAAACGAGCGCGAGGGCGTCGAAGAGGACGCGGGCGTCGCCGCCGCGGCGTACGAGTCCGACGTGCCCATCTACTGCCCCGCCGTGCAGGACTCGGTGTTCGGGCTCCAGGCGTGGATGTACTCGCAGACCTCCGAGTTCACGCTCGACGCGTTGAAGGATATGACGCCGCTGACGGACCTCGCCTACCACGCCGACAGGGCGGGCTGTCTGCTCGTCGGCGGCGGCGTCCCGAAGAACTTCACGCTGCAGACGATGCTCGTCACCCCCGGCGCGTACGACTACGCGGTTCAGATCACGATGGACCCCGCCTCGACGGGCGGGCTCTCGGGGGCGACGCTCGACGAGGCGCGCTCGTGGGGCAAGCTGACGAAGGAAGCGCGGAACGTCACCGTGCAGGGCGACGCGACGGTGTTTCTGCCACTTCTCGTCGCGGCGGCCAGAGAGCGAATCGAAAACTGAACCCGCGCGGCGATTTTCGGTCGCGGTTCAGGGCTCGAACGACGAGGCGACGGGCGTGCAGTCGTGGTACCCCTCCTGGTCGTAGCGTTTGACGTGGCCGCCGGTGACGTAGAGGCGGCCGTCGATGACGCCGTCGACGCACCCGACGCGCGGCGTGTCGTCGTCCGGTAGCGAGGTGTCGAACTCGTCGGCTTCGGGGTCGTAGCGGTGGCAGAACGACCGGAACGAGTCGATAGACGGCGATTCGCCACCCTCGCGGAACAGGCCGTGCGAGAGGTACAACTGGTTGTCGATGACGGGGTCGTCGGTGGTGGCGTAGTGGCCGGGTATCGGCGTCGGCGTTACTTCTTCCCACTCGTTGTCGACGGGGTCGTACCGGAAGTTCGTGTCCGTCGACCCCGCGGTGCTCTTGACGCCGCCGACCGCGTGAATCTTCGTTCGACCGTCCACTTCGACGCGCGCGACGGCGGGCCAGCGTTTCGCCTCCGGTATCGGCGCGAGCCCCCGGTCGACCACTTCTTCGGCCTCGGAGTCGAACGCCCAGAGTCGGTGGTCGTCGAACGCCCAGTGGGTCGTCCCGCCGGTACCGTGGTTCGTCGCCGTCTCCGCCTCCGTGTCGCCGGTTCCGCCGGTGACGCAGTAGACGAGGCCGCTCTCGGGGTCGTACACCCCGCCCATTCCCCAGTTCGGGTACGGACAGCGGACCCCCGTCTCGGCGGTGAGGTCGCGCCACCCCGAACCGGGTTCGTAGACGAATATCTCGTCGGTCGGCTCGTTCTCACCTTCGTCGGGAGTGAGCACGCCGCCGAAACTGTACACCCGGTCGTCGACGGCGACACCGCAGGGCCCCCACACGGCTTTCGGCATGTCCTCGACGCGGCTCCACGTGCCGTCGCCGCCCGACGCCGCCGGTTCGTAGCTGAACGTCCGACTCACCGCGACCGTCTCGACACCGGAGTCGAAGCCGCCGAAGTAGAGCAGTTCGCCGTCGACGACGCCACCGCCCGCGTCGCTCTGTGCTTGCGGGAGCGAGGTCTCGCTTCGCCACTGCGACTCCGGCCCCGTCTCGGTTGGTGTCGCCGTCTCCGTGGCGGTCTCGGATTCGCCGGGCGTCTCCGTTCCGGGAGATGTCGTCGTCTCCGCCGGACCTTCGGTCTCGGAGGCGGTCGCCGTCCCCGTGGCGGTTCCGGTCTCGGTCTGGGTGTCGGTCCCCGGCGTTTCGCCCGCACCCGAAGAGCTGTCGGTGTTCGACGAACCCGAAGAGCTGTCGGTGTCCGACGAACCCGAGGAGCCGTCGGCGGGCGCGTCCGTTCCCGTCGACGACCCCGTCTCGGTCAACCCGGACGTCGTCGCGACCGCGGACGTCTGCGGTTCGGTCCCCTCTGTCTCCGATGAGGTGTCCGCCTCCGTCTCCGACGAGGTGTTCGCCTCGGTCTCCGAGGTCGTCTCCGTCGTTCCGGACGGTTCGGACTCGTCGCCCATCCCGTCGAGCGCCGCGACCCCGAGTCCGGCCCCGACGGCCCCCGTGGCGAGGATTGCTAGCACCCGGCGTCGAGAGCGGCCCCCCGAGGACTGCTGGGGCTCACTTGCCGCTGTCGCTCCGTCGCGTTCGTCGACCTGGTCGTCGTTCTCTCTCACATTCGGTCCTTTCGTTTCGAGGACGATATGAGTTTATTTCTGTCACCACAGTCACGGCTGTCCCGAAATTCGTTTCCGATCGACACTCGTCTCCGTCTGTTCGACCGACATCGGCCCTCTCGTACCGGATTTCGAGTGTGAGTGGTCGCCACGGTAAGCGGTACACGGAACGCCTATACGTGTTTGGCATCTCGAACACGTATGAACTACGAATCATCTCTCAACCGAGCGATGGACGCGACGGACTCGCGAGCGACCGAGGACAAACGGCTCCGGTTCCCCGACCCCGTGGGTGAGACCGACGGCGCGTTCACGCGCCTGACGAACCTCGGCGACATCGCCGAAGCGCTCTCGCGCGACCCCGAACACCTCCACAGCGCGATTCAGCGCCAGTTCGCGACGAACGGCCAGTTCGACGGCCAGCGCGCGCGCTACAACGGGTCGTTCAGCGTCGCCGACTTCGACACGGCCATCCGCGAGTACGCCGACGAGTTCGTCATCTGCTCGGAGTGCGGCCTCCCCGACACCGTCCTCCGAACCGAAGACGGCGTCGAGATGCTGCGCTGTGAGGCCTGCGGCGCGTTCCGCCCGGTCCAGAAGCGGACGTCCTCGGCCTCGCGCAACACCCCGACGCTCGAGGAGGGGAAGACGTACGAGTTCGAGATCACCGGGACCGGACGAAAGGGCGACGGCGTCGCCGAAGTCGGCAAGTACACCGTCTTCGTCTCCGGCGCACAGGAGGGCCAGACGGTGAAGGCCTCCGTCTACAACATCAGCGGGTCGCTCGCGTTCGCCCGCCCCGTCTAACTCTGCACACCGGCGACTCTCGTTTCCGGTTTTTTGTCACCTTTCGCCGCTGTTAGTCGCTTTTCGTCGCTTCCGCATGGACGCCCGTTCACAGCGACCGCTCCGGGTCACCGTGCAGCAGCATATCCGAGAACATCCGCTTGAACGCCGCTTCGTCGACGGACTCGACGACGCGCGTTCGCGGTTCGCCGCCGGTGATGCCGAGTTCGTCGACGAGACTGTAGCCGCGGGTCATCCCCTCTCGCTCGTCGACGTCGACGAAGTACGTTCCCGCCTCGGTCACGAGGTCCGGATTCAGGAGACAGGCGACCGCCAACGAGTCCGGTTGCGTCGTCGCGTCGACGCCGAGGCGCTCTTCCGAGAACTCGCGGGCGTGGCTCGTGATGGCCGTGAAAAAGTCCGCGTACGGGCTGTCGGCCTCCTCGAACGGTTCCAGTTCGTCGGCCTCGAACGTCCCCTGTCGAATCGTCAGCCCCCAGTCGACGAGATTCACGTCGAGTTCGTCCATCACGATTTTCGCGGCGTCCGGGTCGACCCAGAAGTTGAACTCCGCGGCGGGCGTGTCGTTGCCGAGCGTGTTCGCCGCACCGCCCATCACCCACACCTCGTCGAGCAAGTCGTTCAGGTCGGGTTCGCGGCGGATCGCCAGCGCGATATTGGTCAGCGGGCCGATGCAGGCGAGACTCACCTCGCCGGGAGCGTCGCGGGCCGTCTCGACGATTCTGTCGACGGCGTGGCCGTCGGCGGAGGGGATTCCGGTGTCGGGGTAGAGTTCGCCGCCCAACCCGCCGTCGCCGTGGACGTGGTCTACGTGCTCGAACTCCTTGACCAGCGGGCGACGCGCGCCCTCGTACACTGGCACTTCGTCGGCCGCGTCCGCGAGGCCGAGCGTGTACTTCGCGTTCTCGACTTCGTAGTCGAACTCGACGTTTCCGGCGACGATAGTAAGCGCCTCCAGTTCGAGAGAGTCGGCCAGCGCGGCCATCAGGATGGCCTGCGTGTCGTCGCCCGCGGTGTCCGTGTCGACGATGAGTCGGCGTGCCATGTCGGCGAGTCGGTCGGTGGGACCTTAACGCTCCCGCGGTATTCGAACCCATGGACCCGGCGCTCGGCGACCGACTGACCGCCGCGATCGACGCAGAACCGGTCGAACTGAGGGAACTCGACGGTGGGATGATCGGGGCGGTGTACCGTGTCGACCTCGACGACGGCCGAACGGTCGTCGCGAAAGTCGGCGAGACGCCCCTCGACGTGGAGGCGTTCATGCTCCGCTATCTCGCCGACGAGAGCGACCTTCCTGTTCCGGCGGTCCTGTACGCGGACCCCGACTTGCTCGTCCTCTCGTACGTCGACGGTGAGTCGAGTTTCTCGTCGGCGGCCGAACGCGACGCCGCGGACCACCTCTGTCGACTCCACGACGTGAGCGCAGACGCGTTCGGATTCCCGCGAGACACGCTCACCGGTCCGGTCCGCCAACCGAACCCGTGGACCGACTCGTGGGCCGAGTTCTTCGGCGAGTATCGGCTTCGACACGTCGCCGACCTCGCCGTCGACGACGGGTCGCTCTCGGCGTCGCTTTGCGAGCGTGTCGACGCCGTTGCGGCGGACCTCGATTCGTTGCTCACCGAACCCGACTCCCCATCACTGATTCACGGCGACGTGTGGACGACGAACCTCCTCGCCCGCGACGACGAGATTCGGGCGTTTCTCGACCCCGCGTGTTACTACGCGCACCCGGAGGTCGAACTGGCGTACGTCGACTGGACGGACACCTTCGGCGACGCATTTTTCACTCGGTATCGGGAGTCCCGCGTCGTCGAATCCGGCTTCTTCGAGCACCGACGCTTCGTTTACCGGCTCTACCCGCTGCTGGTTCACGTGTACCTGTTCGACGGGCGGTATCCGGACGCGTTGGCGAAGACGCTGGCGCGGCTCGGGTACTGAGCGGGTGGACACGAACTGACTCGGAGAGGAACTGTCCCGAGGGTGCAGAGCGCTTCTGGGGACCTCCTATACTTCGCTGGAGCGGACAGTGCTCGTGGACATCGAGCGACGCGCGGAACGAAAGAGTTGCTCACTCGCGCGGAAATCATCGTCCACCGGTCACTCACTCTCATCCGACCAGTACTAACCATTTTCCATCTGACGAGTGTACTGTACTACACTCCAATGACTGAAATTCTGACGGACAATCGACGGAAGCTACTCGCAGAGTCGGTGGCGCTCGCGGTTCGAGAGCCCATCAAACAGGCCGTGAAGGAAGCGATAGCGGAGTCACAGGTGACCCAGCGTCCCCGGCGCCGCGGTCGCCGGGGCTCCGGCATCTTCCTCCTCGGCGTCGGCATCGCGGCCGGGTACGCCCTCCGCGGCCGAGGCGTCGCCTCGCGGTTCGTCCCGTTCGGCGGCACGTCCGGAGAGCAGTCGACGGGACTGACCGAGACAGAGGTGGGGGAGATAGCGGAACGAATCGAAAGCCCGACCGCGGTCGAGGGGGCCGACGAGACGCAGGGGACCGACGCCGACGGGTCGTCGGGCGGCCGTCTCCGGCGGTTGCTCCTCATCGGTAGCCTCGCCGCGGTTGGCTACGTCCTGCGCTCGCGCTCGGGGTCGAGGTCGCAGTCGCCCGAGGAACTCGCCGGCGACGCCGCCGAGGGGGCACGCACCGCCGCCGACGAGGCCTCCGAGCGGACCGACGAGGCGGCCGACCAGGTCGAGAGCGTCTCCGGGAAGGCTGCCGGCCGGGTCGAGAGCGTCTCCGGGAAGGCTGCCGACCGAATCGCACAGGCCGGTGAGACGGTCGCCGAGTTGATCGAGGTGCGCGGCAGCGAGACTGCCGACCGAATCGAGACGGCGGGCGAGACCGCCGAGACCGTCGCCGAGGCGGAAGCGGAGATGGCAGAGACGCTCGAAGACGGCACGAGCGGCGAGGACGTCAGTCCCGAGGACGACGGTGAGGCGGATGAGGGCGACGAGGAGAACTGAGGACCCCTCGGCCGCCGGAGCCGGCCCGACGACGACGCCGACCCCAGCCGACCGCCGATTTCCGAGGGGTGCGATAGACCACGAAAGGGGAGTACGAGGGCGGAGCCCGTCGTCGACCCCACGGCGACCTCTCCGGTCTCTGCTCGACCGCCCGGTGTATTGACGGGGATTCGCACACTACTTTCCTCTTACCGAATGAACGGACCAGCACACATCTCTCGAACCTCTCGAACTGACGGACTCGCCGACCGACTCGTGTGGAGCGGACGAGTCGGCCGAGAGTCGAACGACCGGGACTACCGACGGGAGAGCCGCCGACATGCTCGACGACGGGGACGCGGATGGTAGACGTCCTCTTCTCGTTCGGTCGCCTCCTCGCGGCGCTCTTCCTCGTGGCGCTGAACGGCTTCTTCGTGGCCGCCGAGTTCGCCTTCGTCCGGATTCGTGCGACCGCCGTCGACCGCTTCGTCGAGGAGGGGAAGACGGGGTCGGCCACCTTGCAGGAGGCGATGGCGAACCTGGACGACTACCTCGCGACCACGCAACTGGGCATCACGCTCGCCTCGCTCGGCCTCGGCTGGATCGGCGAACCGGCCGTCGCGGCGCTCATCGAACCGGTGTTGACGCCGCTGCTCCCGGAGAGTCTCATGCACCTCGTCGCCTTCGCGGTCGGCTTCGGCTTCATCACCTTCCTACACGTCGTCTTCGGGGAACTCGCACCGAAGACCATCGCGATAGCGGAAGCCGAGCGGATGTCGCTGCTGCTCGCCCCGCCGATGAAGCTCTGCTACTACCTCTTCGTCCCCGGCATCGTCGTCTTCAACGGGACGGCGAACTTCTTCACGCGGCTCATCGGCATCTCCCCGGCCTCCGAGAGCGAGGAGACGCTGCAGGAGGAGGAGATACTGATGGTGCTGACTCGCTCGGGCGAACAGGGCCACGTCAACAAGGAGGAGGTGGAGATGATCGAGCAGGTCTTCGAGCTCGACGACGTCACCGTCCGCGAGGTGATGGTCCCCAGACCCGACGTGGTGAGCGTACCGGCGGACCTGCCGCTGGCAGCGCTCCGCTCGGTGATTCTCGAGGAGGCGCACACTCGCTATCCCGTCGTCGAAGTGGACGACCCCGATCAGGTCGTCGGCTTCGTCGACGTCAAGGACGTGATCCGAGCGAGTGAGTCCGTCGACGAGACGGCGGAGACCGTCACGGCCGGCGATCTCGCGCGCGACCTGACCGTCGTCCCCGAGACCACCCGCGTCAACGACCTCCTCCTGGAGTTCCAGAGCGAACAGAGCCAGATGGCCGCCGTCATCGACGAGTGGGGTTCGCTCGAGGGCATCGCGACCGTCGAGGACGCCGTCGAGGTTGTCGTCGGCGACATCAGAGACCAGTTCGACGCGGACGGCCGCGAGCCCTCCGTCGACAGGCGCGACGACGGGAGCTACGTCGTCGACGGCGGCGTCTCGCTCGTGGAGGTGAACGAGCGGCTCGACGCCGACTTCGAGAGCGACGAGGTCGGCACGCTCGGCGGACTGGTACTCTCGCGGCTGGGGCGCGCCCCCGAGGTCGGCGACCGTGTCGAAGTCGACGGCTACGAACTCGCGGTCGAGGGGGTCGACGGGGCTCGCATCACGAAAGTCGTCGTCCGCGAAGAGGACTCCGACTCCGGGGACGGCTCCGAACCCGGAGACGGGGCGATTCCCGACGACGACTCGGAGTGACGCACCCAGAGCGCGCCGCGTCGGCGTGTACCGCCGATCGGCACCCGGCGGGGTTCGGACGTCGCTCACACCCGAACTCTCGCACTCAGGCGAGCGCGTCGAAGGGTAGCGCTTAGTTGCCGGCCTCCGTAGACGGGAGCGGCCGATGACGAGGGCACCGTTCCGAGTCGGGGTGGCACCCGGCGACGACGAACCCTATGAGTGCCGAGGCCGTTCTTCGATCCACAGCGAGGCGACGTAATCGACCGTCGGTGAACCGTACCCGTCAGCCGCCGAGAGCGGACTCCCCTCGTCGTACGAAGCATCGGGGATCGGCCGGCGAGACGCTCGCTACTCGGTGGTGGTTCGATACCACGGTCCGCTGGCCCGCCGAGGGTGTTCGCCTGCGAGGACGGTTTCGGTAGCGTACGTCTCGGCCTCTGTCGGTGTCAACTCCTCCGACCAGGGCACTCGTTCGTCGCCCGTGCTTGCACCGGGTCCGCGGTTGTCGTACTCGGCGAACGTGACCGTCTCCTCGGCCTCCGGACGGGACCAGTTGTGCCACCCGGCCGGGTGAACGTGCGAACCCAGACGGCACCGGACGAACGCGACGTGCGCGTGGTTTCTCCACGGTCGGCCGAGGTACACGTCGGAGACCTCCGGATCGGCGGTCAAGGCACACTCCCTGAAGACGTACCCGTACGGTTCGCTCGGGGGCGTTGAGGCCGCCGTGACGTACGAATCGGCTTTCGAGTGGATGTCACAGCGCTCGAAGACGGCGGTGGCGCCTCCGAAGACGAAGTCGGTCGTCCCCTCGACGTGGCACTCGCGGAAGTACTGTCGGGCCCCCTCGCCGGCGGCGTAGACGGTGTCTTGATTCCCGACGAACCGACAGTTCTCGAACACGGCTCGGTCGGCCTCCACGTGTAGCGCGACGGCCGGTCCCCGATCCGGCCCGGCGGCGTTTCGCACCGTCAAGTTACGCGCGCGGAAGCCGTTCCCGCACACCTTCAGCGTGTACGTGAAGAATGTACTGTTACGTCCTCTCTCGATCGTGTCGAAGTGGTCGTCGTACGTCAGTACCGGGTTCGCTTGGCTCTCTCCGATCAAGCTGATCTTCGGGTTCCACGAGGGGATCCGTACCTTCTCGTCGTAGACACCGTCCGCGACGAAGATCGTGATCCGCTCGCCGGGGAACGCCTTCGCCCCGTCGATGGCCGCCTGGACGCTCTCGTAGTCGCCGCGTCCGCTCTCGTCGACGACGTAGTCGTATCCCTCTCCGTCACCTGCTGGCATTCGCATGATTCCACTCTCCACCCGCTCGTATGCTCTTCGGCTCGGTTTCGAGGTCCGCCGAACGAGACACGTGAGTTCGTTCCGGCGAGCTGGTTCGCTCTCGGCGCGGAGTCCGACCTCGAATCCCCTCCCGGTGGGCGCGAACCAGGCACCAGGCGACGCCGGACCCGACCTCGGAGTGGCCGAGAGACGCTACAGGTGTTCGTCGACGAACGGCCAGACGCCGTCGGCGTAGTAGCGATGGCCCCCCTCGCCGACGACGAGTTCGCACCGCTCGGGCGCGTTCGCGGCCCCGTAAATCTCCGAGAGCCGCTCGAACGACCGTTCGACGCCCTCGACCGGGAAGATCTGATCCCGCCGTCCGGCGACGGCGACGAACGGCCGGGGGGCGACGAGACCGGCCACGTCCCACATCTCTCCCAGTTCGAGGACGCCGGGTAGGTAGTTGCACTCGCAGTGGTCGACCGCCGCGATGGACGCCTCGAACGTGCAGAAGTACGACGACGGCGCAACGACGTCGATTCGGTCGTCGACCGCCGCGGCGAACAGGGCGACAGCGCCGCCGCCGGAGTGACCGGTCAGCGCGATTCGGTCGGCGTCGAAGTCGTCTCGGCGTTCGACGAAGTCGACGAGTCGCGTCACGTCCCAGACGCGGTCACCGAGGAGCGACCGACCGAACAGCTGCGCGTGCAACTGCATGGTGTGACAGGTGCGGTATCCTCGCGCCTCGTCGGCGGGGTTCGACAGTTCGCCCAGCCCGCGCATGTCCGGTGCGAGCGCCGCGTATCCCCGTTCGACCGCCTGTACCGCCACGTCGCGTTCGTCCTCGTCGATCTGCCGCCGGTGTTCTTCGGAGTCCGCCCGGCCCACGACCAGGTCCTTCCCCGCATCGCCGTGACCGTGCGCGACGAGCACTACGGGATACGGCGGCTCGACATCGGCGGGCACGAGGAGGTAGAACGGAACCCGGAGCCCCGTCTCCGTTCGAATGGTCCACCGCTGACGTTCGAAGCCGCCGCACCGTTCGCTCTCGGTTCGCTCCGGGGTCGGATCCGGGACGCCGGCGTCCGCGATGGCGTCGTGACCGAGGACGCGCTGGAGGTCCGCGCGAAACGCCGTCTGCCACTTTCGAAACGTCTCGCCGGTCTGCCCGTCGAAGCCGTGCCGACGCTCGTGGTCGCGAAACAGTCGCGCCGTCCACCGCGCCGGGTCGAACTGCTGGTGGTCCGTCTCGTCTCGGGGATGGTGGTCCGTCTCGTCTCGGGGGTGGTGGTCCATCTCGTCTCTGGGTGCGACGGCGGCCGGGCTAATGAGTGTGTACGAGTGCAAACGAGTGTGTCGCACGAGTAGAGGTGAGCGTGCGTCCCAGCACAAGTCCGAGTCACCGGTCGAGTACTGGTGGAGAGACGTGCGGACGGTCCGAGTCGAGAGCCGGTCAGTTCCGCCACGGTCCGTAGTTTGATGCCCGCCGCCGGCGGCGACGAATCATGCAGACGGACGACATCCAGTTTCACAACGTCGGTGCGCTCGTTCCGATCGAAGACGGCGACGGTCGCGTGCTCCAACGCGTTCCCGAGGCAGTCAGGAACGAACTCAACGAGGGGGCGAGGTCGCGGATGCGACACCCCGCGGGCGTCGAACTCAGGTTCGTCCCCGAGGACTCGGTCGAACTGACGCTCTCGGTCCAGCCGGGCGGAAGCGCTGACAGCGAGACGGTCCGAGTATTCTGGGGATCGATACAGGGGTACGACGAGTTCGAGATTGGTGCGGAACCCCGGACCGTCGAGGTGTCGATGCCCGAGAAGCTGACCCGGTTGAGACCGTCCGCCGCGTCGGCGTCCGCCTTCGACCCGCGGGTCTGTCGCGTCTGTCTCCCCGGGGAACACCGAAGCGGCTACACGGTCTACCACGGCGCCGAGGGGGCGCGTCGACCGCCGACCGAGGCCGAACTGCCGGATCGCCGCTATCTCGCCTACGGGACCTCGATTACCGAGGGCGAAGCGGTACTTGGAGAGCACCTAACCTACGTGAACCAGACGGCCCACCGACTGGGCGCCGATCTCCTCAACCTCGGGTCGTGCGGCACCGCCTACTGCGACGAGGCGATGGCGGACCACATCGCCGCGCGCGACGACTGGGACGTGGCGACGCTCTCCGTCTCCGTGAACATGGTCGGAACGTTCTCCGCGGAGACCTTCCGTGACCGGGCGACGTACCTCGTCGACACCGTCGCGGGCGCGCATCCGGACAAATCCGTTGTCTGCCTCACGCTCTTCCGCAACGCGCGCGACGTCGTCGCGGACCACGAGGAGGCCGACGCCTGCGAGCGGTTCAGGGAGGTGCTCCGTGACGTCGTCGCCGCGTCGCCGCACGCCAACGTCCACCTCCTCGAAGGGCCGGAACTGCTCCCGAGTGTCGATGGTCTCACTACCGACCTCGTCCACCCCGGAGATCTCGCGATGACGACGATAGCCGACCGGCTGGCCGACGAACTGACGCCGCTCCTCGATCGGTGAGGTCGCCCACGCTCCGAACCTCCCGTACCGACCACGTCGGTACTGACTCGCGACCGATGATGACGGCACCGCTCCGAGCGGAGCGGCACTCGGCGGTGACGAACCCTCTGCGTGCAGCGGCCCATCCATCGCCGAGAGTCGACTCACCATCTACGGACCTTCTTTCCACCGATCTCGCATCGACGAGAGCGTCGGGTCCCAACTCTCGATAGCAGCCGTTTCGAGGGACGACCGTCGCGGGACTAGTGGACGAATCCGCCCGACGGTACTTCTGGGCGTCGACCGCCTGCGTATACAGGCCCATCGCTGATTGAATCGCGTACGCAACACGCACGTAGACGCACGATGACAACTAACTCGATAGACGAACTCTTCGTCGAAGGACTGCAGGAACTGTACTACGCCGAAAAACGACTCGTCGATGCGCTCGAGACGCTTGCCGACCAGACGACCGACGACACCGCCAGTCAGGCGTTCGCGGAGCACCGCGACGAGACGACGGAACACGTGGAGCGGCTGGAGCGGGTGTTCGAGCAGATCGGCAAGGAACCGCAGGAGAGAGAAGAGCAGGTCGTGAAGGCGCTGATAGACGAGCACGAACAGTTCGCTGAGGAGAACGAGGGTCAGGACGACGTGCTCGACCGATACAACATGAGCGTCGGGCAGAAGACCGAACACTACGAGATCGCCGCGTACGGGAACCTCACCTCGCTGGCCGGGAAGACCGGCCACGACGAGGCGGCCGACGTATTGGCCGAGACGCTCCGCGAGGAAGAGCAAGCGCTCGAAGAGGTCACGCAGGCGACCGAGCAGTTCGACCAGCAGGAGATCGCGGGCGACTGATTCTGCGACCGATGCTCGGCGGTCGTCTCGACGTGCCGTAACCGCGTCGCCCGCGACGCGGTGACCGCCGAGGCCGACTTTCGCGCGCTGTCAGCGATGCAGACGGACTGTCGTCATCTACTGTCCAAGGAACTACTTGCTCTTCGTCCAAGTGGAATCGGACAGGCAGTACGGGAACGACGTTTCGTGAGATTTCTCGCAATCTCGGTTCTTCTCCGTGTGACCGTAGACGCCCAGCCAAGGGTGTTGGAATCTAGGTCGGACACTCCGTTCACCGTCTACCCGGGCTTCGCCCGCGCGAAGTGGAAAGACGAGAACCGGGGATACCACGGAAGTTATCGCTCGAGGTGTCGAACCGGAACTGTCTCGGCGCAGAACGAACGATGTGGTCGATAGACCATCGAAAGATGATGTGAATAGACATTCGTATACTGAGTACGCTGTTTTAGGGACGAATGACAACTCTTATCCGTGAGCTCGGACTCGATTGAATTGCAATGGCAAACGGTAAGGTTGATTTCTTCAACGACACTGGCGGCTACGGTTTCATTTCGACGGACGACTCTGACGACGACGTGTTCTTCCACATGGAAGACGTTGGCGGCGAGGATCTGACGGAAGGTACCGAGATCGAGTTCGACATCGAACAGGCCCCGAAAGGCCCGCGCGCGACGAACGTCGTTCGTAACTAACGAGAGCTTCGCGCCGTCGAGAGACGGTACGACGTGACTTCGTTTCTTCAGAAACTCACAGTCGGGGAGCGACCGCTCCGCGCAGCTGTCTCGATACGAATCGCCGATATCGAAACTTCAGCGGCGCGACCGACCCCGATGAGGACGTTCGACACCGACCGCTTTTCCCGTAGACGACGGTACTCGAGACGATGAGCGACGACAGCGACACCGACGACGCTCCGGAGTTCGAGCGCGTGAAGAGACAGGCGGCCGACGCCGTCACCGACAGCGACGTAGTGTCGGTTTACGTCGGCCTCGTCGGCGACGACGGCGACAACGAGTTCTACTTCGCCAACGACGTCGACGAGGAGCGACTACAGGAGATGGCCAGCCAGCAACTCGGTATGCTGACCCGCGTCCTCGCCGAGCAGTCGGACGCGAGCATCGAACAGATCACGGAACGCGCCGCCGAGGCGGCCGAGCAGATGAACGTGCGGTGAGAGACGGCGCAGTACCCGTCGTCGGGGCGGCTCGGTACTGACCTACTGCTTTCGGGCCGGGGCAGCGACTAGTGGCGTCTGTGACGTCTGAGCACCGAGCGCGTACGACTCTGGCTCGCTCGGTGCGACTAGAGACCCCGCCGTCTCGTTCGACGACCCCGACTCGTTCGACTGCTGAATCACGTACCGCTGGCCGACCATCGGGTCGAGCAGACTGTCGACGGGCGCGCGGTCGTCGCGCAGCACCGGCACGTCGCCGGTCCGGGTCGTCCGCTGGTAGTTCCGTATCTCGCTGTCGAGGTCGATGCCGATGTCGCGTCGCTCGTTCCGCGCGAGCAACTGCTCTTCGGTGACGACCGACTCGTTCTTCGTCGCGACGACCTCGATGTTCTGAACGACGCTCCCGCTCGCCGTCGGGAAACTGTACACCTGCGGATACACCTGTGACATCGTCTTGTACTCGGCGCGGTAGAACTTCGACGCCGGACCGGTGGGCGCGGAGATGACGTTCGCGAAGAGGATGCCGTCCTCGGAGAGTCGGCTGTCCGCGAGCCGCATGAACTCCTCGGTGGTCAACTCGAACGGCACCTTGTCCTTCTGGTACGCGTCGAGGACGATGAGGTCGTACGTCTCGTTCGTCTCCTGAAGATACTGCCGTCCGCCCGTGTTGTAGATGTTCAGCTTCTCGGACTCCTCGACGTCGAAGTACTCCTTCGACGCGTCGATGACCTCGGGGTCTATCTCGGCCACGTCGACGGTGACGTCGTACTCCTCGGCGAAGTGTTTCGGGCCGGTGAACCCGCCGCCGCCGATGAACAGCACGCGGTCGACGTCGTCGTTCATCAGAAGCGGCAGGTGGAAGTACCGCGTGTAGTCGAAGACGTGGCGGTCGGGGTCGCTCTTGTCCATCGCGCTGTGTCGCTGACCGTCGAGGTACAGCGTCCGGGTGTCGCCGAGGTCGACGACCTGTAGTTCCTGATACGGCGTCTGCGTCTCGTAGACGACGCGGCCCTCGACAGAGAGTCCGGCCGCCCCGCTTCCGACCGCGGCGACGAGGAGCACGACGACGAAGCCGCTGGCAACCATCTGGTCACGGTCGATACCGGGACGCGAGAGGACGAGTGCCGTCCCCACCGAGAGCAGGCCGAAGACGAGCGCTATCTGCTCGACGCCCAGCGACGGGATGAGAAAGTACGTCGTCGCGAACGCTCCGACGATGCTCCCGATGGTCCCGAGCGCGTAGACGTGCCCCGACGCTTCCCCCAACCCCTCTTTCGCGGAGAGTTCGGCAGCGTACGGGCTGACGTAACCGAGCAGATACGTCGGCGGCCCGAACAACAGCGTGATGGCTGGGAGCGACGCGAACCGGCTGGGAAGCGGGAACCCGGAGGTCGCCCGCAACAGCAGGTCGCCGAGGAAGATGAGTCCCGCGACGTACGCCGCCGTGAGGAGAAACACTCGCGCCATGCGGTCGTTCGTCGCCTGCCGGGCCGCGAGTTTGCCACCGCGGTGGTAACCGTAGCTGAGCGCGGCCAGAAAGACACCGATGATGCTCCCCCACGTGTAGATGCTGCTGCCGAACTGCGGCGCGATCATCCGTCCGGCGAGAATCTCCAGCCCCATGCTGGCGACGCCGGAGACGAACACCGCCAGTTCCGGTTTCGTTAGCCGGAGGGCGTCGAGGGAGCGGGTCGTGCTCATGACGCATCGAAAGGAGCGCGTCGCCATAACTGTTGGACGCTCGCGGGCCGCCGGTCGACCCCCGCGCTTACCTCCCGCGAGACTGTATACACCCCGATGACCGACGACCCCGACACGTTCGAGACGCTCTCGACACTCCTCGCCGACCTGTCCGACAGTCGCCGCGCAGCGGTCGACAGCGCCGTCGATGAAGCGACCGGCGTCGACGACCTGCGAGACCGACTGACCGCCATCGCCGCGGGCGAGACCGGCCCCTCCGCGGACGTTTCACTTGACGACGACGAGGTGGAGGCAGTGCCGGTGACGACCGAACCTGCCGACGCCGACGGCGCGGTCGACCGGCTCCAATCGAGAGTCGGGGGACTCCGAGACCGAGTCGCGAGCGGACTCGACGCCGTCGGATCCGCCGACGCGGAAGCCGACGAGACGACCGGCGCCGTCGACGCTGATGTCGGAACGGACGAGCGGGCTGTCGCATCCGAGAGCGACGCCGATACTACCGGCGACGACCTTCCGGTTCCGGCGTCCGGACCCACGACGAACCCGCTCGCTCGCGTTCGAGGGCGGGCAGCGTCGGGCGTGACCGACCTGAAGCACACGGTCCGAAACGCCGACCCGAAGCAGGCCGCGCTGTGGGGGCTCGCCACCGGTGCGACGCTGGCGAATCCGGCTATCGCCGCGAGCTACTCGACGGCCGTGTTGCTCTCGGGAGCGGTACTCGGCGGCGGTGCCGTCGGCGCCTACGCCAGCAGTCACGAGGAGACCGTCTTCGACGACCTCGACCCGCTGGAGATGATCCGTCAGTCCCGCGGGATGGCGGCGGCCAACGCCCATCGGACGAACGTGAACGGTCGCGCGCTCGGGAGTCTGCTCGGCGCGTCGACGTACCTCGCCGAGTCGCTGACGCCCGAGGAGTACGCCCATTGGCTCGCGGACGTCGACGCCGACCTCGTCGCGCGTGGGGCCGAACTGGGTGCCGAGTACGCCGTCGACCGCGAGGAACTCGGCCTCGGGACGCCCCGGTCCGGGGCGGCGCTGGGTGGCGGATTCGGTCTCGTCTACGGGTTGGCGACCGGAGCCGCCGACGGAAACGGCGACAGCGATGACGTACTGCGCGAACTGCTCGACGAGGACCTCTACGACGAGTACAGCCGATCCCTCGACGAGAAAGAAGAGAGAGACGATAGAGACGAAAGAGACGAGAGCGAACGGTAAGCGGCGTGCCCGGTTCGACCGGCGTCGTCGGGCTCAGTCGCCGGCCTGTTCGACCGACGGCGACCCGGACGCCTGCCCGAGCAACTCCGCGGCCGCCCCGTACAGTTCGATGTCCTCGCCGAGCGTCGTGAGTCTCACCGCTGGGGGGTCGGCGGCGAGCACGTAGTCGTCGAGATATTGGCGAATTCCCGAGAGCATCCACTCGGCGTTTTCGAGCGCGACCGAGCCGCCCAGCGTCACCACGCCCGGGTCGTACGCGTTGACGAGCGTTCCGATACCTGCGGCGTTGTAGCGGGCCAGACGGTCGAGGAGGTCGGTGGCGAGCGCGTCGCCGTCGTCCGCGGCGGCGAACACGTCGGGTGCGGTTATCTCGTCGAGTTCGTGCAGCGTCGACACCCGTTCGTCCTCAGCGAGCAATTTCCGAGCGAAGTTCGGAATCCCGCGCCCAGAGCAGTACGCCTCCCACGCGCCGCGAACGCCGGTACTCGACAGGTCGCCGTCGGCGCGGATGGAGAACAGACCGACTTCGGCTGCGTAACCGCGCTCGCCGCGAATCGGTCGGCCGTCTTCGACGACGCCCGCGCCGATACCAGTCCCGAAAGTCACGTGCGCAACTGCGTCGTGACCGCGTCCCTCACCGAATCGATACTCGCCCAGCGCCGCGGCCGTGCAATCGTTCTGGACGACCGTCGGCAGTCCGACGGCGTCGTCGACGGCCTCGGCCAGCGGAACGTCGTACCGTCTCGTGCCGTCGTTGGCGTCGAACTCGGCGACGACGCCGCGCTCGGCGTCGACCAGCCCCGTCGTCGAGACCGAAACGCCGTGAATCGGTCCCGGTGACCGGGCGCGGACGTCCTTGACGACGTCGACCAACTGCTCGGCCAGCGCGTCGGCGCGAGTGGGGACCGTCCGAATCTCGACGGGACCTCTCTCCGTCCCGCGCCCGTAGCGCATCCGGGTGCTGCCGATGTCGACGACGACGACGACGTTGGTCGCTGAACTCACTTCTGGTACTGCAACCTACGCCCGTTTCAGTATGCGCAACTTATCGCCGGGAAGGGTACGGTTTCTCCGCCCCTCGACGGAGTTCTCTCGCGTTCGCTGGTTGGTCACGCCCGGGACGACAAGTCGAAAACCGGATTTAGTATCGTAGAACGCGATTCATGGGTTGAAAATAGTGTTGGCCCTCTTTCTCCCGCAGAAACGTCTCGACGCTTTCGAAATCAGGAATTAGTCTTTGAGAGGGAGTACTCCCTTGAGTCTCGGGTCGAACGCATACTCTCCCGAGCGGGAGAGCACGGTCGAAGGTCAGCCATGATCTCGGGGACTCGATGAGATGTACCAAGCGGCTTGGTAGATAGCCTCCACGTTCAGCGTCCGTTGCCAGCTTTGACACGGTTACACCGTATAGCGTCCTCGCTCTGAGAATCGTCAGTCGCGCCGTACAGTACCGGACAAGTGACAACATATTGAACCCTATATCCGACGTAACTTGTTACTCGTGAGAGTGGTTGAGTATGAATAGGCAGTTCGTTCGTTTGATAGCCATCGTCGTCAGTCTACTGCTGATAGCTCCGTCCACGGTACCGGCCACAGTCGATACTACTGGTCAACAGGCCTCGAGCTTCGAGGAACGACGGCTCTGTTCGGACGCAGTACCGACAGGGGAGATAACGGATGCAGCAGAGACGCTTGCCGCCGCACAGAGTGGGGCCGAACTCGGTGCATGTGACGCCTACCGAAGCGGCGCACAGTTTACGAGTCGCCACTACGAGCAGGCGTTTTACGGCGCCCGCGATGGCGCGATTGAGGCGGTACGCGCGGCGAACAACACCGAGAACTACGAATTAATTGACGTGCAGAGCGCAGCACGCGGCGCTGCTAGAGGTGCTCTGGCGAACGCGCAGGGTGTCGCTCCCGAAGTCGTTTACAACGTTGCTTACGGAGGTGCTTTCGGGTCACTTCGTGCAATCGACGTGGACAACTACTCTGCCTCGTTCGCCGAAGCGGCTGCGGAGGGCGGTGTCGTCGGTGCGCTCTCCACCGGTAGAGAATCCGGTGGTTCCGTGACGACGCTCACGCACGCCGCCTACGGTGGGGCTGCCGGGGCGATGTTGGGTGTCGGCCAAGATTACAACGAGAGCGTCTCTCTCGGCCTAAGTGGTGCAATCCTCGTTCGACCGGTGGCAGCATCCACTCCGGGGAGCGGCAATGCCGGAAGCTCTGCCCCATCGCAGACACCCGATGGTGTCGTTCTTAGTGCCGCTGGTGGTGCATCGGGCGCTGTCGAAGCGACGCAACGACATACTGCCCGAGGCATCCAAGTCGCTCCGGCGGAGACGACGGCAGCGGCGCTCGGGAGTGCGTGGAGTGCGAGCAACAGCGGATCGAGTGAAACCCAGAGCAGCGAACTCGGGCGTGCTGCATCAGTCGGTGCCTCGGAGGCGCTGGCAGCGTACACAACCGAACAGAGTGTCGTAACCGGAGCCAGTAGCACGGCCGAGGGCGTCAACGAACTGCTTCGCTCGGCGTACGATTACACTACAGAAGCACTCGGGGTTAGATAGTTCACCGATCCGTCACCGGTCCGAGCTCCGGTGTCGCAACGATTTCTGTTTCTTCGTTCGGCGCTCGAACCGCGCGTCGGAGAATCGCGTATCCGACCACTAGACTGAGGAAACGAAGCGCCGAGACGAGAAGCAGTGTCGAGACGGCGAGTAGTCCGAAGGGCCTCGGCACGACGCCGACCGGCAGTTCGTTTACGACGAACCAGTCGAATTCGAGCGGGACGTCGACGTAGGCGACCCGGTACTCCACAGTAGAGACCACCGCCGGTGAGCGCCGCCACACCAACCAGACTGCTTCCGGGACCGCGCCGACTGTCCACGTCAGCACGACCAGCGGCCACAGCAGGAGATACCTGCTCCGAAGCACCGTTCTGAACACGTTTCGACCGACCGCAGCGCGGAGCGACCTCGCTTCTGCGACGCATGCGAACGAGGCCGGAAACAGGTACAGCGCGACAACGCCGGTTGTGACAAACACCACGAGTAAGAGAAATTCGAGCGACGCAATCGCTTGCTGGTCGAAAAACACGCCCGGTCGTCCGACCATCCACTGGAAGACAACGCCGCCGAACAGTTCGAAGAGTCCCTCGAAGACGATTCTGGACTCGTAACTCGTCGTTCCGAGGCCCAGAATGGTCGCGAGATACGTTGACGCAGGTGCGTATCCACTACCGCTCCAGGTGGTAAACCGATACGCCTGATACCAGGCGACGAGCGCCGCGAAGGGGATGGTACTCCAACACAGCCAGACGACGAACCCTCGGAACCCGTCTTCGAGTAGTCGCCGCCAGTCGGTGAAGCTAGCCGATCCGTCACCGAGCAGTCGTGCAACGTACCCTACCAGTACAATAGTCGAGAGCGTCGTCTGCATCGCGGCGAGAAACACCCCGAGGAGAAGCGTCCGAACCTGATTCTCGTCGCCGAGCAGCGCCGAGGGGCGAGCTCGAGTCATTCGCTGACTCCACCCGTCTTCGAACCGCTCGTATCGCCAGCTATCGCGTCCTCTGGAGTTCGACCGCCTTCAGCGACCGCCTGTCGTTCGCGCTGTTCGCGCCACGCGCGGCCAATAGCCGAATACGCAGAGACGAGAAGGTAGAAACTGACGGCGTACGCGACAAAGACGAAATACTCCGAGAAGTCGCGTGCGAGCGCCGGAATTAGGAGAAACCCGGCGAATTCGCGAGCTAAGTCGACCTGTTGCGAGTAGAGCAGCGGGTAGTACAGAAGTACCGCACTCGCGACCCAGCGGACGAAAAATCCGAACCACGCGCGAGCATACCACGGTTCGAAGAGAACCGGACGGAACGTTGTAAAGGAGAACCCAGCGAAGAGGTTCCGTTCCTGCGTCACGTGGACGATCATCGCGGGAGCGATATAGAGAATCACTACCAGGAGGAGGTACGTGTCGAGCGACTGGGCCACCGGTTCGCCGACCATCCCGGTGAAGTCGAACTGTCTTCCCACCAACATCGGCAGTATCGAGAAGAGCACACCACCACCCAGAACGGTCCCGACGAGAGAAACGACGACCGTTCCGTTCGCGCCGCTTTCGGACGTCCACCACCAGTTCAGCATCAGTAGAAAGGCGAACACTACCCAAATCGCGTAGACCCGAACGCCGTCTTCGAGTAACGCTCTCCAGCCGTCGAACTCCGGCGTCTCGCCCCCTTCGAGTTCGGCTCGAATCGAGCGGGCTATGTAGCCGTACGCGAAGAGATAGGGGACGAAGAGAAAGGCACCATAATACCAGAGAAACCCTCCGAGTAGGATAGTCAACAACCTTCGCTCCCGCCGGTGAGTTTTCTCAGCGTCCATCTCATCACCTACGGGTAGTCTATCCGACATCTACCGAGAAATCCCTTTTTCAGGTGTGTGGGAGCGTCTAAGTGGAAGATACGTTCGACCGAACTTCGCGAGGAGCGGTCACCTCTCTCGATTCCGAGGGTGTTCGATGCTATCGGGACGAACAGCTACTGCTTCGGACACAAGACAATCATTATCGGCCTGAACAAGCTACGTGATTCATGCGCGTTCACTTCTCGGACCCGACGTTCGACTACCAGACCCTCCGCGCGATGGCGTACGCGACGTACCGCGGGGCCGAACCGGGCGAGTGTCTGGCGACCGTTGAGCGCATCGACGGCACCGACTTCGAGGCGTGGTACACCGAGTGGCGGCGGACCGCCGACCGGGTCGCCGTCGCCGGCGAGTACGCCGAGGCGGGGGGTCACGACGAGACGGCACGAGACGCGTTTCTGCGGGCGCACAACTACTACCGGACCGCCGAGTTCTTTCTCGACGGCGACGATTCCCGGCGCGTCCCGACGTACGAACGGGGTCGGAAGGCGTTCCGGCGCGCACTCGGGTATCTCGACGCCTCGGTCGAACAGGTAGCGATACCGTACGAGGACACACAACTTCCCGGCTACCTGTTCACCCCCGATGATCCGCCAGCAAGTGACGATACCGAACGCCCGACGGTCGTCTGTCTCGGCGGCTTCGACTCGCTCGCCGAGGAACTCTACTTTCTCTGCGGCGTCCCGGCGGCGCTCGAACGTGGGTACGCCTGCTTCGTCTTCGACGGACCGGGGCAGGGCGCACCGCTCCGACTGGAGGACGTGAAGGCGCGGACCGACTGGGAGAACGTGCTCGGGCCGGTGCTGGACGTGCTCGTCGACGACTCCCGCGTCGACGCCGACCGAATCGGCGTCGTCGGCGCGAGCATGGGCGGCTACTACGCGCCGCGGGCGGCGGCGTTCGACGACCGCATCGCCGCGGTGGTTGCCTTCGACCACTGTTTCGACCTCTGGGCGGCGGCGGCGCACGGTCAGGAACGGCTCGCGGCGCTCGTCGACTATGCTCCCGGCGTGCTCGTCAACGCGATGGCCGCGCTCGGTGCACGCGTCGATGCCGGGTCGCGCTGGCGCATGGAGAACTCTCGGTGGGTGTTCGGCACCGACGCCGCGAACCTCCGGCGGACGCTCCGCGAGTACTCGCTTCGCGACGTGGCCGACCGAATCACGTGTCCCACGCTCGCGCTCGCCGGTGAGGACGACCACCTGATGCCGCTGCCGCTCGTCTACGAGTTCGCCGACGCCATCGCCGGGCCGACGACGACGCGCGTGTTCACCACCGACGAGGGTGCGGGCGAACACTGTCAGGTCGGGAACCTCTCGCTGGCGCACGGCGAGATATACGATTGGTTCGACGGGACGCTCGCAGCGGCGTGACGACGAGGCGGTCGGTCAGTCCTCCCACTCGTCGCTCGCACCCTCTCCGGAGTCGTCGACGACCTCACCGATGGCGTCGTCGAACGGGTCTTCCATCGAATCGTCTCGGGACACCACCAGTAGTTGCTCCACCGCTGTCGCCTCGTCACCACCGCTAAGCGACGAGAGGCGTTCGACCGTGAGCGCGGCGAGCCCGACGACGAGCACGAACGCGACGCCGCCGAGCGCCGCCTCCAGCGACGACCCGCCGACTGCTGCGTCGCTGCCGAGTACCGTTCCGACCGGAACCCCTTCGACGAAGACGCCGACGGCGACACCCACGACGGTCCATCCGATTGCGACGACGGCGAGTCCCGTCGCGGCCCTGTACTGTCGCTGCGAGACGACCCGTAGTTCGGCACGCTCCAGTAACTCCGGGTAGAGCAGTCCGGCCTCCTTGACCCGCGGGTAGAGCAGGTAGAGGAGCGGCGGTCCGAGGAGCGCAGCGGCGACGAAGTTGTTGAGTGTGATGATGACCGCCAGCACCGAGAACGAAACGAGGCCGAGGAGGTCGACGCCCCACGCGATGATGGCCGCCGTCAGCGTCGAGGCGACGAGCGCGACGACGAGGAACTCGACGAGTTGCTTCGTCGACCGCATCGTCGGCTCCTCGCCGCTGGAGAGGCGACCGAGGTTCCCCCAGAGTCGGTAGGCGACGAACCCGTAGAAGAAGTTCCCGACGAAGCCGAACGCCGACCCCCACGTGAGCGTGCCG
Organism: Haloprofundus halobius; assembly: GCF_020097835.1. Lineage (GTDB taxonomy): Archaea > Halobacteriota > Halobacteria > Halobacteriales > Haloferacaceae > Haloprofundus > Haloprofundus halobius. The sequence goes on from NZ_CP083666.1 coordinate 482,425, forward strand.
CTGAACATGTCGCTGAAGAGGTTGCCGAACGCCGACCCCCACGCGGCCGCCGGGCCGAACAGCAGGCTGAACACGACCGGGAACACGTTCCCCGGTCGGACCGTCGTCAGGTGCGGAACGATGACGAGCCCCTGCGACGGAATCAGCGCCGCCGCGTACACCGCCGCGATGACGACGGTGAGCATCACCATCCGCACGTCTCTCCACATCTCGATGATATCGTCCATTTCTAATCACTCCGTTCGCTCCGATTTGCTCCGGTTTTTGGCGGCTTTACCCCTCGAACCTGTCTGTTCTCTCCGTTTCGCGTCCCACCCTCGACGCGCTGTCGGTAGCTTCACGCCCGCACCCCCGTCAGCGCCGCCCGCCGTCTGGGTTGGACCTCCTCGAAGACGACGGCGACGACGAAGATAACCGAGATGACCCCGACGAGCGTCACCGGGTCGAGCAGCTCCCCCACGAAGACGAGCGAGCAGAGTAACGCCGCTATCCCGACACGTGCTCTGAACACGACGGTGTCTATCGCGGAGGGCGTCGCCCGGTGACAGACACCGCTCCCGAGCATGAACGCCGCCGTCCCCAGACAGAGCGCCAGAAGGCCGCCCGGCGCGAGCGCGTGGTGGTGTATCGTCGCCTCGATGGCAGCACCGACGCCGACCCCCGCGGCGACGATGCCGGCGTGGACGAAGTAGTGGCTGAACACGTAGACGAGGCCGCGCTCTCTCGCCCGGAGCCAGTCGTCGGTCTCGACGCGGAGGAGGCGGTCGATGAGGCCCTCGTCGAAGTGACGGAAGTAGAGCCACCACGCACAGACCGAGATCGAGAAGCCGAACGCCGCGGCGACTATCCCCATCGGTTCGACGTCACCGAGCGTCGCATCGAGGTCGGTACCGACCGACACGGCGATGATCGTCTCGCCGAGGACGAGTATCGTCATGAGCCCCAGTCGCTCCGGGAAGTGCGACACCTGCACGAGCACCTCGCTGAACCCGAGGTAGACGACGAACACCCCGGCGATGCTGATGACGAATGAGGCGATCCAGAGACCGTAGCGCCCCGGTGGCGGTACGAACAGCGAGAGCCCCCAGACGAGCGTCGTCAGCGCGTCGGACGCGATCCAGTAGTTGTGGAACGCCCTCGCCTCGGTGTCCATACTGCGCGCGCGGAGGTACAACCCCGTCAGGAACAGCCGCAGCAGGAAGATGGCGAGCGCGAACGCGAACGACCCGCCGTGGAGTCCGTCGGTCACCGTCTCCGAGAGGAAGATGACCAGAAACATCGCGACGATCGTCGCCAGTCGCGAGAACGTGTCGGTCGTGTCGTAGAGGTCGGCGTAGTAGCTGTACGCCAGCCAGACCCACCAGACGAGCAGGAACTGCGCGGCGAAGTGCCCCACTTCCACCGTTGTCAGATTCCCGTGGAGATGACTGGCGAGTTCGGCGACGGCGACGACGAAGACGAGGTCGAAGAACAGCTCCAGCCACGTCGCGTGCCGCACCGCCTCGCCCTCGTCGGTGTATACTGACAGCGGCCGCCCCAACCCTCTGGAGAGCGGGAATCTCGTCTTCATGTCTGTGCTCTGATGGTACCTGCAGTAACGATACTCTAGAGTTCACCCGCCGAGATAACCGTGTCGTCGACTACCACGGCTGACCGTCCGCCGGCCGGGACTGGCCGCGCCGACGGTGAGTCGACCGGTCAGTACGATTCGTACGTCGCCGTCCCGACGTCGACGCGGACGAGCGTGTTCTCGGGCCACGCGTCCGGTTCCGCGCCGTACTTCGGATTGATGCGACGGGCGGCCGCCGCCGTCTCCTCGTCACCTTCGACGACCGTCGCCGTCCCGAGCAGCGTGACGCGCCACTTCGCCCGCCCCGCGTCGTCCTCCTGTACCGAGACGGCGACGCGGGGATTGTTCCGGACGTTTTCGAGCTTCTTGCCGGTCGTCAGTAGCTCAAGCGTCCCCTCGTCGTAGTGGTACCAGACCGGGGCGACGTGCGGCCGTCCGTCGACGCACGTCGCGAGATGTGCCATCATCGGCTTCGCGGTGATTCGCGCCTCGACTTCCGCCGAAAGCGTGTCGTCGGCGTCGCCCGTGTCACGCTCGCCGCTTGCGTCGTCTCTGTCGCTCATACCGGTTGTACGGACGCCGGGGAGAAAACGCTCCGCCGTCGGTTTGGCCCCAGTCATTCGCGTCTCCGACTCACCCGCCTTCGACCGTCACGTTCTCGCTCCCGCGCCGGACCGCGACCCGCCGCTCGTTGCCGACGAACGAGTTCTCGACGACCCGCACGTCGTCGGACGCGAGCAGCGTGATCGCGCGACTGTTGTTCCGCAGTTCGTTCCCGGCGACGAGCGCGCCGTCGCTCTCGATGAGCAGAATACCGTCGCGGCCGTTCCGGACGCTGTTGTTCAGGATTCGGTTTCGGTCGCTGTCGCGGAGGCGGACGCCGACCGCGTTGCCGACGACGGTGTTCTCGGCGATCGTCGTCTCGGCGGTCCCGTCGGTGAGCGCGACGCCGTACAGCCGGTTCGTCAGCGTCGTGTTCGTCACCCGCGTCCCGTGCGCGGCGGACAGCCAGAGGCCCGCGACGCGGTTCGAGACCGCGCGACTGTCCCGAACCGTCGTGTTCCGACTCCCGACGAGCGCGATGCCGTGGTCGTTCCGCGCCGCTCGTACGTCCGCGAGCGTCGTGTTCGTCGGGCCGCTGGAGACGTGGACGCCGAACAGCGCGTTCTCCGTCGCCGTGACGTTCCGGAGGCGGGTCGACCGGGTCCGGTCCAGAAGCGAGACGCCGTAGACGCTGTTTCTCGTCGCCGTCGCGTCGCTCACGACGCTGTCGGTGACCGACCGAAGCCCGAACCCGACCCGGCTCTCGCGCGCGGTGACCCCCTCCACGCGGAGTTCTGTGGCTCGGGTCGCCTGTACCGCGTCGTCCCAGTTCGAGACGGTGAGGCCGCCGACGGTGACGTTTCTCGTCGGGCGCTCCCACGACCCGACGACGACGCCCGCGGTGCCGAACCGACCCTCGCCGCGTACCGCGTGGCCGCCGCCGTCGACGACGACGTCGTCCGCGGTGACGACGAGACACCGTCCCGCGTCGGTCGTCAGGTTCCGCGTCAGTTCGTAGTGGCCGGGTTCGGTGAGCTCGGTGCACTCCGTGATGGGCGTCGCTCCCTCTTGTTCTACCTGCGTCGGGCCGACGCCGAGACACGCCTGCGAAAGACAGACGACGGCGACGACCAGCAGTGCCTGTCCGACGTCGGTCACGGTCGTACGGTACCTCCGGGCATACGGTCCGGTCCACGACCGACGAAAAGAGCGTTTGCCCGCTGTCAGTAACCGCTTCCCCTCAGTGACCCCCACCGGTCGCTTGCAGTCCGACGACGCCGAGGACGATGAGGCCGACGAACCCGACGCGCGCGGCGGTGAACGGTTCGTCGAACAGGTAGATGCCCGCGATGGCGGTGCCGGCCGCGCCGATACCGGTCCAGACGGCGTACGCCGTGCCGACGGGGAGGTTCTCGACGGCCTGGGCGAGCAGGTAGACGCTCACCGCCATCGCCCCGAGCGTGCCGACGCTCGGCCAGAACTCGGTGAACCCGTCGGTGTACTTCAGTCCGAGCGCCCACACCATCTCGAACGCGCCCGCGACGAGGAGGAGTAACCACGACATATCTCTCCCTCGGACGGAGCGGCACAAGACGCTGGTGTTCTCCGCCTCGCTCAGTATTCGGCCGCTACCGCCGCTGTTCGCGCTTCGCCGTCCGGCGCTAGTGCTCCCGCTCGGCGACGCGTCTCGTCCGTCATCGACACCGGCAACGCTCCCGCTTCCGACAGTAGTGGCTTACCGCTTCGCGTGGAGACTCCCCGCGATGAGTCGACGCGAACCACCGGACGCACGGGGACGAATCGACGCGCTGAGCGACGGCCTGTTCGCCATCGTCCTCACGTTACTCGTCCTGCAGTTCGAGGTTCCGGTCACTCCTCGTGGACGGTCCGAGGCGGAGGTCTTGACGACTCTGTGGGAGATGCGCACGCTCTTCTTCAGCTACCTCCTGAGTTTCTTCAGCGTCGGCTTCTACTGGGTCGTACACCACGAACTCTTTCGACGCGTCGTCGACTACGACCGACGGCTGCTCTACCTGAACCTCGTTTACCTGCTGTTCGTCTCGTTTCTCCCGTTTCCCACCGAACTGCTCGGAACCTACGGCGGGGCGGTCGCGTGGACGCTCTACGCGTTCAACTTCACGGTTATCGGTCTCCTCACGGCGACTCTCTGGTGGTACACGGCCTCGAACGACCTACTCGAACCCGAACTCGGCTCTCGGACGACTCGGCTCGTCGTCCTCCGGTCGCTCATCGCGCCGACCGTGTTCGGGCTCTCCGTCGGCGTCGCCGCCGTCGACGTCACGTTCGCCTACGTCACGCCGTTTCTCATCGCACCGCTTCAGTCGCTGTGGGCCCGACGGTTCGATCTTCCCGACTACTGATTTCGGGTTTCGCTGCCTCGCCGACGGGCCTGCAGAGTCGTGTTCGGAGGCTTCGTCTCGCCGTCGCTGTCTCCGGAGATGACGCCCAGACGGTGGGTACTGCGGGTGTCGTGAACGGGACAACTCAGGTGTCGAGCGGGTAGGAGACGTGCACGGCTCGTGTGTCGACGACGGTCACCTCTCGGCCGTACGCTTGGAACGAAAACAGGCGGTCGGCGGACACGTCCTCCCTCGGCAGCCGGAACACGGCGTCGAGCGCGTCGGGGTCTATCCAGTTGTACAGCGGTTCGTCGACTTCGAGCGCGTTGCAGCCTTTGGCCTCGGCGACGGCGAAGACGACCGCTTCGCTCGTCGACTGACCGTCGTGTACCTCGTACCGGACCTCGGTCGTGATCGGTTCGTCGGCGTTCGAGGTCGAAACGTAGTCGGACTCACCGAGGGGACCGTTTGGCGGACCGTCGTGGTCCCCGGACGACTGGGTGATACCGGAGTCGTCGTCGGTTGGCGTCATCGTTGCACGACTGTTGGTGACGAGTCCGGTTGGGTTTGGCCGTTCACCCGTGAAGACCGTTATAACGACCTCCGAGAGATGCCTTCTACCACCCTATTACGCCGGTTTCGACTGGGCGCTGTCGGCGAGTCCAGTCGCTTCGATGAGTTTCGCTTGCCCGCGTCGGAGTCGCCCGGCGACGGCGCGCGGGGAGATGTCGAATCTCGCTGCGAGTTCGTCGAGTGTTATCCGGCGAGGTTCGTCGAAGTAGCCGGCGCGATACGCGACGGCCATCGCCTCGCGCTGTTCGGGCGTCATGTCGCCGAGCGGGTCGAGCCGTCGGTCCGTGGAGGCGGAGACGCGCGTGAGCGAGATGGGTATCTCGTTCTCGCGGCAGAACTGCGTGAACGCGGTCGCTCTGTCGCCGTCGGCGAACCGGACCGAGAAGTGCCACTCGACGGAGTTGGCCCGCGCCTCGAGGAGGGTTCCGTCGTTCTCCACGATACCGCGGAGCGTTCCGGCGGCCCCGTGGTTCCACCGCGCGCTGAGAAGCGCCCCGTCGTCCACTCGGTCGACGATGTTTATCTGGTCGATGGCCGGTTCGCACCGGGCCGACGACGCGAAGTGGTCCGACTCGCCGTTGAGCAGCCAGAAGAAGGGCATCACCGTGTCCCCCGTCGGGACGACTCTGTCGATTTCGATGCGTGTCTGCGGGTCGTCGCCGATCGAGCGCCCCAACGCGCAGTCCTGCGTCGGGATGGTGAACGTGACGTTGACACTCATACTCGTGGGGTGTACCTGCGAGTACATACTGCTGTCTGTTCTCTCTGGAATCTGACACTCTAATCGAGAGACCAAACTAGCGGTCAGGGTGACGATTGACGGGCTTCGACGCCGACTGCCGAACTATGAAAGCGGTGACGAAGGACGGCCGCGAGGTGGAGTGCGCCGAAGTTCGAGAACGCGACCACGGAGTGGTGCTCTACGACGGCGACGAACGACAGGTCGGATACGTCCCGTACGACGGGCTCGAACTCGTCGTGCGAACGCGCCTGCCCGTCAGTTCGAGCAGTCTGCGGAGCGTCGGTTACGACGAGGACACGGGCGCGCTCGAACTCGAATTCCACAGCGGCGGCGTCTATCAGTACGAGGATGTCGCCGAGGAGACGTACGAGGAACTCCTCCGCGCGTCCTCCCGCGGACGGTACTTCCACGACAACATCCGCGGCGAGTACGACTACCGCCGGATTCTGTAGCCAATCGAGTCGACTCTCGTCCCGCCGCTCGGCGGAACATTCGTGACGGTGGTCGTCGTAGTCATCGGCAGATGCACGTCTCGGTTTCGGTCGACGACAGGGAACCGTCGGCGCTCGTCTCGGCGGTTCGCACGCACGACGACGTCACGGAGGTGAACGTCTCGCGACTCGCTTCGGGCGACATCGTCGTCGGCGACGCTCGCGACGCCCGCGAAGCGCTGACCCGACCCGATGGGTCGTTCGACCCCGACGACGGGTCGATGCGCGTAGCGTTCGAGCGAAAGACGGTGCGCGACTACGCCAGTTCGATCTTTCGGCGCTCCGGCACCACGCTCGGCGAGCAGGTCGAGAGGATGAACGCCACCTACCCGCACTCGTACGTCCTGTTGGAGGGGAACTTCGCGGACGTGGAGGAGTTCGGCGACCGCGCGAGCGCGATTCGCGGGTCGATGGCCTCCATCACCGCCCGCGAAGCGACGCCGGTGATTCCGTGCGGGACGCAGCGACTGCTCGTCGACTTCGCGGTTCGACTCGGCCGCAAGCACCTCGAATCGCCGTCGACTCGCCCGCTCCGCGCCGGCGCCGTGCCGAACCGGAACGAACCGGTGACGAAGCGGATGTACGGCTGTATCGAGGGCGTCGGCCCGACGACGGCGGCGGCGCTGTACGACGCCTACCCGACGGTCGAAGCCGTCCTCTCGGCGACCGTCTCCGACCTCCAGCGAATCGAGGGCGTCGGCGAGATACGGGCGCGGGCCATCCACAAGGCGTTCCGGAGCCGCGAGTAGCCGTGCCCAGCGCGTCGCTCGACTCCCGCGACTCCCGGAGTCGATGCGGGAGACGCACGACGCGGAGCGACGCGAACGGTGGTGCTCTGTCATCAGGCGCCGCACGGCGTCCTCCGAATCGGCGGCCGTGACGTCGGCTGCGACCCGGTCGACGAGGTGATCGAAGCGCTCTCTCCCGACCTCTGTCTCCTCGGGCATTACCACCGCCACGCCGAAGGGTCGGTCGGCGGGACGCGAGTCGTCAGCCTCGCGCCCGTGTGGGAACGCTACTACTGGCTCGATCCCGAGACGCTGGCGTTGGATTCGTACGAGACGCCCAACTCGGACGCGCCCTGAGTCGAACGTCGAGTTCCGATTCCGTTCGCGGAGACAGTCTCTCGTCGACACCGGTCGGCGAACGACTTTGCCGCCCCCGTCCGTTCGCCGACACGTGTTCCGACGCACGCTGCTTCGCCGGGGCGGTACGGCGCTCGCCGGTCTCTGTGCCGGGATGAGAGACGCCGACATCGGCGGTGTCGACGCCGGCGATACCGAAGCCGTCGACGCTATCGACGCCGACCCCAGGGTCTCCGGCGACGCGCAGTCGACGTACCGGAACCCCGTCTACGACCGCGTCTTCGCGGACCCGGCGATCGTCCGCGACGACGACGGGACGTTCTACGCCTACGCGACGTACAACGACTGGGGCAGCGCTCGCCCGCGGCGGCTGATTCCGATACTCCGCTCCGATGACCTCGTGCACTGGGAGTACGTCGGCGAGGCACTCCGGCGGATTCCGGAGTGGCGCGGCTCCCGGAACTTCGGTCTCTGGGCACCGGACGTGCGGCGAATCGGCGGTCGGTACGTCCTCTACTACTCGCTCGTGCGTTTCGGCGACGACAACCCCGCCATCGGCGCCGCCGTCGCCGAGACGCCCGCCGGACCGTTCGAGGACCGCGGGAAGGTCCTCCAGAGCGACGGCATCGGGCTCCCGAACACCATCGACCCCTGTCCGCACGTCGCGGACGGCACGCCGTACCTCTTCTTCGGGAGCCACAGGGGAATCTACGGCGTCCACCTGACGCCGAACGGACTGTCCGTCGCGGGCGACCCGTTCCAGATTGCGGGCGACGGCGTCGAAGCGCCGTACGTCGTCCGGCGGAACGGTCGGTACTACCTCTTCGGCTCGCGCGGCACCTGCTGCGAGGGGGCGAAGAGCACCTACCACGTCGTTGTCGGCCGCGCCGAGTCGCTTCGGGGGCCGTACCGCAACCGCGACGGGGAGCGACTACTCGACGCGCCGGGGACGACGATTCTCCGCGGCGACGACGCCTTCGCGGCACCCGGCCACAACTCCGTCGTCGCCGCCGATAACGGCGACTGGTGGACGCTCTATCACGCGTACGAGCGGTCGAACCCGTGGGCGTGGTCCGGCGAGGTGCCCCGCCGGGTGCTGATGCTCGACCGACTCGCGTGGGAGAACGGGTGGCCGACGGTCCCGACGCAGACGCCGAGTCGCGTCGCGTCAGCGCCGACGGTTGGTCGGTGACGCCGGGGTCAGTCGCCGTCGTCGTCGCGCTACTGCGGAACCGACCCGACGAGGGCGTCGACCGCTTCGTCGACGCCCCGTTCGTCGATGCCGTTCGCGCGGGCGCGGTTCCGCTCCAGACACGTCTGTAGCGACGCCGTCACGTAGACGAGGCGGATGTCCGGAAGTTGTAGAAACCGCTCCTGCCACTCGCGCCGATAGAACGTTCCGTCGAGCAGCCAATCTCCGTCGGGGTACTCGGCGACGCGGTCGTACAGTCGCTCGTACGTCCGCCGCGAGAAGTCGTCCGAGTGAAGCACCTCGAACGGCGTGCCCGCCGCCGCAAGTCGTTCGGCGACCCGCGTCACGAGGGTCGTCTTGCCCGCTCCGGGCGGGCCGCAGACGAGGAGAATCGTGCCGCGTTCGGTAGGCGACGCTCGGTTACTTCATCCGCTTGCGGAGGCTGTCGAGCGTCAACAGCCCCTGTATCGCGTACGAGAGCTTTCTGCTCTTCCGCGCGATGGTGGCGGCACCCAACAACAGTCCCGCGCGCTTGGTGTTGCCGCGCTTCCACGCCAGCCCCGCCTGCGCGAGAAGCGAGAGGAGGTTGAGTCGGTCGAGCGTGCTTCCACCTTTCTTGCCGTCGGTCGGGGTTCCGTCTACCATACGACATGATACGACGCCCAGATACGTAAGTCACGGGGCGGGAGTGTCAGATTCGCACGACTCGTTACACCGTCTTCTCCTCGGCGAGCGCACCCCGGTTATGCGCTTCGATGCGGTCCGAGACCCAATCGACCGCCGGCGTCGCCGTCACGCCGTGGATGACGACGGAGATGAGGACGGTACAGCCGACGAGCGCCCACAGCCTCGGCGCGTCGGGGAACGCGGCGCTGTTCAGCGCGTACGCGAGGTAGTAGAACGACCCGATGCCGCGGATGCCGAAGAACGCGATGGCGGCGCGTTCACGCCAGTCGCGGCTGAAGCCGAGCAGGCCGACGACGCCAGCGATGGGGCGGACGAGGAGCACGATGACTAGCGCGACGGCGACATCGACGAGCGTGAGCGGGTCGAGTAGTCCCGTGACGAGCGCACCGCCGAACAGCACCATGACGAGCGTCATCAGCGCCTGTTCGCCCTTCTCGGCGACGCTGTGAAGCGTCTCGTTGTAGTCGTGGCGGCGTTCGACACCCCTGAGAATCAGCGCCGCGACGAAGACGGCGAGGAAGCCGTACCCGTTGACCAACTCGGTGAGACCGTAGGCGATGAGCGTGCCGCCGAGCGCTTCGAGTCCCTCGACACTCTGGGCGAGTCGCGTCTCGGCGGTGACGCGGAACACGAGCGCCGCGAGCAGGTAGCCGACGACGACACCGCCGAGCAGACCGACGACGATTCGGTAGAGTACGTCGACGGTGACCCAGTCGCCGACCCAGTTTCCGGGAGCGAGGCCCTTCGTCGCGAGGGCGATGGCGAGGTAGGTAAAGGGGAACGCGAAGCTGTCGTTGAGCCCCGCCTCGGAGGTGAGCGCGAACCGAACCTCGTCGGCTTTCCCCGGTTGCCCTTCGGCCATCTCGGCCTCGTCGCCCTCGCCGGGCGACTCGACCTGCACCTCAGACGCGAGAACGGGGTCGGTCGGCGCGATGACCGCCCCGAGTAGTGCCGCCGTCGGTATCGCGAAGCCGAGGACGCCGAACCCGAGCAACGCGGCGGCAGCGATCGACAGCGGCATCGTGACGGCGAGTAGTCGCCACGTCGACGCCCACCCGGCGAGAGTGGGGGCGCGGTCGAGTTTCAACCCCGCGCTCATCAGTGCGAGTATGACGCCGAGTTCGGCGATTTTCTCCGCGAGGGTGCCGTACTTCAGCGGATTCGGGTCCGGGAGACCGAGCGGTAGCGTGAATACGATCGCGCCCAACGCGACGTAGAACATCGGTAACGAGATCGGCCTCTCGGAGACGACTCTGGGGAGGACGGCGACGCCGAGCAGCGCAAGCCCGAGAACGGTGAGCGCGACGATGTACGGTTCGACAGCCATACGACGGTGTAGCGCAAGCACGTCGAAATAACTGGTCCACTCGGAGGTGTGCTCCGGTCGACTCCAAACCGGTCGGCCGGGATTGTGTCAGCCCTTACAATCTCACTGAAACTCCGAACGCTCGGCTCCGACCGGGTGTTCGACGCCGGTGAGCCGACGAATCATTTCATCGCTTCGATCAGAGATACCGACGGTACTCGCATTGGCTGCAGGAGAGCATGTCGGACTCCACTCGGAGCACACCACCGCAGTAAGCGCACTGCCCGGCGAGACGGCCGTCGACCGTCGTGACCGCTCGTCGTAACCAACTGACCTCCTCGCGGAGTCGGTCGAGTTCCGCCTGCTGGCGGTGTTCGGATCGACGAACGGTGAGCGTACGTCGCTGCCCCGCCCGCTCTCGTGGCGACCGCTGACCTGGCGTCATATGGTACCATACGTCGCAATCCGGCTTGAGTCTCTGTACACGCCCGATATCCTGACGTTCTGTGTCAGGACTACTCTCCACTCGCGTCCGTGTCCGTGTCCGTCTTCGCCTCCGTCTCCGGCGTCGACCCGAGCGCGTCTATCGTCGGCTCCGGCGTCACCGACTCGCCGTGGAGGAGTTCGGTGAAGGCGATACGAAGCAGTTGTAGCGACAGCACCAACACGAGGGGGCCGAGAAACAGCCCGTACCAGCCGAACAGCATCGTCCCCATGATGTACGAGAACATCACGAGCCCGGTGTGGATCTTCCGTCCGGAGATGTACGGCCGGAGGACGGTCTGCGGGAGGATGTCGAGGAGGAGAAACGAGACGACGAGGAGGCCGAGCGGGTAGATGACGAGGCTTCCGGGGGCCTGAAACGCCCGGACGAGAAGCGCGAGCACGAGCGGTACGTACACTAACTTTCCGACGACGATGGGGACGAGCGTCGCCAGTCCGGTGAGCAGCGCGAGCAGCGCCGCCACCGGGATCGTCACCGGGTCCGGCGCGACGAGGTTGTACGCGTAGTAGACGGCCGTCGCCAGCACTGCGACGACGAAGATGAGCAGGATGTTGCCGAAGTACAGCGTCTCCAGGTCCCTGTCGACAGCCGTCGCGTATCCGTACGCCGCGCTTCCGGGTTCGGCCACGTCCGAGCGGAACCAGTCGGCGACCTGGTCACCGTCGCGGAGCAGGAAATACCCAATGGCGAAGGAGAGCGAGAGGTGGAGAAGCCCGTTGGCCACGGCTCCAAGCACGCCGACACCGGTGGTGAGCATCCCCTGTATCTGTCCGCCGCGGACCGCGTCGACGACGCGACCCGGTTGGTCGAGAAGCGACTGTAACTGCGAGGGGTTCCGACTTCCCGGCAGATACCGCAACAGTGTCTCTATCTGCCCGCCGGTGACCGAACTGAGTTCGTTGAGTCCGACGACGGTGACGGCTCCGACGACGAGAAACAGCGGCAGTATCGTCAACAGCAGCGTCGAGATGGCCGCGACGCCGTCCGACGGCGTCAGCGTCCGAACGCGCCGGTATATCGGGCGCGTGCCGTAGTACGCGAACAGGCCGAGGACGAGCGTCCCGACGAACGAGTAGGCGACGAACGCCAGCGTCGCCGCGAGTGCGAGCGTGATCGCCCACCACCCGAGGGTGTTCCGCGAGAGAGACGTGTCCTTATCGGTGAACATACCGTAGGCTACGGTGTCGAACGTGAAACCCGTGGGGGTGAAGCGGTGCCGCCGCGCTACTGCCGCGCCACTACCGCGCCACCGACGCGCGACGCCTCGGCCCCTTCAGTCGCGCTCCTCGAAGTCGAGCGCGACCGAGTTGATGCAGAAGCGCTTTCCAGTTGGCTGGGGCCCGTCGGAGAACACGTGGCCGAGGTGACCGTCGCAGTTCGCACAGCGAACCTCGATGCGGCGCATCCCGTGGCTGTTGTCCTCCAACGTCGTTATCTTCTCCTCGTCGGCGGCGTAGAAATTCGGCCACCCGCAGGCGGAGTCGTACTTGGTCTCCGAGTCGAACATCACCTCGCCACAACCAGCGCACCGGTAGACGCCGTCGTCGTCGCGATCGACGTGTTCGCCGCTGAACCTCGGCTCAGTTCCGCTCTCTCGGAGGATGTGGTACTCCTCGTCTGTGAGTCGCTCGCGCCACTCGGCGTCCGATTTCGGGAGGTCGGACTGGTGTTCGCTCATGGCTCCGAGTAGGGGACGACGCCGGTTAGGGGTTCTGTTCGCGGGTCTCGGAGGTGCCGCAGGCTTCGACCCGCTCCAGCACGACACCCTTTGCGAACCCACCGCGCGCCTCGCGTTTCTCGCGCCGCATGCGTTCCAGTTCGTCGGCGGCGACGTCCAGTTCCTCCCGTATCGCGTCGACGACTTCGAGTACGTCGGCCAACTCTTCGGGGCCACCGCTGTCCCGCGGGTCGCTCCGCTCACCGCTCGACTCCTCCGAGACGCTCCGCGCCTCGCTCTCGCGGAACTCCTCGGCTTCTTCGACCAACTTCTCGGCGAGTCGTTTCCGGTACTCCTCGTCGTCGGCGACGTGTGTCACCGGTCGCTTGCCGCTGTCGCGGATTATCCCGGGGATGTCGTCGCGGACGAGTTTGTCGTACTCGCGGCTCACGGACTCGTTTCCGTCGTCGTCCGCCCGGTCGCCACTCATCGACTCACTCCGGGAACAGTTCCTCCTCGCGTTCGATGGACTCTATCTTCCGTACGTCCGCGTCGTCCAGTTCGAGGTCGGCGGCCGCGAGATTCGCCCGCATGTGTTCCTCCCCGCTGGCTTTCGGAATCGTGACGACGTTCTCCGTGCCCGCCAGCCACGCGATGCTCACTGCCGCCTCGTCGGTGTCGTGCTTCTCGGCGATCGCCGTGAGTTCGGGAATCTCGAACACCTTCCCGGCCGCCAGCGGCGAGTACGCGACGAGATAGTAATCGTGCGCCTGCGCGTGGTCGACGAGTTCAGACGAGAGAAACAGCGGATGCAGCTCGGTCTGGTGGGCGAACAGCGGCGCGTCCAGCAGGTCGCGCGCCTCGTCGAGTTCCTCGATGGAAAAGTTGCTCACGCCGACGTTTCGAATCCGGCCCGCGTCGGCGAGTTCGTCGAACGCGCCGAGCGTCCGCTCGGGGTCGTAGGCGTCGATGGGTCGGTGGACGTACAGCAGGTCCGCATACTCGACGTTCAGTCGCCGGAGACTCTCAGTCGCGCTCGACAGCACGTCGTCGTAGCCGAGTTTGTCGGCCCACACTTTCGTCGCGACGACGACGTCCTCGCGCGGTACGGAACTCCCGGCGAGCCCTCGGCCGACCGCGTCCTCGTTGTCGTAAATCTGGGCCGTATCGAGGTGTCGATACCCCCCGTCGAGCGCCGTCTGGACGCTCTCGACGCCCGACTCGCCGTCGAGCCCCATCGTTCCGAGGCCAACCGGTGGAAGCGTCGTCTCGCGGTCGCTCACGCGCCCGTACCCCCATCGAACGCGGAGGACTGCGGTGCCGGGTCGGTGACCGCCACGCCGTCGATATCGAGCAGTCCGGTGAGCGTCTCGATCTCGTACGTCGGTTCGACGTCGAGGAGATAGTCCGCGCGGTGTTCGCGACGGATGAACACCGAGTCGAGTCCGGCGTTGTGCGCGGCGAGCACGTCGGTGGCGCTGTCGCCGACGAACAGCGCGTTCTCGGCATCGAGATCCGCGAGGGCCTTGTCGACGTAGTGGGTGCTCGGTTTCTTTCGCGTCACGCTCTCGGGGATGGGTTCGCGGCCGTACGCCGTCTCGAACAGGTCCGTCACCCCGAAGTGCGAGAGCACGAAATCGACCGTCGCCTGCTGGTTCGAAGAGACGATGCCGAGCGGGTGGTCGAGCGAGCGCACGGTGTCGAAATCGTCGTACAGCGCCTTCCGACCGGCGCGGATTTCGTCCTGCTGTGCGCGGGAGGCGATGCGGTCGCGGGCGGCGAAGAACGTCTCGGGGTCGAAACCGTACGTGTCGGCGACGGTGGTCAGGCTCTCGGGCGTCACGCCGAACGTCATCGCGTCTACGTGGTCTTCGCGGGGGTCGTCGACGCCGCAGTCGGCGAATGCCTCGCGCGCCGCGCGTTCGAGCACGGTGAACTCGACGAGACTCACTAACACCCCGTCGTTGTCGAAGATGATTGCGTCGTACACTATCGTGAACTGACGACCGAGATGTCAAAAATCATCCGCCGTTCGAGCGGTGTCGACGTACCGCCCCCGAACTCACCGACAAACGAATCTTTTAGCGCCTCGCGGCCAACCGTTTTCGCGATGGCGAAGTCCACAACGGTCGGTATCGACTGGGAGGGACGATGACCCGCACCGTCTGTATCGTCGGTGCGGGTGCCGCGGGCGTCGGCGCGGCGTACGCGCTCGGAGACGCCGATGTAGACGTGACGATTCTGGAGAAGAGCCGCGGGGTCTGCGGACGGGCGGCGACGCGCCGCCGGAACGGCTGTCGGTACGACCACGGCGCGAACTACCTGAAAGACGCCGACGAGCGCACCGTCGAGCTCGTCGAAGACCTCGGTGGCGACGGACTCGTCGCCTTCGACGACCCGGTGTGGACGTTCGACGCTGACGGACGGGTGTCGGAATCCGACCGCGACCCGGAGACGAAGTACACGTGGGAAGACGGCGTCACGCAACTCGCCAAGCGTCTGCTCGCGCGGGCCGAGACGGAAGTGCGCCGGGAGACGCGCGTCGAGCGCATCCAGCGCGGCAGCGGCCGCGAACACGTCGACGAGGACGCCAACGGCGACCGATGGTACCTGGTCGACACCGACGGCGGGTCGCACGGTCCCTTCGACGCGGTCGTACTGACACCGCCCGCCCCGCAGACCGCTGGACTCCTCGCGGAGACGAAGTGGCACAGCGAACATCTCCCGGCGCTGCGCGAAGCCGTCGGGGCGGTGCGCTACCGGACGATTCACTCGGTGATGCTCCATTATCCATTCGAGGTGGACGTCCCCTACTACGCGCTCGTCAACACGGACAGCGAGCACGATATCGGGTGGCTCTCGCGCGAGGAGTGCAAACGCGGGCACGTCCCCGACGGCGAGAGTCTCCTCGTGGTACAGATGGCCCCGCACTGGTCCGAGCAGCACTACGACGACCCGCTTTCGGAGACGGCCGACGCCGTCGCCGCGAAGGTGGCGGAGTTGATGGACGACGACCGACTCACCGAGTTCGACTGGACCGACGACCAGGGCTGGCGCTACGCGCAACCGAACTCGGGCGCGAACGAGGAGATTCTCCGCCGCGGCGAGTCGGATGGGCTGTTCTTCGCGGGCGACTGGGTCGCCGGCGAGGGCCGCGTCCATCTGGCGCTGTGGAACGGCGTCGGGGTGGGTGAGCGGATCGGGGAGTCGCTCTGAGCGCTCCGCCGACTACTCGCTTCCGACCCCTTCGTGTATCTTCTCGCCGCGCTGTAACCGCGAGGCGATGGTGAACGTCTGCTCGCGCTCGCGGCGCGTCGGGAAGTGCGCCGCCAGGTAGCGCGCGACGGCGACGACGAGCGTCCGGACCTCCTCGGGTGAGCCCTCCCGCTCGTCAATCTGTGCGAATCCGGCTTCGAGCGCCTGGTACGTGTGGAACCCGGCGTCCTCGCGGAGTAGTGCCTCGCCGAGTCGCTCTCGGAGCGTCGACAACTCGCCGCCGGCGTCGAGGTAGTGCGCCGCGGCGCGACCGGCGTCGTTCACCTCGCCCTCCATCTCGAACGTCATCCGGAGGTCGCCCAGCAGTTCGTCGGGGTCGGCGCTCTCGGCCCCGCGCTCGGGAATCGGCGCGGCGGGCGTGTTGAGGAATCGGTCGAGGTAGACGTTGACCGCCGCGTCGAACACGCCTCTGTACAGTTCCGGCGCGTCGGTGCGCTGGCTCGCCTGATGGACCGCGTTCGCGTACGTGAACGTGTGGTGGACGGTGTTCCAGTCGGAGAACTCGTTGGCCGTCGAGAACTGCGCGACGCGCGTCGCGGCGGCGTAGGCGACCGCCCGGGCGAGTTGCTCGACGGTCGCGCCCGCTCGAATCGCGTCTTCGAGCGATGAGACGACGCGTTCGGGGTCGTCGTCGCGGAGCGTCTCGGTGAACCCGTCGGGTTCGGTCCACTCCTTCCCGTCGCCTTCGGCGCGTAGGTCGTCCAATCGGGCAAACGAATCGTCGAGCATCCCCGCGAGATCGACGGGCTGGCGCCACGAGGAACGCTCCTCGCTGCGCGCGGCGGTGGCGAGGCCGTCGACCAGACTCGGGAGGAGGTGCTCGGCGTGGTCCCACCCGATGTGGTCGAGCGACTCGCACGCTTTGTTGACGAAGTCCATCGTGTGCCCCGTGTCGAGATAGCGGTGGTCGGTCGCCGCCGAGACGAGGATATCGGTCAGCTCCGCCTGCGTCGCGCCGGCGGCGATAGCCGTCCGGAGACAGCGCTCCGCGCCGTCGGCGTCGCGAACCTCGATGCAGTCGCGGAACCACGACTTCAGCCGCGAATGCGGCAGGTCGCGCGCCTCGAACGACTCCTGGTCGAACTTCGGCGGTTGGTTCGCGCAGTCGGCGGCGACGTGGACGAGTCCCTGATACAGCGCGCGCTTCTCGTCCTCGTCACGAAGCGCCGGAAGCACGTTCGCCATCGCCGCGAGAATGGTCAGTCCGGAACTCCACCCGCCCTCACGGTAGCGCGTGCCGAACAGGACGCCCGTCTCTACCTGTTCGCTCGGGTCGACGCCCGCGTCGACGAGGCTGATTGCGGATTTCGCGAGGACGAGTCGGAGATTCTGTTCGAGACCGTCCTCGAGACGGTTCGCCCAGTGGTCGGCGGGCGGGTCGTCGCGCGTCGGCCGCGGGTCGACGTACACTGTTCCGTCGCGCAGTTCGACGGGGTAGCTCTCGACGTCGTCGGCCCACGGGTCGAACGTGTCGCCGCAGGAGAGTTCGAACCGGGCGTGGTGCCAGTGGCAGGTGAGGATACCGTCCTCGACGCTGCCCTCGGTCAAAGGAAAGCCCATGTGCGGGCATCGGTTGTCGACGGCGCGGACTTCGCCCTCGTGGTGGAACAACGCGATTGCCCGCCCCTGCACGTTCACGAGTTTTCGGCCCGCATCGGCCAGTTCACCTTCGCTTCCGACTTCGACGAGTTCGGACCCGGCGTCCGGCGTGTCGGTACTCATGAGAGACGGTGACGTGTACCAGACACAAAACCGTTCGCTGGAGCGGATTTTTGCAATCGTTCTGTCACGACCCGAACGACGCGAGACGTACCGAGACGTGCGATAGCGTGCCGCAGACTGGTTCGGTACCCGAGACAGTTCGGCGACGCGATGATTTATATGGCAGCACGCGTAGTTCCTATAACCGTGTCGCTCACCCTCCGCATCGATCCCCACGTCCACTCCGAGGCGTCGTACGACGGGACCGACCCGGTCGACCTCATCCTGGAGCAGGCGGCCGAAATCGGTCTCGACGCGGTGGTCGTCACCGACCACGACGCCATCGAGGAGTCGCTTCGCGCGGCCGAACTCGCGCCGCTGTACGGCCTCGTCGGTATCCCCGGCGTCGAAGTCTCCACCGCCGAAGGTCACCTGCTGGCCATCGGCGTCGAGGAGATGCCGCCGAAGCGACGGCCCTACGGCGAGACCGTCGAGTGGGTCCACGACCACGGCGGCGTCGCCATCGTCCCGCACCCGTTCCAGCGGAGTCGCCACGGCGTCAAACGACGGGTGCTCGACGCGCTCGTCTCCGACGACGCGAACGCCGCCGATGCGGGTGAACCCGCCGATTCGGACGTACTCGCCACCGATACCGACGGCGGGTCCGCGAATGGCGCGAACGAATCCTCGTCGGATGCGGGCGGGCCCGACGGCGGCGACGAGAACTCCGAGGCCGCCGACGTGGCCGCCTCCCGCGCGCCGGACGCGGTCGAGGTGTACAACTCGTGGCTGTTCACCGGCTACAAGAACCGCCGCGCGCGGCGGTTCGCGGACGCACACGGCTACCCCGGTGTCGCCGCCAGCGACGCGCACTCGCTGTCGCTCGTCGGGCGAGCGTACACCGAACTCACGATTCCGGACGCGACGCGCGCAGACCTCGACGCGTCGCTGATTCTCGACGCCGTTCGCGGCGGCGCGACGGAGGTACAGGGTCGGCGGACGCCGATTCCCATTTCTGCGCGTCACTACGCCATCGGCGCGGCCAGACAGAGCGGCTACTACGCGAAACTCGGCGCGCTCCGGAGCGGAAAGGCGGCGAAAGCCGGCGCGTTGCTGAGCGGCAAGGCCGCCGTGACCAGCGCGGTGCTCGGCGGACGGGCGGCGAAGACGAGCGCCGCGCTCGGACGGCGGTACGCCGTTCTCGGCGCGATGCGCGGCGCGCGCCTCCTCTCGAATCTCTCGCCGCTGTCGCGCTCGTTGTAGGGGGCGTTCGTCGCGCACCGAGCGCTCATCGACGCCGCCGCTGGACGAGCGAACCGAGGCACTCGTCGCCGCGCCGGACACACTCGGCCCCGAAGTGCTGGACGCGCTCGTCGCCGACCGCGGTCGGCGTCTCTCACCTCCGAGTACCTCGGGTACGAGGTGACAGTCGGCACCGACGGGCTCGCGGTCATCCGGTGAGCACGAACGGCGGACTCACGACTCTATCTTCTCGACGATCTTCTTCGCCTCGTCGCGCGCCGTCTCTTCGCCCGCCTGTTTCTTGATGAGCACGCTCTCGACTTCCCAGTCGTCGCTGTTCTCGCGTTTGCCGGTCCGGACCTCGCTGCCCTCCGAGACCGACTGTGCGGCGTCGGCGGCCCAGTCGGGCGTCCGAATCGTCTCGAACTCGTCGGGGTCGCGAAAGCGAACGTGGTAGTAGTCGTCGCCCGCTTCGACGGTCTGAACGTCGGGTGCGTCGGCCATCGGAGTGGGTACTACGACCAGCGGGGTAAAAGGGAGGCCTGAATCTACGTGTGACGGACCCGCCGCTCGCCGTTCCGGTGTGAGTGCGAAAAAACGTCCGTGATGCGGGCTCTCAGTCGGAGGCGACGAGGCGGCGCTTGCCGACCGTCTCACCGAGTTCGAGCACGTCGTCGAAGAAGCCGAGCGAGTCGTTCGGGCCGGGGTTCGCCTCGGGGTGGTACTGACGCGTGATGACGTTCAGTTCCTCGCTCGCCAACCCCTCTGCGGTGTCGTCGTTGACGTTGACCTGCGTCACGTCGAGGTTGCCGGGGTCGGCGACGGTGTAGCCGTGGTTCTGCGTCGTCATCACGACCTTTCCGCTGTCGAGGTCGCGGACCGGTTGGTTGACACCGCGGTGGCCGAACGCCATCTTCTCGGTGTCGCCGCCGAGCGCACGGGCGACGATCTGCTGGCCGAGGCAGATACCGGCGACGGCGACGTCGTCGTCCTCGACGAACGCCTCGACGAGCGACTGGGCGTTCGAGAAGTTCGCCGGGTCGCCCGGACCGTTCGAGACGAACAGCACGTCCGGGTCGATGTCCGCGACGGTGCTCTCGGAGACGTCGTACGGGAGGACGTGGACGTCCGCGCCGCGTTCGCGCAGCGAGGAGACGATGGAGCCCTTCGCCCCGCAGTCGACGAGCGCGACGGTCGGGCCGTCACCCTCGTAGTGGCGCGCTTCGGGGACCGTCACCTGCGAGCCGATGTCGGTGTGCTCGCTCATCCCGTTGCACTTCGCCAGTTCCTCGCGGGCGTCTTCGGGCGTTACGTCGTCGCCGACGGCGATGCCGCACTTCATCGCTCCCTCCTCGCGAACCGTGGTGACGAGTTCGCGCGTGTCGAGGTGGTCGATGGCGGGGACGCCCTCGGCGGTGAGCCACGTCGCTACGTCGTCGGTGAACTCCCGAGCGAGCGCCGCGCGCGGGTGAACGCGAGAGGACTCGAATCGCTCCCGCCGGACGCCGTAGTTTCCGATGAGGGGGTACGAAAAGGTGAGCACCTGTTCCTCGTACGAGGGGTCGGTGAGGCTCTCTTCGTATCCTGTGTAGGCGGTCGTGAACACCAGTTCTCCGCGGGCGCGTCCTGGTGCACGTCCACGTCCTTCGACGACGCGTCCGTCAGCCAGCGCGATGTAGGCGTCCGACATTACGAGAAACACATGAGACCCGGGGTAATAAGTGCTTCTTTCGTAGCGAAGTTACGAATTTCGTAATCGGTATAACCCCCGCGGTACACGTCGGTGTATGGACGACCTGGACCGCCGCATCCTGAACGTCCTCCGACGGGACGCACGGACGCCCTACACGGAGATCGCCGAGCGAGTCGGAACGTCCGAGGGGACGATTCGAAACCGCGTCGAGCGGATGACCACCGAGGGCGTCATCGAACGCTTCACCGTCTCGACCCGAACGGGCAACATCAAGGCGATGGTCGAGATTTCGGTCGAGATGAACGTCAACACGAGCGAAGTTTCGGAACGGCTCGCCGACTGGGAGACCGTCGACTTCGTCTGGCAGGTCTCCGGCGAGGAGGACATCGTCCTCATCGTCGACGCCGCGGACACGCGCGCGGTTAACGACCTCATCACGCGAGCGCGCGAGATGGAGCAGATAAAGAGCACGAAGACGCGACTCATCCTCGACGAGCGCCTCGGCCAAGCGTAACGGCCCCTAACGTTTTCGCGGTCGCTGACGTATCCCCGAGCGAACTGCATGCCGTCCTCACAGGACCCTTCCCCGGATACGTCGACGACCGCGACCCGACCCGGCGACCGACGCGACCGCGCGGACGGAGGGACGCGTAGCGACGGTGGGGAGCCGAACGGAGTGAGGCGAATCTCATCACGAGCGAAGCGAAGTGATGGTGGCCACCCCACTCACAGCGACCGGACGCTCGTCCTCCATCCGGACAGCGGCAACGGCAACCACGCCCACGATGTCCGTCGCTTGGCGACCGAACACGGGTTTTCGATTCGCGAAACGGAGGCCGCGGGCGACGCGATTCGCTTCGCCAGAGACGCCGTCGAGAGCGGCGCGGAGTTCGTCGCCGCCGCCGGAGGGGACGGCACGCTCAACGAGGTCATCGAGGGTATCCGACGCGCCGACGGCTTCGAGCGGGTCACCTTCGGCGTCGTCCCGTGCGGGACGGGCAACAACTTCGCGACGAACGTCGGCATCGAGGGAATCGAACACGCCTTCGAGCTGTTCGAGTCGGGCGAACGCCGGCGAATCGACCTCGGTATCGTCGAGTGGGGCGGCGACGAACCGCCGTGGGCGACGGAGTCGAAAGAACCCTCCGAAGCCCGCGGAGAGGTGGTCGAGAGCGGCGAGACCGGCAAAGACAGCGGCACTCGGGCGTTCCTCAACTCCTGCGTCGGCGGCTTCACCGCCGAGGCGAGCGACAAAACCTCCTCGGATCTGAAAGAGCGACTCGGCGTCGTCGCCTACGTCGTCAACACGCTTCACGTGATGACCGAGTTCGACGGGATACGGATGCACATCGACACCCACGGCCGGACGGAGCCGTGGTCGGGCGACGCCGTCTCGGTGCTCGTCGGCAACGGTCGACGGTTCCCCGTCGAGGGCCGGACGCAGGCGGACATGGAAGACGGACAGTTGGACGTCACCGTCGTCGAGGAGCGTCCGACGGTCGACCTGGTGGGACAGGCCGCCGCATCCCGGCTGTTCGGCCGCGACACCGAACACATCGACCGGTTCAAGACGCCCGCGATGCACCTCGACGTGCTCTCGGGGGAGGCGCTGCGGTTCAGTCTGGACGGCGAGATGATTGAGACGGCGGCGCTGACGATAGAGACGCTCGAAGACGTCGTTGAGCTGCCGGTCGGCGACGCCTACGAACCGGACCCCGACGACTGAGCGTCGGCGCGGCGTCGAGGGCGGTACTGCTCGTCGGCGCTCAGTCGTCGCTTTGTCCGCCGCTCACGGTCGGTGCGGGGTCGAGCCACTTCTTTCGGGTGTGGATTCGAGTGTACGCCTCGTCGAGCAGTTTGTCGATCGGACTCAGTTTCACCACCGGGTTCACGCGCCCGTCGCGGATGGCGTCGGCGACCGACTCTGGCGAGAGGTCGGACGCGTCGATCTCGGTGTACGCCCGGCCGATTTCGATGGGGTAGTGCGCGTCGCTGCCGCCGACGAGTGGGAGGTCGAGTTCCTCGGCGAGCCGTCGCGTCCGCGCGATGTGTTCGGGGTTCTTCCCGTTGAGTTCGACCGCGTCGAACTCGGCACCGGAGTCGCGCGCGGAGCTGTTCCGGAACGGATGCGCCAGAATCGTCGCACAGCCGCGGTCGTGCGCGAGGTCGACCAGTTCGCCCGGCGTGAGCGCGTTCGACTCGGTCCGACTCGGCGGGTTCGGTCCGACGACGAGGACGTGTCCCTCTGTCGTCGTCACCTCGTTGCCGGGTATCGTCGGAAAATCGCCCTCCGCGGAGTACGCGTAGTCGTGGTTCGTCACGGCGAAGCCGTCGAGCCCTCGGAGTCGGGCGAATAGTGCGTGGAGCTTCAACCCGAGCGGGTCGTATCTGGTCGCGCGTCCGCGCCACCCGTGGAAAAACCGACTGTGTGAGTGCAAGTCGACGGAGAACACACTGTATAACGTCGCTACAAACTCTTTGTTCTTCCCCCGAACTCGACCGCTCGTCGTCGTTTGGTGTCTCGTCTGGGGTGTGCCCCGCCTTCGACGACGCCCGAGACGTGTCGCTCACCTCGGCCGTCGCATCGAAGAGTCCTTGACCCCCGTCGCAGATGAATCAGATATGAGCACGAATTCGAGCGGCACGGGGTCCGCAGAGACCACGGCCGACGGTGCCGAGGTCCACAAGAACGCCCGCCAGAACGTCGTCGCCGTCGACGAGAACGACGAGAAACGGGAGGTCGTCAACCGACTCACCGCCCACACCGGCGACGGTATCCGCCACCGGGCGTTCACCGCGCTCGTCTTCGACCACCAGGGCCGCATCCTCCTCGGCCAGCGCGCCCCCACGAAGCGTCTCTGGGACACTCACTGGGACGGCACCGTCGCCTCTCACCCCGAGGACGGCCAGAGCCAAGAGGACGCCACTCGCCAGCGTCTCGAAGAGGAACTCGGCATCACGCCCGACCAGTACTCTGATCTCCGCGTGACGGACAAGTTCGAGTACAAGCGATACTACCCATCTGTCTCCGGCGCGGATGGCGTCGAGTGGGAGGTCTGTTCGGTGCTGAAGGTGACGCTCGACGACGTCTCGCTCGACCCCGACGAGGACGAGATCGCCGGCCTGCTCTGGGTCGATTACGAGCACCTCCACGACCACCCCGACTGGTACCGCCAACTGCGGCTCTGCCCGTGGTTCGAAATCGCGATGCGCCGCGACCTCGACTGAGCGGGCGATGGCGTCGACGCCGCCGACTCCGCCTTCGAGGCCCCCACCGCGACTGCTTCTGGCGGCGACGGCCCGGAAGGCCATCTTCTCACACGCCCGCGAGGGCCTCCGCGCAGACGACGGTCCCCGTGAGGTGTGCGGCGTACTGGTCGGCGAGCGAACCGGCGGCCGCGCCGACGGCGGAAGCGACGAGGGTGACGGCAACGCCGACGGCGCTCCGGACCGCGTGACCGACGTCCGCCGGGTGCCGAACGTCGCCGCCGACCCGCGGACGAGGTACGAACTCGACCCGGAGGTAACGCTCTCGGCTATCGAATCAGTCGAAGCCGCGGGCGACGACGTGGTCGGCTTCTACCACTCTCACCCCGAGAGCCGGGCGCGACCCAGCGCGACCGACCGCCGCGAGGCGACGTGGGAGGGGTACGTCTACCTTGTCGTCTCGCCTGCGCGCGACGAGCTCGGCGCGTGGCGCTGGACCGGCGAGCGGTTCGAAGCGCTCGACGTCGAGAGCGCACAGCCGTGATGGCCGATCCGATTCGGTCGACTCGACCGCGACGATTCGACAATACCTATCCACGCGTGCGACTAAGCACCGCCAAATGACCCTCGACCCCGAGTTGTACGACTCGCTGGACGGACAGGTGGCGCTCGTCACGGGCGCGAACCGCGGTATCGGCCGGGAGATCGCCGCCCGTCTGACCGACCTCGGCGCGACGGTGTACGCCGGTGTCCGAAGCGTCAGCCACGATATCCCCGACGACCAGCGCCGCGTCCTGTTGGACGTGACGCAGGAGGGCGACGTCCACGAGGCGATGGCGACCATCGACGACGACGAGGGACGACTCGATATCCTCGTGAACAACGCCGGAATCATCGGTTCGAGCGAGTCGCTCTCGGCGTCGCGGACGCCCGAACTCGACCGGACGCTCGCGACGAACCTCCGCGGACCGATGCTCGTCACGAAGTACGCGCTGCCTGCGCTCACCGCCGACCCCGGCGGCCGCGTCGTCAACCTCTCCTCGGGGATGGGTGCAATCGGCGAACCGCAGTCCGGCGGGTCGGCGGCGTACCGAATCTCGAAGACGGGACTGAACGGCCTGACGGCCTATCTACACGGTGAGTACGGGGACGACGGACTCCTCGCGAACTCGGTCTGTCCCGGCTGGGTCCGGACCGACATGGGCGGCGAGAACGCGAGTCGACCGGTCGAGAAAGGCGCGGAGACGCCGGCGTGGCTCTGCCGGTTCCGGCCCGAGAGCCCCGCCGGGAGGTTCTGGCGCGACAAGGAAGTCATCGACTGGTAGAGAACACCGTGAAATCAGCGAGTGAAACCTACTCCGACAGAAACTCCTTCAACAACTCGCTGACCCGTACTGGCTCCTCGTGCTGGACCCAGTGAGTCGCGTCGTCGCACATCACCAACCGGCCGTTCTCGCACATGTCGACGCTCTCGCGCGCCATCGACTTCTTGAGGAACTGGTCCTTCGCGCCCCAGATGACGAGTGTCGGGGATTTGACGTGGCCGTTTTCGGGTCTGGGTTGCGAGCGCGCGACGGCGCGGTACCAGTTTACCATGCCGGTGAACGCACCGGGCTGTGACCACGCCTGTCGGTAGCGCTCGAAGTCCGACGGCGAGAACGTCCCGGGTTCGCTCGTCCGCCGCATCGTCCGGACGAGCAGTCGGAAATCACCGGCCTTCGACAGCCGTTCTGGCACCAGCGGCAGCTGGAAGATGCCCATGTACCAACTCCGGAGCTTCTGTCCGACGCTCCGTTTGAGCGTCCGGCGGAACACCGTCGGGTGCGGGACGTTGAGGATGCCGAGGTGGTCGACTCGCTCGGGGTGGTGAAGCGCCACCCACCACGCGACGCCTGCTCCCCAGTCGTGGCCGACGATGGCGGCGGTGTCGCGGCCGAGTTCGTCGAGGATGCCGACGACGTCTGCGGCAAGTTCGTCGATGTGGTACGCCGAGAGGTCGTCGGGTTTGTCGCTGAGGTTGTAACCGCGCTGGTCCGGGACGACGACGCGGTAGCCGGCGTTCGCGAGCGGTCGAATCTGGTCGCACCAGCCGTACCAGAACTCGGGGAAGCCGTGGAGCAAGACGACGAGCGGGCCGTCCTCCGGGCCGGCCTGAATCGTGTGTAGCCGAACGCCGTTGGTCTCGACGTAGACGGAGTCGCCGGGAACGTCGGTCACGGGTGCGGTCTCCGTGTCCGTGTCTGTGTCGCTCGCCATCCTTACTCCATCGGGGCGATGTCGTCGGTCAACCAGCAGCCGTCGTGTTCACCGCCGCGCTGTCGCGAGAGTCGGAACTCGTACCGAACCTCCTCGCCGTCGGGGGCGACGACGACGACTTCCTGTCTGGCCGTGTCGCCGCTGACCTCGACGGGCGTCGTCGCCGCCCGGTCGTGGTCGAGAAGCGGTCGGTAGATGTCGCTTCGCGCCGCTCGAGTGAACCGGTCGAGCGACCCGGCGGTCTGCCGCCGCTTCGCGGAGGCGAACGCGTACGTCGTCTCGATGCCGCTGTCGAGATACGGTTCGTCGTTGCGTCGGAGGCTCTCTAACTGGAGTTCGACGACCTCTTCGGGGGATAATCTCGGTGTCGGTTGTGGCAGTCCGTGGCGTCGATACTGCTCGTTCATGGACCACGTACGCTGTACGTCTCCAAATAGCTGCTTGCCGCGTGAACTCGGGTTACTCGCCGCGCGTGGCTGCAGTCATCGACCACACCGCCGTCAGCCCCAAGATGACCGCCGGAACCAGCGGGAGTGCGAGCATCGTGGCGAAAAACGAGAGACCGAGTTCGCCCGGTGCGCTTGGGACGAGGTAGATGAAACCGGGGACGACGAGAAACGAGAGGACGACGGCGGCGACGAGCGTCCACCCACGGTCGCCGAAGCCCGTCGGCTCTGGCTCCGGGTTCGGGTTCGACTCTCCGTCCGGGCGGTGGACGTATCCACCATCAGACTTCGTCTGATGAACTCGCGACTCGTCGGCGTCGCGACTGCCGGCCGTCTCCTCGTCGCTACTCGTACTCACTATCGGGTATTACGACCACCTTGCCAAAGCCCTCACGGTTCTCTATAATCTCGTGGGCGCGCTCGGCTTCACTCATCGGCAGCGTCTCGCGGATGCGCGGTTCGAAGGTGCCGTCCCAGACGAGTTCGAGCACGTCGTCGACCTGTCCGGGCGTCGCCATCGTCGACCCGATGACCGACAGTTGGTTCCAGAAGATGCGGTTCAGCCCCGCATCGGGGTTCCCGCCGGTGGTCGCCCCGCAGGTGACGATTCGACCGCCCTTCGCGAGGCTCTTCAGCGAGTCGTCGTACGTCGCCTCGCCGACGTGGTCGACGACCATGTCGACGCCGCGTTTTCCGGTGAGTTCCCGAATCTCGGCGGCGAAATCGTCCTCCTCGTAGTTGATGACGTGGTCGGCGCCGCAGTCTTTCGCGTACTCCAACTTCTCCTCGCTCGAGGCGGTGGCGTACACCTCCGCGCCCGCGTAGTCGGCGATTTGGACGGCGGCGTGGCCGACCCCGCCGGACGCGCCGAGGACGAGCACCTTCTCACCCGCCTGCAACTCTCCGCGGTCGATGAGCATCCGCCACGCCGTCTGGAAGACGAGCGACGCCGACCCAGCGACCTCCCAGTCGACGTGGTCGGGGACGGGAACGAGGTTCTGCTCGGGGACGGCGGCCTTCTCGGCGTGGACGCCGCGGACGTGTTCGCCGATGATGTGGAAGCGGACGCAGCGCGCGACGTCGCCGTCGCGGCAGAACTCGCATTGGCCGCACCAGACGCCCGCGCTGACGGCGACGTGGTCGCCCTCCTCGAACCGAGTGACGTCCTCGCCGACGGCCTCGACGACGCCCGCCGCGTCGCTCCCGGGGATGTGCGGCATCTCCAGGTCGATGCCGGGCATCCCCTTGCGCGTCCAGATATCGAGGTGGTTCAACGCGCCCGCCTTGATGTCGACGAGCACCTCGTCAGCGTCTGGTTCGGGGTCGGAGAAGTCGCCGTACTCGATGACGTCGCGGTCGCCGTGCGCCGAGAACTGGACGGCCTTCATGCTGGGATTCAGCATCCGGCGCGTCAAAACTGTGTGTCTTCGTCGGGGGATTTGCCGCTTGTTCATCGTTTATCAAACATACCCGCCGTCGAACGCCGCGTCGTCTCCCCGTTCGCCGACTTGTCGCCCGAATTTTTGGTGTCGCCGTGCGAATCGTCGGTATGGACGACGACGGAAGTCACGACGATCACCGACACGAGACCGGAACCGATAGCCATCGTCCCGAGAGCGGGGCCGACGACCTTCGACACAGCCACGACCGCGAAATCGTCACCGACGGGACGCACGACCACCACCACCACGACGTCGAGTCGCTCGGCTTCGCCGTCGTCACCGTCTCCTCGTCGCGCTCGCTCGACGACGACCCGGCGGGCGACGCCGTCGCCGCCGCGTTCGAGGCGGAGGGCCACGAACTCGCGACCCGCGAACTCGTCGCAGACGAGTACGACGGCGTCCAGGGCGCTGTCAACCGACTCGTCGGCCGCGACGACACCGACGTGGTCGTCACGACCGGCGGGACCGGCGTCACGCCCGACGACGTGACCGTCGAGGCCGTCGAACCGATTCTGGGGAAGGAACTGCCCGGCTTCGGCGAACTGTTTCGAAGCCTGTCGTACGACGAGATCGGAACCCGCGTCGTCGGCACCCGTGCCACCGCGGGGGTCACCGACGGCGTACCGGTGTTCTGCCTCCCGGGGAGCGAGAACGCCGCCCGACTCGGCGCGGAGGAGATCATCGTCCCCGAGGCGGGCCACCTCGCCGGGTTAGCGAAACGCGAGGAGTAACTCTCGCTACTCGCCTCCGGCCTCGTCGCGGCCGGGGTCGTGGCTCTCGAACCAGTCGGTGAGTTCGCGCAGGCGATGGGTCGCCCGCTCGGGCTTTCCGATGTTGTGGTGCTCGTCGGGGTAGACGACGAGTTTCGCGTCGACGCCGCGGCGGCGGACGCTGACGTACAGCTGCTCGGCCTGCGACGGCGGACAGCGCCAGTCCTCCCCGCCGGCGGTGACGAGAAGCGGCGTGTCGATTTCGCCGACGTCGTGGATGCTCGAAATCGCCCGATACTCCTCGGGGCTCTCCCACGGCAGGCCGATGTCGTGGACGTACCACTGGTGTAAGTCGGCGGTGCCGAACAGCGAGTAGAAGTCGTAGATGCCGTGTTCGGGCGCAGCGGCGGCGAACATATCCGTCCGAGTGACGACGTAGGCGGTGTTGATACCGCCCTGCGAGAACCCGGAGACGAACAGGCGGTCGGGATCGGCCCACCCGCGGTCGACCAACTCCTCGACGCCCGAGACGATGTCGTCGGCCTCGCGCGGCCCCCACTCGCCGCGGATGGACTCGCTGAACGCCCGTCCGTAGGAGGTCGACCCGCGGTAGTTGACGTTGAACACGACGTAGCCACGGCCGGTCCAGTAACTGTAGTCGAAACTGAATCCGGGGGCGTCGTAGGCGGTGGGACCGCCGTGGATGTGCGCGATGACCGGGTACGATTCGCTCTCGGGGTCGAATCCGTCGGGCAGGTACGCCAAGCCTTCGACCTCGATTCCGTCGCCGTTCTCGTAGTGGACGCGCTCGCAGGTCGGCAGCGCGGCGTCGGTCAACAGGTCGTCGTTCAGTCGCGTCAGTCGAATCGGGTCGCTGCCGTCCAACTCGGTCGCGTCGAGCGCGTACAGGTCTGCACCCTCGTTCGGATGGCTCAGGCAGACGACGGCGCGGTCGCCGCCGACGGAGAACCGCGTGATGCTTCGGTCGGTGCCCTGGTTCTCGAAGACGCGCTCGGGGTCGTCTTTCTCGGCGTCGAGTCGGACGAGTCGGGTCAACGCCTCGTCGCCGACGGGTGCGAGCAGTTCGGCGTCGCCGACCCACTCGGGCGCGCCGCTCCGCGCGCGAGTCCGGTCCAGCGACGCGGAGATCGAGCGCGGCTCCGATTCCTCCGCGTCGGCGACGACGTACACCTCCGTCGGGTGGTAGGTGTTCGTCGGGTTCGCCCCGTCGAAGGCGAGGCGCTCGCCGGTCGCGCCCCACCGCGGGTTCGAGACGCCGATATCACCGTCGGTGAGTTGCCGTAGGTCTCCGCCATCGCTCCCGAGGGTGTAGAGGTCCTGCTCGAACGTGTGGTCGGGATTCTCGCCGCGGTACGACCGGAACGCGATTCGGTCGCTCGCGCCCCACGCGGGGTGCAATCCTCCAGTACTCATCGCGCCACGCGTGTAGGCGCCGTCGAGTCGCTCCGTCTCTCTGCTCTCCAAATCGACGACGAACAGGTAGCTTCGCACGTCGTCGAGAAAGCCCATCCCGTCGCGCTTGTGCTGGAGGCGAGTGATTTCGACCGGACCGCCGTCGCGGCGGTTGTCGAGGTACTCGCGCTGTTCGTCGGTGGGGTCGCGCGCGGTGACGACCACCTTGTCGCCGTCAGGCGACCAGTCGAACTCGCGCACCCCCTCGTCGAACTCGGTGACCTGCCGGGCGTCGCCGCCGAGCGCGAGGTCGTACAGCCAGAGTTGAGATTTCGGCCCCTCGTCGCCGTTCTCTCCCGTTCCGTCGGCTCGTTCTTCGTCGCCCCCGCTTTCCTCGCTTTCGTCGCCCGACCCGTCACTTCGGCCGACCGTGAGCGCCACGTCTCGGTCGCGACTCGCGAGGAAGGCGAGTCGTTCTCCCTTCGGTCCCCACGCGGGTGACCCGGCGTCCGAAGCGCGGGTGAGTCGGTGCGGGTCTCGACTCCCGTCGGTCGGCGCGACGAACAACGAACTGCGCGTCTCGTCGGCGCCGGGGTCGCTCTCGGCGACGACGAACGCGACGCGCTCGCCCGTCGGCGAGACGGCGACGTCGCGGATTCGTCGGAGGTCGTAGAAGTCGTCTAATTCGAGCGGGCTTGCCATGCGCCCTCCTCTCAACCACACCACATGTCGGTTCTGGTCTCGGAACGCGTGGCCGGGTCGGCGAAGCACTCGGTGTCGGACGCGCCGCCGGGGTCACATTCGCCCGGATTCGACAGCAAGCATTGTTTCGTCGCGGCGATTTAAGCCTCTCCGCGGTAAGGGCGGTACATGAGCCAGCAGCAACCGCATCCGGACGAGGGCCAGGAAGGGGCCGACGCCGACCGCTTCGCGGGCGAGAAAGACCCCGACCTCCCGAGTTCGGGCGTCACGTCGGGCGCCGAGCGCGCCCCGCACCGAGCGATGTTCCGCGCGATGGGATTCGACGACGACGACCTCTCGGCGCCGATGGTCGGCGTCGCCAACCCCGCCGCCGACATCACGCCGTGTAACGTCCACCTCGATGACGTCGCCGACGCCGCCATCGCCGGTGTCGAGAGCGCCGACGGGATGCCAATCGAATTCGGTACCATCACCATCTCCGACGCCATCTCGATGGGGACCGAGGGGATGAAAGCCTCGCTCATCTCTCGGGAGGTCATCGCGGACTCGGTCGAACTCGTCGCCTTCGGCGAGCGAATGGACGCGCTCGTCACCGTCGCCGGCTGCGACAAGAACCTCCCGGGGATGATGATGGCGGCCATCCGCACCGACCTCCCGACCGTGTTCCTCTACGGCGGCTCCATCCTGCCGGGCGAGCACGACGGTCGCGACGTGACCGTCCAGAACGTCTTCGAGGGCGTCGGCACCTACGCGCAGGGCGAGATGAGCGCCGAGGAGTTGGACGATCTCGAACGCCACGCCTGCCCCGGCGCGGGTTCGTGCGGCGGGATGTTCACCGCGAACACGATGGCCTCTATTTCGGAGGCGCTCGGACTCGCGCCGCTCGGCAGCGCCAGCGCGCCCGCCGAGTCCGACGAGCGCTACGAAATCGCCGAGCGTGCGGGCGAGCTCGCGCTCGAAGCGGTCGAGAACGAGCGTCGCCCCTCTGATATCCTCTCGCGGGAGTCGTTCGAGAACGCCATCGCGCTGCAGGTGGCGATGGGCGGCTCGACGAACGCCGTGTTGCACCTCCTCGCGCTCGCCGCCGAGGCGGGCATCGACCTCGACATCGACGACTTCGACGACATCTCGCGGCGCACGCCCAAGATCGCGAACCTCCAACCCGGCGGCACGCGCGTGATGAAAGACCTCCACGACGTCGGCGGCGTACCGGTCGTCCTCCGCCGACTGCTCGACGCCGACCTGCTGCACGGCGACGCCATGACCGTCACCGGTCGGACGATGGCCGAGGAGCTCGACCACCTCGACGTCGACGACGACGATATCGACGTCGACTTCCTCAGCCCGGTCTCCGACCCGTTCTACGACGAGGGCGCTATCAAGATTCTGAAGGGGAACCTCGCGCCCGACGGCGCGGTTATCAAGGCGACCGGCGACGACGCGTTCCACCACACCGGTCCCGCCCGGGTGTTCGAGAACGAGGAGGACGCGATGCACTACGTCCAGTCGGGCGGAATCGAGTCCGGCGACGTCATCGCCATCCGCAACGAAGGACCGCAGGGAGGCCCCGGCATGCGCGAGATGCTGGGCGTCACCGCCGCCGTCGTCGGGCAGGGTCACGAGGACGACGTGGCGCTCTTGACGGACGGCCGGTTCTCCGGCGCGACGCGCGGCCCGATGGTCGGCCACGTCGCCCCCGAGGCCGCCGCCGGCGGCGCGATTGCGCTGCTCGAAGACGGCGACGAGGTGACCGTCGACATCCCGAACCGGACGCTCGCCGTCGACCTGAGCGACGAGGAACTCGACGCACGCCGCGACGACTGGGAGCCGAAGCCGCCGAACTACACCGCCGGCGTGCTGGCGAAGTACGGCCAGTCGTTCGGGTCGGCCGCGAACGGTGCCGTCACGAACCCGGCGGTGAAGCGAGACGACTAACGGGGCGGCTGAGCGGTCTTTTTGGTCCAGATTTTCCCGGCGGAGAGAGCCCTCCGCGCTCTCGACGACGGAAAAAGGTGGGTGTGCGAACTCGGTAGTGAAGCGGGACGACTGAGCGGTCTCTTTCGAGTTTCGCGCCGTTACGGAAAATCAAGGAGAAAGCCCCGTCCTAAAGGGCGGGGGTGAATCCGACAACCCCTACACAATCCACGGTTCGATGGAACAGCAGGATATTCCACGCTCTAATCCATACTTTCAAATTGGTTTGTCTACATAGGTTACGCATGGCGAAACAGGTCGTCACTCGCACCTATACTGCTTCCATTCGGAATCAGTCACGGGTGTCCGACGACCTTGACGCCCTCGGGTTCGCCGCTTCGAAACTATGGAACGTCGGACGATGGGTCTGCGACCGTGTGGTCCGAAATCGGCCACATCCCCGGTCACAACGAACTCACCGCGTACCTCAAGAGCCACGAACGCTACGATGACCTGCATTCTCAGTCAAGTCAGCGAGTCCTTCAAGAACTCGCTGAAGCGTTCAGCGGCTGGTACGGAAAACGACGCAACGGAGACACACGAGCGAACCCGCCGAAGTACCGCAAGCACGGCGACGAACACCCGCGAAGCACGGTCACGTTCAAAGCCGCTGGCTTCAAACTTGACATTAAATACAACCGAGTCCGACTCTCGAAAGGGTCAAACCTCAAAGAGTACTGGTCGGACTTCATCCTCTGCGAGTACGAAACTCGCCCCGACGTTGACCTCTCCACCGTGGAGAGCATCCAACAAGTGCGAGCGGTGTGGAACGGTGAGGAGTGGGAACTGCACTTCGTGTGCAAGGTCGAGATAGACGTTCCTGAATCGCCCGGTGAGAAGACGGTGGGTGTTGACCTCGGCATCAACAACTTCGCCGCACTCGCCTACGAAGACGGACACAGCGAACTGTACCCGTTAAACTGCTTGAAGCAGGACGACTACTACTTCAGCAAGCGCATCGCTCGCTGTGACGATTCTGAGTCGGAGCAAGCCACGCTGTTGAACCAGAAGAAGTCGGGCCGTCGAACCCACTACTTTCACACCCACTCCAAGCACGTGGTTCAGCGGTGTGTAGAGGAAGGTGTTGGAACGATTGTATTGGGTGACCTCTCCGGCATCCGCAAGGACGAAGAGAACGGTGAGTCTAAGAACTGGGGTCGTCACGGCAACCTCAACCTGCACTCGTGGGCGTTCGACCGCTTCACCGACCTGCTGACCTACAAGGCCGAGATGGAAGGCATCACGGTTGAACGAGTGTCTGAGCGGGACACGTCGAAAACGTGTTCCTGTTGTGGGCGCACGCAGAAGGCGAATCGTGTTGAGCGCGGGTTGTACGTGTGCGACGATTGTGGTACGGTGGCGAACGCAGATGTGAACGGCGCTGAGAACATTCGACAGAAAGTATCTCCGAGTTCACCGAGTCTTTCGGTGAATAGGAGTAACGGCTGGTTGGCACAGCCATCGACGTACCTGTTCGATTCGGAGAGCGGATGCTTTGCACCGCGAGAACAGGTCACGTCGTAAACCACAATATCCCAACGGCGGTCGGGAATCCTCGCCCTTCAGGCCGGGGAGGATGTCAAGGCCGTCCCCACTCGTAGAACCAGTACGCGAGGCCGAACAGCATCAACCCGATACCCAGCGTCGACGTCGCGGGTTCGGGAATGAGGAACAGAATCAGTCCCGCGACGATGACGAGACCCGGTCCGATGTCGTCGGTGTAGTTCGTGAGGTCCATGTCTCCGAGTACGCGAGGAAGCCACGTAAACGTACGGCCCGACGGCCGTCCGTTCACGCACTACGGACTCTCGACGAACAGGTCGACGGGTCCGTCGCCGCCGACGGAGAGCGTCGCGCCGACGAACGCTCCGGCGTCGTTCGTGCGGTAGCGAATCCGCTCGACGCCGCCGCCCCGTCGCCCGAACGAAAGTTTCGGACGCCGAACGTACGGTTTCTCGAACTGGACGCGGAGTGTCCCGTCCGTCGGCGTCGATCCCCGGTGGCTGTCGAACGCGGGCGTGTGATCTCTGACCTGGGCAGTCGCGCTTCGGATACGCCACGGGTTCTCGTCGTTGCGTAACGCCCGCACCGCGTGTGCCGAATCCGCTCGCCCCGTCTCGTTGCCGATGGCGCGGTTGTTGGTGTAGAGGTTGTGCGATGCCCCGCGTAGCTCGAGGAGTGCCACGTCGCCGGTCTGCCGAATCGTGTTTCCGGAGACCACCGTCTCCGAACTGCCGACCAACACCCCGGGAACCTCCGGATCCGCGTCCGCGTGCTGGTGGACGTAGTTGTCCGAGAGTTCGTGGCCGCCGCCCGACTCGCCGTTGACGGTGATACCGGGAAGCGCCGCCTCACGGACGCGGTTGTTCCCGACGGACACCGCCTCCGCGCTGTCGAGGAGGATTCCGTCGGAACCGGGACTCGTGATGGTGTTACCGACGACCCGTCCGTTTCGGGCCCCTTCGACGCGAACGCCCATCTCGGCGGCGTCGGTGAGGATGTTGTCGGTCACCTCGAAATCAGCAATCGGACTCTGGACGTTGACCCCGTGGCGACTGTAGCCGATCAGCTTGTTCCCGGTGACGGTGATGTTGCGACCGCCCTCTTTCGGGTCGATGGCGACGCCGGCGAACTTCGGCGTCTGCTTCGTTCGGAGGCCGTCCGTCGACTGGATGCTCACGTTCCCTCGGATTGTCACGTTGTGTACTGCGCCGGGGCCGCGGACGTGACAGAACGACTTGTGGTAACCGAAGCCGATGTTGTTGGTGATGGTGACGTGGGCGCCGTCGTCGAACTCGCCGGGTGCGCCGGAGGCGATGCCGGTCAGACTCCCCTGTGTGCTGTTGCCGACGATGTTCCCCGTGATGATGACCGTGTTCGCGACTTCGTTCGTCCCCTCGGGCGACCAGAGGTCGCAGGCGATGGGTCGGTCGGTTCCCTCGGTGACGATGTTCCCCGACACGAAGGTGTTTCGACTCCCCAGCTGGATGCCTCGGTCGCCGTACTCGCGGATGCGGTTGTCGACGATTCTGACGTTCTGGCTCCCGCGTTCGACGCTGATACCGCTGCCGCCGTCGCCGTGTTCGCGGTAGGGGTGGGTCCGCGTCACCGCGTTCCCCCGGAGGACGACGTTCGACGCGTCGCGGACGATTATCCCGTGGAGTTTCTTCGCGGCGTCGTCCTGATTGTCGGCGTTGCCGTGATACCCGACGTCGCGGACGGTCACGTCGCGACAGCGGGAGTTGTGGCCGATGCGAATGCCGCCGACGTTCGCGCTGTCGGCGGGTTTGATGAGCGTCGGGACGCCCGGTCCGACGACGGTGACGCCGTCGACGTCGATGTCGAGCCAGTCGGTCGTCCGGTACGGCGCGTTCTTCGGGTCGATACGGATGGTCTCACCGGGCGACAGCGCCGCGAACGCGCGTTCGAGTTCGCCCTCGCTGCGGACGACGTAGTCGGCGACGCCGCGGATGCGACCGGTGTTCATCGACGGCGTCGTCAACCCGTGTCGCCGCCATCCGTCGCGGGTCGAGACGAAGGGCAGCAGCTCGCCAGTCTGCGTCGTCGCGAGGTAGACGTCCCAGTTCGACGCCGACGCGGGGGGTCGTCCGGACCCGTCGGTCCCGCCGCCCGTGATGCGGAGTTGCTCGCCCGGTCGAAACCCGTTCCAGCCGCCGTCGGGGACGGCCTCGACGTGCGATGTCGAGGTTGCGCTCGCTGCGACCACCGCTAACAGTTCTCGTCGTGATAGCTCTCTCATGGATCGTTCGGGTGCGTCTCTGATTCGTCGCCGATTCATCGTTGACTCGTCGCCGACGCGCCCGACGCCGGTGAGGGCAGTTCGCTACGGTCTACACCGTCGATACGGTAAACCGTAATTGTGCGGAAGGAGAACGTCCGTGAGATTGACTCGTCCCGCCGCTCACTCGTGGAGCGCCGCCGCCAACAGCAGCACGGCGACGACGACGAGCGCGAGCGCCGACAGCGACAGGCCGCCGGAGCCGAGCGTCGCCACCTCGCCGCCGAGAAACACCGTCGCGACACCGACGCCGACGCTCCCAACCGCGTGGGTCGCTTCGAGACTCTTCGTCTCGGCGGCCCGACCGAGTTGTTCGCCGACGTTGATGGCCTGCTCGCCGAGGTCGTAGACGAGTACCGTCGCCACCGTCCCGACGAGCAGCGGTCGGAGTTCGTCAGGTTCGAGCAATCCGGTGACCAGCACGGTGAGAAACAGCAGCGCCGCACCGACCTTCAGCAGACCGCGAGAGCCGTCTCCGCGGACCGGTGCGAGCGCCAGTCCGACGAGGAGGACGCCGAGCAGAGCGGGAACCGTCCGGACGAGCGCGCCGGGTTCACCCGACCCGCTCGAACCGAGCGCGACGCCGACGAGCGAGACGAGGACGCCCGCTGCGACGACGACCCAGCGGAGTGCCGTCTCCCTGCGCGTCTGCAGCGCCGAGCCGACGGCGACGACGACGGTACCGCCGACGACGAGCGCTAGTGCGCCGAGCGTTCCCTCGGTGAGGCGCCACGTCGCCGCCGCGGCGACGAGAAGCGCGAGTGCCGAACTCATGAGCGCGGGTTTGCGGACGAACGTTCCGCTCACGCCGTCGCCCTCCGGTTGCTCGCCAGTGCAGATTCGAGCGGCGCGTCCGGACTCCAGTCGACCGTCGGGATTCCGGTCCGTCGGAGCGTCGACACCCGCGCGGCGCGTTCGGTCGCCGCGAGGCGCTCGCCGACCGTCGTCTCGTCGGTCACGTCGGGGCTCACCGTCGTGACGGCGTGACCGTGGGCGTCGAGTCGTCGCGCTGCCGTGACGATGTCGTCGTCACACAGCGGTGAGAACAGAAACACCTGGGTGGTCGAGTCGAGTCGCTGCCGGAGCAAGTCGACCTGCTCGTCGAGCGGCGGTGTCTCGCGCGGTGGCGTCGGCGCGAACGCCGGGTGCGTGTCGAACAGGCGGTGAAGCTCGACCTGCTGGTTGGTCCCGCCGCCGGGCGGCTGCCAGCAGAACTCCCGACCGAACGCCGCGACGCCGACCTGGTTACGACCCGCGAACAGCGGTTCGAGCAGCTGTTTGGCGGCGGCGACGCTCCGGACGACGGCGTTCGGTTCGTCGTCGAGCGCGCGGTACGCCTCCGGACGTGCGTCGACCAGCAGCACGACCGACATCGACCGCTCCTCTCGGTACTCGACGGTCGTCAGTTCACCCGAGCGGGCGAACCGCTTCCAGTCGACGCGACTCATCGAGTCGCCGCGGCGGTACTCGCGGGTTCGCGTGAACTCCAGTCCCGAACCCTCCTTCGAGGAGAGCACTCGACCGACCGTGTCGAGCGTCACGTCCCGACCCGCCGGAGCCTCCGAACGGCCCGTCACGGTGAGTTCCGTCTCGTCGCTCACCGTCGTCTCTCTCTCGTGCCCGCCGCTGATGTCCCGAACTGCGACGGTCGCCGGAACGAAACTGTGCTGGCCCGACTCCGCCTCGACGCTGTACTCGAAGGAGACCGACGACCCCGGCCGGAGCGCCCCACCCCGACGGGGGGTGCCGTCGACGACCGACAGCGCCGCGGGCACGCCGTCGACGACGCGGAGGTCCGCGAGCGTGTCCTCGCCGACGTTACGGAGCGTGACGGTCACGTCGACGACGTCGCCGGGGTTCGGCGACCGGTCGCTCACCCGCCGGTCGAGTTCGAACGCCGGCGTCGGCGCGGCAGTGAGACGCGGGTACGTCGCGAAGACGACGCCGACGCCCGCGAGCACGAGCAGGTTCGGGCGGTCCGACAGCAGGCCGATCGCGCCAGCGACGAACGAGAGCGCGACGACGCCCCGCCACCGGTGGGTCTGGTACTCGCTCACCGTCGACCCTCGCTGGCGATTCGGGCGATTTCCTCGGCGGTTCGGCGCGCGGCGTCGCGCGCACTCCCGAGACTCGACCCGGCGTCTGTCGGTCGCCCGCCGTCAGCGCGGAGCGACGAGTCGGTCTGCAGGAACGCGGCGGCCGTCTCGTCGTCGGTCCACGTCCCTTCGTCCACGCGGCGTTCGGCCTCGGCCCGGTCGAACCCCTCGGTCGTCCGGAGCGTCTTGACGGCGGCGCGGCGCAGTCGGTCACGGAGCGCCGCGCGGCGGCGGCGTCCGAGCACGGGAATCGAGAGCCGCCAGTCCGACAGCGCCTCGTCGAACCCCTCGCCAGGTGACGGGGCCGAAACGGGTCGCTCGGCCTCGGGCATCTCCGCCTGTTCGAGGCGGGCGCCTCGACCGGAGACCAACACGGGCACGGCGACGAGTAGTCCGACCGCCGCGAAGACGGCCATCAGGAGGTAGTCGTTGCCGAGCAGTTCGACCAGTCCGTCGGTGGGGAGGACGTCCCCGCCGGTGATGCCGGCGAAGAGGACGAGCAGGCCGACACCTGCCAGCAGGAGGCGGCGGACGTTCATCGGTCACCTCCGGAGTTACCGCGGAGGCGGCGAAGGTAGTCGCGGGCGCGCTCCCGACGCTCGTCGGTCACCGCCGCGCCGCCGTAGCGGACGTTCTCGTACAGCGAGGTGAGCCCCCAGACGGCCTCGGCGTCCTCGCCGCGCTCGGCGACCTTCTCGCCGCGCTCTCTGGGCGTGAGCTTCGTCTCGCGTTCGAGTCCGACGGCCGCGAGCATCTCACACCAGGCGGCGGAGATGTCGTCCTTGGGGTTCGGATCGCCGACCGGTTCGGCGGCCGTCGCCGACCCCTCGTCGGAGTCGGGCAGCCAGCGACCGACCAGCGCGGCGATGCGGTCGCGGTATGTGAAGGCGGCGACGAGCAACGCGAAGAGCACGGCGAACGGGAGCAACGCCTCCAAGAACGCGAGGAGTTGTTCCCACAGCGTCGGTTCGTCGGGCGATCCGTCGTCGCCACCCGCCTCCGACTGCGACTGTTCCTGTTGTTGCTCTTGCTGGGCCTCCTGTCGTTCGGCCTCCCGGATCTCCTCGGCCTGGTCCCATCCGGCGTCGGAGTCGCTCGACTCGCTGTCTGCGGACGCCGACGCGTCGCCGCTCTCCGACGGATTGGCCACCTGCTGTTTCAGGTCGTCGGCCTGATCGGACCCGACGGGGAGCATCGACGAGTCGATGTCGATGACGTCGTTCGGGTCGGTCTCGACCGACGAATCGAGCGTTCCGGCGGCCGTCCCGAGCGAGAACAGGCAGCACGCCGCGACGGCGATTGCGAGCAGTCCGTCCCTGTTCATGGTCGAGGGCGAGTGTGGTGGACGTTTGTGGGTGTTCGCATATGATTGATAAATCCCCCCGGACGGGTTGGTTAGCTGTCGCGAGTTATCCGACTCGGAGGAATTTCCGATGCCCACTCTCATAGGTATTTTGCTCGGTACTCGAATATAGATAGGAAATAGTGACTGTTCTTAAAATTATACACTCTCTAATGTCGATATCCCTTTCATCCGGCGACGACGCTACACGCTCGAACAGGCCCAGAGGAGCGTTAACTGGTCGGTAATCTTCGGGCGCCGCGACTCGCCTGCTCGGATCGCGTCGCTCTTCACGTTTGTACGCCTCGCTATCGCTCGGCGAACAGAAACAGTGGGACCGCCGAGATTCGAACTCAGGTCCTACCGACCCCATCGGCAGAGGATACCACTACCCTACGGTCCCGCATCTGGGCTAACGGGCGACCCTCGTTTAACACCTTCGCTTCGACGGCAGCGAAAACCACCCGACAGCGACGCGGTAGCGTCTCGCACACGGTGACGCGACCGCCGATCTCCCCACGTTACTCGTCGCCCTCGCGCGGAACGACCAACTCGTCGTCGTCGCGGACGGCCATGCTGGTCACCGCGTCGCCCTCGTACACGGCTAACCCCTCGTATCGCCCGATGATGTAGCCGTCGTGCTCGGACTCGACGGTGTCGACGCGCTCACCGTGCGGCGTGACGACGTCGGCGACGATGTCGCCCGCCGAGACGACGTCCCCGGCGTCGACGCGGTGGCGAACTACTCCAGCGGTCTCCGTCCGTGGGTGGACCGCCCGCCGGACCGGAAAGTCGACCGGCGCGTCGGGGACGCCGGTTCCGGGTTCGCCGACGCCGTCGGGGAACTCGTCTATCATCCCGAGTTCGCGCATGACGCCGTAGACGCCCGCGACGCCCGCCGCGCGAACCTCTTCCTCGACGACGCTGTGGCCGCCCAACTCCGCGGTGAACGCCGGGATGCCGGCGGCGTTCAACGCCGCGCCCGCGGTCGAGCGGTGCAACCCCTGGTCGAGATACTCCTCGGCGGGGTACTCGGTGAGCACCGGCAGGCCGAACGCGTCGACGAGTTCGGCGAGTTCGGCAGCCAGCGACTCGGCTTCCGCTTTCGTTCGCTGTTCGCCGTAGAGTACGCGGTCACGGATGGAGAAGGGCACCGACCCGACCTGCGCCGTGTGCAAGTCGACGAGCGCGTCCGCGGAGTCGACGACGGTGTCGTAGAGGCGCCGGTCGATTCGCTCCTGCGTCTTCGGCGGCCGAGTCGACTCGTTCTCGGGGTCCGGGAAGTAGCGGTTCGGGTCGTCGTCGCCGTAGTACGACGTTCTGGCGTTGCGACGAAGTCCTGCCGGATTCACCAGCGGGACGCAGACCACGGTCCCCGAGAGTCGTTCGGGGAGGTCCTCGCGCATCGCGTCCTGGGCGACGGCGACGCCTGTCGCCTCGTCGCCGTGGACGCCGCCGGTGAGCCACAGCGTCGGGCCGTCGCGCTCACCGCGAGCGACGACCACCGGCAGTCGTTCGTCGCCGCCGGTCGGCAGCCCCGTCGCGTCGAACCAACCGCGGGTCAGTTCCCCGCGTCGCGCCTCGGCAGTTCCGATGTTCATGTGCTTCCGTCTCGTGGCACCGCGAAAAATCTGCGTTCGCCGGCAGAGACGAATGTGGGTGCACTTCGCTTCGATGTTCCCTCACGGGAGCCACGGGGCCGATCTGTTTCGAGTCGTGCGGTGTTGACGAAGGGGCGTGTTTCTACCGAACGTCGTAAAAGTGAGCGGAAAACACACGTGATGTTCATTCGAGACTCGCTATTCGACGTCGACTGTCGGTATCCCGGATTCGAGGCCCAACCTACTAGTACGCTCACTAAACTCTTTGTAGTGCTGCCGGCGGGTACCATCCCTGAAGCTCGGAGTCACCGGCAGCGTCTTACTGATTCGTCGGACGGCGTCGAACGCACCTCGTTTCCTCGGCGTCAAGCACCGGTTAACTATACTGCGACGAGTGGAGAGTGAGTCGATGACTTCGGACGAGTGGTCTCTCCTCCGCACCGTCTCCGTCGGTATCGACGACGCCCGCGTCGGCTACGACCGACTCCGCCGACCCGACGACGAGACCGAGGGTCGCCTCTGGGCGGACAGTCGCGACTCGGTCTGTGTCGTCGCCGAACTCGACGGGGAGATCGTCCTCGTCGAGGAGTTTCGGCCCCGACTCGGGAAGACGGTGCTCTCCTGTCCCGTCGGTTCGGTCGAGGGCGACGAGTCGCTCGTCGAGGCGGCCGCCCGCGAACTCCGCGAGGAGACGGGGTATCGGGCCGAATCGCTGCGACTGCTGGAGACGAGTTACCCCGTGGCGTGGCTCCGCAAGCGTCGTGGCATCGTCTTCGCGACCGGCCTCACGCGTAGTGAGAAAGACACCGACGAGGACGAGTTCACGACGGTTCGGCGACTGACAGTCGACGACGCGCTCGAAGAAGCGCGTCACCAACCCGTGACCGACTGGACGTTGCTGCCGCTGCTTCTCTCGCGGTACGAAGGGTTGGTGTAGCCCAAGAGAGACGTTCCACTCAGA
This sequence comes from Haloprofundus halobius, assembly GCF_020097835.1. GTDB lineage: Archaea > Halobacteriota > Halobacteria > Halobacteriales > Haloferacaceae > Haloprofundus > Haloprofundus halobius. Next base: position 524,997 of record NZ_CP083666.1, read on the forward strand.
CGAGCACGCGTTCGAGGGCGACGACGGTGCCTTTCTCCGCGTCGGGGTCGCCGACGAGTCGCCCGAGACAGACCGCCGCGCCGTCGGGTGTGTAGCAGGCGAGCAGTTCGTCGCGTTCGATACCGTCGTCGGCGGTGCGGACGCCCGGGGCGTAGACGGGTGCGCCGGTGGCGACCTGTTCGGCCGCGCTGTCGGCGATCGTGACGGAGGCGAGGTGGTCCAGCGCGCGTTCGGCGGGCGCGACGGTCTCGCGGAGGACCGATTCGTCGCCCTCCTCGGCGAACGCCAGCGCGTCGGCGAGGTCGTAGAGGCTCACGAGGTCGGTGTCGTCGAAGGGGTCCGTCGCCGTCCGGCGGAGGTGGCCCATGTGCGCGCCCGTCCCGAGCGCGAGGCCGATGTCGTGACAGAGTTTTCTGATGTAGGTGCCGCTCTCGCACCGAATCCGCAGTAACGCCTGTCGCTCCCGCACTTCGAGCACCTCTAACTCGTGAATCTCGCGCGTGCGGAGGCGGCGCGAGACGGCGCTCTTGCGCGGCGGTTTCTGGTACAGTTCGCCCTCGAACTCGGCGACGACGGATTCGAGGTCGCTCGGCGCGGGTTTGTGGAGTTCGAGCACCGAGACGTACTCCTTCGAACCCTCCAGAAACACCTGTGCGAGACGCGTCGCGTCGCCGGTGAGCACGGGGAGACAGCCGGTCACTTTGGGGTCGAGCGTTCCCGCGTGGGCGGCGCGTTCGACGCCCGCGAGATCGCGAACCCACCCCGAGACCTGGTGGGCCGAGGGGCCGGGCGGCTTGTCGAGGTTGACGACGCCGAACTCGAGCAGTTCGTCGACCGAACGCTCGTCGGGTGAGCCGCGCATCGTCATATCAGAACTCGTAGCGGACGCCGGTCACCGGATACTTCCCCTCGTCGGCGTCGGCGTCGTACGCCTCGACGGCCGCGACGAGCGTGTCGAGCACGGGTTCGGGTCCCCAGCGGGCGGTGTTGAGCACCACGTCGTAGATAGAGAGGTCGTCGATGGGGATGTCGTAGTACGCCATGTACCGCTTCGACTCGCTGGCCTCGCGGCGTTCGGTCTCCGCTCTCGCCGTCTCGACGGATTTCTCCTCCCGGTCGGCGATGCGCTCGGCGCGGACCGACAGCGGCGCGTCCAGCCAGAAACGGAAGTCGGCGTCGTCGCCCGCCAGCCATCCGGCGAGGCGGGATTCGAGCACGACGCCGTCGCGCTCGGCGGCGATGTCGTAGAGGCGGCGATCCAGGTCGCGGTCTATCTGGTCGTCCTCCTCGGCGAGTTCGTTGAACTCGACGGGCGACAGGCCGCGCTCCTCGGCGAGCGTCCGGAAGATATCGCCGCCGGAGATATGTTCGTACTCGAACGTTTCGGCGAGTCCGGCCGCCGTGGTGCTCTTACCACTGCCCGGCGGGCCGGAGACGGTTAGCAACATACTCCCTCTCAGCGGGAGAAATTGAAAGGTGTTGTCGTTGCCGGCGACACCGCGAGCGCGTCACACGGTCGTCCGCGGACTGTTTCGAGAGGGTGCGGGCGCTCGGCGGGACGGGCGTCGAAAGGAGTCGAACCCGAGTGGTGACCGAACGATTACGACGTGGTCGGCGTCGTGTTGATGTTCAGCCCTTTCCGGATTATCTGGGAGAACGCCATCGAACAGAGGAAGTACCAGACGATCCACGTCTGTATCGGTCCGACGACGCCCTCTCTCCACGACACTTCACCGGCGAGCGGGATGACGATGGTCTGCAGCGTCACGTGCTGGGTACCGCCGCCGATGCCGATAGCCCAGTACATCCAGAGGAACACCGGGATGGTGAGGAACATGATCCACACCATCGGGCGGAACTGCTCTTTGAACATCCCCATCTGCTCGCCCATCGCCTCCATCTGTTCGTCCTGAATCGCCTGGAGCGCCTCGTCGTCGTCGTTCTCCTGCGCCTCCTTACGGCGGTCCTGGAGGTCCTTCATGCGCGACTGGTACTGGCCCATCTTGTCCATGTCCATCAGGTTCGCCTGCAGAATCGTCGAGTACAGACCGGTGCCCATCGCGAGAATCATCACGACGGCGTAGAAGGGGAGCATCTCGGCCAACGGTCCGAGGAAGATGTCGAACGCCCCTCCGACGACGTTGCGTACTTCCGCGACCGAGTAACCGAGGAACAATCCGACGGTGACGATCGCCGCTCCCTTGTCCCACTTCGACCACTTCGTCGTCTCTATGTCGTCGCTATCGTCCGCGGACGCGGCCGAAGACGCGGTAGACGACGTGGACGAGGACACCGACGAATCGGCGCTCCCGTTGAGACCTGCACGGACAGCGTCGGGGTTCTGAATGCGGAACCCCTCGTCGCCGTCGACGAGGATACCCTGTTCGATGAGGCGGCCCCACTGGCCGCTCGTGAGGTCGTCGCGCACGTCGATCCACCGAACTTCGCCGTTCTCGGCGCGCTCTAAGACGACCTCTATCGCTCGCTCCATCTCCGAGTTCTCGGAGACGAGCGAACGAACTCGCGATTCGACTCTTGCCATTGCCGGAGATTGGCCACCACCGGTTAAGAAGCTTTTACTATCGTCTCGCCCGCTCGAACGTTCGAGCGACCGTGAACTCCCGCTCGCCTCGGGCGTCGGCGACCGGTCTCAGGCGTCGGCGACGACCGATTTCACGTCCTCGAACACCTCGTCGGGCGTCTGTTCGCCGTCGACTTCGACGAGTTCGCCGTTGTCGCGGTAGTACCGGATGACCGCGGCGGTGTTCTCCTCGTAGACGCGGAGTCGCTCGCGCACGACGTCCTCGGTGTCGTCGTCACGCTGGACCAGACGCTCTGCGACCTCGTCGTCTTCGGGCATGTCGAACTCGACGTGGTAGATGTCGCCCGTCTCGGGGTCGAGACGGCGGCCGGTGAGACGACGGACGAGTTCGTCGTCGCTCACGTCGAGATAGACGACGGCGTCGAGGTCGGTGATGTCGTCGAGATACTCCGCCTGCGAGAGGTTCCGCGGGTAGCCGTCGAGGACGAACCCCGAGGCGTTCGAGAGCGCCTCCTCGACGATCTCGTTGACGACCTCGTCGGGGACGAGTTCGCCCGCGTCCATGTACTCGCGCGGGGTGCCGTACTCGGTCTCCATGTCCTTGTTCGCCCGAAGCGCGTCGCCGGTCGTCACGTGTTCGAGGCTGAATTCCTCGGCGAGTCGCTTGCTCTGCGTCCCTTTGCCAGCGCCCGGTGCACCGAGTAACAACACCTTCTTGTCGCTCATATTGGTCTCATCTCCCTCCGGGGATAAAGACCTGAAGATAGCCACCGATACCACCCGAAGGGAAAGCCCGAACCGCGCGGATTTTTGCCGTTCGCCCGCAACACTCCGCGCATGACCCGATTCGACGCCAACGACCCGGCGGAACGCCGAAAGCTGTTCGCCGACGCGGTCTCCGCGCACCGCACCCGCGCCAGCGACTTCCTCACGATTCAGGTCGACGCCGCCGAGGACCCCGAACTGGACGACGAAGCGGTCGACGACCCCGCACCGCCGTGGGTGCAGTTCTTCCAGCAGACGGTGAACGTCGACTGCACCGACGCCGAACTGGAGCGACTCAAGAGACTCGTCGGTGACTACCCCGAGTTCCGCATCGACGAACTGGAGCAACCCGAGGAGGCCGAGGGGACGAACGTCCGCATCACCGCCCGAGCCGACCCGAATCGGTTGGCGGAGTTCTTCGAGCGCACCCTCCGCGAGGTGTACGGCTATGCCGAGGATTATCGCGTGTGGGTTGTCGCCGTCTGAGTGTCGCCGGGCGCCGTCTCTCCGCTCTCCCTGTTTCGGATGCTGAAACATATACGACTGCTCTCCGTATCCCGACTATGAGCGGACCCGAGTCGACACGCGAGACGTCGCTGTTCGCCCGGCCGGTCGTCCCCGTCGCCAGCGTTGACGACGCCGAGACGACGGCGCGGGCCGCACTCCCCCGAATCGCCGCCGTCGGCGGCGAACTGCTCGCGCTCCACGTCGTCGAGAAAGCCGGCGGCGTGCCGGACAAAGCGTCCGTCGAACAGCGCGAAGAGGTCGCCGAGGAGGCGTTCTCGGTCATCCGCGAACTGGCTGCCGACGCCGGCGTCGACGTGGAGACGCGCGTCGCCTACGGCACGGACGTCGCGGAGACGATTCTCGACGTCGCTCGCGAGGAGAACGCCTCCGCCGTCGTGTTCACACCGCGCGGCGGAAGCAAGTGGGCGAAACTGCTGACCGGCGACGTCGCCGACGCGCTCGTCGGAAACGCCGACCGACCCGTCGTCGTGTTGCCCGCGTCCGAGTAGTTCGGTTCCGTCCTCGGACGTCGGTTCGTCGAACCCGAACGTCCGGCGTTCCGGCGAACTACGTGTTCCAAATTACTTAAACGGATAGCGCGGTATCAGTCTGCTATGTCACCTCCTGGAACAGCACCGCTTGGACTCTCACCGGTCTGGTACGTCCATGGCTGACGAGGAACTCGCGAAAGACCTCGGTCCGCTCGCGGCGCTGACTATCGGCGTCGGGACGATGATCGGCGCAGGTATCTTCGTTCTTCCGGGGACGGCCATCCAACAAGCCGGTGGGTTCGCCGTCGTCTCGTTTCTGATCGGCGGCGCGATCGCCCTTCTGACGGCGCTTTCGGCCTCCGAACTCGGGACCGCGATGCCGCGCTCGGGCGGCGCGTACTTCTACGTCAACCGCGCACTCGGGCCGCTTTTCGGCTCCGTCGCAGGGTGGGCCAACTGGATGGGACTGGCGTTCGCCTCGGCGTTCTACATGGTCGGCTTCGGCGAGTACATCGTCAACATCTCCGGCGGGTCACTCACCATTCCGCTCGTCGTGCTGTCGGTGACGATACCCGTGAGCGTGAAGGGAACCGCGCTGGCCGGCGCGGCGCTGTTCGTCTTCATCAACTACGTCGGCGCGAAGGAGACCGGGAGACTACAGAACGTCATCGTCATCGTCCTCGTGGCGATTCTCGCCGTGTTCACTCTCGTCGGGTCGCTCCGCGCCGACCCGGCGAACCTCCCGGCGAGTCGAGGGTTCGGACCGACGATAACCACCACCGGCCTCATCTTCGTCTCCTACCTCGGATTCGTCCAGATCACCTCGGTCGCAGAGGAGATCAAAGAGCCCGACAAGAATCTCCCACGGGCGGTCATCGGTAGCGTCGTCATCGTGACGGCCATCTACGCGCTGGTGCTCATCGTGATGAGCGGCGCCGTCGAACAGGGCTTCATCGCCGAACAGGAGGCCGCGGGCGAGATCGCCGTCGTCGAGGTCGCAGAGATCATCCTCGGTCCGGCCGGTGCGGTGGCGATGTTGATCGGCGGACTGCTCGCGACCGCGTCCAGCGCGAACGCGAGCATTCTCGCCTCCTCGCGCATCAACTTCGCAATGGGTCGCGACGCCATCGTCACGCCCAAACTCAACGAGATTCACGAGCGATTCGGCACGCCGTACCGTTCCATCGCCGTCACCGGCGGGTTCATCCTTCTGTTCGTTCTTGTCGCTCCGATCGAGACGCTCGCGACGATGGGAAGCGTCCTCCACCTTATCATCTACGGCCTGTTGAACATCGCGCTCATCGTGATGCGCGAGGCCGACGTCGCGGAGTACGAACCCTCCTACACCGTCCCGTTCTACCCGGTCACGCCAATCGTCGGGTCGATTCTCTCGTTCGCGCTCATCGCATTCATTGAACCGCGCATCACTATCGCCTTCAGCGCGGTGTTCGTCGGATTCGCGATGCTCTGGTATCTCTTCTACGCACGCTCGCGAACCACCCGCCAGGGCGTCCTCAGCGACTACATCCTCAGTCGGGCCGACGAGATGCCCGAATCCGCCGTCTCCGCGGCGACGTCGGTCAAACCCGACGGCGGCGACTACCGCGTGATGGTCCCGCTCGCGAACCCCGAGCACCAGACGGACCTCATCACGCTCGCCAGCGCCATCGCCAAGCAGCAGAGCGGCACCGTCGTCGCCGTCAACATCCAGCAGGTGCCAGACCAGACCTCGCTGGAAGCCGCCCGACGGCAGGGCGACTACGACGAGGCCCACCGCATCCTCGAACGCGCCCGCGACGACGCCGAGACGCTCGGCGTCCCCGTCGAGACGCACACGATTCTCTCGCATCGGACATTCGAGGAGGTGTTCGACGCCGCGCGGACGTACGACGCCGACGTCACCGTCATGGGGTGGGGACCGGACGCTCACGGCTCGCCGGGGCGCGCCGAGAGCGCCATCGACGAACTCGCGAGCTCGCTCCCGTGTGACTTCCTCGTGCTCCGAGACCGCGGCTTCGACGCCTCGCGCATCCTCGTGCCGACGGCGGGCGGTCCGGACTCGGACCTCTCGGCGGCCGTCGCCAAGATGCTCCGCGCGGAGTACGGGTCGACGGTGACGCTCCTGCACGTCGCCGACGACGAGTCCGAGGGTCGGGCGTTCCTCGAAGGGTGGGCGGCCGACCACGAACTCGACGACGCCGAACTCGCCGTCGAGTCGGGTGACGTCGAAGAAGCAATCGGTCGCCACGCCCAGAACGCGACGATGCTCGTCGTCGGCGCGACCGAGCGCGGCCTGCTCTCGCGAGTGTTCACCGACAGCCTCGTGTTGAACGTCGTCGACGAGGTAGACTGTTCGGTGCTGCTCGCCGAGAAGAAGCGGACGCGGACGCTGCGCGAGCGGCTGTTCGGCAGCACCTGAACGAAAAAAGCGGAGTACGGTTTTCTCGGTCTCAGCTCTCGACGACCGCAGGATCCGTCAAATCCGCCGCCATCACGAAATCGGGTTCGTCAGAGACGCCGACACGCGCGTACGCCGTGTCGCTCACCCAGCGCACGCCCTCCGGAATCAACACGCGAACCTTCTCGGCGTCGGCGCTCGCGGCGTCGCGGGCAATCGCTCGGTACAATGCCCGCGCCGCCTCGTCGTCGCTCCACGCGCCGACGGCGTACTCGGCCCACGTCTCGGGCTCGCCGTCGTCGCCCGGGCGGTCGTACGTCCGGTTTCGGAAGGTGAACCCGCGGGTGCCGTCCTCGCTGGCGACGAACAGACGGTCCTCGTCGGCCGCCGCTCGGAGTCGCTCGCGGGTCAGTTCCGACACCGCCCACGACTCGTCGGCGTCGAGGGCGAGTCCCTTCAAGTCGCTTCGGGCGTCGCTGCCGGTCCAGAACGACCACGCGGCGTCCGCCTCCGCGACGATGGGGAGGTCGGGTTCGGCGTCGGCCTCGGGCGTCGGCATCCCCCAACGGAACTCCGCACAGGGGCCGAATCCCGCCGCGCGCGACTGGCCCAGACCCGCCACGTTCCACGAGAACACCATGTTGCGGGCGACGGTCGCGCCTCGGTCTCTCGCCCACCGAAACAGCGCCTTCGACAGATGCATCGACGCGCCCTGGCCCCGGTAGTCGGGGTTGACGCGCATCCCCTGCGCCCACGCCTCGTACTCCGAGAGCAACACGCCCTGACAGATGCCGGCGAGTTCCTCGGAGGGACTCTCTTGGTCTCCCTCGGCGTCGAGGACGAACGTCCGCTGGCGCTCGCCGTCGCCGGCAATCCAGTCGTGGTAGACGTGATGGATGTAGTCGGAGCCGCCGCGGTCGGCCCACGTCTCGATCGTGAACGCCGCCACCGCGTCGTAATCCTCGGGTCGTGCCTGTCGGACGGTCAGGTCCACGGCTTGGACTCCTCTTGCAGTTCACCGACGAGGTTCCGCCCCATCGCGTCGGCGGGGTCGCCGAGGTTCGCGAGCGCCCACATCAGTTTCACCTTCGCCGTCCCGGGGAGGGTGTCGCCCGCCTCGACGACCCCCGCGTCGAGCAGGTCGCGACCGGTGTCGTAGACGCGGTCGCAGACGCGGCCCGCGATACACTGGCTGGTCATCGCGACGACCGTTCCGTCGTCGACTAACTCCTCGATACGGGGAATGAGGTCGGTGTGGACGTGACCGAGTCCCGTTCCCTCGACGACGACGCCGGATTTGCCGTCGAGGTAGTCGAGTGCTGCGGGGTCCATCCCGGGCGTGAACTTCACGAGTTCGACCTCGCCGTCGATGTCGGGTGCGATAGAGAGGTCGACCCCGCCGCGCTCGGCGTGCTCGCGTCGGAACGTGACCGCCTCCGTCTCGTAGTCGACCTCGCCGAGCGGTTTCGCGCCGACCGTCTCGAAGGCATTGCGACGCGACGTGTGATTCTTGCGTACGCGCGTACCGCGATGGAGCGCGCAGACGTCGTCGCTCTCGGTGCCGTGCATGCAGACGAGCACCTCCGCGCAGTCGGATTTTGCCACCTCGACGGCACAGACGGCGTTCATCACGTTGTCCGAGGAGGGGCGATCCGCCGAGCGCTGACTGCCGGTGAAGACGACGGGAACCGGCGTGTCGAGCATGAACGACAGCGCCGACGCGGAGAACTGCATCGTGTCGGTGCCGTGCATGACGACGACGCCGTCCGCGCCCGCTTCGACCTCCTCGTGGACCGCCCGCGCGAGGGCTTGCCAGACGTCGGGGGTCATGTTCTCCGAGAGGATGTTGGCGACGACGCGGCCGCGGTAGTTCGCCCGGCCCGCGAGGTCCGGTACGGCGCGGAGCACGTCCTCGGCGTCGAACTGCGCCGTCACCGCGCCCGTCCGGTAGTCGACGGTGGAGGCGATGGTACCGCCGGTGGAGATGAGCGAGATCGTCGGCAGGTCGTCGTCGAACTCGATTTCGGAGCTGTCGCCCTCGTCGGACTGGGCGTCCTCGACGTCGAACACCCCGGATTCGAGCACTTCCACCTCGGCGTCCTCGCGCTCGATACCGACGTTGTAGCCGCCGTCGAGTTTGACGACGAGGTGGTCGGCCGTCGTCGACGGCATCAGCACGCCCTCGTTCGTGACGCTCCCGCGCTCGACGCGGATGCGGTCGCCTGCGTTCATACTCGCGGCTACCTCCGCGGCGGACTTGAATCCACTCGTTCGCGGGCGACTTCCGGCGCCGACGTCTCGGTGCGAGGTGAGCTCTACTTCCCTCGTTGGTGCCGGCAGAACGAACACAAAAGTGATGCCGGATGCACACTCATCGTCCGATATGTCCTCGCACACGAATCCGCCCCCCTCCGACAGCGACGACTCGCCCGGCCGACTCGGCCGCCTGTTCGCGCCGAAGGCGTTCCTCCTCGCGCTCGCGCTCTCGCTCGTCGGCGTGTTCCTCGGCGGTCTCGTCCCCGTCGTCGGGGCGATACCCGGCGTCGACCTCCTGCTCCGCGCGCTGGGCCTGTTCGCCGCCGCGTTCGTCGTCGGCCTCGTCTCCGAGAGACCCCGATACGTCGAGGTCGCACTCGCCGGCGCGCTCGTCGGCGTGTTCAGCGTCGTCCTCTCGACGCTCGGGGCGTTCCTCCCCGTCGCGGTGAACGTCATCTCGGAGTACGGCGTCGAACTCGGCGGCGTCGGTGCGGCCGTCGGCGCGTTCGTCACGCTCCTCGGCCACTACTTCGGGCGCGATCTGCGCGACGGCGTCACGCGAGAAATTTGAGCCGCGAAAACGCTCACCAGCGTCGCGGTCAGCGGACGCTCCACTGGTCGTTTCGGTGTGCGAGCAACCCGCGCTCGTACAGTCCGTCCAGTACCTGCTCGACGACTTCCGGCGGCGCGCCGACCTCCTTGGCGACGGCCAGCGTGCTCGTCGCACCGCCGGCGACGGCCGCGAGCACCTTCGCGTAGAACCGACTGTCGGCGTCGGCACCGATGCGTTCGTTCAGACGGTCGAGTACGTCGGTCATCCGACCGTGGACCCACCGCTGGGCGAGTGAGAGTTCGTTCTCGATGGTTTCGAGGCGGCCGAACTCCTGTGCGAGCGATTCGAGGTCGTCGCCGTTCTGACGGGGCTCGGCGTCGATGCTGAGGTGCGAACAACGGCCGGTCAGTTCGAGCGTCGGACTCGCCGGGTACGCGCTCTTCGTGCCGAACCCGTACGGCGAGACGTTCACCTCCAACCGGACGTTCTGGGCGATATGGAAGTACTTTCGCCGCTGGTCGTCGGTTCGGCTCTCGACGAGACCGGCCTCCTCCAGCTTTCTGAGATGGTCGATGACGGCCTTGGGACTGACACCGAGGTACTCGGAGATCTCCGTGACGTAGCAAGGCTTGTGCGAGAGCAGGCGAAGGATGCGCCGCCGGTTCTCGTTGCCGAGGAGATCCAGAAGCACCGCAGAGTCCATGACAACAGGTAGGCCGGCAGAACTGAAAAGGCTGACTCCCGTCGTAGCCGACCATGTCGCGACGCTACCCCGTCGACTGTCGGTCCGGAGTCCGCGTGACGGCTCGCGTCGTATCGACGGGTCGCGGTCCTCTCCGAAGCGGCCACGAGGGGGTGTCCTCACCGCCCGCGACGGTTTGGTGCCGCCGCTACGTGTCGGATTCGGCGCTACGGACGTCCTCTTTGCCGAGCGCTTCTCCGTCGACGCGGGTCGTCGAGACGTCCGGTGGTCGCTCGTCGTCCGGCGACTCGCCCTCCAGTCCGTCGCCGGGTTCGTCGACACCGTCGCCGGGTTCGTCGTCGTCGCTCTCGGCGTCGTCGTCTCCAACGGCGTCACCGAGCGTGGCGGGGTCTTCGCCCGGCGCCTCGGGGACGGGGTCACCCGACGTCTCGGCGGCGGTCGGGTCGGTCAACTCTCGTCCCTCCGAGGAGTCGTCGGCGTTGTCGCTCCCGTTGGCGCGGCCCGGAAGCTCCTCGGGCGGTCCGGCGTGCTGACCGGGTCCGGCGAGGTCAGCGTGGGTCTCCCTCGTCTCGCTGCGGAGCGACGAGAGGCGACTGGCGTTCGCGTCGACTCGCTCCGCCGCCGCCTCCGTCGCGTCTATCGAGACGGTCAACGCGCTCAGTTCCCCGTCCAGTTCGCCGAGGCGACCGTAGTACTGCGACTCCGACAGCGTGTCGTTCTCCGCCGCTGCGTCCAGCGCGTCCCGGCGTTCGCGGAGGTCGACGAGTTCGACTTCGAGACGGTCGATTCGGCGCTCGACGGCTCGCTTGTCGCCGTTCCGTTCGAATCCGGCCTCCCACTTCTCGTTGGCGACGACGCCACGGGTCTCGGCGGTCGTCGAGTGAACGAACGAGGTGACGTTGTCACCGAGTTCGCTTCGACCGTCGTCTTCGATCTGTTCTCTCGTCTCGACGTCCGACGCCGAGGCGGCGCCTGGCACGGTCGCGACGACGACGAACACCGCGACGAGGAGGGCGTAGACGGCTTTCATCGAATTCCGGTACCCCACGCGCGCCCATAAACACGGTTCTCCGTTCGTTTCGTTCACCTCGGGTTTCGTTCCGTTCAGCGCGCCCGCAATCGCCGCGGCGAAACCTGCGTTCGCCTGCAACAGTGTAATCCGACAGTAATCCCCTCTTACTCCCGGACCGTCGCCCCGGAGAACCGGTCGAAGAGATTCGCCGCAATACCCACCGAGACGAGCGATATCGCCACACTCGCGACGACGAGTGCCGCCCCCGGCTCGTACCGGAGCGGCGGATGGTAGCCGAACAGGTAGTCGAAGATGTCGTTTACTAGTGCCAACGTGAGCGCGAACGCGAGCGCACCTCGCGTCGTCGCTCCGATGCGCGCGATGAGCACCGCTTCGACGACGAATCCGAGGTGCGTGAGCAGGATTCCCCAGTAACTCCACAGCGACGAGAGGCCGAAGCCGAAGTAGAGGTCGGGGCGGAGGTTCAACGCGACGACCGTCCAGAGGCCGAACTTCACGAGCCAGACGACAGACAGCGTGTGAAGGTAGACGAGCGGGCGGTTCAGCGGCGCGTCGTCGAGCGACCGACCGAGGTTCGGTAGCAGCGTCGCCAGCGAGAGCGTCCCCAGCGCCAGTGCCGTCGGCGAGTCGCCGTACAGCGGCCACAGAAACGTCGATATCGCGGGCATCGTCTCGACGTAGTAGCGGACGCCGACGAGGAACGCCGTCGCGTTGACGACGAGCAACCAGACGAGACTCGGCCCGTTGCCGAGGTAGTACTCGACGTACCGGTCCGGGATGGGACGTACGCCCGCCATTCGTCGGAGGGAAGAGCGGTACCGGGTAAAAGCTGTCGAGACGTCGACCGACGTGCGACGGCCGCGTTCAGGCGGGCAGGTCGGCGGCCTGCTCGGCGCGCCGCCTCGCCTGCTCCAACTGGCTTCTCAGACGCGCCTCGGTTGTCTCGGCGAGCGCCCACCCGAGTGCGTCGAGACTCTCGCCTGCGACGCCCAGCAGGTCGGCGAGCACCTCCAGTCGTTCGCCCACGTCCTCGGCGTCGCCGCGTTCGACGAGTTCGAGCGCCTCGTCGACGAGTCGTCTGGCGTGTCGCAGGAGCGCCAGCAAGAGCTCCCGCAGCGGCCCGAGTTCGTCGACGGCGTCTCGAACCCCCGTCCGTATCTCGTCCAGTATCGACCGCAGAAACGTGAGGAACGAGCGGTTGCCGGTCTCGGGGGTGTCGATGGTGAGCGGTCCGTCGCCCGCCGTTCCGTCCCTCCCGGGTGTCACGCGGAACACCCCGACCTCGCCCTCCTCGTCGGTGATTTCGGCGGTGTAGGTCCCGTGTCGGTTGACGTAGATGCCGAACCGGTCCTCGCCGTCGGGTTTCCCGTCGTAGACCGGTCCGGCGACGTCCTCTTCGACCCGGACGTTGGCGACGCCGGCCTGCTCGGAGGCGTCGGCGCGGACTTTCACCGCCTCCTCGTTCGGGACGAGGGTGACGACGCCGTCGGCTCCCGCGGTGTACGTCCCGCCGTCGAACTCGAAGGTCTCGGCGTAGGGAGCGCGTCCCGCGCCGTTGACGGTGAGTCGGTGCGACTCGTGCGTGACGTCCGAGAGCGAGACGACGCCGTTCCACGTCGGGACGGCCGTCGGGTTCTCGCTTTCGAGCAACGCGACGCTCTCGACGTTCGATTCCCGAAGCGACGGCGGCGTCGGCGGTCCGTCTCCGGTCGGCGTCTCGTCTGTCGGCGTCGACGCTCCCTCGCTCGCCCCGTCATCACTCGCCCCGTCGTCCGTCTCGTCGCCGCTCGACTCGCTACCGTTTGCGCTGTCGGAGGAACCCGGCGGCCGCGTCGTCAGTTCGCGGACGACGCCGACGACGCGGTCCCCGGTGTCTCCGGAGCCGTCGCCGCCGACGCCGCCGTACCGCTCGGCGAGCGTCGCGCGGTGTTGCGGGTCGGTCACGTCGGCGACGGGGTCCGTGAAGCGCGACTGCGTCCACGGGGCCGTCGTCGCCGTGAGGTGGTCGGCGACGGCGTCCTCGACGAACTCCGGGACGGTGAACTCGAAGCTCAACTGCGGTCCGGTGAACCCGTCGATGTGTCGGAGCTCCTTGATGGTGGTCAACTCGTACCCGTGGTCCACGTCCTCGCGGTCGTCTACCTCGAAACCGAAGGAGAGGCCGGTCTCCCGCAACGGAACGCCGTTGGGGGGGTTCGCCAACTCGGCGTAACTGCGGACGACGAGCGACCCCGACAGCAGGTCCTCGGCGGAGACGTTCGGGAGTTTCTCGTGTTCGTACAGCGGCGCACCGTCGAGTTCCGGGACGAGATACGGGAGTCGAAGCCCCTCGTCGCGCGGGAGTCCGTACGCCGCCGGGATGTCGACGGTTCGGTCGCCGACTTCGACGGCCTGGTTCGTGATATCGGCGATGAGTCCGTCGCCGGCGAGTCGTTGAAACGTCCGCGGTCGCTCGTTGACGCCGAGCGCACTCGCGTGCGACCCGACCTCCGAGAGGACGTTCGGTCGGGTCGTCTTCGGGTCGATGAACTCGTTGTTCGGCACGGAGTCTGAGTGGGCGCTCCCGGTGTACAGTACCGGGTCGCCGGTCTCACCGTCGACGAACACCTGAAACAGCTCCCAGTCGTGCCAGTGGAAGTTGGTCGTGAACTGGTCGAACGCGGAGTAGAGCCAGTACTGGACGACCGACAGCGACGAGTCGCGGTAGTCGACGACGTTATAGAACACCGCCGGTTCCGGCGGTGCGTCGGCTTCGCGGCGGTCCCTCGTGTATCCATCGAGTACGTCGAAGCCGTCGACGACGCGCTCGCCGTCGTGCTCGCTCTCGTAGCGACGCGGGTCGGTCGGGAACCACAGTTCGCGGGCGTCGAAGTGGACGTCCGGGGCGAACTGCTCGGCCAGCGCGCGGTGTTCGGAGGCGACTGTGGACTCCGACGACGCGTTCGACGGCGCTTCCGTGGGGCCGAGTCCCTCGACGCTCTCCTCCGAAGAGAGGACCGCCCCGGCGGCGGTGCCGCCGCCGACGGCGAGGGCGAGTGCACCGAGCCTCAGGAGGTCGCGCCGCTCGACACCGTCGTTCTCGGTCGAGTCGTCGATAGTACGCTCGTCGGTGGCCGTCCGTCGGTTTGCAGTCGTCCCTTCGTTCGGGGCCGTCGCTTCGTCGTCGGCCGTCCGTTCGCCGTCCGCTCGCTCGCCGCCGAGCGGCCGCTCCTCGTGGTTCGTCGTCGGTCCCTCGCTCGCATCGTCGAGACGGTCGTCGTCGGACATGGCCCTCGGTTTGGTCGGCCTTTCAGACCGCTCGTTATGACTTTGTTGGTCGCGGGAGAGACGGCGGGCGATTCCACCTCTTCGGATGCGAAGGCTAGTTACGGTCGGCGGCGAAGCTACGAGTATGCAGGCTGCACTCGTCGTTCTCGACGGCTGGGGACTCGGCGACCACGACCGGGGAGACGCCGTGAAAGCCGCAGCGACGCCGAACTTCGACCGGTTTCGCGAGAGCGGCGCGTACGGCACGCTCGACGTGAGCGGTCGCCGCGTCGGACTGCCAGACGGACAGATGGGCAACAGCGAAGTCGGCCACCTCAACATCGGCGCTGGTCGGGTGGTCAAGCAAGCGTACACCCGAATCAACGACAGCGTCGCCGACGGCTCGTTCTACGAGAACGATGCCGTGAACGACGCGTTCGACTACGCCGAGGAACACGGCGGGCGGATCCACTTCATGGGCCTCGTCAGCGACGGTGGCGTCCACTCCGACCAAGAGCATCTGTACGCACTCATCGAGGCGGCGGCCGACCGCGGCGTCGAGGCGGTTACCCACGCGTTCACCGACGGCCGCGACACCGACCCGAAAGGTGGTGTGGATTACCTCGCGTCGCTCGAAAGCGTCGTCGACGACCACGGTACCGGCGACGTGGCGACGGTCTCGGGTCGGTACTACGCGATGGACCGCGACCAGAACTGGGAGCGGACCAAACGTGCTTACGACGCCATCGTCAACCGCGACGCAGAGTACGAAGCGCTCTCGGCAGTCGGAGCGGTCGGGAACGCCTACGAGCGTGGCGACACCGACGAGTTCGTCGAACCGACGCTCGTCGAGAGCGGGCCGGTGCTCGAAGACGGCGACGCGGTGTTCTTCTTCAACTTCCGGTCGGACCGTGCTCGGCAACTCGTCCGGATGCTCGGCGACGTGCGTCCCGAGTGGCCGTTCGAGACGACGCCGCCGGAGATTCATCTCGCGACGATGACCCAGTACGACAAGACGTTCGACTTTCCGGTGGCGTTCCCGCCGAACCAGCCGCGGAACACGCTCGGCGAGGTGCTCACCGACAACGGTCGCACGCAGCTACGGCTGGCAGAGTCCGAGAAGTACGCTCACGTGACGTACTTCCTCAACGGCGGTCGTGAGGTGGAGTTCGACGGCGAGATTCGGCGCATCGTCGAGAGTCCCGACGTGCCGACGTACGACGCGACGCCCGCGATGAGCGCCGAGGAAGTGACCGACACGGCGCTGTCGATAATCGGGTCCGACGACCCCGACGTGCTCGTGCTCAACTACGCGAACCCCGACATGGTCGGCCACACCGGCGACTTCGCCGCCGCCGTCGCGGCGGTCGAAGCCGTCGACGAACAGCTCGGCCGACTGCTCGATGGCGTCCTCGCCGCGGGCGGACACGCGCTCGTCACCGCAGACCACGGCAACGCCGACGACATGGGGACGCCCGAGGCTCCGCATACTGCCCACACGTACAATCCCGTCCCGCTCGTTTACCTCTCTCCGGCGGGCGACGACGGCGGAAAGCGGGTTCGTGAGGGCGGCTCGCTCTGTGACCTCGCGCCGACGCTGCTGTCGCTCATCGGCGTCGACCAGCCGCCGGAGATGACCGGCGAGTCGTTGCTGGAGTGACTGGCGAACAGGCGACGACGAATGTCGAAGGCGTACGAATCGCTCGAACTCCTCGAACCGCTCCGTGACCGGGCCGTCGCACACCCGCCTCTCCGGTTCACGGCCGCGCTCAGCGCACGGGGAGGGTTGGCCCCGTTCTCCGTTATGAATCTCAGGACGGGACCGACTATCGGAGTTTCACGTTCCGCTCGGACGCGTAGCGATAGAGCGGTCCCGCCAGGAGCAACGCGCCGACGACTGCCGCGGCCGCGACGAGACGGATATCGAATAGTCCGGTCAGCGAGTCGGTCGTGAGCGCGCCGAGCGACCCACCGACGAGCACGCCCCCGACGACCCACGGAGTCTCGCCGAGCGCGGTTCCGAGCAGGTACGACCGGAACCGAACGTCGGCGATTCCCGCGCCGACGGAGACAATGTCCGACGGGGCCGGAAAGAGGCGGCTCGCAGCGACGCTCCGGACGTCGCCGGTCGTGTCGACGAACCGCTCGCCCGCCGCGGCGAACCGGCCGCTGCCACCTCGGATGTGACGCCCGAAGAGGTACGGCGGGACGCTGCTCACGGCGACGAGAGCCAGCGCGATCGGAACCCAGGTGAGGTCGTGGGTGTAGCCGACGACGACAGCCAGAAGGGTCGTCGGCCACGCGAGAAGCGGCCGGACGAGCGCGACGAGCGTCAACACGGCGACGAACCGAACCGGGTCGGCCGCGAGCCATCGGAGACGCTCGAACAGCGCTTCGGGCGAGACGAGCCACGCGGCGAGAGCCGTAATCGCAACCACCGCGCCAGTCGACACGAGAAACGTGCGGCGCGACACTCAGAGACACTGCTCCGTTCGGACGGCGGTGTGCGATGCAACGGTGTCGCAGTTCATACACCGGCTTCACGGTCCGCCGTCATACCCCTTATGCCTGAATTGAGGGTCTCGCTGTGAGGAACGAACCCGCTCGAGTACGCGGAATGGTTAACTCACACGCGCCGAAATCCGGTGACGTGACCGACGACGGTGACGCACTCGACGAATCTGCGGGTTCGGCGGACGCGACGGGGAGTCTCGCCGCCACTCGCGGCGAGCGCATCGAACTCGCCCTCGACCTGCTGGCGCACCTCGAACACGAGGAGTTGGAACTCCCGGCGGTCATCGACCGTATCGAGACGGTGACGACGGACCCGGCGACGACGCGCGAGATTCTCGACGAAGCCGAAAAGCGAGGAATCATCGAACGCGACGGGGCACGAATCCTGACGCGCCGCGGCGGGACGTTCGTCCGCTTCGAGAGTCAGGTCGTCACGCGGGACGGCGAGTTCGACTGTCGACGCTGCGGCGCGAGCGTCTCGACGGGGCACTTCATCCGGTTCGAGACGGGCGAACTCGGGCCGTTCGGCTCATCGTGCATCAGAAAAGTCACCGGACGAGAATGACGCGCCGAATCGGAGACGACGACCCGTCGGTCGCCTCACCGCCCGCGGCTGAGTTCGTCGATGAGTCGCTCGACGAGTTCGTTCTGTCGCTGGAGTTGCTCGTTCTGTCGTTGGACCGTTACTGTCAGCGTCTCCACCTGTGCCCGTAGTTCCTCGATACCGTCGCCCGTGTCGGTCGTCTCGGTCGTCTCGGCCGTTTTGCTTGCCTCGACCGCCTCGACGGACGCCGCCGTCTCGTCGCTCGCGGACTCGAATCCGGACCCCTCGAACGTCGCCGAGGCGGAGGAAGTCGCCGACTCCGGTTCGGTCACCGCCTCGGCGGCGACGCCGCTCGCCGAGTCCGCAGCGCCGTCGTCGAGGTCTACAGGGTCGTCCGGTCGCGTCGCGTTCTTCGGTTTCTCGCTCAGTTCGGTCGGGTTGGCCGTCAGCGGCGCGGGGCCGTCGCCGAACGAGACGTTCTTTCGGTCCTGCGACGGTTCGGCCTCCGACTCCCGAGCCTTCGCCTTTCGGAAGGCGTCGAGCGACGGGACGTCGTGATAGGTACAGAGGGCGTCTGTCAGCGTCTCGCGGACCGCGCGCGCGTCGTCGTTCGGAGCTTTGAATCGCTCCTGTCGGCTGCCGAGCGTCAGCACGATGGAGGTGGCGACGCTGCCGTCTTCGAAGGTGAGGTCGGTCACGTCCGCGTAGTGAAACCCCTCGAAATCCTCGTCCCAGACGGGCGCGCCGATGTGTTTGACGACCCGGTCGCTCGTGACGACGAGCGTGAGTTCGCTGAACCGGAACGTCTGTTTCACCGTCTCGCCGGGGTCGGTGATTCCGGCCGCGCTGAGGATGCCGGCGAGTACGGGGTGGAGCGCGTCCTGGAGGCGTTTGGACGGCAGGGAGAACGACTGTTCGCCGTCGAGACCGTAGTCGAGCGTCACGGTCGCTTTTCGCGACGCGCGCCCGCCTTCGGAGACGGAGATGCGTTCGGCGTCGTGCGGGTACTGTTCGACGGACTCGTCCGAGAGTAATCCCTCCGAGCGGTAGATGAGCGTTCGCGTGGGCGTGACGAACAGTCCGTCCTCGCCGCCGAGGTTCACCCGGGCGGCGACTGGTTCGTCGTCCAGTTCGGTCTGGACGAGTTCCGGCAGGCTCATGGCAGGGGTGTCCCGGCCACACGTGATAAATTCAGGGGGTGCGACGGCGAACAGGAACACCGGCGTGAAACCGCCCCGCCGTGGACCGATATGGGAAGGTTCAAGAGTCTCATCGGACAAGATGGAACTGAGCCCGGGTGGCTTAGCTGGACATAGCGCCGCACTCATAGGGTTCTGAGATTCGGTGCGGTATCGCCTTGGAAGCCTCCGCCCCATGGGGCCTGCCGAGCCTCTGACCTGGGATATGCGGAGATCGTGGGTTCGGAGCCCACCCCGGGCATTTTTCGACAGTTCGACTCGACGAGTTCTCGGCTCTTCGACCGGAGACACGCTCGTCCCTGCCGTTCGATAGTCGTTCGATCCTTCGGTGAGGGAAGGCTCGGCTCACCTCGCGACAGTTCACAAAAAGCGTCGACGGCGTACGAAGCCGTTTCCCCACTACACAAAACGACCCGGGCTGACACGACCCGGACTCTGACACACCACGGCGACCGGTCGATGGTCGCCCTCGAGCGCCGTCGGATGGGCGCGGGAATCCGCGCCGCGACGGCGACTCTGCTACTTCGTAGGGTCGAACCCACCATAGTTTCGAGGTCCATACTCTCTTCGAATTTCGGCCGAACCACCTGTTAAATCTGGTTTGGGGGTCACTAATCGGCCATCGAGGCTCGAACAGGGGGTTCGTCGGCGTCGCCGTCACCTCCCTCGCGAGTCGCGTCCGCGTCGACGCGTCGCAACCGGACGACGACTTCGGAGCCGTCTCTCACGTCGTCTGCCACGACGCGCCGCCGACCTCGAACGCCGTCGCACCGAGCGCTCCAACCGCGAGCGTGAGTCCCGCCAGCAGTACCTTCGTCCCGATGCTCGTCCGTTCTCCGACCGCCGGACAGAGTGCCCTCGCCAGAAAACAGCCTCTCTATTCTGTCGTTTCGTCTTCTACTGGACGCCGCTCGGCGGCGGCGCTTCGGTGCTGTTCGATTTTCGGGTCGCCGGATACAATCGTTCGATCGAAAGTACTGTCAACTTATTTGATAAATCGAGGCGTCCTCCCGTCAGCCCGTGCGTTGTCGTATTGGAGAGGGGCGAATAAGACATTCTATCTCATAGTCAGTTACACGAGAAATTACATTAGATCGTGCATAAATGGTCGATCACCCCTTATGACACCCCTTCGTGGAGCGGCCTCTGCGACGGTGAGCGCGCCGAGTCTCACACTCCTCGTTCCGACTGCGGGCCGTCTCCTCACACCAGGCGAAGTTACAAGCCCCGGTGCAGGCTATCTGTATCCGATGGGTTCGAACACCGCGACGGACGCCGAACAGACGCCCGCGGGTCACCCGACGGCCGGGCAGACGTGGTTCGACGTCATAGAGGACGTCATCGACACCGAAATCGACAGACAGGAGACCATCGAATGCCGCTTCGAGCAGTTGGAGGTCGACGTCCCGCTGCGAATGGAACCGAACGCCGAAATTGCTCGATGGCGGTTCGACGGTACCGTTCGCGTCCACGTCGAGGGAACGCGCGGCCCGCTCTCGGAGTGGCTCAGATTCTGGTACAGCCGACTCTCGTAGCGCAGTCGCCTCCGACGCCGTTCGAGGAACCGGCGGCGAGAAAGTGATATGCCGGCTCTCCGTACTCGGGTCTGTGAGTCCGCTCCGTCGACGGTCGCTCGTCTTCGTCGTCAGTTGCCTACTCGTCACCGCCGGCTGTCTCGGTGCTCCGTCCCTTCCGCCTTCGAACTCCGACGACAGCGTCGCCCCCGGCGCGGGGGACGTTCCGCTCCCCGGCGAAGGACCGAACCGGACCGCCACCGTCGTCGACGGTGACACGGTGAAAATCGCGTACCCCAACGGAACCCGCGACACCGCGCGCCTCCTCGGCGTCGACACGCCCGAGACGTACGGCGAGAGCGACCCCGACGACTTCGAGGGCGTCCCCGACACCGAGACTGGCCAGGCCTGTCTGAACGACCACGGCGAACGCGCCACCGACTACGCGACTGAGACGCTCCTCGACCGGGAGGTGACACTCCGGTTCGACGCGAACGAACCGCGGCGCGGCTACTACGACCGCCTACTCGTCTACGTCGTACTCGACGGTACGGATTTCAACTACGGGCTCGTCGACGAGGGGTACGCCCGCGTCTACGACAGTCAGTTCACGGCACGTGAGCGCTACTACGACGCCGAATCGGACGCCCGAGCGGACGGCCGCGGTCTGTGGGAGTGCGCGACCGACGCCGAAGCTGAGACCGACGGTGGGTCGTCCGAGACGGCCGATCGCTCTGGCGACTCGCCGCTCGTCGTCGCCGAGATCCACGAGGACGCCGTGGGCGACGACCAGCAGAACCTCGACGACGAGTACGTCGTCTTCCGGAACGACGGCAGCGAGACGCTCGACCTGACGGGATGGACGGTGAACGACGAGGTGGGCAAGGAGTACCGTTTCCCCGACGGGTTCGCACTCGAGCCGACCGAGACGGTGACGCTCCGAACCGGCGACGGCGAGGACGGCGATGGAACGCTCTACTGGGGGGCGAGCGCCCCGGTGTGGAACAACGACGGCGACGAGGTGATCGTCAGAGACGGCGCCGGAACGGTCGTCGCTCGGCGGTCCTACTGACGGCTCTCGCGGGCGCGGGGTCGGAAGAGTGGGGAGGCGTTCAGACCGCGCGACCGGTCACGTCGGTGCCGACGAGGTACGTTCCGGCGGTGAGCAACGCGGCGGCGACGACGAGGACGATGCCGCCGACGACGCCGGCGAACGTCGACGAGGGGAGTGCGGTCGGCACGAAGCCGAGCGTTCCGACGACCATCATCCCGAGGCCGAGCGTACCGTTTCGTGTTACGTCCATACTCCGGCTATATCGTCGTCCACATAATGAATTTCGTTTTCGGTCCGCCGGCCGTCTCGCCTCTCACCGGTGCTGGTCGGGTCTCACCGCTATGAGTCGGGTTTACCGGTCCTGGTCGGGTCTCGATACGCCGACGGGCAACGATTATGTCGTCGGCCTTCCACCGACGTGATAACGCGATGAGCATCGACATCGAGGCCGACCTCCGCTATCCGACGAACGCCGACGACTGGGTGGAGACGCTGCTCATCGGTGCCGTGCTGATACTCCTCGGCGTCCTCGTCCTCCCGATGTTTCTCGTTCTGAGCTACTACCTTCGCGTCGCGCGTTGGAGCATGCGCGGCGAGGAGCGCCCGCCGTCGTTCACCGAGTCGGGAGCGCTGTTCGTCGACGGTGTGAAGGCGGCCGCCGTCCTGCTGGCGTACCAACTCGTCCCACTGCTCGCCTTCGCGTTCACGTCGGTGCTCGTGTTGATTCCGGTGCTGAGCGACGGCAACGTGGCGATGCGTGTGAGCGTCCTCGGAATCGTTGCCGGAATCGCCATCTCGTCGCTTCTCTCGCTCGTCTTCGGCTACTTTGGCGTCGTCGGGATGCTCAACGTCGCCCGCGAGGGGACGCTCCGTGCGGGGTTCGACTTCGGCCGCGTCCGTCGCGTCGCGTTCGACCGCGAGTACGCGGTACGGTGGCTCTACGCGTTCGTCCTGCTGCTCGGGGTAAACGTCCTCATCGGTGTCGTCGCCGTAATCCCGGTCGTCGGGTGGCTCGTGGTCCCGCTGGCCAGTTTCTACGTGGGTATCGTCGCCTCCCGAATCTACGGCCGCGGGTACGCCCGAGCGCTCGACGACGGAGCGCGGGCGACCGACGTCTCCCCGAACGAGACGGTCGCGTAGCGCCGCTCTTCCCGTCGCGACGCCGCGTTACTCCTTGAACCGCTCGCCCGCCGGAATCACCACGTCAAGCCAGTTCTCCTCGGGCGGGAGCGGGCAGGCGAACGTCTCGCTGTAGGCGCAAAACGGGCTGTACGCGAGGTTGAAATCGAACACCACCTCGTCGCCGTCTTCGAGCTCTCGGTTCGGTTCGAACTCCATGTACCGCCCCCCGCGGTACGTCTGCTGGCCGGTCGTCTTGTCGCGGAACGGGACGAAAAGCGAGTTCGATTCGTCCGATTCCTGACGGTAGCCCGCGAGCGTCTGTGTCTCGCCGCTGGCTTCGAACTCGAACGTCACCACGCGGAGATAGCGGACGTTCGGGCCGTTCGTCGTCTCCATCTCGACGGGGTCGGGTTCGTCGTAGGTGGTCACCGTCGCCTCGACGCGGTACTCTGGGTCCGGGTCGAAGTAGTCGAGCCCGTCGAACGACTCGCGCTCTTCCGGCGGTATCGGTGACTGCGGGTGGTCTGCGAAGAAGTCGTCCTTCTGTTCACGCTGGTGTTCGACCTCCGCGCGCCACTCATCGGCGCCGAGGCCGGAATCGCGTTCGCTGTCGCTCATGCGATTGCGTTGCCGGTCCCGACACAAATCGGTTGGGACCGCGGTCCAGTTCGGCGGTTCGTGACGCTTAGTTCGACTTCGCGTCGGCGAGACGCCGGAACTGCGCGTCGGTGAGTGAGATATCGCTCGCGACGAGGTTCTCCTCCAACTGCTTCGTGGTCCGCGCGCCGACGATGGGCGCGGTCACCTGCTCGTGGTGCAACAACCACGCGAGGCTCACCTGCGCGGGCGTCGCACCGACCTCCTCGGCGACGGCTTCGACGGCCTCGAGCGCGTCGAAGTTCTCCGGGGTCAGGTAGGAGTCGGCGAACTGCTGGTCGTTGGCCGCCCGCGAGTCCGTGGGCGGTGTTCCGTCTCGACTGTACTTCCCCGTGAGGAAGCCGCCCGCCAGCGGCGACCACGGGACGACGCCGACGTCGTAGTGGTCGCACATGTCGAGGTAATTTCCCTCGATTTCTCTGTTCGCCACGTTGTAGCGCGGTTGCGACAGCGAGAACGGTTCGTAACCGCGCTTGTCCGCCAGTTCGTTCGCCATCGCCACCTTCCAGGCGTTCGGTTCGAGCGTCGACGCGCCGAGGTAGTTCACCTTGCCGTCGCGGACGAACTCGTCGAGCGTCCGCATGAACTCCCGCGCTGGCGTGTCGTCGTCCCAGCGGTGGACGTAGAGCACGTCGACGTAGTCGGTGCCGAGGCGGTCGAGAATCTCGTCGACGTTGTTTCGGAGGTGTTTACGGCTCAGTCCGTGGCCGTTGGGGTGGTCGCTCGTCGGCCAGTAGATTTTCGAGGCGACGACGAACTCCTCTCGGTCGCGGTCGGCCAACCAGTCGCCGATGTACTCCTCGCTGCGCCCCTCGCCGTACATGTCGGCGGTGTCGATGAACGTGCCGCCGGCGTCGGCGTAGGCGTCGAGCAACTGGTGGGCGCGGTCGCGACCGACCTCCACCTCTCCGTCGTCGTTCTCGCGTCCGAAGCGCCACGTGCCGAACGCGAGTTCGCTCACCTTCGTTCCCGTACGGCCGAGCGGAACCGTGTCGAGCGTCATGCGGTGTAGTGCGGCGACCGGGCGCTAAAGTCGCCCGATTCGACGGCGGACGCGAGCGAACCGTGCCGCACGGAGTAAACGAAGCGTAGAGAGCGTGTACGTGAACCCGTGAACGGCGAGGCGAGAGCAGGATAGAGGAGCGAGGAGAGATAAGAGAAAATGCGGGGACGAGTAGGGGGACCGGGGACGCGACGCGGTTACTGCTTGTGGCCGTGGCCGACGACGAGGGCGACGACGTTGGCGACGAACAGGAGCGGGAGCAGTTCCATCCCGACGCCGAAGACGGTCTCCCCAGCGATGAGCGGAATGTAGAAGAACGGCAGGGCGATGGCGGACCAGAAGGCCGTGAACTGCACCGGCCGGGTGAGGATGCGGCTACCGAGGCTGTTGGTCAGTTCGTCGAGGAGGCTGTTCGATTGGTGGGGGCGTTCGTTCTTGAGTGGGGAGGAGTTGGACATGGGACCTCTCGCTCTTCTCTATAGCTCAAGGGGTCATATAGGGGGGAGAGCGTTGAGCCGAGTTCGGTCAGTTTTAGCGCTGACCAGTTCCCTAATTGACCCTTCACGAAGCGATGAGAGATCGTTTAAAGGTTTATCGAGCGCGCTCATCCTTCTTCTCCGGTAATTATTGACTGTCTCTCGTTACGGACTGTTTTCGCTGATTGAACGAACTGAATGGCTCGTCCAGCGCGGCGCGGGGGAGCGACGGCCGTCGCGCGTCGCTCGAGCGACGACGGCGAGCAACACAGCTACGAAGACGAGACCCACCAACCGACCGTATCGAGGCCGGGTGTGGTCGTCCGCCGACCGACTTCCGAACGTCCCGAGCAGTCCGAGCGGAAACATACCTCCTGTAGGGGTCGTAGACACAAAAACCACCGGCTGCACAACAGTCAACCGCCGGGAGTCCGAGAGTAGCCCATGCCAGACGTGCGCGTGCTGAGTTGCGGCGGAACGATTGCCAGCGAACCGAGCGAGACGGGGGCAGCGCCGGCAAAACGCGGCGAAGAACTGGTGGAGGCGGTACCGAAACTCGACGAGTACGCGACGGTCAGCGCCGAGGAGATCGCCTCGCATCCCGGATTCGACATGCAGTTCGACGACATCGCCGCCGTCGCGGCGGCCGTCGCCGACACGCCCGAGGTCGACGGGTTCGTCGTCACCCACGGTACCGACACGCTCGCCGACACGGCGTACGCGCTCTCGCTTCTGCTCGACGCCGACGCGCCCGTCGTCGTCACCGGGTCGCAGCGTCGCTTCGACGAGGTCGGCTCCGACGCGCCGGCGAACCTCCTCACCGCGGTCAGAGCGGCCGCCTCGCCCCGACTTTCGGGCGTGGCCGTCGCGTTCGACGACGAACTCCACGCCGCCCGCGACGTCGAGAAGACCCACACGAACGCGTTGTCGACGTTCAAATCGCCCGGAAAAGGCCCCATCGCGACGTTCACGCGCTCGGCGATGCACGTCCACCGCGCCGCCGAGAGTCGGTCCTCGGAGGCGGCGTCGCTCCCCGGAGGGGCTGTCGCCGACGCGTCGGCCACCGTCCCGGTCGTCCACTCCGGAATCGGTGTCTCCGGCGACGAACTCGACAGAGCGGTCGACGCCGGGGCAGACGGAGTCGTCGTCGAGGGGACGGGTCTCGGGAACGTCGCCAGCGGTCTCGGCGACGCCGTCGCGCGCGCGACCGAGACGGTCCCCGTCGTCGTCAGTTCGCGCTGTCACGTCGGCCCGACCGATCAGGTGTACGGCACGCCCGGCGGCGGCGTCACGCTTCGCGAGCACGGCGCGCTGTTCTCCGGTGACCTCCCGACCTCCAAGGCCCGAATCAAGCTCCTCTTGGCGCTCTCGGCGGGTATCGAAGGCGACGAACTCGCGGCGTTGTTCGACTGAGCGCTCGACCGACTCCGTCCGACCGATTCTTTACCCACGACCTCGACCGTCCGGCCGATATGGCCGACCTCAACCCCATCGCGAAGCGCATCCACAACGTCTCGCCGAAGCCCGTTCTGCTGACCCTCTCGGACGGGTCGAGCGCCGTCTACCACTTTTCGGGAACCCAGTTCTTCCAGCGCGAGTTCCAGGGAGAGGGCACGTGCGAGGACGACGACGCCGACTACCGACTCGTCACGAGCGAGGACAACGAGTCGGTGCTGCTCGGCCGGAAGGGACGGGAGGCCGACGGCTGGTCGATGGTCGGCGAGGTGACCGAAGTCGAACGGGTCGAGCGGACCGACTGAACGTCGGGAGCCGTCTTACCGCCGGCAGAGTCGCCCCGGGGCGAACGGAGTCACGTCACGACAAACGGAGTCACGTCACGGCGTTCCCACCGACTGCCGGACCAACTGCTCGCGAATCGCGTCGCGTTTCAAGAGGACGAACCCGCCGAAGATGAGCAGAAAGCCCAGCGCCGTCTCCGCACTCAGCGGTTCTCGGAGCACGAGATAGCCCGAAATCGCCGCGAATATCGGCGCGACGTAGGAGACGAGGTTGATTTCGATGGCACCCAGCCGGTCCAACAGGTCGAAGTAGACGAGAAAGCCCAGCGCACTCGCCGCCAGCGAGAGATACAGGAGCGCGAGGACGCCCTGCGTCGACCACGTAATCTCGGCAAACGACTCGCCCATTCCGACGGAGACGACGTGCATCAGCGCGGCGCCGCCGAGCATCGCCCACGCCTCCATCGTCTCGATGGGGAGGCCGTCGTCGATGCGCTGAGTGAGGACGCTCCCGAGGGCGAACGCCGCCGCCGCGCCGAAGACGAGCAGTCTCGACCGAGTCGCCTCCGTCAACAACGCGTTCGGGTCGGGGTTCGAGAGGACGACGACGCCGACCAGCCCCAACAGGAGGCCCGCGACGCCGACGGTGGTGAGTCGCTCGCTCGGGAGAAACGCCCGCGCGAACACCGTCGTCAGGACGGGGCTGAGGCTGACGATGACCGACGCGGCGGCGCTCGTCACCGGTCCGCTCTGTCCGATGAACAACAGCACGTGGTACGCCGCGATGAGAAAGACGGCGCCGATGGCGACGACGGCCCACTGGTCTCGGCTCCGCGGGACCGGATCGTCGACGACGTAGGCGGCGTAGGCCAGCATCAGCACGCCAGCGACGTCGTAACGGAGCGCGGCGAAGAGGACGGGGGGAAACGACTCCAGACCGGCGTTGATGGCCATGAACGCCGACCCCCAGACGGCCGCCAGAAGCAAGAACAGTAGTGCGTTCCGTGTTTGGCTCACGACGAAACTGGTCGGCCGGCCGGTGTGTAGTTTTCGTTTGCGGCGCGGCGAACCGGTTTCGGCGCGCCAGTCGTGATGGAGCGTTCAGTCCGCCTGCGCGCCCGCCTCTTCGTCGTCGGCGACGCCGGTCTCGGGGTGCGCACGCACCGGGTCGCGGTCGACGGGGGCGTCCGCCGGTTGCTCGTAGAGGTGACACGCCGCCGGGTGGGCGCGCTCCTGCAACAGCGGCCGAGTCGTCTCGCAGACGCTCTCGAACCGTTCGCGGAGGATGGCGATGGCCTCCTCCGTGTCGTCGGTCGAAAGCGCCTCCAACGCCTGCTCGACGGCCGTCTCGTCGTCGCCGGTCAGGTCGTGCGTGAAGAACTCCTCGCGGAGATGGCGTTTGAACCCCGGTTTGTCGGTGTCGTCGCCCGCGGCGCTCCACGCGACCTCGGCGTCGAACTCGCCGCGTTCGAGGCGGTCTCTGAGGTCCATCACTTCGCGGTACGCCGCCTGGGTGAGCGACACGTCCGCGGGCGGGATGACGCGCGGACAGCGCGTACGGAACCGACAGCCCGACGGCGGGTTGCGGGGACTCGGCACGTCGCCGGCCAGCGGATCGACCTGGCGGCCGCTCTCGGCGGTCGTCGCCCGCGGGACGCTCTCCAACAGCGCCCGGGTGTAGGGGTGTTGGGGGTCGTCGAACAGGTCGTCCGTCGGTCCGAGTTCGACGATGTTGCCGAGGTACATCACGGCGACGCGGTCGCAGATGTGGCGAACCACCGAGAGGTCGTGCGCGATGAACAGGTAGGTGAGGCCGAACTCCTCCTGGAGGTCGTCCAGCAGGTTCAACACCTGCGCCTGAACGCTCACGTCGAGCGCGGAGACGGGTTCGTCGAGGACGATGAAGTCGGGCTCGAGCGCGAGCGCGCGGGCGATACCGACGCGTTGACGCTGCCCGCCGGAGAATTCGTGGGGATAGCGTTCGACGTGGTGCGCTGCCAACCCGACCCGTTCGAGCAGTTCGGCGGCCTGGTCGACGCGCCACTCGCGCTTCGAGCGCCCGTCGTCGGGCGACTCCTCCGGGAGCCCGTGGATGCGGTACGGCTCCGAGATTATCTCGCCGATGGTCATTCGCGGGTCGAGACTGGAGAAGGGGTCCTGGAAGACGATCTGCGCGCGGCGGCGGAACTCCGTTAGCTCGTCGCCCTCCATCCCGTAGACGTCCTCGCCGTCGAACTCGACGCGCCCCTCGGTCGCCTCCCGCAGGCGGAGCAGCGTCTCGCCGGTGGTCGACTTCCCACAACCGGACTCGCCGACGAGGCCCAACGTCTCGCCCTCGTGGACGTCGAAGCTGATGCCGTCGACGGCCTTGACGCTCTCCGACTCGCGGCGGAGTAGCGTCTCGACCAGCGAACTCTCCTCGCCGTAGTACTTCTTCAGGTCGCGGACGCGAAGCAGCGGTTCACCGTCGATCGTCGCCGGTCGGTCGTCGTCAGTCATCGCTCATCACCTCCTGTTCGGCGGCGTCGTCGCCCGTCTCCGGGCCTGACGTCTCGTCCTCCTCGCCGAAGTAGTCGTCGGCGAGCGCCTCGTCGGGGTCGAACTCGCGGGTCGCGAGCACGCACCGGGCGGTGTGAACCGCCGCCGACTTCGCCCCGTCGTCGACGACCTCGCCGCTCTCGGTGTCGTACTCCGGAATCGGGTTGAGACACGCCTCCATCGCCTTCGGACAGCGGTCGGCGAAGTAACAGCGGTCGCCCATCTCCGAGTCGAGCAGACTCGGGACGTTGCCGTCGATGGGTGAGAGCCGCGGCGCCGGGTCTTCGAGGTCCGGAATCGACCCCAACAGCCCCTCGGTGTACGGATGGACCGGGTCGTCGAAGATATCTTCGAGCGTGCCGCGTTCGACGATCTCTCCGGCGTACATCACGCCGACGCGGTCGCACATCCGCGCGATGACGCCGAGGTCGTGCGTTATCATGATGATGCTCATGTCCTGCTCGCGCTGGAGGTCCCGAAGCAGGTTCAGGATCTGCGCCTGAATCGTCACGTCCAGCGCCGTCGTCGGTTCGTCGGCGACGAGGATGTCGGGTTCGCCCGCCAACGCCTGTGCGATCATCGCCCGCTGCAGCATCCCGCCGGAGAACTGGTGGGG
The DNA here is from genome assembly GCF_020097835.1 of Haloprofundus halobius. Classification (GTDB taxonomy): domain Archaea; phylum Halobacteriota; class Halobacteria; order Halobacteriales; family Haloferacaceae; genus Haloprofundus; species Haloprofundus halobius. The sequence goes on from NZ_CP083666.1 coordinate 554,467, forward strand.
GTACTCCTCGGCGCGCGCCTCCGGGTCGGGGATGCCGACCTGTTCGAGCAACTCGATGGCTCGCTCTTTGCTCTCGTCGCTCGTGTACTCGCGGCCGGGGACGATGCTGTCGACGAAGTACTGCGCGAGACCGTAGCCCTGCGTCCGCGAGCGGGTGCTCCGCGGGTTCGCGCGGGCGCGACGCTGAACCTCGACCGCCTCCGCAATCTGCTCGCCCACCGTGATGGAGGGGTTGAGACTGCTCATCGGGTCCTGAAACACCATGCTGAACGAGGGACCGCGGAGCGACCGGCGGACGCCTTTGGGCAACTGCCGCAGGTCGACGAACTCGCCGTCGACGGCGTCGGCTCGTTTCTCGCGGAACTCGTCGGCGAGGTCGGCGTTCCGGTACCACACCTCGCCGCCGGTGACCCGGCCGGGCGACTCGATGAGGTCGATGACCGACAGCGCGGTCACCGACTTGCCGCTCCCCGATTCGCCGACGATGCCGAATATCTCGCCGTCGCGGACGTCGAAGCTGACGCCCTCAACGGCGTTTATCTGTCCTTCCTCCGTGAAGAACCGTGTCTTGAGGTCTCTGACTCTGAGTATCTCGTCCATTTAGACGCCTCCTTCCCCTTCGATGCTTGGGTCGAGCGCGTCGCGTAGCCAGTCGCCGACGAGGTTGACCCCGATGACGGCGAAGACGATGGCGACGCCGGGAATCGACGCGATCCACCACGCCGACGCCAGGTAGTTACGGCCCTGTGCGATGTCGAGCCCCCACGAGAGGTTCGCCCCCGAGAAGCCGAGGTACGACAGCGAACTCTCCAGGAGGATGATGGCGGCGACCTGAATCGTCGCCAACACCAGGATGGGGGTGATGCTGTTGGGGAGGACGTGACGGAGCATGATGGAGCCGTCGCTCGCGCCGAGCGCGCGGGCGGCCTTCACGTACTCCTCGTTGCGGAGGCTGAGCGCCTCGCCGCGGGCGACGCGGGCGAACCACACCCAGTTCACCAGCGCGACGACGAGGACGACGGTCCCCGGTAAGACGATGCTCGACGGCATCTCGGGCGCGAGTCCGAGCGCGACGAACGGGTCGGGTATCCGTATCGTCACCCCGCCGAACAGGCCGATGAGCGCGATAGCCAAGACGAGCGAGGGGAACGCCAACATGATGTCGGACATCCGCATCAGTCCGTCGTCGACGCGGCCGCCGTAGTAGCCGGCGGTGAGACCGACGGTGACCCCGATGAGCACCGCCAGCATCGTGCCGAACAGGCCGACGAGCAGCGAGGTACGTGCGCCGTAGATGGTCCGCGAGAGCATGTCGCGGCCAAGCGCGTCGGTGCCGAGCGGGTGGGCCATCGTCGCGTTGACCGTCACCTCCTCCTCGACGGTCTCGATCTCGCCGTCGACCATCTCCGAACGCGTCTCGTTCTCGGTCGTACTGAAGCCGAGCGGCGGTACCTGCGAGTTCTGCAGGTCCTGCTGATACGGGTCGTACGGCGCGAGGAACGGCGCGAACATCGCGACGAGGATGATAGCGAGCACCAGCACGATGCCGATCTTCGCGAGCGCGCTCCCCCGAAGTTCGCGGCGGAGGTTCCGCCACGTGCGTGGAGAGACCATCAGTCGTACACCACCTGAGGGTTGACGTACGCGTACAGCGCGTCGACGGCGATGTTGACGAAGACGAAACTCGTCCCGATCACGATGAGACTGCCCTGGATGAGCGGCCAGTCGCGGGTGTTGATGCTGTTGATGACCAAGGTCCCGAGTCCGGGCCACGCGAACACCGCCTCGGTGATGACCGCGCCGCCGATGAGCGACCCCAACTGCAGGCCGAGGACGGTGATGACCGGAATGAGCGTGTTCCGCAGCGCGTGTTTGTAGCGCACGAGCGTCTCGGGGAGTCCCTTCGCGCGCGCGGCGTCGACGTAGCTCTTGCCGAGTTCGTCGAGCATCCCGCTACGGGTGAGACGCGTCACGAGCGCCGTGAAGTACGTCCCGAGCGTGATGGCCGGGAGCGTGATGTGCTGCAACCAGAGGACGATTCCGGCGTAGTTGCCCGATAACACCAGGAGTTCGAACGCCTGCCCGAACCCGACGGGTCGACGACTCGTCGGCAGGAAGTTCAACTGTACCGCGAAGACGAGCACGAGCATGATGCCGAGCCAGAAGTTCGGTGTGCTGATGCCCGCAAGCGAGAACGTCGTCGCGGCGTAGTCGGCGGGCTCGTGTCGCCGAGTCGCGCTGACGACGCCGAGCGGTATCGAGATGACGATCGCGACGACGGTCGCGGCGACGGCGAGTTCGACCGTCGCCGGGAGTCGCGCGAAGATGCGCGCCGCCGCCTCCGTCCCGGAGATGTACGAGTAGCCCATGTCGCCGGTGAGCAGGCCCGCGAGATAGTCGAGGTACTGGACGTACAGCGGTTGGTTCAACCCCAGTTCCTCGGCGATACGTTGCCGAAGCTCGGGGCTGGCGTCTAACGGGGCGATGAAGTTGACGGGGTCGCCCGGCGTGGAGAACCGAAGGAGAAACACCACCGTCACGACACCCCAGACGACGAAGATTCCCTGTAGGCTCCGCTTGATTATGAATCGCGCAAATGACATGATTGGATGGGAGAAGTCCGCGTGCGCCGTCCGTTACGGCTGCATGATTTCGTACGCCTTTATCGACTCGTCGCGGCGCGCCTCCCACTCGATGCGGGAGCTCGCGCCGTAGACGCTGTACTGTCGGTTGAGGAAGATCCACGGCGCCTCGTCGTGGGCGAGCTGGTTCGCCTCCCGCAGTATCTGTTCGCGCTCGTCCTCGTCGGGGGTCTGTCCGGCCTCCTCCATGAGGCCGTCGAACTCCTCGTTGCTCCAACTCGACAGCGACCCGTCAGTCGTGAGCAGCGGGATGAGCGTCTGGCTCGCGTCGAACGTCTCGTTGCCCCAGCCGATGAGGTACCAGTCGGGCATGTCCTCGATGTTGCCGGTCGTGAGTTGCGCGGCGAGGTCACCGAAGTCACGTTGGTTCACCTCGGCCTCGACGTTCGACAGTTCGTTGATGTAGCCGACGACGGCCTGCGCGATCTCGAGGTCCTTCAGGTAGCGGCCGACCGGCGTGTGCAGTTCGAGGGTCGCGCCGGCGAAGCCGCTCTCTTCGACCAGCTGTTCCGCCTGTTCGACGTCGTACGGGTACGGGTCGATGTCCGGGTTGTAGCCGGTGAACCCTTCGAGCGTCGGCTGGCCCGTCGGGTCCGAGAAGTCCGACAGCACCTCCGAGATGATGGTGTCGAGGTCGATGGCGTAGTTCATCGCCTGACGGAACTGCCGGCTCGAGAACGGCTCGACGTCGTAGCGCATCCCGTTGTAGATGACGCGCGTACTCGGCACCGCCTCGACGCCCGCGTCGCCGCTGTCCTCGATACGGCTGACCTCCTGCGGCGGCACGTTGACGATGATGTCGGTCTCGCCGCTGACGAGCTGGTTGACCCGCGTGCTCGACTCGGAGGCCGCGTTGATGGTGAGCGCGTCGACCTCCGCCGGCTCGCGCCAGTAGTCCTCGTACTTCGTGTACTCGACCTGCTCGTCCTGCGTGTAGTTCGACAGCTGGAACGGTCCCGTGCCGTTGGCGTCGCTGTTGATCTCGTTGGACTCTCTCGACTCGATCCAGGACTGCTGGACGATCTCGCCGTAGCTGGCGAGCAGGCCGATAGCCATCGGGTTGACGCCGTCGGAGACGACGTCGACCGCGCGCTCGCCGTCGACGGGCTGTGCCTCGGTGATACCCGCCAACTGGTCGCTCTGCGGACTCGCCAACCCGCCGACGTCCTCGTCAACGATGCGGTTGATGCTGAACGCCACGTCCTCGGGGGTGAGCTCGTCACCGTTGTGGAACGTCACGCCCTCGCGGAGCGTCAGGCGAACGCGGTCCGGCTCCGTCTGTTCGTAGTCCTCGGCGAGACCCTCGATCACCTGCCCTTCGCGGTTGCGGTCGAGTGCGCCCTCGTAGATCTGCATCAGGATGATGTCGGTGTTCGTCTCACGGTGGTCGTGAGGGTCGAGACCGGAGTCCATCTGTCCTTGCGTGATGGTGACGGCGAACTCGCTGTCGTCCTGGTTGTCCTCGCTGTCGGAGGTACCGGTGTCGTTACCGGTGTCGTTGCCACCGCTTTCGTTGCCGGCCGCCGGCGTATCGGTGTTGATCTCGTCGGAGTCACCGGAACAACCGGCGAGCGCTGCGGTTGCCGCGGCACCGCCTGCCAACTGGAGGTAACGGCGTCTGCTAACACGTGACTGCCTGTCTTCAGTCATGAAACCACATGGGTGTTACCCCGATATATATGCTATGGTACTACCAATCGCAATACACCGGCGAGTTTCACCCGAACCGACATTTCGTGGCATACACTTAAGTACGGGACTTACCAAGCGTGCGACATGGCCGCACACCGCCGGTCATCGCTCAGGAATCTGTTCGACCAATCGCCCACCCCGCACATCGCGCACCCGCCGCGGACACACCACCGTCAGTTCTACGTCGCTACCGACGGGTCGTACCGTCCCGACGGTGGGGGCCTCGGGGCCGTCATCGAGACGCGCGACGGCGTGCGAGTCGCCCGCGTCTCGCTGCCCGACGTCGTGCCGAACAACAACGTCGCGGAGTACCGCGCGCTCCACCTCGGACTCGACGTGCTGGCGGCCCGTGCCCCGAAAACCGCGAGTGTCGGCGTTCTCATCGACCACGACGACCTGGCGGCGAACGTCAACGCCGCGACGCTCGCCGCGGCGGACCCGTCGTGGAACCCCGCCGGAACGCCGCCGATTCCCGCCGGCAGCGAGAACCATTGGCGCGGCATCCTCGCGCGCATCTCGGGGTTCGCCGACCTTCGGGCGGCGCGCATCGACAGCCGGGAGAACCCCGCGCACGTGCTGGCGAACGCGCCCACCGAGTACACCCACGTGAACCGCGAGCCCGACCGGTGCGTCCTCCCGGAACCGCTCGGAGCGCCGAGCGTCGGCGACGACGGGGTACTCCCGCCGTCGCGGACGGAACGTCCGGCGGGCGACTGAGGTCCGGTCCGCGTTCCTCGGCACCGACCGCCGAGGACGAAACGCACCAGCTATCAGTTAGCGACGACGACGCTTTCAGAGATGCCGTCACCGTGGACACGACTCCGGGAGGACCTGCGCGCCGCACTGGAGAACGACCCCGCCGCGCTGAGTCGCACGGAGGTACTGCTCACGTACCCCGGAGTCCACGCGCTCTGGATGCACCGCCTCGCACACGCGCTCTGGAACGCGCACCTCCATCTCCCCGCCCGCCTGCTCTCGCACCTCTCGCGCTTTCTCACGGGCGTCGAACTTCACCCGGCGGCGACGGTGGGACGACGGGTGTTCGTCGACCACGGGATGGGCGTCGTCGTCGGCGAGACGGCCGAAATCGGCGACGACGTGGTACTCTACCACGGCGTCACGCTCGGCGGCAACTCGATGCGCCGGACGAAGCGACACCCGACCATCGAGGACGACGTCGTTCTGGGCGCGAACGCGACGCTCGTCGGTCCCATCACCGTCGGCGAAGGCGCACGCGTCGGGGCCGGTGCCGTCGTCATCGACGACGTACCCCCCGGGACCTCCGTCGTCGGCAATCCCGCCCGCCCGGCCGGAGGGTCGTCCGGCGAAAACGGCGGAGACGGCGGTTCGCGCGGGGACGACGACTCCCGCACCGACGAAGCATCCGACGACGCGGCGGACACTCGCGACCGGTGACGGGTCACGCGCGTGTGCCCGAGGGGGAAGATTGATAGGAGGTGTTGGCATACCGCTCGCATGGTCCTCGAAACAGATAGCGCACGGGAGCTCGGTCCCAGAGGTGGTGGCGTACTTCTGCGGACGGTCCGTGTGCGGGCACGCGAACTGGCCCTCCTGTTTTCGGCCGCCGTCGCGCTGACGCTCGTCGCGTTTCGAGCGACCGGTGTCGACTTACAGCGCGCGGCGCTCCGCGCGTACGCCCCGGCGGGAACCGCACTCTCGACGGACCCGTTGGTCTCGCTCGCCGTCGAACTGCAGACCGCGATGCTCGTCGGCGTCTTCGCCACCGGAGCGGTACTGCTCTGGCACACCCGCGAGGAGGTGCGTCCCCACGGGGCGCGGACGGGGCGGCTCTATCTCCTGTCGGCGGGGCTCTTCGTGGTCGGTGTCGCTCTCGGCGCGGCGCTCGTCGTTCCTGCGCTCCTCGAACTGCTCAAGTTCGGCGTCCTCCGGAGCGGGTTCGTCCCCGCGTACCGGCCCTACTGGCTCGCGGAGGTGGCGCTGTTTCTCCCCGTCGCCGTCGGCGTCGCCCTCTCGCTGCCGACGCTGATGGTCGCGCTCGTCGGCGACGGCGTCGTCTCCTCGACGGTGCTGCACCGAGACTGGGGGTTCGCGCTCCTCGGCGTGCTCGCCTACGCGTCGGTGTACTCCCCGCCGGACTCGGTGACGTTCGTCGTCTACGGCGGCGTGCTCCTCGGCGGCTACGTCGCCGGGTTGGTCGTGCTGACGTTCGGGTAGTCAGCAGCGGACGGTGAACCCGGTACTTCTCACGACTCGAAAGCGTTGCAGAGCAGTACCCGAGCGTCGGCCGCGAGAACGCGCTGATGTCACCGGAACGACGACAGGAGACGATGCCCTCCCTCTCTCGACGTCGCCTGCTGTCCGTATCTGCGACCGGCGTCGCCGCACTCGCGGGGTGTACTGCGAGTTCGAGCGAAGATGGCGCGACTGTCAGCGAAAGCGCGACTGCTACCGAGAGTGACGCACGATACTGGTCGCTCCTCTCTCGTCGTTTTCACACAGCGCACTACACCAGTCGAGAACGTAACGAAAATCAGAGTCGGTCGCCGTCGACGAACAGTCGCTACTCTTCCTGTGCGTCCACCACAGCCACGCCCGCGAGGTTGACGATATCGCTTCCACCTTTTTCCGCTCGGGATCGCTCCGCGACCCAGTCGCGCAAAAATCTGGACCAAAAAGATGTGCTCGCGCGTTACTCTTCCTGCGCGTCCACGACCGCCACACCCGCCAGATTCACGATGTCTTTGACTTCGTCGCCGCGCTGGAGCACGTGGACCGGCTTGTCCATGCCGACGAGCATCGGGCCGATGGCCTCCGCGCCGCCGAGGCGCTGGAGCAGTTTGTAGCCGATGTTGCCCGCTTCGAGGTTCGGGAAGATGAGCACGTTCGCCGGTTCGTCGAGGTCCGTGAAGTCGTAGGTGCCTTCGAGAATCTCCTCGACGACAGCGGTGTCGGCCTGCATCTCGCCGTCGACGGGGAAGTCGACCTCGGGGTCCTCGTGCAGCAGCCCCACCGCGTCGCGCGGTTTTCGGGTGCCCTCGTTGTCGACGCTGCCGAAGTTCGAGTACGACAGCATCGCCGCGCGGGGTTCGACGTTGAACCGGCGCGCGAGTTCGGCGGTGTGTTTCGTGACCTCCGCGAGCACGTCCGCCGTCGGGTCGAGGTTCACCGTCGTGTCGGCGGCGAAGATGACCCGGTTCTTGAACGTCAGCATGTACACCCCGGCGGCGTAGTCGGCGTCTTCGGCGGTGCCGATGACCTGCAGCGGCGGTCGAAGCGCCGATGGGTAGTGGTGCGTCAGGCCCGTGAGCAGCGCGTCGGCGTCGCCCTGTTCGACCATCACACTACCGAAGTAGTTACTGTCGCGGCGGATCAGTTCGCCCGCCTCGCTCCGGGTGATGCCTTTGCGCTGGCGGAGTTCGTGGAGTCGGTCGGCGTAGCCCTCGTGGTCCTCGCCCGCCGGGTCGACGATGTTCACGTCGAACTCCAGGCCGAGGTTCGCGGCCGTGTCGCGGATGGTGTCGGCGTCGCCAAGCAGGATGGGTTCGGCGATGCCCTGCTCTCGAATCTGGTAGGCGGCGCGGATCATCTTCTCGTCGGTCCCCTCCGCGAGGGCGACGCGCTTGGGGTTCGACTTCGCCTTGTTGAGGACGACGCGCATCATCTCGCGGGACTTGCCGAGGCGGGCTTCGAGGCGCTCCTCGTAGTCGGCGACGTCGATGTCCTTGCGGGCCGCGCCGCTGGTCATGGCGGCCTGTGCGACGGCGGGCGCGACCTCGAACAGCACGCGCGGGTCGAGCGGTTTCGGGATGATGTACTCGGAACCGAACTGCAACGGCTGGTCGCCGTACGCCTTCACGACGGCGTCGGGCACGTCCTGGCGGGCCAGTTCGGCGAGCGCCTCCGCGGCGGCGACTTTCATCGCCTCGTTGATCTCGGTCGCGCGCACGTCGAGCGCGCCGCGGAAGATGAACGGGAAGCCGAGCACGTTGTTCACCTGGTTCGGGTAGTCCGAGCGCCCCGTCGCCATGATGACCGTGTCGTCGCGGGCGTCTTTCGCCGCCTCGTACGGTATCTCGGGGTCGGGGTTCGCCATCGCGAAGATGACGGGGTCGTCGGCCATCGACCGAACCATCTCCGGCGAGACGATGTCGGCGACGGAGAGACCGACGAACACGTCGGCGCCCTCCATCGCGTCGGCGAGGTCGCCGTTCGGGCGGTCGGCGGCGAACTCGCGCTTGAACTCGTTGACCTCGTCGGAGCGGTCGACGGTGATGATGCCCGAGGAGTCGCACATCGTGATGTTCTCGCGCTTCGCGCCGAGCGAGACGTAGAACCGCGCCGTCGCGATGGCGCTCGCGCCGGCGCCCGAGAAGACGATGTCGAGTTCGTCGAGTTCCTTGTCGACGATTTCGGCGGCGTTCAGAAGCGCCGCGCCGGAGATGATGGCCGTCCCGTGCTGGTCGTCGTGGAAGACGGGGATCGATACCTCCTCGCGGAGTCGCGACTCGATTTCGAAGCACTCGGGCGCTTTGATGTCTTCGAGGTTGATCCCGCCGAACGTCGGCTCCATCGCGGAGACGCACTCGATTATCTCGTCGGGGTCGGCGCGGTCCAACTCGATGTCGAACACGTCGATGTCGGCGAAGCGCTTGAACAGGACGCCCTTACCCTCCATGACGGGCTTCGACGCCTGCGCACCGATGTTGCCGAGGCCGAGCACCGCAGAACCGTTCGATACGACGCCGACCAGGTTGCCTTTGGCGGTGTAGTTGTACGCCTCGTCGGCGTCGTCGGCGATATCCAGACACGGTGCGGCGACGCCGGGCGAGTACGCCAGGCTCAGGTCGCGTTGGGTGTTCGTCGGTTTGGTCGTCGAAATCTCGATTTTGCCGGGAGGTGATTGTCGGTGGTACTCCCGTGCGTCGTCATCCAGCCCCATGGCTGCGGCGACTCTTTCCGTCGGCAAAAAACTATGCATAGCGTCGATATCACGGTTCGACGAACGACGAAACTCAGCGGGTATCGTGACCGAATCTGAACCCCGAGCCGTCGTCGGAGTGCTTCTCTTCGTCGTCGTCGGACTCGTCGCCGCCCGCAGACGTCGTCTCGTCGGTCGTCGACTGCCGCGACCCGGATTCGGACCGACTGCCGGTCCGGTCGTCGTCGCCGAACCGGTCGTCGTCGCCGAATCTATCGTCGTCATCGTGTCGGCTCCCACCGACTCCGCTGTCGGGTCCGTCGTCGCCGTCGTCACCGACAGCACCGTCGCCACCGGCATCGCCATCGTCGCCGCCGTCTCCGTCGGCCGGAATCGTGACGAGGGCGAACGAGGGGTTCGAGTGCCCGAGCACCATCAGTTCGTACATCCGGAAGTACGTCTGGACGACGATTCCGACCGGAAGCGCGATGAGCAGGAACGCCAGAAACGCCACCAGAAGCGTCAGTCCACCCAGAGCGGCGGTGACCGGGGTGAGCATCGCACCGAACACGCTCACGATTGCGATGACGACGACGACGGCTATCGCACCGATGACGAGTCCGGGGATGGCGACGACGATGCTGGTAGCGATGCCGACACCGATTCCGAGGATGGCCCGCATGACGAGGTAGACGAGATACTGCTTCCACTCGCCGCGGAGCGTCGGCCAGAAGCGCCGCCACCCGTCGACGACGCCCACGTCTTCGACGAGCATCACGGCGGTGACGAACGTGTTCGTCAGGCCGACGACGAGGCCGAGAACGACGCTCACGAGGGCGAAGAGAGCGAGCGCCGCGACGATTCCGACGACGCCGACTCCGGCGAAGAGGCCGCTGAAGAGGCCGGGGTCGATACCGTACTCCGAGAGGAGTCCGGGCGCGACGAACGCGAGGACGAACAGCGCGGCCCCGACGAGTATCGGCACGCTGACGACCACGTCGAGGAGCAGTTTGAAGCCGAACAGTCGAAGCCCCTTGCCGAACCGACGGCGGAACGGCCCGCGGATGCGCACGTCGTCGGTGCGGAGGGCGTCGAGGAAGACGAATCGCATCACGTCGCCGATGAGGCGGAACAGGAGGACGAGGGCGAGGAGGACCACGAGGACGCCGCCGACGAGGAGGGCTACCTCGGCGAGCGTCCCGGGGTCGACGCCGGTCGTCGGGTCAGGCGCTGGAGAGGGCGTCGGCTGTGGTTGCGTCGGCACGTCGCCGCTTCCCCCGAAATTACCGAAATTCAGCGGTGAACTGCCGGTGTTCAACACGCCGAGGAAGAAGACGATTACTGCGAGTCGGAGCCACCGACCGAGGCGAAACGGGAACAGGAATCGACGAGTGGAATCTATCGCATCGTCGATTGCATCGATTGCGTACCAGGGCACGGTCGGATGATTTCACTCGCACGACAAATACGTTGCCCTAAAAAGCACAGTTCGGGTGGCGACGCGTTCTCCTGGTTTTACTTTTCGACTACACGGAGAGCAGTTCGTGTCGTTCGACGGCGACGTCGTAGCCGACGGCGTCGACCTCCCGGCTCGGCCACTCGCCGGTTGCGGTGAGCGTCTCGAACCTGTCGCCGGTGACGAGCACCGTGTCCTCGCTCTTCGCGCCCTGAATCGTCGGATTCCACGCGTATCCCATCGGCGCGTGAACGTCGTCGTCGGCCGTCGGCGACGCGAACCACTCGCGTCCGGCGTAGCCCGCCGCGCCGCCCTGATGGTGGTGCTGCCACTCGTCGGGGAACCCGACGCGGTCGTACGCCTCCCGAATCGCGTCGAAGACGCTCGACGCTGCGCCGCCGTGCTCGGCGACATCGCGCGTCGCCGCCAGCGCCGTCGCCTCGACGCGCATCGCCTTCTCGTGTCGCTCGGCGAGCCACTCGGGCGGGTCGAACGCGACGGTTCGGGTCGTGCTCGCGTGGAGGCCGCCGCGTTCGGCCGTCACCGAGACGAGCGCGTAGTCGCCGAGCGGTTCGAGTTTCGGCGTGTAGTGGCGGTACGACTGCGCGCGCTCGGCGCCGCCGACGAGGACGACGGGCGCGTTGATGCCGCGGGCGGAGAGCGTCACGCGCAGCGCCGACGCCGCCTCGTGTTCGGTGTCATCTGCGGTCAGTTGGCGACAGACCTGCTCGACGGCGTCGGCGGTGTCGCGCCCGAGCGCTCGGTACGTCTCGATATCGCCCTTTGAGAGTGGTTGCCGGAGCGCCGAGGCGTTGACCGACTCGAAACCCGGCACCTCGAAGTCCGCCGCGGCGTTCGCCGGCGAGCGGTCGGCGACCGTCTCCGCGAGCGACGACTCGTACCACTGCCCCGTCTCGACCGAGAACTCGTCGGGGAGTTCCTCGTCGACGAGGCGCGGCGCTTCGATGTTGTCGGTGACGACGCGGAACTCGCCGTCCCCGGCGTCTCCGTTCTCGGATGCGACGTACCCCGCGGCGGCGACGCCGAGGTCGGCCGTCGCGCTGACGACGTTGTCGCCGCCGGTGAGCCACGCGAAGGAGTTCGGACGGGCGAACCAGACGGCGTCGAGACCGGTGTCGTCGAGATACTGGCCGAGTCGTCGCCGCCGGTCGGCGAGCGCGTCGGACGGGTCGGCGGTTCCGCTGGTACTGACCCCGGCATCGTCGGTGTGGTCGGTCATGTTCGGGCTAATCGGCGGCACGTACTTCAACCGGTCGAAGGCGGACGACGAGACACGGCAACGAACGACGAGACGGCGGCGGACGAAGCCCGATGCGAACGGACGCGGAACGCCGACTGAGAGCGGGCGACAAAGTCGCCGGTCGGACTGCCTGACTCCGCTGGCTTGTTCGACCGGTGGACGTTCGAGAAGCGGACCAGATGGGCGTTCGGACAGGTCTAAGTACGCCCGCGCCCGACCCTGCGCTAGGGAACATGCTGAGAACACGCACTCGCCCCGACTGGTTCTCGTTTCGACGTTTCGCGGCGTTCACCACCGCGTCGACGGCGCTGCTCATGATGCTGGGTATCTACACCGCAGCGACCGGGTCCGGACTCGCCTGTTCGGCCCAGTGGCCGCTCTGCGACAACGGCCTACTGCCGCAGACCATCCCGAGCTTCATCGAGTGGTTCCACCGTCTCGTCGCGATGGTCGTCGGCTTCCAGATTCTCGGGACCGCGGTGTGGGCGTGGAGGCGCGGGGCCGAACGAGGCGTCAAACTCTCGGCGACGCTCGCGCTCGTCGTGTTGCCGCTGCAGGTGAGCATCGGCGCGGTGACGGTGACGCTGTCGGGACTGATTCCGAACGGCTACTCGGTGCCGACGCAGGCGGCCCACTTCGTCGTCGCGCTGACCATCTTCGGCGCGCTGACGTTCGCGACGCTGCGCGCGTACGAGAGTCACTTCCGCCGGTCGGCGCTCGAACGGGCGACCCTCGCGCTTCCGGCGGCGCTGGTACTGGTCGGACTCGCGGCACTCTCGAGTCGGGTCTGGGCGTTCGTCCCCTACGGATCGGCGACGCAACCGCTGTTCATCGGCACGTCGCTCGGGGCCATCGCGGCGCTACTCGCGGCGCTGGTCTGGATCACCCAAGCGTCGACTGGACGGTCGGAACTGAAACGCCTCCGCCCGCTCGTCGTCTCCGCGCTCGCCTTCGTTGTCCTCGTCGCGCTGCTCGGTCGCGACCTGGTCGTGTACACGTCGCTCGTCCGCGACCTCAACGCGCTGCTGTTCGGTCTCGCGCTCGCGAGCACCGCCGCGGCGGCGTGGCTCGCCCGACGTGCGGAGACGACGGAGACGCCGCCGACACACGGCGTCAGCGGCGACTGAGCGCGTCGTCGTCCCGAGCCATTCGTCTTTGTCCCGTTTTTTCTCCGTTCAGTTTTCAATCTGGTAATAAACACGTCAAACAGAGTGTAGAGTTCCAGTCAGGAAGAAAAGTTGAAGCGTCTGCTCGGCCTCGTCTATCGATATGAAGTCAAACCGTCAGTCCGGCGTCAGTCGTCGGACGTATCTGAAGTTGGCCGGAGCGGGCAGCGTCGCAGGACTCACCGTCACCGCCGGGTGCACCGTCGACACCGGCGGCGACGGCGGGGATGGCGGTGACGGCGGCGACGGCGGGTCCGGCAACGACACCGGAACCGACGGTGGCGACGGCGACGGCGGAAACACGGAGATCGTCCCCGGCACCGCGCCCGGATTCCCGCCGTTCGAGTTCAAAGACGATTCGGGCGAGTTGGTCGGCTTCGACATCGACCTCCTGTCGGCGGTCGTCGAGGAGACCGACTACACGCTCGCCGACTGGGAGGAGTTCGAGTTCGACTCGCTCATCCCGGCGCTGCAGAACGACCGCATCGACGTCATCGCCGCCGCGATGACCATCACCGAGGACCGCCAGGAGACCATCGCGTTCTCCGAACCCTACTACAACGCCGACCAAGCGATTCTCGTCGCCGGCGGAGGCGACTTCAGCCCGGAGTCGCTCGACGACCTCGCCGGCCAGACCGTCGGCGCGCAGGAGGGGACGACGGGCGCGGGCGTCGTCGAGGACGAGCTCGTCGCCGACGGCGACGTGCAGGAGTCGGAGTTCCGCACCTACGGCAGCTACGTCCTCGCCGTGCAGGACCTCGAAAACGGCAACGTCGACGCGCTCGTCATCGACCAGCCGGTCGCGCAGACGTTCGCCGACCAGCGCAACGTCGAGATCGCGTTCGTCTACGAGACGGGCGAGCGCTACGGCTTCGGTCTGCGACAGGACGACGACGACGTCGTCTCCGCGCTCAACGAGGGGCTGCAGGCGGTCCGCGACAGCGGGCAGTACGAGGAGATCCGCAACGAGTGGTTCGGCAGCGACGGCGAGGAAGGCGAGTCGGGCAACGAGTCGGCCGGTAACGACTCCGCGGGCAACGAGACGGGCAACAGTTCGAACTCGTCCGCAGTCGGGGAGTGACGGATGGACCCGACAGTCGTCGCACAGACCACGGGCGACTGGGCGTTCGTCCTCGACAACGCCCCCTACCTCTTCGTCGGTGCGGGGTTGACGATACTGCTCACCGTCGTCAGCATGCTGCTCGGCTTTCTCGTCGGCTTTCCGGCGGGAATCGTGGAGGTGTACGGCGGCCGGGTGAGCACGTTCGTCGTCGAGACGGTCGGTATCGTCCTTCGGGGGACGCCCATCGTCGTCATCCTCATCTTCATGTACTTCGTCTTCTCGACGCCGAGTCTCACGCTCGGGCTGTTCGACGTGACGGTGACGCTCTCGGACGCGTTCATCGCGAGCGTGCTGGGGCTGGGGCTGCGGAGCGCCGCGTACCAGTCGCAGATCTTCCGCGGGGCGCTCCAGAGCGTCGACGAGGGCCAGTTGGAGGCGGCGCGCTCGGTGGGGATGAGCAAACTCGAAGCGATTCGCCACGTCGTCGTGCCGCAGGCGCTTCGGCGGTCGGTTCCGGGCTTCCAGAACGAGGTGACTATCGTCCTCAAGGACACGAGCGTCGTCTTCGCCATCGGCCTCGCCGAGTTGCTGACGCGGAGCTACGACCTGTTCGTCCGCCAGACGACGGCGGTGCTGGAGGTCGTGCTGTTCGTCAGCGCTATCTACTTCGTGCTGACGTTCGTCACCAATCGGGGACTGGACCTCGTCGGCTCGTACTACGAGATTCCGGGCGGTGAGCAGGCGTGACGGTGGGTTTGGAGCGGTCAGAGTCAGCGCGCAGTTTCGCAGATTTCGCAGGAGGTCGACGTACATGAGCGACAACGAACACACGTATCTACTCGAGGTGGACCGCGTCTCCCAGAGCTACGGGACCGAGAAAGTGCTGCGCGACATCAGTTTCGAGATGGGCCGCGGCGACGTGACGGTGCTCGTCGGCCCGAGCGGGTCGGGGAAGTCGACGATGCTGCGCTGCGTCAACCGACTCACCGAGATCGACAGCGGCGACATCTACCTCGACGGCGAGCGCGTCACCGGACCCGACGTCGACGTGAACGAACTCCGCAAGGAGGTCGGCATGGTGTTTCAGGGCTTCAACCTGTTCGCGCATCTCACGGCACGTCAGAACATCATGCTCGGGCCGCGTCGCGTGCTCGGCCTCAGTAAGGAGGAGGCCGGAAAGCGCGCCGACGAGCACCTGGAGATGGTCGGCCTCACCCCGCAAGCGGACTCCTACCCCGGCGAGCTTTCCGGCGGCCAACAGCAGCGCGTCGGCATCGCCCGCGCGCTGGCGATGGAGCCGAAACTGATGCTGTTCGACGAGCCGACGAGCGCGCTCGACCCCGAACTCATCGGGGAGGTGCTGGAGGTGATGCGCGACCTCGCAGACCGCGGGATGACGATGCTCGTCGTCACCCACGAGATGAGCTTCGCGCGCGAAGTCGCCTCCGAGATGCTGTTTCTCGACGGCGGGAAGATCGTCGAGCGCGGCCCACCCGAACAGCTGTTCGAGCGCCCTGAACAGGACCGCACGGCGTCGTTCCTCCGGCGCATCACCGAGATGCACTCATGAGCGAACCCGTCGTCGACGCCGCCCAGGAGCAGGAGGGCGAGACTCGACTCACGACCGGGACGGCCGGACGGGCGCTCCTCGTCGCCGCCGGGGTGCTGTTCTGGGGCTGGCTCCTGCTTCGGTGGCTCAACGACTGGCTCGGCGGGCTGTTCGTCCCGGTCGGAGAGCCGTTCGTCCCCCCGGCGACCGTCGAGTCGCTCGGGGCCGGGGTTCCGGGTCTCGCGGGCGCGTTCGAGTCGCTCGCGTTCGCCGTCGAGTATCTGCCGACCCTCTCGGAGGGGCTGTGGCTCACGCTCGTGCTGACCATCCTCGGCATTTTCTTCGGCTTCTTCATCGCCGTGCCGCTGAGCGTCGCCCGCGTCTACGGCAACCTCTCGAAGTACGTCTCGCTCGTCTACACCGAACTCCTGCGCGGGACGCCGCTTCTCGCGCAGCTGTTCGTGCTCTACTACGGGCTGAACTTCTCGGGGTTCATCCCCGGCTTTCTCGACGGCGTGTTCGCCAATAACGCCGCGTGGGCCGCGCTCGTCGGGTTCATCCTCAACAGCGCCGCCTACCAGTCGGAGTACATCCGTTCGGCGCTACAGAGCGTCGACGCGGGCCAACTCACCGCGGGTCGCGCCATCGGCCTCTCGAAAGTGGACGCGATTCGCTACGTCGTCCTCCCGCAGGGGCTCCGCTTCGCCATCCCCGGCTGGACGAACGAACTCATCTACCTCATCAAGTACTCGTCGCTGGCGGCGTTCATCACCGTCCCGGAGCTGTTCAAGCGCGCCAACGACATCGCCTCCTCGAACTTCCGCTACACGGCGATGTTCACCATCACGGCGGTGCTGTATCTGGCGCTCGTCATCACGGCGTCTCGGCTGATGGGCTGGGTCGAAGACAGAACGGCGATTCCGGGACTCGGGACGGGGAGGGGACGGTAGCGTAACGCTGCTTTTCACGGCTTCCGTACTTTTAGTTCGAGCCCCCACGTGAACTCCACGTCCGACTCGTCGCCGAGCTCCGCGTCCGGCGGATACGTCGCCACGTGCGTCTCGAACCGGTACGTTCCCGGTCGCATATACCCCCACGTCCGGTAGTCGTCCCACACGTCGTACACGGAGGTGACCGACGCCGACTCGTCGTACTCTTTCTGTCCGCACGCGTACGAAGCGTATCCACGGGGCTCTCCGGCCGGTCGGTCCGGACTCCACTTCCCCTCGACGCGGTCCATCCACTCGGCTGAACTCGGCCTGTGAAGCACGAGGCCGTCGGCGACGCTGACGCCGCGGTCCCGGTTGAAGATGCTGCACATCTCTTCCCGGTGTGAGAGTTTACGTGCCGCTCCCCGATTCGTCGTCGTCACTTCGACGCGCGCTGTCTTCTCGGGGGTCACGTTCGGCTCTACGACTTCGGCGTCGATTTCGAGTTCCGCCTCTTCCGGGATCTCGTCCGTCGATGCTATCGAAATCCAACGCTGGGCGTCCGGGTCGGCGTTTTCGGGTGGCTCACGGTTTCTCGACTCGTTCGATCCGTCGGCGGACGCCAACGGTGGGTCCGCGACACAGCCGGAGAGTCCGGCGGCGACGACGGCGAGGAGGGCACGTCTATCCATGGCTCCGAATCACGTACGGCGTTCAAAAGTGTTGATGGAGTGAACGAAGTCCCGCCGACTCAGAACTCCGTCACGACCTCGATGCCCTCCGTCTCGTAGTTCGTCATCGCCGCCAGTCGCTCCGGCACCTCTGAGAGTGACACCTCTCGACTCACGAGGGCGCCGGGGTCCACGTCGCCCGTCGCCATGAGGCCTAAGAGTTCCTCGTACCGCGTCGGCGGCATCCCGCGCGAGCCGAGGAAGGAGATCTCCTGCATCGTCATCCGGTCCGTCGGCAGCGACACCTCGCCGCGCTCCTTCTCCGTCGTCAGTCCGAGTTGGACGTGCGTGCCGCGCTTGCGGAGACAGAAAATCGAGTTGCGACACGTCTCTTCGAGGCCGAGCGCGTCGACGGAGACGTGTGCTCCTCCCCCTGTCTCGGCGCGAATCGCGCTCGTGACGCCGCGGCCGTCGAGGTCCGAGGAGTCGACGGTGGCGTCCGCGCCGACTTCGCGCGCGAGGTCCAGTTTCTTCGCGTCGATGTCGACGGCGACGACGCGCGCGCCCACCGCGTTCGCGACCTGCACGGCGGAGAGTCCGACGCCTCCACAGCCGTGGACCGCCACCCAGTCGCCGGTTCGGACGTCGGCGCGGTGGGTGAGCCCGTGGAACGCCGTCATGAACCGACAGCCGAGCGCGGCCACGTCGCGGGCGGCGACGTTCTCCGGCAGGGGCATCGCGTTGTAGTCGGCGTAGGGGACGTGGACCTGCTCGGCGAACGCGCCCGGAGCCTCCGACTGGAAGCCGAGCGAGAGGCCGTCCTGACAGACGTTGCCGTGACCGTTTCGGCAGTACGGGCAGGTGCCGTCGCCGAGGTTGAACGGGACGGCGATTCGGTCGCCATCGCGGAGGTGGTCGACGCGTTCGCCGACGGCGACGACGCGACCCGCGGGTTCGTGGCCGAGAATCTGTCCCTTCGGCACCTGGTCGTCAGCCCACTCGCCGTGGCCCTGCCAGGCGTGCCAGTCGCTCCGGCAGATGCCGCAGGCTTCGACGCCGACGACGACGCCGTGCGGGTCGGGTTGGGGGGCGTCTACGTCTTCGACGACGAGCGGTTCTCCGTACTCGTGTAAAACTGCGGCACGCATCGCCGTACGGTATGCGAAGTCGCCACAAAAGTTCGCCGTCTTCGAAGCCGGAGCGTCGGTGTCCTTCGCTCGCGGCGATTCGTCGCCCCGACCAACACTCCGGCCACGTGTACGTTCTACTCCAGACCGAAAAACGTTTAGCAGTCTCCAGCCCTTCGGGTGAGCTATCTTCCGAGACGACGGTCCCTCACGGATGAACCGACGGCAGTACCTCTCGACGGTCGGAGTGGCCGCGCTCGCGGTTCCCAACGCGGCCGAATCAGTCGTCGGTGCCGTCGATGCCATCGATGCACAGCCCAGTCAGACGTCCGAAGCGCAGACGTCACTCACCAACGAGCGACTCGCGGCGAAACTACGGGCGCTGGACGAACGGTCGCCGCTCGTCGCGCTCCGACGAATCGGTCGCTCCGCCGGTCGAGACGACCCGCTGTGGGAGTTCCGAATCGGCAGGGGAGAGACGAACGTCCACCTCGTGACGCAGTTGCACGGCGACGAACCCGCCGGAACCGAGGCGATACTCACCGTGCTTCGGGAACTGGTCGACGACCCCGAAAGGCACGCGGACGTCCTGAACGAACTCACGCTCACCGTCGTCCCCCGGGCGAACCCCGACGGCGCGATGTTCGCCCGCGACGACGACGGCGACGGCACCGCAGAGCGCGTCACCCGTCGGGAGAACGTCCAACCGTGGCGGCAGGACGCCTCCCGACACGAACCGGACTACCACAGCGTCAACCGGCCGCCGGGCTACGACCTGAACCGCGACTTCGACCCCACGGTCGAGTTCTCGCAGGCGGGCCGTTCGGCCCGAAACACCGACGCCGACTCCAGCGAGTGGACCGAGTACG
The DNA here is from genome assembly GCF_020097835.1 of Haloprofundus halobius. Taxonomy (GTDB): domain Archaea; phylum Halobacteriota; class Halobacteria; order Halobacteriales; family Haloferacaceae; genus Haloprofundus; species Haloprofundus halobius. The sequence goes on from NZ_CP083666.1 coordinate 573,792, forward strand.
AGGAGAACGACGAACAGTACTGGCGACACGACCGGGCGTATCGGGGGCACACGCTCCGCGGCAGCGGCCTCGGACTCACGCCGGAAGTCACCGCGGTCGTCGACTCTTACCGGTGCGCGGACCCGGACGTAGCCATTACACACCACCACAAGAGCGTCGGCACGCGCGGGCGGAGCGCGGAGTCGCCGTCGCTTCTGAGCGTCATGGCGGCGTTCGGCCCGGCGTATCTCGAACGCGCGCCGTCGTACGAGGCCGGCGAACCGGTCGAGACGGTCGTCAATCCGTTCCTCGACGCCGAGACGAGTCGGCGCTCGCTCCGACTGAACTCGGCCGTCGCCCGCGAACTCACCGCGGGCGGACGGTTTGGTGAGGTGACTCGCTACGGCTACGAACCGCTCTGGGGGTCGTATCTCGACGCGCTCTCGCCGAAGACGAACGCCGCGGGGATGCTGTACGAAGTGGCCGGGCAGTCCGACGAGGCGGACAGCTTCGACTACGGCCGAAAGATCGCCGTCTCGCGGGCGGCGTTCCGGCGGACGTTCGAGGCGCTGGCGACGGACCCGACGCTCTCGAACGTCGACGAGCGTCGGTACTTCGACCTCCCGCTGGAGTCGGGCGGACCGACGGAGCGGTAGTCGGGACGGTCCGCGCGGCAGTCGGATCCGTTCGGGCGGCAGTCGAGTCCAAACGGCGGCCGACCGCCCCCGGCGGTCGACGTCTCAGAAGAAGTCGGTGAGGCCCGCCTGTCCGTCGTCGTCCTCGGCATCGCTCCCGGAGTCGTCGGACGTCGATTCTTCGGAACTGTCGTCGGCCTCGATCGCGGACATCCCCGCCCCCTCGACCGTTTCGCCTGCCTTCGTGTCGTCGGTGGCTCCGTCGCTCTCGCCGTCCAACGCCGAGTCGGCCTCGCCGTCTCCGCCGCTCGCCGTGTCCGCGAACGCGCCGCCGGAGTGCGCCTCCATCGCCTCCTCGCGGAGTTCCTCGGCGTCTTCGACGATGGACTGCACTTTCTTCGTCGACTCGCCGCTGCCGGTGACGTGGGCGACGTGTTTCTCCTCGAACTCGTAGTACGCCGCCATCGCGACGGTGAGGTCTCGGGGCTTGCAGTGGTGGGTCATCACCGAGAGGTAGGGGACGATTCGTCGGCGCGCGATGCTCATGCTCGCGCCGCTGGATTCGGCGATTTGGCGGGCCACCTCGTCGCCGGTCTTGTCCTTCGAGCGCCAGAACTGCGGGCGTCCGTAGCGCGTCCACCCACCCTTCGTGCCGTCGCGGGCGGCGGCGACGCCCGCAGCGAGGTTGTCGCCGGCGTAGCGCCAGTAGCTGTAGTCCTGGCTCGCGCGCACGCGACCCAGCCAGCGGTCGGCGTTGGCGAGGAACTCGTAGGCACGGGCGACCTCTTCGCCCTCGTACACGTCGAGCATGTTGTCCTCGACCCACTTCGTCAGGTCGTCGGGCGTCTCGTCGACGTCGTAGGAGGTGTACAGCGCCTCCTGCGGCGACTCCTCTTTGAGCACTTGGTCCAAGAACTCGAAGATGCCCACGGAGCGGTCTCGGTCGCTCGTCGCGACGGACTCCTCGGTGATCTCGTCGCGGCCTTCGGCGGCCGCCTGGAGGTCGTTGACCGCGCCGCGGAGGTCGCCGCTGTTGGCGTCGGCGATGCGTTCGAGGGCGGCGGATTCGTACTCGATTCCCTCCTGTCGGCAGATGTCTCGGAGGACGGGGACGATCGAGCGGGCGCTCACGTCGCGGAACTCGATCGATTCGCAGGCGTTGCGCAGGCCGCGGCTCATCTCGTAGAACTCGTTGGCGATGAGCACCATCGGCTGACCCGCCTCCTTGACGAGCTTCGTGATCGCGCGCGCGCCGCCGCGGTCGTAGTTGCCGTGGATGTTGTCGGCCTCGTCGAGGACGATGAGTTGGCGACCCGACTCGCCTTTGCTCGACCCGCCGAGCGTCTCGTTCATCGCCGCGCGCCCGGCGAAGCGCTCGATGACGGCGGCGGTCCGCTGGTCGGAGGCGTTCAGTTCGACGGTCTCCCACCCCATGTCGTTGGCGAGCGCGTGCGCCGCGGAGGTTTTGCCGACGCCCGGACTGCCGTAGACGATGACCGCGTCGCCGTGGTCGTCCCATGTTTCGGCCCACTCGCGGAACTTGTCGCGGGCCTTGTTGTTGCCGCGTATCGCCGACAGCGACCGAGGGCGATACTTCTCCGTCCAATCCATTACGCGAACAGAGGCGAGTGCCGCGTTTAGTGGTTCCGGAGCGTCCCGTTCTCCGCCCTCGACGTTCACGTCCACACGACCGTCGTCGACCCACGACGATGGGCGCTCTTATGCCGAACATCGAGGAGTACACCCACGGTGAGAGAGCGTGGCGAATTTTCTCGTGTACTACGGAACGGGTGAGGGACAGACGGCGAAAGTCACCGACCGCATCGCCGAACGACTCGACGAACGCGGACACGACGTGACGGCGGTCAACGCGAGCAAGTCCCCGGACGGCATCTCGGTGACGGCGTTCGACGCCGTCCTCGTCGGCGCGTCGATACACGGCGGGAAGCAACAGCAGGCGGTCGTGCGGTTCGTCGACGCGAACCGTGACGCGCTGGCGACGAAACCGACTGGATTCTTTCAGGTGTCGCTGTCCTCGGCGGACGAGCGGGGGGAGGCGCAGGCGGCGGGGTACGTCGACGGGTTCGTCTCCGAGACCGACTGGCACCCCGACCGAATCGGCCTCTTCGGCGGCGCGCTCCGCTACTCGGAGTACGGGTTCCTCAAGCGACTGGTGTTGAAGCAGATCGCCAAACGCGCGCTCCCGGACACCGACACCTCCCGAGACGTGGAGTTCACCGACTGGGCGGAGGTCGACGCGTTCGCCGCCGACTTCGCCGCGTTCGCCGAGGGGCGTCTCGGCGTCGTCCCGCCCGTCTCCGACCCAGACGGAACACGAGAGGAGTCGGACGAGTGAGATCCCCGGAGAACTCCGGTAGCCAGACCGATTTTGCACTCGCGTGACAGCCCCGCGAACTGGAGTTCGAGTTCTATCGGCTCGTCGCCGACTCGACGAGCGCCCGACAGGAGGCGCAGACGGAGGAGTGAACGGCCATCACACGCGGTGAGTTACGTCTCGTCGTCGTTCGCGCCATTGTTCGCGTCGCCCACGACGAAAACAAGGGTGCGAAACCGACGACCCCGATACCGTGCGTCGCGAGTCGGAGGCCGGTCAGATCGCAGTACGGCCGAACAGTACGTGACAGACGCCCGAACACGGCAGTTTCCGCTATCGAAATCGTTTAGCCAACAACTTTCAAAACGCCGGCTACGACCATGAGGGATATCGCGTCTGGCTTTACGACGGCCGCGTACACGTCGGCGACCACGACCCGACCGGGAGTCCGGCGTACGGGCGAACACCGATGACCGGTGAAGCCCGACAGTCCGACACCGACACCGGTCCCCTCGACGGCGTGACGGTCCTCGACGCCTCCCGCGTGCTCGTCGGCCCGTTCTGTACGATGCAGTTGGGCGACCTCGGCGCGGACGTCATCAAGATAGAGCGTCCCGGTAGCGGCGACCAGACGCGCGGGTGGCACCCGCCGACGTACGGTGACTCCGAGGAGAGCGCCTACTACCTGAGCGTCAACCGCAACAAGCGCTCGCTGACGCTCGACCTCGCGTGCGAGGAGGGGCGCGACGTGTTTCGAAGCCTCGCGAGCGAGGCGGACGTCGTCGTCTCGAACTTCCGCGTCGGCAAGATGGCGGAGTTCGGTCTCGACTACCAGACGCTGAAAGCGGAGAACCCCGGCCTCGTTTACTGCGCACTCTCGGGCTACGGCGAGTGGGGTCCAGATCGGGACCGACCGGCGTACGACCTCATCATGCAGGCCGAGGGCGGCCTCATGAGCATCACCGGCGAGGAGGACGGCGCGCCGGTGCGCGTCGGTGTCGCCATCGCCGACATCGGCGCGGGGATGTACGCGACGCAGGCGATTCTCGCCGCGCTGTTCGAGCGCGAACTCGGCGACGGCACCGGCCAGAAGGTGGACGTCTCGCTGCTCGACGGACAGGTGGCGTGGATGAGCTACATGGCCACCAACTACTTCGCGACGGACGTTCCGCCGGGACGGATGGGGAGCAAACACCCGACTATCGCCCCGTATCAGGCGTTTCCGACCGCGGACGGCTACGTCGTCGTCGCGGTTCCCTCCCCCACCCTCTGGCCGAAGTTCTGCGCGGCCATCGGCCACGAGGAACTCGTCGACGACGAACGCTTCGCCGACAACGCCGCGCGGGTCGAACACCGCGACGAACTCGACGCGATACTGGAAGCCGAGTTCGAGACGCACACCACCGAGGAACTGCTCGCGCTGTTCGCCGAGTTCGGCGTCCCCGCCAGCGACGTGAAGGATATGGAGGACGTCTTCGAGAACCCGCAGGTCCGCGCGCGAGGGATGCGACAGTCGGTGTCGCACCCGACCGCCGGCGAGGTGGTGATGCCGGGCAGTCCGATGCATCTCTCGAAGACGCCGACGTCCGTCCGTCAGCACCCGCCGCTGCTCGGCGAGCACACCGCCGAGATTCTCCGCGAGTTCGGTTACACCGACGACGACATCGCGCAGTTCGGAGAAGACGGCGTCGTCTGAGACGCTCGCGCCAATCGGCCCTCTCTCTCGGTTTATTTGTCCCGTGCGACCGAACTCCGACGCCGTGCTACACGCTGTCGCACCGTGACAAGCCTTTTTCAGGTTCCCCGAGACGACCGGATATGTTCCCCGAGACGGTCGAGACCGAACGCCTCCGCTTGGAGCGCCTCGGTCCCGACACGGTCGACGTCCACGACTTCTACGCGGTCATGTCGTCAGCGGAGATGGACGAGGTAACTCGTCACCACACGCAGACGAGACACGAGACGCCGAAGGAGAGCGCCGATTACCTCGACGAAAAGGCCGAAAAGTGGAAGAGCGGCGAGGCCGCGCAGTACGTCGTCCGTCCGCGCGACGGCGAGGACGGTGCGGGCGAGTTCGCGGGCGTCACCGGTCTCGGGTTCCAGTGGGAGAAACGGACCGCCATCATGGGCCTGTGGCTCCGCAAGCGCTTCTGGGGTCGCGGTTACTCCGGTGAGCGTGCGGCGGCGCTGTTGCACGTCGCCTTCGCCGAACTGGACCTCGAGCTCGCCTCGCCCGCGCACACGCCGGAGAACGAGCAGTCCAGGCGCGCCATCGAGAAGTACGTCGACCGATTCGGCGGCCGGTACGAAGGAATCCTCAGAAACTGGGTGCCCGCCGAGATGACGACCACGGGAGAGACATGGGATCTCCACCGCTACTCCATTGCGCAGACGGAGTGGTGTGCCGCCGTCGACGACGAGACGGTCGAGACGCCGGAGGTGCAGGTCAGCTATGAGTAGCGGCCTCTTCCCGACGGTTATCGAGACGGAGCGTCTCCGACTCGAACCTCGAACGCCGGAGTACGTCGACGTCCACGAACTGTACCGCATCTGCTCGCCGTCGCCGGAGATGGACGAAGTCACTCGGCACCTCCCGTGGTCGCCGCACGATACTCCCAAAGAGACGTCCGAGTTCCTGCGTCGGGGGCGGCAGCACCGTGAGAACCACGAGACGGTCGACTACGTCATCAGACCACGAGAGAACGAGGACGGCGCAGGCGAAATCGCCGGATTCGGCGGGTTGAACCTCCAGTGGGACCGCCGCAGCGCCGGACTCGGTCTCTGGCTCGGAAAACGGTTCTGGGGCCGCGGCTACTCCGCCGAGCGCGCGGCGGCGCTGCTCGAACTCGCGTTCGACCATCTGGACCTCGAACTCGTCCGCGTGTGCCACGACCCCGAGAACGAGAACTCCCGACGGGCCATCAAGAAGTACGTCGACCGCTTCGGCGGCCAGCGCGACGGCACGTTCCGCAACGCGGCGGCGACGGTTGATGGTGAGGTCGTCGACCGGACGCACTACACGGTAACGCAGAGACAGTGGCGCGAGGCCGGTGGCGATACCGAGCCGACGGTCCGAATGCGGTGGGACGACGACTGACCCCGCTCACTCCGCGTCCGGCAACGACCCGGCGACGACCGTGCCGCCCTTCAGCACCGCCTCGGGGTTGTTCAGACGCGTCACGTCCTCGGTGGGGTCGCCGTCGACGACGAGCAGGTCGGCGAACGTGCCGGGTTCGAGCGTCCCCGACCCCTCCAACCCGATCGCGTCGGCGGCCGTTTCGGTCATCGCCCGAATCGCCTCGGTCTCGGTCATGCCGTACTCGGCCATGAACGAGATTTCGGTCGCGTTCGAGCCGTGAGCGTTGAACGGCGTGCCCGCGTCGGTGCCGCCGGCGATTTCGACGCCCGCTTCGACGGCCCGACGGAACGAGTCGATGTGGCGCTCGTACACGTCGCGCGTCTTTCTGGCGCTCTCCTCGGTCGCCATCTCGGTGTTGCGGATGATGTGGTACGGTGCGGAGAGCGTCGGGACGAGCGTCACGTCCTCGTCGACGAGCATCTCGATGGCCTCGTCGTCGAGAAACGTCCCGTGTTCGACCGTGTCGACGCCCGCTGCGACGGCGGCTTTGACACCCTCGCCACCGTGGGCGTGCGTCGCCCCGTGGACGCCGCGGCGGTGTGCCTCGTCGACGATGGCGTGCAGTTCCTCGTCGGTCATCGCCACCGCGTCGGGGTCGCTGCCGGGCGTCGTCACCCCGCCGGTGGTCATGAACTTGATGAACTCAGCGCCCTGCTTGATCTGCTCGCGGACCGCCTTGCGGGCGTCGTCCGGGCCGTCGATCTCCCGTCCGAGGTGGTGGCCGTGCCCGCCGGTGATGGTGATGGAGCGGCAGTTGGCGACCATCCGCGGTCCCGGCACGTCGCCGCTGTCGACGGCGCGCTTCAGGGTGGGGTCCACGTCGCGCGCGCCCATCGCGCGGACGCCCGTCACGCCCGATTCGAGCGTCTTTCGGGCGTTTCGCGCCTCGACCAACGCGAGTTCCGCGTCGCTCATGCCGACCACGTCCTCGACGCTCACCTCGCCGGAGAGCGAGAAGTGGACGTGCGCGTCAACGAGACCCGGCAGCACCGTCCGACCGGGCAGAGAGACGACCGGTTCGTCGGCGTCGGTCGCGGCCTCCGCGTCGCCGACGGCGAGTATCTCCCCCGCGTCGGCGTCGACGCGGATCGACCCCTCACGGGACTCTCCTCGGTCGAACAGCAGCACGTCTCGAAGAATCATCGTCGGCCCGTAGTGTCGGCGTAGGCTTGAACGTGTCTTTCTACGGTATGTGGGTGCACACGACACATTTCGGTCGCGTACCACGTGGCCAGAAAGCACTTCCGGCACCGCCAAGTTCGGGGAGAGTATGACAGAGACGAACAGCGGCCGGTTCGGTGTTCTCACCGCCGTCGCGGGCGTGCTCGCGGGGACCGTCGCCTACGCGTTCGGGTACGCGCTGACGTACGTGCTCACGAGTTCGGAGATACAGAACTCCAGCGCACAGCAACTGCTGGAGGTTTTCAGCGGCGAGTCGGCCACGTGGAAAGCCGTCGGCTGGGTGTTCTACAACGCGCACTTCGTCGACGCGCAGATTCCCAGCCTGTTCGGCGCGTCCCGCGCGATCAACTTCGTCGCGGAGGTCGAAGCGTTCCCGTCGCTGCTGTACGTCCTCCCGCCGGTACTTCTGCTGCTCGCCGGTGTTGTCGTCGCGCGGATCGGCGGTGTCTCGGACGCCGCAGACGGCGCGAAAGTGGGCGCGTCGGTACTCGCCGGCTACTTCGCGCTCTCGGTCGTCGGCGCGTTCCTCTTTACCGTTCCCATCGGCGAAACGGCCACGGCCGAACCCGACTTCGTCGCCGCCGTCCTCGTCGCGGGTGTCGTCTACCCGGCCGTCTTCGCGACCCTCGGCGGTGTCGTCGCGGGCGTCGTTCAGAGTTCGCGGGCGACCATCTCGCCCCAATGAGTGAAGCCGAACCGCTCGTAGAACGCCCGTGCGCGCTCGTTCTCCCCGTCGACGTCGAGCACCATCCGGTCGAGCGGGAGCTCTTGCGCCCGCGCCGCGTCGAGCGCGGCGTCGAGTAACTCGTCGGCGACGCCCGTTCCGCGGTGGTCGGGGGCAACGTAGATCTCGTTGAGCACGGCCGCGTCCCAGATCATCGACAGCGACGCCGGGAGGACGAACGCGTAGCCGACGAGTCGGCCCTCGCCGTTCTCGGCGACGTGGATCGTCCGCCCGTCCTCGTCGACACAGCGGTCGACCCACGCTCGATACGACTCGCGGTACTCGTCGGTGAGTTTCGCCTCGTACGTCTCGCGCTTGTCGTCGCCGCCGGTGCCGTCGCCCAGTCCGAGTTCGAACGCGCGTTTCAGTTCCCAGAGGTCGTCGTACTCGCTGTCCTCGCCGTGTGCGTAGGGCCGAACGTCCATGTCGGCGTGTCGACGACGGTCGGTATCAGTAGTTCGGAGTCCGTCTCTCCGGTCGCGTTGTCCCCGTCACTCGTGTCGCCGTCTTCGCCCGTTCTCGCGAAGTCGCGCGCCCACGACGACGACGCTCGTGAGCACCAACAGCAACTGCGTCCCCGAGGAGACGACCGGAAAGACGCGCTCGACGTTCTCGGGTTCCTCGCCCGAGGAGGGGTCGACCCCGGTGCGGTAGTGGCGCGTCTCAGTCGTCGCCCGCGGTTCCTCGGGTGCGAGTTCGACGAACGTCTGGACGACGCCGCGCTGATTCGAGAGGTGGAGTCGCCCGTTTATCGAGTAGAAGCCGTCGTACAGGGGATAAAAGACGTTGACGCCGTTGGTGAACAGGTCCGGGAAGATGCCGCCGAGCGTGAGCGCCGCGAGCGCGGTCCACCCGAGGCGAACCCCGCGGCCGCCGAACCGGTCGCGGAGTCGCGAGCGGCCGGCGAGTCGAGTGTCGTAGAGGAGTGCCCCGCCGAAAAGTAACGGAAGCAACAGCGTATGGAGCAGCGAGCGGTGCGCGCCCGTGAGGACGAACCCGAAGAACGTGTCGAAGTCGGGCACCGCGGCGGCGACGAGGACGACAGTCAGCGCGCGGCGGTCGAACTCGTCGCCGAGGAGTGCGGCCGCGACGAGCGCGCCGACGGCGAGGTGGACGACGGTCGATGGCACGTACTGAGGTCGCACAGCGCGACTATGTACGTTGCGCCGCCGTCCGGGGTCTTCGAGACGCCTGACGAACTCGTCATTCGTCGAACCCTCCTTTCGATAGCCTTTTCCCCGGTCGCCGACCCACACCGCCTATGTGGCAGTCCGCCCGCGGAGGGTCGCGACGATGACCGAGACGCCCAGAGACGACCTCGCTCGACGCATCGCCGGTGAGGTGACGCTCAGCGACGAACCGGGCGCGACGCTCCGGAAGTGGCGAACCGACTTCGACGTCTCCCAGACCGAACTGGCCGCGCAGTTGGACGTCTCCTCGTCGGTCATCTCCGACTACGAGAGCGGCCGCCGCGAGAGTCCGGGCATCGGCGTCATCCGGCGGATGGTCGACTCGCTGCTCGACATCGACGAACAGCGCGGCGGCGGCCGGATTCGCCAGTACGCCCGCGTGCTCTCGGCGGGCTTCGAGAGCGACATCGTCCACGACCTCCGCGAGTACTCCACGTCGATCCCGCTCGACCGCCTCTACGAGGCGATGGAGGCGACCGAACTCGTCCGCGGCGACGAGGACACCGTCAGCGGCCACACCGTCATCGACAGCATCCAAGCCATCACGCGCCTCTCCTCCGACGAGTTCTACCGCCTCTACGGGCAGAGCACGAACCGCGCGCTCGTGTTTACGGGCGTCACCCGCGGCGAGTCGCCGCTGGTCGCGATGCGCGTCGTCAACCCGACGCCGAACGCCGTCGTGCTCCACGGCGTCGAGGAGGACGACCTCTGGGAGCACGCCCCGGCACTCGCGCGCATCGACGGCTTCTCGCTGGCCATCTCGAACCGCGACCTCGACGAGATGCTCGACGAGATGCGCGAGTTGCCGTAACTGGCCTGTTCTCTCTACCGTCGCCTCCGTCGGGTCGGTGTCGATGTGGTGTATCGCCTCCGGCGAGAGCAATCGACCGCTCGGGAGTTCGACCCACCCGGTCGCCAGCAGGCGAATCCGACCCCTTCTCGCGGCTTACCCGAACAGCGACTCGCTTCGGGCGTCTTGGATGGCGTACGCCGCCCCCAGAATCGCCACTCCGAGGAACACTTCGGTGTACCCGGGCGGTGTCGGGTTCGGCAGCAACGACCACGCGAAGATGGCGAGGCTGAAGAGGACGAGGAGCCAGATACGCCACTTGCCGAGGAGTCGCCTTCCGAAGTCGGTGCCGTTCGACCCCTCTTCTTCCAGTCGCCCGGTGCCCGAGTCAGCCCTAATGGCCTCCTCTCCGGTTTCGCTTTCCCTGTCGGTGTCGTCCGTGTCGGTTTCGACGTCCGTATCGTTGCGAACAGACATCTCTTCCCACCACCTGACGGTACGGCGTCGACCCTCAAAGGTAGACGGCAAGAATACAAAAGCCGTTGAAGTGGACGCCGAAGCTACGCGACGTACTCGTACTTGCGCTCGTTCATGCGGCCCCACCCGGTGAAGACGAACTCGTCGGCCGGGGGAGTGAACTCCTCGATCTCCGTCTCCTTCTGATGGTTGTGCGCGTCGTGAACTTGCTCGTACTCGTCGTAGTCGAGTTCGTAGCGGCGTTCGAGTTGGTCGTCGACGTCGAGCGCGCGTATCTCGTCGAGCCACCCGTCGCGAACCGTCTCGGCGTGAATCTCCGCCTGCGCGCCGGAGCCGTACGAGCCGACGAGCAGCCGGTCACCCGCGAGCGACCGTCCCGCCTCGGCGGCGTTCTTCAGCGCGCTGATGCGGGCGATGTGGACCGAGCCGGTGTACCAGTTGCCGACCTGTTCGGAGATGGCGAGCGTCGGTTCGATGGCGCGGGCGTACCAGTCGAGGTAGTTGTCGGTCTTCTTCAGCGCGTCCATGTAGTCGCGGATGGCCGCCTCGTACTCATCCCACGACCCGAAGTCGGCCTCGCGTGGTTGGCGGCCGATCTCGTCGGCCATCGCGGCCTCGACGTCGGTGCCCCGGGTCATGTGGCGATACCCCAGGAGGGCCGCCTTTCGGACCATCCCGGGGAACGGCGTGTGGAACGGAATGTACTCAAAATGGTCGGGGTGGGTGTCGCCCGCGACGCTCTCGTAATCTTCGAGCGCCTCGCGCATGCGTGCGAGGTACACCTGCACCGAGCGCTTGCCGTCGACGCTCGGGAACTGCTGGTTCGGCTTGAGGAAGTCGGTCTCGTCGGCGGAGCCGTAGCCCTGTTCGGTCGAGAGCTCGACGAGATCTGGGTCCTCGGAGATGAGCATCGCCACCGCGCCCGCGCCCTGCGTCGCCTCGCCGGGGTCGCCGCGCTCGTACAGGGCGGTGTCGGTGGCGACGACCAGCGCCGACCGACCGCGGTTGCGACCGGCTTTGATCCAGTTGTAGGCGTCGTCGAGACTCTGCGTTCCGGCGATGCAGGCGAACTTCCGCTCGCCCTTGTTCGCGTGGTGGAAATCCTCGTCGTACAGCTGTTCGAGACAGCCGGCGATGTACGTCGAGACTGGCTTGGAGTTGTCGAAGGAGCTCTCGGTGGCCACGTCGATGCGGCCGATGTCGTCCGGCGTCAGGCCGCGGCGCTCCATCAGTCGCTTGGCCGCGTTCGCGCCCATCGTGACGATGTCCTCGTACACGTCGGGGAACGAGGAGGCTTCGAGACCGATTCCCTTCGTGTACTTCTCGGGCTCTTCGCCCTTCACCGGAGCGAACGTGCCGGGGAGGTCGAGAACGAGCTTTCCCGTCCACATTTCGACGGCGTCGATGCCGACTGCGGTCATGAATGAGGGATAACGAACATGAGTATATGGGCCTGTCGATGGGGGGTTCGTCAGGTGTCGAACTCAGTACGTGCCGACGGTGAACGTCATCGACTTACTCGACCCGTCCGCGAACCGAAGGCTGACGGTGAGTTCCTCGTTCTGCATGTCCACCTCGTCGCCGGACTCACTCTCGCGGAAGTAGAGCAGCGAGAACGTGACGTCGCTTCCGGCCTCTGCGGTCGCGCGCTCGGTCAGTTCCGCGCGTGTTCCGAGCCGGTAGCGACTGTCGTCGTCGTCGCCTGCCTCGTAGTAACCCGACTCGTCGGTGTCGAGGTAGAGTTCGTGCTGTCCGGGTTGGTTCTGTCCTCCGTTCTGCTCCTGCAGATTGCCCGCCGCGTCGGTGTCGACCGTTATCGCTTCGACCGTCACCGGGTCCGAGCCGTCGTTCGAGACGTTGAACCGGACCGTCGACGACTCCCAGAACGGCTCCGCGTCGCCGTCGTAGCTGACGCTGCTCGCGGCCGTTCCGTCGTCGCTGTCGTCACCGCTGCTACCGCTTCCTTCCGGGACCGTCAACTCGAACGTCGCGTACTCCGCCGCTTCCTCGCCGTACCCGATATCGACCTCGACGTTCTCGTTTTCCGTCGCCTCCTCCGGCGCCTCGTAGACGACGCGCAACCGACCCTCGCTGTCGGTCGTCCGTCCCTCCGGGAACGTGACGCTGCCGTCGCCGGTCGTCACCTCGGCGTCCAGTTCCTCGCCGGTCACCGGGTTTCCGAACCCGTCGCGGACCTCCGCGACGAGCATCCGATTCGTGCCCGCCCGCACCGTCTCGTCGTCGCCGGAGACGTCGGTGACGTACGCCGCCTCCGTCTCGCCGACGTTCGAACCGACGCCGACTTTCGCCATCCGGAGCGAGTACGTCTCGTCCGCTTCGAGCGTAATCGTCAGGATACCGTCGTCGACGGCGACGTCCTCGACGTACCCGCCTTCGGTCTCCGATTCGAGTAGTTCGCGCCAGTCGTCCTCCGACAACTCCGTCGCGAGTGAGATCCGAATCGGTTCGTCGTCGCTCGTCACCGTCGTCGTTCGCGTCGAGGCGCTCGCCGGCCGCACGTCGACCGAGGTCGCGCCGGTCCGCGCCGCCGACACCTCGCCGTCGAGCGACACGAGAGAGATGCGCCGCCCGTCGACGAGCGTCTGCTCGCTCTGGGGGAGTGTCGCGCCGCCACCGAAGCGGTTGTACAGCACCGAGTTCTCGTACACCGTCGTCGGCGGGTTCCGGTACTGCGTGTAATCGGGCGTGTATTCGAGCGACCGCGTCTCGAACGAGCGAATGTCCTCGCCTGTCCAGTAGTCGGCCGTCTCCCCGTCGACGGCTCTCGCGTTCTCGATTTCGATGCCGTCGGCGACGCGCTCTGTCATCGAGAGGCGCCCGCTCGCCGGTGGTGGATTGACGAACAACACCCGGTTCGGATACCGCGCCCCGAGAGAGATCGAAACCGGGTGCGTCGCGTCGGTGTTCGCGCTCCGCAGAATCGCGTTGCGCGCGTCCAACAGTTCCTGTTGAACGCGCTGGTTGTGGTCGAACTCGACGCGCTCGTTGTCCGTCGGGACGACCTGCGCCTGATACATCGACATCGAGAGTATCAGGATGCCGAACAGGAGGACGGAACCCACCTGCACGGTGACCGCACGTCGGTCGTCCCGAAAGTTCATGAGCGGGACAAGTCACGGAGACAGTAAAAGTTACTGCTCCGACGACTGTCTGGTCGTCGAACCGATTACTCGTCGTCTTCGACGACTTCGGGGTCGCTCATCGCGCTCTGGAGGCTGTCGAGACCGTTGACCCACTCGGAAACGAGACCGTACTCCAGTTGCTCGGCGACCGACATGTCGAGCTCCGCGCCGTCGATGATGTGCGTGCCCGCCTGGACGAGATACCCGAGTGCGGCGTCGAGGTCGTCCTCCGCCTCGGCGTCGGCGGCGGCGTGGACGTACTCGTCGACGGGTGCATCGCCGACGGTGCCGCTGTTGACGTACTCCTCGGCGGCGTAGAAGACGCAAACGAGACTCGTCTGGACGCCGTCGATGAGCATCAGTTTCTCCTCGTCTTCGAGCGACGGTTCCGAGAGGACGATATCACGAATCTTCGCGAGTTCGTCGAGCGCTCGTTCCTCGTCGAGCGCGTCGTCCTCGTACGCGGAGACGATTTTAGCGACGGCGATGGCCGCGTCGTCCTGCAGGTTCAACAGCAGTCGAGCGGAGTCCTCGTTCTCGGGGTCTAACTCCTCTTCTTCGACGCGGGTCAGCCAGTTTTGCCACCGTTCCTCCGTGTAGAACGTTTCCTCGGGGTCAACCATATCTCACCCGAACGCTGCAGTACTCAAATGCCTTTCTTCTCAGCGGACACAACGTGCGAACGCCTCACTCGGTGGCGATTCGAGGTCGAATTTCGCCGACCGGACGGCGTCTGACGCAGCGTCCTCACCGGAGAAAGTCAAATACAGCGACAGTTTTCGGTGCACAGAGGTCCCACCGCGGTTTCGGTCACGCGTCCGTCATCTGTCGAGCGTCGCCTCGGTGTCGATACCGTAGACACGCTTCGGCGTCTCGACGTGCGCGTTCCGCATCGCGTCCCCGTATCCCTCCCCCAGCAGCCAGCGGACGCGACGCGGCACCGTCTTCGGTCCCAGCACCGCACCCGGCCGGTCGGGGTCGTCGACGAAGTCCGTCTCCATCAGGAACGGTTCGCCGGTCTCGACGGCGACGCGCAGACGGTCCTTCTCGCTCATCACGCTCGGCGTCGGGCCGCGGAGTCTCCCGGCCGCGTAGTGTTTGACGACGTTCTCCGCCGGGAGGCCGCGTTCCTCGGCCCATTCGGCGATGTCGGTGAGGTCCTCACTCGATTCGGTGTGCAGTTGGACCGCGCAGTCGTGCTCCGCGCCGAGCGCGAGCGCGTGCTTCAACACGTCGTTCGAGGCGGTCCAGACCGAGTCCGACACGTCGTAGTGCGGGCGTCCCGATTTCAGCGCCAGCGCACGCCCCTCGGCGACGAACTCGGCGGCGACGTCGAGGCCGGCACACATCAGGTCGCGCGCGTCCTCGGGCGCGAAGCCGCGCTCGTCGGTCAGACGGGAGACGAGGCCGGGGTGGACACCGAGAACCGGCCACGCACGCCCGTCGAGCACCTCGGTCGCCGAGGCGACCGCGCCGAGCGTCTCCTCGAAGACGGCGCGAAAGTCCTCGCCCGTCTCGGCCTCCACGCCGAGGTGCCACGAGGGCTTGTTGACGACGAGCAGGTGCGTGCCGCCGAGGCGCGCGAACTCCTCGACGGCCTCGACGCCCCGGCCGTGTCGCGGGTCGAGGTGGAGGTGGTTGTCCAAGACGGGGATGTCGAGTTCGTCCATGGTCGTCGTCGGTGCGTGAGAGAGAAAAGTCTGGCCGAGTCGGACGGGAGGTCGGGACCCTGTCGGCCTACTCGCCGAGGGTGATGCTCTCGGTGGCCGCGTTCCGGAGCGCGTCCGACCGCCCGTGCGCCCCCGGCGCGATGGCGAGCGTCCGAACTCCCTGCGCGTTCGCCATCTCCAGCACCGGTTTGAAATCCGTGTCGCGCGAGGCGATCGCCATCGTTCCCACACTCCCTTCGATGGCGAAGCGCGTCGCGTCGACGGCGAGTTTCACGTCCACGTCGCCGCTCGTGACGATGACCTCGTACCCGCGGGCCTCCGCGGCCTGAATCAGTCCAGGCGTCGCGTGTTCGTCGAGATACAGTCGCGTCGTGACGAGACGCCCCGCCCCTTCCGCCGACTCCCGCACGTCGTCCAAGTCGACGTCGAACTCGTCGCGCAGAATGTTCGGCCCGTCGACGAACAGCGCGACGCCTCTGTCGCGCCCCGACTCGTCCGTGAGCCGTCCGAGCAACTCCATGACCCCGATTTTCCCCGGGAAAGTATAGGCGTGCTGATTCCGACCCCCATTCGTACGAACGCATCCGACGAGAATGTTTTCACCGATTTTCATTTATCTAGTTTTGACAATAAGGAAAATAATTAAATATCCTAGGTGTAACTTTCAGGCGCAGCTATGTCAGACAAAGACACTCCGTCGTGGAAGCGTCGTGGATTCCTGAAGACGACCGGTGCGCTCGGCCTCGTCGGCCTGAGCGGCGTCGGTGCGGCGACGCCGGGTCGCAACCCCGGTCCGAAGGAAGACGAGATTCTCGTCGGCGTCTCGAAGACGGCCGACAGTCCGAAAGCGGAAGTCGAGACGGCCGTACCGGGCAACGCCCGAGTCGTTCACGAGAACAAGCAACTCAGCTACGTCGCCGTGAAGTTCCCATCGCAGGCGTCCGACACCGCCCGCGAGAACTTCATCGAGACGGTGACGAAGCGCGATAACGTCAAGTACGCCGAGAAGAACGAGACGCTCGAAGCGCTGTATACACCGTCGGACGACCGGTACGCCGACCAGTACGCGCCGCAGATGGTCAACGCCGACGCCGCGTGGGACACCACGCTCGGCAGTTCCGACGTCACTGTCGCCGTCATCGACCAGGGCGTCATGTACGACCACCCGGACCTCGCCGACCAGTTCGGCTCGAACGAGGGCTACGACTTCGTCGACGACGACTCCGACCCGTACCCGGACGTCCTCGAAGACGAGTACCACGGGACTCACGTCGCCGGCATCGCGGCGGCGACGACGGACAACGGCGAGGGGATCGCGGGTATCAGCAACTCCACGCTGCTGTCGGGACGCGCGCTCTCCGAGGAGGGCAGCGGTTCGACCGCCGACATCGCCGACGCAGTCCAGTGGGCCGCAGACGAGGGAGCGGACGTCATCAACCTCTCGCTCGGTGGCGGCGGCTACACGGACACGATGAAGAACGCCGTCTCCTACGCCCACGACGCTGGCTCGCTCGTCGTCGCGGCGGCGGGTAACGACTACGGCTCATCGGTCTCGTACCCGGCGGCGTACAGCGAGTGTCTCGCCGTCTCGGCGCTCGACGAGGACGAGTCGCTGGCGGACTACTCGAACGTCGGCGAGGAGATAGAGCTCGCCGCCCCCGGCTCGAACGTCCTCTCGACGTGGACGACCGACACCGAGTACGACAGCATCTCCGGCACCTCGATGGCGACGCCCGTCGTCTCCGGCGTCGCCGGACTGACGCTCGCGCAGTTCTCGCTCACGAACGAGGAGCTCCGCGACCACCTGAAGGCGACGGCCGTCGACGTCGGTCTCTCTAGCGACGAACAGGGTAGCGGCCGTGTCGACGCCGAAAACGCCGTCACGACCGAACCGGGCAGCGGCGGCGGTGGCGACGATGACGACGATGACGACGATGACGACGACGGTGGCGACGGCGACTCCACGTCGTCGTCCCTCGACGACTCGCTCAGCGGCTACTGGGACTCCGACTGCTGGAGCTACGGCTTCGAGTACGACGGTCCCTCGAAGGTCGTCGTCGAACTCTCCGGTCCGTCGGACGCCGACTTCGACCTCTACGTCGACGAGGGCTCTGGCTCCTGTCCGACGACCAGCGACTACGACTACCGCTCGTGGTCGCCCGACAGTCAGGAGACCATCACCATCGACAACCCCGACGACTCCACGGACCTGACGGTGCTCGTCGACTCCTACAGCGGGAGCGGCGATTACACGCTCACCATCACCGAGCACCAGTAACTCGGTAGCGATAGAATCGTCAGTCATCGACTTCCGGTCCCTGTTCTCGCCGCGCCGCACTCGTCGTCGACCGTCCCGTTTCGAGAACCACCACACACTCTACAATTTCCACAATTTGTACAAGGCGCGAGTTCATACGCCTCGGTCCCGTGTACGTGTTATGCGACTTCGGTACGTCGACGGGCGCGTCCGAATCGACGGCTCGTCGGACGCGTTCGGCGATGCGGACAGCCCGGTCGTTTCCGACTCGCGTCGAGTCGACGCACTCCACTACCGAGCTCTCCGCGACGCGCTTCGAGCGGCGGACCCCGACCTCGAAGACGAGGTGCTCGACCCCGTACCCGGCCCGGTACTCGCGTGCTCACTCTCGCTTCGGCCCTACCAGCGAGAGGCGCTTCGCCGCTGGCAAAGTGACGAACGCGGCGTCGTCGTCCTCCCGACCGGGGCGGGCAAGACGTACGTCGGCATGGCGGCCATCGACGCCGTGGGCGGGCCGACGCTCGTCGTCGTTCCGACGCTCGAACTCGTCGACCAGTGGCGCGACGAACTGGCGTGTTTCGAGGTGCCCGTCAGCGAGTTCACCGGCCGGGCGAAAGAGTTCGCACCGATTACGGTGACGACGTACGACTCGGCGTACACCCACGCACCGACGCTCGGCAACCGTTTCGAGTTCGTGCTGTTCGACGAGGTCCACCACCTCGCCGCCGAGAAGTACCAGCGCATCGCCGAGCGGATGGCCGCCCCTGCCCGGATGGGGTTGACCGCGACGTACGAACGAGACGACGACCGACACACCCGACTCGTTCGACTGTTGGGCGGGAAGGTGTACGAGATCGGGACGGACGACCTGACCGGCGAGTACCTCTCGACGTACACCGTCGAGCGAATCACGGTCGAACTCACGCCCGAGGAGCGTGAGGCGTACGACGAACACGCCGCGGTGTTTCGCAACTACGTCGCGTTCAGCAACGTCTCGCTCGACGCCCCCGACGGCTACCGGAACCTGGTCATCAGAAGCGGCAACGACCCGCGGGCGTGGCGCGCGATTCGCGCCAAGGAGACGTCGCGCAAAATCGCGTTCAACGCCGAGTCGAAACTGGACGAACTCGCTTCACTCCTCTGTGAGTGCCGCGACGAGGGCGACCGGGTCATCGTCTTCACCCGCTACAACGACCTCGTCCACGTCGTCGCCGACCGGTTTCTGATTCCCGCTATCACGTACAGGACGCCGACCGACGAGCGCCGCGCGATTCTCTCGGGGTTCAAGACCGGCCGGTACGACGCTATCGTCAGTTCGCAGGTGCTTGACGAGGGCGTTGACGTGCCCGACGCGAACGTCGGCATCATCCTCAGCGGCACGGGAAGCGAACGCGAGTACCGCCAGCGACTCGGCCGCATCCTCCGTCCCTCCGAGAGATCTGCTCGTCTGTACGAACTCGTCTCCGCCGACACCGGCGAGGTTCGTACTGCCGACCGTCGCCGCGTTTGATTCACCCATCAACTCCCGATGCTCACGAAGAAACTACTCGAAACCCGACGGCGAAAACCCGAGATATGGCCCGTCTACCGACCGCCCGAGGAGTACCGTACCGTCGCAGCGTCCGTCCTCGCCGCCTATCGAACCGGCGTGACGAAGGCCGAACTCGACGAGACGCTCCGCGACGTCGAGACGCACGAGACGTACACGCTGGTGCGTGGCCTCAGAAAGTTACTCGACCGAAGACTCTCCTTCGACCGCGACCCGCCCGCCGACCCGGCCGACCTCCGCGAAGCGGCGTTCGAGCGCGGGTTCGTCACCGACGTCCGCGAGCGACGGGAAGTGATGGACGCCGTCGGCGACGAGTTCGGCATCTCCGGCGAGGCGGTCGCCGACGCGCTCTGGGCCGACAGAGATCGCGAAAAGCGTCTCCGCGACGCACCTACCATCGGCCCCGCGGACCTCCTCCGGCAGTACAACCTCGCGCTCACGGGGACGTTTCTCTGCGACGCCGTCTCGCTCACCGTCGAGAGTCGGACCGACCTCGACCGTCTCGCCGCCGCGGCGTCCGAACTCGGCGTGATGGTCGACTATTCGGGCGACACGGACGAGACGGACAACTCGCACGCACTCCGCGTCGTCGGTCCGGCAGCGGTGGACCGCAAGTATCGGACGTACCGAAAGCGGGTCGCCGAGTGGGTCGGTCGCGTCGTCGCCGCGAGCGACCACTCACTCGCGGCGCGCGTCGAAGTCGAGGTTCGCGGCGAGACGCGACTGTACGAGTTCACGGTCGATTCGACGGAAAGTGACCTGTTCCCGCTCTCGCCGTGGTCGTGCACGCCCGACGACGACCGGCGAGCGCGGTTCGTCGACCGAATCGAACCGCGGCTCCCGCGGTGGCGACTCCGGACGAGTCCGACGGTGCTTCGCGGCGTCGACGGCGGGGGAACCGATGGTGACGGCGCGCGCGCCGTCGCCGACCTCACGTTCGAGCGCCCGCACAGCGGCCGCGAGTGCTATCTCGCCGTCTTCGACTGTTGGACACCCGAGTTCCTCGAAAGCCGCTTGAGCGCACTCCGGGCGGCCGCGGGCGACAGGCCGATACTCGCCGCCGTCAACGAGCACCGCTGCTGTGTGTCCGGTGCCGGCGCGGAGACGCTGAGAGACGGCCTCGCCTCGCGTCTCGTCGCGGAGCGTGCGACGGACGCCGACGCGGTCCTGTGGTACGCGAACGCCTTCCCGGTCGAGGGCGTCGCCGTCGAACTCGACGCGCTGGAGCGCGAGTGGGTCGAGACGGACCGCGACTACCTGCTCCCCGTCAACCTCGACGCGGAGTCCGACGCGCTGGAGGTCGACGCCTTCGCGTACGACCGGCAGGTCGAACCCGAGGCGGTGCGCCACCACGCGCTCGATACCGGCTACGGCGTCCTCTCGAACGGGACGTATCTCCCCGAGCATCTCGCGTCGGAGCTCCGAACGGAAATCGAGTCGCTCGACCGACGGACGCTCGACGCAGTGCGACCGCTCCTTCGGAGCCACGATCTCGGGACCGATGCGCTCTCCGAGCTCGGGTATCGCGTCGACGACGAGGAGAATTGCGTACCTCTTCGAGTTCGGCGACGTGAAGCGGATTGATCGGTGACGACAGTGACGGTGTCGGTCAGAGTTGGGATGTTGGCGAAAAAAGACGGGTCGGCTTACCGCTCGTTGACCTTCAGCACCTTCCCCGCGGCGATGGTTTGGCCCATGTCGCGGATGGCGAAGGAACCGAGTTCGGGAATCTCGCTCGACGGTTCGATGCTGAGCGGTTTCTGCGGGCGCAGCGTGACGATGGCGGCGTCGCCGGCTTTGATGAAGTCGGGGTTCTCCTCTGCGACTTCACCCGACGCGGGGTCGAGTTTCTGGTCGATGGACTCGAACGTGCAGGCGACCTGCGCCGTGTGCGCGTGGATAACCGGCGTGTAGCCGGCGGTGACGACCGACGGGTGCTGCATGACGACGATCTGCGCCTGGAACGTCTCGGCGACCTTCGGCGGGTCGTCGGCCGGGCCGCAGACGTCGCCGCGGCGGATGTCGTTCTTGCCGATGCCGCGGACGTTGAAGCCGACGTTGTCGCCGGGTTCTGCGCGCGGGACTTCCTCGTGGTGCATTTCGATGGTTTTGACCTCGCCGGAGACGTCCGAGGGCTGGAACGAGACGTTCGCGCCCGTCTCCAGGATACCGGTCTCGACGCGGCCGACCGGCACCGTTCCGATACCCGAAATCGTGTACACGTCCTGAATCGGCAATCGCAGCGGCGCGTCCGTCGGCGGCGACATCTCGGGGAGGTTGTTCAGCGCCTCCAGCACCGTGGGGCCGTCGAACCACGGCATGTTCTCGGAGCGCTCGGCGACGTTGTCGCCCTCGAACGCCGAGATGGGGATGAAGCGCGCGTCGTCGGTGTCGAAGCGGACCTGCGTGAGCAGTTGCTTCACGTCGTCGACGACCTCGCGGTAGCGGTCCTCCTCGTAGTCGACGGTGTCCATCTTGTTCACCGCGACGATGAGCGTCTCGATGCCGAGCGTCCGCGAGAGGAACACGTGCTCGCGGGTCTGCGGCGCGACGCCGTCGTCGGCGGCGACGACGAGAACCGCGTGGTCGGCCTGCGACGCGCCCGTGATCATGTTCTTCACGAAGTCGCGGTGACCGGGCGTGTCGACGATGGTGAAGTAGTACTTGTCCGTGTCGAAGCGCTGGTGGGCGATGTCGATGGTGACGCCGCGCTCGCGCTCCTCGGCGAGGTTGTCCATCACGTAGGCGAACTCGAAGCCGCCTTTGCCCTTCTCGGCCGCTTCCTCTCGGTGCTGCTCGATGACGTGCTCGGGTACCGACCCCGTCTCGAAGAGGAGCCGCCCGACGAGCGTGCTCTTCCCGTGGTCGACGTGGCCGATGATCGCTAAATTCTGATGTGGTTTGTCCTGTGCCATGGTAACAACAGACGGTGCGCGCCTGTCAGATTCCTTATGACGTACGAGAGCAAAACGGTTGTCTCCAGTACGCTACCCGAACGTAGTTACGATTGATACGTTCGTGAACGGGAGAGACTCACGTATCGGCGACGGTGGCTTCGGCTGAAAAGAATAGAGGGAGCGGTCGCGTGCGGAGGACTTACGCCGAGTAACCCGGCGACTGCGCCTCGATGACGTCGGCGATGTTCGTCATCTCCTCGCCGACGGTGGCGACCAGGTCGTCGAGCGTGACGATGCCGACGAGTTTGCCGTCGTCGTCGACGACGGGGAGTCGGCGTACTTTGACCTCGCCGAACTTCTTCGCGACGGCGAACCCCTCCTCGCTCTGGTTGATGGTCTCGGGGTTCTCGGTCATGATCTCCTCGGCGGTGAGCTCCGAGATGTCGTCGTGGTCGGCGACGGCCAGCGCGATCTCTCGGTCGGTGACGATGCCGCGCGGTTCGTCGTCCTCGACGATGACGACGGACCCGGTTCCCTCCGAAGAGAACATCTGCGCGATCTCTTTGATGGTCGTGCTCGGTTCGGCTGTGACGACGTCCTCGGTTGCGAGGTCACCAACTGGCATAGCGACTACTAGACCAACGGTGAACGTGGTAATCGTGGGGCCTGTATTTGCACGGGGTTTGACGACGGTCGAGATGCCTCATACCCTGCAGAAAATTCTAAAAACTGCACAAATTCTAAACTTCTCGAAGAGTCCCGACAGCGTTCACTCCGCGACGGCCGAAAGCGGCAGCCGAAAACGATAGCCGGAAGCGACGGCCGAAAGTGACGACCGAACTCCGGATCATTCACAACGCTCGTCGGCGACTACCTCGACGTGACCGGCCAGACGGTGGCCGTACCGGTCTCTGGAGCGAACATCGACCTCACGCAGTTCGCCGACTACGCCGAAGACGGCCTCGCCGAACTGGTCGCTACCGGACACTTCGGCTGACTGTCGACGACTGGCCGAGAGTAGCGGGAGCGGTCGCCGAAGCCGTCGAAGGACGCGGTTCGGAGCCTCTCGACCGGGTAGCGACAGCGTCGGAAGAGTGTCCCGAAGGCGGTCGACTGATTACCTACCCGAAAACTACGGGAGAGAGGGAACCGACCACGACGATTTTCTAGCCCCACATTCGGTTTATACGAACGCTTTCGGTGAGGACTTCGAATGTCGTCCAGTAGCGCGGATGGTCCCGACAACCCTCTCAGCAGACGTGAGAGCGAGAGAGATTGGAGAGAGGAGGACGTCAGAACGCCTGCATCGCGCGACTCATGTCGGCGAACGTTGCGGTGCGGCGTTCGGTGAGAGCGGTGGCGTCGGCCTGAGTCTGATCAGGATTTTTTGCTACAATCATAGTAAATACGTCGACAGAGGGGTAGATAAAGATTCTCTCAGGAACGTCGACTGGTGCGGCGTCCGAACCGACGATTCCGGCATGTTCGTGCACATTTCGGATTCGATATTCGCTCAGTCCCCCGAATCGGGCGTGCTCTTTCGTTCCAGATACACGAACGAGCACATTGCCGCTATCGGCGCGAGAGAAGATACCAAAGCATTACTTACCCCAACCCAAGCCACTCATATGGCCCATCGGAAACCGCCGCTGCGGGAGGTCCACGCCGACCGCGGGGCGACGTTCACCGGGTTCGGCGGATGGGAGATGCCGGTGGAGTTCGACTCCATCCGCACCGAACACGCCGCGGTTCGCGACTCGGCGGGTATCTTCGACGTCTCGCACATGAGCGAGATCGAGGTGTCCGGGCCGGACGCGACCGAGTTGATGCAGCGGCTCACGACCAACGACGTGACGGCGCTCGACCCGGGCGACTCGCAGTACTCCTGCATCACCGACGGGTCTGGCGTCATCCTCGACGACACCGTCGTCTACGCGCTGCCCGACGAGTTGACCGACGCCGACTCGCCGGAGCCGACGTACCTGTTCGTCCCGAACGCGGGCCACGACGAGCAGATGTACGAGCGGTGGACGACTCACTGCGACGAGTGGGGTCTCGACGCGACCGTCGACGACCGGACCGAGGAGTGGGCGATGTTCGCCGTGCAAGGTCCGGATGCACCCGACCTCGTCGCCGACGCTGCGGGCTCCGACGTGCTCGACCTCTCACGGTTCGAGGCCGCGTACGCCACTGTTGCAGCAAGCGAGTGTCTCGTCGCGCGGACGGGGTACACCGGCGAAGACGGCTTCGAGGTGCTCTGTCCGTGGGACGCCGCCGAAACCGTGTGGGCTGAGTTCGACTGCCAGCCCTGTGGCCTCGGCGCGCGCGACACGCTCCGAATCGAGATGGGTTTCCTGCTCTCGGGCGAGGATTTCGACCCCGAAAACGAGCCACGAAACCCCTACGAGGCGGGCATCGGGTTCACCGTCAAACTCGACACGGAGTTCGTCGGGCGCGACGCGCTCGAACGGGCGAAGAAAGACGGCGTCGACGAGCGATTTGTCGGCCTGAAACTCGACGAGCGCGGTATCGCCCGTCACGGCTACGAACTCCGCGACAAAGATGGCGAGAGTATCGGTCACGTGACCAGCGGGACGATGAGTCCGACGCTCGGAGAAGCTATCGCGTTGGGCTACGTCAAACGCAACTACGCGGAACCGGGCACGCGCATCCGGGTCGTCGTCCGCGGCGACGAAAAGCGCGCACGAATCGTGAACACACCGTTTCTGGAGGACAAATAGATGTTCGAAGTACCTGACGACCTGCGGTACATGGAATCGCACGAGTGGACAACGACCGACGACGTAGCGCGAATCGGCATCACCGACTTCGCCCAGGACGAACTCGGCGACGTGGTGTTCGTCGAACTGCCCGACGAGGGCGACGAACTCACCAAGGACGAGGAGTTCGGCGTCGTCGAGAGCATCAAGGCGGTTTCGGACCTGTACGCACCCATCTCGGGCACCGTCGTCGGCGTCAACGAGGCGCTGTTCGACCAGCCCGAACTCGTCAACGACGACCCCTACGCGGAGGGGTGGATGCTCGAAGTCGAGCCGGCGAACGAAGCGGAGTTCGACGAACTGCTGACCGCAGAGGAGTACCGCGAGCAGACCGAATGACGCGAGAACGAGGCAGCCCCTACGCACCGCACGCCGACGCGGAGATGGCCGCGATGCTCGACGCCATCGGCGTCGACGACGAGGAGGCGCTGTTCGACATTCCCGAGGGCGTCCGCTTCGACGACGAGTTCGGCATCGAACCGCGGAGCGAGCAGGCGCTGCGACGGGAGCTGACGGCGCTTCTGGCGAAGAACGACGACCTCACCGAGTTCATGGGACGCGGGCACTACGACCACTACGTCCCCTCCATCGTCGACAGCCTCTCCCAGCGCGCGGAGTTCATCACGAGCTACACCCAGTACCAACCGGAGATCACGCAGGGGTTCCTGCAGGCGCTGTTCGAGTACCAGTCGATGCTGGTCGAACTCACGGGGCTTCCGGTGGCCAACTGTTCGATGTACGACGCGGCGACGGCGCTCGCCGAGGCCGCCCGTCTCGCCGACCGAGTCCGACAGGCCAGCGGCACACGAGTGCTCGTTCCCGAGTTCCTTCGTTCGGGCAAACGCGGCGTCCTCGACAACTACCTCGCCGGCGCAGAGATGACCGTCGAGACGTACCCGATGGACGACGGTAACGTCGACTTCGACGCGCTGACCGAACTCGTCGACGACGAGACGGCGATGGTCTACGCCGAGAATCCGACGGTCCGCGGCACCATCGAGGAGCGTCTCTCTGACATCGGTGACCTCGCCGCGGAGAACGACGCGCTGTTCTGTCTCGGCACCGACCTCGTCGCGCTCGCACTACTGGAAGAACCGGCGAGCGTCGGCGCGGACGTTGTCGTCGGCGAGGCCGGCGTGCTCGGCCTCCCGACGGCGTACGGCATGGGACTCGGACTGTTCGCCACGCGCGAGGAGTATCTCCGCCAAGTTCCGGGTCGACTCGTCGGCGTCAGCGAGGACGCCGCCGACAAGCGCGCCTACACGCTGACGCTGCAGACGCGCGAGCAGCACATACGCCGCGAGCGCGCGACGAGCAACATCTGCACGAACCAGGCGTGGGTGGCGCTCCGCGCGGCCATCCACCTCGCGTGGCTCGGGCCGTCCGGACTCGTCGACCTCGCGGAGGACTGCGTCCGCGACGCGGCCACCCTCGCCGAGCGCCTCGACGCGCTCGTCGGACTCCAGGCTCCGATCCACGACCGCCACCACTTCCGCGAGTTCGTCGTCCACACCGACCAACCGGCGGCCGCCATCGCCGAGGACCTCGAGACAGAGGGGTACGCGGTCCACGTCGTCGGCGAGCACCTGCTGCAGGTGTGCATCACCGACGCGAACGCCCACGACGCCGACGGCCTCGTCGCGGCCTTCGAGGAGGTGCTCTGATGATTCACGACCAAGCCAGATACGTCGAGAACGGCCAGTACGAACCGCTACTATCGGAGAAGGAGACGACCGAAGTCGAAATCGGCGAGAACGACGACTCGCCGCTTCCCGACGACCTGACGCGCGACTCGGTCGAACTGCCCGACGTCTCGGAGCCCGAACTGGCGCGGCACTACACGCGGCTCTCACAGATGAACTGGAGCATCGACAGCGGGCCGTACCCGCTCGGCTCCTGTACGATGAAGTACAATCCGAAGTTCACCGAGGACGTGGCCGCCGACCCCAACGGTTCCGTCCATCCGGACCGCTCCGCGCGGAGCGTCCAGGGGTGCCTCGGACTGCTTCACGGCCTTCAGGAGTATCTCGCGAGAATCGGCGGGATGGACGCCGTCACGCTCCAGCCGCCTGCGGGGGCCGCCGGCGAGTTCGCGGGCATCCTCGTCGCGAAGGCGTACCACGAGGCCAACGGCGAGGACAGAAACGAGGTCATCATCCCCGCGAGCGCCCACGGCACCAACTTCGCGAGCGCGGCGATGGCCGGCTACGACGTGGTCGAACTCCCCTCCGCCGAGGACGGCCGCGTCGACGTCGAGGCGCTGGAAGCCGCCGTCGGCGACGACACCGCCGCGCTGATGCTGACGAATCCCAATACGGTCGGCCTGTTCGAGCGCGACATCGAGCACATCGCCGAGACGGTCCACGACGCGGGCGGGTTGCTCTACTACGACGGCGCGAACCTCAACGCGCTGCTCGGCCGTGCTCGCCCCGGCGACATGGGCTTCGACATCATGCACTACAACGTCCACAAGACGTTCGCCACCCCGCACGGCGGCGGCGGCCCCGGTGCGGGCCCGGTCGGCGTCGTCGACGAACTCGCCGAGTACCTGCCGTCACCGCGCGTGCGCGAGCGTTCGTCCGGCTCCGGCTACGAACTGTTCGACCCCGAGCGGTCGGTCGGCAAAGTCCACGGCTTCCAGGGCAACTGGCTCGTCCTCGTCAAGGCGTACGCCTACATCGCGCGCCTCGGCGACGAGGGACTGCTCGACGCGAGCGCCAAGGCCGTGCTGAACGCGAACTACCTCGGCTCACAGGTCGAGTTCGACATCCCGTACGGCCCGTACCACCACGAGTTCGCGGCGACCTCGGGCGAGAAAGACGCCGCCGACGTGGCGAAGCGGATGCTCGACTACGGCGTCCACCCGCCGACGACGAAGTGGCCCGAGATGGTGCCGGAGGCGATGCTGACGGAACCGACCGAGATCGAGAGCAAGAAGTCGCTCGACGACCTCGCCGCGGCGTTCAACGCCGCCGCCGCGGACGACGAGGAGACGCTCGCCGACGCACCGTCACGGACGACCGCCCGGCGCATCGACCAGGTGAGCGCCGCGCGCAACCCACGACTGTCGTGGCGCGCGCTCGACGGCGACGAGTGAGTCGTTGCGACGAGATTACGACGCTTCCTCGTCGAGAATCACACCGTCGTCTTTGACGTTCGGCGCGCCGACGACGAGCACGGTTCCGGGCTCGACGGCGGTCAACTGCCGCTTCGCTTCCGGGGCGACGACCACGTAGTCGTCGGGTTCGAGTTCGAGCGTCTCGTCTTCGACGCTGAGTTCGAATCGGCCGTCGAGGACGACGTACAACTCCTCCTGTTGCTTCTGGTAGTGGTACGGCGTCGATTCGCCCGCCTCGAACGTCCAGACGTTCGGTCGCATCGTCTCGGGACGGAGGTGGTACCCGACCGGTTTCACGCGGGCATCGGCCGCGTCCGCCTCGTGTGTGTCGACGTCCGAGAGGTTGACTCGTGAGTACACGGCGCACCGTTCGCTATGGACGACGAAAGAACGTTCGGCGAATCTCCAGTCCGTATCGCACCGGAGGGTGTATGGGGCGGATGCAGAACGGTACGACACGGACGTGAAGTGGGAAATCGGCAGAGACGGAGCGTAGGAGTTCGGCAGGCGAAACCGAAGGGACGTCTGGAGAGAGGGCTCGGGGCATACCGCGGGACAGCGGCCGGACATCCGCTACTGCGTGCTGTCGATCCCGTCGATGAGGATGAAACCGTAGTCGCACTCGGTACAGCGCCACTTCGTCTTCTCGCCGAGGTGGAGGGTCGTACTCGCCGAGCGGTAGAACTCCTGACTCCCGCCGCAACTCGGGCAGTCGTGTTCCATTTCGAGACTCATGTCGCTATCTCGCGCGGGCGTGGTGTTGAAGATGTTGGTTCGGGGGCGACCCTCCTTTCGCCTCTCGTCGGTTCAGCGACGCTCCGGAGACGTTCCGGCGACGCTTCGGCGTGAAATGGGCGCGTGGAAACTGAGCGATAGTGTTCGAGTCGAAGCGTCCGGGCCGCCATATAGTGTATTCTGCGATATTGAGTGCGGTCTTATCGTCGTCGCCCGCCTACCGCTCTCATGGCCGAGAGACGAATCGGTAGGATTCGCTCGGCGAGCGCATTCAGGCGAGACTCCCCGACGCCCGGGTCGTGAAGTGTTTCAACACCGTCTCGAACGCGCAGATGGTCGACCCCCACTTCGAGGCGGAGACGCCACCGATGTTCGTCTGCGGGAACGATGTGGGGGCGAAGCGAGAGGTCGAGGAGTTGCTAGTCGAGTTCGGATGGCCGAGCGCGATGGACGTCGGCGATATCACCGGCGCGCGGTATCTGGAAGCACTCGTCCCGCTGTGGGTTCGCGTCGGCCAGCAGTTGGGCACGTACGGTCACGCGTTCGCGGTGGTCGAGTAGCGACAGTAACCCGGAGAATCGGTCGAGAAGGCGCTTTCGTACTGTCGATATGAAACACGGAATCGCCTTCGGCGTGAGACACCGCCTCGTGCTCGACCCGCGCCGTTTCTCGAACGACAGAAATACTCAGAGCGCCTCTAGACGAGTATTCTCCTTCGTTTCGGCGCGTGCGCTCCACCGCGACGGTAGATTCGACCACGACGGTCGAGAGCCCGCCCGTGGGCGATCTCCGTCGACGCAGTCGAAGGGGGTGGAACTACATGACTACCAAAACTGACGAACTACGGGCGCTGTTCGCGCGGCTCAGTCGGCAGACGACGTTTACCGAACACCAACGACCCGACACGCACGCCCTTTCAACCGACGACGACCTCGACGCAGCGCTCCGGTGCGTCGTCCGCGAGATGCGAGACGAGTACGGCTTCAGAACCTCGCTGGACGAGAGCGACCTCGAAACGATGGTTCGAGGGTTCTACGCCGGACAGTCGGACGCTGAACTCGCCGCCTCGCTCGACACTTCGGCCGGTGTCGTCGAGCGAGCGCGCATCCACTTACAGCTGCTCCGCGAAGGCGACCTCGAAGGACCGGTCGATCACCGGAAGTTGGCGAGACTGCTCGACGAAGGTGCGTCGACAGACGAGTGCGTGGTCGCTCTCGGTGTGAGCGAGCGCGCGATTCGACGGGCAAAGCAGGTGCTCGTAGCGCGACGAGCGGCGCAACAGAGTGGGTATCGGTTCCACTTGGAGTTCGAGTCGTTGCTGCGTGAGGCGGGGCTGAGCGACGAGATGGTGGCGACGAGACAGGCCGACCGCGCCGTGTTCGCGGACGTTCTCGATTGAGTGTTTGCCTCATCAAGCGGCATCGTCGACGGAGCCTACGTGCGGTAGGTCGTCCGTGCGGCGACCCGTCTGTGCGGCAATCGCCCGTGTGGCGACCTGTACACGGTACAGTCAGGAGAGATGCGAGTCGACCGACCGTCCGCAGGCGAACCTCTTTGACGCGCGCGCACCTACCACCGGACATGTCCATCGAACTCTACGCGCTGGACGGCTGTCCGTACTGCGAGAAAGTCCACGACGCGCTGCAGGAGAACGACATCGACTACGAGACGTACTGGACCGAGGCGATGCACTCCGAGCGCGACGAAGTCAAGCGCGTGAGCGGTCAGCGCGGCGTCCCCGTGCTCGTCGACGACGACCACGGCGTGACGATGAACGAGAGCGAGAACATCCTCACGTACATCGAACAGACGCTGGCGCGATGAAGATCTACACCGGTCGCGGCGACGAGGGACTGACTGACCTCCGGGACATGTCGCGCGTCTCGAAGACGAGTCCACGCATCGAAGCCTACGGTACCGTCGACGAGGCGAACGCGCTCGTCGGCACGCTCCGACCGACCGGCTACGACGACGTCGACGAGATACTCGAACGCGTCCAGAACCATCTGCACATCATCCAGGCGGACTTCGCGAACCCCGACCCCGACGAGGACGACCCGCAGGTGCGCGAGGAGCACGTCGAACGGTTGGAAGAGTGGATTGACGAGACGAGCGAGGAACTCGAACCGCTGCAGTCGTTCATCCTCCCCGGTGGGAGCGAGTCCGGTGCGGGGCTGCACCACGCCCGAGCGGTCGTCCGCCGCGCCGAACGCCGCGCCGTCGCACTCGCCGGCGACGAACCGGTGAACGAGCACGCGGTGACGTACCTCAACCGACTGTCGGACGCGCTGTTCGTCTTCGGTCGGCTCGTCAACGCCCGCGACGGCGAGAGAGAGGAGTCACCGACGTACTGACCGCTCGTCGGGTAGCGTCGAAAGAACCCGGTGAGTCCGAGATGATGCCCACGGACGCCGGGGGTTGGGACAGATGCGGTGTCTGACGAGACCGGACAGGTGCGGTCACAACACCGTGTTTTAGGTTAGCCTAAGACACGCAAAAAGCGTTGCGATTTAGGTTGGCCTAAAACAGCCGGGACGCGTGAACACCCGCGGAACGGCGCGTCGCCCGGCGGTTTCGGGGGGCCGAAGCAACGGTCGGACAAGAAAATCCTTAAGTTCTACCCGCGGGTACGACTGAGTGCCGGGTTGGTGATCTAGTCTGGTTATGATACCTCCTTCACACGGAGGAAGTCGGCAGTTCAAATCTGCCCCAACCCATTTCTGATTCCTCGCAACGACGAGTGATGCGAACGGCGCAGCCGTGAGCGGAGCGATGAGTCCGTGGAATCGAAACTGGTGACGGCAGCTTGAACTTGGGAGTGCAGCGAGCGAGGTGCGCGGAACGACCGAAGTGTAAATCTGGCCCAACCCTCTTCTGGTTCTTCGAATCAGATAGCGGCACGAATTACGACCGTTGAGAGCCCAAAGCAACGCGCTTTCGATTTTTGACGCACGGTGCGTGTGACCGACTCACGCGCCACCAACCGCTTTGCGAAACAGTTTAACTGACCGGCCGGTTAGTACGACCAAGACCCTGACCGACCAGTCAGTCGAGCCCCACCAAATGAACGAGAAAACCTCCACCGAACTGAGACGCGCGACGTACCGCGCGCTCTGCAAGTACGGGCACGCCGCGGTGACGATGCGCGACATCGTCGACGAGTCCTCGAAGAGCGAGGTGACCCTCTACGACCGCTTCGAGAGCAAGCGCGGCCTGCTGGTAGCGCACGATTCGAGGGACGAAACCGAGGTGCGCGCCGAGTGAGCCTGCTCGACCGCATCGACAGCGTGTTCAAAGGTCCGGAGGACGTCGACCTCACCTCGGGCGGCATCGCGCGGCCGCTGTTCTACCTCTCGTTGCCCATCGTCCTCACGAACCTGATGCAGACGGCGTACAACCTCGCCGACACCTTCTGGCTCGGCCAGTACGACACCGCCGCGCTCGCAGCCATCAGCTTCGCGTTCCCGATGGTGTTTCTGCTCATCGCCATCGGGATGGGCTTTTCCGTCGCGGGTAGCGTGCTCGTCGCCCAACACACGGGCGCGAACGACGCGAAGCAAGCCGAGTACGCGGCGTCGCAGACGGTGACGTTCTCGCTTCTCGCCGCGCTCGTGCTCGGACTCGTCGGCTTCGTCTTCGTCGAACAACTGCTGAGCATCTTCGGGGCGTCTCCGGAGGTACTCCCGATGGCGACGAGCTACATGCAGGTCATCTCGCTCGGCCTCATGTTCATGTTCGGCTTCTTCGTCTTCGTCGCGCTGATGCGCGGCTACGGCGACACCGTCACCCCGATGCTCGTCATGTTCGGGTCGGTCGTGCTCAACATCTTTCTCGACCCGTTTCTCATCTTCGGATTCGAGAACAATCCCCTCTTTACGATGCTCGGAATGGAGAACCTCCAGTCGACGCTGTTCGTCATGACGGGCTACACCGGGTCGGGTATCACCGGCGCGGCCGTCGCGACCATCTTCTCGCGGGCGCTGGCGCTGGCCGTCGGGTTGGCGATCATGTTCGACGGAACCCGCGGCGTGGAGATTCACCTCCGCGACATGACCCCGAACTTCGGCTACGCGCGGAAACTGCTCGCTATCGGACTCCCCGCGTCCGTCGAGGGCTCCGGCCGCGCCGTCTCGATCAACCTGCTGCTCATCGTCGTCGGACTGTTCTCGACGAACGTCGTCGCCGCCTACGGCGTCGGGACGCGCGTGCTGTCGGTCATCTTCCTGCCGGCGCTCGCCGTCGCCCGCGGCGTCGAGACGATGACCGGCCAGAACATCGGCGCGGACAAACCCGACCGCGCAGAGAAGGCCGCCACCAGCGCCGCCTTGACGATGTTCGTCGTCCTCTCGGCGTTGGGCGTGCTCACCTGGTTCGCCGCCCGCCCCATCGTCGGAGTGTTCACCGACAATCAGGAAGTCATCGCAATCGGCGCGGAGTTCCTCCGCTTCGTCGCGCCGACGTTCGGCTTCATCGGCGTCGTCCAGTCGTTCGTCGGGAGTTTCCGCGGCGCGGGCAAGACGGTCGTCGCCGCCGTCATCTCGGTGTCGATGCTCGGCCTCGTTCGCCTCCCCGTCGCCTTCTTCGGGGCCACCGACTTCGGTGTGGGTCTCGGTTCGTCGGGTATCTGGCTCGGATTCGCCGTCTCGAACGTCGTCGGCGGCGTCATCGCGTTCCTCTGGTACCGCCGGGGAACGTGGCGCGGCGTCGACATCTCGTCGAATCGGGACGCACCGAACGTCGAGGCCGAACTGACGGACGACTGATTCGTCGTCGCCCCGGTGTCTCGTCTCTCCTCTCTCTCCCCTCTCCTCTCACGCCTTCTCCGCAGCCGAACCATCACGGGGGGGAGACGGTCGTTCTAGCCTGCGAAACGGTGATTATCCGACGTTCGCTATCGGCGAGACAGATGGAACTGCTATTCAGATTACTGGTCGCCGGATTCGTCATCGTCGCCCCGTCGGCGCTGTTTCTCGGTCTCTGGCACGGGTTACATCGGCTTCGGGACGACCGCCTCGTCGAACGACTGTTCGACGAGACCGACGACGCGGAACTGAGCCGTGGCGGTCGGTTCGTCCTGACGCCGACAGCGCGGCGCAGTCGCGCGTCCGGATCCGTCGCCTGTGCGGCCTGTGGAACCCCGAACCCCCGCGGAGTCCGCTTCTGTCACGACTGTCTGTCGAAACTCGACGCGGCGTAGAAGAGGGGGCGGTCAGTCTCGGTGTCGGTGCTCTCGCGTTCGGCGTGCGAACTCAGTCGCGTCGGAGGGCGACGGCGGCCGCGCCGAGGAGGCCGACGAGCGCCGCGACGACGCCGAAGCCGGGTCCGTCCGTGCTGGTGGTCTCCTCACCTTCGGTCGTCGCCTCGTCGGTCGCTGCTTCGTCGGTGGACTCGGTGTCGACCGACGTGGTCGTCTCGTCAGCAGAGGTCGTCGTCTCGTTGCCGGACGGCGTCTCCTCGCTCTGGCCTTCGGTGTTCAGGTACGCCGTGCTACTGATGGGCGCGCCGTTCTCCTGGTAGGGAACGTCCGCGGACTGGTTGAACTCCTGGTCACCGTCGTCGGTGTGTGCGGTCGCTATCGTCACCTGATCCCCGGAGAACGAGTCGTTGAGCGTCACCGTGATGTTCGTCTGCTCGCCCGGTTCGAGGTAGTCCGAGTGACCGATGAGGTCGCCGCCCTCGTCGAAGATGACGACGTAGCCGCCGTTCGAGAGGTTCGCTTCCTCAACGACGACGCTCTGGTTCTCGAGGGTCTGGTCGTTGTATTCGAGCGTCGCGGTTCCGTTCGCGGAGTCGTTTGCGCTGTCGTTCGTCTGCGCGGCGGCCGCTCCCGTCGCCGCGGGACCGAGGAGGGTCACCGCAGCGGCGAGCACGGCGAGCGCCACGACGGCGGTCAACGTGGTGCGTCGGATTGTAGATTGCTTCATCGTTATCTCTGGTTCCGATGCCGTCCGGTGGGTCACCGACTCTGGGTACCCGGAGGACGCACCAGGAACTCGGCCAGCATATTTTCAACCAACTATAAATTATCTTGCGGAATCAAACGACTGTAGATAACAGTATTCACGGTATCTTCACACACGGTATGGTGACTCAGGGCGTGTAACTGTCGTGGTCGTTGGTGACGGAAGTATCAGATGTTCGAAAAACTCATAACTGAGTAAATCCTCGTGTCGTGTATGCACTGGAAACACCGACGCGACGCCCCCATCGCAGAGCAGAAAAAGAAAGAGACCGACGCCGGGACCCGTTGGTCGTTCATCGCGGCCGCGACCGTCGCCGCGTAGGCGACTTCGTACATCTCGGCCGTATAGCCGCGTGCGACGCGCGCCGGTCGACCAACACGCAGCAAACGAACGACACTCGCTGACGCTCGCACGAGTTTTCTCCACCGACGACGCCGACGCCGCCGACGAGTGCGTCGTCGTCGGCCGCGACCCCGACGACTGACCGCAGTCGCCCGTCGGCGCGACGAATGACATATATCTGATGGCTACGTCCACCACTTATGAGTTACATCGCCGAGTTCGAGCTTTCGGGTCCAACGATACCGTTGATTGAGGCTCTGGCGCGCGTACCGTCGATGAAACTCCGCACCGAGGAGGCCGTCTCGTCCGGCGGCTCTTCGATTTTACAGCTGTACGTCTGGGCGTCCGGTGACGATTTCGAGCGGTTCGAGGCCGGTCTCGACGTGGACGAGACCGTCGTCGACTACGAGGTGGTCGACAGCTTCGAGACGAAACGACTCTATCGCGTACGCGTCCCCTCCGACGCAGACGTGTTGTATCCCGCCATCGTCGAAGTCGGCGCGTCGCGACTGAAGCTGACGACGACGTACGAAGGTCTCGACGTTCGGATGCGCTTTCCCGACCGGGACTCGCTCTCGACGTTCCGCCAGCGCGTTCGTGAAGCGGGGATCTCGTTCTCGCTGAAACGGCTCTACGCACCCGAGAGTCCCGAACTCACTAAACAGTACGGACTCTCGGAGAAACAGCGAACGGCGCTGCTGACCGCCGTCGACATCGGCTACTACGACGTCCCGCGCCGCGCGAATCTCGACGAACTCGCGGAAAAACTCGACATCTCGGGACAGGCCGCGTCCGAGCGCCTCCGCCGAGGGACGGTCGCGCTCGTGCGCAACACTATCGACGCCGAATCGTAGTCAGAGGAACGACTCGATGTTGTCGGCGACTTCCTCGGGCGTGTCGCCGACGGGGACGCCCGCGTCGTTGAGGGCGTTGATCTTGCTCTCTGCGGTGCCGGTACCGCTGCCGGAGACGATGGCTCCCGCGTGACCCATGCGCTTGCCCGGCGGCGCGGTCCGCCCGGCGATGAAGCCGGCGACGGGCGTTTCCATGTGTTCGTCGATGAAGTTCGCTGCTTCTTCCTCGTCCTCGCCGCCGATTTCGCCGCACATGACGACGGCATCGGTCTCGTCGTCCGCCTCGAACAGCGAGAGGGCGTCGACGAAGTCCGTGCCGATGATGGGGTCGCCACCGATGCCGATGGCGGTGGTCTGACCGATGCCGCGGGCGGTGAGGTTGTCGACGACCTGGTACGTGAGGGTGCCGGAGCGCGAGACGAGACCCACGTTGCCGTCGGCGAAGATGTTGCCGGGGAGGATGCCGAGTTTCGCCTCGCCGGGGGTGATGATGCCGGGGCAGTTCGGGCCGATGAGGCGGGTGTCGACCTCCGAGAGCCGCTTGTTCACCTTCGCCATGTCCTGCGTCGGGATGCCCTCGGTGATGGCGACGACGAGGTCGAGGTCGGTGTCGAGCGCCTCGAACACGGCGTCGCCGGCGAACGCCGGGGGGACGAAGACGACGGAGGCGTCGGCGTCCTCCTCGCGGACGGCCTCGTCGACGGTGTCGTAGACCGGGATGCCGTCGACCTCCTGTCCGCCTTTGCCGGGCACCGCGCCCGCGACGACGTTCGTCCCGTACGCTTCCATCTGGCCGGTGTGGAACTTGCCCTCGCCGCCGGTGATGCCCTGTACCACTACGCGCGTGTCGTCGTCGACTAAGATACTCATTGGCTCGCCTCCTGGGCGTTTTCGACCGCACGCTGAACCGCGTCCTCCAGCGTCTCTTCGACCTCCACGAGGTCGGTATTCAGAATCTCCATCCCCTCCTCGGCGTTCGTGCCAGCGAGGCGGACGACGACCTTCTTCGGAATCTCGTCGAACGATTCGAGCGCCTCGTTGATGCCCTTGGCGACCTCGTCGCCGCGGGTGATGCCGCCGAAGATGTTGAACACGACCGCGTCGACGTTCTCGTCGGAGAACACCATGTCGAGCGCGTTCGTCACACGCTCGGCTTTGGCGCCGCCGCCGATGTCGAGGAAGTTCGCGGGCTTCCCGCCGTAGTAGTCGACGAGGTCGAGCGTCGTCATGACCAGTCCTGCGCCGTTGCCGATGATGCCGACGTTGCCGTCGAGGCGGACGTAGTCGAAGCCGTACTCGCCGGCTTTCTTCTCCAGTTCGTCCTCGTACGTCTCGTCCTCCATCTCGGCGAGTTCAGACTGGCGGAACAGCGCGTCGTCGTCGATGTTCATCACGGCGTCGGCGGCGACGACGTCGCCGTCGCTCGTGATCATCACCGGGTTGACCTCGATGTCGGAGGCGTCGCGCTCCTCGTAGAGGTCGTACAGCGTCGTGAGAATCGAGGAGACGTCGCGGGCGACCGACCGGTCGACGCCGGCGTCGTAGACGGCCTTCCGCGCCTGGTACGGGTGCAGGCCGAACGCCGGGTCGACGTGTTCACGAGCGATTGCGTCGGGGTTCTCCTCGGCGACCTCCTCGATGTTGACGCCGCCCTGCGTGGAGACCATAGCGACGGGTTCGCCCTCGCCGCGGTCCATCGTCACACCGACGTACAGTTCGTCCGTGAAGTCGACGCCGGCCTCGACGAGCACCTGCTCGACGGTGTACCCTTTCAGGTCCATTCCGAGGATCTCGTCGGCGTACTGGCGGGCCTCGTCCTCGTCGGAAGCGATCTTGATACCGCCGGCCTTCCCGCGGCCGCCGACGTGTACCTGCGCCTTGATAGCGACTGGGTAGCCGATCGACTCGGCCGCATCGACCGCCTCGTCGACGCTCGTCGCGAGCTGTGACTCCGGGACGGGAATCCCGGCATCGGCGAAGATATCCTTCGCCTGATACTCGTGAAGCTTCATGCGTACGTCTGAGGGTTCGACTGGCGCTTAAATCCCGTTCATTCGTGACACGGAGGCGCGTGGACGCGAACAGATGTCACAAACCCACACGCAAAAATATTGATACTATTCCA
This sequence comes from Haloprofundus halobius, assembly GCF_020097835.1. GTDB lineage: Archaea > Halobacteriota > Halobacteria > Halobacteriales > Haloferacaceae > Haloprofundus > Haloprofundus halobius. The sequence continues at coordinate 611,676 of NZ_CP083666.1, forward strand.
GAAATAAGACTCAATACCACCGAAAGCCTACGTAACCGTGCCCCGTAGTGCCCGGTCACTCGCGCCCACGATATATCCCGCTGCGGGGCTACTCAGTCTGGGGAGGACGTATCGTTCAGCGCCCGCGAGTCGCCGCGCCGGACTGAGCTTTTATTCGTTCTCGGTGTGACCCCGAGATATGACCGTACTCGACAGATTTCGACTCGACGGACGGACAGCCATCGTCACCGGCGGCAACCGCGGTATCGGCCGCGAGATCGCCGACGCGCTCGCTGAGGCGGGCGCGAACATCGTCGTCGCCAACCGGAGCAGCGGGTCAGGAGAGGTGGCCGCCGAGGAACTCGCCGACGAGTGGGGCGTCGAGACGCTCGCCGTCCCCGTAGACGTCGCCGACGAAGCCGAAGTTCGTGCGATGGTCGACGCGACTGTCGACCGCTTCGGCGGCGTCGACGTACTCGTCAACAACGCGGGCATCGTCGTCCACGAGGCCGCCGAGGAGATGACCGTCGACGAGTGGGATTCGGTGATGGAGACGAACGTTCGGGGAGTCTTTCTCTGCTCGAAGTACGCGGGTATCGAGATGATGGAGTCGGGCGGCACCATCCTCAACGTCTCCTCGATGTCCGCCCGAATCGCCAACTACCCGCAGCGGCAGGTCGCCTACAACGCCTCGAAGGGCGCAGTCGAGTCGTTCACCCGACAACTAGCCTCCGAGTGGGCCGAACACGACATCCGAGTCAACTGCCTCGCGCCGGGCTACATCCGTACCGACAACACCGACCAGGCCGACGACGTCGACCCGAACATCGACGAGGTGTGGCGCTCGGAGATGCTGATGGACGAGATTCCCGGCCCCGATGCCGTCGCGCCCGCGGCGCTCTACCTCGCCAGCGACGCCTCGTCGTACGTCACGGGCGCGTCGCTCGTCGTCGACGGCGGCTACACAGTTCGATAGTTCGCGCGGCTACGAGCGCGAGGCGTCGCCGACGCCGTCGGCGTACAGTCGCACCAGTCCGCATTCGGGGCAGACGTAGCCGCGGGCGGTGAGCGTACGCGTGAGGCCGAGCGAGCCGAGGATTCCTTCACGGGTCTCCTCGGTCCGAAGTTTCAGCCGCTCCTGTTGTACCGCGGTCATCGGGTCAGCGCGCTCCATGGTGACACCGCAGTCGGGACAGCGGTGCGTGTCTGCGGGCATACCGGAGATACGCGTCGCCGGGCGAAAGTAGTTGTAGGTGGTCGCGTCGTACGCGGACTGGACTGGCACACGTCGCCCCCTTTATCGCTCCCGCGTCCCTCACCCCACGTATGCGCGCAGCCAGATTCCACGAACACGGTGGTCCCGAGGTACTGAGCGTCGACGACGTCGACTCGCCCGAACCCGGTTACGGCGAAGTCGTCGTCGACGTCCGCGCCATCGGCGTCAACCCCGTAGACACCTACTTCCGCGAGGGCGCGTACCCCGTCCCCTCGCTTCCCTTTACGCCGGGGTCGGATCTCGCGGGCGTCGTATCGAGCGTCGGCGACGGCGTCGAGCGGTTCGCGCCCGGCGACCGAGTGTTCGGCACCGGCCTCGGCAACGGCATGCACGGCACCTACGCCGAGGAAGTCGCCGCGCCCGCGGAGTTCCTCGCAACCCTCCCGGAAGGGTCCTCCTTCGAGGACGGCGCGGCGCTCGCGCTCGTCGGGATGACCGCGTGGCAGGCGCTCGTCGCCCACGCGGAGTTAGAACCCGCAGAGTTGGCGCTCGTCCACGGCGGCAACGGCGGCGTCGGCCACGTCGCCATCCAACTCGCGGAGACGATGGGCGCGCGGGTGCTGACGACCGCAAATCCGGATTACCGCGACAGACTGCAGGAGCTCGGCGCGGAGACGGTGTTCGACTACGGCCGCAGCGACCTGACCGAGTCCGTCCAGCGGGTCGGCGCGCCCGAGGTCATCGTCGATACGTGGATGGACCAGTATCTCCAGTTCGATGCCGACGTGGCAGCGCAGGGCGCTCGCGTCATCTGCGTCGGCAACTCGACCGAGCAAGCGGGACTCTCCGCCGTGGGCGCGGCCAAGAGCAAGGACGTTCGCTTCCAGTTCATGACGATGTACAACACGCCGGACAAGGCGGCGGTGCTGGCGCGCCTCGGCGATTTGCTCGCCCGCGGCGAAGTCGTCCCCGAGATCGAGGAGACGTACAGTCTGGACGAGACGGGCGAGGCACAGCGCGCCGTATTGGAGGAGAGCTTCCTCGGGAAGTTGGTTATCACGACCTGAGTGGCGGGCGGAGGGTGCATCCCTCCGGCGAGACGGAGCCACAAAACAGATACTGACCCGACAGTACCCACGTCGCATGCAACGCTGGGAGTACAAGACCCGCCGAATCGACAGCGACTTGCCACTCTTCTCGTCGGACACGAGCCCCGAAGTCGAACTGAACGAACTCGGCGACGAGGGCTGGGAACTCGTCGACACCATCATCGGGTCGGGGTCGAGCGGTACCGAGACGAAGTCGCTCATCCTGAAGCGTCCGAAGCAGTAAGCAATCGCCTCGCCGCCGCGATTTTATGGCCCTCGGGGCCGACCACACCCTGTATGACAGTAAGCTTCGACTTCAGCGACAGAGTCGCCGTCGTCACCGGCGCGTCGGGTGCGCTCGGCAGCGCTGTCGCCGAGGCGTTCCGCGACGCCGGCGCGACGGTCGCGGCCTGCGACGTGGTGGAACCGAGCGACGAGGACGCCCAACTCGACGCCGACGAGGGTATCCAGTTCTACAAAGCCGACTTCACCGACGAGGACACCGTCTCGGAGACGATGGAGCGAATCGTCGACGACCACGGGCGAATCGACTATCTCGCCAACATCGCCGGGACGTGGCGCGGGGGATCGCCGATCGAGGAGACCGAAGTGGACACGTTCGACTTCCTCTTCGACGTGAACCTGAAGACGATGTTTCTCGCCTCCAAGCACGCGATTTCCCACCTGAAGGACGAAGAGGGAGCCATCGTCTCCGTCTCCGCGCGGTCGTCGCTCGAAGGCGGCGAGGGCGACGGTATCTACCGGGCGTCGAAGGCGGGCGTGCGACTGCTCACCGAGACCATCGCCGAGGAGAATAAGGGAATCGTACGGGCGAACGCCGTGATGCCGAGCGTCATCGACACGCCGCAGAACAGAGAGATGATGGAAGACGCCGACTTCGACACGTGGGTGAAACCCGAGGAGATCGCACAGGTCGTCATGTTCCTCTGCTCGGACGCGGCGGACGTGACCAGCGGCGCGGCGGTGCCGGTGTACGGGGAAGCGTAGAACCGCGGCTAACGCGTCGCTGCGGAGGCGTCGCTACCGCGTCGACAGCGCCGCCAAAAATTCGCCACGAAACGCCCCGTGGGCGCGTTCAGAAGTACGTTTCCTGCAGGAAGCCGACGTAGTCCGTCACACCCAGATAGAGGGTGAACAGCAGGAGCGCGATAACCGGGATGCGGAGCATCCAGATCCAGTAGGTCTCGAACGCGCCGTCGCCGCTGCGACCCTGCGCGAGTTCCGCCAGCGAGTCCTCCGCGTAGACCCAGCCGACGAAGATGGCCATAAGCGTGCCGCCGAGGATGAGCAGGATGTTGTTCGCCAGCAGGTCGTACGTGTCGAGGTACGTGAGGTCCAATGCCGTCGGAATGCCGATGACGAACAGGACGCTGGCGATGGCGACGGTCGCCACCTTCCGGTCGACGCCGAAGTTGTCGATGGCGTACGAGACGATGACTTCGAGAATGCTGAACGCGCTCGTCAGCGCCGCGATTCCGAGCATCACGAAGAAGACGAAGCCGATGATTCCGCCCGCGGGGAGTTCGGCGAACGCCGCCGCGAGGCTGATGAACACCGCGCCCGCGCCGCCCGACCCTGGGTCGGTCCCTTGCGCGAATAGGAACGGGAAGACGACGAGACCCGCGAGGAACGCGATGAGCGTGTCGATGGTGACGACGGTCAGCCCGTCCTTCAGCAGGTTACGGTCCTCGCCGAGGTAGGACGCGTACGTGATCATCACGCCCATTCCGAGCGAGAGCGTGAAGAACGCCTGTCCCGCCGCGTCGGGGATGATGGAGAAGGCGTTGGCCGCGATCTCGCCGAAGTCCGGCGAGAGGTAGTACGCGTACGCCTCGCCCGCCGAGTCGAGCGTCGCACCGTAGGCCGCTAGGCCGAGGAGCAGGACGATGACGCTCGGAACCATGAGTTTCGCCGCACGTTCGAGGCCGTCACGGATACCGAGCGCGACGACGCCCGCAACGAGGCCCATGAAAACGGCGTGGAAGACGACCGCGTTCGTTCCCGAGGCCGTCGAGAGGAAGTACTCCTCGGGAGCGCTAAAGTACGCGCCCGTGAGACTCCCGATGATGTACTGGATGACCCAGCCCCCGACGACGCTGTAGTACGAGAGGATGATGAACCCCGCGAGCGCCCCGATAGCGCCGATGAACGTCCACGCCGGTTTGCCGAGCCGCTCGAACGCGTTCACCGGATTGCGCTCGGAGCGCCGACCGATGACGAACTCCACGAGGAGTACCGGGAGTCCGACGACGGCGATGAACAGCAGGTAGACGACGAGGAACGCCGCCCCGCCCGCTTCCCCCGTCAGGAAGGGGAAACGCCAGATGTTTCCTAATCCAACTGCGCTACCGACCGCTGCCAGAATGAATCCGAGCCGTGTGGCCCAAGTTTCTCGTGCAGGCATGTTAGGCCCTATCTAAGGGACCTGTTATAAACCCACGTCATCTTCTCTCATAGTGTCACGTGTTAACTGGTGTATATATTGATATCTATTAGAGTGAAATTAGAGTGATCCGGCTCCCCCGCGAGTGGTGACAGATTCGCATCAGGTGACGAATCGTCGCCAAACCCCGATTTACGTCGAAAATCCGAATCAGAACTGCGCGGGAGAGCGCCTATAATCCGTTACTTTTGCCAGTTGAGAGTTCCACGACTCGAAACTCACTTTAGCGGCGTCGGACCAATGACAGACAATGACACGAGACGGGCGGGCGGTACACACATGACACGGGAGACGTGGGGGACACGAATCGGTTTCATCCTCGCCGCGGTGGGGAGTGCGGTCGGGCTGGGCAACATCTGGCGGTTCCCTTGGGTCGCCGCCGAACAGGGCGGGAGCGCCTTCCTCGTCGTCTATCTCCTCATCGTGCTCGCCATCGGCGTCCCGGGACTCCTCGCCGAGTTCGTCATCGGACGTCGTTCGAAACGCAATCCCGTCGGCGCGCTCCGGTCGCTGTCGGGATCGAAAAACTGGGGTCGAATCGGCTTCTTCAGCGTCGTCACCTCCGTCGCGCTGCTGTCGTTCTACAGCGTCGTCGGTGGATGGATCCTCCGCTACTTCGTCGAGAGCGGGGCCGCACTTCTCGGCGGTGAAGCGCCGTACTTCTCGAACCCCGGCGACTACTTCGGCGCGGCGGCGTTCGGCCTCGACGCCGTCTTCTTCCACGTGCTGTTTCTGCTTCTGACCGCGGGCATCGTCTTTGCGGGCGTCCGCCGGGGCATCGAGGTCGGGACGACGGTGATGATGCCTGCCGTCTTCGTGCTCCTCGTCGCCCTCGCGGTGTGGGCCTCGACGCGCGGCGGTGCCGCCGGCGGCTACGAGTTCTTCCTGCGCTTCGACGCGACGACGGTCCGAGAGAACTTCTTCCAGGTGCTCGGTCCGGCGGCCGGACAGGCGCTGTTCACGCTTTCGCTCGGCGCGGGGACGATGATAACGTACTCGTCGTACCTCGACGAGGACCGCTCGCTCCCCGCGGACGCGACGACCATCGCCGTTCTCAACACCGCCGTCGGGGTGCTCGCGGGACTCGTCGTCTTCCCGCTCTTGTTCTCGCTCGGTATCGACCCTGCGTCGACGGGCACCGGCGAGGGCGCGCTGTTCGTCGGTCTCGCGGGCGCGTTCTCGCAACTGCCCGGCGGCGTGCTCATCGCGACGGCGTTCTTTGCAGTCGTGACGCTGGCGGCGCTGTCGAGTTCCATCAGCATGCTCGAAATCCCCGTCTCGTATCTCGTCGACGAACACGGGATGGCGCGCCGTACCGCGGTCGGACTCCTGTCGGCCCTCGTCGCGGTGACGGGCAGCGTCTGTGCGCTCCGTCCCGGTATCTTTGGCTTCGTCGCCGGGACACTCGTCGACGTTCTCCTGACCGCCGGCCTCGCGGTGTTCCTCGTCTTCGTCGGCTGGGTGATGGGTCGGGACGCCCTCGACGAGTTCCGCGCCGGGAGCGGGACGTTCGCCCGCGCGCTCGCGGACCCGTGGCGCCTTGCCGTCGGCGTCGTCATCCCGCTGTTCCTCGTGTTCACGCTCCTGACGACGTTCGGCATCGACGCGCAGGTGGGTTTCTGGCCCACCGTCGGCATCGCCGTCGGCGTCGCCGTCGTCACCATCCTCGGCGCGCGCGCCTCGCGGCGACTCCCAGCGAACTGACCGGACTGACGGTAGGGGACGGGTCGACCGAAGGAATTTCAGACAAAAATATCGACAACTGTCGAACCATGTTTTGCCGTATTGCGGAAACCCTTTTGCACATCGAACGGACGTTCGTGACAATGACCGTTGGTGGTCCGGTATGACGATGGACGACCGTATCGAAGAGCTCCGCGAGAAGCGCGAGGAGGCGCGCAAAGGCGGCGGCGAGGACCGAATCGAGTCCCAGCACGACAAGGGGAAGATGACGGCGCGCGAGCGCATCGACTACTTCCTCGACGACGGGACGTTCCACGAGTTCGACCAGTTCCGTACCCACCGAACCCACAAGTTCGGAATGGAGGAGAAACAGCTGTACGGCGACGGTGTCGTCACCGGCTACGGCGAGGTCGACGGACGCACCGTCTTCGTGTTCGCGCACGACTTCACCGTCTTCGGTGGCTCTCTCGGCGAGGTGTTCGCCGAGAAAATCTGTAAGCTGATGGACCAGGCGATGGAGGTCGGCGCACCCATCGTCGGTCTCAACGACTCCGCGGGCGCGCGGATTCAGGAGGGCGTCACGTCGCTCGGTGGCTTCGCCGACATCTTCACGCGAAACCAGAAGGCCAGCGGTGTCATTCCGCAGATTTCGGCCATCATGGGACCATGCGCGGGCGGTGCGGTGTACTCGCCCGCCATCACCGACTTCATCTTCATGGTGAAGGATACGAGCCACATGTTCATCACCGGTCCCGACGTCATCAAGACGGTCACCGGCGAGGAAGTGACGTTCGAGGAACTCGGCGGCGCGGTTACTCACGCGTCGACCTCCGGAGTCTCGCACTTCGCGGTCAACTCCGAGGAGGAGGCGCTCGACGAGATAGCGCGTCTGCTCTCGTACCTTCCGCAGAACAACGTCGAGGACCCGCCGCGCGTCGATCCGTGGGACGACCCTGAACGGGCGGACGAGGAACTCAACTCTATCGTCCCCGACCAGCCTCGAAAACCGTACGACATGCACGATGTCGTCGACCGCGTCTGCGACGAACACTCCTTCTTCGAGGTCCACGAGGGGTTCGCGAAGAACATCCTCGTCGGCTTCGCCCGCCTCGACGGCCACGCCGTCGGCGTCGTCGCCAACCAACCGCGCGTCAACGCGGGGACGCTCGACATCCAAGCCTCCGAGAAGGGCGCGCGCTTCGTCCGCTTCTGCGACGCGTTCAACATCCCCATCCTCTCGTTCGTCGACGTACCCGGCTTCCTCCCCGGCACCGATCAGGAACACAACGGTATCATCCGCCACGGGGCGAAACTGCTGTACGCCTACTCCGAGGCGACGGTTCCGCTCCTGACGGTCATCACGCGCAAAGCCTACGGCGGCGCGTACGACGTGATGGCCTCGAAGCACTTGGGCGCGGACGTGAACTACGCGTGGCCGACGGCCGAAATCGCCGTCATGGGGCCGCAAGGAGCGGTGAACATCCTCTACCGCGAGGAACTCGCCGAGGCCGACGACCCCGACGCCCGCCGCGACGAACTCATCGAGGAGTACCGCGAGGAGTTCGCCAACCCGTACACCGCGGCGGACCGTGGGTTCCTCGACGACGTCATCGAACCGACTGAGACGCGGGCGCGACTCGTCGACGACCTGCACATGCTGAAGTCCAAGCGCGAACAGACGCCCGACAAGAAACACGGGAACCTCCCGATATGAGCCTCGACGCGGACGCGACCGAAGACGACGCCGAGGGCGGCGACGACACGCGAGGCGACGGCGAGGCGGCGGAGACGACCCGCCAACGCCTCGACGGGTCGACGGACCTCGTGATTCCCGCCGACGCGGACCCGCAGGAGGCGGCCGCCATAGCCGCCGTCGTCGGCGCACACCTCCGGGACCAACAGGCGGCCGCGGCCGCCGCAGCGTCCGACGCCGCGGAGACGTGGGACGGGAGTCGATGGCGGTTCGCCGGGCGCGTCGACGCGCTGCAGGGCCGCTCCGTCAGAGTGCCCGACGGCGCACCGACGGACGCGTGGACCGCCGCGGGGCGGACCGACCGGTTCTGAGTCCGAAGCTTCTCTCACTACCCCTACCGAACCGGCGTGAAACGACGGCGGTTCCTCGCGTCCGTCGGTGCAGCGGCGGCACTCAGCGGTTGCAGCCCCGTCGGCGGGAACACGGCGTCCGAGTACGCCGTCGGCGAACTCGTCGTCCAGAACCTCACCGACGAGTCGCACCAGCTCCAGATACTGATTCTCGACGGCGACGACCCCGTCTCCGGCCCGGGCGCGTACGAGTTCCACTGCGAGGTCGACGACAGGGAACCCGTTGCGGAGTCGTTCGCGGACCTCGACGCCGACTGACTCGCCGTCATTGCGAATCTGGAGACAGACGGAAGCGTATTCTACCAGTACTCGCGCTGTTAGCGGCTCTGGCGCTCGCGAACCGCTTGTTCGGTCGGCGGAGTCTCAGTACTCGCCGTCCGCCTCGACGCGGGTTCGCCTCCACCACACCGTACGGTAGTATTTCGTTCTCGGACGCCGTACGTGCAATCGACGGGATGCGAGTATGACGATAACCGTACATGTCGAGGAGAACCCGAGCATCAGACTGACCGACCAGCGGTTCGAGGCGCGACCGCCCGACGAACTCTCCTTTCGCGTCGAGGGGAACCTCACCCTGTCCGGCACGCTGTTGGAAACGTTCGAGGGGACGGCGTTGAATCCCGTCAGCCTCGGCGTCGCGGTCGACGGCTCTCCCGACTCGCGGACGGTCGACATCGACCTGGCGGACGAGACGACGCTGCGACTCGAAGCGGTCGACGTCGGAATCGCGACGCCGGACGGCGACGCGGTGCCGACGGAGCCGGACGACGTCGTCTCAGACGCGGAGGCGGGCGACGTCGTCCCGGACGCGGAACTGGCGGGCGACGTCGCGACCGAGGCACCGGACGCCGACGCGAGCCCGGCCGCGCTCTCCTTCACGGTCGACGGTTCGATATCGGCGGTTCCCCACTCCGCCGTGACGGCGTTCGCAGACGGCTCGCCCCGACTGGTGTCGCTCACCTTCGCCGTCGACGACGCCCTCAGAGGCGACGTCGGGGCAGGAGCCGACGTCCTCGCCGAACTCTCGTTCTTCGGGTACACCGTCACCGTCCGCCGAGACGGCTCCATCGTCGTCGGCGCGCACGAGAACTCGACGGGGAAGGGCCTCCCCTGAGCATCCGTCGACGAGAGCCACCGTTCGTTGACACGACCGTGCTGTCTTCTCGACAGGTTCCCGAGCGCTTTTGCCGGTCGCCGCGGAGTTCTATACAGGATGGCAGACACAGACGTTTCGGCCGAGGACCCACCGTCACGAAGCGACGGCGGCCAGTCGTCGACGTCGAGTTCGTCAAGTTCGTCGCAACCGGGGGCGCTCACCCTCGGCGATCTCTTCGGGAGCTCCGAGAAGACCCAGTCCGGACCCGGTCCCACCTGGCTCCTCCGCCACGGGATGTACATCGGGGCGATTCTCCTCGTCGGCTTCGTCATCCTGCCCGAACTGCTGCTCTCGTTCGGCGCGGGATGGCCCGTCGGGTTCGCGTGGGCGCTCGCGGAGGGACTGCGCTACGGGGCGGTCATCCTCGCCGGACTGTACGCGGTGAACGTCGCCATCACGGACGCGTTCGCCGACTGAACGTCGCCGTCGCACCCCGATCTGGTGCCGATAGTCGCCCCTCCGGTTACCCCCGCGCTTTCGGCAGTCTTCGATTTTCGTCGGAGTTCCCCGCCTTTCGTCGCAGTTCGACCTATCGCGCCCGCAGAACCCGCGCGGCGAGTTCGTCAACCGCCATCACTCGCTGGTTGACGGCGCCGATCCCGGACCGATAGAATGAGGTTCCGCATACGAATACGGAAAGGCAAGAAATGTTCAGTAAGGTTCTCGTCGCCAACCGTGGTGAAATCGCGGTGCGCGTGATGCGCGCCTGCAAGGAACTCGGCGTCCGAACCGTCGCCATCTACAGCGACGCGGACAAAAACGGCGGTCACGTCCGTTACGCCGACGAAGCGTACAACGTCGGCCCCGCCCGCGCGGCCGACTCCTATCTCGACCAGGAGGCCATCCTCGACGCCGCGCGGAAAGCCGGCGCCGACGCCATCCACCCCGGCTACGGCTTCCTCGCGGAGAACGCCGAGTTCGCTCGCAACGTCGAAGAGAGCGAGTTCACGTGGATCGGCCCCTCCGCCGACGCGATGGAGCGCCTCGGCGAGAAGACGAAGGCGCGCGCGCTGATGCAGGAAGCCGACGTCCCCGTCGTCCCCGGGACGACCGAACCCGTCGACTCGCCCGAGCAGGTCAAAGAGATAGCCGACGAGTACGGCTACCCGGTCGCCATCAAAGCCGAAGGCGGCGGCGGCGGCCGCGGCCTGAAAGTCGTCCGAAGCGAGGACGAGGTCGAAGAGCAACTCGAAACCGCCCAGCGCGAGGGCGAGGCGTACTTCGACAACGCGTCGGTGTACGTCGAGAAGTACCTCGAAGCGCCGCGACACATCGAGGTCCAGATTCTCGCCGACCACCACGGCAACGTCCGCCACCTCGGCGAGCGCGACTGCTCGCTGCAGCGCCGCCACCAGAAGGTCATCGAGGAGGCTCCCTCGCCCGCGCTCACCGATGACCTGCGAGAACGCATCGGCGAGGCGGCCCGCCGCGGCGTCGCCGAGGCCGACTACACGAACGCCGGGACGGTGGAGTTCCTCGTCGAGGACGGCGAGTACTTCTTCATGGAGGTCAACACCCGGATTCAGGTCGAACACACCGTCTCGGAGGAGATCACCGGTCTCGACATCGTCAAGTGGCAACTGCGCGTCGCCGCCGGCGAGGAACTCGACTTCGAGCAGGACGACGTCGAAATCGAGGGTCACGCCATCGAGTTCCGCATCAACGCCGAGAAGGCCGCCCAGGAGTTCGCGCCCGCGACGGGCAAACTCAAGACGTACGACCCCGCCGGTGGCATCGGCGTCCGCATCGACGACGCGATGCGACAGGGCGACGAAATCGGCGGCGACTACGACTCGATGATCGCGAAACTCATCGTCGCGGCGTCGGACCGCGAGGAGTGTCTGGTGCGCTCCGAGCGCGCGCTCGCCGAGTACGACATCGAGGGTATCGAGACCATCATCCCGTTCCACCGCCTGATGCTCACCGACGAGGCGTTCATCGAAGGCGAGCACACGACGAAGTACCTCGACGAGGAACTCGACCGCGAGCGCATCGAACAGGCCGTCGAGAAGTGGGGCCCGACCGACGCCGGCGACGACGACGGTGACGAGGAAGTCACCGAACGCGAGTTCACCGTCGAGGTCAACGGCAAGCGCTTCGAGGTGAACCTCGAAGAGCGCGGCGCGCCCGCCATCCCCGTCTCGGGTGGCAACTCCAGCGGCAACAGCGCGCGTGCTCCACCGAAAGCGAAAGACGACGGCGGCGACGACGAAGTCGTCGTCGAGGGCGACGGCGAGACGGTCACCGCCGAGATGCAGGGGACGATTCTCTCCGTCGACGTCGAGGAGGGCGACGAAGTCGCCGCCGGCGACGTGGTCTGCGTGCTGGAGGCGATGAAGATGGAGAACGACGTCGCGACCGAACGCGGCGGGACGATCACGCAGGTCGTCGTCTCCGAGGGCGAGAGCGTCGACATGGGCGACGTGCTCGTCGTCATCGAGTAGCGCGACCGTCGACTCTCCCGCGACCACGTCTGATTCTCCGCAGCCGTTCGGTACTGCTCTCGCCGCCGACCGTCGCGTTCATTGCGACCGACACCGGAGTCGTCGCCATGAGCGACACACGGCGGGTGGTACTGGACGCGCTGGCAGACGGGACGGTCTCCGGGCCGGCGCTCGCCGAGCGACTCGGCGTCTCGCGGGCGGCGGTGTGGAAGCAGATAGAGGCGCTCAGAGACGAGGGATTCACCGTCGAGAGCACCGACGTCGGATACCAGGTGACGGACGTGCCGGAGTACGGCGGGTCGGCGGTCGCGTTCGGCCTCAACGCGCCAGTATCCGTCGAGTACCACGACAGCCTCGGCAGTACGAACGACCGTGGCCGCGAACTGGCCGCAGCGGGCGCGGCAGACGTGGCCGTTCTCGCCGACGAACAGGTCGGCGGGCGTGGCCGACTCAGCCGCGAGTGGACCGCCCCGAGCGGCGGCGTCTGGCTCTCGCTTGTGCTCCGACCCTCGCGGCCGCCCGCCCACGTGCCGCTTTTCACCCTCGCGGCCGCCGTCGCCACGACACGTGCGGCCCGAGAGGCCGGCGTCCCGGCCGAGATCAAGTGGCCGAACGACGTGCTCGTCCCCGGCGGAGACGACGAGGGCGACAGAGGCGACGAGGGCGACGCGCTCGGCCGCGGCGGCCGGAAACTCGCGGGCATCCTCACCGAGATGGAGGGCGAAGCCGACCGGGTCTCGTGGCTGGTCGTCGGTATCGGCGTCAACGCCAACATCGACGCCGCGTCGCTCCCGCCGGAAGCGACGAGCGTCCGCGAGGAGGCCGGCGATGTGGAGCGACGGCTGTTCGTTCAGCGCCTCGTCGAGGAGTTCTACGCGCTCCGCGAGAACGCCGACGCCGTGCTTCCGGCGTGGCGCGAGCACAGCGCCACGCTCGGCCAGCGCGTTCGCGTCGAGACGCCGGGCGGGGTCGTCGTGGGCGAGGCCGTCGACGTGGTACACCCGGGTGCACTCGTCGTCGCCACCGACGACGGCGAGGTGACGGTCCACGCCGGCGACTGCGAGCACCTCCGCTCGGTGTAGCGCGAACGAGGGAACGGGAAAGGGCCAGGCGAGACACCGTCACCGACGACGCTCAGGCCGGTTGGCCGGGCGCTTCGTCGCCGACGTGGACGGTCAGCACCGGCACGTTCGAGCCGCGGACGACCTTCTCCGCGACGCTCCCGAGGAGCAGGCGGTCGATGCCGCCGCGCCCGTGCGTGCCCATCACGATTAGGTCACAGTCTTCGCGTTCGGCGTAGCTGACGATCTCGCGGCTGGGCGAGCCGTCGACGACGGCGGCCTCGACGGGGACGCCACGTTCGCCGGCGATTCGGCGAACCTCCTCGACGGCTGCTTCGGCGTCGCTGCGGAGCATCTCGTCGATGCCGTCCCACGATGACTCCATGGGCAGGCCCGCGTAACTCGCCGTGTTGACGACGTAGATGGCGTGAATCGTCGCGTTGTGTGCCTCCGCGAGGTCGACGGCGTGGCCGACCGCACGTCGGACGCCATCTGAGCCGTCGGTCGGAACGAGAATCCGTTCGTACATCCCCATGCGATATCGTACCAAACTACTGACGCAGGGTTAATAACTGTTGGCGCGACGAGAGACGACGCTCAGAGGACGACGCGTTCGACGTCCGAGACGCCCGCACGCCGGACGACGGCGCGGACCGGGTCGCGCACACCGGTGAGGTTGTCGGAGTCGCCGTCGAGGACGAGCAGTTTCGCGTCGCGGCCCCCCTCGACGAGTCCGCAGTTCAGGTCGGCGATGTCGGCTCCGTTGACCGTCGCCATGCGGAGGACTTCGCCGGCGGAGACGTCGGACAACTTGGCGGCGAACTCCATCTCGCGGAACATCGACGGGCTGTTGAGCATCACGTTGTCGGTGCCGAGCGCCACTTTCGTCCGGTCGACCAAGTCGCGAATGGGCGGAACCCCCACGTTGGTGACGAGGTTCGAGCGCGGACAGACCACGATGGGTACCTCGCGGTCGGCGACGCGTTCGAGGTGTAGCCGTTCGGGGTGGACCATGTGGACGAGGAAATCCGGTTCGAGGTCGAGCGCCGGGTTGATATCGTCCGGGTCACGTTCGCCCGCGTGGATGCCGAACAGCTTTCCGGCCTCGCGGGTCGCGTTGCGGACGCTGCCGAACTCGCCGTCGCGCGCGCCGCTGGCACCGAAGCCGTCCGATATCTCCATCGCGTCGGCCGTCTCGCGGCCGAGGATGACCGGCCGGAGGTCGACACCCGCCGCGGCGGCGCGAATCGCGTCGACGCCCTCGCGGCCGCCCTCGCGGAACTCGATGCACGCGGCGGTGCCGCCCGACTGCATGTACTGTAGCGAGCGTCGCATCGCCGAAATCTTCTCGGACTGACTCGCCGCCCTGAGCAGACGGTGTTTGAGGCCGTCCGGCGGCGCGACGAGTTCGTCGAGGTCCAGGCCGCCACCGGCCTCCTTCGCTATCGAGTCGCCGATGTGGGTGTGTGCGTTGACGAACGCGGGGAGGATTATCGACGTGGAGTCCGTCGACGCCTCCTCGACTGTCTGTATCGTGCCGTCTTCGACGACGACCCGACCCTCGACCGGTTCGAACTCCCGACCGACGAGGACGGTTCCCTCCAGTTCCATCGTCTGTGGCGAGACGGCGCCGTGGCTTGAAACCCTCGTTCCGCCGCGCGGGTCGCGCGGCGCGGTCGATGGGGCCGCGAGTCAGTCGAACTGATCGAGCGTCGTCGCCTCGCCGGCGCGTACGTCGTTGACGAGCGTGCCGTCGATGTCGAGGTCGAGCTCGTCGGCGGCGGCGCGGCCGACCGCCTCCGCCACGTCGGACGGCGCGTAGACGCCGAGTCGCCACTGGTTTTTCTGGGCGGTTCTGAGCGCGTTGACGAGCGGCGACTGTCGGCCCAGTCGCCGGATGTCGCCGTTGACGACGACTCGACTCGTCGACTCCCGCATCGACGGTTTCGCGGGGACGTCGACGACGACGTGGACAGGGTCGACGCCCACCGTTTCGGCGACGTTCGCTTCGACGTCTCGAATCTCGTCGTGGGGCGCTTCCAGGACCGACTCCGGCACGTCCGAGAGTTCCGCCCAGACGCCGCGCTTGTAGAGGTTCCGCGTGTCGAGTCGGCGGGCGAACTCGGTGGTCTCGCCGATGTTTCGGAGCGCGACGAGCAGGTCGTGGTCGTCCATCCGGCGGAGTTTCTCGGCGGTGCAGTCGGTGTCGGCGAGAAGCCGCTCGGCGGCGCGGCGGAGCATCGCCTTCGAGATCCGCGCAACCGGATGCTGGTAGACGGTCGGGTTCATCAGCGCGCGGGCGACGAGCAGACTCTCGGCGGTCTGAACGTTCCCCTCCGCGAGTACCAACTCGCCGTCGACGAAGGTGAGTTCGCGGACGAGGCGCTCGTGGTCGATAGTGCCGTAGGGGACCCCGGTATGGTGGGCGTCGCGGACGAGGTAGTCCATCCGGTCGACGTCCAGCTCGCCCGAGACCAGTTGGCCGTACTTGCCCTCGCCGCGGACGAGTTCGGCGACACTCGCGGGGTCGAGGTCGTGCTCGCGAAGCACGTCGCCGACGGTTCCCTCGGCGAGCAGTCCGTCGACGTCGTCGTGGTACTTGCCGGTGTGTCGGTGCGTCAGCGCCTCGACGTTGTGGCTGAACGGTCCGTGGCCGACGTCGTGCAGGAGCGCGGCGGCGCGGACGCGTTCGGCGTT
Source organism: Haloprofundus halobius (assembly GCF_020097835.1). Lineage (GTDB taxonomy): Archaea > Halobacteriota > Halobacteria > Halobacteriales > Haloferacaceae > Haloprofundus > Haloprofundus halobius. Next base: position 627,567 of record NZ_CP083666.1, read on the forward strand.
GGTTCCCTCGACGCTGAGATGGTCGAGCGCGCGGGAGGCGAGGTGGTAGACGCCGAGACTGTGCTCGAAACGCGTGTGGTTCGCGGAGGGGTAGACGTACTGCACCGTCCCGAGTTGCTTGATGTGCCGGAGGCGCTGGACTGACGGCGTATCCAACAGCGCCGCGGCGACGCCGTCGACCTCGATGTGGTCGTGGACGCTGTCCTTGATGGTAATCATTGGTGGGCGCTTCGGCGTCATCGCTTAAAAACGGTCGGAGGCCAGTTCACCGAATTTCGGGACGGAACGGTACGGCGAGCGACGTTCGGCGGAACCGGTGTCAGTTCTGCACGCCGAGCACGCCACGAGCCGCGTCGGCGACGGTCTCGACGTGCTCGTCAGGGGCGTACACCCCGAGTCGCCACTGCGCGCGTTCGGTGTTTCTGAGCGCACCGACGAGTTCGGAGGCTTCCTCCAGTCGCCGGACCGTCCCGTCGACGACGACGCGCGTCTCCGACTCCTTGAGCGTCGGCCGTCGGGGAACGTCGACGATGACGTCGCCCGAATCGACGCCCGCCGCGTCGGCGATGTCGCGTTCGGCGGCGCGCACGTCGTCGTAGTCGAGGTCAGGCACCCAGACGGGCACTTCCCAGAGGCCGGCCCAGACTGCGCGCTTGAACAGGTCGCGGCATTCGATTCGTCGCCCGAGGTCGGGCACCGAGTCGCCGAGTTCGACGAGCAGGTCGTGGTCGGCCATCCGGCGGAACGTCTCGACGCCGAAGTCGGTCTCGTCGAGCAGTCGCTCGGAGGCGCGGTCCAGCATCGCGCCCGCGATGCGCGAGACGTGGTGTCGGTAGACGACGCCGTTCATCAGCCCCCGCGCGAGGAGCATGCTCTCTGCAGTCTGGACGTTCCCCTCCGCGAGGACGAGGCGACCGTCGTGCAGTCGCAACGCGCGGACGAGACGGCCGTGGTCGATGGTGCCGTAGGGGACGCCCGAGTGGTGGGCGTCGCGGACGAGGTAGTCCATCCGGTCGACGTCCAACTCCCCGGAGACGAGTTGACCCAAGTCGCCCTCGCCGCGGACGAGTTTGGTGACACGGTCGGGGTCGAGGTCGTGCTCGCGCAAAACGTCACCCGCGACCGACGAGGCGAGCAGGTCACTGATTTCGTCGTGGTGCTCACCGGTCCGGCGCATGATGACCTCCTCGGTCTGGTGTCCGTAGGGGCCGTGACCGATATCGTGGAGGAGCGCCGCGGCGCGGACGTGCGCCGCCTGGTCGTCGTCGACGCCGAGGTGGTCGAGTGCGCGGGAGGCGAGGTGGTAGACGCCGAGACTGTGCTCGAAGCGCGTGTGGTTCGCGGAAGGGTAGACCAGCCGGACGGTCGAGAGCTGTTTGATGTGCCGGAGGCGCTGGAGTTCGGGCGTATCGAGGAGGGCGCGGGCGACAGGGTCCACGGAGATGTAGTCGTGGACGCTGTCCTTGATGGCGTTCATGACCCACGGGTTCGAGAGCGGAGGACAAATAGCCGACTCACTCGGTGTCGGGGGAGTCACCGCCGCGGTGCCGTCCGACTCGGCGTCGAAGTCGTCGCCGTGAAGGCCAGATACAAATCGCTGCCCGGTCAACCTCCGACAAATGGTCACCTTTCTCGCCGGAGGGACGGGAACCCCGAAACTGCTCGACGGCCTCGGGGCGTCGAGTTTCGACCCGAGGGAGACGACCGTCGTCGGCAATACCGGCGACGACGTGGAACTCGGGGGGCTTCTCGTCTGTCCGGACCTCGACACGGTGCTGTTCGACGGCGGCGGCGTCCTCGACCGGGAGCGCTGGTGGGGTATCGACGGCGACACCACCGAGACCCACGAGGAACTGCACCGCCTCGCCGACGCCGCCGGACTCGACGGCGGACCGCGCTATCTCTCCGACGACGCGCAGACAGGGGGGCGAAGAATCGCCCGCTGGCGGCGCTTCTCGGGCGTCGCGGAGTTCATGGAACTCGGCGACCGGGACCGAGCGGTCCACGTGACGCGGACGAGCCTCCTCGACGAGGGTCACAGTCTCACCGAGGTCACCCGCCTGCTGGCCGACGCGTTCGACCTCGACGTGACGCTTCTCCCCATGTCGGACGACCCTGTCGCCTCCGTCGTCCACACCGACGAGGGACCGATGCACTTCCAGGAGTACTGGGTCGGCCGCCGCGCCGACCCCGCGGTCCGCGACGTGGAGTTCCGCGGGGCCGCCGACGCCGACCCGACCGACGAGGTGCTCACGGCGCTCGACTCGCCACTCGTCGTCGGTCCCTCGAACCCGGTGACGAGCATCGGGCCGATGCTCGCGGTTCCCGGCGTCCGCGAGGCGCTGGAGTCGACGCCGGTCATCGCCGTCTCGCCGTTCGTCGAGGACACGGTGTTCTCCGGTCCCGCCGCCGATCTGATGCGCGGCGTCGGCTACGAGGCCAGCACCGCGGGCGTCGCCGCGGCGTACCCGTTCGCCGACGCGTTCGTCCTCGACGACGCGGACGGGACGGAACTCGACCGGCCGGTCGTCAGGACCGACACGAGACTCGACGGACCCGACGACGCGGCCCGCGTGATGGGCGCCGTCGAGGCGGCGCTGGAGGCGGTCTCGTGACCGCCCCCGACCGGAGAGTCGAGCGACCGTCGCTGCGTCTCGCCGCCGCGAGCCTCAGCGGCGAGTCCGACGCGACGTGGGCGAAGGCGGCCGCCCCGTACGTCGATGCGGCGTTTCTCGGCGGCGTCGCACTCGACGACGCCTCTCGCGAAGCGGCGCGCGAACTCGTCGCCCGCGGGCGCACGGAGTTCCTGCCCGACGACCCGCTGGCGTTCCTCGACGCCGAACTGGGAACGCTGACCGACGTGCCCGTTCGCCCCGGCATCAACGTCCGCAGCGCGACCGTCTCGCCGGTTCGGGCGGCGGCGACCGTCTGCGCCGACCACGACGCGATACTGGAGGTGAACGCCCACTGTCGACAGGACGAACTTCGCGCCGTGGGGTGTGGTGAGGCGCTGCTGGCGGACACCGACCGCCTCTGTCGCTACGTCGCCGCGGCCGCCGACGCGGGCGCGACGGTGAGCGTGAAGGTCCGGACGGAGGTTCCGGGCGTCGATCTCGTCGAGACGGCCCAGCGGGTCGCGGGTGCGGGCGCGACGATGTTCCACGTCGACGCGATGGACTCCGAGCACGTCGTCGGCGAGGTGGCCGCGGCGGTCGGCGACGACCTCTTGCTCGTCGCCAACAACGGCGTCCGCGACGCCGAGAGCGTCCGCGAGTACTTCGACTACGGGGCGGACACCGTGAGTGTCGGCCGACCGAGCGACGACCCCCGCGTCCTGCAGCGGGTCCGCGACGCCGTCGACGATCGGTTCGGGGACGACGACTCTGACGAGACGGACAGGCCGGAGGAACCGGACGAGTCTGAGGAACCGAACGAGTCGGAGGTCCCGGCGTGACGCCCGCCGAGCACGCAGAACTCGCGCTGTTGCTGGAGGTCGCGAGCACGCCGAAACCGGGCAACGTCGACCGGAGACGCGACCTCGAAAACCTGCGATTCGAACACTTCCTCGCCGGGGCCGTCGGGTCCGGAGAAGGGCTTCGGATGGCCGCCGACGGCGCACCGGTCGGCGAGGCGTTCGAGCGCGCGGTCGAGGGGATGAGCCGCCAGGGGGGCGGTAACACACAGTTCGGCTGTCTGTTGGTGCTCGTGCCGCTCGTGAAGGCGGCCGCCGAGAACGACGGCGAACTGACGCCCGCCGCGGTGACGCGCGTCGTCGAATCGACGACCGTCGCCGACGCCGCCGACTTCTACCACGCCTTCGAGCACGTCGACGTCGCGGTCGACGATCCGCCGGCGGACGCGCCGGAACTGGACGTTCGCCGCGGGTCGGAGGCGGTTCCGGCGCTCGAATCCCGCGGGCTGACGCTGTACGACGTGATGGAACTGAGCGCCGACCGCGACGGCAACGCCCGCGAGTGGACCGGCGGGTTCCGGCGGACGTTCGCCGCGGCCGACGCCATCTGCGACGACGACGGCCCGGTTCCGGACCGCGCGGCGCGGGCGTTTCTCGACCTGCTGGCCGACGAACCGGACACGCTCGTCACGACCCAGCACGGCGGAGACGTCGCCGCCGCGGTGTCGAAGTGGGCCGACGACGCCCGCGGCGACGAGGCGGCGGCGGAGCGACTCGCCGAGGCGCTGGTCGCCGAAGGCGTCAATCCGGGGACGACCGCCGACATCACTGCCGCGGCGCTGTTCGTCGCGCTCGAACGGGGGGTTCGCGTGTGACTGTGGACAGTAACGCGGACGAGGGGTGGCCCGTCGAACTGCGCGGCGTCACCGAGTCCGTCGTGACGACGCTCGGGCCGAACGACCTGTGGAACGTCGCTGCGCTCGGGGTGCACGCGCCCGAGACGGTCGGAGGCGGTAGTGACGAAGACACACCCGCGACCGCGACGACCTGGGGAAACACCCGGACACGACGGAACTTCCACCAGCGGGGCGAGGGCGTCGTCCAGTTCGTCACCGACCCGCGGACGTTCGTCGACGCCGCGGTGACGATACGCGAGGAGCCGAACCCAGTCGTCGACTGCGCCGACGCGTGGGTTCGCGTCGCAGTCGAGTGCATCGACAGCGACGAACGAGCGGGGACGACCGTCGAACGGTGGGAACTGTTCCCTATCGAGGCCGAGGTGGTCGAGACGGGCGTCCGAACCATCAACCGCGGGTTCTACGCCGTCGTCGACGCGACGGTCGCCGCGTCGCGGTTGGACGTACCCACCTACGACACCGAGCCCCTTCTGACGCGACTCGAGTACTTCGAGGAAACGGTCGAAAAGTGCGGCGGCGAGGCCGAACAGGAGGCGTTCGAGCGACTGAGCGAGGAGACCGGGTGGCGTGAACGACGCAATGAGCGGTGACCCGAACGGTGCCTGGGGTCGTCCGCGAGTCCGGGGCCACGGGTCGTGACACCGTCACCCACACCGAAGGCGCGGAACGAATCGTTTTAGTGGCCTACGACGGAAGATTTCCGTATGGCTATCAAACCCAAGTACGTCAAGCAGATGGGAACGCTGCTGTTGGAGAAGTACCCGCAGGCGTTCAACACCGACTTCGAGACGAACAAGGAGAACGTCGAGAAACTGACCAACGTCGACTCGAAGGGCGTTCGCAACCGTATCGCCGGCTACGTCACCCGCAAGAAGCAGTCGCAGGCGGCCGCCGCGTAAACGCCCGTTTTCCCGAGTTTAGGCTCCGAGCGAGACGCCGAGCGATGCGAGTACCGCAACCCGCTGTGAGTCGAGGAGTCGCCGCGGGTCGTGTACGCCACCGGAGTCGCTGTGAGTCGTGTACGTCGTCGACTCCGCTTCAGAGGGTGTACTCGGACTCTTTCAGTTGAACGTAGCGGCCATTGCGGAACTTGAATTTGCGTTTCTTGTACGCGCCCACGAGGCGAGCGGCGTTGATACCGGCGCGTCTCCCTTGCTCCAGCATCTGCAGGGCTCCGTCGCTGCCCATCAGTTTCCGCGCCGTCTCGAACGCCCAGTCCCAGTCGTCGGGCCCGTAGTCGTGGACCATGTCGGCCATCGCGACGTTTCGGAGAATCTCGTCGTCTATCGCCTCCTTCCAGCGGTCGTTGTACGGAGAGAGGTCGCCGGAGGCCGCGAGTTCCCCCGCGATAGCGCCCGTGCGGACGGCGACGTGGTCGCCGCCCTCGTGGAAGGCGGAGGTCGCACCCATCGCGCCGCCGACGACGGCGACGCCCGCGCCGACCGGCGAGTCGATGGGTCGCGTCGAGGAGATGGAGTACGTCTCCGTCCCGCCGCGCTTGCCGCGGTCTTCCACCAGCGGGAAGTCGTCGAGGTCGTACTCGTCGCCGTAGGCGTGGTCGAGCAGGCGTCGGATGTACTCTTTGCCCTGCGGGATGCGCTCGTCGTCGTCGCGGAGGAGCGCGTACTTCTCTCTGTCTTCCACTTCGTCGATGTCCATCCCGATGGGCATCGTCAACCCGACGCGGCAGACGTTGTCGTCGTTCGGGAACACCCACGGATAGGCGGTATGGCCTGGCATGTACCCCCACCAGAACGTGATGGCCGACCCGATCTCCTCGAACAGTTCCTCGGGGAAGCGGCGATACTCCTGGTAGGCGATGTGGTTCGACCGCCGCGAGGAGAGACGTTCCGAGGCCTTCTCGCCGTCGGTAAGGAACCGGTCGAGCACGCGATTGGTGACGGTTCGCTGGGGACCATCAGCGAGAATCAGGAAGTCGGCGGCGACGTCGTCGCCGCGCTTCGTCTTGACTCGATGTCGCGCGTCGTCGCCCGTCGCGGCGAGGTTCGTCTCGACGTCCTGCACCGAAACTTTGACGCGGTACTCCGCGCCCGCGTTCTCGGCGCGTTGGCGCATCCAGTCGTCGAACCGAGCGCGGTGGAAGGTGTAGCCGAACTCGTCGTACGACGCGTCGATACCCGTTTCCCGGAGCGTCAGCGACTCGTTCGGGCCGACGAACTCGGCTCGGTCGAGCGTTTGGAGGACGATTCCGTCGGGCATCTCGTCGGGGTGAATGCCCATGATATCCACCCAGTAGTCGAGGATACCCGCGGCGTCCGTCGAGTCCGGTCCGAGTCGGTCTCGGTCGGCCCGCGGGACGCCTCTCTCCATCACGACGGCGGTCGCTCCGGCCGACGCGGCGGCGTGCGCCGCTGCCGTGCCGCCCGGACCGCCGCCGACGATGGCCACGTCTGCGCGCTGCATACCACGTATCCGGCAGTACTCCGCCATTAAAGGTCCGGAACGCTGCGCGACGACGCGACAGTAACGCGACGGCGAGACGCTGGCCGGAGACACTACGTACAGACGTTGCGTTACCGTTTGACTGTCGAGCGGGGTCGCCGAATCGGTCTCGCATACCGCGAAGAGTCCGAAACAGGCCGCGACTGCCGAAGGGGGTGCACTCATACCGTTCGTCGGGAAACGGAGAGCTATGACCGATCCCGACATCGTCGTGTTACGACAGAAGATACACGGCCTCTCCGCGGAGGCGTACGCCGAGACGCTGCGCGAGCGACTCCCCGACTACGAAATCGCGCGAGCGAAGACACCTACCGAAGAACGCGAGTACCTCAAGACGGCGCGCGTCGCCACCGGTCTCTCGCTCGACGCCGGGGCGCTGGACGCCGCGCCAAATCTCGAACTGTTCGCCTGCGTCTACGCCGGAACCGGACATCTGGACCTCGGTGTCTTCGAAGAACACGGCGTCGCGGTCACGAACGCCTCGGGCGTTCACGGACCGAACATCGCCGAGTACGCGCTCGGCGCGATGCTCTCGTTTGCCCGCGGCTTCGACACGGCGTGGCGGCGTAAGGAGCGCACCGAGTGGCGCTCGTACCAAGCCACCGAGGTTCGCGGAAGCCGGGTCGCCGTCGTCGGCCTCGGTGCCATCGGTGAGGCGGTCGTCGACCGCTTGGAACCGTTCGGTGTCGAGACGGTGGGCGTCCGATACTCACCCGAGAAGGGTGGTCCGACCGACGAGATCTATGGGTTCGACGAGATTCACGAGGCGCTCGCCGACAGCGATTACGTCGTCGTCGCCGCCCCGCTGACCGAGACGACCGACGGCCTCTTCGACGACGAGGCGTTCCGGACGTTGCCGCCGCACGCGGTGCTCGTCAACGTCGGTCGCGGCCCAATCGTCGACACCGATGCACTCGTCTCGACGCTCCAGACGAACGGCCTCCGCGGCGCAGCGCTGGACGTGACCGACCCCGAACCCCTGCCGCGAGAACACCCGCTGTGGTCGTTCGACAACGTGCTCATCACGCCGCACAACGCGGGCCACACGCCGAAGTACTGGGAGCGGACGGCGGCCATCCTGGCGCGGAATCTCGAACGAGTCGAGGAGACGGGGGAGTTCGAGGGATTGGAGAATCAGGCCTGACGGATTCACCCCGCGCGCTTGGGATACAGAATAGGAGCCGTTCGCCCGCTACTCGACCGCGTTCCGCAACGTCCCGATTCCCTCGTAGGTAATTTCGACCACGTCGCCGGGTTCGATGGTCCCGGGGTTCGCCGGACTGCCGAACGCGATGGCGTCGCCCGGTCCGAACGTGAATCGCTTCGAGAGGTAGGAGACGATTTCGTACGGGCCGAACAGCATCAGTTCGGTGTTCGCCTCTTGACGGCGCTCGCCGCTCACGTCGGTGTGCATGTCGAGGCTTCGGGGGTCGAGGTCGGTCTCTATCCACGGCCCGAGCGGACCGGAGCCGTCGAACGCTTTTCGCGCGGTTCGGCCCTGCTGGTCGAGGGCGTCAACGTCGTTCATGATGGTGTAGCCGCGGACGTAGTCGGGGGCCTCGTCGGGAGAGATGTCGTGGCACTCCTCGTCGACGACGGCGACGAGTTCGCCCGCGTACGTGAGTTCGTCGGTGAACTCCGGATAGGGAATCGGCTCCTCGTGGGCAAGTATCGACGTCGGCGGCTTGATGAAGAAGTCCGGTTCCTCGGGGCGCTCGTACTCCATCTGGTCGAGCGTCGCCGCGTAGTTACGGCCGACGCAGTACAACGCCGAAGGTTCGCACGGCGCGAGCAGTTCGCCGTCTTCGCCGACGACGTACTCGCCATTTTCGGTGATGACTGCTCCGTCCTGGTACTCGCCCTCGCGCGGGCCGTCGGAGGTCTGGATACGGGCGATTCGCATGGTCGTCACTCTCGTTGCGGCTCGAAAGGAGTACCGGAAACGGCGGAGACTGCGTTTCGGAGCGTTGCAGCCGTCTGCATCGTCCGATGAGCCCCTCATTCCGCGACTATGGTCCACCAAATCGAAGTGTGCGGGCTGTTGTATGGCTCTGTTGGCATCCTTAGATTGCGACAGAAGTTGTATGCTGCATACAGAGCGCGTATCTCCCGTAGAGAGGACACCTCCTCGAGAAGATTTCCCAGTCATTACGGACTGAAATCATCGAAACATATTACTGAATCTCCTGATATTATTTCGCATGGACAGCGGACCGATCATTCCTTTGGACAAGTCGAGTAAGGGTGGGGATAGCCCGTGGCTCATTCTCCCACTAATTCTCTTATTCCTCGCGTTTGTAGCCGTGCTCTATTTCATTTGATTCAGCTGTACACTTTTGAATAGGTAGCTCTCACCCTGCTGGACTCGTCCTCTGTCTGCAGCACGGCCTCGCCAAGCTGTCACTAATTGTGGGTTTCAACGGAGCTTGTTGTACGAAAATCGCGGAGCGATTTTCGGCCGACGACCGAACGGAAGCCGCGAAGCGGCTTCCGTGAGAGAGGAGTGTCCTCGTGAGTGAAACGAACGAGGGCTCGTCAGAGCTTCGCTCTGACGGTGCTTTTGGTCCGAGAGCAGACGCTTCGCGTCTGCTAAGCCTTCGCGGTGAAACCGCGAAGAGAGCTTTTGCCGAGGGCCGCGAAGCGGCCCGCAGCGCAAAAGGTGGGTAGTAAAAGGTCGCGGTTTAGACCCAGCCTTCTTCGACCAACAATTCGCCGTTGAGCACGCTCGCGCCCGCCGCGCCGCGAATCGTGTTGTGCGCGAGGCAGTTGTACTTGATACCCGTGCTCGTTTCCTCGATACCGCCCGCGGAGACGGCCATCCCGTCGCCGTGCATCCGGTCGAGACGCGGTTGCGGCCGGGTCGGGTCGTCGAAGACGCGGATGAGCGGGTCCGGCGCGCTCGGGAGGTCGATACCGGGGAACTCGCGCATCGCGTCGGCGACGTCGTCGACGGAGGGGTCGTCTTCGAGTTCGGCGAAGACGTTCTCGAGGTGGCCGTCGAGCGTCGGAATCCGGTTGCAGGAGGCCGAGACGTCGGCGCCGTGCAGCGAGAGTTCCGCGCCGTCGAAGGAGCCGAGCAGTTTGCGTGACTCGCTCTCCATCTTCTCCTCCTCGCCGCCGATGTGCGGGATGGCGTTGTCGATGATCTCCATCGAGGTGACGCCCGAGTAACCCGCGCCCGAGACTGCCTGTAGGGTAGAGACGTGGACGCGTTCGAGGCCGAACGCGTCGAGAGCGGCGAGCGTTGGCGTCATCGTGATAGTCGAGCAGTTCGGGTTCTTGATGAGCGCGCCGTCCCAGCCGCGTTCGTCGCGCTGAACCTCGATGAGGCCGAGGTGGTCGGCGTTGACCTCCGGAATCGTGAGCGGGACGTCGGGAGCCATCCGGTCGTTAGAGGAGTTCGAGGAGACGACGTAGCCAGCCGCCGCAAAGTCGGGTTCGACGTCTGCGGCCGCAGCGGAGGGCAGCGAGGAGAAGACGAGGTCCAGGTCGTCGGGCACGTCGTCGACGGCGGTTCGTCGGACCTCCATCTCGGCGACGTCGTCCGGGATGGGCGTGTCGACGCGCCACTTGGCGGCCTCACGGTAGCTCTTGCCCGCGCTCTCGTCGCTCGCGGTGACCGTCGCGAGTTCGAAGCTCGGGTGTCCGTCGAGAAGTTGGATGAATCGCTGTCCGACTGCGCCGGTGGCGCCGAGGATGCCAACACGTACTGCCATTAGCGTGTGCGTGGGTGACACTCGCATAAGTGGGTTCGGATTCGGACGCAATCGGGCGTATATTCGTGAACATTGGGCAGTTTGACGCCCGATTTGGCGATTTGCCGAGAAACCGTCGGCGGCCGGCCGAGTCGGCTTTGAGTCTCTCGGCGAAGCGGGTCGAAACCCGTATGAGGGCGCGAACGCTACATCGACTGCGTGCCTTTAGTCCCCGCCCGAGTGTTCCCATTTCGGGAGCGATGACCGCGCGGCGAACCCGGGCACGCGACATCAGTGCAACCGCCGTCGGGCCTAAAGAGACGGCTGCCCGGCACGAGGGTTTCCCGGCCGACGCGGCACGCCGCCACGGGATGAGGCCGGTCGTTAGTGTTCCGGGTAACATTTCACCGATCCGGACCGCCGTGAGCCACTTCGCCTCTCTTCCACGGAACCACCGATACCACAGAAGGCGACGAGATAGTCGCGGAAATCGTCACGAATCCGCCCAGGTCCGGGAGATACCAAACGCTCGTCGATGCTTTCTACCAAACTCGGCTACCCTGTCAATTTATCTTGCATGTCGGCACTACAAATTCGCAAGCCTTATTCGTGAACGGCGATTGGTTTCAGAAGCAATGGCGAAAGGCGAAGTTGATTTCTTCAACGACACTGGCGGCTACGGTTTCATCTCGACGGACGACGCGGACGACGACGTGTTCTTCCACATGGAAGACGTTGGCGGCCCGGACCTCGAAGAGGGACAGGAAGTGGAGTTCGACATCGAGCAGGCCCCGAAGGGCCCGCGCGCGACGAACCTCACCCGACTGTAAAGTAGTTTAGTACGCCGCCTGCGGCGGCAAAACGACCCCACATTACTACCATTATTTTCGCGCCAGCGGTGGTACTCGACTCGAACAGACGGGAGTCGTCCTGCGTGAGACCGATTCGTCCCCAGTCAGACCGATTCGTCCCCAGTCACAACACCCGTCCGCCGTCGAATCGTTCGTCGGTCAGGTAGACGCCGTCGTCTCGGCGTTCGACCTCGATGAGTTCGAGCGACTGGCCCCGGCACGGACCACGGGTGCAGAACCCGTCACCGCGGACGAACCGCGCACCGTGCTCGTGACAGACGATGTGGTCGTCGGTCACGCGCGCACCGAACCCGGGGTCCAGCCGAACGTGCGGTTTGTGCGGGCAGGAGTTACGCCACGCGTACACCTCGTCGCCGTTTCGTTCGAGTATCCCCTCGGCTCCTCGCTGTCCGTTTGTCGCCTCGAATCGGAGCGTCCCCCCCGTCGGGATGTCGTCGATGGCGACGAGTCGGCGCGGGTCGGACACGGCATCTGCCTCTTCAGTCGGTGCGTCGTTCCCCTCGGCGGGGGCGTCGCCGTCTCCGCCGCCGTCGCGCTCGTCGTCGACGCTGAATCGGAACGTCGCGTCGCCGACTTCGACCGTTCCTTCCGTATCGGAGAGTCGCACCGTCTCTTCTTCGTCCTCTGTCTCGACGGTCACCCGGATGGCGTCGTCCATGTGTGACCGCTTACGGACGCGAGCAAGGATAGCTTGTCGGCGGAAATCACGTCCGCACGCGGCGACTCGGTGCGGGGTGGGGCGGGTCCATACGGGCCGGTTCGAGACGATGCGGTGCGTTCCGGAATGACCAGAGTCATTCCTGTGACGGTGGTTTTCGACGCCATGCCAACCGAATCCGTTTACGACGTGGGGGTCGTCGGCTGCGGGGTCGTCGGCAACCGCCTCGCCGACTCGTTCACCGCCCACGAGCGGACGAACGTCTGGGGCGTCTGCGACCTCGTCGAATCGAAAGCGACGGCGTTCGCCGACAAGTACGACTGCGCGGCGTTCACAGACTACCGGGAACTGCTCGAACGCGACGCCGTCGATGTCGTCTACGTCGGCGTGCCGCCCGCCTCGCATCTCGAAGTCGCACGCTTCGCGTTGGAACTGGAGAAACACGTTGTCTGCGAGAAACCGATCGCCGAGAACGCCGACGAGGGCGAGAAGTTGGTCGAACTCGCGGCGTCGTCGTCGCAGACGACTGCGGTCAACCTCCCGTTTCGCTACACGCCGGGGTTCGTCGAGATGCGGGAACGGATCCGGAACGGGGACGTCGGTCACCCGAAGCGAATCAGTCTCGACTTCCGATTCCCGCGGTGGCCCCGCGAGTGGCAAGATGTGTCGTGGTTGACGGGTCGCGAACAGGGTGGTCCGCTCCGAGAAGTCGGGACGCACTTCCTCTTCGGCGTGCAGGAGATTTTCGGCCCCGTCGACCGACTCAGCGCCGAGGTGTCGTACAGCGGTCCCGAGACGTACGAGGAGTCTATCGTCGGTTACTTCGAGACCGACGGCGTCCACGGCACCATCGACGTACTCTGCGACCACCAACAGTCCGAGGAGAACTCGATTACGGTCGTCGGGTCGAAGTCGGCGCTCACGCTGACCGAGTGGTACAAACTCGTCGAGCATCGCGGCGACGACGGCGGAGCGCGCGAGACGACGCTCAACGAGACGCGCGAACGGACGACGCTGACACTCGTCGACGAGTTCGTCGCCGCGCTCGACGGCGACGGCGGAAATCTGGTGTCGTTCGAGGAGGCGAATCGAGTCCAGCGGGTCGTCGACGCCGTCTTCGCCTCCGAGGGGACGGTGCGAGAACTCGACGACGACTGAGTCCACCGAGGACGGAACAGCCATATCGTTGCTTCACAGTCGTGGACGTGTGAACCGCGACCGTTTCGTCCGACTCTCGCTTCTGGCGTTCGGCCTCATCCTCGTCAGTTTCGTCGTGATGGGGACGACCAGAATTTTCCTCCCGTACCGCGTCGCACGGTTGCTCGCCGCGCCGACGTTTCTCGCGGCGTTCGGCCTCGTCGTCTACCTGTTCGTGCGCGCGACCCTCTCCGTTCTCGGCGTCGTCCCCATCGAGGAGTCGTGAGTTGGCGAGCAGGCGGCGAAGCTACCAGCACACGGGGGGTCGCCGCACACTCGCCTCGTTCCCCGCCTGGCTGTCGTCAGAACACACCCGGGGTTGGTCGCCCTCTCTCGGATAAACGTTCGTGAGAGCGCATCTCTCACTATCGGAACGTCTTTTCGCGCCGCCTTCGAAGCGCGCCCATGGAAGTCAAGCGAATCGCGGACCTCGGCCCCGACGAACGCGACGCGCTGTTCGAGCGCGACGCGGGCGTCGACGCCGTCCGCAACGACGTCCGTGACATCGTCGGTCGCGTACGTGAGGAGGGAGACGTGGCCCTCCGGGAGTTCTCCCGTGAGTTCGACGGCGTCGAAGTCGGCAACGTCGACGTGACGGACCTCGCCGAGCGAGCGTACGGCGACGTCGGCGAGGAGATACGCGAAGCCATCGAGACGGCCGCCGAGAACGTCCGAGAGTTCCACGAGCGGCAGATTCCCGAGGACTGGCGCGACGACTTCGGGGGTCACGTGAGCGAAGCGAATGTGACTACGGAAGCGCGAAGCGCTTCCGGCAGTCGAGAACTCGGTCGTCGGTTCCGACCGCTCGAACGCGTCGGCGTTTACGTCCCGGGCGGTGCGGCCGCCTACCCGTCGAGCGCGCTGATGGGCGTCATTCCAGCCAAGGTCGCCGGCGTCGAGCACGTCGCCGTCGCCACGCCGCCCGCCGACGAGATCAACCCGGTAACGCTCGCCGCGATTCACGCCGCGGGTGCCGACGCGGTATACGCTGCGGGTGGCGCGCAGGCCATCTCGGCGCTCGCCTACGGCACCGAGACGGTCAACGCGGTGCAGAAAGTCGTCGGCCCCGGTAACAAGTGGGTGACGGCCGCGAAGGCCGAGGTCCGCGGCGACGTCGAGATCGATTTCCTCGCCGGACCGAGCGAGATTCTCGTCGTCGCCGACGAGACAGCACGTCCGGAGTTCGTCGCGGCCGACCTCCTCGCGCAGGCCGAACACGACCCCGAAGCCTCGGTCGTCGCGGTCACGGACGACGAGGAGACGGCCGAGGCCATCGCCGAGGCGGTCGACGCGGGCGTCGCCGACCGCGAGCGCGGCGACGTGATTTCCGAGGCGCTCGCCAACGACGCCAGCGGCGTCTTCCTCGCGCGGTCGATGCCCGAAGCCGTCCTCTTCGCAGAGGAGTACGCCGCCGAGCACCTCTCGATTCAGGCGCGAGACGACGAGGAACTGCTCGACCGCATCACCAACGCCGGGAGCGTCTTTTTGGGTCCCTACACGCCCGTCGCCGCGGGTGACTACGCCTCCGGAACTAACCACGTCCTGCCGACGAACGGCGGCGCGAAGCTATACGGTGGCCTCTCGGTCGACACGTTCGTTCGCTCGACGACAGTCCAGCGACTCGACAGAGAGGGACTGGACGAACTGTCCGGGACGATCACGACGCTCGCGGAGGCCGAAGGGTTGGAGGCGCACGCCGAGAGCGTGCGCGTTCGCCTCGGCGACGGGAACTAAGCGACAGACGAGTAGCGGTTCCGGGGGCAAAAATTGTGCAAATTCCACGAAGTTTCACAATCGTACGCCACGGAGGGATGGCGTCCAGTTCCGACATCGTTCGCTGCTTTCTCGCAGCGTCGTACGACCCTGTGAACCAGCGTCACAGTTAACATCCTCCGGACGATACGCTCAGCCATGAGTACCGAATCCGTCGACGGCGACGCCGAGACGCCGGTGAAAGTGACAGAGAGCGCGGCGTCGGAGGCGCTGTCGCTTCTGGAGAGCGAGGGACTGGACACCGACGTGGCGGGTCTTCGGCTGTTCGTCCAGCAGGGGGGCTGTGCCGGGCTCTCCTACGGCATGCGTTTCGACAACGAACCCGAAGACGACGACGCGGTGACCGAACACCACGGGCTGCGCATCTTCGTCGACCCGGCGAGCCGCCGCTACATCGGCGGCAGCGTCCTCGACTACGAGGGCGGCCTCCAGGCGGCGGGGTTCCACGTCGAGAACCCGAACGTCGTCTCCGAGTGCGGGTGCGGCGAGAGCTTCCGGACGTAGAAACGGAGTTAACTCCCGTCACCTGTAGTCGAACGCATGGAACTCGAAGTCGCCACGACACCCGCAGACGACACCGTCTACGTCGACCGCAGCGAGGGCGAGCGCGGGTCGAAAGCGCCCTTCTTCACCACTTACGTCTCCGAGTCGCGCGACGTTCGATGGGGCTACCGCTGCGGCAACTGCGAGACGTTCGACAACGCGATGGACACGATGGGTCGCATCGAGTGCAACACCTGCGGCAACATCAAGAAACCCGACGAGTGGGACGCCGCCCACGAGTGAGACGGCCGAGCAAACCGGCCGAATCTGTCCGGTTCGACGCCCGTGTTTCACCCACCCGGACTGTTTGAGCAGGCCGTGACAAGGTTTATCAGACGAGGGCGAGTAGTTTCAGTTACATGGCCCCTGTTACCATGCCACCAGTCGAGGAGGCCAAGACGATTTTCACCCGCCTCGGCTACACCGTATCCGGAGAGGGGACGGACCTACGGGCCGAACGAAAGTGGCGTACCGTACAAGTGACGGCCGTCGCAGACAACGATACGATGGGTCGCGCGCTCGCCGACGGCGGGCGCGACGACGGCCCGCCGTTCCGCTGCTTCGTCACCTGGGACGAACACGCCGACTCGCTCTGTCAACGACTCGAACGCACCGCTCGAACCTACGAGTGGGCGGTCATCAGCGTCGGAGACGCCGACGACTATCGGGTCATCCGCGAAGACGTCCCGACCGTCGCCTGACAGTCTCGGGCGACGCGGTGTTTATCTTTCCTGACCGCTAATCGCGGCATATGTTCGTCGGGCACGCAGTATTCGCCTTCGCGCTCGTCGCCGGTGCGGCCGCGATTCGCGGCGTCGACTCGACACGCGCGCTCTCTTTGGGAGCGGTCGCTGCGGCGTTCGCCGCCGCCCCCGACGTCGACATCGCCTACGCGCTCGTCGGCGTCGTCGGCGCGCAGACGACGGACGCGCTCTCGGTCGCCTCCCAGTTCTGGCAGACCGGCAACCTGGTCCACCGAGCGATGACGCACTCGGTCGTCGTCGCCCCCATCGTCGCCGTCGCCGCGGCGTTGTGGCTCCGCGGCCGTCGCGTCGGTCGCCGGCGGGGACTCGTCGCCGCGGCCGCGTTGCTGGCGACCGTCGTCGCCGTCGCCGCCGCGGTCTCTGGCGGCCTCGGTCTCCTCGTCATGGCGCTTTTCGCCGCCGCCGTCCTCGCCATCACCGAGGCAACCGAACGCTGGACCGACCTCGGTCCGCGAGCGACGTTCTCGGCGGCGCTCGTGGGACTGCTCTCGCACCCATTCGGCGATCTGTTCACCGGGTCGCCGCCGGCGATGCTCTACCCGTTCGACGCGACGCTGTTCGCCGACCGACTCGCCTTCAGCGTCGACCCGACGCTGAACCTGCTGGGCGCGTTCGGTCTCGAACTGCTCACCATCTGGGCGGGATTGCTCGTCGCGCTCCACCTCTCGGGCTACTCGCTCCGCGACGCCGTCGACGGCCGCGCGGCGCTGGGCGCGGCGTACGCGGTGAGCGTGCTTCTCATCCCCGCGCCGACGCTCGAACTCTCGTACCCGTTCGTCTTCAGCGTTCTCGCCGTCGGGATGGTCGGCGCGGCCCCGCGAGTCGGTATCCGCAGTCGGCGCGTCGAACTCCCCGACAGAGTCGCCGCGCTCTGTACCGGTCTGACGGCCGTGAGTATCGCCGGTGTGGCCTACGCCGTCGCGTATCTCGTCGCGTGAACCGCCGCGCGAACCGTCGCGGCCCTCGTCGAGACGCGGCGCGGGTGATGGGACCAATCGACACGCAGCGACCGTCACAGTGGGAAGCCTTTTTGCTCGAAACAAAACGATAGGAGCGCATGAATCGGTCGGGGCTGAGCCACGTCGTCGAAAACGAGCGGACGAACGCGGTCGTCGGATGGGTATTCGTCGCCGTCTTCTGCGTCGCCGGCGTCGGCGAGCTGCTGACCGGCGAACTCGTTCAGGCGGGGTTCGTCCTCGCCACCGCCGGGTTGGCCGTCGTCCCGGCCGTCGCCTACCGGGACCCGCGGGCGATGCTCCCGTGGGAGGTGCTGGCGCTGGCGGTGTTGCCGGTCGTCGGGCAGGCGGTCGTCGGCGGACAGACCATCGACGGTGTGACGCTCAGCGGCCGCGTCGTCCGTTACTTCGCCGTCGCCGCCGTCGCGCTCGTCGTCGCCGTCGAACTCGACGTGTTCACGCCCGTGCGGATGAACTACTCCTTCGCCGTCCTGTTCGTCGCCGTCACGACGATGGCCGCCGCCGGGGTGTGGGCCGTCGTCCAGTGGCTCTCTGACCTCTATCTCGGCACCGAGTTTCTCCTGGACGGTCGCCCCGAAGACGTCGTCCACACCGCGATGATGTGGGACTTCGTCGCGGCGACGCTCGCCGGCGTCGGGGCTGGACTGCTGTTCGAGTTCTACTTCCGCCGTCGCTCGCACGCCCGCGAACGCCTCCCGGCGACCCTCAGCGGCGGTGAGAGCCGATGAGAGTTCGCGAGAAACTCGGCATCAGCGACCGGCGGCAGACGCAGTTGGCGCGGTTGATGCAACTGTTTCTGGTCGGGATGGTCGCCATCGGCGTCGAGCGCGGCGACGTGGGCGTCATCGTCAACGCGGGCGTTGCACTCGCGGTGACGTACGTTCCGGCCCTTCTGGAGCGAGACTACCACATCCCGATGGACGCGGGACTGACGCTGTGGGTGACGACGGCCGTCTTCCTCCACGCCATCGGGAGCGGCGGCCTCCCGGGCGTCGAGACCGGACTCTACCGCCAGTTCCCGTGGTGGGACCACATGACGCACACCCTGTCGGCGTCGCTCGTCGCCGCCGTCGGCTACACCGTCACCCGCGCGCTGGACGTCCACACCGACGCCGTCAAGTTCCCGCCGCGGTTCATGTTCGTGTTTATCCTCATGTTCACCGTCGCCTTCGGCGTGTTCTGGGAGGTGCTGGAGTTCGCCATCGGCGAGGTCGCGGCGACGACCGGCGGCGACCCGGTGTTGACCCAGTTCGGACTCAGCGACACGCTCGGCGACATCATGTTCAACACGCTCGGCGGCGTCGTCGTCGCCGTCTGGGGGGCGGCGCACCTCTCGGACGTCGTCGGCGCGGTGGCGTCGAGGTTCGGGCGGGGTCGAGCGGAGTCGAAGTGAGCGGAACCCGCACGAGCCGGCGGTGGAGTTCTCGCGGCGTGTGACCGCCGCGTGGCTTTTTACTGCCGGGAGTCGTAGCCGTACCCGAGATGGTGTTCAAGAAAATCACGCTCATCGGACAGAGTAGCGAGGGATTCGAAGCGGCCGTCGACGACGCCGTCGACCGCGCCGAGGAGACCCTGGAGAACGTCTACTGGGTCGAAGTCGACGAACTGATGGTCGAACTCGCCGAGGAGGGACGGCAGTATCAAGCGGAGGCGACCGTCGCCTTCAAACTCGAATAATCGGTCGCCGACCCGAACAGTCGGGGCGACCCGGTGGCTTCTTACCGCGGCCACTCCGACGCGGAGTGAATGCCGCGGTTGCTTCACTACTCGGACATCGAGAACGTCTACGACGATCCCGAGCGTGCTGGTCGTCTCGCAGGACTGCTCTACTCGCTCGACGGAGCCGATTCGCTCGTCGTCGGCAGCGGCGACAACACCTCCCCCGGAGTTCTGGCGCTCGTCTCGAAGGGTCGCCAGGCGCTCGACTTTTTCCGTGCCGTCGACAGCGACGTTGAGACGTTCGGCAACCACGACTTCGACTACGGTCCCGAGGCCACGCGCCAGTTGGTCGCCGACGCCCCGCAGACGTGGGTGAGCGCTAACGTCCGCGACGACGCGGGCGAGAGATTTGGCCGCGGCGAGGGCGTCGTCCCGTGGACCGTCGAGTCCGTCGACGGCGACGAAATCGGACTCTTCGGACTCACCGACCCCGCCACCGACTCGCTGAACCCACAGGCCGCCGAGTTGACGTTCACCGACCCGTACGAGGCGGCCGAACGCGCCGTCGCCGACCTGCGCGCCGAGGGCGTCGAGTACGTCGTCGCCGTCTCGCACCTCGGCGCGAGTGACGACGAACTCGCCCGCCGGGTGGACGTCGACGCGATTCTCGGTGGTCACGTCCACGCCGAGCGGGCGGAGTACGTCGCCGATACGCTGCTGCTTCGACCGGGCGTCAACGGTCGCGCCGTGCTCGAAGTCACGCTCGACGAGGACGGGGCGCGCGCGGAGCGCCACGACCCGAGCGAGGGTAACGTGCCCGTCGACGGGTCGCTGGTGGCGGCGCTCCGGGGTCGTCTCGCAGAGTCCGGTCTCGACAGCGTCGTCGGCGAGGCCGAGACGCCGATGCGGCGGAGCGAAGAAGTCGTCTTCGGCGGCGAGTGCGCCGTCGGGAACTTCGTCGCGGACGCGTACCGCTGGGCCGCCGACGCCGACGTGGGCCTGCAGAACAGCGGCGGTATCCGAAACGGTCCGCCGCTGTCGGGCGAGGTGACCGTCGCCGACCTGGTGAGCGTCGTCCCGTTCGCCGAACCGGTCGTCGTCGCGGAACTCACCGGCGAGGAGCTGCTGACGGCGTTCCGCCAGGCCGCCGGCGGCGCGGTGGACTTCGGCGAACCATACTGGTGGCACGGCCACGTCAGCGGCGCGACGGTCCGGTGGGACGATGCCCGAAACGAACTCGACGGCGTGCGCGTCGGCGGCGAACCCGTCGACAGCGACAGACTGTATCGCGTGGCGACGGCGGAGTATCTGCTCCACAGCGACCACGAGTTCCCGGTCGTCGAGGAACGACACCGCGCCGGCGAGTACGGCATCCAACACGAGATTTTGGCCGACTACGCCCGCGAGTTCGGCGTCTCCGCGAGCGTCGAGGGGCGGATTCAACGGCCGACGGGCGACTGAGCGACGTGAGTCGGGCGGTGGTGTTCGTCGGGCTCTAATCAACTGACGAGAACGTCGGGACACGGTATCTATCCGGAGCGGGATAGAAATATTCACACCCGCGAACGCTGACTATTCTACAATGACGTTGGTTGTCGTCCCGGTTCGGTATCCGCTGACCAGCCACTCGAAGGCGACGTTGGGCGAAGCGGTTCGCATCGCCGACGAACGAGACGCCGAGTTGACCGTCCTCCACGTGAACCTCTACCAGAACGGCGAGAACGTCTCCCGGGCGGAGCTGAAACGGGCCGCGCAGACCGAGTTCGGACGGCTTCCGCGTGCGCGGTACGTCATCCGCCGCGGCTTTCTCGTCGAGGAGACGATTCTCGAAGAAGTCGCCGCCGAAGGCGCGGACATCGTCGTCATCGGGTCGAAACAGGCGGGGCGCTGGCGGCGGATGCTCCGCAAGTTCCTCGACGATCCGGACATCGAGGCGTATCTCCGCGGGAAACTCGACTGTACGGTCATCACCGTCCGGGCCGACGGCGAGACGAGTACGATAAACGGCTGAGAGGAACGGTCGACGGAACGCCTCAGATGCCGAACGTCGCCCGGAGCATGTCGCGAGTGCCGGGGCCGAGTCCGACCGCGAGCGCCGCGACGAGAAGCAGTATCGCGTAACGCGGACTCTCCTCGAATATCTCCGGTTCGAAGATCCAGATGATGAAGACGGCGGCCGCGAGTTTCACGAGCAGGAACGGCCACGCGTCGCCGGTCACCGCCAGCACCGACGCCGGGAGCACCGTCGAGGTGATGTCGACGATACCGGCGTTCACCGGATGCTTCGGCACGAGGTTCGGCCCCGCGCCGAGCGCCGGCATCCAGTCGAGGCCGACGACGTTGGCGACGCCGTCGAGGGCGTGCCCCCAGATGAGCAACAGACCGACGTGGGCGGTGCCCGCGTTGAGTTCGGGTCTGTACGTCTCGACGAGCCACCACGTGACGGCGGTGACGACGGTGGTCGCGACGAGCATCACGGTGATGACCTGCGGGTAGAACGCGACGTACGTCGTCGTCGTCGCGAGGTAGCCGAGATACGCGAGCGTCACCGCGAGGACGACCGTTCCGATGGCCGCCAGCGGCCGGTAGAACTCCTCGAACACGCCACGCCGCGAGAGCGTCACCGTGACGACGACGGCGGCGAGCGTGACGAAGAAGACGGTGAAGTAGATGAAGGGGCTGATGATGAGCGCGCTCCACGGGAACGGGATGGCGGGTTCGACGCCCGCGCGAATCGCCGCGATACCCGAGTCCTCGACGACGCGGAGCGCCCCGCCGAACAGCATGAACGGGAACAGCGCGTAGAAGAACTTGCGACTCGTGCCGATGTTCAGGCGGCGAAGAAGCAAGACGACGCCACCGAGCATCAGGAGGAGGGTGACGACGTAGCCGGCCTCGGAGACGAGCGTGTAGCCGGGACGGGCGACGTAGCCGGTCGCGGACTGGCACGCCGCCGCACTATCGAGGAGCGTCGTCGTTCCGTCGGTGCGGACGGCGCACGTCGCGCCCTCGCCGTCGGCGACGACCGGACCCCAGAAGTAGCGCCAGAGGAAGCCGTCGTAGACGATTCGGGGGAAGAGAAGCGACCCCCCGACGAGTGCGGCGACGAGCGCGGCCATCGCCGCGAGCCACGTCCGCTCGGGGTCCGCCTCAACGCGTTCTGCGACCGTTGCCATACCCGAACTGCCGGAGTGGCGGATGTTGAGGGTTCCGGTCTCGGGCGTCCGCGGCGGACGCCCGTGCTCCTCGATGGGCTGGTCGATCCGGGCGTTCAGACCGAGAGTCCCGCTCGCTCGTACTCGGTCCCGAGGATGACCATCGTCTGCGACCGCGAGAAGCCGTCCATCGCCGCGATGTGGTCGAACATCAGTTCGCGCAGGCCTTCGGTGTCGGCGGCGAACACGCGGAGCATCACGTCCCACTCGCCCGTCGTCAGGTAGATCTCCTTGACCGCTTCGAGTTCCTGCAGTCGCTCCAGCGCCTCCGCCTCGTGGCCCTGTTCGACACGGAGTCCGACCAGCGCCGACGTGCCGTACCCCACCGCCTTCGGGTCGACTTTGGCGTGGTATCCCTCGATGACGCCGGCGTTCTCCATCCGGCCGACCCGGTCGTGGACGGTCGCACTCGACATGTCGATTCTGCGTGCGATTTCGCTGAAGGGGGTGCGGGCGTCCTCCTGGAGAATGCGGAGAATCGACCGGTCCGTCTCGTCGAGTTCCATGCGCGCACCTGGTGGTCCCGCGACTTTTGCCTACCGAATCGTGCAACTCGGCGACGAGACGCTCCGTTTCCCCGGAGAATCGCTCACTCGTTCAGTTTTTCGATGCCGCGGGCGGCGGCGAGCACCTCGTCGTGGACCGCGCCGTTGGAGGCGACGAGTCCCTTCGAGTCGTGTCGCCAGCGGTCGCCCTCCAAGTCGGTGACCGTGCCGCCTGCACGCCGAACCATGTACACGCCGGCGACGGTGTCCCACGGGTTCGTCACGATGTTGGTGATCGCCCCCTCCAGGGAGCCATCGGCGACCATCGCCAACACGGCCTGCGCACAGCCGACTCGGCGCATGTCGCCGAACCGCTCGACGATTTCGCGGGTCGCGGCCGCGTACTCGTCGCGGTGGTCGAAGTCCCACCAGACGGTGGGAACGACGGTACTCTTTTCGGGGTCGGTCTCGGCGCTGACCGTGACTTCGTGGCCGTTCCGATAGACGGCGTCGGCGTCGGCGACGTAGGTGTCACCCAATGCAGGAAGGGCGCTCGCGGCCGCGACGGGGTCGCCGTCGCGGACGGCGGCGACGGCCGTCGCCCAGACGCGGATGTTCCGGACGTAGTTGTTCGTCCCGTCGATTGGGTCGACGACCCACGCGTCGCCGTCGTCGGGGACGGATTTCAGCGCGTCGTCTGCTCGGCCTCGCCCGCTCGCTTCTTCCGTAGCGCGTGGCGCTACGCTCTCCTCGCCGACCAGCGCGTCCTCCGGAAACGCGTCGGCGATGACGTCGGCGACGCGGGCCTGCGCGTCCCTGTCGGCCTGCGTCACTACGTCGGTCTTGCCGTCTTTCGTCTGCACGTCGATTCCACGTCGGAAGCGGTCGAACGCGACTGCTGCGCCCGCCTCGGCGGCGCGCACAGCGACTGCCGCGCGGAGTGAAACGTCTGCCATTGGTAGGTCGGCGGCCGACCACACCGAATAGGCGTCGGTTTGGCTGTGCGATGTGGAAACGGCGCGTGGGCGGCGCGTGTTCGATACGGGAAAACGGGTTGCGGCGACGCGAACGCTCGGCGTCGCGGTGTACGAAGAAGCGAGAATCACAAATTGGACTCGGACGGGAGACGTTTTCAACCGCCCTAACGGCCCATCCGACTTTCGTCGGTTTCGCGAACGCCGTTTTCACGTCGTCCGTTACTTGACCTTTTTCCGACCTCGTACGGTCGAATGCGGGCGGGGTCGGTTCTCCTGCGACGCGTTGACCTCGATTTCCTCTTACGAATCTCTCGGTGTTTACGTCTGACCGCGTCCGGTGTGTACGGAGGCGGTCGTCCGGTGTGTCCTTGCGACCCTCGCAGTATGTTGTATGCTACCTACCATCATGAATCTTTTCCCACGGGGAGAGATACGTCGCCGTCGCGCTGTCGATATTCGGTCCCCGTCGCCACGGAGATTCATGTACCGCGGGGGCGTATCGGCGGCCGATGGCCGACTACCCGCTGAAACAGCGGTTCGTCCTCGACACGTCGCTGTTTCTCACCGACGAGATACGCCGGGAGGGCGAGACGATGGAGGAGGCGCTGGGGCGACTGCTCGACACGCTGGCGCTCGCGAAACTCCGACTGAACATCTCCTGTTACATGCCGCCGTCGGTCCACGACGAGCTGATGGGCATCCTCCGGAGTCGGGGTATCGGCGAGGAGACGACGGCGCAACTCAACACGTGGGTCATCCGCAAACACCCCTCCCGATTCGAGGTGATGATTCCGGCCGAGGTCGTCTCACGGTTCATGCGCGAGATGAGTTCGCGCGTCGACGCGGGCCTGCGCGTCGCCGAGGAGGCGGTTCGAGACGCCGCGGAGGCGGGCATCGCCGACGACGCCGTCTCGGACCTCCGCCGCGACTACCGCCAGACGCTGCGCCGCGGCGTCGTCGACTCGCAGGAAGATTTCGACCTCCTGATTCTCGCGCGCGAACTCGACGCGGGTGTCGTCACCGAGGACACCGGCATCGTCGACTGGACGGAGGATTTCGGCCTGCGCTACCTCCGCGGGCGCGACTTCCCGAACCTCCTGAACGCGTACCTCGATGCCAGTTTCGACGCTTGAGCGGCCGAGAGACGGCCGTGATGATTGATTAACTCGATTCCGAAATAGAGTAACTTTATGGCCGTCGAGGTAGAACACGTTCCCATGCGCCCAGAAACTGCCGCTCGACAACTCACGTACATCGCCGACACGCGCTACGACGAGGATAGTGCCAGTCACTGGGAAGAGTACGCGTACGCCGACGTGTTCGAGTACGTCTACGAGAACGGCGAACGACAGCACATGACCGACCTGGTCGCTCGAATCGGCGACGAACTCCGCGACGGCTACCGACCCACCTCCGACGACGCGCAGATGTTTGCAGACAGCCTCATGACCGAGGGTGGGCGGCCGCTGACCGACGGCGGCAAGAAGTGAGTTTCGAGAGATAAGTTGGCGACGACGAGGCAGTAGCGTTTCCGCTTTTTCGGTGTTCAGTAGTTGTGTCGTGGTATCGCTAGCGATGAGGACGCGGCGATGGCGGGACAGCGAAGTCGCTCAGCGGTCGTGTTGGATGAGAAGTTTTGCGAGGGAAGAGCGCTCCGAGAGCGGTCTTCCCGCACTACGCCCGGTGAGGACGGTAGTGCGAGGGGAGGGATTTGAACTA
Source organism: Haloprofundus halobius (assembly GCF_020097835.1). Classification (GTDB taxonomy): domain Archaea; phylum Halobacteriota; class Halobacteria; order Halobacteriales; family Haloferacaceae; genus Haloprofundus; species Haloprofundus halobius. Next base: position 652,893 of record NZ_CP083666.1, read on the forward strand.
CGTCCGGACGCCGAGGCGACCGGTCTCATTCAAATCCCCCCGTTGCGCACGTTCACGCCGCCGCGTGAGTGCGGCGGCGATTAGTGCGAGGGGAGGGATTTGAACCCACGGACCTCTACAGGAGCGGATCTTGAGTCCGCCGCCGTTTCCGGGCTTGGCTACCCTCGCACGCAGTTTTCGGTGGAACCTCGGGACGCTAAAACGTTCCGGAAACCGTGGCACACTCTCAGTCCATACGGGTTCGAGAACGGATGGCAAGCGTCCGAAACAACTACGCGTTCACCGAAACCATCCCGGAACCGTGACGACGATTTCGGCGGATGCGCGAGAGCGAATCGAGGCGGCGCTCCGCGAACTCGAAACGGAACACGAGATATCGGTCGTGCTCGCGGTCGCCCGCGGGAGTCACGCGTGGGGCCTCGACTCGCCCGAGAGCGACTACGACGTCGGTGTCGTCTACGCACCGAACGACCTCCGGACAGGCTTTCACCTCTCTGCACCGCGCGACACCGTCGAACGGAAATTCGGCTCCGATATCGAGGTTTCGGGGTGGAACGTCACCAAGTTTGCGAGGCTCCTCTCGCAGTCGAACGACGGAGCCATCGACACGCTCCGGAGTCCGATTCGGTATCGCGAGCGCTTCGACGCCGACGCGCTCCGCGAGTACGTCGAGGCGACCTACAATCCCGTGGAACTCTACTACTGCTACCGGGGCATCGCGAAGTCGAACTACCGAAAGTACCTCTCGTGGCACCTCACCGACAGCGAGAAGCAGTTGTACCCGATCGTGGAACGGACCGCCGACGAGTACGTCGTCCGGAGTCGCGAAAGCGACGGGCAGTTTTCGATTCCACGTCACCTCGTCGACAGCGGAAAGCCGGTGCGCATCCCCGCCGAACACGTCGAACCGGAATCGACGAGCGAAGCAGCGCAGCCACCGCACGAGTTCGTCGAGCGAGCCGTCCAGTCGACGAAGACAAGACGGACGGTGAAGCGAAATCTCGCGGTGCTCGTCGCGGTGATGGACGCCCGGTTTCTCCTCGCGACGGGCGAGGCGGGCGCGCACGAACTGCCGCACGTCGACTTCCCGACGTTCCTCGCCGAGCAAGCGCCGAGCGTCTTCGACGACGACGTGCTCGCGCTGGCCGAGGAGCTGGTCGAGCGAAAGCGTCGCTGGGACAACGGAGAAATCGGCGACCGAATCGGCTACGAGACGGCGACGCTCCCCGAAGCAATCGACTACGAGACGCACACTCGTCCCGGTCCGGACGAGGCGACGTTAGACGAGTTTATCGACGAGATGCTCGACGCTGCGGCGGAGTCGTAGCGCCGAGCGAGTCGGACCCGGTTTCGGACCACCGATGCAGTTACGGGTCTCGACGCGGACCACCGACTATGGACGAACACACCCGGGATCCGAGCGTGGCCCCGCCGCTCGGCGACCCGACCGGGTGGCGCGCGGACAACCGGTGGGAACACGCCACGCTCCGCCGCGCCGTCGAACACGGGATTCGACTGTTCAACGCCGGCGAGTTCCACGAGAGCCACGACTGCTTCGAGGACGAGTGGTACAACTACGGTAGCGGCACGACCGAGAGCGCCTTCCTTCACGGGATGGTGCAGGTCGCCGCAGGCACCTACAAACACTTCGACTTCGAGGATAGCGAGGCGCAAAGCGCCTCGGACTATCCGAGCGGTCAGAGACCGCGAGGAAACGACGCCGGGATGCGCTCGCTGTTTCGGACGGCGCTGCAGTATCTCCGCGGCGTCCCCGACGACTTCTACGGCGTCGACCTGCCCGAAATCCGTGAGACGATGCAGGCGGCGCTCTCGGACCCGACGGCGCTGGAGGGCTTTCGCATCAGCCTCGACGACCACCGACCGACCGCGTACGAAGCCGACTACGAGTACGCCGAGCGTCTCGACTGAGCGCGACTCGCCTCGCTCGGCGTCGGTTCGGTGACAGCTTCCCGCGGAATCCTAAAGCGATATGAGCGACCGCTCCATTGTCCAGGTTCATGCGAGTTCACCAACTGGGCGAGGGAACGCCCGAGGTCGCCGTCGTCGCCGGAATTCACGGCGACGAACCGTGCGGCCCGCTGGCCGTCGAACGCCTCCTCGCCGAAGAACCGACCGTCGAACGCCCCGTCAAGTTCGTCGTCGCCAACGAGGAGGCGCTCGAACGCGGCGTCCGCTTCATCGACGACGACCTGAACCGCTCGTTTCCGGGTGCCGCCGACGCCGAGAGCCACGAGCGCCGCCTCGCCTACGACCTCGTCAACGAACTCCGCGATTGCACGGTGCTGGCGCTGCACTCCACGCAGTCGACGCCACGACCGTTCGCCGTCGTCGATTCGGTCGACGCCGTTGCGCGCGCCGTCTGTCCGCATCTCCCGGTCGACCTCCTCGTCGAGACCGCCGGCTTCGCGGAGGGGCGACTCATCGACCACGCTCACACCGTCGAAGTCGAGTGCGGCCTGCAGGGGAGCGACGAGGCCGCCGAGAACGCCTACGACCTGATTCGGGGCTTCCTCGCGGCGACGGGGGCGTTCCCGGCCCCCGAGAGCACCGACCGCCTCGACGCGGGGCAGAGCGACGAAGTGACCGTCTTCCAACTGGCCGACAAGATTCCGAAACCGCCCGCCGGCGAGTACGAGGTGTTCGCGACGAACTTCGAACCGGTCGAGGCGGGCGCTCGGTTCGCCACCTACGACGGCGAGGAACTCACCGCCGAAGTCGACTTCTACCCCGTGCTGCTCTCGCCGTACGGCTACCCCGACCTGTTCGGGTACACCGCCGAGAAGGCCGGGACGTTGGAGTGAGAGCGATAGCGGACGACGCGGCGCGGACGCGCGGAAACGCGATTCACTTCTCCTTCGGTTCCAACTCCACGAGCGTCAGCGACCGATTGAGGTGACAGTAGTCGTGCGGCGGGTCGCCGACGATGGACTGGATGCGGTACTCCTCGTCGAAGTCGGCACCGTCGGGTTCGCAGAACTCGTGGCTCGGGCACTCGGTGTGCGGACACGGTCCCTGCAGACGGGCTTTGCTCCCGGCGTACGCGCCCTTCGAGGGGACGTTCGCCGGGACGGGCGCGGGTTCGACTTCGACGGCGCGGACGCCGCCGTCGTGGACGGCGCATTCGAGGGTCTGGGTGTTCTCGCGGACGTCGAGGACGCGGTAGCGCGTTCCCTCCGAAAGGTTCAGACACTGCTTTCGGTACGGACAGCCCTCGCAGGCGGTGGACTCGCCGCCGTAGACGAACTCCCGGCCGGGGTCCGCCAGACGGGTCCCGATGAGCGTGACGGTCGACATGAGCGGGCGTTTGACGGCCTCGGTGTTAAGCCTCGCGTCCAGCGGACGGAGGTCGTGACCGTCTCGGCTTCGAGACGGTCGCCGCGGTCGATCAGCGGCCCCGTCCGGTGAGTTCGTCGAGTTTCTCGAAGTACGCCTCGCGTGGGACCTGATACTGTGACCGGTAGTCCACCTCGCCGTCGGCGAACCGCCTCGCACACTCGACCGCACCGTCGACCGCCGCCTCGCGCGAGTCGAACTCGGTCGTCTCGGCTTCGATTTCGGGCTCTAACAGGAGCGTCACGTGCCACGTGTCGGTCTCTATCTGCGAGGCTCCCGGCCGCCGCCTCCGAGAGCCGTTGCTGAGAAACACCGTCGGCATGCACGGAGCGGGGAACTGTTGACTGTCGAAGACGTCTGGCCGATAGGCGAGAATCGCCCGGCTGCCGGGTTCGTCGTTCCAGACGGTCCACCCCTCGGGGAGAGTCTCGAAGCTCATACCCGGTTCTCGGTCGCCCGTCGGTTAAGCCGTCTCGTTCGTCGTCGCCGCGAACCGTCGACGCTCGGCCGACGCGCTCGACGCGCTCGATGGGGTCTTCTAGGCGGCCCCGTCGGTCGATTTTACCTTCGGAAAACGTGTGGAGGTACATAAATCTCTCTCGTGATAGGTTCGACGAATCACTCTCACCGCCGCCTCGTCTACCTGTTTCTCCGTTCCAATTCCGTGAACGAACCCGAAATTGGGAAAAGACTTATGTATGCTACTGACTCACACTCTAAATAGTCTCGGACAACTCCGAGGTGGATGCAGCTACCACCCTCCACGCACCACTCGTCGAACGAGAGCCGTTCTATGTCGTCCGCTGCCGTCGATAATGTCGCCGTGCGCGAAGGAGGTGTGTCAAACAATGTCATGGACAAACGGCCCCCGGTCACGACCGCCACACCCCTCGGCGCGAGCGACGCGTCGCCGTCCCGCACGTGGCGGGCGGCGGTCACCCGACGGGGTCTCCGTCCGCGACAGACGCCCGTCCGCAGACTACACGAGACTCCGTCAGTGATACAATGAACGGCGAAATCGAAACCCTCGAAGACCTGAGCCAGCACTACCAGGACTCCGTGCCAGCGGACCTCCGCGAGGCGAACACGTTCGACTGGTATCTGCGCGAACTGTACGACGACCCGCGCATCGCTCGCAACGCCCACCAGCGCGTTGCCGACATGTTCGACTACTACGGCACCGAGTACGACGAAGACGCCGGTGTCGTCGAGTACCTCATGGCCTCGGAAGATCCGCTGCACGACGGCGAGAACATCTTCTACGGCCGTGAGGTCCACGAGTCCATCCACGAGTTCGTCAACAAGGTGAAAAGCGGTGCACGCGGACTCGGCCCCGAGAAGCGCATCAAACTTCTCCTCGGACCCGTCGGCTCCGGCAAGTCGCACTTCGACCAGATGGTCCGACGCTACTTCGAGGACTACACGATGCGCGACGAGGGCCGGATGTACACGTTCCGGTGGACGAATCTCTGCGACGTCATCCGCGACCAGGACCCCGCAGACGACACCGTCCAGTCGCCGATGCACCAGGACCCCATCGTGCTGCTCCCGCAGGAACAGCGCGGCAGAGTCATCGAGCGCCTCAACGAGAACCTCGACGCCCCGTACACCATCCGCAACGAGCAGTCGCTGGACCCCGCCAGCGAGTTTTACATGGACAAACTGCTGGCGGAGTACGACGACGACCTCCAGTCGGTACTGGAAAACCACGTCGAGATAATCCGACTCGTCGCAAGCGAGAACAAACGCCAGTGCATCGAGACGTTCGAGCCCAAGGACAAGAAGAATCAGGACGAGACCGAACTGACCGGCGACGTCAACTACTCGAAACTCGCCGTCTACGGCGAGTCCGATCCCCGCGCGTTCGACTACTCGGGGGCGTTCTGTAACGCGAACCGGGGTCTGTTCTCCGGCGAGGAACTACTGAAACTCCAGCGCGAGTTCCTCTACGACTTCCTGCACGCCAGTCAGGAACAGACGATCAAGCCGAAGAACAACCCCCGAATCGACATCGACCAGGTCATCGTCGGGCGGACGAACATGCCCGAGTACCGCGACAAGAAGGGCGACGAGAAGATGGAGGCGTTCAACGACCGGACGAAACGCATCGACTTCCCGTACGTCCTCGAGTACACCCAGGAGGCCGAAATATACCGGAAGATGCTGCGGAACGCCGACGTGCCCCACATGCACATCGAACCGCACGCGATGGAGATGGCGGGCCTCTTCGGCGTGCTGACGCGCATCACCGAACCCGACGGCGAGCGTATCTCGCTCACGCAGAAGGCGAAAGCGTACAACGGCGAGATAGACGACGGTGACGACGTGGACGTGAAGAAACTCCGCGAGGAGGGCGAGTCGAAAGCCGACATCGCCGAAGGCATGGAGGGCGTCTCCGCGCGCTTCATCGGCGACGAGATCGCCGAGGCCATCATGGACTCGACGCACCGCGGCCGCGACTACCTCAGCCCGCTCTCCATCTTCACGCACTTCGAGGAGAACCTCGAGAATCACGGCTCCATCCCCGAAGAGAACGTCGAGCGCTACCACCGCTACCTGGAGATGGTCCGCGACGAGTACAAGGAGCGAGCCATCGAGGACGTTCGCCACGCGCTCGCCTACGACCTCGACGAGATCCAGCGCCAGGGCGAGAAGTACATGGACCACGTGATGGCGTACATCGACGACGCCACCGTCCGCGACGAACTCACCGGCCGCGAGCAGGACCCCGACGAGAAGTTCCTCCGCTCGGTCGAGGAGAAACTGGAGATACCCAGCGACCGGAAGGACGACTTCCGTCAGGAAGTGTCGAACTGGGTCTCGCGTCGCGCCCGCGAGGGCACGTCGTTCAACCCGCAGGACAACGACCGACTCCGCCGCGCGCTGGAGCGCAAACTGTGGGAGGACAAGAAACACAACATCAACTTCTCCGCACTGGTGTCGGCCAACGAACTGGACGACGACGAGCGCAACGCGTGGATAGACGCGCTCGAAGAACAGGGCTACTCCCGCGAGGGGGCGCGCGAAGTGCTCGAATTCGCCGGCGCGGAGGTGGCCAAAGCCGAACTTGAGACGTAAACCCATGCGCGAAGATTACATCCGCGCCGCCGACGCCGAGTTGCGCGGTGCGTACGAGGAGCCGATGAGCCTCGACGCGTACGTCGACGCGGCGTTCGAGGCGCCCTCCATCGCCTCGCACGCCTCGAAGTACCTGCTGGAGGCTATCGAGTCGATGGGGACGCGGACCGTCGTCGAGGAGGGCGAAGAGCGCCAGCGCTACCGCTTCTTCGACGACCCGCACAACGGGGGCGAACACGCCATCCTCGGCAACACCGAGGTGCTCAACGGCTTCGTCGCCGACCTCCGAACCATCGCCGCCGACCGCGGCAAGAGCGAGAAGATCCTCTGGTTCGACGGGCCGACGGCGACCGGTAAGTCGGAGCTAAAGCGGTGTCTCATCAACGGACTCCGCGAGTACTCGAAGACGCCCGAGGGACGGCGCTACACCGTCGAGTGGAACATCTCGACGGCCTCCGACACCCGGGGGCTGAGCTACGGTGGTGAAGAGTCGACCGAGAACGAGGACAACTGGTACGAGAGTCCGGTGCAGGTCCACCCGCTGACGGTGTTCCCGCCGGACGTGCGCAAAGCCCTCCTGACGGACCTCAACGAGTCGTCGGGCGACCACATCCCGACGGTCGTCGACGAGGAACTCGACCCGTTTTCGCGGGAGGCGTACTCCTACCTCGAAGAGCAGTACCGCCGCAACGGGAAGGCCGACCTGTTCTCGGCGGTGGCCGACACGCGCCACCTCCGGGTGAAGAACTACGTCGTCGACGTGGGCCGCGGCATCGGCGTACTGCACTCCGAGGACGACGGCAGTCCCAAGGAGCGACTCGTCGGCAGTTGGATGCCGGGGATGCTCCGCGAACTCGACTCGCGGGGTCGAAAGAACCCGCAGGCGTTCAGCTACGACGGCGTGCTCTCGCAGGGCAACGGCCTCCTCACCATCGTCGAGGACGCCACGCAGCACTCTGACCTCCTGCAGAAACTGCTGAACGTCCCCGACGAGGGGCGCGTGAAGCTGGACAAAGGAATCGGGATGGACCTCGACACGCAACTGCTCATCATCTCCAACCCCGACTTGGGCGTCGAACTCGACAAGTTCGCCGATCGGAACGGGCGCGACCCGCTGAAGGCGCTGAAGCGCCGCCTCGACAAACACGAGTTCCGCTATCTCACCAACTTGAGTCTGGAGACGCAACTCGTCCACCGCGAACTGACGAACGAGACGGCGGTGTGGGAGGACGGCGACTACGCGGACGTCGAGGCGCGCATCCGCGAACCGGTGTCGGTGTCGGTACGCGACGAGGGCGGGGTCGTCGTCGAACGCGAACTCGCGCCCCACGCCGTCGAGGCGGCGGCGCTGTACAGCGTCGTCACGCGTCTCGACGGCGAGGACCTCCCGTCGGGACTGACGCTCGTCGACAAGGCGTTGCTGTTCGACCGGGGGTACCTCCAGGAGGGCGACGAGCGACAGACCATCGACGACTTCGAGTTCGAGCGCGACGGCGAGGAGGGAACCCACGGCATTCCCGTGACGTACACCCGCGACACCGTCGCGGACCTGCTGCAGACCGAGAGCGAACGCGCACACGCCGACCTTCCCGTCGAGCGGGTCGTCATGCCCGACGACGTGCTCGACGCGATGGCCGACGGACTCCGCACCGCGCCGGTGTTCTCCCGCGGCGAGGTCGCCGAGTACGAGTCGAGATTGGCGGGCGTCAAGAGTTACATCTTCGACCAGCAGGAACGTGACGTGCTCGACGCTATCCTCGCGGAGAAACACGTCGAACGGGAGACGGTCGCCGAGTACGTCGAACACGTGTACGCGTGGGCGGGCGACGAGGAGATAGAGACCGAACGCGGCCCCGTCGAGGCCGACGCGCTGCTGATGAAGCTGTTCGAGACCGAACACCTCGGCCGGTTCGACGACAGCGCGTACACGGGCAACGAACCGTCGCCGCAGGTGGCGCGGTTCCGCCGCGAGAAGGTCATCTCGGCGTTGAACCGCTACGCGTGGGAGAACCGCGACGAGGAGTTCGCGGTTCACAAGGTCGACTTCACCGAGATTCCGGTCATCCGCGCGGTGCTGGAGAACCACGAGTGGAGCGACGTGAAGCGGCTGTTCGAGGACTTCGACCCCCGCCAGTGGGAGGACCCGCCGGCGAACACCGAGACGGCGCGGCTGAAGGAGAAGACCATCGATCGACTGACCGATGCGGGGTACTCGGCGGCCAGCGCCGAGTTGACCAGCCGAAAAGTGATGCGGGAGGTGAGCTACAGATGGGACTGAGAGACGACCTCGAACGGTTCCGCGAAGTGGGCGAGGAGCGAAGAGAGGACCTCGAAGAGTTCATCAGCTACGGCGACCTCGGCGGGTCGGGCGCGAACAATATCAACATCCCCATCAAAGTAGTCGACCTCCCGGAGTTCGCCTACGACGTCCGCGACCGCGGCGGCGTCGGCCAGGGGCAGGGCGGCACGCCCGACGTGGGTCAACCCGTCGGCCCGCCGCAGCCCGGCGACGGTGACGAGGAGGGCGACCCCGGGGAAGAAGGAGCCGACCACGAGTACTACCAGATGGACCCCGAGGAGTTCGCCCAGGAACTCGACGAGCAACTGGGACTGGACCTCGAACCCAAAGGCAAGGAGGTCATCGAGGAGATAGAGGGCGACTTCACGGACGTGACGCGAACCGGTCCGAACAGCACCCTCGACTTCGAGCGTCTGTTCAAGGAAGGGCTGAAGCGCAAACTCTCGATGGACTTCGACGAGGAGTACGTCAGAGAGGCGCTGAAAGTCGAAGGCAAGGACGCCGAGGACGTGTTCCGCTGGGCCAGAGAGAACAACATCCTCGTCTCGTGGGCGTGGGTCGCCGACGCGTACGACGACATCCCCGAAGACGAACGCGACAAGTGGTCGAGTTTCGAGGAGATGGAGGAGAACGTCGAACAGACGACCACGCTCCAGCGCATCCGCCGCGAGGGCCTGCGCGAGGTGCCGTTCCGACGCGAGGACGAGCGCTACCGCCACCCCGAGATAATCGAGAAGAAGGAGAAGAACGTCGTCGTGGTCAACATCCGCGACGTGTCGGGGTCGATGCGCGAGAAGAAGCGCGAACTCGTCGAGCGGACGTTCACGCCGCTAGACTGGTATCTGACCGGGAAGTACGACAACGCCGAGTTCGTCTACATCGCCCACGACGCCGAGGCGTGGCAGGTCGAGCGCGAGGAGTTCTTCGGCATCCGCTCGGGCGGCGGCACCAAAATCTCGTCGGCGTACGAACTCGCCGCGGCGATTCTCGAAGAGGAGTACCCCTGGCACGAGTGGAACCGCTACGTGTTCGCGGCGGGCGACAGCGAGAACTCCTCGAACGACACGACCGAGAACGTCGTGCCGCTGATGGAGGAGATCCCGGCGAATCTGCACGCGTACGTCGAGACCCAACCCGGCGGCAACGCCATCAACGCGACCCACGCCGAGGAGGTCGAGCGGGCGCTCGGCGACGCCGGCAACGTCGTCGTCGCGCGCGTCTCGCGCCCCGAGGACGTGATCGACGCCATCTACGACATCCTGAGCACGGAGGACGACGACCAATGAGACCGAACCGACTGACAGCGAGAAAGGCGGCGAGTAAACTCGAAGAACCGACGCGAGAGGCGGCGAACCTCGCCCGAAAGCTCGGTCTCGAACCGTACCCGGTGAACTACTGGGTCGTCAGCTACGACGAGATGAACGCGCTCATCGCCTACGGCGGCTTCCAGACGCGATATCCGCACTGGCGCTGGGGGATGACGTACGACCGCCAGCAGAAACAGAACCAGTTCGGGATGGGAAAGGCGTTCGAGATCGTCAACAACGACAACCCGAGCCACGCGTTCCTCCAGGAGTCGAACACGCTGGCCGACCAGAAAGCGGTCATCACCCACGTCGAAGCCCACGCCGACTTCTTCGCCAACAACAGTTGGTTCGGGCTGTTCGGCGGCGACCTCGACGCCGCGGCGATGCTCGAACGCCACTCCGCGGCCATCGCGAACTACATGGAAGACCCCGAAATCGACCGCGCGGAGGTCGAGAAGTTCATCGACGCGGTGCTCTGCTTGGAGGACTGTATCGACCAGCACCGGCCGTTCGCGGAGGCGACGGACCCGCGCGAGCGGACGACGCCCGAGGACCTCCGCGAGCGGCTGGAGGGGATGAACATCTCCGACGAGGTGCGGCGGCAGGTGTTCGACGAGGAGTGGCTCGACCGACTCGCGGAGGCCGAGGAGGCCGCCGCCGACCTCACCGACCCCCAGAAGGACGTGCTCGGCTACCTCCAACAGCACGGGATGCAGTACGACGAGGAGGAGGGCAAAGCGACCGAGTTGGAACCGTGGCAGCGCGACGTCCTCGACATGCTGCGGACGGAGGCGTACTACTTCGCCCCCCAGAAGATGACGAAGGTGATGAACGAGGGGTGGGCCGCCTACTGGGAGTCGCTGATGATGGGCGAGGAGCGCTTCGCCGGCGAGAACGAGTTCCTGCTCTACGCCGACCACCAGGCGAAGGTGCTCGGCTCGCCGGGACTGAACCCGTACAAACTGGGCAAGGAGCTCTGGGAGTACATCGAGAACACGACGAACCGCCGCGAGGTGGCGGACAAACTCCTGCGCGTCGAGGGCGTCTCGTGGCGCAACTTCCACGAGGTCGTCGACTTCGACGAGGTGCAGGAGTTACTCCTGCCCGACCCGGCGCTCGACGGCATCCGCCCGGACACGCTGGAGGACCTCGTCGCGCTCGGCGACGACCCGCGCGTCGACGCCGAGGCGCTCGACCGGGCGGTGTCGGAGTACGCCGACGAGAGTCTCGACGAGGAGGAGCGCACCGTCGACGTGGAGGCGTACCCGTGGAAGGTGCTCACCTACGAGGGACTCACCGAGCGGCATTTCTCGCTCGTCAAGCCCCAGAACAGAGGCTTCCTCGGGCGCATCCGCCGCTCGGAGCTCGAACAGCTCTCGCGGTACATGTTCGACGACGAGCAGTACGCGACTGTCGAAGACGCGATCGCCGACGTCGACTGCGCCGCGGGGTGGGACCGGATGCGCGAGATCCGCGAGAGCCACAACGACGTGACGTTTCTCGACGCGTTCCTCTCTCAGGAGTTCGTCACGAACAACCACTACTTCACCTACGAGTTCACCCGTGCCAGCGGCGACTACCGCGTGACGAGCACCGACTACCAGGACGTGAAGAAGAAACTGCTACTGCAGTTCACGAACTTCGGGAAGCCGACCGTCGCCGTCTACGACGGTAACTACGGCAACCGCAACGAACTGCTGTTGGGCCACCAGTACAACGGTATCATGCTGGACCTGGAACAGGCCAAGCAGGTGCTGAAGCGGACGTACGACCTCTGGGGCCACCCGGTCAACCTGATGACCATCGTCAAGGAGTACGATGACCACGACATCGAGGTGGCGCGGCGACGGAGCCGCGAACCGACGCCCATCGAGAACGGTATCCGCATCCGATACGACGGCGAGACGTTCGAACACCACGACCTCGAACCGGCACTCGAAGAGCGCATCGCCGCCGGCGACATCGACTACGATACGAAACCCGAGGAGTGGCTCTCGTAGACACTCTCCACCGCCGATACCGTCGAATCTCCTCTCCACGCGTATATTTCCCATCTCCGTCGGAGACAAAGAAATCCGGTAGATTCTTGTTATTTCAGCGGGGACGAATGGCTATCATGGGAGCAGCGCTCCGACAGCGAGAGGGGGAGAGCGACCCACGGGGGTCGCTCGCGGAGACGGAGATATACGACGTACTCAAGAACGAGCGGAGACAGCACGTCGTCGAGCAACTCGCCGAACGAGCCGAGACCTGGTCGATACGAGAACTCTCCGAGCACATCGCCGCTGTTGAGACGGACAGCGATACCCCCCCACGCAAGGTCCGTCACAGCGTCTACGTCTCGCTCTGTCAGACGCACGTCCCGAAACTCGACGACCTCGACATCGTCTCCTACGACGCCGACGCGAAGGAGGTCGCTCCCGGACGACACGCTCGGCGGGTCGCGACGTACCTACTGGACACCCCGAGCGAGCGCTCCCCGCACGACGAGTACTACCTCGGTCTCGGCATCGCCGGAACGGCGCTGGTCGCCGCCGGCGTCCTCGGCGCACCGGGGTTGGCCGCCGCTCCCGCCGTGGTCGCGTTGGCGTTTCTCGTACTGACGACGCTCGTTTCAGGGTTCTTCGTCGGTCGGCGTCGCCTCCCCTTCCGCCGGTGAACTGGACCCCCCGTGCGTGTCGACCCCGACGACCGAGTGGGAGCATAACTTCATCAGCCCAGCCATCTGACAGAGAGTATAGCGGAGCGGAACCACGGCTCGAAGCAACCCGAACAGTATGAACCCCCGCCGATGACGCGAACGGAGATCGAGAAGCCGGCAGCCGACGGACTCACCGAAGCCGACGTCCACGACGTGCTCCGAAACGACCGACGACGCCTGACGCTCGAACGCCTCGCCGAGACGGGCGAGGAGACGGTGCGAGCGCTCTCGGAACACATCGGTGCCATCGAGTCGGGTGAGAGCCCGCCCCCGCGAAAGGTCAGACAGAGCGTCTACATCTCGCTGCACCAGACGCACCTCCCGAAACTCGACGACCTCGGTATCGTCGACTACGACGACAACTCGAAGAACGTCTCGCTTGAGGGTAACGCCGATCGGGTGCTCGCCTACATGCAGTTTTCTGGGACGAGTGCGCCCGAATCACCGCCGTACGCGCTGAGTATCGGCGTCCTCGGTCTGTTCTTCGTTGCCCTCTGGATGGCCCTCCCCGACGTCGGAACGCTCGCCGCCGCCGGCTGTGCGGTGTTGTTCGCGGTCCTGACCGCGTACGAAGCGTACGGGTTCCTCTCCCGTCGATAACCCCGATTTCGAGGTCCGTCGCGCCACGAGCGGCGCGTCGTCCGCTGTCGTCAGCGAGCGCCGAGGAGGCGTGTGAGCAACCCATTTCGGCCGGTGGTGAGTTCGGCCGGCACCTCCGTCGAACCGAGGTGCATCCGTCGGAGGTGGCACGCGTGGATGGCTGCCGAAATCAGGAGCGTGACGGCGATGACTGTCGCGTACGTCAGGTCGGCAACGAACGTAAACGGTGGGAGACCGAGTCCGGCCGCCGCGAGGACGGCGAGCGAGACGCTCGCCAACCCGAGGTAGTACTGACTCCACGAGATGTCGTTACGCCCGACGACTTGGAGGTAGATGTCGAGGTCGGCCGCCCGCTCGGTGAGCGTCGCGACGCCCCGTCCCCGTTCGTACTCGACGATGCCGTGGCTGTCGAGTTTCGGGAGATGTGTCTGATGTAACGACGTGTAAACGCGCTTTCGCTGCTTGTACGTCAACTCCTCGATTCCGCATCCGTTCTCCCATGCGGCCACCTGTTCGGCCAGATTGCGGATGGGTGTCGGTTCTCCGACCCGTTTGAGGTGGTGTAACACGTACCGCCGACGTTGGTTCGAAAGTATCGAGAAAGACACGTCTCTCGATAGCGCATTGTCGGTTGACCTTCCGGACGAGTGACCCATTTGTAACTCCGTATTCGCCATTGTACTCCCCTCGCGCAGATTGTATTCGGCGACGATGTCTTATCTGTTTGGATGAATTTCTCTATTGCTGTACAATGTTACCATGGAGAGGAATCGGGGAGTGAATCGACGATGTCGCTCCGCGTGCAGCGTTCGGAGAAGTGCTCGGTAGGGGATTTGAACCACCGGAACTTCGCTACGCTCGTTCCGTAATTCAAATCCCTACGCTCGCATTTCACTCATCGAATTCGTGAAAGTGCTCGGTAGGGGATTTGAACCCCTGTCCTCGGCTCGAAAGGCCAAGATGATTGGCCGGACTACACCAACCGAGCGACGTTCTCAACTGTCGCCCAGAGAAGTTTAAAGATTCCGTTACGCCGCCGGTGTGCGTGTCACTTCCCCTCGAACTCGGGCTCTCGGTCGCTCGAAAAGGCCATCACTCCCTCCATCAGGTCGTCGGTGGTGAACAGGATGCCGAACGCCTGCGCTTCGACCTCCAGACCGGCCTCGGTGTCCTCCCAGCCGCGGTGCATCGCGCGCTTCGTGTAGCGTTGCGCGATTGGCGGGCCGCCCGCGAGCGACTGCGCGAGTTCCATCGCCTCGGCTTCGAGGTCGCCGTTGTCGACGACGCGGTTGAGGAAGCCGTAGTCGGCCATCGTCTCGGCGTCGTAGCGCTCGGCGGTGAAGATTATCTCCTTGGCGCGACCGGTGCCGACGATGCGCTGGAGACGGACGGTGCCGCCCCACCCCGGCAGGAGGCCGAGGTTGTGCTCGGGTTGGCCGAGTTCCGAGCGCTCGGTGGCGATGCGGAGGTCCGCGCACGCCGCGAGTTCCATCCCGCCACCGAGACAGAAGCCGTCGATGCCGACGACCACGGGCTTGTCGCACTCTTCGAGTTTGCCGAACGTCTGCTGGCCCTTCCGCGAGAGTTCGACCGCCGGGATCGGGTCCGCGCCGCCACCGGCCATGCTCGTCACGTCGGCTCCGGCCGAGAACGCTCGGTCACCAGCGCCGGTGAGCAGGATGGCGCGTACCTCGTCGTCATCGCTCAGCGCGTCGATGGCATCCGAGAGGTCGTCCATCAGGTCGGCGCTGATGGTGTTGAGACGGTGCGGTCGGTCGAGGACGACGTGAGCGACGGCGTCGTCGATTTCGACGCGGAGGTTGTCGAAGTCGAGGGCGTCCGACTTCTCGTCGCCCCCCTCACCGCCGTGGAATCCCTCGTCGGCTTCGGCGAGTTCGCGGAGATAGTCGACGACTTCGTAGCGCTCGGCACCGGTCTCGTCGCGGAGTTCGTCGAGCGTCTCGACGAGTGTCGCGAGTCCCGCGTCGTCGGCCATCTTCGCCGGACCGTCGGGGAAGCCGCCGCCGAGCATCACCGCGCGGTCGATGGCGTCGGCGTCGGCGACGTCCTTCTCGACGAGTGCGGCGACCTCGTTGGCCATCACGGCGAGCAGGCGGCGCTTCACGTCCTCGCGCGCGGCGTCCGTCGGTACGTCGACGCCGCCGTCGTCGTAGTCGTAGAAGCCCTCGCCTGTCTTCTTACCGAGGTTCTCGCTCTCGACTTTCTCCGCGAGGAGAGGACAGGGTTCGTAGGCGTCGCCGAGCACCTCGTGCATGTACTCGAGCACGTGGTAGCCGACGTCGATGCCGACCTGGTCGGCGAGTTCGAAGCTACCCATCGGGAGGCCGATGTCGAACTTCGTCGTGCTGTCGACCTCCTCGACGGTGGCGACGTCGTCGTGGACGATCCAGGCCGCCTCGTTCATCAGCGGGACGAGAATGCGGTTGACGATGAAGCCCGGACTGTCCTTGCGGACGCGGACGGGCGTTTTGCCCATCGACTCCGCGAGATCTTCCACGAGGTCCATCGTCTCGTCGGCGGTGTGCGCCCCAGCGATGACCTCGACCAGCGGCATTCGGACGGGTGGATTGAAGAAGTGCATCCCGCAGAACTGCTCGGGTCGCTCTGTCACTTCGGAGAGTTCCGTGATGGAGAGACTCGACGTGTTCGTCGCGAAGACGGTGTGGTCGGGCGCGGCCGCCTCCAGTTCCCCGTACACGTCCTTCTTTATCTCCATCTTCTCGGGGACGGCTTCGATGACCACGTCGGCGTCGGCGACGGCCTCGTCGAGGTCGACGACCGGCGTGACGCGTTCGAGCGCGGCGTCGGCCTCCTCCTCGCTCAACTGGTCCTTCTCGGCCAACTTGCCGAGGCTCCACTCTATCTGGTCGTAGCCGTTCTGGACGAACTCCTCGTTGATATCGCGCAGCACCACGCCGTAGCCCGCCAGCGCCGCGACTTCCGCGATGCCGTGGCCCATGTTCCCCGCGCCGAGAACCGTGATACTGTTGATGTCATCCAGCTCCATGGCCGAACGCTCGGCTGCCGTCAGTTTCAACGTTTCCCTCGGACAGCCGAACAACTCGAATTTAGTTTATTTAGATGGTTCGTGAGGGATTCGACGCGAGGCCGACGCGCTCGGCGGAGGGCAGCGGGTCGACGGTCTCCGACGCGCGGAATCGCCCGCGGAGTCGACGCGCGGTCCGTCGGTGAAGCTCGAAGAGACGCGCTGTGACGCACTCAGGAGTCGGACTCGTACTCGGCCCAGATGTACTTCGTCGCGACCGAGCGGTACGGACGCCACTGCTCGGCGACCTCGCGCATCTCGGCGCGCGTCATCTCCTCGCCGTCGCCGTACAGCAGCTCGATACCCCGACGAACCGCGAGGTCGCCGAGCGGCAAGATATCGTCGCGGTCGAGCACGAACAGGAGGTACATCTCCGCGGTCCACTCCCCGATACCCTTGATCTCGGTGAGTCGGTCGACGACCTCGTCGTCGGTGTACTCGGCCAGCGCCTCTCTCGTGAAATCGTGCTGCTGGAAGGCGCGGGCGGCGTTCCGGAGGTACTCGGTCTTCATCCGCGAGAGCCCGGCGTCGCGCAGCGCCTGCTCGTCCGCGTCGAGAACGGCTTCGGGCGTGACCTCGCCGTCCAGCAGGTCGAACACCCGCCCCCTGACGGCGGCCGCGCTCGCCGTGGAGAGCTGCTGGTTGATGATGGAGATGCAGAGCCGTTCGTACTCGGTCCAGTTCGGTTCGGAGTAGGGGTCGTGCCTGTCGATGAGTTCCGCCATTACTAGGTCTCGACGGAGGACGGACTCGGCCTCGTCTGTCATGCTGTGAACGACGTAAGTCAGGGAGTGCGAAGGCAAATGCGTCTCGGTCGAACGCCGGGTGAGAGAGAAAACGGACAGCAGACCGCGACGGCGACGACGACCGACTCAGTTATTCGAGATACTCCTCTTCGCGTTCGGCGTCGTCTTTCGAATCGACATCGGCACGCCGACGGACGTCGACGCGGTAGTGTTCGAGGATGTCGCGGCCCAGGAGCAGCGGGTAGTCCATGTGACTGCGGTCCTCGACGCTCGCGGTAACCGTGTGCTGGTTGCCGCCGATACCGATAACCAGGTCGACGACCGGGCGTGCCTTCCCGCGCTTCATGCTCCCGGATTTGACGCGCGTCATGCTCTTGATGGGTCCCGCACCGATTTCGGCGGCCAGCGACGTGTCGATGCTCGTCCGCGTCGCGCCCGTGTCGGACTTGGCGAGCGTCTGCGTCGACCCGCTGGTCCCGCTGACGACCACGTCCTCGATGTAGCCGATCATCGGTACCTCCTGGTTCTCCGGCGGTTCGATGCGCGGCATGCACGACGGACGGGAGTCGTCGAGAGTGTTCGACAGTTCCTCGACGCGCGTGTCGTCGACGTCGCCGCCGGCACGTTCGATAGCCAGTTGCGCGATGTGCGGCGCGGGGCTCTTGCCGGTCGCCTTGTAGAGGCCTTTGAACCCGGCGGTCGGGTTCACTTCGAGGACATACCAGCCGTCGTTACCTTCGACGAGGTCGACGCCCGCGTAGTCGAGGCCGATGACTTCAGCCGCATAGAGCGCGGTTTCGGCCGCCTCGTCGGGCATTGTCTCGGTGGCGTTCTGCACGTCGCCGCCGAGGGCGACGTTCGTCCGCCAGTCGCCCTCGGGCGCGTAGCGGTGCATCGCGCCGACGATCTCCTCGCCGACGACGTAGACGCGTAGGTCGCGGTGTCGGTCGCTGTCGCGCTCGATGAGTTCCTGCAGGAACGCCTGGCGGTTGCCGACCTTCGGGTTGACGGGTTCGGTGAGGTCGACCTTCCACGTGCCGCCGCCGTGGGTGCCGATGGCGGTCTTGTAGACGCCGACGTCGCCGAAGCGCTCGCGGTCCTGGTTCAGTCGGTCGTTCGAGAGCGCGAGCAAGGCATCGGGAACCTGGATGTTCCAGTCGGCCAGCGTCGCCGCCGTCGCGAACTTGTGGATAGCCGTCAGCACCGCACCGGGTTCGTTCAGCATCGGCCGGACGCGGTTGAACGTCGCCGCCAAGCCGAGTCCTTCCGCGGGTTCTTCGGTATTCGAGAGCAGTAGTCGGTTCGCGATGATGTCGACGCCGGGTTCGATAGAGACCTCGCTGTCCTCGATGCTCATCGCGGTGTTCTCGCGGCGGAGCCACACCGGCCGGTGACCGAGTTCCTCGATGGCGTTCAAAATCGCCTTGGTCTCCTTACTGTTGTGCAGCGAGAGAACCCCGACACGCACCGCCTCGTCGTCTGAAAGTGCCATGTAGGCAGATATACCGGATGCAGTTTCAAAGATATGCCGGTCCGGACACCGCTCGACGCTCACAACCGTGTAGCGCCGGCGCGTCCGCGTGACGGCGACGGTGCGGCGGTTTATATTCAAATCACCGACGTGTTATATGCGATTCCGTTGCAGGTGTTTATATACGGGCCCGTCAGAGAGACGCCCATGAGCGACGACTCGGCCTTCACCTACAACGGGGGGAGGGTCGGCCCGGGCGAGACGCAGAACCTGCGGTACAGCGTGAGCGAGACGTATCTCGGCGACCCGGTTCGCATCCCGGTCACCATCGTCAACGGCGAGCGCGACGGCCCGACGGTGTTTCTCTCGGCGGCGGCGCACGGCGACGAACTGAACGGCATCGAAGTGGTCAGAACCGTCGCCCACGGGTGGGACCACACCGACCTCCGCGGGACGCTCGTCTGCATGCCCGTACTGAACGTGCCGGGCTTTCTCGCCCAGCAGCGGTACCTCCCGATTCTCGACCGCGACCTGAACCGGTCGTTTCCGGGCTCGGAGAGTTCGACGAGCGCCAAGCGGATGGCCTACCAGATCTTCCGAAACTTCATCGAACCGTGCGACGTCGGACTCGACTTTCATACCTCCACGCGTGGCCGGACGAACATGCTCCACGTCCGCGGCAACCTCGCCGACGATGGCGTGAATCGACTCGCTCACGCGTTCGGGTCGAACGTCATCCTCGCCGGCGAGGGACCGGACGGGTCGCTCCGCGGGGAAGCGACACGAGCGGGCGTCCCGACGATTACGCTGGAGATGGGCGAGGCCCACCGGTTCCAGCGCGACCTCATTGACGAGGCGCTCGACGGCGTCCGGAGCGTCTTCGCGGAGTACGGCCTCGCGGAGACCGACACGGTCCGGTGGCCGGGGTGGCGGACGGTCATCACGGGCGACCGCGAGAAGACGTGGATTCGCGCCGACGCCGGCGGTATCGTCGACATGCACTACTCGCGGGGGGCGCTCGTCCACGAGGGCGACCGTATCTGCACCATCACGAACCCGTTTCTCGACGACAACGTCACCGTCGAAGCGCCCTTCACGGGTCTGCTCGTCGGTATTTTGGAGAATCCGGTGGTGTACCCGGGTAACCCTATCTGCCACCTCGTCGAACTGAGCACGTCCACGCGGCGGGTGCTCGAACGCCAGCAGTCGCCCGCCGCGGAAGCCGAGACGTAGCGTTCGCGACGTGGTTCGTCTCGTTCGCGACGTGTTCGGTTTTCCCCCCGGAGACGTTTTTCTCCGAGCTAGAAAGCGGCAAAACAGGGAGACCGCCCCGAGTCGACGAGCGGATACACGTAACTTCTATAGCACCCCGGTTCTGAGACTCACGGGAGTATGAGCCAATCGTACAATCGAGGCCTCGTGGAGGACTTCGGCCGCTGGCGGGAGTTCTCGGCCGGCATGTGGGCCTGGATTTTCCACAAGTTCACCGGATGGGTGCTGGTGGGCTACCTGTTCACCCACATCGCCGTTCTCTCGACGGCGTTGACGGGCGCGGGAGCGTACACCAACACCATCCAAGGGCTGGAGGCACTCCCTATCGTGCGCATCCTCGAAGTGGGGCTGCTCGCGGTGGCGGTGTTCCACATCCTCAACGGACTCCGACTGCTGTTCGTCGACCTCGGTGTCGGACTGGAGGCACAGGACAAGAGTTTCTACGCGTCGCTGGTGCTGACGGGCGCTATCGTCGTCGCGAGCATCCCCACGTTCGTCGCGGGGGCGTTCTGAGATGGCCGAACGCTACTCCTCGTTCGAGCGCGGCGGCCGCCGCTGGCTGTGGCAGCGCATCACCGCGGCGTTTCTCGTCGTCGTGCTCGCGTTCCACTTCTTCCTCCTGCACTTCGTCAACCACGCCGACGAGGTGACGTTCGCCGCGAGTCAGGCACGGATGGAGACGCTGACGTACTTCTCGCTGATGATTCTGTTCCTCGTCACCGCGACGTTCCACGGCGTCAACGGCGTCTACAACGCGCTCGTCAACCAGGGACTGGAAGGCACGAAGCTGAGCGTCGTGAAGTGGACGCTCGTCGTCGCCAGCGCGGTTCTCATCGTCCAAGGCGTCCGGACCGCCCTCGCGTGGGCCGGAGGCATCCCACTCTAACATGAGCACGCAAGTACCCGAAACCCAAGAAACCGAAGAGTCGGAGGCGGAGACCGAAACGGAGTCGGTCCCCGTCGCACAACAGCAGCGTCAACAGCGGAAGACCGAGCGCCGTGAACGGGTGGCCGAACGCGAGCGCGAGCGGACCGAGGAGGAGGCCGCGAGCGACGAGAGTCGCTACCACCTGAAGGTGTTCCGCTACGACCCCGAAGTCGAAGGCAAACAGGAACCGCGGTTCGACGAGTTCCACGTCCCCTACCACAAGGGGATGACCGTCCTCGACGCGCTCATCTACGCGCGGGACCACTTCGACTCCTCGCTCACCTTCCGGCACTCGTGTCGACAGGCCATCTGCGGCTCCGACGCGATGTTCGTCAACGGGAGTCAGCGACTCTGCTGTAAGACGCAGCTATCGGACCTCGAACAGCCGGTGCGCGTCGAACCGCTGCCGTACCAGGAGGTCGTCAAGGACCTGGTCGTCGACATGGAACACTTCTACGACCAGATGGAGGCGGTCGAGCCGTACTTCCAGACGAACGACCTGCCCGACGGCGAACTCGAAGAGCAGCGCCAAACCCGCGAGAACCGCGAGAAAGTGAAGATGTCGACACGATGCATCTGGTGCGGTGCCTGTATGTCCTCGTGCAACATCGCGGCGGGCGACAACGAGTATCTCGGCCCGGCGGCCATCAACAAGGCGTACCGCTTCGCGATGGACGAACGCGAGGGCTCGGACATGAAAGAGCACCGCATGCGCATCCTCGAACAGGAACACGGCGTCTGGCGCTGTCAGACGCAGTTCTCCTGTACCGAGGTGTGCCCGAAAGACATCCCGCTGACGGCGCACATCCAGGAACTCAAGCGAGAGGCCGTCAAGAACAACCTGAAGTTCTGGTAGTGAACCTCAAGTTCACCCAGTCCTAACAACGATCAGAAATCAGATATGTACGAACACGACGTAATCGTAGTCGGCGCGGGCGGCGCCGGTCTGCGCGCCGCCATCGCGGCGCAGGAAGAGGGGGCGGACGTGGCTATCGTCTCGAAACTCCACCCCGTACGCAGTCACACCGGCGCGGCCGAAGGCGGCATCAACGCCGCGCTCCGCGACGGCGACTCGTGGGAGGACCACGCGTACGACACCATGAAGGGGTCGGACTACCTCGGCGACGCCCCGGCCATCGAAACGCTCTGTCAGGACAGCCCGAAGGAGACCATCCAACTCGAACACTGGGGGATGGCGTTCTCCCGGGACGACGACGGCCGCGTCAGCCAGCGGCCGTTCGGCGGCCTCTCGTTCCCGCGGACGACGTACGCGGGCGCGGAGACGGGCCACCAGTTGCTCCACACGATGTACGAGCAGCTCGTCAAGCGCGGCATCAAGGTGTACGACGAGTGGTACGTGCTCAACCTCGCCGTCTCCGACGAGGAGGTTCCCGAGGACCGCACCTGCCACGGCATCGTCGCCTACGACATCCAGTCGGGTGAGGTGTCGGGCTTCCGCGCCCGCAACGGCGTCATCCTCGCGACCGGCGGCCCGGGCCAGGTGTACGACCACACGACCAACGCCGTCGCCAACACCGGCGACGGGGTGGCGATGGCCTACCGCGCGGGCGTCCCGATGGAGGATATGGAGTTCATCCAGTTCCACCCGACGACGCTGCCGTCGACGGGCGTTCTCATCACCGAGGGTGTCCGCGGTGAGGGCGGCATCCTCTACAACGAGAACGGCGAGCGGCTGATGTTCGAGTACGGCTACGCGAACAACGCCGGCGAACTCGCCTCCCGCGACGTGGTGTCGCGCGCCGAGTTGACCGAGATCAACGCCGGCCGCGGCATCGACGACGAGTACGTCCACCTCGACATGCGCCACCTCGGCGAGGAGCGCATCATCGACCGCCTCGAGAACATCGTCCACCTCTCGGAGGACTTCGAGGGCGTCGATCCGCTCGAAGAGCCGATGCCGGTCAAGCCCGGCCAGCACTACGCCATGGGCGGCGTCGAGACCGACGAGAACGGCGAGACGTGCATCACAGGACTCTACGCCGCCGGCGAGTGCGCCTGTGCCTCGGTTCACGGCTCGAACCGTCTCGGCGGCAACGCGCTCCCGGAACTCATCGTCTTCGGACGCCGCGCCGGCGCGCACGCCGCAGGCAAGGACCTCGGCACGGCCGAGATCACGACCGGCAAGCGCGGTGAGTGGGAAGCAGGCGAAGTCGACACGCCCGTCGCCCCCGGTGCGGTTCGAGGAACGGACGAGGACGCCGTCGCCGACGGCGGGAAAGCCCCTGACGGCGGTGCCGTCGCCGCGACCGGCGACGAAATCGTCACTCGTGCCGTCGACGCCGAGAACCGCCGCATCGACCGCTTGATGACCAAAGAGGACGGTGTCCAGCACGCCGAGATTCGCTCGGAGGTCCAGAAGTCGATGACGCGGCACGTCAACGTCTTCCGCGAGAAGGACGGCCTGAAGCAGGCGCTACGCGACCTCAGAGAGGCGCGCGAACGCTACACCGACGTGTACGTCAACGACCCCTCGCGGACGTACAACACCGACCTCATCCAGACCATCGAGACGCGCAACATCCTCGACCTCGCGGAGGCCATCACGCTCGGTGCGCTCGCGCGAAACGAGTTCCGCGGCGCGCACTGGCGTAAAGAGCACCAGGAGCGCGACGACGAGAACTGGCTGAAGCACACGATGCTGTCGTGGAACGACGGGTCGCCGGAACTGTGGTACAAGCCGGTCATCCTCGAAGGCGAGGAGAAGACGTACGAACCGAAGATTCGCAGCTACTGAAGCGCCGTCTTTCCGTTTTTCGACGCCCGGTGACCAATGAGTATTAGCTTCCGTCGGTAGTAGTCCGACGTGGAAGGGTAGCTCAGTGGTAGAGCAACCGCCGTTCGGGTGCGCACGCATCCACGGTGGATTACGTAGGCTTCGCGTGGTTCGACTCCCGCCCCTTCCGTTCGACCGCCGCACTGGTTCGATGACGAACGATTGTCAAGGTTCCGGCAAATCACGACGACAGTCGAAAGCTTACCGCCTGAAAGTCCAGCCTACCGGACGTTTCGAGCGTTACTCGAATACGGAGTAATCGTCTGATGGCGGCTCTAGAGACCGATTTCGTCGCTTCCTGAAAGGTTCGACAACTGTCGTAGAGGGATTTTATTATTGTCGAAGACGTTGGCCGGAGCAAGATGATGTCTCAATCGAGTCAGCGGGCAACCGTGCCCGATACCCTCCGGTCGCCGCGCGCAAAACTCGTGTACCTGTACCTCTCGACACACGGTGACGCCACCGTCGCGGAACTCCAAGAGAGTCTCGCCATGACGAAACTGACGCTCTACAGCATCCTCCGGACGCTGCAAGGGGAGGGACTTGTCGGGCGCGACGCCGACTCAGACCGGTACTCGCTCGTCTGAGCGGCTATCGGTTCCTCGGAGCGCGCGCTTTCCGGACCGTCGAACCGTCTCTAACCATATCGTCGCAGCGCGGGCAGACCCGCGGGTTCTCCATCCCTTCGGGCGTAAAGACACGGGCGTACGCGCTGGTGACGAACGCGCCGCAGTTCTCACATTCAGGCATATCGATACGTTTCGGCGGTACCTGTATATAAAATTTCTTGGAATCAGAGGAGCGCGAGCGCCACGCCGAGCAGAATCAGTCCGAACAGCAGCAGTACGACGCCGAGGAAGAACCGGTCTGCTCCATCCATCGTACCGAGAGTGTACGCCGATTCGACATAAACGTTCGCCGAGGTTCGTCAGGTTCGCCAAGACTCACCAGGGTTCGCCGCCGTCACAGCTCCCGGTCGAACCCGCGGACCGACGCCTCCATCGAGAGCACCGCCGCCAGAATCAGGAGACAGACGCCGGAGACGAGTGCGACGACGGAGACGGTCACCACGTCGACGCCGAAGCCCGCCTGCGTGAAGGGGTTGCCGCCACCCGCGGCGACGTATCCCTCGACGGCGTCGACGCCGCCGAATCCCAGGAGGACGAACGCGTGTGCCATCGCCGTCGCGAACCCGCCCGTGACGAACCCGAGCAGCGAACAGACCGCCTCGACGTTGAGCAGTTCGCGGGCCTTCGGTTCGCCCATCGACCGACCGAGTCGAAGCCGCCAGACGCCCACCGCCGCGTGGCCGACGCCGGTCAGCGAGACGAGGGAGACGCCGACCATCGCGATGAACGCCACTTTCGGCGCCGAGAACGCGACGGAGTCGGCGAAGTACGACCGCCGCACCGTCGGCGGCAACGACGTGAGCGCCGGATACAGCGCCGCGAGCGAGAATAGGAGGTACCCCTGCCACGTGAGCTTCCGCGCGATAGATTGCTGAAAGAGGGTGTGTCGCTCCGCTTGCAGTCGCTCGTAGGCGGATTCGCCCAAGAGCGCGTCGGCAATCGGATCCTCGACTGACACGCTGGTGGGTCCATGCTCCTGATATTTGTATGTGTCGCCACTAGTTAGCACACCCATCGGTTACGGTTCGCAATCGAGTCTCGTCACTCGCCCATCAGGGTCCGCCGACACACGTCGTACGCCCGTCTGACGTAGTTATTTATGCCCTACCGCATATCTGTCACTGCGCAGTCGGATACTGCACACTCCGCGCCGTGGACTCACCGCGGCAACCTGACACACCTTCTCCGCGCCGCCCGCCGCCACGGAGCGAAGCGCGAACCGGTGCCGAACGCGTGGTGAGACGTCGCGAGAGGCGTCGCTCGCCTACTGCTCACTCGGAGCGACGCCGGAACTGGCGGAGTGTGTCGTTTTTGAGGCGTTCAGCCGACGTCTCGACGAACCCGCGGTTGGAGAAGATTCGCCCCCAGCGACGGTAGTAGAGGGGGAACTCGTCGTCGACGTAGTTCACCTCGGAGACCTCGTTTCCTTCGGAGCGTCCGCCGCTTTCGCCGAGTTCGGTTCCCTCCGTACACTCGTCGGCCGCACCCTCTATCTCGACGGTGACGAGATAGTCGCTCGTGATGCGCGCGAGTTCGTCGAACACCCACTCGTGGTCGGGGTGGATGTGCTGGAGCGTCTCCACCGAGTAGACCGCCTCGAAGGCGTCGTCGTCGAACTCCGGGACGACGTTTTCGATGGTGTCGATGTGGAACGTTCCCGCGGCGGCGAGTTCGGGATACGCCTGCCGCATCACCGTCATCGCCTCCTCGTTGACGTCGATGCCGTGGAGATTCCGGTAGCCGTGGTCGTGGAGGTGCGCGAGATGCCGACCCGAACTACACCCGAGTTCCAGAATCGACGCGTCCGCGTCGAACTCGGCGTCGATGCGCCGACGAATCGCCTCGCTCGCTTCGTCGGGACCGTAGTACGCGTAGTAGTCCGGGGAGAACTCGCCGGAGCGTTCGGCCCACCGTTGACGGACTTCGTCGGGGTGCATATCTCGAACGTATCCGCCCGCGCGGTTAAGCGACCGGTTGTGTCGGAGCGACTTCGTCGGTTCTCGAACCGCGAAGCGACCCGCTACCGGAGTAGTCGCTAAAAAATAGGTAGTTCGGTGAAGAACCGTTTCGAGTGACTTCGGTTCTTAGAGTCGGGTGACGTTCGTCGCGCGCGGACCCTTCGGGGCCTGCTCGATGTCGAACTCCACTTCCTGTCCCTCTTCGAGGTCCGGGCCGCCGACGTCTTCCATGTGGAAGAACACGTCGTCGTCCGCATCTTCTGTCTCGATGAATCCGTAGCCGCCGGTGTCGTTGAAAAAGTCGACCGTACCTTTCGCCATTGCATCTAGTCTGACTCGCTACCCACTCATAACCCTTTTGAGCGAATCGGGGGAGGTGAGACAGGGCTCCGGACGAGTCGAAGAGTCGGATAACGGCCGCCTATCGGATGGAGACGCCGTTTTCGCCTACGTTGACTCGTTCCGAGACTGATGTGCTTCGAACGCCACGCCGAACACGACCCCGAGCGCGATACCGATAGTCAACTGATCCATCGCGACGCCGACTGCGACACCGAGACCAAGACCGAGTGCCATCCCTGTGCCGGTGTCTCGCTTCGAACTGGTTTCCTCGCTCGACGGGGCCATCGCCGGTCAGTACTCCGGATTTCGAGATAATACTGCCGGTCACTAGGGTCTTCGTGTCGAAGACACCTCCGGGGAGTTACCCCTCACGTCCGTTCGGGCACAGAAAAAGCCAGGAGTGGGATTCGAACCCACGAAGTCTCGATTACAAGTCGAGTGCATGAACCGCCCATGCTCTCCTGGCGCGCCGCGGGTTATCGGTCCGTCGGGGCGGTATTATCGTTTTCGACACGCTTCTCCAACTCGACGCGGTGGAGGCGGTAGCCGCGGCGTTCGTACAGCCTGCGGGCGGCCTCGTTTCCGGCCATCGCTTCGAGATGGATCACGTCCGCGCCGGCGTCGGCGAGCGCGCGCTCGGCGGCATCCAAGAGCGCGGTCCCGACGCCGTCGTTTCGGTACGCCGGGTCGACGTAGACGTTCTGAATCGCCCCCCGGCAGACGTCCTGCGCGTAGCTGTCGGTCTCCGGTTCGAACATGACGAAGCCGACGAGTTCGCGGTCGTCCGCGCGCGCGACGAGCAGTCCGCCGGTGACGACGTGTCGCGCGATGGCGTCGTGAATCTGTCCGCGGTTCGCCTCGGCGTGGAGATGCGAGCCGAACTCGCGTTGTCCAGCGGCGAGCGTCACCCATAGCTCGGCGATGCGCTCGGCCTCCTCCATCTTCGGGGATTCTATCTGTACGCTCACGGAGAACCGCCTCCAGGTCGGCGAGCGCGGTCGGCGTCGTTCGGTTCGATACCCATTTTTCCGTGCCAAACGGTATAGCGTTTTCTTCGGTCGGTTTCCGCAGCGATGGCATCGAGCGCGCAGGGTATTCCATCGTCGCGCGCTCGCGGGACCGACGAACGGGAGTTCGAAACGATTTCCTTCGACGCCCGAGCGTGTCGACATCATGGGAGACGACCACCGTTCGATGCCCGAACAGCAGCAAGTTGCCGCGTTCCTCGACCGGTACGAGATGCACGCCGACCCGGCGTACCAACTGCTGGACCTTACCTCCGAAGTCGGCGAACTCGCCGCCGACGCGACGAAATCCTCACAGTGGGGTGCGTCGCCCGAATCGCTCGACGTGAAGACCGACGAACTCGGTGACGCGCTGTTCTCGCTTCTGACGCTCGCCGAATCGCTCGACATCGACGCGGGCGAGGCGCTGCGCGAATCGCTCCGGAAGTACGAGTGTCGCATCGCCGAGAGCGGCGACGCGTCCTCGGCGGAGTAACGGCTGGGTTCGGACGTCGACGACCGACGCCGTTCCCCACCGAGCGTCGGCAGCGAAACGGCGTCTCTGGAAATTCCTCGGGCAGACGCCGTCAGACCTCTCGGCAGTCAGAACAGACGAGTTGTCCGTTGACGTTCGAGAGCGTCCGAGCGAGCGATCCGCACACCTCACAGATGCTCTGCGAGGAGTACGCCTCCGAATCGACGCCGCCGTTCGTCTCGATGTCGGAGGGGTTGTCGTTCGGCTCTCCGAACTCGCCGCCGGCGGGCGTCCGATCTCGGCTCTCCGGCCGCATCTCCTCCTGGGTCAACGTCGCTGCCATCAGGATGTCCCGTTCGGTGAGCAGCCCGACGAGTTCGCCGTTGTCGACGACGAGCGCCCACGGCGTCGCCTCCGAGCGCATCCGGTCTTTGGCGACGACGAGCGCCGTCTCCGACTCCACTATCGGTTCCGGTTCGACCATCACGTCCGAGACTGACGTCTCGTCCCTGTCGTCCAACACGACACCCAGCGCCACCCGCGAGGAGACGACGCCGACGGGCCGGTTTCCGCGGAGGACGACGATACAGTCGGCGTCCTCCTCGAACATCAACTCGGCAGCGGCTCGAACCGAGTCCGACTCACTCACCCCGACGAACTCTCGCTCCATGGCATCGCGTACCGTGACATCCGTATTCATACTAGAGTGTTTGCCGGAAATGGGCTAAAGTCTACCTCCAGTAGAGTTAATCCGCCCGACGTGCTATCTTTCTGTTCCGCGATTTCGGACGGACAGACCGCGGCCGGATGCTGCGCGACCTGTCAACGAACGCGGTTCGAGCGTCGGAAACAGTAGGTTCAAATCGCTCGGTGGACGCCTATCTGTAATGACCATCCCCTCGTTCGTCATCGGCATCGCGGGCGGCACGGGGGCGGGAAAGACGACCGTCTCACGACTCATCACCGAGAGCGTCGGCGAGTCGGTGACGCGAATCCCGCTCGACAACTACTACGAGGACCTCAGTCACCTCGAGTTCGAGAAGCGAACCGAGGTGAACTACGACCACCCCTCGGCGTTCGAGTGGGAGTTACTGCGCGAGCAGTTGACCTCGCTCACCGAAGGTCAGTCGGTCGAGATGCCGCAGTACGACTTCGAGATACACAACCGACAGGAGGAGCGCGTGACCGTCGAACCGACGGACGTCATCATCCTCGAAGGAATTCTCTCGCTGTACGACGAGGAGATAAACGAGATGATGGACCTCCGCCTCTACGTCGAGACGGACGCCGACGTGCGGATTCTCCGGCGCATCGAGCGCGACGTGGTCGACCGCGGACGGGACCTGGAGGGCGTCATCGACCAGTACCTCTCGACGGTGAAACCGATGCACGAGCAGTTCATCGAACCGACGAAGAAGCACGCCGACCTCATCATCCCCGAGGGTGCCAACAGCGTCGCCGTCGACCTCCTAGAGGAGAAAGTGCGCGCCGAAGTCACGGGCGACGCGACGCGCAACTGGGAGCGCGAGTCGTTCGACCGCGAACTCTCCGACACGGTGACGCTGAGCGAGCCCGAACCCTGAAGGAGGCGTTTTCGGCCGCCTACGACCGCGTGCGGGTGAAGTTCTCCGCGCCCTCGTAGAACCAGTAGCCGTTCGCGCGCATCGCGCGGCCGACCGCCTTGTGGAAGTCGACGAAATCCGAGAACTCCTCCTGGTCGACGCCCTCGAAGATGTCGCGGAGCGGGACGACGCGCTCGTAGTCGAGGCGAATCGGGTCGTCGCCGAACTCGGAGACGAACTCGTCGCGGTTCAGCGGGAAATCCTCGTCCTCGTTGACCTTCTTTGCGATGACGGCGTGGCCGTACTTTCGGCGTCCTTCGCTACCCTGTTCGCCATCGGGGTCGTGTGGCCAGTCCATATCCGGCAGTTGGTCGGTGGTCGCAAAACCGTTACCCTTCTCTGCAGGCTCTCATCTGGTGTGCGGATACGCGTCAAGTTCGACGAACGCCGTCGACCCGCAGGCGGCGCACTCGGTCGGCGATTCGTAGTGGTGTTCGTTTTCGTCGCTCCTGACGACTGTCCCGGCGTAGATGAGGTGACAGTTCTCGCAGACGAACTCATGCGGACGTTCGGGCACGTGTGACATACGGTCTCGTCAGCGTCTGGAGATTTGTAACTTCGTTGTGGTTTTTCTGAGTGTTCGGCGAGTGGATGGGCCCACGGCATCTGTCGGAACGAGTTCCGAAACCGGGGTCTCCAGTCGCTGTACCGCGAACGAGGCCGTAGTCGAGCGAGCGGCTTTTTGGTCCACCGTCAGAGCAGAGCTCTGACGAGCCGCTGACAAGCGCTTCGCGTTTGTCGCGTCGCGGAAGTCTACGACTTCCGCAGACTTCACTCACTTCGTTCACGAAGACAGGTTTTTGCGCCGAGTGGTCGCGCGGAGCGCGAACCGAGGCGGAAACAGGTGGAGCGGTGGGGCTGGAATTCGAACTCGCCGAGACGGTCGCTCCCGCCGGCCGCACTGCGACTCGTCTGCTCGAATCCAGTCGTCTCCGAATCAGATGCTCACGTCGGAGGCGAGCGGAGACACCGCTCGCCGTAATGTTCGCGCGAAAATGCGGTGGGACTGGGATTCGAACCCAGGAGGCCGAAGGCCACCTGCTTTCAAGGCAGGCGCAATAGTCCACTCTGCCATCCCACCGCACTCACGGGTTGGAAAGCCCGTGGTATAGACGTGACGGTCGACTTGGTTCCGTTAGCAGTTGTCGATAACGAAGGGAACGAACAGTTCTATCCGCTCTCCATCAAGTGGAATTCCTCTGGGTGGAACGTCGTCGCATCGTTCAAATTGACGTGAAGAGCGTCCGCAAATACATCGTCGTTGGAGAGACTAAACGTCATCAAATAACAGCCACCCTGACTTCCGTTTAGCTCTAGTTCTTTCCGTTCTCTCCCCGACCGCGACGTGCGTCTGGTCGTACGGGAGACCGTGAGCGGTTGTTTTCGTCGGGGTTGTCCGTCGTTCTTGTAGACGACTCTGTCACCCTTCTCGACGCGATCGACGGCGTCCCTTCCGGAAGCAATCGGGTCGATATCCATGTTCGTGATGTCTCGTTTGTGGTTATCTTTCTTCGTGATTCGTCGGTCCTCAGGCGCGGACGACTCGCTTCTCTCCGTCCTCAGCGACGACGCGAAGACCCAACTCGGCGACGAACTCGGCGGTGTGTTTCGGCACGATGCGTCCCGCCTCCCGCCGGGCGTGCAGCATCGGCAAGACAGTGAGGAGGTCCTCGCCCGTCTCGATAGTCGGTTGCATCGGGACGAAATCCACGTCGAGGCCCGCGTCGTGGCCACGAGCGGCGAGCGTCTCTATCTCGGAGGCGGTGAACGCCTCGGCGAAATCTATCGTGTCGGTGAACGCCGCGTAGTAGCACCGACCGTCCGTCGAGGGGCCGAGCACGACGGGCGTCGAGCGGAGCTTCATCGCCGCCGAGTCGACGAGCGTCCGCGTGAGAAGCGGGGCGTTCCCGCGGACGACAGCGACGGACTGCTCGCCCTCCGTGTTCAGGAGGTGCGAGACGGTGTTACCCGCGCGGGCGTCGAATGTCGAACCGACCTGTTTCTCGACGCGGACGTCGGAGAGGTCACCGAGCGCGTCGGCGGCGACGGCGCGAACCGCCGCGGCCGCCGGTTCGTCGGTGACGAACTCGTCGGGAAGGAGGTCGTCGGGCCGGTAGTTGACGAGCAGTTCGCCGCCCGAGCGAACGGCGGCGAGGAACGTGTCTCTCAGCATCGCGGCGTAGAGGTCGGCGGCTTCGGATTCGGTGAGCGGACTCGTCTCGGCGAGGTTCGGGAGGACGAGGCCCGGTCGCGGCGGGTCGGCGAGAACGGCGACGACGGTCATGCTCGTCCCTCGTAGCGGCATCTCCTTGAACTCGCTGGTGTGTCGCCGCGGAGGCGGTCATCGAATTCAGGAGAGACGGAGAGAAAACGGCGGTCGCGCGCTCCCGTCGCGACCGACGAGAACGTTATCGCTGCTGGGGTAGTTCGTACACGTCCACTTCGCCGGTGCTGAAGACGACGACTTCGTACGTTCCGTAGGTGAATCCGACGTACCGCATCGGCGTCGCCTCCGGCGCGGCGTTGCTCGACAACACCGCCTCGGCAAAGCCGAGGTCGATGACGTTACCGATGGGGGGTTGCAGTTGGAGGGGGTCGGTGTCTTTCGCCCTCGCGAGCGCCTTCGCGACGGCGAGCGTCAGCGAGTCCGGATCGTCGGGGTCGTACGTCGCACTCGCCACTTCGGTCCGACGCGCTGTGACGAAGTCGTTCACCGACGCGCTCGCATCCGAAGAATCCGAATCGGCGGAATGCTCGGCTGTCGACGCTCGACTCGTATCATTCGTTGAATCTCCCTTCGAATTGCCCGGTCTATCCATATCCGTCAGTTGTGCCGGCATACCGATTTAAATGCTTTATGGATTATTTCCTAAATGCCGAAACGACAATTTTACTAGCAACGTTCGTTCTCTGAAACGACGTATCCAGTTCGTTGATACTGATACGAGTGTATCGAAATAGATGAGTGACAGGGGAGCAATACTCTTTGCCGTCGATTCCGACGCGTGAGGTATGGACGTCCTCAAGCAGGTCACGCGAGTCGTCGTCGTCGTCATCGGAGCGGCGGGGTTCGGGGCGGCACTCACGTTCTTCGCCGTCGGCCTGTCGGCTGCGACGGTCGTCGCCTCAACACTGGTTGCGGTCTGTGTCACGGTGATGGTCCGATTTGCGATACGTCGGGCCGTGAGGACGGAGACGCCGTACTGGTAGCTGAGCGGTCGAACCCTCGTACGCTACCGTCCGCGTCGGCCCTTCGTCTGCCGGTAGTCGCGGCCGAAGACGTTCTCGGTGACGTGTTCGACGAACGCCTCGGTCTGGTCGTCGGTCTGTCTGTCGAGTTCGACCATCGGCACGAGTTCGAAGCCGCGGCCGCGAATCGTCGTCGCGTGTTCCGCGTCGACGTCGAAGCTCTCGACGCGGCGGGTGGTGTAGTCGAACGCCAGCGCTTCGAGCGCCCGCTGGCCGACGGGGACGATGATTTGCGGGTTTATCATCCGAATCTCGGCGTTGAGATACGGTTCGCACGTCTCTATCTCCTCGTCGGTCGGCGCACGCTCGGGGTGGCGACAGCGCGTCAGGTTCGTGAGAAAGACGTTCTGGAGGTCGGGGTCGGTCGACTCCGGCGGCGACCGTGAGAAGCCGAGTTCGCCGAGAACGTACTGGAGGCGTTCGCCCGCCGCGTCGCCGACGAACGGAATCCCTGCCTCGTCGGCCCCGGCGCTCGGCATCTCGCCGACGAAGAGGAACTCCGCGCCCACGTCGCCGTAGCCGTGGACGATGTGCTCGCGCGTCTCGCAGAGCGCCGGGCAGTTCGTGCAGTTCTCGTCCATGCTGAAGGGGTTCTCCAGCCTGTGCTGGTGGGCGTCCACGGGGTGGCTTGGAGGAGGCGAGATAAAACGCTGCGGGAGGGCGGCGGTACGAACGATCCGCGACTACCGCCGCAACCCGCCCTGCTCTTTGATGTTCATGATGTGGCGGACGTTCAGGTAGATCTCCTCGGGCGACGTCTCCCCCTCCTCGTCGTAGAGGTCGCTCACGCGGTACAGGATCGCCGACAACTGACGGCTCTCGGAGCTCTCGCCGTAGACGTCCTCCGCTATCTCGCGGAGCACTCGGACGCGCTCGTCGTTCGCCGGAAACTCCACGTCCGAGTCGGGGGCCATCTGCCAGTCGGGGTCGTCTCCGCTCTCACCGCCGCTGTCCGGCTCCACGGCCTCCTCCGTCATCGCTGCGACCGGAGCTTCATCCGGTTGACGACGCCGACGTTGTTGGCGACGTTCTCGGTCAGCACGCGGAAGGCGTCGGCCGTCTCGTCGTCTTCCTCCAACACGATGGGTTCGCCGCCGTCGCCGCCGGTTCGGACGTCTGGATCGAGCGGAATCCCGCCGAGGTACGGGAGGTCCGTCTCCTCGGCCAGGGCCTTCCCGCCACCGGAGCCGAAGATCTCGTGGCTGCTGCCGCAGTCGGGGCAGACGAAACTCGACATGTTCTCGACGACTCCCAGCACATTCGTGCCGTGGGTGCCGAACATCCGAAGCCCCTTCCGGGCGTCGTCGAGCGCCACGTCCTGCGGCGTCGTGACGATGACCGCACCGGTGAGGGGAAGCGTCTGCAGGACGGTCAGTTGCGTGTCGCCCGTTCCTGGTGGTAAGTCGAGCACGAGGTAGTCGAGTTCGCCCCACTCCACGTCCTCGACCAACTGCGTCAGAATCTTGTGGACCATCGGGCCGCGCCAGATGACGGGGTCGTCCTCGCCGACGAGAAACGCCATCGACATCAGTTTCATCCCGTATTTTTCGGGCGGGATGATGGTCTCCTCGGCAGTCGCCTGCGGGTGGTCGTCGGCGGCGACCATCCGCGGGACGTTTGGCCCGTAGACGTCGGCGTCGAACAGACCGACGCGCGCGCCGAGTTGCGACAGTCCGGCGGCGAGGTTGACGGCGACGGTCGATTTGCCGACGCCGCCCTTCCCGGAGGCGACGGCGATGACGTTCTTGACGCCGGGCAGCACCTGCTCGCTCTGTGAGAGCGACGACGGCAGCTTCGCCGAGAGGTCGACGTCGAGGCCCGCCTCCGAGAGCACCTCGCGGACGCGACTCGCAATCTGAGTCTCGTTCGGGGCGTAGGGTGCGCCGAGCGCGAGCGATACGCGAGCGACGCTGTCGTCGACCTCGACGGCGTTGACCAGACCGAGCGAGACGATGTCTTCGCCGAGGTCCGGGTCCTCGACCTCCCGGAGGAGATCTCGTACGTCGGCTTCGTTCATGCCCTCATGGTGGGTTCGTCGGTCGAATAAGGGTTATGTAAGCGGTGAGGCGAAGACGACCCCAAACCCTCGCCATCGCATACAACTATTACCCGCTCCGCGTGTGCGTACCTCATGCGATTCGCACTCACGGACGCGCAGCGAGCAGTTCGGGACGACGCTCGGGAGTTCGCGGAGTCGAACGTCGTTCCGCGCGCGGACGAACTCGACCGGAACGAAGCGTACCCCGAAGCGATTCTCGGGGACCTCGCCGACCGTGGGTACGCCGGACTGACAGTCGCCGAAGAGTACGGCGGCCGCGGCGAGGGGATGGTGGAACTCGCGCTCGTCACCGAGGAACTGTCGGCGGGACTCATGGCCGTCGCGAGCGCAGTCGCGCTCCACCTCGGCGTCGCCGAAATCGTCGAGCGGTTCGGCACCGACGCCCAGAAGGAGCGCTTCCTGCCGGCGATGGCGGGCTACGACCGCGTCGGCGCGCTCGGACTCAGCGAGGAGCACGCCGGTAGCGACAAACGGGGTATCGAGACGACGGCGACGCGGGAGGGCGACGAGTGGGTGCTCGACGGCCACAAGCGCTGGGTGACGAACTACGACGACGCCGACGAGGTACTCGTCTACGCGAGGACCGGACCGGCCGAGGACGCTCCGCGGAACGTCACCGCGTTCCTCGTCCCCGCCGACGAGTTCGAGATCGACACCGTCTGGGAGACCCTCGGCGTGCGGAGCGTGAAGTCGCCGAAGGTGACGCTCTCCGACGTTCGCGTCCCCGACGACCGGCGGATCGGCGAGGTGGACGAAGGGCTCGTCGAGCGCGGGAACGCGACCACTGGCGTGAACGTCCCCGCGCGCCGTGGGCCTCGCCCGCGCCGCGCTCGAAGACACCGTCGCCTACACGAGCGAGCGCGAGCAGTACGGCGGCCGTATCGGCGACTACCAGGGCGTCCGCTGGCGCGTCGGCGAGATGGCTCGCCGCGTCGACACCGCGCGACTGCTCACGCTTCGGGCGGCCGACTACGCCGATCGCGGCCGCGACGCGAGCCGCGAGTTCGCCATGGCGAAAGTGTACGCCACCGAGGCCGCCGTCGACGTGACGAACGACGCGCTCCAGCTCCACGGCGGCGTCGGCTACACGACCGAGCGGCGGATCGAACGCTACCTGCGCGACGCGCGTCTCCTGACCATCGCCGGCGGACCGAACGAGGGCCACCGCGACAGCGTCGCCGACGCGGTTTACGACCGCGGCGCGTGAGACGGAGGCCGTTCTGAGGCGTCGAGCCGTCGCTCGGCGACGGTGACCGCCGGACGCGGTCGTCGGGACGTTCGAAACCGAATCCGGTTACGTGTGTCTCGAAAGCGCCCACTCATTTAAGAACGTCCCCACGAATTTTCACGACATATGTTGACGGACGACTTCGGCAGGGACGTCACCGGCGTCCGTATCTCGCTGACGGACCGGTGTAACTTCGACTGCGTCTACTGCCACAACGAAGGGCTGGGCGACACCCGCGGGCCGATGGACCCGCAGGACGACGAGATGAGCGCCGACGACGTCGTTCGCTTCCTCGAAGTCGTCGAGGAGTTCGGCGTCCGGAAGGTGAAGTTCACCGGCGGCGAACCCATGTTACGGGGGGACCTCGAAGAGATCATCGAGCGGACGCCCGACTCGATGGAGACGTCGCTGACGACCAATGGGACGTTCCTCCCCGGCCGCGCGGCGGACCTGAAGGCGGCGGGACTCGAACGGGTGAACGTCTCGCAGGACGCGCTCGACCCGGAGGCGTTCGCCGAAATCACGAAATCCGGCGCGTACGACCGCGTGATG
This sequence comes from Haloprofundus halobius, assembly GCF_020097835.1. GTDB lineage: Archaea > Halobacteriota > Halobacteria > Halobacteriales > Haloferacaceae > Haloprofundus > Haloprofundus halobius. Next base: position 689,628 of record NZ_CP083666.1, read on the forward strand.
GAAGGCGTCGACGCCGCGCTCGATGCCGGTCTCGACCCGGTGAAGCTGAACATGGTCGTCTTCGAGCACACCGCGGGCTACGTCGAGGGGATGGTCGACCACGTCGCCGAGAACGACGGCCTCCAGTTGCAGCTCATCGAGTACATGCCCGAACTGACGGGGAAACCCGAGTGGAGCATCGATATCCAGCGCGTCCACGACTGGCTCGCCGACATCGCCGACCGCGTCGAACACCGCGAGATGCACGACCGGAAGCGCTACTTCGTCGGAGGTGGGATGGTCGAAATCGTCGACCCCGTCGGCAACGAGAACTTCTGTGCGAACTGCCACCGCGTCCGCGTCACCCACGAGGGCTACCTGAAGGGCTGTCTCAACCGCAACGACGACCTGCGCCCGATGGGCGACATGACCCGCGCGGAGATTCGCGAGACGTTCCACGAAGTCGTCGAAAAGCGGGTGCCGTACTACGGCGAGTATCTCGTCCGCGACGAACAAAACGAGTGGGTGCTCAACGAGAAGTACCTTCACGCCTGAGCGAACGGTCTCGTTTCGCCCGCGACTCGTCTGGGCCAGCCTCTCTCGCACCGACCGTCTTCTCTGGCTCTGGTAGCGTTCGCCGCGATTGGTTCGACAATATGATTCGTAATTTTATCTGGGCTGAGTGATCACCCGGACGGAAACGGCTAAGTCTTGTGTGTAGGATAGTACAATATCGTGAAATTCCTCACCGGTTCGACGGCGAGCGTCGTCGTCGCCGCCCTCCTGACGAGCGTCGTCGCGGGACCGTTTCTCGCCGCGCCCGTGGTCGCGGACGAGACGTTCGTCTCCGTGGCCGTCGACAGTTCGACGAGCCAACCGGTCCCCGAGAGCGAGTTCACTGTCACACCGACGCTCCGGAACGCGAACGACAGCGACGAACCGTACGTCGTCGACAGCGTTCGGGTGCGAAAGTCGGCCGACCGAACGAGCAAGCAGTACGCCGGGCGCTCCTCGCTCGGCCGACTCGACCCCGGTGACACCCTGCGCCCGGAACTGAACGTCACGCTGAACGAGACGGGCCAGCAGACGCTGTACGTCCACGTCGAACTCCGCGGGTTCGACGGGGACACGCGCCGAATCGTCCAGCCGCTCGACGTCACCGTCCGGCAACCGCACCCGCAGTTGGAGGTGAGCACCGAGGAAGCGGTCGTCGGTGCCGAGCGTCGGATGAACGTCACCGTCGCAAACGGGCTGAACGACAGCGTTCGACAGGTCCAACTCTCGCTCGCGAGCGACGACATCGAGTTCCGTGAACCCGACCGCGTCGCCGCGGCGCTCGACGCTGGCGAGACTCGGACGTTCTCCTTCGACGCCACCGCCGAGGTGGGCGAGCGGATCCCGATGCGAGCGGTGCTTACCTACGTCGACTCCGACGGCGAACGCCGCCGCAGCGTCGAGACGTTCGACGCCGACTTCCGGCCACCGGAGAACCCCGGTAGCATCGACCTCACTGGTGTGAGCGTCGACTCCGACGGCACCGACGACGCCGGCGACCGCGTCTCCATCTCCGGGAGCGCGGCCAACCTCGGCAACGAGCGCGTCGACAGCGTCGTCGTCAGCGTCGTCGGCGAAGAAGACGTCTCGCCCGCGCAACCCCAACCCGAGTACTTCGTCGGCACCGTCGAGTCGAGCGACTTCGTCTCCTTCGACCTCGATGCCCGACTCGCGAACAACCGGACGGCGATTCCGATACGGGTGCGCTACAGCGTCGACGGCGTGACCCAGGAGACGGTGACGACGGTGAACTACGAAGCCGAGACGAGCGACGACGCCGACCAATCGAATCAGAACGAACTGTCGCTGCCGCTACTCGGGGGTCTCTTGGTCGCGCTCGTCTTCGTCGTGACGGTCCTCTTGCGGCGGGAGTAGTCGACGATGCACGTAGATTCGCCGACGGACGCGCAGACGGATGCGGACGCGCGGATTATCGACGGCACCGGCGTGGTCAAAGAGTACCGGACGGGCGCGGAGACGGTTCGCGCCCTGAAGGGGATCGACTTCCACATCGACCGCGGCGAGTTCGTCTCCATCGTCGGCCCCAGCGGAAGCGGCAAATCCACGCTTTTGAACGTCCTCGGCCTACTCGACGTGCCCACCTCGGGAACCGTCACCGTCGAGGGGTACGACGTGTCTGCGCTCTCGGGAACGGCCGCGACCCGCCTGCGAAAGCGCGTCATCGGCTTCGTCTTCCAGAGTTTCTACCTCATCCCGACGCTCACCGCGCTGGAGAACGTCGAGGTGCCGCGGCTGTTGGACCGAAAGCCCACGGAGACGACCGCGCGGGCGACGGACCTCCTCGAACGAGTGGGTCTCGGCGAGCGACTCGACCACTATCCGAACGAACTGTCGGGGGGACAGAAACAGCGCGTCGCCATCGCGCGGTCGCTCGTCAACAGCCCCCAGATCGTGCTCGCGGACGAACCCACCGGGAACCTCGACAGGGAGACCGGCGACCGGATTCTCGACGAGTTCGACCGCATCACCGACGAAGGAGTCGCCGTCGTCACCGTCACCCACGACGACTACGTCAGCGAGTTCGCCGACCGGACGGTCGAACTCGTCGACGGGAGGCTCTCGGATGTTTGAGTCGCTGTGGCGGCGGTTCCCGGTCGTCCTCATGGCGCGACGGAACCTGACGCGGGCGCGGACCCGGTCGGCGTTGGCCATCGCGGCCATCGTCATCGGCGTCGTCGCCATCGCCACGCTGGGCATCGCGGGCGTCGCGTTCAAGGACGCGCAGTTCGAGACGCTCGGCTCCATCGGCACCGACCTGCAGGTGTCCCCCGGCGAGGACAACGACGACGGTCAACTGACCGACGCCGACCTCCGCGAGATGGAGCGCGCGACCGGCGACGCCGAACTGGTCCCGCTGAACCAGCGGAACGCGGAGCTGGTCGTCGGACGCGAGGACGGCTCCGTCACGGTGTACGGCGTCGAAGACCCGGACGAGTTGTACACGGTTCGCGACGGGACGATTCCGGGCAACTGGCGGCGCGGCGCGCTCGTCGGCGCGACGCTCGCCGACCGCTACGACCTCGAACCGGGGAACAAACTCGAACTCGACGGCGAGACGTACCGCGTCGCCGCAGTACTCGAAGACGAGGGGCAGGCAGCGGTCGCAAGTCCGAACGAGGCGGTGATTCTGCCACAGAGCGCCTTCGACTCGGAGGGGTACGCGCAGGTCGTCGTCCGCTCGGACGACGCCGAGGCGGCCAACGAGTCGGCGGTGGCTATCCGCGACGCGCTCAACGGTCGCGAGCAACGGGTCAGCGTCTTCGAGCGCGGCGAGGTCTCCGACCAGATAGACGAGGCGTTCGCCCAGGTCAACCTGTTTCTGGTCGGGTTGGGCGCGATTTCGCTCGTCGTCGCCGGCGTGAGTATCGCCAACGTGATGCTGATGAGCGCCATCGAGCGCCGCGAGGAGATCGGCGTGCTCCGCGCCGTCGGCTACGAACGAAGCGACGTGCTCCGAATCATGCTCACCGAGGCGACGCTGCTCGGCGTCGTCGGAGCGTTCCTGGGGGTTCTCGTCAGCCTCGGGCTGGGGCTCGTCATCAACGACGCGCTGCTGGGCAACCCGCTGGCGTTCACCGTAGAAGGACTTCGCTACGCGCTCCTCGGTTTCGTCTTCGGCGTCGCGGCGAGCGCACTCGGCGGCCTGTATCCCGCGTGGAAAGCATCGCGGCAGCGACCGGTCGATGCGCTGCGCGGATGACGCGTACGCAGCGACTGTGACGGACGGTCGCCCCCGGTAGTTCGCGCTGGTGTCCGCTCGTGCGGGCGGTTATCGGTTCTCGACGAGCGTCTGAATCGAGCCCTCGGGGACCGCACCCTGGGCCGTTCGATCCTGGTAGACGAACGACGGGATGCCGGTGATCTCTTCGCGCTCGGGGTCGTCGAGCGCCTCCGTGAGTCGCTGTTCGTGTCGCTGATCGCTCAGAGCCGACCGAACCGAAGCCGGGTCGATACCGGCGGCACCGGCGATGTCGACGAGCGTCTCGTCGGAACCGATGTCCTCGCCGTCGCGCCACAGCGCCGAAAAGAGCCAGTTGTGAACGGTCTCGAAGCGGTCGGGGTGCTCGTCTTGGATGTACAACGAGAGCTGCTGGGCCTTCCGCGAGTCCACGGTCCGATACGTCGGCGAGGAGAGGTTCATCTCGACGCCGTAACGACTCGCCAACTCCTCGACGGCCGACCACGGCGCGCCGAGCGACTCCTCGACGTCTATCTCTCGGCGTATCGTCCCGTCGCTGTCACGGTACGGTTCGCGGAGGTCGAACGGTCGCCACTCCACCGACAGCGACGAGAGCCCTCTGCTCTCACGGTTGGTCAGATAGTTAGACAGAACCTCGGTACCGAGATAGCTGAACGGACAGACGTAGTCGGCGTAGACGACAAGTGAATCGGTCGTTTGAACGCTCGTTGGGGGACCTACACCGTTCTCACTACCCTCGATATCTCGCATACGGTTACCTACGTACTACCCTCGTAAGTAGCCACGCCCCAATCATCGACACAATCGTGGGCGACAGCCTCCTCGAACCCGCCAGTTGCGGGAACCGACACCACACTTCCGGTGAGCCATCACGCGACAACTGGACTCTCCAGAAAGATGGTCGAACGGCGGTCTCCGAACCGATAGGTATCACAGAGAACTGATGTGTCCGAAATCTGAGTACAGTACCGAACCCGAGAACGTCAGAGAACCGGAGTGACGAAGCGGTCAGCGCAGGGGACCGAAGTCGTGATGTCGGGATAAATAGGCGATAGATTAATAAGGTGGCCGGGGGGTTACCGGGGGTTGATGTCAGACGTGAGGCAACGAGTGGTATGACCGACCGTTGTCCGTACCTCGACTACCGCCGGAAGGCGGGTGGGCAGTCGTTCGACGCGGCGCGCCCGTACTGCACAGCCGCCGAGGAGTTCGTCCAACCGATGCGCGCGGATATCTGCGCCGGACGGTACGGACTCGACCACGCGACCGACTGCGAAATCTACCTCGCGCACACGGACGACACGACTGTCGACGTGGCTGGCGCGACGCCCGACGGCAACGAGTCGCGCGAGGTCGACGACGAATGAGCTACGACGACTACCTCGCCGGGAAACCGGTCATCGTCACCGCGGCGCTGACCGGCGGCGTCCAAGGGAAGGAAGCCCACCCGAACCTGCCGGAGACGCCCGGCGAAATCGCCGCGGCGGCCGCCGCCTGTGAGGAGGCGGGTGCGAGCATCGTCCACCTCCACGCGCGCCGCGACAGCGGCGAACGGGCCTTTTCGACTGAGCGGTTTCAGGAAGTGACCGACGCAGTCCGTAATGCGACCGACGACGTCGTGATACAGCACTCGACCGGCGGGACGGGTGCGCCGGACGCGTTGCGAGCGGAACCGCTGCGGACCGACCCCGCACCGGAGATGGCGTCGCTCGACATGGGGCCGCTGAACCGCTACGACCGCCTCACGAGCGAGAACACGCGCGCGACCGTCCGGATGCTCCACGAGGAGATGCGCGAACGCGGAATCAAACCCGAGTTGGAGGTGTTCAACGACGGCCACCTCAACGAGTCGCTGGCTATCGTCGACGAGCTCGACGCGCCGCCGTACGTCAACCTCATCTTCGGGCCGGGGACGCTCTCGGTCCCCCATCCGCGGAGCCTCCTGACGATGGTGTCGCACCTGCCCGAGAACGCGGAGTTCAACGTGCTCGGCTTCAGCCGTCACCAACTACCGCTGACGACGATGAGCATGGTGTTGGGCGGCCACGTCCGCGTCGGACTGGAGGACAACATCTACTACCGGAAGGGCGAGTTGGCCGAGAGCAACGCGCAGTTCGTCGAGCGGGCGGTCCGCATCGCCGACGAGCTGGGGCGACCGGTGGCGACGCCCGCGCGGGCGCGGGAGATTTTGAGCCTCTGAGTGGCCGGTTCCGGGACCCACCGCGAGCGGCGCGTTCACGCGACGCGGTATGTCACCGAAAGCCACGTTCTCCGCCCTTTCGTGACGTTTAAGTACCGTCCACGGATTACTCAGAATGCAGTCACTGTAGGGGCGCGACGTCCCGAGTCCAGACGGGCGAAGATACGACAACCAGGGTTGCGGTAGCCAAGTGGCCCAAGGCGCTGGGTTGCTAACTCAGTGGCGTCATGCCTCCGGGGTTCGAATCCCCGCCGCAACGCTCACCCACTTTCCACCATGAGTGCAGAAGAACCACAGGACGGCTCGACCGAAGAGGAGGAGAACCTCCGATACTTCGTCCGCATCGGGCAGACGGACCTCGACGGGACGAAGACGGTCGAGCGGAGCCTGACAGACATGAACGGTATCGGCAAGCGCACCGCGCGCATCGTCGCCGAGAACGCGGGGGTCGACCGAACCGCGACGTTCGGTCGCCTCGACGAGGAGGACATCGACGCCGTCGTTTCGGCCGTCGAGAACCTCGCAGACGAGGTGCCCCCGTGGCTCACCAACCGGCAGAACGATTTCTACACCGGTGAGACGACGCACCAGATCGGCAACGACCTGCAGCAGAAACGCCGCCACGACATCAACCGGATGCAGATGATCAACTCCTACAAAGGTATCCGGCACCAGCGCGGCCAGAAGGTCCGCGGCCAGCGGACGAAGTCCACCGGCCGTACCGAGGGTACCATCGGCGTCAACGTCGAGGCTATCCGCGAGGAGGCCGAGGAAGCTGCCGAAGGCGGTGACGAAGAATGACGACCGGCAAGAACACCAAATCCTACGAGACGCCGAATCATCCGTACCAGGGCGAGCGAATCGCCCGCGAGGGCGACCTGCTCGGTCGCTACGGACTGAAGAACAAGGAAGAGCTGTGGCGCGCGCAGTCGGAACTGCGCTCGTTCCGCCGCGAGGCGCGACGCCTCCTCGGCGACGCGCAGGGCGACATCGACGAGGCCGGCGTCGAGGGCGCAGCGTTCCTCGACCGCCTGCGCCGACTCGGCATCCTGAGCGACTCCGACGACATCAGCGAGATCCTCTCGCTGGACGTCACGGACCTGCTCGAACGCCGTCTCCAGACGGTCGCCTACCGCAAAGGCCTCGGCAACACGCCGAAGCAGGCGCGACAGTTCATCACCCACGGCCACGTCACCATCGAGGGCGCACGCGTTACTGTCCCCTCGAAGAAGGTCGAGGTCGGCGAAGAGTCCACCGTGAGCTTCGAGGATAACTCGCCGCTCGCGGACGAACTGCACCCTGAGCGCGCGGAGGCCCAAGAATGAGCGAGACCAGCGAAGAGACGTGGGGCATCGCCCACGTGTACGCGTCGTTCAACAACACGCTCATCACCATCACCGACCAGACCGGTGCCGAGACCATCGCCAAATCCAGCGGTGGGACCGTGGTGAAGCAGAACCGAGACGAGGCGTCGCCGTACGCGGCGATGCAGATGGCCGAAGTCGTGGCCGAGGAGGTCAAGGCGGCGGGCATCGACGGCGTCCACGTCCGCGTTCGCGGCCCCGGCGGGAACCTCAACAAGTCCCCCGGTCCCGGCGCACAGGCGACTATCCGAGCGCTGGCCCGTGCCGGCCTCGAAATCGGCCGCATCGAAGACGTGACGCCGATTCCGCACGACGGCACGCGCGCTCCCAAAAACCGTAGGTTCTGAAAACGATGGCAAACGAGTACGAGGTCGAGTTCATCGAACGCGAAGAACGGTCGGCGCGGTTCGTCGTCCGAGGGCTGACGCCCGCAATAGCCAACGGCATCCGCCGCGCGATGATCACCGACGTTCCGACGCTGTCCATCGACACCGTCCGGTTCGTCGAGAACTCCTCGGTGATGTTCGACGAGATGATCGGCCTCCGACTGGGCCTCGTGCCGCTGACGACGCCTCTCGACGACTTCGAGGTCGGCGACGAGGTGACGCTTGCGCTCGACGTCGAAGGACCGGCGACGGCGTACTCCGGCGATATTGAGACCAGCGACGAACTGGTCCAGCCCGCCGACGAGAACATCCCGATAATCGAACTGAAAGAGGGCCAGCGCCTCGAATTCGAGGCCGACGCGGTCCTCGAAACCGGCAAGAGCCACGCCAAACACCAGGGCGGCGTGGCCGTCGGCTACCGACACCTGCAGCGGGTGGCGGTCGTCGGCGACGCCGGCGAGTTCGACGAGGCGGAACCGAACATCCTCCGGGGCGTCGTCGAGACGGAAGAGGGCGAACTCGTCGCCACCGACGAGTTCGACAACGACCTCACCGAACGGTACCCCGGCAAGGAAGTCGAGGTCACCGACGTCCCCGGCGCGTTCGTCTTCCACGTGGAGACGGACGGTTCGTTCAGCGCCGACGAACTGCTGCTTCGCGCCATCGACACCATCGATGCGCGCGCGGCGGAACTCGAAGACGCAGTCGCAGTCTAATACAGTACAGATGACCCCCTCAACCACGCACCGACGTTCGCTTCGGCCGCTTCGGCGGCGCCACTGCTCCGGTGGCGTCCCGGAGGCCCGACGAGCGACGGTGCTGTCGGCCGACGCGGCGGCGACCTCCGGGTCGCCGGCGTGTCGGACCGAAAGTGGTTTGAAGGGGCGGAGAGAACACCAAATCGCGTGCAGGGATAGCCAAGTTTGGCCAACGGCGCAGCGTTCAGGGCGCTGTCTCATAGGAGTCCGCAGGTTCAAATCCTGCTCCCTGCACTCCCCTTCTCAGGAGGTTACTTCATCATGAGTAGCAAGACGAACCCGAGACTCACGAGTCTCATCGCCGAGCTAAAGGCGGTTTCGCGAGACGCAGACGCCGCAGTCTGGCGTGACGTCGCAGACCGCCTCGAAAAGCCCCGGCGCACCCACGCGGAAGTCAACCTCGGCCGCATCGAGCGGTACGCGCAGGAAGACGAAACCGTAGTCGTCCCCGGCAAGGTGCTGGGGAGTGGTGTGCTGCAGAAGAACGTCACCGTCGCAGCCGTCGACTTCTCGGGCACCGCCCGCAAGAAGATCGAACAGGTCGGTGACGTGCTGACGCTCGAACAGGTCGCAGAACAGAACCCCGAAGGGTCCAACGTCCGGGTGATTCGATGAGCTACGCCGAATTCGAAGCCGACGTCGTCGTCGACGCACGCGACTGCATCATGGGTCGCGTCGCCAGCGAAGTGGCCCAGCACGCGCTCGACGGCGAGCGCGTCGCGGTCATCAACGCCGAGCGCGCGGTCATCACCGGCCGCGACGAGGACGTGATGGGCGTCTACCGGAAGCGCACGGAGGTCGGCTCCGACCGCGGTCCGTACTACCCGAAGCGCCCCGACCGCATCTTCAAGCGCGCCATCCGCGGCATGGTCCCGTACAAGACCCCGCGCGGCCGCGAGGCGTTCGAGAACGTCCGCGTCTACGTCGGCAACCCGTACGACGACGACGGCGAAGTGCTCGACGGCGCGTCGCTGGACCGACTCTCGAACATCAAGTTCATCTCCCTCGGAGAGGTCTCCGAGAAACTGGGTGCTAACGTCACATGGTAACCAACACGAGCGGTAAGAAGAAGACGGCCGTCGCCCGCGCCACCGTGCGCGAGGGCGAGGGTCGCGTACGAATCAACTCCCGACCCGTCGAACTGGTCGACCCGGAGATTGCCCGCCTGAAGATGCTGGAACCGTTCCGCATCGCCGGCGACGAACTCCGCGACGACGTCGACATCGACGTGCGCGTCAACGGCGGCGGCTTCAGCGGGCAGGCGGACGCCACCCGCACCGCCATCGCCCGCGGGCTGGTGCAGTACTTCAACGACGCCGAACTCCGCGACGCGTACATGGAGTTCGACCGGTCGCTGCTGGTCAACGACGTTCGCCAGTCCGAGTCGAAGAAGTGGGGCGGCCCCGGCGCTCGTGCCCGCTACCAGAAGTCCTACCGCTAAGGTGACCCAACCATGATGATACCAGTCCGGTGTTTCACGTGCGGCAACGTCGTCGCCGAGCACTGGGAAGAGTTCAAAGCGCGCGCCCGCGAGGGTGACGAAGACCCCGCCGAGGTCCTCGACGAACTCGGCGTCGAGCGGGCGTGCTGTCGGCGGATGATGGTTTCGCACAAAGACCTCGTCGACGTGGTGGCTCCGTACCAATGATGCAACAGTACAATCGGTACGAGAAGGCTCGCATCCTCGGCGCACGAGCGCTGCAGATTTCGTACGGCGCACCCGTGCTCGTCGAATCGCAGCAGACCGAACCGATCCTCATCGCGGCCGAGGAGTACGACGCCGGTGTGCTCCCGTTCACCGTCCGGCGGGGAGAGACGTAGATGACGCTCGTCACCGACGTTCGACTCCGCCGCGTCCTCGACTCGCGGGGCAACCCGACCGTCGAAGCCGACGTGTTGACCGAGTCCGGCGGTTTCGGCCGTGCGGCCGCGCCCAGCGGCGCGTCGACCGGCGAGTACGAAGCCATCGAACTGCCGCCGAGCGAGTCCATCGCGGCGGCGCGCGACCGCGCCGTGCCGCGCCTCGTCGGCGAGGTGTACGCAGGCAACCAGCGCGAAGTCGACAACGCGCTTCGCGCCGCCGACGGCACCGAGAACTTCTCGGAGCTCGGCGCGAACAGTGCCGTCGCCATCTCGATGGCGGCCGCGAAAGCCGGTGCCGACGTGCTCGGCGCCCCGCTGTACCAGCATCTCGGCGGTGCGTTCCGCGGCGAGGAGTTCCCGACGCCGCTCGGCAACGTCGTCGGCGGCGGCGAACACGCCGCGAAGGCGACACACATCCAGGAGTTCCTCTCCGCGCCCGTCGGCGCACCGAGCATCGACGAGGCCGTCTTCGCCAACGCCGCGGTCCACGCGCGCGTCGCCGAGATCCTCGACGACCGCGACATCGCCGCCGCGAAAGGCGACGAAGGTGCGTGGGCACCAGCCGTCGACGACAGCGAGGCGTTCGAGATCGTCGAGGAAGCCGTCTCCGACGTCGAAGACGACCTCGGCTTCGAGATCCGTTTCGGCCTCGACGTCGCCGCCGCGGAGTTGTACGACGAGGACGCCGACGCCTACCGCTACGGCGACAGGGAGCGCTCGACCGACGAGCAGATAGCGTACATCGCCGACCTCGTCGACGAGTACGACCTCGTCTACGTCGAGGACCCCCTCGACGAGAACGACTACGAGGGCTTCGCAGACCTCACCGACCGCGTCGGCGACCGGACGCTCATCTGCGGCGACGACCTGTTCGTCACCAACGTCGAGCGACTGCAGACGGGTATCGACGAGGGCGCGGCCAACAGCATCCTCATCAAGCCGAACCAGATCGGAACGCTGTCGGACGCCTTCGACGCCATCGAACTGGCGACGAAGCACGGCTACGACTCCGTCATCTCGCACCGCTCCGGTGAGACGGAAGACACGACCATCGCACACCTCGCCGTGGCGACCGCCGCACCGTTCATCAAGACGGGCGCGGTCGGCGGCGAGCGAACCGCCAAACTCAACGAACTCATCCGCATCGCGGACGACGCAGTATGACCGAAAACGACAACGAAGCACTCGAGACCGCCGAGGAGGAGATCGAGGAGGAGGCCACCGGCGAGGCCGGTGCCAATCCCGAGGTCGACCCCGACATCGAGGCGGACGACGACCTGCCCGCCGAGGGAGCCGACGAGGCCCCCGAGGCCGAAGAAACCGACGACAGTCCGATGTTCGACGAGGACGTCATGCCCGACGACGAGGCGGACCTCCTCATCCCCGTCGAGGACTACCTGCAGGCTGGTGTCCACATCGGGACCCAGCAGAAGACCAAGGACATGGAGCGGTTCATCCACCGCGTCCGCGACGACGGTCTCTACGTCCTCGACGTCAGCCAGACCGACAAACGCATCCGCACGGCCGCGGACTTCCTCGGGAACTACGACCCCGAGCAGGTGCTCGTCACCTCCTCGCGTCAGTACGGTCGGTTCCCCGCCGAGAAGTTCGCCGACGCCATCGGCGCGCGCGCCCGCACGGGCCGCTTCATCCCCGGGACGCTGACGAACCCCGACTACCGCGGCTACATCGAGCCGGACGTCGTGGTCGTCACCGACCCCATCGGCGACGCGCAGGCCGTCAAGGAGGCCATCACGGTCGGCATCCCGGTCATCGCGATGTGCGACTCGAACAACCAGCTGTCGAACGTCGACCTCGTCATCCCGACGAACAACAAAGGTCGTCGCGCGCTGTCGGTCGTCTACTGGCTGCTCGCCAACGAGACGCTCGACCGCCGCGGCACCGACACCGTCTACGCCCTCGAAGACTTCGAGGAAGGCATCTGAGCGGCCGATTTCGACGACGACGCTTACTTCATTTTCCGACGATTTGAAGCCGATAGTGACTCCTATCAGACGTATGAGTGACCCGCCGCCGGGCCGGGCGACCAAAACAGCCGAGAGCCGACAGCGATGGGGCTGGTCGGGTCACGGCGTTGGGGCGAGGGTAGAGAAAGACGCAGTCGGCCTCTTTCTCGACGACATCGCCTACGCGTTCGCGGACATCTCGGTGTCGGCGCTCCCGGTGATACTCGCCGTCTACCTCGGGGGAGACATCCGATTCTTCGGCGCGAGAACCGCCACGCTCGTCGCGTGGCTGACGATGGTCGTCGTCGCGGCGGTCGTCCGCGGCGGCTGGGTGACGCCGCTCGGCTCCGACGTTCCCGGCTGGGTGACGCTCGCGCCGTCGCTCCTCGTCCTCCGACTCGTGTACTTCAACGCCGCGCTCGCGCTGGCGGGGTACGGCGGCGCGGCGATAGCCGGCGACCTCGCGCTGCCGCTCGAATCCGTCGTCTTCGCGGTTGTCGTCGGCGCGCTCTCGGTGGCTCTCTTCCCGCGTCTCGCCGAGGAACTCTCGCGGCGACTCGCCGACTGACAGAACGGGCGACGGTTAGTGGGCTGACGAAACGAGCTCGAGGTCGATGCGGGATTTAAGCCGCCGGTAGGCGTTCTCGAACGTATGACCGGCACGGACGAAGTGACCACGCTCTCGACCGGACACACCGTCTCGCTGCCGCTTCGGTGCGAGGCCGACGCCGCGGGCGCGACGTTCACCGCGCGGTGGGGGCGACTCCGTGCCGCGGTTCCCGAGGGACTGACCCCGATTCGCGTCGCGCCGCGGTCGGGGCTCGTCACCCTCGCGGGCGTTCGCTACCGCTCGGTAGGGGGGTTCGACCCCTACGAGGAGTTCGCGGTCATCATTCCCGTCGCGCGGCGGACGGTCGGCGGGCGAGGGGTGCCGCGTCTCGGAACTAGTGCTGAAGTCGGCGGCTACGTCCTCGCGCTCCCGGTGACGACCGAGGCGTCGACGGCGCTTGGAAGAGAGATCTGGGGCTACCCGAAGACGGTCGCCGATATCTCGGTCGTCGACAGCGACGACGGGATGCGGGTGAGCGTCGGCGCAGGAGGAACCGCACCGACGACGCTGGCGGTGCAAGACGGGGGGACGCTTCCGCTCTCGCTCGACGTCCGGACGACGAGTTACAGCGTCAGCGACGGCGTCCTCTCGCGAGCACCGATAGACCTGCTCGGGGAGGTACGCGTCGGCGTCGGCAGTGCTCGTCTCGACGTCGGTGGCGGAGCGGTGGGGGCGACGCTCCGCGAGTTGCGCCCCGGTCGAGCAGTCGGGCGGTTCGTCGCGCGGCGGCTTCGAGCGCACGTCCACGCGCCGGTGGCGGTGGACGGCGAGACCCCGCGAGGGTAGCGAGAGGGTCGCGGGACTCGATTCGCATACCCTTAAGCGGCCGCTGTCTCTCTGTTCGACCATGACCGTTTCGAGCGCCCCGGGTAAGGTGTACCTCTTCGGGGAGCACGCCGTCGTCTACGGCGAACCCGCGGTGCCCTGCGCCATCGAGCGCCGCGCGACCGTCAGCGTCGAACCGCGAGCAGACGACCACATCCGCGTCACGGCGCGGGACCTGAGCCTCGACGGCTTCACCGTCGAGTACTCGGGGTCGACCGGCGACCACCCCGACGTGAACGTCCCGACGCCGCTGGTCGAGGCGGCGATGGGCTACATCGACGCGGCGGTCGAACAGGCGCTCGACGCCGCCAGTCGCGAGAACGTCGGCTTCGACATCACCGTCGAGAGCGAGATCCCGCTCGGCGCGGGCCTCGGCTCCTCAGCCGCCGTCGTCGTCGCCGGTATCGACGCGGCGACGCGCGCACTCGGCGTCGAACTCGACCCGCGAGAGATCGCCGAGCGCGCCTACCGGGCCGAGTACGAGGTCCAGGACGGGCAGGCATCGCGCGCCGACACGTTCTGCTCGGCGATGGGCGGCGCGGTCCGCGTCGAAGCCGACGACTGCCGGACGCTTGACGCACCGAATCTCCCGTTCGTCGTCGGCTTCGACGGCGGCGCGGGCGATACCGGCGCGCTCGTTGCCGGGGTCCGCGACCTCCGCGAGCGTTACGAGTTCGCCGCCGACACCGTCGAGACCGTCGGTGATATCGTCCGCAACGGAGAGCAACTGCTCGCCGACGCCGACCCGGAGGAGCCCCCGACCGACGAGTTGCTGGCGGAGCTCGGCAACCTGATGGACTTCAACCACGGCCTGCTGGAGGCGCTGGGCGTCTCCTCGCGCTCGCTCGACAACATGGTGTGGGCCGCGCGGATGGCGGGCGCACACGGCGCGAAACTGACCGGCGCGGGCGGCGGCGGCTGTATCGTCGCGCTCGACCCGACGCCGGAGACGGAGACCGGCCTCCGCTTTACGCCCGGTTGTGAGGACGTGTTCCGCGCGGAGTTGGCGACCGAGGGCGTCCGCGTCGAGGCCGGGCACGCAGGCGACACGCCCACCGAGGGGACGGCCGAATGACGACTGTTCTCAAACTCGGCGGGAGTGTCGTCACCGACAAGGACACGCCCGAAACCGTCGACGACGAGGCGCTCGACGCCGCCGTCGACGCCATCGCGGAGTCGGGCGTCGAAGACCTCGTCGTCGTCCACGGCGGCGGGAGTTTCGGCCACCACCACGCCGCCAACTACGGCGTCAGCACTACCGAGGGAACGACCGACGCGGCGGGCGCGCTCGCCATCCACGCGGCGATGAAGCGGTTGAACGACGCCGTCGTTTCCCGTCTCCAGTCGCGAGACGTTCCGGCGCTGCCGGTTCACCCCCTATCGGTAGCGGCGCGGCGAGACACCGGCGAAGCTAGTGAGAACGACACGTCGCTCTCGCTGCCGCTGGACTCGACAGAGACGCTGTTGGGCGAGGGGTTCGTCCCGGTGCTCCACGGCGACATCGTCGCGCACGCGGGCCGCGGCATCACCGTCGTCTCCGGAGACGAACTCGTCGTCAGACTCGCCGACGGACTCGAAGCGGAGAGGGTCGGCCTCTGCTCGACGGTTCCGGGCGTGTACGACGAGGACGACGTCGTCGTCGACGAGATCCGGTCGTTCGAGGACGTCGCCGCGGCGCTCGGCGAGAGCGAATCGACCGACGTCACGGGCGGGATGGCCGCCAAAGTCCGGGCACTACTGGCGATGGACGCGCCCGCGCACGTGTTCGGCCCCGACGGCGTCGGGCCGTTTCTCGCTGGCGGGTCACCGGGGACGCACATCGACGGTCGGTGAGCAGTTCAGAATCGAACGGCCGCGACGCTGCGGGTGAGTACGAGTGAGTACGGGTGAGTACTACTGAGCACGGGCGAGTACGAGCGAAAAATCAGGGTTTTCGAGCGCCCCCACGTCTCTCCGTTCAGGCTTCGAGGCCGAGTTTCACCAACTCTTCGTCGGTGTGTTCCTCGCGGAGTTCGTCTTCGTCGTGTTCTGCGAGCAACTCGCGGCGCTCGCTCTCGCTCAGTTCGTCGATAGATGTTGTATGGTGGCACATAGCACGAGACGGTTAGCCGCTGACCCGTAAGTGGGTTTCGGCGTCTCACCTGTCGTCCGACTCGGTGCTCTGCGTCGCGTTTCCGTACTCGTACCGAGCGACGTCGGTCGCTACTCAGGGATTTCGAATCGCAGGCCGTCGCGGGCGATTCGCACGTCGCCGTCGAAGTTGGCCTCCACGCTGTCGAGCATCTCGCGGTGTTTGCCCTCGGTGTGGGGATAGAGGTGGGTGAGATACAGTCGGTCGATATCGCACCCGGCCAGCGCCTCGCCCAACTGCGTCGGCGTCGGGTGGTTCGACACGTCGATTTCGTCGGGAAAGGAGCAGTCGTGCGCGAGCACTCGGGAGCCGTCCGCGAAGTTCGCGAGTCCCTCGAACGCCTCCGAGTCGCCCGAGAACGTGAACCCGTCGTCGAAGCGGTAGGCGAGACAGGAAATCGAGTGATGCGTCTCGTGGGCTTCGACCGAGTAGCCAGCGACCTCGAACGGTTCGCCCTCGGTGACTTCGCGGACCGCAAGTTCGACTCTGTCCTGCAGGTAGTCGTGGACAGACAGCAGGTCGTCGAGAAGCGACTTCGTCCCCGCGGGGCCGACGAGTTCGAGGTGGTCCTCTCCGGCGAGCCAGCGCGCTTTCAGGAGCGCGAGGAGGTCCGAGACGTGGTCGAGGTGGTGGTGCGTGAGGAGGACGCTGGCGACGCCCTCGTAGCCCACGTCGGTCTGGCTGAGGCGGTGGAGGACGCCCGCGCCGCAGTCGACGAGCAGAGGGCGTCTGTCGGCGGTGTCGGTGCCGACTCCGCCGTTCTCGTCCCCGCTTTCGTCGTCCGCGCTTGGTTCGAGCAGGAGCCCGGTCTGGACGCGGTCTGGGAGGGGCATCGCGCTCCCGGTGCCGAGAAACGTGACGTGCATACCGGAAGAGTCGCGCTACACCCCGAAAGTGGTTCGGCCGTTCGCGCGGCGTTGCCGACGACGGCGGATGTCGACTCCGCTACCTCTCGAGACCGTTCAGTTCTCGGGCTTCAGATCGTCGAGGGTCGTCCGTGGGTTCCGGTAGCGACCGAGCACTTTCCCGTGGAGCGGTCCGTTCGTGGCGAGGACGTTCCCGCGGAGGATGGTCTCGACATCGTCGTCGCCGCGGAAGTCGCTGACGCGGCCGCCCGCCTCCTGGACGATGAGCGTCCCGGCGGCGACGTCGACCGGTTTGAGCGCCCAGCAGGAGAACGTGTCGAACGCGCCCTCCGCCAGCAGGACCATGTCGACCGCGGCGGCACCGAGCTGCCGGATACCGAGCGACTCCGCGACGAACTCCCTGAACAGCAGGAAGTAGCGCGGGTTGACGGCGCTCGCGCCGCTGTAGAAGCCGACGGAGTTGAACGACTCCTCGATGGTGGAGACGTCCGTCACCGACAGCGGTACCACCGACTCGACCTCCGTCGGGTCGCCGCCGGTGTCCTCGAACTTTATCGCGCCCTCGCCGGCGACGGCGGCGTACACCTCGTCGCGCGGCGAGTAGTAGACGAGGCCCGCGTGGAGCTCGCCCTCCCTGACGACGGCGATGGAGACGCAGAAATGCGGGATGCCGCGCACGTAGTTGGTCGTCCCGTCGAGCGGGTCGATTATCCAGACGAAGTCGCCCGAGCGCGTCCCGCCCTGCTCCTCGCCGAACAGCGTGTGGCCGTCCTCCTCGAACTCGTCGCCGAGCTCGTCGCGAATCGTGTCCCGGATGGCCTGCTCTGCCTCCGTGTCGACCTCCGTCACGAGCTGCTGGGGCGCCTTCGTCTCGGCGGTCTTTATCTCGCCGAACTGCTCGTCGTGAATCGCCGCCGCCTCGCGGGCGGCCAACAGCGCGATTTGGAGGTAGCGGTCCTCCAGTACCGCGCCGTCGGTCTGCTGTCGGGGGACCGCCGACTGGTCTCTGCGGCGACCGAGCGCGCTCGCGACGTCGCTCCACCCCGCCGCGCCGCCGACGCCGGCGGTCGCCCCGACCGCGCCGAGCGCCTTCAGCGTCCGGCGGCGGCCGTCGTCAAGTCTCTCGTTCTCCTCCGGTGGATTCTGCCCGTGCATGATACACGAGGTGGTGCCGTCGCAAAGTATATAATAATCGACCATGATATAACTTGCCGTCTGGCGGCCGACGCCGACAGTCCAGCGGTCGCTCCCGACGACACAGCGGTCGTCTCTGACAATACGGCGTTCAACGTCGACGAGACCGAACGCACCAACACAACCGACTTACCGCCTCGGTTCCCAGAGAGGACAATGAGTGGCCGGGGGCTGTTGGCGGCGTCGGGTGTCGATTTCGACGCCGAGACGGTGACCATCGAGGACGAGTCGGTGCTCGAACTGTTGGAACCGGCGGTCCGCGAGTGGTGGATCGACCAGTTCGGCGCGTACGTCCCCGGAAACGGCGGCTTCTTCACGCCGCCGCAGCGCGAGGCAGTGCCGCTCATCCACGAGCGGCGGAACGCGCTCATCTGCGCGCCGACGGGGTCGGGAAAGACCCTCGCATCGTTCACCGCCATCATCAACGAACTGTTTCGCCGCGACAGAGAGCGCGAAGCGGGGCTAGAGAACTCGGTGTACTGCCTCTACATCTCGCCGCTGAAGTCGCTCGCCAACGACATCCACCGCAACTTGGAGGTTCCGCTCGACGGCATCTCCGAGCGGATGGCCGAGCGCGGCGTCGACACCGAGATTCGCCACGCCATCCGTCACGGCGACACCGAGTCGGCGGCGCGCCAGCGGATGCTGGAGGAGACGCCGCACATCCTCAACACCACGCCCGAGACGCTCGCCATCCTGCTCAACTCGCCGAAGTTCAAGGAGAAGCTCCGGACGGTGGAGTACGTCGTCGTCGACGAGATTCACAGCCTCGCCGAGAACAAGCGGGGAACCCACCTGTCGGTGTCGCTGGAGCGCCTCGAAAATCTGACCGAGTCGTCGCCGACGCGCATCGGCTGTTCGGCCACCGTCGAACCGCTGTCGACGATGGCCGAGTTCCTCGTCGCCGAGGAGGACGGCGAGACCCGCGAGTACGAGATCGTCGACACCCGGTTCGTCCGCGACTTCGACATCCGACTGGAGTGTCCGACCGACGACCTCATCGACACGCCGCGACAGGTCGTTCAAGCGCGCTTCTACGACCGCCTGCACGACCTCGTCACCTCGCACACGAACACGCTCGTCTTCACGAACACCCGGTCGGGCGCAGAGCGCGTGTTGCAGAACCTCCGGGAGACGTTCCCCGACTCGTTCGACGAGTCGAACTCGGGCTGTCACCACGGGTCGCTCTCGAAGGACCGCCGCCACGAGATAGAGCGGCAGTTGAAGGCGGGCGAGTTGGACGTGGTCACCACCTCGACCAGCCTCGAACTCGGCATCGACATGCCGCACATCGACCTCGTCGTGCAGGTCGGGTCGCCGAAGTCCGTCGCCTCGCTACTGCAGCGAATCGGCCGCGCGGGCCACCGCCTCGGCGAGACGGTGCAGGGCCGCGTCGTCGCCCTCGACCGCGACGAACTCGTCGAGTGTGCGGTGATGCTCAAGAAGGCCGAAGAGGGGTTCGTCGACCGGGTGTTCGTCCCCGAGAACGCCTACGACGTGGCGAGCCAACAGGTGTACGGGATGGCGATAAACGGCGTGAAGCGCGAGGCCGAGGTGAAGGCGACGCTCCGGCGGGCCTACCCGTACCGCAACTTCTCTGACGGGGAGTGGGAGCGTCTGATGGCGTATCTCACGGCTGATTACGCGGGACTAGAGGAGAAGAACGTCTACGCGAAGATCTGGCGCGACACGAACGACGCGCCCGACGGCGAGCACCACTACGAGGAGTTCGACGTGGGCGAACCGCTCATCGGCAAGCGCGGGCGGTTGGCGCGCGTCATCTACATGACGAACATCGGCACGATCCCCGACTCGTTCACGTGTGACGTGTACGTTCGCGGGTCGAACGAGTGGGTCGGCAACTTGGACGAGAACTACCTCGACACCTTGGAGAAGGGCGACGTGTTCGTCCTCGGCGGGTCGAACTTCGAGTTCAGCTACCGCCGCGGGTCGAAAGTGTACGTCGATAGGACGAGTTCGCGGCCGACGGTCCCCTCGTGGTTCTCCGAGCGCCTGCCGCTGTCGTACGACCTCGGCCGCGAGATTCTCGACTTTCAGGGCGAACTGCTCTCGCGCTTGGCGAGCGGCGGCCGACCGGGCGTCCGCACGTGGCTCCGCGAGTTCCCGATGGACGAAAACAGCGTCCGCGCCGTGGCCCGGACGTTCGACGAACAGGTGCGCTACGCCGGGCCGGGCGCGGTGAGCACCGACACGTGCATCACCGTTGAGGAGGTGCTCGACAGAGACGAGTACCGGCGCAACTTCTACGTCCACTCGAACTACGGCCGGCGGTTCAACGACGGCCTCTCGCGACTCGTCGCCGCCCGCTGCGCGCGACGCTCGAACACGAACGTCAAAGTCGCCGTCGCCGACAACGGCTTCACTATCTCGATGCCGCTGAACCGAAAAGTCGACGTGGCGGACGTGATTCGGGCGTTAGACCCCGGAAGCGTCCGCGAGGAACTCCGACGAGCGCTCGCCGGGACCGACCTCCTCAAGCGCTACTTCCGCATCAACGCGACGCGCTCGCTGATGATTCTGAAGCGGTACAAGGGGTACGAGAAGACCGCCGCCCAGCAGCAGGTCTCCTCGGAGATGCTGCTGTCGTTCGCCCAGGAACTCGACTCGTTCGCCGTGATGGAGGAGACGTATCGAGAGATAATCGAGGACAAACTCAACGTCGCGGGGATAACCGAAGTGCTGCGCGACGTACGGGCGGGCGACGTCGACGTCACGCACCGCGAGCTCGACTCGCCGTCGCCGCGGGCGTTCGGCCTCGCGACGCTGATGGCCAGCGACGTGGTGCTCGCCGAAGACGAGTCGGCGGTGCTCAGGGAGTTCCACGCGCGCGTCCTCGACGAACTGAACGACGACGAGAGAGCGCGGGCCGACCTCACGGGAGTCGACGACTGAAACGCGAGAGACGATGGGCCGACGGGTACGCGCTTACACTTCGTACTGCGGAATCGCACTCAAACCTCGTACTGCGGAATCGCCGCGTAGCGGTCGTACAGTAGGCCGAGGACGTAGCCGTACACCCAGTGGGCGACGAGCGTGAGGGCGAGGTAGCCCGCCAGCGTCGCGCCCGTCTGCTCGGTGTAGAACGCGATGATAAAGCCCGTCCAGACGATGGTCGCGTACGAGACGCCGCGGCGCGCGAGCGTCTTTCCGGGGAGGAACACCGCCAGCGAGACGAAGAGCAACGGCAACGAGGTCATCCCGCCGGCGACGAAGATGAACATCCCGATGGGAAAGCTCTCGCCGAGCATCACGATCTCGGCCAACCCCGCGAACGCCGACGGTTCGATCACGCCCAAGAGGAGACCGACGGCGAGTATCGGCGTCATCGCGACCATCCCGCCGAACCCGGCCCCAGCGGCGACGGTGACCATGTCGAGGCTCAGCCCCGCCTCCTGGTCTGGCGTCTCCTGCGTCACACCGGTGTCTGTCATCGCCGGGTTGTCCGGGCCGTTCGACATAGTTCGGTAGTAGGATGGAGAGTCCAAAAGCGTTCGCGCGGGTTCAGAATCGCCGGAGAGTCTGCAACGGTGAGTACTCCCGCGGGTCACCGCGCCCAGTCGAGCATCCGCGCGTAGAACTCGTCCGACTCCAGAGCCTCCGCGTCGCCGACGAGCACGAGCGACTTCTTCGCCCGTGTGAGCGCGACGTTCACTCTCCGATAGTCCTCGAACAGCGGGCCGTCCAACTCGCCGGTGGCGACGAAGGAGACGACGATGACCTCCTTGCTCGACCCCTGAAACCGGTCGACGGTGTCGACGGTCACATCGAGGCGCTTCGTGAGTTCGGCGACCTGCGCGCGGAACGGCGCGATGACGCCGACGTCGTCGGGGTCGACGCCCGCCGCGAGGAACGACTCGACCACCTCGGCGACCCGATTCGCTTCGACGGGGTTGGCGTTGCCCTCTCTCCGCCCATCTGGGTCGACGAACGAGACGCCGCCGCGCAGCGCCTCGGGCAGCGTCGACTCGTCGACGCCCGGCAGGTCCGAGAGTCGTTGAGCGGCGACTTCGCCCGTCGCCGGACGCAACTGGCCGTCGTAGAACTCGGCCGAGGAGAACGCCTGAATCCGCTGGGCCATCCGGTACTGGCGGTCGAGCATCACCGACGCCTCGGGATAGGCATCGATGAGTCGCTCGAACAGCGATTGCTGGAGGTCGTTCTCGGCGCGGACCACGGGCGGCAGTTGCTCGTGGTCGCCGACGAGGACGAACCGCTCGGCGAGATTGAGCGCCGCGAGCGTGCCGGGTTCGGTGAGTTGCGACGCCTCGTCGACGAGCGCCACGTCGAACGCCTGCTCACGGAGGATACGAGAGCCGCAGGAGGCCGTCGTCGCGGCGACGACGGAGGCCTGAGTGAGTTCCGCCGCGCGCTCGTTCGGGTCGCCGCTGCGGACGAGACGGAGGTCCTGCATGTCGTCGCGGACGCCGTTCTCCGTGCCGACCCGAACTATATCCTCGAAGCCCTGGTCGCGGAGCGCTTCGAGCGCGTTGTCGACGGCGCGGTTCGTGAACGCGGTGAGAAGCACCCGGTCGCCCCGCTCGACCAGCGCGCGAATCGTCCGAGCGATGGTGTACGTCTTCCCCGTGCCGGGCGGGCCGTGGACGAGCGCGCAGTCTTCGGCGTTGACCGCGAGGTTCACCGCCGCGTTCTGCGCCTCGTTGTTGTCGATGAATTCGATGCTTTCGTCTCGGAACTCGGGTGCTCGACGGCCGAACAGCACGTCTTTGCGGTCCGTATCCCCCTTCAGCAGCGCGTCGTGCAACGCCGTCAGCATCCGGTCCACGGAGAGGTCGGAGGGATACACGTCGAGGCGGCAGAGGTCGACGGGTTCGTCGGTGGTGACGACGACTTCCTCACCTAGTTTTTCGATACGGCACAACTCCGCGTGCCCTGCCACCGGGTCGCCGTCGGAGGCGAGCGCCACGTCGCCCTCGCGGAGTTTCGAGACGGCGTCGTCCGACTTCTTCGCGCGGAGTTCCCACCGACCGCCGGGTAGTTCGCGGCGGCCGAGCGGTTCGAGACCGATGACCGCTCTGTCGTCGTCGGCGCGTTCTTCGGCCGTCTGCTCCCAGAGCTTCCGGTACTCCTTGTGCGTCTCGCGGCGCTCCTCTTCGATGGCCGCGTACAGTCGCTCGAAGTAGTCGAGTTCGTCGTCGGGGAGCGGCCTGCCGATCTGTCCGGCTTTCGAGCGCTGGTTCAGGCGGCCGGAGACGACCATACAGGTGTCCTGCTCGAAGCAGTACTGGCACTTCGCGTCGGCTTCGAACCCCGTCGGCACGTCGCCGTGGTACTCCATCGCCGCGATCTCGTTTCGGGTGCGGACGACGAAGTCGAGGAGTCCTTTGCCGATGGAGAAGTCCTTGGCCGGCGAGAGGTCGCCGGTCTCCTCCGAGCGGTCGAGCGCCGTGTTCTTCGTGTAGAGGAGGGTCCCGGTATCGACGGGGACGCCGCGTTCTTCGAGCAGCAGGGCGTAGCAGGCCGCCTGAATCTTGTCCTGGAATCTGGGGTCGCGCCTGAGGTTCTTCCCCGTCTTGAGTTCGACGGGCGACCCGCGGCGGAGCGCGTCGGCGCGCCCTTTCACGCCGAAGGTGGGGCTGATGAGGGTGTACTCCGAGCGCCACTCGTCCTCCGTGGGACTACCGTCCCACTCCGGTGAGACGTCTGCCGACATCTCGCTGTCGGTGAGCGCCCCCTGCGCCAACCAACCCTCGATGGCGGCGGCGTTTCTCCTGACTTCGTCTTCGACCTCTCTGCGCTCGCGGCCGAGCAACCCGAGTTGGAGGCCCGCCTCCGCGACGCGGTCGGAGATGGCGTCGTCGAGGTCACAGCCCCGCAGGAGGTCGCCGAACACCTCGTGGACGATGGTCCCCTTCACCACTGGGTAGTTCAGGGGGATGCCCGAGAGCTTGTTCAGGTAGTACATCCGCGGGCACTGCACCCACGAGCGGATGTCGGTCACGTTGACGAGGAAGCCCGGTTCGAGCACGACGTAGGAGTCGGAGCCGGTCGTGTAGCTCACCTCGCCCTGATACTCGTTCGGCTCCGCTTCGGTCAGGAGTAGTTCCATCCCCTCGTCGGCGTGTTCGGCGGTGTGGGTCCACTTGCCCCACAACGTCACCGTCACCGAGTCGTCGCCGTCGAGCAGCGCTTCGGCGTTCTCACCAGTCGGTCGGACCGCGACGTCGGCGACGTTGCGCTCGCCGTACTTCGTCTCGACCGTCCGAGGACCGTCGACAGCGACGATCTGACCGCGTACGTTCACTACGAGGCCCTGCGCCCCGTGTCTGAAAAACCCTGTCGGTCGGTCGAGCGAAATCGGAGTACGGAAGGAGTCGCCGCTCCGAGAGGCCGATATGTGCGACGGGAGCGACAGACCGGACGGCCACGAGACGAGCGAGAGCGATGAGTGAGCGAGCGAACACCGACGAGAGTGCGGACGCGACTGACGCTGCCGAGACGGCCGAAAACTCGGAGCCGGCCGACGAAGGCGATTCGACCCAGCAGTTCGGCCGGAAGTGGCGACTGCTGCTCCTCGGACTCCTCGGCTTCGTGGCCGTGACGACGGTGCTCCAGTACCAAGTCGAAGGCGTGAGTGCGCTCCCCGAGATCGCCGTGAGCCTCTACGTGGTCGCCGTCGTCGCTTACGGCGTCGTCGCCGACGCGATGCGAACGCGCCGGTTCCGCATCGCGCTCTACGCCGGGGCCGTCGCGTGGGGCGGCGTCAGACTCGCGGGCGGCGACACGACGCTCGTCACCTATGCGCTCTTGGGAATCGGTGCGTTCCTCCTGACGAGGGAACTGACGTTCACGGACCGTTAGCGGCCGAGACTGTCCGACCGACACACTCATTCGAGGGGCACGCCAACGCGGACCATGCGCGTGAGAGCGTGGCGAGACATCCTCGAAGACGTGACCGAGGACGGCACCGACGCCGAGGAGTGGCGAGCGGTCGCCGGTCACCGACGCGACGGTGTCGGCGAGGACCTCGTGCTCGGCCACCCGAGTCGCGGCGTCTACTTCCTGAAGACGTACGCGAAGAACCCCTACGAACTCCGCGGCGTTGGCGCACAGGTCGCCCGCCGCGTCGACGACGGCATCGGCCCGCTACTACCGAACCGCGAGAGCGACGGTCGATTCGCCGTCCAAAATCCTCCAGAAGACGAAACACACGCGAAGACGATGGCCAAACGGCTACGGGAGACAGTTCGCGTTCACGGCGACGCCCCGACGACGCCCGACGACTTCTTCACCGACCTGATGGAGGCGCTCGACAGCCCCGCGTTCGGCCCGATGGAGTTCGACGCCGACGAACGACCCGACTCGCTCGACGCGTTCGCCGACGAGTTCGAGGAGGCCGAACGACTGCTCGACGCCGAACTCGACGACCTGGTCGAGGAGGACGAGGTCGGCCGCGGCTTCCAGTGATCGGTGACCGCGACCGAGTGCAGCCGCATCTACTCGGGTACAGCTGGGCTATCGCCGAACGCAGTCGAGTCCCATCGACAGCGTGGAGACGGTTCGACAGCGTTGAAATGCCCCCGAACCGTGGATTGCATATGAACGTCTTCGACGCGACGCTGCCCGACGGCCGAGGAGGGAGCTCCGACTGATGGTCGGGCCGAGTCTCTCGGACGACGAGCGCGACGCCGCCTCGTTTCGACTGAAACTGTTCTTCGTCGTGCTCGTCGGCGCGTCCGGCGGTCTCATCGCCCTCCAGGTCGATCCGACGCCGCTGGAACTCGCGCTCTCGGTGCTCGGTGGACTGCTTGTCGGCTGGCTGCTGCTGGTGTTTCTCGTCCGCTCGTTCCGGCAGGAACCGCGGTAGTCCAGACACGCGAAATCCGGTCGTCTTTCGGCGTTACTTGGCCTTACTCGACGTCACTCGACGACATCGAACGACGCCTCCGCGCCGCCGACGAGCACTCGGTACTCGCCGGATTCGACGACGTGGCCCTCGCGGGGTTTGTAGAAGTCGAACTCGCTCGCCGGAATCGAAATCGTGAGCGACTCCGACTCGCCGGGGTCGACCGACACCTGGTCGAAGCCGACCAACCAGCGTTCGGGGCGGACGCGCGAACTCACCTCCTGGTGGGCGTAGACGTGGACCGTCTCGGTCCCCGGTCGGTCACCCGTGTTCGAGACGGTCACGGTCACGTCGAGTTCGCCCTCCTCCCCGAGCTCGGCGTTCTCGACCCCGAGATCGTCGTACTCGAACGTCGTGTAGCTCAGCCCGTGGCCGAACTCGTACAGCGGGGCGTACGACGGCGGGTGTTCGTCGTCGCCGATGGGCCGCGGGTGCGCGAGGTGGTCGTGATTTTGGGGCAGGTCGCCCGTCGATCGCGGCACCGAGATGGGGAGCCGTCCGCTGGGGTCGTTCTCGCCGAACAGCGTCTCGGCGACGGCGTGGCCGCCCTCGGTGCCGGGGAAGTACGCCATCAGGAGGCCCGCGGCGTTGCGGTCGAGCCAGTCGACGATGAGCGGGCGGCCTGTCACGAGGACGCCGACGACGGGCGTTCCGGTCTCGTGAACGCGGCGGGCGAGTTCGCGCTGCGCTTCCGACAACTGGAGTTCCGAGCGCGTAGGCCACTCGCCAGTCCGGACGCCCGCCTGCGCGGCGGGGCCGAACTCGTGGAGGTACCAGCCCTCACCGAGCGCCAACACGGCCACGTCGGCCTCGGCGGCTTTTTCGACGGCGGCGTCCACGTCGAGTGTCTCGCTGAGCGTCGCACCCTGTTCGTAGGAGACGCTCGTGCCGTGGTCTTCACTCTTCGCGCGAAGCGCCTCCAGAATCGTCTCGCCTGCGGCGTCGTCGGCGTCGAGTACACTCCACCCGCCGAGTTGATGGATTATATCGTCGGCGTTCGGACCACCGACGAACACGTCCTCGTCGCCCGACAGCGGGAGGACGCCGTCGTTCCTCAACAGCGTCATGCTGGCACGGGCGGCGTCGCGCGCCACCTCGCGGTGGTCGTCGCAGCCGACTGTCTCGCTCACCATCTCGGCGTTGACGTACGGGTCCTCGAAGAGCCCAAGCGCGAACTTGCGTTCGAGCACGCGGCGGACGCTCGCGTCGAGTACCTCCTCGTCGAGGTCGCCGCTCTCCACGAGGTCGACGAGATTCTCGGCGTGTTCGACGTTGCCGACAGAGGCCACGTCGAGTCCGGCAGCGTGGGCCTGCTGGACGGAATCACGCTGGTCTTCTGCTGTTTTGTGGTCGTCCGCGAGGTGGCGGACGCCGTTCCAGTCGGAGACGACGTGACCGTCGAACGCCATCTCCTCGCGGAGGAGTTCGGTGAGCACGGTCCGGGAACCGTGGGAAGGCTCGCCGTTGACCGAGTTGTAGCTCGGCATCACGGAGTCGACGCCCGCCGCGATTGCGTCCTCGAACGGTCGGACGAACGTGTTTCGGAGCTTGTACTCCGACACGTCGACGGGCGAGGCGTCCTCGCCGCGCTCGGGTTCGCTGTAGGCAGGGAAGTGTTTCGCCGTCGCGAGAACGGGGTCGTCGCTCTCCTGGTAGCCGCGCACCTTCGCCGCGGCCATCTTTGCGCAGAGCAGCGGACTCTCGCCGAACGTCTCGAAGGTGCGCCCCCAGCGCGGGTCGCGCGCTACGTCACACGTCGGCGAGTAGTTCTGGTGCACGCCGGTGGTTCTCATCTCCCTCGCGGTGATTTTCGCGCCCGCCTCGATCAACTCGGGGTCCCACGTCGCCGCCGCGCCGAGACCGTTCGGGAAGACGGTGGTGTCGGCGACGTAGGCGTGGCCGTGGACGGCGTCGACGTTGAACAGGAGGGGAATCCCGAGTTGGGTCTCCTCGCGGGCGACGCGCTGGAGGTCGTTGGCGATCTCGGCGACCTCGGCGGGGTCCGTCGCGAGCGGCGCGGCCCAGCCGAACGGCGCGGCGACGCCGAGGTGGTGCTCGCGAACCGCGTCGGCGACGTCCTCGAAATCGTGCCCCTCGCGGAGATGGCCGCCCCAGGTCCCGACGAGCTGTCCGGCCTTCTCCTCGACGGTCATCCGGTCGAGGAGGTCCGAAACGCGCTCGTCGGTGTCGATGTCCGGTCGGCGATACGGCGGCGTCGTTTCGTCGTCACTCATGGCTGATAGTAACGGAAATAGCGTGAAGAAGGTTCAGGCGTCGGCGACCCGAATCGAGCGGCCGGTCGGTCGAGTGTCGGGTTGTCGAGGTCTCAGGGGTCGACGCGCGCCAGCCAGAGGCCGGGGTCGTCGAGTTCTTTGTTGGTCGGCAGGTTCTCGGGTTTCTCCCACACCTTGCTGGCGGCGGCGACGCCGCGGACCTCGGCGACGGACTCGAAGAAGCGTGCGCCGCGTTCGTACTGGCGGCGCTTGAGGCCCAATCCAAGAAGACGGCGGGCGAGTTGCGCCAGCGGGCCGCCGCCGCGGCGGCGCGCGTCAAGTTTCCGCCGGAGGTCCTCGTAGTCGTCGTCGAACGCGCGGTCCATCAGCAGTTCCGCGTAGCCCTCGACGGCCGTCATCGCGGTGTCGAGTTCGCGGAACGCCTCGCGGTCGATGCTTCCTTCGGTGAGCGCGTCGACGCCGCGCTCCATCCGCGATTCGAGGTGGCCCGAGAGCCACGGGGCCGCGCCGAACTCCGCGGCGTGCGAGACTTCGTGGAACGCGATCCAGCGGCGGAAGCGCGGGTAGTCGACGTTCAACTGGTCGGCGACCTTCCGGATGTTGGGGTGGACGAAGTAGAGGCCGTGGTCGTCGTCACCCTCCGCGAGGAGGAGGGGGTCGTACTGTCCGAGGACGTTGCTACCGAGAAACGAGAGCATGAACGCCATCGACCCGGTGTTGAGCGTGCGGGCGACGCCGGGGAACACGCCGTCGGCGCGCTCTTCGAGCGGACGCATCACGCGCTCGAACGTGCGGATGTTGGCGTCGATCCAGTGGTGGCGGTTCTGCACCTCGATGGCGTCCGGAAGCTCGAACTCGACGTCGCCGACCGTTCGGAGGCGGGCGCGAGCGTCGCGCACGTCGGCGGCGTAACCCGCGCGCTCGTCCGTCGAGAGGTTGAGACTGCCGGGTTCGGTGGCGGATTTGGCGGCCTCCGCGACGGCGCCCCAGTCGATGACGCCGGTGCCCGACGCGCCCGCGACGGCACGGACACTACGGTAGAGGTTCATACACGCTCTCCGTGCGCACGACAGAAAACGCTTCGCGTAGAGACGGGTAGTGAGAGACGGCGCAGGCGGGAGCGAAACGCCCGAACGGCGTTAGGCCTCTTCGCTCAGTTCGTCCAGTTCTTCGAGTTCGTCGAACCCGGCGTCGTCGCCCATCAAGGTCTTGGCAGCCGCCGCGACGACGACAACCAACACGAGCGCGAGCAGGAGTTTCCCGCCGTTGCCGCCGGACTCCGTCTCGTCGGCCTCCGTCGACTCGTCTGCGTCGACCGCCGTCTCTATCTGGTCGACGTCGCCGCCGTCGCTCGTCGCTCCTCTCCCGAGCAGTTTCGAGACGCGACCCTTGGCCGACTCGACCGCCTCGCGCTGTTGGTCGTCCTCGCCGCCGAACATCGGCGCGGTGTTCGTCGGACTGAAACTGAATCCATCGTGCAGGTGCACCTCGAATATCGTGAAGTCTGCCATGGCAGTAGATAATCCGGCGAGGACGGACTTAGACGTTGTGGCGGGAGAGACGCCGCCGTGGTGGTGAACGCTCGATACTCGCACTCACACTCACTCGACTCCATCGGCGTGTTTTCCGCCGACAGTTCGCCGCCGCGTGAACCGCGCGACGTGGGCGTCTCTTCGTTTTTTACAGAAAACTTATTATGCGAATCGCCAATTATCAGGCGTTACGCACCTCGGTGCTGACTGTCGGCCCTCCACGTCGGAACCTTTTGATTGATCTTCCGTCGACGAGCGAAGCGTCTCGGAGACGTTTGCCCCTGTCCGGCCGAACGTCGTCGTGTGTGACCGCCTCACACCGCCTGCGGCTGAAAGACAATCGTTAAAAGTCGTCGCCGGAATATTCGGGATATGGCTGGAACTATCGAAGTGCTCGTCCCCGGCGGGCAGGCCAACCCCGGGCCGCCGCTCGGCCCGGAACTCGGCCCGACGCCGGTGGACGTGCAGGCCGTCGTACAGGAGATCAACGAACAGACCGACGCGTTCGACGGCATGGAGGTCCCCGTCACCGTCGAGTACGAGGACGACGGCTCGTTCGAGATTTCCGTCGGTGTGCCGCCGACGACGGCGCTCATCAAAGACGAGGCCGGTTTCGACTCCGGCAGCGGGACGCCGCAGTCGGAGTTCGTCGCTGACCTCTCCGTCGAGCAGGTCAAGAAGATCGCCGAGCAGAAGAGTTCGGACCTCTTGGCGTACGACGTGAAGAACGCCGCCAAGGAAGTCGGCGGCACCTGCGTCACCCTCGGCGTCACCATCGAGGGCGAGGACGCTCGCACGTTCAAGCAGCGCGTCGACGACGGCGAGTACGACGACGTGCTCGCTGAGCAGAGCGAAGCGAGCGCTTGAGGCGTGAGCGGAGCGAACGCCTGAGTGTTCTCGCAGAAGAGCAGACAGCGTAGACGGCGTAGTTCCACTTCACGCCCTTTTCACGCAGTCAGAGGAGGAGCAACAGCGTCGCGTACCCCGTCGCCCCGACGACGAACGCGACGAACTTGCTCTGCTGGCGGTCGGGTAGCTCCTCCTTGACGACGTTGAGGACGATGCTTCCGGCGAGGAAGGCGAAAAGCACCGCGAGGTTCACCTCCGAGAGGTCGACGAGTTGTCCGAGGACCCACCCACCGAGTACCGCACCCGCGAGAATCCAGCGTCCGAGTCGGTGGTACGGTCGGGGGTGGTGACGGCGGAACCCGGCGTCGGTCACGAAGAAGTGAAGCGCCATCGCGACGCCGAACGTCGTGCGGGTCCAGAGACCGGGGTCGAGCGTGTGGACGAGCAGATAGCCGATGATGACGTTGTAGGACGCGAAGGAGAGGACGTGTATCCAAAACACGCTGTCGGGTTCCTCGGTGTCGGCTTCTCGATTCGGGGTTTTCGCCGCCGTTTCGAGGCCGTAACAGAGGGTGAAACCGCCGAGTGCGACGAGATAGACGTGGTGATCGACGAAGGCGAGTGCGATGTTCGCCTCGCGTATCGCCGCCTGTCCGGCGTTCAGTTCCGGAAAGACGTGGACGAACACGTACGCCAGCGACGTGCCACCGGCGAACGAGACCCAGACGCGACGGGAGACGAACACGGCGGCGCGGAGACGCTCCGCTTCGAGGTGGACGGCCGCGAGTCCGACCGCGAGGACGAGGGTCCATGGAGACGAGAACATCGTGTCGAAACTGTGTGGCCCGCCGGTAAAGCGACGGTGTTCGTCCGTACGTGACGACCAGTCGTCCGGCAACCCGACGGGTCGGTGGTGCGCCGACTCGCCCGTGGCTAACCCGCCAAGCGCCCGAGCGATCTGGTCGAAGAGAACGAACGGACGCAGAACGATCGAAACGTCCACATTCCCCGCTTTCACGCAGATGTCGTCTCCGGGCGACGGCCTTCGAGAGGCGACGTCGAGGCCGTCCGAACGGCCGTTATCGACTGCGAACACCTCACACACGGCGGCTCTCGCTTCGACGCTTTTAAGTCCGCGATGACCCACCTTCGGATGAGACAGGCAGACGCCTGTTTCACTGACCCGTAGGAGCAGTTCCTGCGCACTACGGAGGTGAATAATGGCAGACGACTCTATCGTACAAGCGGTCTCTCGCGCGCTCGACGAGGCACCGGCTCGCAACTTCAGCGAGACGGTCGACCTCGCCGTTAACCTGCGCGACCTAGACCTCAACGACCCATCGAATCGTGTCGACGAGAGTATCGTCCTTCCGTCCGGAACCGGCCAGGACACCCAGATTGTGGTGTTCGCCACGGGCGAGACGGCACTCCGCGCCGAGGACGTCGCAGACGACGTCCTCGACGGAAACGACCTCGAAGAGCTCGGTGACGACTCCGACGCCGCCAAGGACCTGGCGGACGAGACGGATTTCTTCGTCGCCGAAGCCAACATGATGCAGGACATCGGCCGTTACCTCGGTACCGTACTCGGTCCCCGGGGGAAGATGCCGACGCCGCTGCAGCCCGACGACGACGTCGTCGAGGTCGTCAACCGAATGAAGAACACGGTCCAGCTTCGAAGCCGCGACCGCCGCACGTTCCACACGCGCGTCGGCGCGGACTCCATGTCCGCCGACGAGATCGCGGACAACATCGACGTCATCGTGCGTCGTCTCGAAGCCGACCTCGAGAAAGGCCCCCTCAACATCGACAGCATCTACGTGAAGACCACCATGGGCCCCTCCGTGGAGGTGGCCGGATGAGCCAGAGCGAATCCGTCCGCAAGACGGAGACTATCCCGCAGTGGAAGCAAGAGGAGGTCGACGAACTCGTCGACTTCGTCGAGAACTTCGCGTCGGTCGGTGTCGTCGGCGTCACCGGCATTCCCAGCCGCCAGCTACAGAACATGCGGCGGGAGTTGCACGGTAGCGCCACCGTCCGGATGAGCCGCAACACGCTGCTCGTCCGCGCGCTCGAGGAGGTCGACAGCGGCTACGAGGAACTCGTCGAACACATCGACGGACAGGTCGCGCTCGTCGGGACGAACGACAACCCATTCGGACTGTACCGACAGCTCGAAGCGTCGAAGACGCCCGCCCCCATCAACGCGGGCGAAATCGCGCCCAACGACATCGTCATCCCCGAGGGTGACACCGGTGTCGACCCGGGTCCGTTCGTCGGCGAACTCCAGCAGGTGGGCGCGCAAGCGCGCATCATGGACGGCTCCATCAAGGTGACCGAGGACTCGACGGTCCTCGAAGCCGGCGAGGAGGTCAGCACCGACCTCGCGAACGTCCTGAGCGAACTCGGCATCGAGCCGAAAGAGGTGGGACTCGACCTGCGTGCCGTCTACTCCGAGGGCACGCTGTTCGACCCCGAGGACCTCGACATCGACGTCGACGAGTACCGCGCGGACATCCAGTCCGCCGTCTCGGCGGCGACGAACCTCTCGGTCAACGCCGTTTACCCGACGACGCAGACCGCGCCGCTGCTCATCGCGAAGGCGACGAGCGAGGCGAAGGCCGTCGGTATCAGCGCCGCCATCGCCGAACCGGACCTCGTGCCGGACCTCGTGGCGAAGGCGGACGCGCAGCTCCGCTCGCTCGCGGCGCAGATCGACGACGAGGAGGCGCTCCCGGAGGAACTGCGCGGCGTGGAAGCGCCCGCGGCGCCCGCCGAGGAGCCCGAGGAATCGACTGACGAAGAAGACGCAGACGCCGAACAGGCGGCCGAGGAAGACGCCGACGACGACGACGAAGACGACGACGGCGGCGACGCGCTCGGCGCGATGTTCGGATAATCACCACTAACGGAGACAACAACAATGGAATACGTTTACGCAGCTCTCATCCTGAACGAAACGGACGAAGAAATCAACGAGGACAACGTCACCGCGGTGCTCGAAGCCGCTGGTGTCGACGTCGAGGAATCCCGCGTCAAGGCGCTCGTCGCCGCGCTGGAGGACGTCGACATCGAGGACGCCATCGAGACGGCCGCTGCGGCACCCGCCGCCGCACCCGCCGGTGGTTCCGCCGATAGCGAAGAGCTCGACACCGTCGACGAGGACGAGGCCGAGGAAGCCGAAGGCGAAGCCGAAGCCGAAGAAGACGAGGAAGACGAAGAGGCCTCCGGCGAGGGTCTCGGCAACCTGTTCGGTTAAACCGGACGCGTCAGCCGACTTCGCCGCCTCGTTTCGACGACTACATCCCGCGTTTTTTGAACCCGACCGGCGAGCGACCGCACCGTCGCGCACACTCCGTATTCACCGCCCGATACGGTGCGACAGTTTAACTCCGAAGACGCGCCCAACTCGCCGGGATGGACCCGCTCGCGTTCGGACTCACGCTCTCGGTTCGGCCGACGTTCGCGCTCGCGCCGACGGCGGAGCTACTGCTGTTCGTCGCCTGTGGCGTCTGCCTCGGCACCGTGAGCGGACTCGTGCCGGGTATCCACGCCAACAATTTCGCCTTGCTTCTCGCCGCCCTCGGTCCGTCGCTTCCGGGGTCGCAGACCGCCGTCGGTGCCGCGATTCTCGCCGCGGGCGTCGTCCACACGTTTCTCGACGTGGTGCCGGCGCTCGCACTCGGCGTTCCGGACCCGGCGATGGCGGCGACGGCGTTACCCGGGCATCGACTCGTCGTCGCCGGACGGGGCCGGGAGGCGCTCAGACTCTCCGCGCTCGGGAGTGTGTTAGCCGTCGCGCTGGCGGTTCCGCTTGCGTTACCGGTGACGTGGCTGATGACCGAAGCGTATCCGACGGTCCGAACACACCTCCCGGTCGTTCTCGTGGTCGTCGTACTGTTGCTGCTCGTCACCGAGTCGTCGCGGCGCTCGGCGCTCGCGGGGGCGCTTTGCTTCGCACTCTCCACTCTCCTCGGCGTCTCGACGCTCGATTTGGACCCCGACGCACCGTTGGCGCTCGGCGGCATGCTCGCGCCGCTGTTCTCGGGGCTGTTCGGCGCGCCGGTGCTGCTCGACGCGTTCGACGGTGCGGGCGTCCCGCCGCAGGACGACGCGACGCTCGCGCTCACTGGCCGCGAAGTCGGCTGGAGCGCCGGAGCCGGGTCGCTCGCTGGCGCGTTCGTCGGTTACCTGCCGGGAGTCTCCGCGGCCGTCGCGTCGGTGCTCTCGCTGCCGCTCGTTCCGGATATCGACGGGGAGGGGACCCGCGAATTTCTGGTCGCGTCGAGCGGAGCCAACACGTCTAACACCGTCTTCGCCTTGTTCGCGCTCGTCACGCTCGGGACGCCGCGGACCGGCGTGATGGTCGCGCTCGAAGACGGCGGCGGTGGTGCCGGTGTGGGTGCGCTGCCCGCGTTGCTGGCGACGACCACCGTCGCCGCGTTCGTCGGATTCGTCCTCGTGGTCGTGGTCGGCGACGAGTATCTCCGCGTGGTCGGACGGGCGAACTACGCAGTCGTCTCGGCGACGATACTCGCTCTCTTGGTCGTCCTCTCGTGGCTGTTCGCGGGTTTCGTCGGCGTCGGCGTCTTCCTCGTCGCGTCGCTCGTGGGACTCGTTCCGGTGCGCCTGCGAACTCGGCGCGTCCACCTGATGGGAGTGTTGGTCGGACCGTTGATTCTGGGCGTCTGAGTCGCGTTCACACGCCGTCCGGCGGCCTCCGTCGAGCGACGAGACGGGACTGAAAGACAACGATTAAAAGTCGTCGCCGGGTTTGTCTGGGTATGAGCCAGTCGGAACAGCGGCAGGAGCGACAGTGCGTCTCCTGCGGCATCAACATCGCCGGGATGAGCGCGGCGTCGTTCAAATGCCCGGACTGCGGGCTGACCATCTACCGGTGTGCGAAGTGCCGCAAACAGAGCAACCTCTACGAGTGCCCGGACTGCGGGTTCATGGGGCCGTAATCATGGGGAAAGTAGCCGCCAAGATGAAGGTGATGCCGCAGAGCCCCGAGATCGATCTCGACGAACTGCAGGAGCGTCTCGAAGACGCGCTGCCCGAGGGCGGGAAGATCAACGGCTTCGAGCGCGACGAGGTCGCGTTCGGTCTCGTCGCCCTCCTGCCGACGGTCATCGTCCCCGATGACGCCGGCGGCACTGAGGCCATCGAGGAGGCGTTCACGAACGTCGACGGCGTCGAGAGCGTCGCCGTCGAGAACGTCGGTCGCATCTAAGACCCACTTTTTTTACTGCGGGGGGTGCGCGGAGCGCATCCCCGCTTGCAAAAAATCTGGACCAAAAAGGCCGCTCGCTCGGCCTGACGGCCTCGCTCGCGGTACGACTCCTTGTCCGCCAACAGTACCGCTACGAGCGACCGCTACCGTTACCGCGACGAGTGTTTATCAGCGAAGACGGGACCAGATTCCCGTATGCGTTGACGAGTCGTCACGGAGTCGGTTGAGCGGGTGTACGGCGCGCCGCTCCGTGAGTCGTGGGAATCGCTGTGCCGTCTGTTCGCCAACGAGAGTTTGGGTTTCGCTTAGGCCGAAAAGTAGTGTTTGCCCGGGAGTCGTCCACTACTAATGGATGTCGGCAGCGAGCGTCGAGTGACTACGTCCCCCCAGTCGCATCGCGTTCGCCGTACTCCTTCAGCGCGGTTCCAACGAGGACGCCGAAGCCCCCTCCGACGCCGATACCGAAAATCAGCGACTGTCCGCCGAATGCCGGGAACAACGTCGCCAAGGCGAGACCGAGCATCGAACCGAGGAGCAGCCCGATGACGACGCCGAACCCGAACATCTCGGCTTTGACGCTCGAATCCCACCTGGCGTGGGCGCCGCCTGTAGTGGCTACCGTCAGTTCCGCTCGTACCTCGATGTCAGTCGTCAGCGAGTCCGTGAGTGATGTCGTCCCTTGTGCCATAGAGGAGAGTACGAGCCGCGTGGCATAAGTTAACACGGAACATATCGCATCGGAATACGTACTCACAGTACAGAACGATATCGACGGTGAAGGGGCGTCTCTCGACGTTTCGGACCCTCTCACAGCCGTCAGCGGATTGCGTCAGTCGAGCGCCGCGTCGAACGCCTGCTGGAGGTCCGCCTTCTGATCGTCGACGTGTTCGATGCCGACGCTGACGCGGATGAGGCTGTCCGTGAGGCCAGCAGCGACACGTTGCTCGCGCGGAATCGCGGCGTGGGTCATCGGCGCTGGCTGTTCGATGAGGCTCTCGACGCCGCCGAGGCTCTCGGCGAGCGTGAACACCTCGGTGTTCGAGACGACGGCGCTGGCTTGGTCGAGCGTGCCGTCGAACTCGAAGCTGAGCATCCCGCCGAAATCGTCCATCTGCGCGGCAGCGACGTCGTGCTGCGGGTGCGAGTCGAGTCCAGGGTAGTAGACGCCGTCGACCGCCTCGTGGTCGTCGAGCCACCGCGCGAGCTCGCGGGCGTTGTCGCAGTGGCGGTCCATCCGGACGGGCAGCGTCTTCGTCCCGCGGAGGACGAGGAAGCAGTCGAACGGACCCGGCGTCGCGCCGACGCTGTTCTGGTAGAAGCCGAACTGTTCGTCTAACTCCTCGTCGTCGGTGACGAGCGCACCGCCAACCACGTCTGAGTGGCCGCCGAGATACTTCGTCAGCGAGTGGCTGACGATATCTGCGCCGTGCTCGAGCGGGCGCTGAAGATACGGCGTCGCGAAGGTGTTGTCGACGGCGCAGAGCGCGTCGTTGTCGTGAGCGATGTCGGCGAGCGCTGCGATGTCGTTGACACGCATGAGCGGGTTCGTCGGCGTCTCGACCCACAGCAGCGTCGTCTCCGGGCGCATCGCGTCGGCGACGGCGTCGTGGTCGGTGGTGTCGACGAAGTCGAACTCGACGTCGTACTGCTCGTACACCTGCGTGAAGAGGCGGTGGGTGCCGCCGTAAACGTCGTCGCCGGTGACGACGTGGTCGCCGGATTCGAGCAGGTTCATCACGGTGTTTATCGAGCCCATCCCCGAGGAGAAGCAACGTCCGTACGCGCCGCCTTCGAGGCTGGCGAGGTTCTCTTCTACGGCCGTCCGGGTCGGGTTCCCCGTCCGCGAGTACTCGTAGCCGCGGTGCTCGCCCGGCGCGTCCTGTTCGTAGGTGGAGTTGGCGTAGATCGGCGTCATCAACGCCCCTGTCTCGGGGTCCGGCTCCTGTCCGTCGTGGATGGCGCGCGTCTCGATTCGTGGGTCCGAACGGTCGTCCATAGGGAGTCCTGTTCGCACGAGCGTGTTACTCTTACTCTTCCGCGGCGCGGGAACGTGTCTTTTATAATCCGACCGTGAGTAACCCACTTCACGACCATGCCGAGTTCGAACGGTCCACTCAAGGGCAGCACGAGAGGCAAACTGACGAATCACCCGCGAGAGCGCGGCACCTCCCCGCCGCAGCGCGCGATTCAGGAGTTCGAGGCCGGACAGAAAGTCCACCTCAACATCGATCCGAGCGTCCGCAAAGGTCGCTTCCACCCGCGCTTTAACGGCCACACGGGCGAGGTCCTGGGTAAACAGGGCCGCGCCTTCAAGGTCGAAATCAACGACGGTGGCAAGGCCAAGACGGTCATCACGCGTCCGGCGCATCTCCGCGCGCAGAAGTAGGATGACGATATTCAAAGAGAAGCTCGACGAGGAGTACCTCACCATCTCGGAGGTAAAGCCACTACTCCAAGAGGTCGAAGCCGAGCGCGCGGCCGACGAAGAGCGCGAGCTTCGCTACGAGTTGGCGCGCTCCATCGAGCACGTCAATCGCTTTGCGGTTCTCGACCCGGAGGAGTCGCGCGAACTCGTCGAAGAGCTACTCGAACTGGAGAAGGTCGACGAACAGACCGCGTACAAGATCGCCGACCTCCTCCCGCAGGACCGCAACGAACTCCGCGCCGTCTACGCACAGCAGCGCTACGCGCTCTCCGGCGACGAACTCGACGGGATTCTCGACGTCGTCGCCAAGTACGCGTAGTCCGGCCTATTTTTAAATACCCCGTCGCCGTACACGATGGTTATGGCTGGTTCAGAACGCGGTGACGACGAGGCGGAGAGTCAACCGCAGTACGCAGCCGTCCTCGACTATCTCCCATACGGGAGGTCGGACGACGACCGGCCCCGATACCAGAAACAGCCGATAGCTTACGCGCTCGGCGAGGGGCGGTTCCGGCTCGTCGAACTGACGTTCGACGACGGTGCCGACGTGAGTATCGGCGACCGCATCGCAATCGAACCGAACTCGGCGCGAGAACACATCCAGCGCATCCGAACGGTCGACTACGGAGACCTCTCGAACAGCGCGGTCAACGAACTGAAGTACGCCGTCGCCGACATCATCGACGCCGACGAGGAGCGCTTCGTCGCGTTCTACAACGACGCTCAACCCATCACGATCCGTCTCCATCAGTTGGACCTGTTGCCCGGCATCGGCAAGACGCTCCGAAACAACATCCTCGAACAGCGAAAACGGGAACCGTTCGAGAGCTTCGAGGACCTCGAAGAGCGCGTCTCCGGGCTCCACAGGCCCAAAGAGGTGCTCACAGAACGCATCATCGAGGAACTCCGCGACGAGGACCTCAAGTACAAGGCGTTCGTCCAGCGCTCGGCCGACTGACGGGAGTCGCGCCGCGTTCCCACCATCTCGGCGACGGTGCCTGCTCCGACGACGACCGCGAACGGGAACTTTACCCACGTCCGGCGTGAAACCTGTTCAATGACTGGGTCGGACGGAGAGTCCCACAGTTCGCAGCGACGCAACCCGGACGCGCTGATTCGGCGGGCGGGCGTCCGCGGCGACCCCGACCACGACCAACACTTTCTGGTCGACGACCGCGTGCTCGACCGCATCCCCGGCTACCTCCCCGACGGAACCGACACGAGCCACGTCCTCGAAATCGGCGGCGGCCCCGGCGCGCTGACCGACCGACTGCTGGGCGTCGCCGACCGCGTGACCGTCGTCGAGCGCGACCCGACGTTCGCGGCCTTTCTCGAACGGGAGTTCCGCGAAGCGATCGAAGCGGGCGAGCTTACTGTCGTCGAGGGCGACGCTCTGGAGGTCGAACTGCCCGAGTTCACCGCCTGTGTAGCGAACCTCCCGTACGGGGTGTCGAGCGAGATCGCGTTCCGGCTTCTCCCGAGAAAACGGCCGATGGTGCTGATGTTTCAGAAGGAGTTCGCCGACCGGATGGTCGCCGAACCCGGCGCCTCCGAGTACGGCCGCCTCTCGGTGAGCACCCAACACTACGCCGACGCGGAGTTAGTCGAACCCGTCCCACCGACGGCCTTCTCGCCGCCGCCGGCCGTCGACAGCGCCGTCGTCCGCCTGACTCCGCGCGACCCCGACTACGAGGTCGACGACGAGCGGTTCTTCCTCGACTTCGTGAAGGCCATCTTCACCCAACGTCGGAAAACGGTCAGAAACGGCATTCGGAACACGGCCCACATCTCGGGACTGGCCGACCCAGACGCCGTCGTCGACGCCGCGCCCGAGGAGTTACTGCGAAAACGCGCCGGGAAAGTAACCCCGAAAGAGTTCGCCGAACTCGCCGCCATCGCGACAGAGCACGGCGGAGGTGGCGATGGATAGCGCCTGGGCCCTGCAGGCGAGCGAACCCGGTTGGCAGGGGCTCATTCCGTGGTTGACGAACGCCGAACCGTTCCCGGAGGCGCAGATACTCGTCACCGTCGTCATCTCCGCGGCGCTGCTCGCGTTCAGACGCGGTGCCCACCAGTGGGCCGCCAACCGCGGATGGGACGTCTCCGAGTTGTTGGTTTCGGGTGTCATCGCCTTCGTCTCGACAGTTGGCATCGTCATCCTCATCGGGACGTGGGGACTGACGAATGAGTTGAACAACGCGTACGGCGACCTCGACCTCACCACCCAGATTCCGAAAGTCGCGCTCGCGTTCATCCTCATCGGCGCGGCGTACGCGCTCACCGGATTCATCGGTCGCCTCATCCAACGGTTCGCGGGGTCGAGTGATATCAGCGAACACCAGCGCGAGATCCTCTATCGACTGACACAAGTCAGTATCTACTCGCTCGTGGGACTCGTCGTCATCGGGCTGCTCACCGAGAACGTCGGCAACCTGCTTGTCGGTGCCGGGTTCCTCGGGATCGTCGTCGGTATGGCGGCCCGGCAGACGCTCGGATCGGTGCTCGCCGGGTTCGTCCTGATGTTCTCGCGGCCGTTCGAGATCGGCGACTGGGTCGAAATCGGCGACAACGAGGGCGTCGTCACGGACATCTCCATCGTCACGACGCGCCTGCAGACGTTCGAAGGCGAGTACGTGATGATTCCCAACGACGAGGTCAGCGCGAAACCCATCGTCAACCGCACCCGGAAGGGACGACTCCGCATCGAAGTCGACGTCGGTGTCGACTACGACGCCGACGCCGACTACGCTGCCGAGGTGGCGCACGACGCCGTCAGCGACCTCGACGAGATTCTGTCGGTGCCGTCGCCGCAGGTCGTTCTCAAGGAGTTGGGCGACTCGGCGGTCGTTCTCGGCGTCCGCGTCTGGATAGACAACCCTAGCGCGCGTCGCAAGTGGCGCGCCCGAACGGCGGTCATCTCGGCGGTGAAATCCGCGTACGAACACGAAGACATCAACATCCCGTTCCCGGTACGTGAACTGATGGGACGGGGACCGGTAGGCGGCTTCGAACTCGCCGGCGAGTCGCAGTCGGTGCGAGCGAACGCCAGCACGGACGGGGGCGAGAGCGGTGGACAACGGGAGAACGGCCAGGGAGAGAGCCGATGAGCGACCACGAGACGGGCGACCCGGAGACGGCGACCCGCGACTCGCTGGCCGACCGACGCGGCGTCGAGACGCACGTCTACCAACCGGCCGAGGACTCCGGTCTCCTCGCGAAAGCCGCGGTCGAACACGCCCGCGGGCGGACGCTCGAAGTCGGTACTGGTTCGGGATGGGTCGCCGCGAAAGTCGCCGAAGAGACCGACGCCGACGTCGTCGCCTCCGACCTCAACCCCCACGCGTGCCGACAGGCGAGGAAGCGAGCGGCGGGCGAGACGGGGTTCGACGTCGTCCGCGCGGACCTCTTCTCGCCGTTCGCCGACGGCGCGTTCGACACAGTACTGTTCAATCCCCCCTACCTCCCCACGGACCCCGACAACGAGTGGGGCGACTGGATGGAGGTGGCGCTGTCGGGCGGCGAGTCCGGTCGAAAGCTCATCGACCCCTTCGTCGACGGTGTCGGTCGGATACTCGCGTCGGGCGGGCAGGCGCTTCTCCTGGTCAGTAGTCTGTCGGGCTACGACGAGGTCGTCCGGCGGGCGGAGGACCGCGGGTTCGAGGTCGACGTCGTCGCCGAGGAGTCGTACCCGTTCGAGACGCTGTCGATTCTTCGCCTCGCCGACGGATCCGTCTCCGACCCCCCGAAGGAATAACTAGCAGACATTTTCTTCATTAGCAAATATTAAGCGTCGGCATTTCTTAGCCACGAGTGATGACCGAACTCGTAGCCACGACGCCGGGGCTGTATCCGTTGCCCGACTGGGCGAAACAGCGGCTCTCGGAGTTGAAAGGCCACCAGAAAGGCGACCTCGTCAGCGGCGACGAGGGTCCCGACATCGTCGACGCGTACGACCAGGCGCGCGAAGAGGTCGTCGCCGACCAGCAGGGGGCGAATCTCGATCGAATCGTCGAGGGACAGCTCCGCTGGGACGACAACCTCGCGCACCCGCTGACAGTCCACGACAACGTCGACACCGGCGGTATCGTCCGCTACTACGACAACAACAACTTCTACCGCGACCCGCAGGTCGTCGGCGAACTCGGCTTCTCCGGCGACGTGGCGGCGGAGTTAGAGACGACGAAGGAACTGCTCGGCGGCGACGACTCGCTGCAGGCCGTGTTGCCCGGGCCGTACTCGCTTTCCGACCTCGCTTCGGACGAGTACTACGGCGACGAGGGCGAATTTTTGGACGCCGTGGGCGAGTTCCTCGCCGGTGAGGTCGAGGCGTTCCCCGAGCACGAGACGCTGTTCCTCCTCGAACCGTCACTCGTCGAGAACGCACCCGGCGACGACCTCGACGCGCGGGCGAGCGAGGCAATCGACACCGTCGCCGCGGCGACCGACGCCGACGTGGTCGTCCACAGCTACTGGGGCGCGCTCGAAGAGAAGGTGTACGCCCACCTGATGGACGCCGACGTGGAGGCTATCGGTTTCGACGTAGTGGCGGGCGACCGCTCGCAGACGCTGTACAACGTCAACGAGTACGGCACGAAGAACAGCGTCGCGTTGGGCCTCGTCGACGGGCAGAACACGCTCGTCGAGTCGCCCGAAACCGTCCGCGACCGAATCGAGTGGGTACAGGAGCAGATTCCCGCACAGGAGTTCGACACCGTCTACGCGACGAGCAACACCGAACTGTTCTACCTGCCCGTGAACAAGTATCGAGAGAAACTCGCCGCCGTGGCCGAGGGCGTCGCCCTCGCTCGCGGCGAGGAGACGGAGGTGCAAGCATGAGCCGAGACGCCGACAACAGAGCGCAGTTCCGCCCGGAGAATCACGAGAACGACCACTTCCTCCTGACGACGGTGGTCGGCAGCTACCCCAAGCCGAAGTGGCTCAACCGCGCGAAGGAACTCGCCGAGGACGGGGAGGCGCGCTTCGACGCCGACAACCTCGCGGAGGCGTACGACGACGCCTCGGAGGTCATCACCCACGAACACGAGCGCGCCGGACTCGACACCGTCGTCGACGGCGAGATGCGCAGAAACGAGATGGTCGAGTTCTTCGCGCACCGCATCGACGGCTACGAGTTCAACGGCCCCGTGAAGGTGTGGGGACACAACTACTTCGACAAACCGAGCGTCGCAGACGAGGTCGAGTACGACGAACCGTGGCTGGTCGACGAGTTCGAGTTCACCCGCGACGTCGCCTCCCGGCCGGTCAAAGTCCCCATCACGGGGCCGTACACGCTGGCGAACTGGTCGTTCAACGAGGCGTACGACAGCGAGGAGGAACTCGCCTACGACCTCGCTGACCTCGTGAATCTCGAAATCGAGAAACTGGTCGAGGCGGGCGCGCGCTACGTCCAGATCGACGAACCCGCGCTGGCGACGACGCCCGACGACCACGCCATCGTCGGCGAGTGTCTCGAACGCATCGCCGACGGCATCCCCGAGGAGGTCCGCATCGGCCTGCACGTCTGCTACGGCGACTACTCGCGTATCTACCCCGAACTCAACGAGTTCCCCATCGACGAGTTCGACGTCGAACTCTGCAACGGCGGTTACGAGCAGATAGAGGTGTTCACCGAACCCGACTTCGAACCGGACCTCGCACTCGGCGTCGTCGACGC
This sequence comes from Haloprofundus halobius, assembly GCF_020097835.1. Classification (GTDB taxonomy): domain Archaea; phylum Halobacteriota; class Halobacteria; order Halobacteriales; family Haloferacaceae; genus Haloprofundus; species Haloprofundus halobius. The sequence continues at coordinate 733,378 of NZ_CP083666.1, forward strand.
TCACACCGCCGACGTCGAACCGGTCGAAGAGATCAAGGAGAACATCAAGCAGGGGCTGAAGGTCGTCCCGCCGGAGAAGCTCACTATCTCGCCGGACTGCGGTCTCAAACTCCTGCCACGGGAAGTCGCCTACGGCAAGATGGAGAACATGGTCACGGCCGCCCGCGAGGTCGAAGCGGAACTTGACGCGGGCGAAATCGACCTCGACGCGCCGGTGCCGACGGCGGACTAATCTACTGTGGGCGGCGCAGTCGAGAGCGAGCCTCCCCCAAATATTTCGACGAAATACAGAAAGAATAACGTATATTATTCATCGCCTCTAACGCTAGTATTAACCGTCGTCGAACCGAGAGTGTTCGACATGCTCCCTTACGCTAGCCCCAAGGAGACGGTGGCCGAACTCGTGACCGCACGAGCGGGCGGCGTCTTCGTCGCAGCCGTCGGCGCCGCGCTCGGTCTCGCAGGCGTCGCCTATCTTCTCGTCGACCAGCAGCCGCTGGTGAATCTGGTCGTCGAACTCGGCTTCGTCACGGTCTTCCCGGTAGTGCAGGTGTACGCGGGATACCGACTCGCCGTCGGCGAGTACGACAGCGACGAGCTCTGGCGCGTCGCCCGGTGGTGTTTCGTCGGGGTCGTCCTCTTCACGGCGGTCACGGCGTGGGTCCTCCTCCACGAGTTTCTGGAGGGTGACCGAGCGATGGAGCCGCTGTTCCTGCTCACGAGCGTCGCGGCCGTCGGTGCGGTCGCCGGACTCGTACTCGGTGTCCACGACGTGCGACTTAACCGACCGTGGGAGATGTTCCGGACGGACGTCGAGGCAGAACCGGAGCGGATCGACACGGAGACGGCCTCGGCGTCCGCCGATGCCGAAGCAGTCTCGAACACGACCGGCGCGGAGACGACGAACACCACAGAAGCGTCGTCACACGACTGGGAGCGAGAATCGGCGGAACGACCTCGTCGACTCGCCGCCGAAGACACGACCGTGGGGCCGGACGGCCGAGCCTCCGATCGGTCCACGTCCGGCCGACGGTGGCTCGTCGTCGAGTGCCTCGTCACGTTCGACGCCGAGCGGGTCGGACTGGAGGCGCTCGCGGCGGCGGTCTGCCGCCGAGAGGCGGACGAGGCCCTCGTCGTGTCCAACGACCCCGAGCGCCGAAAGCAGGTCGCCATCTCGCTGCACCACGTTCACCTCCCGGCGCTCTCCGACGCGGGGATTCTGGAGTACGACTGGGAGAACCGTCTCGTGCTTCGCGGCCGCCACGCCGGCGCGACACGTCAGTAGCCCCGACGGCCTCGGACCGCCGCTAACCGTCTACCATCACGTCCGTCGCCTTCACGACGGCGTCGACGGCGTCACCCTCCGAGAGGTCGAGGCGTTCCGCCGAGTTCGCGGTGATGACCGACGTCACAGTCTGTCCGTCCTCGAGTTCGAGTTCTACTTCCGCGGTGTTCTCGCCGATTTCGAGATACTCGATCGTCCCCGAGAGTCGGGTGCGTGCGCTGAGTGTCATGCAGGATGGGTGCCACGAGCAGCGGCAAAAACGTTCGTCGTGGCGACGGGAGCCACCTGTCGCCTACGTCGGTTTCGTCGCCAGCACCGAGAACGTCAACGGTACGTCGGGGGCGCCGTCTTCGAACCGCCACCAGCCGTCGTCGCCTTCGACCATCGAGGGGTACTGCTGATAGCAGGCTCTCTCGAACTCGTGGAGATACTCGATCCGAAGTCCGACTTCGGAGAGCGCGGTGACGATGCCGCCGAGTCCGTGCGACCACTCGTTGACCGTCTCGACGTTAGTGTCGATGTCGCCGGCGTACGAACCCTCCTCGACGGGGACCGACAGCGCCCCGTCGCTATCGTAGGGCCACGCGAACGTGCCCGCGTACTCGGCGGGGTCGCCGTCCGCCTCGCCGACCTCGGCGCGAACCACGTCGCCGAACACCGCGCCGAAGGGGTGAATCTCGGCGACGTAGAACCGCCCGCCCGGTCTCAGGTGACGGTCGATCACCGACGCCCAACCGTCGAGATCCGACAACCACGCGAGTACGCCGTAGGAAGTAAACACGGTGTCGAACCGCTCGTCGAGGTCCAACTCGTACACGTCGCTCTCGACGAACCGAGCGCGTTCGGGGTCGATGCCGACCTCGTCGCGCAGTTCGCGGGCGGTCTCGACCGCCGTCTGCGAGAAGTCGACGCCGGTTGCCTGCGCACCTTCGCGCGCCCACGAGAGCGTGTCGAGTCCGAAATGACACTGGAGGTGGAGCAGACGCTCGCCGCGCACGTCGCCGAGTTCGTCGCGTTCGAGGTCCATGAGCGTCGACTCACCGCCGAGAAAGTTCTGCACGTCGTAGAACTCCGTTTTCGGGTGGAGGGCGGCCAGTTCGTCCCAGTAGTCGCGGTTGGCGGCGAGGCGGTCGTCCATGTCGAGTCGGCGTCCGGCCGTCGCAAGAGCGTGTCGGAGTGAGGCGGACGCGGCGGGTCGGCCCCCTGACGGCGACGGCACGACCGACACGTAAATTTTTGACCCTCGTCGGACAACACACCACGTATGTCAGCAATGAGCACACTCGACTGGATTGGATTGGTCGGGCCGTTCGTCGTGTTCTTCGTGATGTTGATCGGTTACTACGTCCTCGAAGGGCGTCGCGAGCGACGGCTCCGCGAACGGTACGAGTCGGAGGGCAACCGTGCAAGCTGATGTCCTCGCGGCGGCGCTCCCGAACCCCGACGGCGTCACGGCCGTCCTGCAGGCCGACGGTATCGCCGGAACGGCGGGCACGTGGGTGCTCGTCACCTTCGCGGCGTACCTGCTGATACTGATCGGCATCGGCCTCTACACCTCCCGATTCATGGACACCGTCGGCGACTACGTCATCGGCGGCCGCCGCATCGGCCCCGTCGTCACGGGCTTTTCCGAGCGTGCCTCCGAGATGAGCGGGTGGCTCACGCTCGGCGTCCCCGGCGACGCGTACTCGACCGGTATCATGGCGTTTCTCAACGGGCTGGGGATGATTCCGGCCGACCTGTTCGCGTGGGCCGGCATCGCGAAGCGACTCCGCAAGTACACCGAAATCGTCCGGGCGGTCACGCTACCGACGTTCTTCGAGTATCGGCTCGGCGACGACACCGGGATGGTCAAGGGCGTCTCCTCGGTCGTCCTCATGCTGTTCGAGGGCGGCTACGTCGGCGCGCAGATCGTCGCCGCCGGGACGCTTCTGGAGGTGCTCACCGGCGTCGACACCGTCGTCGGCATCCTCGTCGGCGGCGTCATCGTCATCGGCTACACGTTCCTCGGCGGCTACTTCGCCGTCGCGTGGTCCGACTACTTCCAGGGGGCTATCATCCTCATCGCGTTCATCATCCTCCCGGTCGTCGCGTTCGCCAACTACGGACTCCCGTTCGAGGAGGTTGCCGCGACCGCGGGCTCGTCGTTCACGAGTATCACCGCCGGGATGACCGGCTGGGCGGCGCTGTTCGGCATCATCAGCTACGCCGCCATCGGGCTGGGCGTCCCCGGGAACCCGCACATTATGGTGCGGTTCATGGGCATCGACCGCGTGAAGAACATCCGAACCGCGGCGCTCGTCGCGCAGCTGTTCATGTTCGTCGCGTACATCGGCGCGGCGCTGGTCGGTCTCTACGCGCTCGCCGTCTTCGGACAGGGCGGCGTCACCGACATCGACAACGCGATGCCGCGGCTGACGCTCGAACTGCTGCCGGGCGTCGTCGCCGGCATCGTCCTCGCGGCCGCGCTCGCGGCGATGATGTCGAGCGCCGACTCTCAGTTGCTCGTCGCGACCAGCGCCGTCGTCGAGGACGTCTACCACGGCTTCTTCAACGAGGACGCCACCGAGGAGCAGCTCGTTCGGTACTCCCGCATCGTCACGTTCGTCCTCGGCGGCGCGAGCGTCGCCTTCGCGTTCGCCGCCTCCGGCACGCCCATCTACACGCTCGTGCTCGACTACGCGTGGGGCGGGTTGGGCGCGGCAATCGGACCGACGGTCATCGCCGCGCTCTGGTGGAAGCGCGTCACCGCCGAGGGCTCCGTCGCCAGCATGGTCGTCGGCGCGGTGACGATGATCGGCTGGACGCAACTGGAGACCATCCTCGGGATGATGAACGCGATGCCGTCCGCCGAGGCGTCGCCGTTCCTCTCGGGACTCGTCGGCGTCTACGGACTGTTCCCGGCGTTCGTCCTCTCGGTGCTCACGCTGATCGTCGTCTCGCTTCTCACCCGGCCGCCCGAGGGCGTCGACGACGACTTCGACGTGTTCGAGAAGCCGCTGTCGGCGGTCGTCTCCGACCGCCAGCGCGGCGGGACGCCCGACTACGTGACCGACGGCGGTCGCGACCGGCCGAAAGCCGTCACCGAGGCCGACAACATCCGCGCGCACGTCGCCGCCTCGGGCTACTGGCGCGACGGCGCGGCGGACGAGCGGACGGGGGAGTGAGATGGTCGACGCCGCGCCCGCTCCGGACGACGCCGTCGATGGAGGAGACGGAGCTGTGAGACGACGTGACGAGCGCATCGACGGTCGACACGAACGCGTCGAGCTGCCGGTCGTCGCACCGGCGGTCGCACGGGAATCGGTCGAGTCCGAGGGCCGCGTCGGCGTCGTCGCGTACCCCTACCGCGTCTACGAGGCGCGCGTCACGATGACGCGTCCGTTCCTCGGTGACCGAATCGCGACGGTGACCGCAAGCGTCGACCGGTCGCGTCGCGTGGCGCTACGCGCCGACGAGTTCCCCGAGGTGGAGACGCGGACGGTGGCCGACGTTCTCGTGCTCCCTTCGGAGCTCTCTCCGGACGACTGCGACGAGAAGGCGCGCGAGGCCGCGTTCAAGTGGACGCTCCGGAAGTTCTCGCTCAGCCGCGCGCCCGACATCGAGTTCGACCGCGTCGACGACGCCTACAAACTGTTCTGGCTCGCCGAGCGCGAGGACGGCGACGTCGTCGTCGACAGCGTCCGGGGCACCGAGCGACCGCTGGAGTCGTAGTCGTCGCCGTCGTCCACGCGGAGCGGCGTCAGAGCCCGGTCGTCCGGTTACTGACGCTCAGCGGTTCGATTCTCGCTGGCGTCGACGTTTACGTCGGATGACGGCCCAACGGACGCCGTCGCGGATGAGCGCCCGCGCGACGACTTCCGAGGGCGTCGGCCCCCAGTCGACGACCCACTCGCCGCTCGTCGCCCTTCGGACCGGCACCTCCGTGCCGAGCAGTTCCGAGAGGTTCCCCGGCGGAACGTCGTACCGCCGAAGGACGGCTTCGAGGCGCGAACGTCCGTCGAGTCGCTCCGGGAGCGGGAACCACTCGCTGACGACAGGGTGGGCGGGCGTCGGAATCGCCACGTCGACGCGAACGCCGTCGACGGGATCTCTGGCGTACGCCGCCGGGCCGCGTCCGGGTCGGCGTCGTTCGGGGTCGACGGCGCGGACGACGCCGGTGTCGACGTGACGTTCGAGCGCGAGCGCTTCGAGGTGTCGTTCGACGTCGACGAGGCTTCGGTCGTCGGGGAACACCGTCGCCGTTTTCGCGGTGAGCGCGCTCGCGATTCGGGCGAGAAGCAATGCCCCTGTCAGTGCGACGAAGACGTATCCGACGACGACGACGGTCAGCAGTATCGCGAAGAGGACGAACAGTTGTGAGATATCGACCATGGTGACCTTCCGGCGACGGAGCGGGGCCGCCGCGTACTCGTACCGAGAGACGACGGCCGGGCGCATATCGCTTTGCGCGCCGCGATTGAACTCTCTCGGATTCGCGAGCGTTCCACGAATGCGACGGAAGAGGAGCGGAGAGCGAACAGCGGTCGCTCGGCGACTGGAGAGCGAGAAAACGCGAGAAAACGCGAGAGTTAGCGGCCTAGTGATCTTCGTCTTCGTAGAGCCACTGTTCGTCGACGCGCTCGTAGTCGAGCAGTTCGTCGTCGTCGAAGAACAGGCCGATTTCGCGTTCGTTCGCGCCCTCGTCCTCGTGGTCGGAGCCGTGGATGACGTTCCGGCCGAGGTCGAGGCCGAAGTCACCGCGGATGGTGCCCGGCGTGGAGTCGGCGGGGTCGGTCTCGCCCATCATGCGGCGGACCTGACGGGTCGCGTCCGCGCCCTGCCAGACCATCGCGAAGACGGGGCCAGAGGTGATGAAGTCGACGAGACCGTCGAAGAACGGCTTGCCCTCGTGTTCGCCGTAGTGTTCGTGGGCGAGGTCTTCGTCGATCTGCATGAACTTCGCGCCGACAAGCTTCAGACCGCGGTCTTCGAATCGGGAGACGATGTCGCCGATGAGGCCGCGCTGGACGCCGTCGGGCTTGACCATCACGAACGTGCGCTCGTCGTGGTGGCTCACTGGTTGGAGCCTCCGCCCGCGCCGCCCGCTTCGGTCCACTCGAGGTCGCGAGATTCACGGCCGAGGTCGGCGTTCTTCTCGCACTTCGAGGAGCAGTAGTGGATGACGGTGCCGTCGGTGCGGACGAACATCGTGCCCGTGCCGGGTTCGATGTCGGCGCCGCAGTAGTCGCAGTCTCGATTCTGTGGCATTGGCTTACTGACCTCCGATGGAGTCCGCGTCACGCTGGGTCTCGCGGAGTTGGAGCACGTCGCCCTCCCGGACGGGACCCAACACGTTTCGCGTGATGATGCGGCCCTGGTTAGAGCCTTCGCGGATGCGGCATTTGACCTGCATGGCCTCGCCGTGCATCCCGGTCTTGCCAACGATCTCGATGACCTCAGCCGAGGTAGAGTCGTTGGTACTCTCTTCTGCGCTCATGGTCGCTTACTGCAGGTCCTCGACCTTCGAGGCGATGTCTTCGACGTCCTCGTCGGCCTCGCCGGCGTCGACGATGGCGGCGGCGGCGCTGCCGACTTCGAGGCCGGCGGCGTGGCCGATGTCGTCCTGCGTCCCGACGAAGATGTACGCGATGCCCTTCTCGTCCGCGAGTTCGGGCAGGTGCATGACGATCTCCTCGGGGGAGACGTCTTCGGCGACGTAGACGAGGTCGGCGTTGCCGCGCTCGATGGCTTTGGTCGTCTCGTTGGTTCCCTTCTTTACCGTACCGGTGTCTCGGGCGACCTCGAGCGCTTCGAGAGCGCGCTCGGCGAGGTCGGCCGGAACTTCGTAATCAACGTAAACTGGCATTGGTTGTTCACCTCCCTGTTCGTAGGCTCGCGCCCCACACCAGATGGTCGGTCCCTGATGGAGTGGAGCTTCATCAACCTCGAACAGGTTGTACACTCCTGTAACGTAGCACCCCATAAAAGCGCTTTCAAAGCGTACAGTGCGTGGTACGCCTGCGCATGGCGGTTTTCAGAAATGAGTGAGCAAACTGTTTGACACGAATCGAGAGGGTGGCGAACGGGTCTAAACTACCGCCGTTCAGACGAAATCGCCATTACCCACAAGCGACCAGTACGGACGATGGACGTGGCCGCCCTCGCCGACCGCCTCCGCGCCGAGGCCGAGCGCGCGAACGAACGCCGACTGCTCGTGTTCGCTGGCGACCGCGACGCCGGCATCGACGCCGCCTACACCGCGCTCGACGCCGCTAATGTGGCCGACGACGACGTGACCATCGTCACCTCGCGCGAAGGCTTCCGGTTCGAGCGTTACGCGCCGAACCACGCCGCGAACCTCCTCGGGCGAACCCGCAAAGCCGTCGTCTTCGACGCCCACGAGAAGTTCTCGCCGAACGCGCTCGGACAGGTCGTCGGTGCCGTCGACGGCGGCGGTCTCCTTCTCCTCCTGACGCCGCCGCTCTCGGAGTGGCCCGACCGACGCGAGTGGTTCGACGACCACCTCGCCGTGCCGCCGTTCGGCCTCGACGACGTGGGGACGCGATTCCGAACGCGACTCGTCGAGACGCTCCACGAGCATCCGGGGGTCGCAATCGTCGACGTCGATTCGGGGAGCATCGAACGCGATGGCCTCACCGACCCGTGGCCCGCGCGGCCGCACGACCCGCCGACGCGCCCCGAGACTGCAAGGCTCCCTGAAGCGGCGTACGACGCCTGTCTCACCGCGGACCAAGCCGACGCCGTCCACACGCTCGAAGCGCTCGGCGACCCCGGCCACGCCGTCGTCGTCGAAGCCGACAGAGGTCGAGGAAAGTCCAGCGCCGCGGGTATCGCCGCAGGTGCGCTCGCCGCAGAAGGAAAGCACGTGCTCGTCACCGCTCCGGCGTTCCGGAGCGCCCGCGAGGTGTTCGTCCGCGCCGCCGCCGTCGTCGAATCGATGGAATGCCGAGTCGACGACGGCGGGGACGAGCGCCGAATCGAGACGACGGCCGGCGGGCGAGTTCGGTTCGTCCCTCCCGTCGACGCCGTCGAACGCCTCGGAGCCTCCGACGAGGGCGACAGCCCCGACGTCGTGCTCGTCGACGAGGCGGCGGCGTTCCCCGTTCGCCGTCTCTCGGCGTTCCTCAACGCACCCGCCGTCGGCTTCTTCACGACCGTTCGCGGCTACGAGGGCGCGGGCCGCGGTTTCTCGGTCCGCTTTCGCGACCGACTCGACGAGAGCGAGTTCGAGGTTTCGGACGTGACCCTCACCGACCCAATTCGCTACGCTGCGGGTGACCTACTCGAAATATGGGCCTTCCGGGTACTGTTGCTCGACGCCCGCCCGCCGGTCGACCAACTCGTCGAAGACGCGACGCCCGAATCGGTCGAGTACCACGGGTTCGACGCCGACGACCTGCTCGCCGACGAGCACCTGCTTCGGCAGGTGTTCGGCCTCCTCGTGCTCGCGCACTACCGAACAGAGCCGAACGACCTCGCGCGGTTGCTCGACGCGCCGAACCTCTCCGTCCGGGCGTTGCTTCACGACGGCCACGTCGTCTCCGTCGCGCTGCTGGCTCGCGAGGGCGGGCTCTCGGAGTCGACACGGCGCGAGATGTACGAAGGCCAGCGCGTCGCCGGGAACATGATTCCAGACGTGTTGACGAGCCAGCTTCGGGACGAGACCGCTGCATCGCCAGTCGGCTATCGGGTACTCCGCATCGCGACGCACCACGCCGTCCGGTCGCGCGGCCTCGGCTCTCGACTGCTCACCGAGGTTCGAGAAGAGGTCTCCAGCGAAGTCGATTGGCTCGGCGTCGGCTACGGGGCGACGCCCGAACTGCTCTCCTTCTGGCGCGAGAACGGGTACGGGACCGTTCACCTCTCGACGACGCGCAACGACACCAGCGGCGAGTACTCCGCGGTGATGCTGAACCCGCTCTCGGAGTCGGGGAGCGCACTCGCCGACCGGCACTCGCGGTGGTTCCGAGACAGGGCAATCGGCGTCCTCTCGGACCCGCTTCGGGATGCGGACCCGGACGTGGTTCGCGCGACGCTCCGTGCGACCGATGCCCCAGTCGACCCGACGCTCTCCGAGCACGAGTGGCGTGTCGTCGTCGGGGCGTCGTACGGCCCCGGCCTCTACGTCGCTGCACCCGAAGCGTTTCGGCGTCTCGCACTAGCGCACCTCATCGACGGCGGGGCGGACCTCTCCGCTCGCGAGGAACGACTCCTTGTCCGCAAAGTGCTCCAGGCTCGTCCGTGGCCCGAAGCGGCCGAAGTGCTCGATTACGTGTCGACCGGACAGTGCATGCGGGCACTCGGCGCGGCGTACCGGCCGCTCGTCGATCGGTACGGTGACGCGGTGGCTCTCGAAGAGCGCGAACGGTACGAAGATTAATCCTCGCGTGGTATCACTACGCATGGACCCGTGCGCCGAGGAAGGGTGTGAGCGACCGGCGGCCGTTCGCCTGTTCATCCCGTGGACCGACGATAGAGACGTCTGTACGGCGCACGCCCGAGTGCAGGTTCAAGCGGACGGCGTCGTCGCGGAGCCGCTCGAGGGAGCCGAGGAGAACTGGCGATGAGAACAGGTACGGGGCCTACGCCATCGACTCATCGGAGGTCGACGGCCATCATCACCTCGTCGACGTACTCGCCCTCGATCAGGTAGTGATCGCGCCGGACCGCCTCCGTCGCCCAGCCGTGTGCCTCGAGGAACTCGATGGCGTTCTCGTTCGTCGCCGGCACGCTGTTGTACAGCTTCTCGAATCCGCGCTTACGGGCCCACTCGACGCCCCGATCCAACAGCGTGCTACCGATGCCGTGGCCTCGGTACTCGGGGATGAGTCCGACGGTCAGTACTGCGGTGTGACTCAGTTTCTCCGCCTCCGGGAGATCGAGGTGGACCCAGCCGATCACGTCGTCGTTCACGGTGGCGACGAAGAACATCCGCGAGCGGACCTCGTTGTGTCGGAGCACTACCTCCTCGTGGTTGATCATGGCCGCGACCGTCTCGGCTTCGATGTACGACCCCTCCTTGGCGACGGTGCGAATCACCCCGATGAGCCCCGAGAGGTCCTTCTGACTCGCCGTCCTGATGGTGAAGTCGATATCGTCGACCTCGTGTTGCTCGGCGTCCGCCTCCTGATAGGCGATTTCGAGCGTATCGCCCTCCTTCCGGACGTAGCCGTCGCGGCGAAGCACCGCCACGTGGTGGCCGAGCGCGGTGGGGTCGAGGTTCAGCGCCCGTCGAACCTCGTCCTCGCGGACCGTTCCGTGCCGCTCGACGTAGTTGTAGATGTCTCGGCGGTCCTTGTGATTGAACGTCAACGACTCCGTGAGCTCCATGACTTGTGGTACCATGCGTCACTACTTAATTGTTTTTTATGATGGATTCTGTGCGACGGAGCGTACTGTCCTCTCCGGTCAGTTCGACGGACTGTGCGGCCCGCGTCGGTCAGCGCGGGGGAACGCACGTCAGGAGCTGCACGGAGTCGCGGAGGTTGTGGGTCTGGACGAGAAGTTCGGCGGTCTCGCGGACGGTGAACGCCGCGTCGAAGTCGACGCCGTAGCACTCCGCGTACAGCGACAGCCAGTCGTTCAGCGCCCGCTCGAGCAGGCGGTGTTCCTCGGCGGACAACGCAACGTCGCGGTCGGCAGTCCGCGCCTCCACGTACGTCGCGACGACTGGGCCGACGCCGGACCGGACGTACGACGCGGCCCGCTCCTCGTCAGGAGGATCGGTCGGCGGGTCGAACACCTCCCGCTCGCGCCGCGCTTCGGCGGCGAGTTCGCGGATCCGCGGCCAGTACGTCGAGCGAGCCATCTCGGCGCTCACCCTTGCTTGAACTCCACCCCCTTCCCCCCGCGGGGGTGCTGCCACTCCGTGTCGGCGACGATAGCGCACGTCCCACACTCGACGCACGGCTGCGTGTCGAGGCTCACGACGCGCTCTTCGTCGCCGTTGGTGCGGATCGTCTCCTCGCGGTAGCAGCCGCCGCCGAAGCCGCGGGCGCTGACCGGACAGGCCGTCACCGCCGCACCGCTGGCCTCGTAGGAACTGTCGACGAGCGCGATGTGCGGGTTGCCGACGTCCGTATCGTACGTCAGCGCCCCGATGCGCTCCTCGAGACTCGGTGGCTCGACCGCGCCCTCGCCGTCGTCGACGCGGTCTCCGAGCTCCTCTGCGATGACTGTCGGGAGCGTGACGTACGGCGTCCGCGTGTCAGGTACCGCCATCGCGAGAAACGGCGAGCCGTACAGCCGGCCGAGTCGGTCGCCGACTGCGCGAAGCCCGGCCCGACCGACAGCCGACTGCAGCACCGAGTCGACTACCCCCGTCACGGCGTCACGCTCGCCGAGCGCGCTAACGGCCCGGTACCGGGCCGGGCGGAGTTTCTTCATCACGCCCTCGCCGCGCAGTTTTTCGGCGTATCGCTCGCCCGCCCGCTCTGTCGACCCGCGCGCCTTCGACTGGGCGTACGCCTCCGCCGCGAGCGCACCCGCTGTCACCGCGTGGTTCATCCCCTTGATGATCGGACCCTGCGCCTGCATCTGTCCGGCCGCGTCGCCGACGAGCAGGAGTCGTCCTCGGTGCGGCGACGGGATGGCTGCCTTCTTCGAGTCCGGGACGAGTTTCGCCGCGTACTCGCGCTCGTGGTACTCGTCGCCGAGCCACTCTGCGAGGAACGGGTGCGTCAACAGGGCGTCGAGCAGTTCGTGGGGCTCGGCGCGCTCTGCAACGAGGCTGTCGAGGTGGAAGACGGTCCCGATCGACAGCGAGTCCTCGTTGGTGTAGAGGAAGCCGCCGCCGCGGACCCCCTCGAACAGGTCGCCCGAGAACAGATGCGCTGCTCCTTCGTCGTCGTCGACGCCGAACCGATCGGCGATGGCATCTGCGGGCACGTCCACCACGGCCTTGACGCCCTGGAACCACTCATCCGGGCGCTCCCAGTCCATCAGCCTCGCGTCGCGGGCGAGTTCGCTGTTGACTCCGTCGGCGGCGATGATCACGTCCGCGGTGATGGGGTCGAGTTCGTCGCAGGTGACGCCGACGATCTCGCCGTCGTCTCTGAGTAGTCCGTTGACCCGCACGTCCGTCAGGAGGCCGCCACCCACCTCGCTCGTCTTCTCGTGGACCCGTTCGGCGAGCCACGAGTCCATCTTCCGACGCAGCACCGCGTCGGACCACGCCGTGTCGTGTTCGTGGAGCCGGGTGACGTCGAACGTCTTGACCTGATTTCCGGCCACGTTGTGGAGGTAGTACTCCGTGATCGGCCGCTCCGAGGCCTCCTCGCGGAAGCCTTCGAAGAGCTGGTCGACGGTGTACGGCGCGGACTCCTCCGCGTAGATCAGCCCGCCGGAGACGTTCTTCGAGCCGGCTTCGACGCCCCGCTCGAGCACCAGCGTCTCGACGCCGTACTCCGCGAGCGCCGCCGCCGCCGCGGCCCCGCCGGGCCCTGCCCCGACGACGATCGCCTCGAAGTGTTCGTACTCGTCACTCATCGGCCTCACCTCCCTGCGCCGTCGCGTCGGGCCGACCGCCGCCGTCCGCCGCGGCCTCGAAGTCCAGCTGACCCTCCTTCAGCGCCGCCGTCAGCTGCGGCAGCACCTCGAAGAGGTCACCCTCGATGAAGTAATCCGAGAAGTCCCGGATGCGTGCCTCGGGATCGGTGTTGATCGCGACGATCGTCTCGGACTCGTCCATCCCGACCTTGTGCTGAACCGCGCCGGAGATTCCCGCCGCGATGTACAGCTTCGGCGCGACCACCTGTCCGGTTTCGCCGATCTGCCGCTCCTCACGAGTGTACTTCTCCACGTGGCCGTCGAACTGATACGAGCCGGTGACGATGCCGCGAGAGACGCCGACGTCGGCGTCCTCGAACGCCTCGGCGAGTTCGACCGCTAGCTCCACCCCACGGGTGGGATCGGCGCCGATACCGCGACCAACGGCGACGATACTCTCGTGGCCGGAGAGATCGACGCCCGCCTCCAGCCGGTCGTAATCGGTTACCTCGACGCGGAACCAATCGTCGTCGAGGGTGGCGTCGTGCTCGACGGTTTCGCCCTCGCGATCGGCGTCCGGCTCCGGCACCTCGAAGCTGCCCGGAATCACCGACGCCCCCTGCGGGTGGAACTCGCGGTTCGGGTTGTCCAGACAGAGAATAGTCGAGTACTCGAAGCCGCTGAAGTCCGGTCGCTTCATGTGCAGCACACGCTCGAACGTCTTCTTCTCGCCGGGCGCGCCCGTCTTCACCGGATTCGAGATCACCGTGTCCTCGATGTACAGCCCGGAGCAGTCGCTCGCGAGGCCGGAGTCGAGCGCTGCCTGTACCTGCGCCGAGAGGTCGCGACCGTTGTTGGTCGCCGGAAACAGTACATAGCGCGGCTTGTCGTACTCCTTCCAGTCGACCTCGTCCGCATCGTCGTACTTGTCCGAGCCGGCTCTCGCCATCTGACAGAAGATCTCGGTGTACGGTTTGTGTAGGAAGCGCTCGAGTCGCTCGTCCTCGTGGTACACTACCAGATCCGCGCCGCAGGCGATCACCTCGTCGGCGTGCGTCGCCGCGTCGTCGCCGATGAGAACGCCGACGACGCGCTCGTTCTCGTCGTACGCGTCGTTGTACTCGTCCATCAGCTGACGGGCCTTCCCGAGCATCTCTCGCGAGACGTCGATGAGGGAACCCGCCTGCGTTTCGCAGTACACCCACACGTCGCGGTAGACGCCGTTCTCCAGCGCGCGGACGTGCTTTTTGTCCGCCGTCGGGTGGTCGAGATCGGGGTGGCGCTCCTCCGGCGACATCGACTCCTCGTCGGCTTGCGCCGCTTCGGTATCCCCCTCGTCGCTGCCGGCCACCGAGTCTATCCGGCTTTGGATCAGCCGCTTGACGCTGTCTCGATCCTCGCCGCCTTCCTCCGCGTCCAGAAGCGCCTCGAGTCTCTCGACCTCGTCGATACCCTGGAGGGCGTTGCCGACGTCCGCCGTGCTCATCTCTGCGAGATCGACGTCGTCGGTGTCCACCTCGTCCTCGGGGCCTTCGTACTTCTCGATTCGGCTCTCGATCAGCGTTATCGCCGCCGGACGGCTCTCTCCCGACTCCTCGGCGCCGAGGATTGCCTTCAGCGCCGCGACGTCCTCGATCTCCTTGATCGCGGGCCCGAGTTCGGACACCTCGTACTCGCTCGGATCGAGGTCGGCCACGGTCAGTCACCTCCCGCCGCGAGCGGCCTCATCGCGTCGAGTACCTCGGTCATCTCCGCTTCGTCCGTCGGGTCGATCATCGTCGCCTCGCGCTCGGCGGGCGCCTTCGGGATCGGGTCTACCGACGAGACGATGGTCGGCGACCCGTCGAGGCCGATGTAGTCGGGGTCGAGGTTCAGGTCGACGTGGTCCCACACCGTGAGGTGATCCTCGAACGCCTCGGCGCGGCGTCGCGTCCGCTCTCGGAGCTCCTTCAGCGTCAGTCGGTGAGTCGCAGTCCGATAGGAGGGCTCGAACTCCGGATCGGCGACGACGAACGCCGGCAGGGACGTCTCGACCGTCTCTATCTCCTCGATATCTCCCTCGACCAGCCGTTTGGCGCGGACAGTCTCGGCGTCTTCGTCGACGTCCAGCGCGATAACGTGCGTGATGATCGGCATGTCCAGCCCCCAGCACGTCTGCAGCCCAGTGTGACCCGTCTCGCCGTCGGCCGTCTTGAAGCCCGCGAACACCAGGTCCGGCCGACCGAGCTTCTCGATACCGGTGCTCAGCGTGATCGCCGTCGCCCACGTGTCCGAGGCGGCGAGTTCGCGATCCGAGACGAGATAGAGGTCGTCGGCGTACACCGACTCCATCGCTTCGCGGAGCACGTCCTTGTACCCCGGCGGCCCCATACTCATCACGCTCACACGCCCTCCGTGTCGAACGCGCATCTGTAGCGCGATTTCGAGCGCGTGTCTATCGTTCGGGTTCATCACCGTCGGCGTCTTCCCCCGTTCGAGGTGGCCGTCCTCGTCGAACGAGACCTGTCCCTCGCGGAAGTCCGGAACGCCTTTCGTCAGTACGAGTGTGTCCATAGGTATCGTCTCACGTTATTGAGTGACGGCTGTTCGTAATAATCTTTTAGTACAGTTCCGCGCGACCGTCGGATCGAGTGACCTACGGCTACACACCGTATCGAGCGGCGTTCGACACCGGTCGAGTCAGCGGGGGGACGGTGACCTCGCCGCCGCGATGGTCGAAACGAGCGGATTCGACGTCAGATGCGTCCCGCCCGTCCGGGATCGACGTCGATGGCGTCGACCGGACAGACGTCGACGCAGAGCATACAGTCGATGCACTGGTCCTCGTACGTCGGTTCGGCCTTGATCTCACTCTCGGGGTGGTCGGGCGAGTCGACCCACGTGAACACGTCCACCGGGCAGTCTTCCAAACACGCCCCGTCGGCGAGGCAGATGTCGAAGTCGACGGCGACGTGCGTGCCGTGGATGCCGAGTTGCTCGGGCGGGTCGACCGGTCCCCAGACAGCGACGCCGTTCTCTTCGCCGACTTGCTCTCGGTTCGCCTCGAAGTTTGGGTCAATGGGCATTGCTAACTCGAACCACATCCCCGGGATAGTTAAAGGTATGAGTGGACGCGTCCACGCGAGCGAAAGTGCGAACGAAGGCGTATCTGTGAGCGGATAGGGACCGGAAGTTCGTGTCCGCGAGCGGGTCGGCGTGAGCTATTTCCGTCGATAGCTCGTCGCTCGCGTATGGCTGATGTCACGACGCTCATTGCGCTCTTACTCCTCGTTCTCGGCGTCGTCGGAAGCGTCGCGCCGCTGCTTCCCGGCGCGCTCACGTCGCTTGCGGGCGTCTACCTCTACTGGTGGTCGACGGACTTCGGCGAACCGGGTCTGTTGGCGGTCGCCGGTCTCACCCTCGTGGGCCTCACCGCGATGATTCTCGACTACTTCGCCGGACCCATCGCCGCTCGCTACGGCGGCGCGTCGACGCGTACGACGCTCGCCGCGGCCGTCGTCGGCTTTCTCGCGTTCTTCGTCGCCGGACCACCGGGCATCCTCCTCGGCGTCGCCGGGACTGTCTTCGCGCTCGAATTTTACAGAAACCAGGACGCGAACGCGAGCTTCAAAACGGCGCTGTTCGCGACGGTCGGCGTGTTAGCATCGGCAGCCGTGCAGGTCGTGTTGACGTCGTTGATGCTCGTCGCGTTTGTCCTCGTCGTGTTTCTCTGAGCTTCCGCCGCCCATCGATGCGAGCGTTCAAGTACCAAAACGGAACCAGCGACCGGTGTGAGCTAACCCTGACTGCGGGTCGTCCCGCGGTTGTGCGACACAGCGTCTCGGAGTCGGTATCGGTCGTGTCGCCTGTTCGCCTTCTCTCCCTGCGCTCAGTCGTGGCTGAAGTACGTCACCGCCTCGCCGTCGTCCTGCGAGTCGACGCGAGCGAAGCCGACGCGCTCGAACTGCACCACGTCGTCGACGGCGGTGTCCGCGAGATCGGGTTCGGCGCGACCCGTCACGTCGCCGTCCATCGTTCGCATCGTCACCGAGACGTTCTGGTCGGCCGGGACCCAGTGAATCACGTCGACGCCCTCGTTGCGGACGACGTCGATGTCGTCGCCGACGTACTCCAGCGTGTCGTCCACGTAGCGAACACAGCCGTAGCCTTTCAGCCAGACGCGCTCGCCGTTTTCCGGGCGATCAGATTTCTCGACGAGCACCGCGTCTCCGGCCGGAAGAGTCCGCCGGCCGCGCTCTTCGTGGTCGGGGTGCAGCGGCGGGTGACCCGCGTCCGGACCGCCAGAGAGTGAAAGCTCGACGCCGTCGCGAACGAGGAAGTACCGCGGGGCCTCGTCGTCGACCAGCTCGCGATTGTTCGCGTAGACGGTGCTCATCGCCAGGTCGACGTTGCTCGTCGACGTGCCGAGGCCGACCATCGACTCGACGATGGCCTCGCCGCGGATGCCCCGCCGGCGGAGGCTCTTGATGGTGGGCGCGCGCGGGTCGTCCCAGCCGTCGAGTTCGCCCTCCTCGATGAGTCGCTTGAGGGTCGAGGTGGACATCTTGACGCCGTACTCGTCTATCTGGACGTGGCCCCAGTGGACGACCTCGGGGTACTCCCAGTCGAAGTAGTCGTAGACGAAGCGCTGGCGTTTCGCCGAGTCCTGCAGGTCGATGCCGCGGATGATATGCGTGACGCCCGTCAGATGGTCGTCGACGCCGGACTGGAAGTCGAGCATCGGCCAGAGGCGGTACTCCTTGGCCTCCTCGCGCGGGTGCGGCGTGTCGATGACGCGGAAGGCGACGAAGTCTCGGAGCGCCGGGTTCTTGTGCTCGATGTCGGTCTTCACGCGAAGCACCATCTCGCCCGAGTTGTACTCGCCGTCGACCAGCGCCTCGAACTCCCGGAGCGTCGTCTCCGGGTCTTTGTCGCGATGCGGACAGGCTTCGCCCGCGTTCTTCAGCTCCGAGAACGCCTCCCCCGAGCAGGAGCAGGTGTACGCGCCCCCCTTCTCGATGAGTTCGCGGGCGTGGTCGTAGTAGAGTTCGAGGCGGTCCGACGCCCGGAGCACCTCGTCCGGTTCGAAGCCGAGGTACTCGACGTCGTCGAGGATGGCGTCGTAAGCGTCCAGGTCGGGTCGCTTCGTCTCGGGGTCGGTGTCGTCGAAGCGGACGACGAACGACCCGTCGTACATCTCCTTGTACGTCCCGATGACCGCAGGCATCCGCGCGTGACCGATGTGCCACGGACCGTTCGGGTTCGGCGCGGCGCGCATCCGCACCTCGTCGTACGCGTCGACGTTCGGCAGGTCCGAGAGCACCTGCTCGTCCTCCTCGTCCTCGCTGTCGAGTTCGTCGAGCAGGTCGGGCGCGAGTTCGCCCAGTCGCTCGCGTCGCTCGGCGTGGTCCATCGCGTTGACGTCGGCGACGACGCCGCCGACGATGCCCGGAATCTCACCACCGTGTGGCCGGAACTCGGGGTTCTCGCCCATGAGCGGCCCCATCACCGCGCCGACGTCGGCGTCGCTCTCGTACTTCACCGCGTTGAACAGCGCGTGCTTCTCGGCTTCCGCCTCGACGCGCGCTCGAAGGTCCTCGTCCATTACCCGCGAGTTTCGTCCGGCCGGTAAAAACAGCCGTGGATTGCCCGCAGCGCCGACGGCGAACAACAATCAGCGAACGTGACACTCAGCGATAGCGACAAGCCTATATATAGCCCCGAGTGAGGCTCCGCCGTGAACGCTCGGTCGTGGCTCTCGCTCGACGGGACGTCGGTCACCGAGCGACGCTTCTACTGGGCGTGGATCGCGGCGACTGCGGGCTACGGCGTCGGCGACGTAGTGACGACCATCGCCGTCGTCGCCTTCGCCTCCGGCGTCGTCGAGGGGAACCCGGTGATGGCGGCGAGCATCTCGTCGTTCGGATTCGCCGGATTGGTGGGTCTCAAACTCGCTGTCTTCGGCCTCTGTCTCGTCACCAGTCAGTACTCCGCGCGCGTCGGCGACCCGGTGATCCCGTACGTCCTCCCGGCTGTCCTCGCGGCGACTGGTGCGGGACTCACCGGGTACAACGTCTGGTTGATGCTGCAGTTCGGTTGACGGGCGCGCGAACCCCGTCGAACCGAGAGCAGTAGCCTCTCAGTAGCCGCGCGTGATGAGGTAGTCGGCGATGTCTTCGAGGAGGCCGCGCGCCTCGTTGTTCGGCAGCACCGACAGTCGCTCTTTACTCTGTTCGACGAGGTCTTCGGCCATCTCGCGAGCGTACTTGATGCTGCCGACGGCTTCGAGTTCCGTGACGGCTGCGTCGATGTCCGCTTCGGTCACTTCGTCCAGCGACGTCGTGTCGACGAGTTCGCCGATGTCGACGCCGTGCTGACGCGCGTGGAGCGTGATGAGCGTCTCCTTCTCCTCGACGAGGTCGGAGCCGCGCTGTTTGCCGAGGTCCTCGGAGGGAACGGTGAGATCCAACACGTCGTCCTGAATTTGGAACGCGCAGCCAGCGTCGATGCCGTACTGGTAGAGCGCGTCGACGACCTCCTCGTCGGCACCCATCAACACGGCGGGCGTCGACGCCGACGCCCCGTACAGCACCGCCGTCTTGTACTCGATCATCTCCAGATACTCGTCGGGGAGGATGTCGTCGCGGCGCTCGAAGGAGACGTCGAGCGCCTGCCCTTCGCAGATTCGCGTACAGGTCGTCGCGAGCAGTCGGGTCGCTTCGAGGCCTCGATCGGGCGCCGCACCCGTGTCGGTCATGAGTTCGAACGCTTTCGAGTAGAGCGTGTCGCCGGCGAGGATGGCCGTCTCCGTGTCGTACGCCGTGTGGACGGCCGGGACGCCGCGACGGAGGTCGTCGTCGTCCATGATGTCGTCGTGGATGAGCGTGAACGACTGGATGACTTCGAGGCCGACCGCTGCGCGCATCACGTCGACGGTGCCCTCGTCGAGCGCCGGGAACTCGCGGTACTCCGTCGACAGCGGCGGCACGTCTGCGAGCGCTTCGGCGGCGAGCAGCGCGACAGCGGGTCGGAGGCGCTTGCCGCCCGCTTCCAGGAGGTAGCGAGTGGCCTCGTAGAGCCGTTCGGGTTCGGCCATAGGTACCTCCTCGTCGATGGCCTCGTTGACGAGTTCGCGGCGCTCGCCGACGGCGGCCAGTACCCGCTCCTCTGTCGCGTTCGATGACATCACTGGACCAGCTGAATCATGTTCCCGTTGCTCGTCACGTGTACGTCCCGACCGAGCGTGTAGCCCTGCGACTCGCAGAGACTGACGTACGGCGCGAACCCTTTCAGGTTCTGGTGGGCCGGAATGACGTGCTGGGGCTGCAGCGCGTCGAGCATGGTGTAGTGGCCCTCCTCGCGGAGGTGGCCGGAGACGTGGATATCGTCGTAGATACGCGCGCCCTGCATCTTTAGGAGGCGCTCGGACTGGTAGCGCTGGCCCTCGTTGGTCGGCTCCGGAATCACGCGGGCCGAGAAGATGACCTTGTCGCCGTCGTCGAGTTCGTACGGCGTCTCGCCGCGGCCCATCCGGGTGAGCATCGCGCGCGGTTCGCCCTGGTGACCCGTGACGATGGGCAGGAAGTTCTCCTTGCCCTCCTTCATAATGCGCTTGAACGTGCGGTCGACCGACTTTCGGTGGCCGTACATCCCGAGGTCGTCCGGGAAGTCGACGAAGTTCAGCCGTTCTGCGGTGCCGGAGTACTTCTCCATCGAGCGGCCCAGCAGCACCGGCTGGCGGCCGATGTCCTTGGCGAACTCGACGAGACTCGTGACACGAGCGATGTGGCTGGAGAACGTCGTCGCGACGATGCCGCCGTCGTAGTCCTCGACGGAGGTCATCACGTCTTTGAGGTGGCGTCGCGCGACGGATTCGGAGGGCGTGCGGCCCTTCCGACCGGCGTTCGTGCAGTCCTCGATGTAGCAGAGGACGCCGTTGCCCTCGCGGCCGATCTCGCGGAAGCGCTTCATGTCGATGGGGTCGCCGATGACCGGCGTGTGGTCCATCCGCTTGTCGAGGCCGTAGACGATAGCGCCCTCGGGCGTGTGGATGACCGGGTTGATGGCGTCGATGATGGAGTGCGTGACGTTGACGAACTCCAGTTCGACCTGTCCGGAGTCGCCGATGGACATCGTCTCACCGGCGCTCATCTTCACGAGGTCGTTGTTGACGTTGAACTTGTTCTCGCCCTGGACCTGCTGTTTCACCAGTTCGATCGTGAACGGGCTGGCGACGATGGGCGCGTCGTAGCGGTGGGCCAGTTTCGAGATGGCGCCGATGTGGTCGAGGTGGCCGTGCGTCGGCACGATGGCCTTCACGTCGCCTTCGAGGTCACTCATCACGCGGTCGTCCGGGATGGCCCCCATGTCGATGAGGTCCAGGCTGTGCATCTTCTCGGTCTCGACGTTGTCGTGGATGAGAACCTGCGAGAGGTTCAGACCCATGTCGAAGACGACGACGTCGCTACCGGCGCGGACGGCAGTCATCTGCCGACCGACTTCTTCGTAGCCGCCGATGGTTGCGATTTCGATTTCCATGGTTTATCAGAGCATTGAAATGCCACGTCGTGTGGCTGCGGTTGCTCACGTAAATCCGAGGGCGTAGGGGGCCACCGGCCCCGGCGTCTTGCAGCGCGTCGGTCGCTGGTCCCCGCGTGTGGTCGCCCCGACCGTCTCGGCTCGCGCACGGCACCGCCGCGCGTCGCGTCCACACTTACCCGCGGGCTGTTGGTAGTGGAGGCTACACACCGGGGTATTAAAAACTACGTGGGTTAGTCGCCGGAGCGAAAACCGGGTCGAGAGGGGAGAGAATCCCGCCGAGTACGACTATCGCTCCCGTCACTCACGCGTCGACGACACTCACCTCGCCCGCAACGACAACGACTTTATCGCCCCCCTCGCAACGATGGTGACGCGATGAACGGTCGAACACGAGAGTATCTTCGGGGCCGCTTCGGCGACTACTACCGGAGCGCGGACCTCACGCTGCCGCCCGCGGCCGACGAGCGCGAGTGGGGACACATCCCGTGGACCGCCGGCGGAACGACGATGGTTCGCCACCAGTCGCTGCTCGACGTCGGCGACCTCGGTGGTTTTCTCGCCCGCGAGTCGCCGCGACACGTCTACTTCTCGGCGGCGCGCTACGCCGACCCCGGCGCGAACGAGATGGACGAGAAAGGCTGGCGCGGCGCGGACCTCGTGTTCGACCTCGACGCCGACCACCTCCCCGGCGTCGACCCGGCCGCGACGAGTTACGGCGAGATGCTCGCGGCGTGTAAGGACGCGCTGCTTCGACTGCTGACGTTTCTCGAAGACGACTTCGCGTTCTCGGAGCTGGAAGTCGTCTTCTCCGGCGGCCGCGGCTACCACGTCCACGTCCGCGACGACTCCGTTCGCGGACTCGACAGCGAAGCGCGCCGCGAAATCGTCGACTACGTCCGTGCCATCGACCTCGACGCCGACGGCCTCGTCACGACGCGCAGCGAGCACGGGACGACCCGCCGCGTCCTTCGAACCGAGGGCGGGTGGGGCAAACGGACCCACGTGGCGTTGCTCTCGTTCGTCGAGGAACTCGAATCGATGGACGACGAGGACGCTAACGACCGGTTACAGGAGTTCGACGGCATCGGCGAGGGACGAGCGAAGACGATTCTCGGCGCGCTCCGGCGCAACCCCGACGCGATTCGCGAGGGCAACGTCGAAGCCGGCGGCCCCGGCCTGCGCCTGCTCGTCGAGACCATCGGCGAGCGTGTCGTCGCCGACCAGACCGCGCCCATCGACGAGCCAGTGACGACCGACGTGCGGCGGCTCATCCGCCTGCCGGGGAGCCTCCACGGAGGGTCGTCGCTCGTCGTGACACGCCTGGACCGCGACGAGATACAGACCTTCGAACCGCTGCGGGACGCGGTTCCGGAGCGCTTCACGCGACGCGACATCGTCGTCGAACTGGACGCGCCGGTGACCGTCGAACTCGGCGGGGAAACGACTAAGCTATCAGCGGGAGAGAATACGGTCGAAGAGAGTATCGGCGTCTTCCTGATGACGCGCGGGGCGGCGGAGAAAGCCAGAGAATGAACTTAGACGAACTCAGAACGGTCCAGTCGAAAGAGCGCCGGAAGGACGGCCTCCAGCAGCTTCGTGACAGCTTCTACGCCGACGTCGCGGAGTACATCGCCGGACTGAAAGCCGAACGCAAGTGCGTCGCCGACGAGGTCGACGACCCCTTCTCGTCGCCCGAGGTCGGCCGACTCACCGACGAGATCGAGACCGCCGAGGAGGTCATCGAGGCGGTGTACGAGCGTCGCGTCGGCAAGGTCGTCAAACTCGCCAGTTTCGCCGCCGCCGACATGCCAGTCGACGAGGACGGCTTCACGAGCGAGGAGCGCGCGCTGTTCGACGATCTCGTGGCGCGAATCGACCGCAACAAGTCGACGGTGCTCGACATCCTCTCGGGGAGACGAACCCCCGAGCGCGACGCCGGCCGGTCGGAGACCGCAGACTCCGCGACGGCCGCGACCGACGCCGGCGACGCAACCGGTGCCGACCCCGTCGCGGACGCGACGCCCGACGTGGTCTCCGACGCTCGCGAGTCACCCGGCGCCGACAGCGGCGACGTCCTCGCCGACGCGATGGGCGACCGAACGGGGGCGGACGGCTCCGAAGACGTCGACACCTCGTCACCGTCGCCGGACACGCCCGCGCCCGACGCGGAGTCGACACCTATCGAGTCTGAAACGGGCGGGACGAGCGGGACGGCCGATACGTCCTCACAGCCGGTTCCGCCGGACACGCCGGACCCGGAGGCGGGCGGCGAGACGTCGGCTGACTCACCGAGCGACGACGCCGCGGAGGGCGATATCGAACGAACTACGGTGCGAATCACGCACGACGTCGGCACCATCTTCGGCGTCGACGAGCGCGAGTACGACCTCGCCGCCGAGGACGTTGTGACGCTGCCGACGACGAACGCCGAACCGCTGTTGGCCCGCGACGCCGCCGAGCGGTTGGACTAAGTCGAGCGACCAGACTACGCCGGTCGCCCGAACTGACGCGACCGAAGCCACAAACGGTTTTTACGCGCACTCCCAGAATCGACCATGCTCTCAGTCGGCGACGACGCCCCCGACTTCGAACTGCCCGACCAGCACGGCGAGACTGTCTCGCTCTCGCAGTTTGCAGGCGACCGAGTGGTGCTCTACTTCTACCCGCGGGCGGACACGCCCGGCTGTACGACCGAAGCCTGCGGGTTCAGAGACAGCATCGAGGCGTTCGAGGAGCGCGGCATCCACGTTCTCGGCGTCAGCGACGACCCGGTGAGCGACCTCGACTCGTTCGCCGAGGAGTACGACCTTCCGTTCAAACTGCTCTCGGACGAATCCGGAGAGGTCGCCGCCGCGTACGACTCTTACGGCGAGAAGAACATGTTCGGGAACACCTTCGACGGCGTCTTCCGCAACACGTACGTCATCGGCCCAGAGGGGGCCATCCAACGCGCCTACGAGGGCGTCTCCCCCGAAGGCCACGCCGAGGCCATCCTCGACGACATCGACGCCTGAGCGGTAGCGCACCTCGTTCAGTCAGCGAAACGACCCGGTGACCGCCCGAGCGCCCGCCCGAAGCTTCGAGAGTTCGGCGGCCAGCGTCTCGTACTTTACCAGCGCGAACCCGACGAAGACGAGCAGAAACCCGCCGACGGTCATCGCCGTGACTCGCTCGCTCAGGATCGCCCACCCGAGCAGCGTCGCCACCACCGGAACGACGTAGGCGACGAGGTTCGCCTGAAACGGTCCCTGTCGGTCGAGCAGGTCGAAGTAGATGGAGTACGCCAGCGCGCTGGCGAAGACGCCGAGAAACAGGAGCGCGACGACGGTGTCGCCCGAGAACGACGGCGAGGGAACGCCCTCGGCGACGAGACTCCCGGCGTGGATGACGACCGCCCCGAGCGCCATCGACCACGCGGTGACCGCGACGCTCGGCGTCTGTGCGCCCGCGCGGCGGACGAGAACGCTCCCGAACGAGACGGCGACGGCGGCACAGAAGACGATGGCGACGCCGAGCGCGTCGCCGGAGAGTCCGCCCGAAATCACCGCCGGGTCGGGCCCGGCGACGACGGCGACGCCGACGAGACCGAGGAGGACGCCGACGTACCCCCTCGTGTCGAGGCCGACCCCGCCGACGAGCAACGCCGCGAACGCCGTCGTCAGAATCGGGTTGAGACTGTAGACGATGGAGGCGATGCTCCCGCTCGTCTGCGTCTGGCCGACGAACAGCAACGCGTTGTTGGCGGCGACGATGAACACCGCGCTGGCGCCGATGGCGACGAAATCGCCGCGCGTCCGCGGAACCGGGTCGGCGACGCGGAGCGCGGCATAGCCGAGCAGCAACAGCGCTGCGACGTCGAAGCGCAACGCTGCGAACAGCACGGGCGGTAGCTCGCGCAGGCCGACTTCGATGGCGACGAACGACCCGCCCCACAGCGACGACAGGAGGAGAAACAGCCCAATGTCTCGGTACCGGGACACACCGACGTTCGGGGACCGACGGGCAAGAGACTGTCCGTCCGGGCGGAGGTCGCCGGTTTCTGACGCTCGCCGGGCCGCCGGGTTCGGACGGTCACGAAAGAGAAACTGTTTAATACGGCGACCGGTTCCGTTCGGATCGGACCCGTCGTTCTCGGCGTGCCGAGACCGGACGCGCATCTCGGCACGAAGTCGTCTCCCCGAGTGCGACACCGCAGATTCGGGAGTGGCATCACTCTCGGGACACACCTCGTTTCCGGTGAAATGAACTATCGTTATGTTTAGTGTTCACTCCGAGGGAGCGACGGTCGAAGCGGGAAACCCGCCGTCGACGCCTCGGAAGCGTCGACGGCTGGAGAGTTGGTATCGGCCGACTACTGGAACGTTCGGCTCATCTCGTCGCCGTCGCGCTCGATGTCGGCGGTGCCGAAGCGCTGTTCGATCTCGTCGTAGCGCTCGCGCGTCTCGTCGGTGACGCTCGGGCCGACCTGGTCGAGCGCGTCCTCGAAGTGGTCCATCGTGATGCGGACGTTGCCGACGGAGTCGTCGACCTCCTCGGGTTTCACCGAGCGGATGAACTCGCGGCTGGCGGCCATCGCCGCCTCGCGGGCGAGCGCTTCGAGGTCGGCACCGACGTAGCCGTCGGTGCGGCGGGCGATCCTGTCGAGGTCCACGTCGTCTGCCAGCGGTTTGTGCTGGGTGTGGACGTCCAGAATCTTCCGGCGCGCCTCCTCGTCGGGGACGGGCACGTGGACGTGCCGGTCGAGTCGACCCGGGCGCAGGAGCGCCGAATCGATGAGGTCCGGCCGGTTCGTCGTCGCGATGACGACCACGTCTTCGAGCGCTTCGAGGCCGTCCAACTCCGTGAGGAGCTGCGAGACGACGCGCTCGGAGACGCCCGAGTCGCCGCTGTTGCGGCCGCGCTCGGTCGCGATGGCGTCTATCTCGTCGAAGAACACCACCGTCGGGGCGTTCTCTCTGGCCTTGCTGAACACCTCGCGGACGCCCTTCTCGGACTCACCGACGAACTTGTTCAGCAGTTCGGGCCCCTTCACCGAGATGAAGTTCGACTCGGACTCGTTGGCGACGGCTTTCGCCAAGAGCGTCTTCCCGGTTCCGGGCGGGCCGTACAGCAGGACGCCCTTGGCGGCGGCCATGTCCATCTGCTGGAACACTTTGGGGTACTCCAGCGGCCACTGGATGGTCTCGCGGAGCCGCTCTTTGGTGTCTTCGAGGCCGCCGACGTCCTCCCACGTCACGTCGGGCACTTCGACGAACACTTCGCGGAGCGCCGAGGGTTCGATACCCTTCAGCGCCTCGCGGAAGTCGTTCTCCGTCACCTGTAGCGACTGGAGGACGTCCGCGTCTATCTCCTCGGCGTCGAGGTCCAACTGCGGCCGGATGCGCCGCAGCGCGGTCATCGCCGACTCCTTGGCGAGCGACTCGAGGTCCGCGCCGACGAAGCCGTGAGTGCTGTCGGCGTACACGTCCAACTCGACGTCGTCGGTCAGCGGCATATTCCGCGTGTGGACCTGCAGAATCTCCTTGCGGCCGTCGCGGTCCGGAACGCCGATTTCGATCTCGCGGTCGAACCGACCGCCGCGGCGAAGCGCGGGGTCGATGGCGTCGACGCGGTTAGTCGCGCCGATGACGACGACCTGGCCGCGCTCTTCGAGACCGTCCATCAGCGAGAGCAGTTGCGCCACCACGCGGCGCTCGACGTCGCCGCCGGCCTCCTCGCGCTTGGCGGCGATGGAGTCGAGTTCGTCCATGAAGATGATGGCGGGCGCGTTCTCGGTCGCCTCCTCGAACACGTCGCGCAGCTGTTCTTCGCTTTCGCCGTAGTACTTCGACATAATCTCCGGGCCGGAGATGGTGTGGAACTCGGCGTCGATCTCGTTGGCGACGGCCTTGGCGATGAGCGTCTTCCCCGTGCCCGGCGGGCCGTGCAGGAGAACGCCCTTCGGCGGGTCGATGCCGAGGCGCTTGAACAGCTCCGGGTGTCGCATCGGCAGTTCAATCATCTCGCGGACCTGTTCGAGTTCGCCTTCGAGGCCGCCGATGTCCTCGTACGTCACGTCGGGACCGGTACCGGAGCCGCCGTCGCCCGCGCCCTCACGAATCTGTTCGGCGGGCTTCTCGCTGATTTCGACAGTCGTCGAGTCGTTGATCACGACCGTTCCGGACGGCTGCGTCGACGCGATTTTCAGCGGCACCGCCTGACTCTGGTTCGACATGAAGCCGAAGCCGAGCGGGAGGCGGACCGTCTGGCCCGTGGTGACGGGCTGACCGCCGAGTTCGCGGCGGATGAGCGCGTCGATGTTCCCGCGGATGCCGAGTCGCTGCGGGAGCGCGACCGTGACCCGCTTGGCGGGCTTGACGTCCGCCTTCTCGACGGTCACGCGGTCGTCGATGCCGACGTTCGCCTGCTGGCGGAGTCGGCCGTCGATGCGGATGACGCCCGACCCGCGGTCCTCCGGGTAACCCGGCCAGACGCGGGCGATGGCCGCGCTGTCACGGCCCTCGATGCGGATGAAGTCGCCGCCTTCGAGACCCATCTCCTCGGCGACCTGCTTGTCGATGGCCGCGAGACCGCGACCGGCGTCCTTCTGTTTCAGGGGCTTGACTGTGAGCTTCATTTGGATACCGTGATGGTCAGTACACCGTTGTTGGTCTCAACTGTTGCGTCCGTTCCGGGTAACTCGAACTCGAACTCGGTCTCGGACACCCGGTCGCCGTGGTCGACGACCACGATGGCGGTCGTCCCCACGACGTCTACGTCCACGGCGTCGTCGTCGTCGACGCCGAGTTCTGCAGCGATGACCCAACTGTCGTCGTACTCGTATCGGCGGATGAATCGCTCGCCGCCGGCTGATTGTTGAACACTCATTGGGTGATTCCTAACCCCAAGTTAGGCATCTAAGTATTTAAATCTTTCATACACGAATCGCCGTACGACGTGGGAATCACCCAACTGTAGTGGATTTGTGGTTCACACGAGAGTAGCCAGTATGAGTCACTCTCGGGGGCGTGTGAGTGTCGGGGGCCTCGGCGCACGGATGTGTTTATCACGAGCGCCACGAAAACATATCGCATGAACACGTGTTCACACCACGGACGCGAGACCGCCTATCGAGTTTCCGGCGGTGATACCGGCGACTCCGAGAACGCGGGAGTGCTCTGTATCCACGGCAGCGGTGGCTCGCACGGCGTCTGGAAATCGCAGTCCAGACTCGCCGACGAGCGGACCGTCGCGGCGGTAGATCTGAGCGGACACGGCGAGAGCGACGATGCCGACGCCGACGCCGGATACGAGGCGCTGTCGGTGTACGCCGCGGATGTCGTCGCCGTCGGCGAGGAGACCGACTGTCGCGTGCTCGTCGGCAACTCCCTCGGCGGCGCGGTGGCGATGACTGTCGCCCTCGAACGCAAACTCGATTTGGACGCGCTCGTGCTGACAGGGACCGGAGCGAAACTCACCGTCCTCGACGACCTTTTGGTGTGGCTGGAGGAGGACTTCGACCGCGCGGTCGAGTTTCTCCACGACGACGACCGACTGTTCCACGACCCCGACGAGCGCGATCTCGAGTTCTCACGGAAGGCGATGCGCGAGGCCGGCCAGGAGGTGACCCATCGCGACTTCCTCAGTTGTCACCGCTTCGACGTGCGCGACCGACTCTCCGAGATCGAGGTGCCGACGCTCGCCGTCGTCGGCGAACACGACCAACTGACGCCGCCGTGGTACCACGAGTTCCTCGCCGACGAGATTCCCGACGCCGAGATGGTCACCGTCGACGACGCCGCGCATCTGGCGATGCTGGAGCAACCGGCGGCGTTCAACGACGCGGTGTCGGAGTTCTTGGGCGGGCGGGGGTTGTAGTACGCCGACTCATCGCTCTTTGTACCGTTCTGCGCCGAGCGTACCGTACATCCGATCGGTTGCTGAATTCCCTCACAGCGCTCAGAAATGTGCATACACGACAGTTACTCGACGCTCTGGTGGTGTAGGGACGAACCAGGCCAAACGGCCGCCGTCACCATCACGAGTCGAACTAACTCGCTGTAGCGCGAGCGACTTTTTTGGTGTAGATTTTTTGGCGGGGTTCGAGCGCGCCGGAGGCGCGCGAGGACCTCGTAAAAAAAGGTGCGTCAGTAGAGCTCGTCCAGGTCCTCTTCGACGTGGCTGTGCTCCTCGGCGGGGAACTCGCCGGATTCGACAGCCTCGCGGTACGACGAGATCGCCGATTCCATCTCCGCGCGCACGTCGCCGAACTGCGTGGCGAACGGCGGCGTGTAGTCGCTCAGTCCGAGCACGTCGTCGACGACGAGCACCTGACCGTCGCAGTCCGACCCCGCGCCGATACCGATGGTCGGAATCTCCAGTTCCTCGGTGACGCGGGCGGCGAGGTTCGAGGGAATGTGTTCGAGGACGAGCGCGAACGCGCCCGCCGCCTCGTGGGCGTGAGCGAGTTCGAGAAGTTCCGTGGCCGCCTCCGTGGAGGTCCCCTGGCGGGCGTAGCCGACTTCCTTCACCTGCTGCGGGGTGAGGCCGAGGTGCGCCATCACCGGGATGCCCAACTGCGCGAGACGCTCGGTGAGTTCGACGGTGTGCGGACCGCTCTCCAGTTTCACCGCGTCGGCGTCGGCCTCCTTCAGCATCCGCCCGCAGTTTTGGATGCTCTCGGCGTCGTCGACGCCGAAGGAGAGAAACGGCATGTCGGCGACGACGAGCGCGTCCTCGGCGGCGCGGGCGACCGCCCCCGTCCGACTCGCCACCTCGTCGACGGTCACGGGCAGCGTCGACTCGTGGCCCAGTGCCGTGTTCCCCATGCTGTCGCCGACGAGGAGGATGTCGATACCGACCTCGTCGGCGACGGCGGCCGTCGGCGCGTCGTACGCGGTCAGCATCGTTATCGTCTCCTCGCCCGCCATCGCGCGGATGTCGCGAACCGTTGGCATACCCGCCGTTGGCGCGCCCGACGGTAAATACGTACGCCTATCGGCGGAGCTGTCAGGTGAGATGACAGAACTGACGCGCGTGCGACGAACCGGCACACATTAAGGCTCGCGCGCGAACCTCCGCTCGTGCAACCCGTCGAGCGCTCGAATCCCGAAGGCGTCGACTTCGGGTGGGTGATGCAGGTGACGTTCGTCACGACGATTCTCACCGGCGCGCCCGTCGTCGCCGCGCTGTCGACGACGGTCGCGTTGCCGACGTGGGAGTCGCGCGTCTCCTTCGCCGTCCGCGTCGGCGCGATCATCTGGATTTTCGTCGCAGTCGGTGCCTACGGGTACGCTCGGCGGACGGATGCCGGCGACGGCGGGTCGAAACCGGAAGAGGCGGGCGGCTCCGACGAATCGGAGTGAGTCAGACGTCGGACGGCCCGCCGTCGACGTACTTGAACGCGACGCCCGCGCGTTCGGCGGTTCGTTCGTCCCGCGCGGAGTCGCCGACGAACAGCGCGTTCTCGGGGTCGACGCCCAGTTCCCGGAGCGTCGCCAACAGCGGTTCGGGGTCCGGCTTCCGCGTCGCCACCGAGTCGCGACCGACGACGCTGTCGACGTGGTCGGCGAGTTCGTGCACGTCGAGCGCGATCCTGCAGGCGTCCTCGCAGTTGAGCGAGCAGACGCCGACGGGGACGGCGTGGTCGGCGACGCCGTCGACCAGCGTCAGTCGGGTCGAGTTGCGCGCGCCCTCGCGTTCGTGGTCAGCGATGACGGCCTCGATTTCGGGGCGCATCCCCTCCTCGTCGGCCAGATCGAGCATCGCCCAGAGGTCCATCCCCGCGGCGTCGACGCCGGCGTCGTCGAAGACGGCCCCGGCGTCTGCGGCGACGCGGTTCCAGTCGACGAGCAGATCGACGAGCGTCCCGTCGAGGTCGTAGACGACGGCGTCGTAGCCGTCGAAAGCTATCGAATCGTCCGCCAGCTGTCGGTCGAGGGAGTGTGCAGTCACTACCGGGGACTGGGCCTGCCATCGAAAAGACGGCTTCGGTCGGTCGACGCGTTCCGGTCGAGTTTCGCTCAGTCGTCGAGGACGCCGCGGGCGATGATCTCCTTCTGTATCTCGCTGGTCCCCTCGTAGATGGTCGTGATCTTCGAGTCGCGGTAGAGACGTTCGACGTCGAACTCGGTGACGTAGCCGTAGCCGCCGTGAATCTGGACCGCCTCGTTGGACACGTCGACGGCCGCCTCGCTGGCGTGGTACTTCGCCATCGCGGCCGAGACGCGGTTGTCCTCCCCGGCGTCCTCCTGTCTGGCCGCCTCGCGGACCATCAGCCGAGAGGCGTGGACCTGCGTCGCCATGTCTGCGAACTTGTGACGGATGGACTGGATGGAGGCGATTGGCTTGTCGAACTGCTCGCGCTCGTGGGCGTATTCGCGGGCCTCGTCGAGCGCCGATTGGGCGAGGCCGACCGCCTGCGCGGCGATGCCGACGCGGCCGCCCGTGAGAATCTGAAACGCCGCCGAGAGGCCTTTGCCTTCCTCGGTGAGGCGGTTCTCGGCCGGGATGCGGACGTCGTCGAACTTCAATCCCGTGGTGTCGCTGGCACGGAGACCGAGCTTCTTCTCTTTCTGTCCGACCTCGATGCCGACGTCTTTCGGCACGAGAAACTGCGTCACCGACGAGGGGTCGTCGGGGTCGGTCTTCGCGAAGAGGATGCAGACCGCTCCGCGCTCGCCGTTCGTAATCCACTGCTTGTCGCCGTTGACGACGTACTCGTCGCCGTCTCTTCTCGCGACGGTCTCCATCTGCGCGGGGTTCGACCCCGCCTGTGGCTCCGACAGCGCGAACATCCCGACTGGACGGCCCTGCGCCATGTCCGGAAGCCAGCGTTCTTTCTGCTCCTCGTTCCCGAACGCGGCGATACACTCGGTGGCGAGACAGTGCACCGACAGCGCCGTCGCCACGGCGAGTTGGCCGTAGGCGACCTCCTCGTTGACGATGCTGTAGGTCGTCCGGTCGGCGTCGAAGCCGCCGTACTCCTCGGGGACGGTGAGGCCCGTCAGGTCCAACTCGGCCAGGCCGTCCCACACCTCCTCGGGGAACGTCTCGGTCTCGTCGGCCGACCGCGCGGTGGGTCGAATCTCCTCGACGGCGAACTCCCGAACGACGTCGCGGATGGCTCGCTGCTCGCCCGTGAGCGACGAGTCCGCCCGTGTAGTTGCCATAGCCGTGAGTTCGGTCCCGAATGGAAAAAGATGACTGACTCACCGTTCGGGGCTGGGTCGGGGCGGGGTCGGGCCAAGGGCGACCCTACGACTCGCGGAGCGACTCGACCACGTCTTCGGGCGACGCCGACAGCCCGCCGCCCTGCGCGAACGTCGGACTGCCGCCCCCGCCGCCGCCGAACTCGTCGGAGACTTCGTCTACCACGTTGCCCGCGTTCACGTCGCCGTCGGTGGCGACGACGACGAACGTCGACCCCTGTTCGCCCGCGACGGCGATGGCGTCGGTTCCGTCGCCGACACGCGACTGCAACTCGTCACCGACGTCGTTCGGCCCGACGCCGGAGACGACGCCGACGCGCCACGTCGCGCCGTCGCGTTCGACCGTCGGTAAGGCGTCCAAATCGGCGGCGAGCATGGCCGTCTTCGCCTCGCGCAGCTCGGCGGCCAGTTCTTCCTTGTCCTGCTGGAGTCTGGCGACGAACTCGGGGAGTTTAGTGACGCTCGTGCCGACTTCGCGGGCGGCGTCGAGCGCGGCGCGTTTTACCTCGGCGCGGCGTTCGACCGCCTCGGGGCCGACGGCGAACTCGACGCGCGTCAGCCCCTCGCCGGGGTTCGACCGGCTCAGTACCTCGACGGGGCCGATTTCGCGCGTGTTCGAGACGTGCGTCCCACCGCAGGCCGCCACGTCCCACGGGTCGCCGTTTCCGCGGTTTCCGCCGCTCCAGTCGCCTTCCTCGTGCACCGCAGCGCCGACGGTGACGACGCGAATCGAGTCGGCGTCGGCCATCACGCCCTCTTCGGTTTTGGTGTTGAACGCGACGTTCGGGTCGTCGAGCGCTGCCTCCAGCGACCGCTGTTCCCACGTCACCGGCCGCGACTCCCAGACGACGCGGTTGACCCGGCGTTCGAGTTCGACGAGCGTCTCGTCGTCGATGTCCGTCGTCGTTGTGAAATCGACGCGCACCTTCTCGGGGCTGATGTCGAACCCGCCGTAACCGAGGTCGGAGAGAAGGCCGCGACCGGCACCGTAGAGGACGTGACTCGCGGTGTGCGCCCGCATGCAGTACGTCCGAAACTCGTTGTCGACGCGCCCCGTGACGGTGTCACCGGCGTCGAACGCGGGCGATTCGTCGAGCACGTGGACGACGCCGTCGTCTCGGCTCTGGACGTCGACGACGCTGATCCCGCCGAGCGCGCCTCGGTCGGCGGGTTGGCCGCCGCTCTCGGCGTAGAAGTACGTCTCCGAGAGCGTCACCTCGCGGCCGTCGACGGATTCGACAGCCGTCTCGAACGTCCTGACGTCGGGGTGGGCGGGTGCGAGCGTGGGAGACATGGACGTGCTAAGACGGTACGCGGACAAAAAGCTACAGAAAGCTACAGACTACTCGTCGCTCAGTTCGATACCGAGTCGGTCTTCGAGTTTCCGGATGACCGACCCACCGACGCCCGCTCGGGTCGCCCGACCCTCCTCGACCGCGACGAGGTCGCGTTCGCTCACGTCCAACTCGGCCGCGAGGTCGCCCGTCGTCAATCCGGCGTCCTGTCGGGCTTCGGTGACTCGGTCGCCGTAGTCGCGGACGAGGTACGGGAGCCGGTCGCGTTCGTAGTTGGTGCCTTCTTCCTCCCAGTGTTTCGAGTCGCCCTTCCCGGCGTCGTACATCTTCGCCGCGCGTTGGGCGGCGCGCTTCTTTCGGCTCGGCTCGCTCTCGTCGCGGCCGCGCGACTGGTCGCGGTGCTTGCGCTCTTTGTTCCGGTTCTCGCCGTGGCTGGCGCAGTCCGGACAGACCATCAGCGTCGCACCGGCGACGCTCTCCTGTCGGAGCCTCGTACTCTCTTTGCCACAGAGTTCGCAACTGCCGCCGTCGTCTCCGCCGCCGCCGCCTCCGGTGGAGTATTTGGCCATGTACCCGCCTTACTTGCTCAGCTGATTTAAAGCCGTGCCCCGGTTCGGCGAGGCTCGCGGCCGAGTGACGCTGTTGGGTGCCCGAGCAGTCGCTCTTCGATGTAGTTTCGGAAAGGATTGTGCGTGGGTGATGTCCGTGTAGGGACGTCACCTGCATCGTACTCGGCGGCTACGCCGCCTCGTTTTCGGCGGAACTTCGTTCCGCCATTGCGATGCGTGGGACCGGATTTGAACCGGCGGACCTCTACAGGACAGCGCCCTCAACGCTGCGCCGTTGGCCTGGCTTGGCTACCCACGCTCGCGCGTGTCTTACCGCATTCTCTCGTTTCGCACGGTTCGTTAAAAGCCCTTCCTTTCGACGGCGGCGTGTCGACCGTTCGCAGTATGGCGGTTTCTCGTACCCCGTCAACACCGCATCTCGATCGCCACGCCGACAGTGAGGTCGGCCGAGAGTGACGGCTACGTCGATAGCGGCGACGGCGAGAGGGACAGAGCAACCGTTTTGATGCCCGAACACACAGTTCGAGCATGGAACTCCGTGTCAGAGACCACGTCCCGGCGACGACGGCCGTCCTGACGCTCGTGTCACTCGGTCTAGTCTTCGGCGCGGTGCTCGGCGCGATACCCGACGTGCTGCTTCCGACGGCACCGCAACCGCTGTACGACGCGATTCCGCACGTCAACGCCGTCATCAGCACTATCGCCATCGCCACCATCGGTCTCGGCGTCCGCGCCATCCGCCGCGGCGACGTCGACAGACACCGGACGCTGATGCTCACGACCATCGTCCTGTTCACGACGTTTCTCGTTCTCTACCTCTACAAGGTCATCTCGCAGGGAACCCAGGAGTTCCCCGGCCCCGCGGTCGTCGACCAGTGGGTGTACCTGCCGACGCTGGCGATTCACATCCTCCTCGCTATCGTCTGTATCCCGCTTCTGTACTACGTGCTGCTGCTGGCGCTGACTCGTCCCGTCTCGCAGATTTACGGTACCCGCCACAAGCAGATCGGCCGCGTCGCCGCCGCGCTCTGGCTCATCTCGTTCGTGCTCGGAAACATCGTCTACGCGCTGCTGTACGTGGTTTACTGAGCGGTCCGAGCGAGCCGACCACGTCCCTCCGCTCGCCGACGTTATCTCCGCAGGAGACGTAGAGCGCCCCTTGCCGACAGTACGGACCAACGACATCGAAACGTACTACGAGCGACGCGGTTCGGGCCCGGCGCTCGTGTTCGTCCACGGCGCGATTCTCGACCACTCCCAGTGGACACTCCAGATGGACGCGCTCAGCGACAAGTACACGACGTACGCCTACGACGTTCGCGGCCACGGTCGAACCGGCGGGTCGAACAGAGAACGGTATTCGATAGAGCTGTTCGCCGACGACTTGGACGCGTTTCTCACCGCGTTGGCTATCGAGCGTCCGATTCTCTGTGGCCTCTCGATGGGCGGCTGCATCGCGCAGGTGTACGCGGCCGGACACCCCGACCGGATAGCAGGTCTCGTCCTCGCGGACACGTTCACCCCGGAGCTACTGAGTCGGAGCGAGTGGCTGCAGCGCTCGGTGATGCTTCGAGCGACCGTCCCGCCGGTCCGACTGCTCGGCTACGAACGCGTCGAGAAGGCGATGGTGTGGCTTCAGGAGCGACTGTCGGGCGAGAGCGTCAGCGGCGACTACAGCAACGTCGAGCGACTCCGCGAAGCAGGGCCGAAGATGGCGACCGAGGAGTTCGCGAAGGTGATTCGCGCCGTCGCGGGGTTCCACGAGACCACTCTCGACCTCTCGGCGATTACGACCCCGACGCTCGTACTGTACGGCGAACACGAACCGCCGTTTCTCCGCCGCCACGTGCCGAAACTACAGTCGGAGCTCCCGGACGCGACCGTCCGTGAGGTTCCGGGTGCGGGACACGCCTCGAACCTCGACGACCCCGAGTTCTTCACCGGGGCGATGCGGGAGTTTCTGACAGCGTCGGTCTTCGAGAGCACGGGGGCGGTCGGAAACGAGGAGTGAACGGGAACGCGGCCGCCGTCAGTCGTCGGCGGGCGCTTCCGGGCCGATAGCTGGACGAGTCACGTCGCGGTCAGTCGTCTCGCCGTCGATGTCGTACGGATACTCGCCGGTGACGCAGCCGAGACAGAGGTCGGCGCGCGATTTCTGGAGACAGTCGGCGATGGAGTTGATGGAGAGGTAGCTGAGGCTGTCCGCGCCGATTTCGTCGCGGACCTCGGCGACGGAGCGGTCGGCGGCGATGAGTTCCTCGCGCGTGTGCATGTCGATTCCCATGTAGCAGGGGGCGACGATTGGCGGTGCGCCGATGCGCATATGGACCTCTTCGGCTCCAGCGTCGTGAAGCAGTTCGACCAACTGCGTCGACGTGGTGCCGCGGACGATGCTGTCGTCGATGAGCGTCACCGTCTTCCCCTCCACCGTGCTCCGAATCGGGTTCAGCTTCAACCGAACCGCGCGCTCGCGTTCGTCCTGCGTCGGCATGATGAACGTCCGCCCTACGTACCGATTCTTCATCAGCCCCTCGGCGAACTCGACGCCGTCGTCGTCCTCCGCCCGAAGTTCGCCGTCGGCGGTCGTCTCGCTCGCCGCCTCGGCGTAGCCCGTCGCGAAGGCGCGGCCCGAGTCGGGAACCGGCATCACTACGTCCGTCTCGACGCCGCTCTCCTCCCAGAGCGCGCGACCGAGGTTCCGCCGGACTTCGTAGACGAGCGTGTCGTCGATGACCGAGTCGGGTCGAGAGAAGTAGACGTGTTCGAAGAAACAGTACGCCGAGTTCTCTTTTTCGACCAGTTGATAGGAGTCGAAGCCGCTGCCGTCGCTTTCGAGGACGACGAGTTCGCCCGGCCGGACGTCGCGGACGAGTTCGCCGTCGAGGGTGTCGATGGCGGCCGACTCGGAGGCGATGACGTAGCCGTCGTCGAGCTTTCCGATGCAGAGCGGGCGGTTCCCCTCGGGGTCTCGAACTCCCAGAACGGTGTCGTCGTGGCTGATGGTGAGCGCGTAGGAGCCGTGGATTCGCTCCATCGTCCGTTTGACGGCGCGGACGAGGTCCGACTCCAGGAGATTACGGGCGAGATCGTGGGCGATGACTTCGGTGTCGCCCTCGGAGGTGAACGCGTGGCCGAGGTCTTCGAGTTCCGAGCGGAGTTCGTCGGCGTTGACGAGGTTGCCGTTGTGCGCGAGGCCGAGCGACCCTGACTTGAACGAGACGGCGAAGGGTTGCGCACAGCAACTGTTGACGCCGCCCGCCGTCGGGTAGCGGACGTGCCCGATACCGGCGGTGCCGCGCAGCGTGGAGAGCGACTCCTCGTCGAACACGTCGCCGACGAGTCCCATCTCCACGTGGCTGTGCTGTTGGAACCCGTCGTGGGTGACGATACCCGCCGACTCCTGTCCCCGGTGCTGGAGCGCGTACAGCGAGTAGTACAACGGCCGCGCGGCCTCGCGGTCGTCGAGCGAGACGCCGACGACGCCACACTTTTCGTTGAGACCGTCTCCGACACGACGGGTATCCCGCCCCTGGTGCATGAGAGAGGGTGAGAGGGCCACGCGTAAAAACACCCGTGGTTGTGCTGTATTCCGGCCTCCATCTCACACAGATATACACGATCTTGTATTTTCTCGACACGGAGACGGTCACTACCGGAGCCACCGCAGGTGGCAGGAAGTCGAATCGTCGAGTCGTTCCGGAACCGCCGGGAATCGAAGACGCCGTCGCTCCGAAGGAGTTTCTGAGAGAGAAAGAACGTCGCAGGAAGCGGAGAGTTACTCGCCCGCTTTCGACTGCCACGCGTACTCGCGACGTTTCGCCGACTTGCCGAAGCCGCAGGACGAACAGACCTTCTTCTTCACGTGGTAGGATTTCTCGCCGCAGCGACGGCACTTGACGTGCGTCGTCTTGTTCTTCTTGCCCTGACTCGGGGTTCCTGCTCCCGTCATGCTGTTATCGTGACCACGTTATCGCCGCGTATAATCGTTGTGTCTTCGACTTCCTCAACGTCGAGGCCACCGACGAGCGCGTCGTCGTCGTCGCCGAGGCTCTCCTCGAGCACGACGTTCATGTGCTGGTCGTAGCCCGCCAACGTCCCGAAGTAGGACGTTCCATCCTTCAGTTGCACGGTGACTGGCTCGTTCAGGGATGCCTCGAGTACGTCGAGGGGTCGTCCGCTCATACCCTGTACGCCACCGGTTTCACTATTAAAAATACCGGATACAACGTCGAAACCGCGGCTCCGTGTCGCGGTTCGTCTCGGTCCGTGGCTCGTCGGGGTCGTCGCACGCCGTCGGAGAGCCGAACTCACCGACGAACCAAATCCGAGAATTTCTCGCGCAGACCGCCGTTTTCGCCGATTCTGAGGTAGTAGGCGTTGCCGCCGTCCTCGTAGTAGTTGTCGATGCGGCGGGTTATCTCGAAGCCGATGTGCTCGTAGAAGTCGAGGGCGGCTGTGTTCGTCGTCCGCGCGTGGCAGGTGACCGTCCGGTGTTCGTCGGCCACCGTCGCAACCAGACGCTGACCGTAGCCCTCGCCGCGGACTTCGGGGGCGACGGCCAGAAAGAGAATGTAGCCGTCTCGCCGCGTCGAGACGAATCCGACGAGTCGCTCGTCCTCGTAGAACAGGTGCGTCTTCGAACGTCGGTACGCGTCCATGAAGAAGCCGCGTTGCTGCTTCAACACACCCTCTCGCTCGCGGATGCGCTCCTTCAACGCCCAGGCGTCCTCCCCGTGGTCGGACCGCCCCGGCTCGTCGACGCGCAGTTCGACGTTGACGCTCACTACCACACCGTAGTATAGAGGTAGTTATAAGTCCACCGTCCCGAACGACCTTCATCAGCGTCTGACAGTTTGCTGAAGAAGTTCTTTAGTGACGCACTAGCGTGTGGAGTCGTATGGACGAGTCCCGTCCGGGCGCCGAACGCCACGTCAAGCGGACGATAGAGACACGGGTGAGAGACGCTATCGTCTCCGGCGTCGCGGTCGTGATTCCGCTCGTCATCACGCTCGTCGTGTTCATGGTGGCGCTCAACGCCGTCTCGGAGTATCTCGACCTCCTTTCGGACGTTCTCATGCAACTTCCGTGGACGTCGAGCGTCCCGACCGCACAGTACGTCGACAGGGAGTTGGCCATCGAACTGCTCACGCCCGTCGTGCTGTTCGGGTTCGTTCTCTTCGTCGGGTTCGTCGTCGAGGGCTCGAAGTACGGCGAACGCGCCGTCGACTACTTCGACGCCGTCCTCGGGTCAGTCCCCGGCGTCGGCGCGGTGTACGACAGTTTCCGACAGATGAGCGACGTGGTGCTGGAGAGCGACGTGCAGAACTTCCGCGACGTGAAACTGGTCGAGTTCCCTGACGACGACGTCTACACGCTGGGCTTCGTCACCACGGAGACGCCGCCGCGACTCACCGACGCCACCGACCACGAGGGGATGCTGACGATGTTCCTCCCGCTGGCTCCGAACCCGGTAATGGGTGGTCACCTCGTCCACGTCCCCGAGTCGAAGGTCCACAACGTCGAGATGACCGTCGAGGAGGGCGTCCGCGCTATCGTGACGAGCGGTGTCGCCATCGGCCCGGCGTCGCAGACGGACGTCGGTCTCTCCGAGAACCAACTGCGGAACCTCTCGGCGATAGACGACGGCGAGAACGCGGACCTCACGAACGCAGATCCCTCGAACGGCGACACGCAGTCGAACACGGAGAACAAGTCGGAGGCCGATACCGGGCGGCCCGACCACGACGAATCTCGAAGCGTCGTCAACCGTCCCGACGACAGCGAGTAATACGTCGGCTGACGAGCGTACACAGATGAGCTACGAACTGCGCGCGCACACCGCCGATGTCGCCGTCGCCGCGGAGGGATCGACGCTCGACGCCGTCTTCGCCGCCGTCGCCGACGGCCTCGCGGCGGCCATGGCCGACTCCGTTCCCGACGATGGTGAGCGCTTCTCGCTCGAAATCCGCGCCGAGAGCCGTGAGGCGGCGCTGTTCGACTACTTAGACGAACTTATCTACGAACGCGACGTACGGGAGGTCCTCCCCGTCGATAACCGCGCGACGATCCACCGTGACGGCAACGGCGACGAGTGGGTCGTCGGCGCCAGCGCGCGGGGGGTCCCGCTCGCCGGTCTCGGCGCGCGCGAGGTGAAGGCGGTGACGTACTCGGAGAT
This sequence comes from Haloprofundus halobius, assembly GCF_020097835.1. GTDB lineage: Archaea > Halobacteriota > Halobacteria > Halobacteriales > Haloferacaceae > Haloprofundus > Haloprofundus halobius. Next base: position 773,901 of record NZ_CP083666.1, read on the forward strand.
GGACCTCTCGGAGACGGCCGACGGCTGGCGCGCGTACGTCGTCTTCGACGTGTGAGCCGGATTCGATCGATTTTCCGACGCGGGTGGGCTGGATTCGAGCGTCGACGCTCGAAACCGTCACGGACGTTCGTTTCGATTTCTGTCGAAAACGAGCACGCACGTAGGATTTAGAAGCGCTCGATTCGGAGTTTCAGATATGAGGCGCCGCACACTCAAAGCGGTGTTCGCAACCGTCGTACTGCTGGCTACGTCCGGTGTAGCGAGCGCACACGTGAAGTACGTCGTCGACGGCGGCGGCGCGGGCAACGTCGTCCGACTGCTGGCGACCGTCGCGTCTGACCCGCTGAGTCTCGTACTGATTCTGGGGACTGGTACTGGGGTAGTCGTCGCCGCCGCGGGGTATCTCCGCTACCGACCCGCCGACGCCGACGTGCGCGCGTTCCGCGCCGTGATGGACGACTACCGCGACCTGGTGCCGTGGCTGCTCCGCCTGAGCGTCGGCCTCCCGCTCGTCGGCGCGGGCTTCGCGGGCTACTTCTTCACGCCGCTGGTTCCCGCACCGACCCGCCTGTTCGGCGTCGCCGTCGGCTTTCTGCTCCTCTTTGGACTAGCGACCCGACTCGCGGCCGTCGTCGGTCTCCTCGGCTACCTCGTCGGCCTGACGTTCCGCCCGGAGCTCCTCCTGGCGTCCGAGTACGTTCCGGCGTTTCTCGCCATCGTGCTGGTCGGCGGGGGGCGGCCGAGCGCCGACCAACTCATCGCGCGGATGGCCGACGACGACCGGACGCTGTACTCGCGCGTCGACCCCTTCTATCGCCGCGTCGCCGTCCCCTTCGAGCGACGTATCACGCCGTACCGGCCGTTCGTCCCGACGATTCTACGCGTCGGGATGGGGCTGTCGTTCATCTATCTCGGGGTGACGCAGAAGCTGATGAACCCCGTTGAGGCGCTCGCCGTCGTCGAGAAGTACGACCTCACCGCCGTCGTCCCGGTCATTCCGGAACTGTGGGTCGTCGGCGCGGGACTCGCCGAGGCCGTCGTGGGCCTCGCACTACTGTTCGGTGCGTTCACTCGCGCCTCGTCGCTCGTCGCGTTCGGCCTCTTCACGACGACGCTGTTCGGACTCCCGGACGACCCCGTGCTGGCGCACATCTCGTTGTTCGGTCTCGTCTCGGCGCTGCTGGTCACCGGCGGCGGGCCGTTCTCGTTCGACGCCTGGGTGGCGCGGGAGACGCGCTCGGAACGGGGCGTCGCCGCCGACTGAGACCGACGTTAGCCGGACACTCACGGCCGACGAACGGTCGGCGGAGTCGACTTGGGACAACGTATTCACGCACGCTAGTGCTACGGTACCACATGACGACGCGCGAGTTCGACGGCATCCGTCTCGAACGGGTTCGGGAGTACGTCTGGGAGATTCCGCGGGAGGGCGGGATGCGGGTCCCCGCCCGCGTTCTCGCCAGCGAGGAGCTACTCGAACAGATCGGCGACGACAAGACGCTTCAGCAACTGAAGAACGCGACGCACCTGCCGGGGATGACGAAACACGCGCTCTGCATGCCCGACGGCCACCAGGGCTACGGCTTCCCCGTCGGCGGCGTTGGCGCGACCGACGCGCAAAACGGCTGTATCTCGCCCGGAGCGGTGGGATACGACATTAACTGCGGCGTTAGAATGATGAATACTAGCCTCTCCTACGACGACCTGCAGGGGCGCGAGGAGGAACTCGTCGACGCGCTGTTCCGGACGATTCCCTCCGGGCTGGGCGGCGGCGGTGTCGTCGAATCCGGCGTCGAGACGGTGAATTCGGTGCTCGAACGCGGCGTCGACTGGGCGCTCGAAGCGGGGTACGCCGTCGAAGACGACCTGGTGCACTGCGAGGACGAGGGGCGGCGCCCGGACGCCGACGCCGACGCGGTGTCCCGGAAGGCGAAGGACAGGGGGAAAAATCAGTTGGGAAGTCTCGGCTCCGGCAACCACTTTCTGGAGGTTCAGCGCGTCACCGACGTGTTCCGCGCGGACGTCGCCGAGGCGTACGGACTCGCAGCGGACCAGGTAGTCGTCCTCATCCACTGCGGGAGCCGCGGCCTCGGCCACCAAGTGTGCAACGACTACCTCCGGCAGATAGAGAAGCGTCACGGCGACCTACTCGCGCAACTGCCCGACAAGGAACTCGCCGCCGCGCCCGCCGGAAGCGAACTGGCCGAGGCGTACTACGGCGCGATGTGCGCCGCCATCAACTTCGCGTGGGTCAATCGACAACTGGTGATGCACCGGACGCGCGAGGTGTTCGAGCGCGTGTTCGACCGCGACTGGGAGGCGATGGAGATGCACCTGCTCTACGACGTCGCGCACAACATCGCGAAGAAAGAAATCCACGACGTAGACGGCGAGGAACGCGAACTGTACGTCCACCGGAAAGGAGCAACGCGGGCGTTCCCGGCGGGCCGTCCGGAAGTTCCGAAGGCGTACCGCGACGTCGGCCAACCCGTCATCATCCCCGGAAGCATGGGCGCGGGAAGCTACGTGCTGCGCGGCGGCGAGGAGTCGCTGTCGCTATCGTTCGGGTCGACGGCGCACGGCGCGGGTCGGGTGATGAGTCGGACTCGCGCGAAAAAGGAGTACTGGGGCGAGACGGTACAGACCGAACTGCGCGACCAGAACAGAATCTACGTGAAGGCTCAGAGCGGCGCGACCGTCGCCGAGGAGGCTCCGGGCGTCTACAAGGACGTCGACGAAGTCGTCCGCGTCTCCGACGCGCTGGGCATCGGCGACAAAGTCGCGCGAACCTATCCGGTCTGCAACATCAAAGGTTGATAATCGGCGCTCGCCGACTCGCCCCGTCTACGGCGACCCGCTCAGTCGTACCGGGCGGGTTCGGGCGAGTTCTCGCGCGACGGGATACTGACGCGCGAGTTCAGGCGTTCGAGATTCGAACAGATGCGACTGTAATCTCTGGACTGTGTTTCGGACATGAACACTCACCGCCAAGCGTCGACTGCGACACATGCGGACGCGCTCATCGAGAGCCACGCGTCGTCGCGAGCGATGTCGGCGACGACCAGCGACTCCTCTCCGTCTACCTCGTCGAACGCACACGTCACTTCCGCGTCGGTCGACTCGGCGGCGTGCTCGTTCGTAACCCTCTGTTTGTCGCGTGGAGGGCGTCGGGTGGCCCGACGTTTCGGGTTTCGGGAATCCATCGTACTCTGAAAGACAACCTCCGAGGGGATACGACCATTGCCCAATAGATTAGGTACCCGCGTCAGACAGGTCAGCGTCGGAAGTCACCCGGTCCGCCCGGTTCGGCGGGGCCTCGCGGCCTCGTCGGGCCGTCTCCGCCGATATCGACGAACTCCGGGGGGCGGCGCGGGTCGAGTTCCTCGCCGCCGGCGTATTTGACGTAGCTGAGATAGAACGCTCGGCCACAGCCGATTTGGCCGTCGTCGTTTCCGTCGCCTCCCCCGTCCCCGCGGTCGTCGCTCGTATCGTTGCCTCGACCGGGAATCCACCCTTTCGGTCTGAACGTCACCGACGGGGCGCCGCTCTCGCCGCAGACGAGTTCGACCCCGTCGGCGTCCTCGTAGGCGTCGTCGGGGGTCGCGTACTCCCACTCTTCGAGTGGGTACGGCGTGACTGCCTTGTCCGCGAGATACTCGTCGCGTTCGAGTTCGACGAGCGTCTCGCAGTGCGGACAGTAGTAGGTGACGGTGAAACTCATCGCGTCCGGTAGGGGTCGCGGACACTTGTGTCTCGCGGCGGAACGGCGCTCCGCGAGTGCGACGGGTCGCGACGGACCCACCCTCCACCTCCCGGAAACTCTTTGCTCCGAGGGGCCAGACGTTCGAGTATGATAGACGAGACGGTCGAGGAAATCCGGGAGATGCAGACCCACAGTTCCTCCGTCGTCGCCGTCAAGGCAACGCGGGCGCTGTTGGAACTGCTCGACCGCGAGTTCGCGACGCTCGAAGAGTACGAGCGCGACCTCGAACGCAACGCCGGGGCGCTCCGGCGAGCGAACCCCTCGCACGCCTCGCTGTACAACGCGATGCACGAGGTCACCCAGAGCGTCGTCGGCGAGAGCGACACGGTCGACGAGGCGAAAGAGCGGACGAAAGAGACGATCGAGCGCGTCGTCGAGGACGTCGAGCGCGGCAAGCGCCGCGCGGCCGACACCGCCGCCGAGACGTTCGCGGACGGCGAGACGTTTCTCACGCACGACTACTCCTCGACCGTGCTCGAAGCCGTCGAGACCGCCGTGCGAGGCGGTGTCGAACTCACCGCGTACGCGACGGAGGCACGGCCCCGCTATCTGGGACGCAAGACGGCGCGCACGCTCGCGGCGATGGACCGCGTCGACGCCCATCTCATCGTCGACGGCGCGTCGGGCTACGTCATGGAGGAGTGCGACCGCGTCGTCATCGGGATGGACTGCATCGTCGACGACGTGCTGTACAACCGCGTCGGCACGTTCCCGATGGTCGCGGCGGCCAACGAAGTCGGCGTTCCCGTTACTATCGTCGGCTCCGGCGCGAAGATAATCGAGGACGGTTTCCGCTTCGAGAACGAGTTCCGCTCACCGTCAGAAGTGATGCTCGAACCCGCCGAAGGGTTCAGTATCGACAACCCCGCCTACGACGCGACACCCGTCTCGCTCATCGACGAGGTCATCACCGACGAGCAGACGCGGTACTACTGAACGAAAGCGCTCGACCGCTCAGTCGAGCGCGATGCGCTCGCCGCTCTCGTCGCTCCGCTCGATGGCGTCGAGCACCCGCTGGACCTCGTAGGCGTCCTCGAACGACGGGTGGAACTCGTCGCCCGAATCCGCGGCGGAGAGGAACTCGTAGTTCTCGTGGACGAACGTGTGCTCCCACCCGAGGACGTGGCCCGGCGGCCACCAGTGTTCGACGTAGGGGTCGTCCTCGTCGGTGACGAGGACAGTCTCGTAGCCGCGGTTGCCCTCTCTCAGCAGCTCTAGCTCGTTGATGCGTTCGAGCGAGAATTTGAGACTTCCCTCCGAACCGTGGACGCGAATCGTGTGGTCGTTCTTGTGGCCGGTGGCGACGCGGGACGCCTCGAACGTCCCCATCGCGCCGTTCTCGAACCCGGCTTCGGCGGTGTAGGCGTCGTCGACCGTGACTGGTCGCGTCTCGTCTTCGCCGGGAACGGGACGCTCGTCGACGAACGTCCGGAGGTGGCCGCTCACCTCGGCGATGTCGCCCGCCTGCTCGCCGACGAGGAAGCGCGCGAGGTCGACCGTGTGCGCGCCGAGGTCGCCGAGCGCGCCGCTACCGGCGAGCTCTTTGTCCATCCGCCACGCCCACGGCGCGTCTGGGTCGGCGAGCCAGTCCTGCATGTACCGGCCGTCGACGTGGCGAATCTCCCCGAGTTCGCCGTCGTCGATGAGCTTTTTCGCGTACTGGATAGCGGGAATGAACCTGTAGTTGAACGCGCATCCGGCGACGCCCGAGGCGTCGGCGGCGGCGGCGCGCATCCGCTCGGCCTCCTCCAGTGTCGGCGCGAGCGGTTTCTCGCAGAAGACGTGCGCGCCCGCCTCCAGCGCCGCGATGGAGGGGTCGGCGTGGAGGTGGTTCGGCCCGAGGTTGTAGAACACGTCCACTTCGTCGACGACGTCCTCCCAGTCGGTGGCCGTGTGCTCGAAGCCGAAGCGGTCGGCGGCGTCCGCCAGCGCCTCCTCGTCGCGGCCGACGAGCGTGTGGCGGACCACCTCGGGCGCGTCCGGGAAGAACATCGGGAGCCGCGCCAGCGCGTTCGAGTGAGCCTGTCCCATGAACCGGTAGCCGAGCATGCCGACTGTCAGAGCCATGTTCCCCCTTCACGCGGCGGCGGCTTAGGGTTTCATATTCGCTACTTTCTTGCGAGGGTGGGCCTTTCTCGGCGCATGAACGGACGACCCTCCACCGACTCCGCCGCCGACGGGGCTCCGTCGGTCGACGACGCCCCGCTCGAGAGCGTGCGAACAGCCAACGAGACCTCGATCCGCGTCGTCGCCCTCGGCGTCGTCCGCCGCGACGACGAACTGCTCGTCTTCGAGAGCCAGTCCGAGGAGTCGGGGACGTTCTACCGACCGCTCGGCGGCGGCGTCGAGTTCGGCGAACACAGCGTCGACACGCTTCGCCGCGAGTTCCGTGAGGAGTTAGAGGTCGAACTGACGCGGGTTCACGAACTCGGCACGTTCGAGGACGTGTTCACCGCCGACGGCGAGGAGTGCCACGAAGTTCACCGCGTCTACGGCGCGGAGCTCGTCCAGCAGTGGCCTTACCAGATGGACTCCTTCACGGGCTACGAACCGGAGACCGGCGAGGAGTTCGACTGTTTGTGGAAGCCACTGTCGGCGTTTACCGAGGACGGTGAGACGCTGTATCCCGAAAAACTGCCGAGCCTGCTCTGAGGGTCGCGTCCGGCCTCAGACCCAGTGCGCTTCGCCGGGCGTCGTCTCGAACACGGAACGCTGCAGCAGTTCGACCGCCTTCTCCAGTCCCTCCTGCGACGAGGTGAGCGAGTCCTCGTGTTCGATGGAGAGCGCGCCGTCGTAGCCGACCATCCGCAGCGTCGAGACGATATCCTTCCAGTGTTCCTCGCCGTGGCCGTAGCCGACAGTGCGGAACAGCCACGAGCGGTCCGGTTCGTCGGTGTACGGCGCGGTGTCGAGAACGCCCTTGATTCGCGAGCGGTCCTCGTAGACGCGGGTGTCCTTCGCGTGGACGTGGTGGATGGCACCCGCCTCGCCGAGATATCGAATCGCGGCGAGCACGTCGATGCCCTGCCAGTAGAGGTGCGAGGGGTCGAAGTTCGCGCCGACGTACTGGTTCGTCGCCTCGCGGAGACGCAGCATCCCCGTCGGCTCGTAGACGAGCATGTTCGGGTGCATCTCGATGGCTATCTGGACGCCGTGATCGGCGGCGTGGTTCGAGAGCCCCGACCAGTAGTCGGTGGCGACGTCCCACTGGTACTCGTGGGCGTCGGCGTGCTCGTTCGGCCACGGCGCGGTGATCCAGTTCGGCACCTCGTCGTCCGGACCGCCGGCGGGCAGCCCCGAGAAACAGGTGACGGCGTCGACGTCGAGGGCGTCGGCGAGTTCGATGGCCTCGCGGAGTTCGGTGTCGGCTTCGTCTGCCGTCTCCTCGTCGGGGTGCAGGGGGTTGTTGTGCGTCGCGAGCGCGCTGATGTACATCCCGTGGTCGTCGAGGAGCTCGCGCAGCTCCTCGCGGGCGCTCTCGTCGTCGAGCAGTTCCCGTCGGTCGACGTGGGTCTCGCCGGGGAACCCGCCGACGCCGAGTTCGACCGCGGAGACGCCGATACCGCCGAGGTAGTCGACCGCTTCTTCGAGCGACTGGCCGCCGAGGGGGACAGTGAGTACTCCGATGTCCATGCCTGTTGTTACATTCAGGGCGTCGATAAAACTTCAGGAAGCAGGGAGGTGCGGTCGGAGTCAGTCGTGACCGTTCGGGTACCGTCGAACGGCGTTCCACGCGCGGTGCGCTGAGCACAGAAACAGACACGCCGTGAGCACACGCCTCCGCGTCGGAGTGGTCGACTCAGTCGAGTTCGGGCGTCGCCTCGGGTTCGGCGTCGAGTTGAACCGCCGTCCCCTCCGCCGAGGAGCGGTAGATGGCGTCGATGACACGCTGGACGGCCAGTCCCTGTTCGACGGTGTTCCGCTCGGGTTTCTCTCCGGTGGCGACGGCTTCGAGGAACAGGCGCTGTTCGGACTTGTGAGTGTCGTTGGCCTGCGTCTGGATGTCGGTGTCGCGGAGGTGGTCGGTGCCGTCTTTGCTCGTCTCGTAGAGGGTCAGTTCGTGGCTCGCGCGGTCGAAGCGCGCACCGGCCTCCGAGCCGCGGAGGATGAACTCGTCGTTCGTCGGTCGGTTCGTCGCCCACGCGACTTCGAGCGAGATGGTCTGGCCGTCCGCCGAGCGGATGAACGCGCTCGCGGAGTCGTCGACGTCGAACCCCTCCGGACCGATATCCTCGCCCCACATCTCGACGAACGCGTAGTCGTCCTGGTTGCCGAACTGCGAGCGCGTGACTCCGGAGACTTCGACGATGTCGGGGAAGTCCAGAAAGTAGAGCGCGAGGTCGATGGCGTGGACGCCGATGTCGATGAGCGCGCCGCCGCCGGCGATATCCTTCGAGGTGAACCACGAACCGCGGCCGGGGATACCGCGGCGACGGACGTAGTTCGCCTCGACGTGTTGCATCTCGCCGAACTCGCCGTCTTTCTGGTAGCTCTTGATGACTTCGACGGGGTTCGCGAAGCGGTTGTTGAAGCCGACCAGGCAGATCGCCTCCGACTCCGCGGCGGCGGCGGCGATGCGCTCTGCGCTCTCCAAGTTGTGCGCCAGCGGTTTCTCCAACAGCACGTCGATACCGGCTTCGAGCGCCGCGACGGCGTACTCCTCGTGGAACCGGTTTGGCGTCGTGACGATGACCGCGTCGACGTCGCCGAACAGTTCCTGCTTGTCGTCGTAGGCGTCGACGCCGTACTTCTCCGCGAAGCGTCGGCGGGCGTCCGCCTGAATGTCCATTCCACCGACGAGCGTCGCGCCCAAATCCGTCAAACGGTCGGCGTGGTAATGGCCGATGTTACCGAGGCCGATTACCCCGACCCGTACTGGCGTGTCCGAAGTCATTCTCTACTGCCCGTTTACTACAACGGGTGTTAAGCGTCACGTTCCGTGCGTGGTCAGTACAGCTGACGCTCGCGTTCTTCCCGCTCTTCTTCGCGCTTCTGTTCCTCCTTCATCCGGCGTCTTCCGCGCAGAAACTGCCGCCCCTTCGGGATGATGATGTTCTTCAGATCCAGAACGAACGACACGATGCCGTACGCCCAGAAGAAGAACAGGATCGTCACCCCCCCGATGTACAGCAGTCCGAGTTCGTTGACCATCTGTGGAGTTCAGTCGTCGCTTTCGGCTTCGGTCTCCGTCACGCCTTCGGTACTCGTCATCTTGACCAGTCCGTGCTGAATCGCCTTCCCCGACGCGGTGTCGAAGAGGTGAATCCTGCTCCGGTCTAAGACGACTTCGAACTCCTGGTCCTCCTCGATCTCGCTGTCGGGGTCGACGCTCATCAGCAGTTGGTTCTGCTGGGCGGCGTTCATGTCCATGCTCGACCCGTCCCCGTTGTCGTCCAACAGCAGGTAGACGAATATCTCGTCACCCATCGGTTCGAGGACGTCGGTCGTCGTCTCGATGGTCATCGACGGATGCGAGACCGAACCGGACACGTCGACCGGGTAGACGTCCTCGGGGCGGACGCCGAGGGTCACCTCCTGGCCGACTTCGACGTCCATCTGGGCGGGGTCGAACTCGACAGCGACGCCGGTGTCGTGTTCGAAGCCCTGCTGGGTGACGGTACCGTCGAGGAAGTTCATCGCCGGCGAGCCGATAAAGCCCGCGACGAACAGGTTGTCGGGTTCGTTGTAGCACTCCAGCGGCGGGTCGATCTGCTGGAGTTGGCCGCTGTCGATGACGGCGATGCGGTCCGACATCGTCATCGCCTCTGCCTGATCGTGCGTGACGTAGATGATCGTCGTGTCCAGTTCCTTGTGCAGGCGCTGGAGCTCCGTCCGCATGTGGACGCGAAGCTTCGCGTCGAGGTTCGCCAGCGGCTCGTCCATCAGGAACACGTCGGGGTTCCGGACGATAGCGCGGGCGATGGCGACGCGCTGGCGCTGGCCGCCGGACATCTCGTCGGGCATACGGTCGAGCATCCCCTCCAGTTGGACGATGTCGGAGGCGCGCTCGACGCGCCGGTCTATCTCCTCTTTCTCGTAGTCGCGGAGTCGAAGACCGAAGCTGATGTTGTCGTACACGTCCATGTGCGGGAACAGCGCGATGTTCTGGAACACCATCGCCACCCCGCGGTCCTTCGGCGGGAGGTTCGTCACCTCTCTGTCGCCGATGTAGATGGTCCCCTCCGTCGGGATGGTGAGACCGGCGACCATCTCCATGGTCGTCGACTTCCCGCACCCCGAGGGGCCGACGAGGCAGACGAACTCCCCGTCGTGGACGTGCATGTTCATGTCGTCGACCGCCGTTACGTCTTCGTACCGTTTCGTTACGTGTTCGAGTTTGACGTCTCCCATGATGTTACTCCTTGAGTGCCCCGGCCGTGAGGCCGCTGACGATTTTCTCCTGTGCGACGATGACCAGAATAGCCACCGGTAGCACGCCGATGATGCTCGCCGCCGCCATCAGGTGGTACGGCGTGTCGTACTGTCCCTGCAAGCCGATGATACCCGCGACGAGCGGGGCCCAGCTTCCGGGTTCGCCGTTGTTCATCAGGAACGAGAAGAAGAACTCGTTGTAGACGCTGATGAACGTGAGCACGCCCGCCGTCGCCACGCCGGGCGCCGACAGCGGGACGATGACGCGGAACAGCGCGCCGAGTCGCGTCGTCCCTTCGACGCGGGCGGCGTCCTCCAACCCGTCGGGAATCTGCCCGTAGAAGGTCGTGAGGATGAAGATGGACAGCGGCATGAACAGCGCGCTGAACGGCAGCACCATCGCCCCGGGCGTGTTGTACAGTTCCGGGAAGGCGACGGCGAGCTCCGTCCCGGGAATCGCGACCGCGACGTTCCCCGTGAACAGGTCGTACAGCGGCAGCAGGAACGCCGCCGGCGGGAAGTACGAGATGGCGAGGATACCGAGCATCAACGGCCCGCGTCCGGGGAACCGGAGTCGACCGAAGACGTAGCCCGCTAGACTCGCCAGCAACAGGACGATGACCGTCGTCAGGATGCCGAGCACGAAGCTGTTGAACATGAAGATGTGGAACGGCACGCGCTGGAACACGACGACGAACGATTCGATGTTGAACGCGCCGCCCGGCGGGTAGAGTCCGACGTTCTGCAGCGACCGCGGCGGCGTCAGCGCCAGCACGAGTAGCCAGTAGAACGGGAACAGCGTCGTGAGCAGGAAGAACGCCGTCAGGATGTAGAACAACCCGCGGTACGTCCGCTCGGGGTTCTTTATCGAACTGCTGACCCACCGGCTGAACGGGCCACGCTTCAGTTCGCGGTCGTCCCCGCCGATCTTGGTCTTCGAGTCAGTGGTCTGTGGTTCACTTCCCATATTAGAATCCACCTCCTTCGGCGTCGGCGAACTTCACGATGTAGACGGACACCGCGATGCCGATGATTGCGGCTGTGATGAACGCGACGGACGCCGCAGTCCCGTACGCGCGTTGATTGAAACTCGTGACGACCAGACACGACAGCGACGGTACCGTCGTACAAGCCGACGTCGTCTCGATGATACCGTAGACGCGCATCGCCGCGATGGTGCGGAACAGCATGGCGACCAGCACCGTCGGCAGGATGAGCGGCATCGTGATCATCTTGAACTGCTGCCACTTCGACGCGCCGGCGACCTTCGCGACGTCGTACAGCGAGCGGTCGATGCTCTGCAGACCGGCGAGGATGAGAAGCGCCATGAACGCCGACGTCTTCCAGATGTCGGCGACGATGATGATGGTCGTCGCGTCCACCGTGTTCGCCAGCGGCGTCGTCCCGATCCACGTCAACTGGTTGAGCAGCGTCGGCTGGTCGTTGGTCCCGACGAGGAAACCGATACCGGGCTGGAACAGCAGGTAGAAGATCATCCCCTGGATGACGATAGGCACCGCCCACGGGATGATGATCGCGACCCGAACCCAGCGTCGGCCGCGGAAGTCCTGGTCGAGAACGAGCGCCTGCCCGAAGCCGATGATCGTCTCGAAGAAGACGCTCACGAGGGTGAAGACGAGCGTCACGCCGAGCGCGCTCGCGAAGATACCGTTCGGGGTCAGCGACGTCGGTACGAACGCCGACGGGAGCGCGTAGCTTCGCTGGTTCGTCAGGAGTTCAACGTAGTTAGTGATCCCGACGAACTGACCGAGGTTAGCCGAACCCGACAGCGCGTCGGCGAACAGTGACATCCAGAACGTCGAGACGAGCGGGTATACTGCGATTACCAGCAGCAGTAACAGCGCCGGTACGAGCAGTAAGTACGCGTACGCCGTATCGCTTAAGTTCTCCATCCAGCGGACCGCAGCGACGTACGGACCGGACCGTGAGCCGTCGCGGACAGCCCCCTGAGACTCCTGTTCTGTGGCCATTGGTAACAAGTACTAAGTTTGGGAGCAGACGCTTAGGCGTTCTGTTCGATCTGTTCGAGCGTGGACTCCAGGCTCGACATCGCGTCCTCGGGCGATTTCTGCTGAGCGTACGTGGAGTTCACCTCCGAAGAGATCTGGTCGGACTGCTGGGACCAGACGGCCGTGACCGGTCGCGGCACCGCGTTCTCACCGGCGACGCGAAGCTGTTCGAGGTAGCGACCGATGACCGGGACCTCCGCCGCGCGGTCGGAGTTGAGCAGCTCCGGCTTCGGCGGGATCCACCCGAGAACCTCGAACATGGCGAGGTTGAACTCGTCGGTCATCATCGTCTGGATGATGGCCGCGGCCGCGTTCTTCTGCTCGGTGCCCGAGTTCGGGTTCAGCGAGATGTGCCACCCGCCGAGCGCGGCGGACGGACCGCCGGTTCCCTCGTACTCGGCTTCGTCCGGCGTCACGGCGTACGGGATGGGCATCACGCCGAGGTCCTCGCCGTAGTTCTCCTCCTCGCCGTTCTCGACGATGGCGTACGGCCAGTTGCGGTGGGCGACCGCGTTGCCGTTGTCGAACGGCGCTTTCGAGGGGTCCTCGGCCCACTGGAGGACGGCCTCCGGCGAGATGTCCCGGTAGCCTTCGAGGGAGTGCTCGTCGTCCTGCCCGTGGATGAACGTCCGAACCATCCGGATAGACTGCAGGACGGGCTCCTCGTTGACGGTGATGGGTCGGTCGCCGACGGGTCCGAACAGGTTGTCGTGGTCGCCGAAGTACGCGCCGCCCCAGCCGGTGATGAACTCGTTGAAGTCACAGCAGGAGAGCCCCTCGTAGGCGTCCGCCTGGAAGGTGAACCCCATCTCCGTGTTCGTCTGCTCCATCGTGTCGGCGACCATGTTGTTGAAGTCCTTCCACGTCATCGACTCGGTCGCCCAGTTCTGGCCCTCCGGGTCGTAGCCCGCTTCCTCGACGAGGTCCTTCCGGTAGAGCACTGTCGGGAAGTCGGGGAACAGCGGAATCGCGTAGAGGTCGCCGGAGTCGGGATGTTTCGCGGTCTCGACGCTCGCGCCGAAGTAGTTGTCTTCGACCTGCGAGGTCATCTCGCTCGGCAGCGACTGGCCGAGGTTCTGCAACTGGTCGCGGACGATGAACGGGATCGTCCACCCGCTGTCGGTCATCAGGAGCGTCGGCTCCTCCTGACCGGAGTTGAGCCACGTCTGGTACTGCGACTGGCGGTCGTCGGTGACCTGCGAACCGGCGAGGATGTCGACGGAGATGTTGTCCGGCAGTCCGGCGCTTCGAAGCGCCTCGACGATTCGGTCGGAGTTGTCTGCGACGCGGGAGTCGGCCGCCCACTGAACGGTGATGTCGCCCTCGACGCCTTCGGGGTCGAGCTGCTCGCTGGTGTTGTTCCCCCCGCTGCCGTTGCCGCCACCGTCGCCGCCGTCGTCCTGGCTCTGGATACAGCCGGCCAGCCCCATGGCCACGCCGGAGGCACCGGCGGCCTGCACGAATCGTCGTCGAGATATGCTACTTCGTCGCTTCGGTCGGTCGCGTGGGTCAGCATCAACCATTACAGTTTGTCTTTTTAGCAGAGGACTCATTTATACTTTCGGCACAGTTACTACGTCCGTTGTAGTGAATTACTTGTCACGACGATTCCGCGGTTTAGCGGGCTCGAAACAGCGGTTTTCGACGTCGTTAACGTAGGGTGGAATTGAATCAATCTCGGTATTCCGAGAGTTAGGGTCTCGTTCAGTTCTTCCCGGGTGCGGGCCACCGCGGGGTCTTCGGCGACTCGATTCGCTCGATTTCGCCCTCCGTCAGGTCCACGTCGAGCGACGCGACGTTCTCTTCGAGGTGGTCGACACTCCGTGGACCGATGATGGGCGCGGTGACGACGGGTTTGTGCAGTAACCACGCGAGGCTCACCTGTGCGGCCGTCGAACCCTTCTCGTCGGCGATGGTGCGAATCTCGTCGAGTACCGTCCAGTTCTCGTCGGTGAAGCGCTCGCGCGTGTACTCGTCGGTATCCGCGCGGAGTCCCTCCTCGATGTCCCCGTCGCGCTCGTACTTCCCGGTCAGGAACCCGCCCGCCAGCGGCGACCACGGGATGACGCCGATGCCTTCACCCTCGCACACCGGGAGGAGGTTCGCCTCCTCGTGGCGGTCCACCGCGTTGTACTCCGGTTGCATGCAGGTGAAGCGCTCGTAGTCCTCGATGTCGCTCGTGTACAGCGCCTTCGTGAACTGGTACGAGGTCATCGTGCTCGCGCCGATGTAGCGAACTTTCCCCGTCTCGACGAGATGACTCAGCGCGGAGAGCGTCTCCTCGATGGGCGTCTCGTCGTCCCAGCGGTGAATCTGGTAGAGGTCGATGTAGTCGGTTCCCAATCGCTCTAAACTCGCCTCGGCCTGGTCGAGGATGTGCTTCCGGGAGAGTCCCTGACCGTTGGGGTAGTCGCCCATCTCGCCGAACACCTTCGTCGCGATGACGAGTTCGTCGCGGTTGCGCCCCTCGATGGCTTTGCCGACTATCTCCTCGCTCTCGCCGCGCGAGTAGACGTTCGCCGTGTCGAGGAAGTTGATACCGAGGTCGAGCGCGCGGTGGATGAGTTCGATGCTCGCCCCCTCGTCGTCCATCATCCACTCCGCGTTCGACCCGAAGTTCATGCACCCCAAGCAGAGTCGCGAGACGTCGAGGCCGGTGTTGCCGAGTTTCGTGTATTCCATCTCCGTCATGGGTTCCCTTCGGTGACGGTCGACAAAAGTGTGGAGGCGGCGGCGAGGCGCGAACCGACCGGCGGCCGCGCGACAGAACCCTCAAGTCACCCCGGCAACCACCCACGAGTATGTCACTATTCGACACCGTTCGGCGACCCGAGTACACCGGCGACCGGCGCTGTTGGCCGTGTACCGCGGTCAACGCGGCGATTATTTCGGTCGTTTGCCTGCTTCTCGCACCGTTTTCCTCCGGGTTTTCGCTTCTCGTTGGCGTCGTCGGCGTCGGCCTCGTCTACTTCCGCGGCTACGCAGTCCCCTTCACGCCGACGTTCGCGCCCAAACTGGTCTCCCGTCTCCCCGTCGACTTCGGCCCGAACTACGCCGTCGGCGACGACCGAAGCGGCAGTCTCGGCGACAGCGTCGGAGGAGCCGAGTCGGGCGCAGAGGTCGGTAGCGATGACGACGAAGGCAACGACAGCGGAACCGACGGCGACGAAGCCGATGACGACACCGATGCCCGCCGCTCGGACGCGCTGACCCACGACGAACTCGACGGCGAGACGCTCGTCCGCGAGCTCGGGGCGGCGGGCGTGTTCGCCGACGGCGACGAACTCTCTCTCACCGACGACTTCGTCGACGAGTGGACCGCCGAGATGCGCGACCTCCGCGCTACCGACCGCGAGGCGCTCGCCGCGGCCGCCGCCGACGCGATGCCCGCGGCGGCGACGTGGGTACTCGACGACGAGTGGGTCGTGCTCGAAGCCGACGGCGCGAAGACGTGGCTCTCGGAGTCGGTGGCGATTTCGGAGACGGCCGCCGTTCGGGCGCTCCGCTCGCGAGACGTCGACGACGAGGTGGCCGCCCACGCGGCGAATCCGCTCCGGATGTTCCTCCCCGAGTGTCCCGCCTGCGGCGGCGTGGTCGCCGAGACGACCGTGAGAAACTGCTGCGGCGGGACGATGGGCGTTTACGACTCGCCGGACATCGAGGTGCTCGCCTGCGAGAAGTGCGACGAACTGCTGTACGAGTTCTGAGCGGAGCGAACGGTCTGCAGCAGGCGGAACTCAGTCGTCGGCGTGACGCTGCGCGCCGTCACGGAGTCGCTCGGCGCGCCCCGGCGGTTCCTCGCGGCCGATGCGGATATCTTGGCCCTCGATGTCTTCCAGCGCCGCGACCAATCCGCCGACGCGGACGGGTCCGTCGTCGGTCTCGACGACGAGCGAGGCGACCTCCTCGGTGTCCTCGAACGCGAGGTCGACGACCTTCCCCTCGACGACGATGGGGTCGCCCGTCTCGATGTCGCGACCCTCGACAGTCGCGTAGAAGTCGCCGTCGAGGTCGCGGATGTCCTTCACCGCGCGGCGAATCGAGGCGTAGCGTCGGGGGAAGGGGCGGTCCTTCGCGTCGGCTTCGAGCGTCTCGGCGGTGGTCCAGAGGACGGTACCGAAGAACCCGGAGACGAGGAACCCGAGCGCCGAGCGGTTGAAGATGACGCCGTAGCGGTCCCGGTCGTCACGGAGGGCGTCCTGCGTCGCGTAGATGGAGTACTCGCCGTCGGCGACGGCCAGCACGGGCGTCGTGATGCCGCGGCGACTGCGGGCGATGGTGCAGACGTCCATGTAATCGAACTCCGCAGGGTCGGGCGCTTGCGAGGCGGGCGTCACGAGCAAGTCGATGCTGACGCCGTCGTCGGTCGCCGCGACCAGGTCGTCGTGGAAGCGCCGGAGCAGATCGGGCGTGAGCGAGAGCACGAGTTCGAACTCCGCGCTGCCGATTATCTCCTCGATGTAGCGGAGAATCGTCGACCGCGATTTGACCAGCGAGACGGCTTCGGTCTCGCGCGCCGGAGCGGTGTAGCGCGCACCCAGTTCCTCGACCATCTCTGTGAACGAGTCCCGGAAGTTACCGAAGGCGTTCTCGGGGTCGACGGCGACGATCTTCATCGGTCGCGACTCCCGGAGTTCGACGAGCCCGCGGTCGGCGAGACTCCGGACCGTGTCGTACACCCGCGGTTGCGGGATGTCGGTCCGGTCGGCGATTTCGCTCGCGGTCAGTTGCCCGTGTTCCAAGACGGCGAGGTACGCGTCAATCTCGTACTCGCCGAGGTTGAAGCGCTCGCCGACGCGCTCCATCGTGAGTCGGAGGTCATCGACCATGATAAATCGACCACGCTCCGCACGTAAGTGATTTACTATAACACGAGTTGCACGCGGTTCCGAAAACACGTTGTGTACGGTCGCACGAAAGTTCGACCCATCTACACATCAACG
The DNA here is from genome assembly GCF_020097835.1 of Haloprofundus halobius. Lineage (GTDB taxonomy): Archaea > Halobacteriota > Halobacteria > Halobacteriales > Haloferacaceae > Haloprofundus > Haloprofundus halobius. The sequence goes on from NZ_CP083666.1 coordinate 791,009, forward strand.
TTCTGGTCCGATCAGCAGCACGAACTCCGCGTCAGAGACCACAGCACGACTCACATGTACATCCGGTCTTCGGCCGTATCCCCCTCGCGCGCTTCGATTCGGTCCGCGAGTTCGCCGTAGTACTGCTGGACGCGCTCGGCGAACGCCTCCAGCGGTCCGGTGTCGATGCCGAGGCCGTACACCTCGTCGACGGCGTCGAGCAGTCGTAGGGCAGCCTCCACGTCGGGTACCTGCGCGTGGACGGGCGTGACGTAGACGCAGACGCCGAGTGACGAGGAGAGACCGCGTTCGACGAACGCCGCGTTCGTGCCGTCCAGGAAGCCGTTTCCCATCGGCGGTACCTCCGTGTCGGCCAACCGCGACTCGCGGTAGTCGTCGGTGGCGATGTAGAACGTGCGGTGCTGTGCGGGGCCGTGCGGAACCGGTACTCCCGAGAGGACGGCGACCTCTTCGACGCCTGCGGCCTCCGTCCAGTCGAGAATCGCGTCCGAAAACGACTTTCCGGCCGTCGCCGGAACGAACAGTTCGCTGACGAGGACGGTCAGATCGAGGTCCGACCGGGAGAACAGTCGCGTGTGGTGTCGCGGCCGGCCGTTCTCGAACGGCGTGATTGCGGGCAGGCCCTCCGCGGTGATGTGGCCGCGTTCCTCCAGTTCGAGATGGTCGACGAGGTAGTCGACGGCGGTGAGTCCGGCGAGGCCGAACGTCGAAAAACCCGCGAGAAGCGTTTCGCTGGGGTCGGTTTCGTGCGAGACTCGGAAGTCCAACGTCGGTCGGGGAGCGGCCATACATCAGATACCGTCGAGCGAGGATTTAGCGATTGGCCGGCGTTGCGGTCGGTGACCGACGACCGCTACGTCCGAGATGCGTCCGGGTAGTGCGGCTCGCCGCGTTTGTCGCCGGAGGACAACGTTTTTTCACGTTGCCTGAGTCACGTGTCTCATGATAGCGGGTCGAGTACCGACGGTTCTGCGGGTCGTCCTCCAGCAGACGCCGACGAGGACTCCCGACGGCTCCGAGAGCACCGCGGAGGGACTCGGGAAGTTCCTCGCGAGTCTCGTCCCCGAGTGGATACAGCAGATTCCGGGCTGGCGATTCGCACTCGCGCTGCTCATCCTGCTGGGCGGGGTGTACATCTCGAAACTCGTCGTTCGGTTGCTCGGCCGCCCCGTCGCGAAGCGGTTCGCCCGTCAGAGCGTCGCGCAGATGGTACTGTCGGGCGTCCGCATCGTCGTCGTCCTCCTCTCGGTGTTCGTCGCACTCGGCGCGTACAACGTCACGTTCCCCGACATCTTCGTCTTCGGCACGGTGTTCACGGCGGTGGTGGGTATCGTGCTCGCACCCATCATCGGCAGCGTCATCAACGGGCTGTTCATCCTCGCCGACCAGCCGTACGAGATCGGCGACATGATCGAACTCGACACCGGCGAGCGCGGGTTCGTCGAGGAGATAACGATCCGGTACACGAAGATGTTCACCCTCGACAACACGTTCCTCGTCCTGCCGAACTCCTCGGTGCGCGAGCGCGACGTCATCAACTACTCCGCGGAGGACGAACGGACGCGCCTCACGCTCAGCATCTTAGTCACCTACGAGTCCGACATCGCCACCGCTCGGAAACTCATCGAGCGGGCGGCGCAGAACTGCGACGAAGTCATTGAGGGGGGCCCCGCCATCCGCATCGGTAGCGCCCGCTACCCGGCGAAACCGACCTGCTACATCGACGAGTTCGCCGACAACGGGGTCCTCCTCACGCTCCGCTACTGGGCGAAACAGCCGTACAAGATGCTCACCGTCCGCTCGAAGGTGCAGACCCAGGTCAACACGCTGTTCGATGAGTCCGACGCGGCGCTGGAGTTTGCCTACCCGCACCAGCATCTCGTCTTCGACGAGACCAGCGGCACCGCGAGCGTGAGCGTCGACGGGCAGAGCTGGGGTTCAGATTCACTCCCCGACGACGGCGAGCATCTCTCGAACGCCGACGACCCGTCGCGACGGAACACCTAGTTTCGACCTGCTCGCTACGGATACGGGTGGAACGGCGCGTCCGGTCGTGCCTCGAATCCGAGGTCCGCCGGGACCCGGCGCGCGCGCTCGCCGAAGAACGCCTCGCCCGTGAAGAGCGGTTGCGCCGCCGGCGCGACCACTCTGATCGCCTCGAACCCGAGCGCCGCCACGTCGGGCGTCGTCACGCGCGCCGCGTACGTGTCGAGACCGGCGGCCGACGCCCGCGAGACGACCGTTTCGAGTTCCTCGGTGCCGGACAGTTCGGCCGTCCCCACGTCGGCGGCGCGGACCCGACCGGTCGCATCGACGAACCGACGCGCCGCTCGCGGGAAATCGGCGTACTCGCCGATGGCACCGCTCTCGCCGGCCGCCCGCTCGGGACCCATCGCGCGGAGTTCGGTCCAGTTCTGCAGCGCCTCCGCGAGCGCGGAGCGTGCTGCTACCGCCGCGTCCAGATTCGCACCCGACCCGACGGCGAAGCGCGGCCAGTCGCCCTCGCGGTCACCCTCTCGATGGACCGCGACGGCGACGACGGGCACGTCGACGTCCTGCGTCACCAGAAGCGGCGTCACCGCCAACGACTCCGCGCGTGCCCGGCCGACCAGCGTCTCGAACCCGTCGTCGTCGACGACGAGTTCCAGCGGATCGAACGTCGAGTACCACGCGAGCATCGTCGCGTCGCGTTCGAGCACCTCGTACAGGCCCGAGAGGCACGCCTCGACCGTCGAGTTCCCGAGGCCGAGACCCGTGGTGATTGCGGGTTTGTGACGGTCGGTCGGCGGCGGGAACTGGACGAACTCCGCCGGGAGCGACACCGTCTCCGCCGTGTCGAGGTCGATTCCTCGCACCCACGGAATCGACTCGTCTCTGCTCGCCGTCTCCCACCCGTCGGGGCGGACGAACCGCCGCGGCGGGACAGGGTTCGCACGGTTCGTCTCCGAGGCGGTGACGAACTCGCGGCCTCGATAGACGCCCGCGCAGTACCGCTCCAGCGCCTCCCCGAGCGCCTTCATGAACGCGGGGTTCCAGTCGGCGTCGACGCCGGCGGCGAACTCGGCCGCGCGGGCGTCGGAGAACGCGGTCGTGTCGGCGGTCTGCGCGAAGTAGTACGGGACGGGAAACGACTCGCGTTCGCCGACGGTTCGGACGAGTCCGACGCGGTCGTCGAGCGCGCGTTCGGCGCGAGCGAGCGAGTCGTCGAGGTCGGCGCCGCGGTAGTCGAGCGAGAGCGTCCGGTCGCGGACGGCGCTCGACGGTCCGGACGCTCCGCACTCACACCCCGGAACGGGGTGGTACTCCCGTTCGGGGCCGGGCAGTTCGACCACGGTTCCTGCGATATCGTCGCCCGAGAGCAGCGAGACGGCGCGGCGGCCCGCGACGGCCCCGGCGAGGCGGACCGCCGCCCTGTCGCCGCGGGGTCGGTCGGCCACCGCGCCATCGTCGAGGTTCGAGTCGACGCGCGTGCGGAGGCAGCGGAAGCAGCCGGAGTCGGCGTCGAACAGCGAGACGGCGGCGTCGACAGCCGTGAGCGGGCGGCCGCCGAGACCGCCGATTTCGACGGCGACCCAGCGGTCGGCGGCGGCGTTCGCGCGGGGGAAGGCGTCGCTTCCGGCGGGCGCGACGACGGCACCGAAGTCGAAGTCGGCGAGGGAGCCGGGTGTCGTCTCCGAGACCTGTGCGTCGATATCCGCGAACGCCGCGCGAAGCGACTCCGCGGCGGGACCCGAGCCGACGAGACCGACGTGCATGCGTCGCCAGAGGGACGAGAGGAAAGAAAAGGCGTCGTTCGTGGACCGGGCCATTCGGTACCGCGGACCGTTCAGTACGACTCCGCTATCATCAGCACGCCGGTGTCGTCGTAAACGTAGACGGTGTCGCCGCTGTTGTTCCACACCGGGGCGCTCTGGCCCCAGTAGAGTTCGGTGTCGGTGTCGGTGCCGCTACCGGTGTACAGCGTCACCTGCGCGCCCGCGTCGAGCGTGAACGTCGGGAACGTGTACGTCTTGTCGACCTCGTCTTTGACCTGCCAGTCGGTCAGGTCGAGCGGGCTCTCGCCGACGTTCTCGAAGACGACGTACTCGTCGTTGAGGTTGTCGTAGTCGTTGCCCTCGGCGTCCTCGTGAATCTCGGCGACGACGAGTTCGCCGTTCTCGTCGTCGTCGCCGGACGAAGAGCCGTCGTACGCCGAGAACAGGTCGAAGGAGGTGTCGAACGCGGTCGTCGTCGGCAGTTCGGCGTCGCCGTCGAGGTTGTTCGACTCGTCGGTGACGCGGTCGGCGCTCAACCGTAGGTCGGTGCCGAGGGCGTCGGCGACGGCGTTGAGGTTGTCGCGACCCTCGCTGCCGGTCCACCCGGTGCCGACGAGGACGACCGACCCACCGTCGTCGCGGAACGACGAGAGCGCGTCGAGTTCCTCGTCGGAGAGCGCGTCGGCGGGCGTCGACAGGAGGAGCGCGCGGGCCGACGAGAGCGTCTCCGCCGTGAACTCGTTGACGCCCTCGAAGCCGATGCCGACGCCTTCGAGGAAGCGGAGGTAGTAGGCGGCGTCCTCGGCCGAGAGACCGTACGACGCGCCGAACTGGCCGCGGCCCCCGTCGACGAGCACGTCGCCGGTAGTCGCCGACAGCGAGTCCAGCAGGTTGGTCACGAAGACGAAGTTCTCGTACGTCGAGGTGTCGACGGCGAACCCCTCCTCGGACTCGTACGACTCGTCGACGAGTTCGCCGCCGACGAGGGCGACGCGGGCGTCGTCGTCGACGCCGACGAGCGGGATTCGGTCGTAGGCGACGTCGCCGCCCTCCTGCGTCGCCGTCGACTCGGCGACCACCGGGACACGGGCGTCGTCGACAGCGCCCGTCGTCGTCCGGACGCTCGCGGCCTTCGGGAAGAACAGGTCGTCGACGGCGCGGTTGCGGATTTCGCTGGTGTCCTCGGGGTCGCTCTCCGCCCAGAGACCGGTTCCGTCGCTGCGGGCCGCCTCCTCGGCGGCTCTGAACGCGGTGTGTTTCGAGAACCCGGAGTCGTAGACGCGGGCGAGCCCCTCCTCGACGCAGCGTCGGTTGTACAGCGTGTCGCGCGCGCCGCTGCCGGCGTCGTAGTAGATGTAACCGAGGATGCGACCGAACGCGTCGCGGGTGGGTTCCTCGGTGTCGAACGTGAGGTCGACGGTCTCGTCTGCGAGTTCGTCGACGCCGAAGTTCGTCGCCTCGTCGGCCCACGCTTCGAGGTACGCCGTGTCCTCGATACCCTCCCACTCGCGGATCTGTTCGTACTGGCTGTTACCCGACGTCTCCGGCGTGTCGAGGCCGAGGACGCGGATGTTCTCGACGGTGCCGTCGAGGTCGACTTTCACCGTGTCGCCGTCGATGACGTCGGTGACGGGGACGGTGTACGTCTCCTCGGGGTCGAGGCCGAGGCCCTCCCGCGCGGCGAAGTAGTCGAACTCGGTGCCGAACTCGTCGGTTCGCGGTTGGTACGGCTGACCGCCGTTTTCGATGTCGTCGACGACTTCGTCGTCGTTGAAGCGGAACCCGCGACCGAGGGAGCCGACGACGTCGTTGAGGTTCGCCGTCTCGTCGTAGTTTCCGTAGTCGGACTGGTCGAACAGCAAAAGCGTGCCGCCGTCGTCGACGAACGTCGAGAGCGCGTCGAGTTCCTCGTCGGTGAACGCGGTCCCGGGCGAGGTGACCACGGCCGCATCGGCGTCGGAAAGGTCGTCGGTCAGCGACGTCGTCGCCGCCACGTCGTAACCGTTCTCCTCGGCGTAGGCGTGAAACTGCGAGAACTTCGAGAGCGTGTAGTACTGCCCGTGTCCCTCGTCCCAGAGCACCGTCCCCGTGCCGACTTCCGCGTCGAAGACGTTGAGGAGGAACTCCTCGTTGCCCGCCTGCCAGTTCGTCTCGTCTTCGACGAGCATCGACCCGAACCCGACGACGCCAGCGTCGACGGCGACGAGCGGAATCGACGACTCGTCGCCGTAGATGACTCCGTCACCGTCGCCGTCGCTGTCGCTGTTCGTCGCGGTGTCTTCGGCCCAGACGGCGACGACCGACTCGTCGGCCAGTTCGTCGTCGTTCGAATCGAGAAGGCTCGCCGTCGAATCGAAGACGAGCGGTTCGATAGTTTCGGCCGCCGCGGCCGTCTCGACTACACCGTCACCGAGCGACACCGTCGTCGCCGCGGCCAGCGTTCCGATGAATGCTCTTCGGTGCATTGTTTTTAAATTTTAGTGCCAGCAGTTAGCTACTTCGATAATATTCTATATAATTATACATAGATGAGAGAAATTTTTGCAGGAGGTTACCCGAGGAAGAGATGGGACTGGTCGAACTCTCGGGTCGGAACGTGAATTGCGAGTCTAACGCTGCCGCCGGACTACAGGTCGTGGAGTAGCCGAGAGCCGACTGCGTCGCGTGGCGTGCGCAGACGACGCAAGAGTGCGGTGCGGCCGCTGTCGAGTACGAGCCACAGTACCGCGTGCGAGGCCGAGAGGCCGAGCGCGCGGCTCTTTTTGGTGCACCGTCGGAGCATCGCTCCGACGAGCCTTCGTTTCCTCCGTTCGCGAAGACAGATTTTTTCGCGAGGTTCGAGCGCCGCGAAGCGGCGTGAGGACCTCGCTACAAAGGTGCGTTAGTTGAGCATGCTCATCGCGACGCTGGCGAGTTCGTCGCCGTTAGCGCCGCGGAGTCGGTCGTCGCCGAGTTTCAGACGCAGACGCGGGCGGCCCACGTCGATGGGGACCTTCTCGGTGTCGATGAGGCCCATGTCTTCGAGTTTCGTCTTCGTGCGCGAGAACGTCGCCTTCGAGGCGATACCGACGTCTTCGCCCCACTTCGAGATGTCGTACAGCAGCACGTCGTTCTTCGCGGCGACGAGCAGGCTGATGGTGACTTCGTCGAGGCCGTCGCCGTCGCCGCGAGCGGTCTCCAACGAGGCGAGGACGGCGTCGAAGTCCGACTCGGCCTGGTCGCCGATTTCGGTTCCGAGCGTGTCGCGGACGCGCGAAATCGGGGGCGTGCGGAGTTTGAAATCGGGCGACTCCTCCCAGAGCGTCTTGTACGTCTCGAAGGCGGCGTCGACGAACTCGCTGTCCTCGGTCGTGAGCGCGGCGACGCGGTCGTCGGCGGTGACGAGCGCCATCACCGCGTCGCGGGTGACGAGCAGCGCGTTGTCGACCTCCTGGTCGGTGGTGCGCATCGACAACGCGTCCGCGTCGATGAGGTCGGCGGCGTTACTGGCGACGATGAAGTCGCCCATCACGTCCTTGAGGATGCTCTCGTCGGCGACCATCCGGATGCTCGGCAGGTCGGTGTCGACGGTGGTCGCAACGGTGATGAGTTCCTCGACCGCTTCCGTCGACGGATCGACGATGAACAGTTCGTCGTCTGCGTCTTCGAGGGCGGCTCGGAGAATATCCTCTATCTGCTCTTCGAGTAAATTCGAGGCCATATTACTGTGGTGATAAACGGGGGGAGATTATTTAATATTAACGCTACCTCACGGTTGGATTCGCGGACGGCCCCCGGAGGGTTTCCCGGCGAAGCGTAATATTTGTCGAATGACAGTTTCCACAATTGTTAACTGTCACCAATGAACACATCCTCCCGCACATGTCAACAGAACGCTTCGAGGGAGGGGGAGTCACGTCGTCGGCTGCCGGGTTCGTCGCTCGGCACCCGCGCGTTCTCGTCATCTGCATCGCACTCGCAGTCGGTATCGCGACGCAGGGGACCGTCGGTGCGGAGACGATGATCGAACCGTACAACGGTCACAGCACGGCCACCGGCCCGTAGCGTCGAACCGGAGTATCGGGGAGCTACTCTGGGCCGGAACATCGGGTATCATCGCCGGGCCGGAACATCGGGCAGCAACGCCGGGCCGGGGGCGTCAGGGGTGTAACAGGCTCGCCAGTTCGTCCGACCAGTGGATGTCGCCGTCGTAGACGACGGGCGTGTCCGCGTGGTTCAGAAAGTCGCATAGCGTCTCCCGGTCAAGGACGTACGTTCCCGTCGACCCGAGCAGCCGCGACTCGTCGTCGGGCGTGACGTGCGTCTGGAAGTAACCGCCGTTGATCCACGGCGAGTGGACGCTGTAGCTGAGTTCGAATCGGTCGCGGTCGAGTCGGGTGAGCGCCACGTCCGAGGAGACGTAGTTGTCCGACTGCGCGAGCACGTGCGTGCCGTCGCCGACGACGGCGTAGTCTTTCCCGGTCATGATGCGGCGGCGGGCCATCTGCATGGCTCGCTCGAAGGAGAACCCGTGGACGAGCAGACGGACGAACATCGTCCCGACTTTCGCCGCCTGACTGTCGACGACGCGGTTGAACGTCACCGCGCCCGCGACGCTACCCAGTTCGACGAGGCCGATCCCCTCGTAGAACGACCCGCAGGCGTTGAGAAAGAACGTCTGGACGTTCGACTCGTTCAGCGACGATATCGAGAGGTGACCGTCCGCACAGCGCAGTCCGGCCCGGTCGCAGTGACCGATGTAGTGGACGAAGTCGTGCGACGTCTCGAACACCGTCGCCAGTTCCTCGGTCGTCAGGTGTTCGTACACTTCGATGTCGATGTCGAGGTCGGCGGCGCGTTCGCGGTAGATTCGAGCGGCGTCGGCGTGTTCGTCGCTCATCCCGCTGTCGTTGAGAATGGCGACGACGGAGATGGAGTCGTCGGCCCGTCCCAGGAAGTCGAAGCGGTTCTCGTACGCCTCGGGGACGGCTTTGAACACGTCGATGGGGACGCCGCCCGCCAACCAGCCGTGCGTGCGTCCGGACCCGAGTTTCGGCTTCGCGAGGTCGACGGCGACGGGTGGCGACTGTGCCCCGCGATAGAACTCGTCCAGCGACCGGGTGAGTCGCTCGCCGCCGTCGAGCGGCGTCGACTCCGGCAGGAAGACGTTCGGGACGTTCTGCAGCAGGTACGGGAGCGTCTTCGCGTGCGTCATCGTCGGTTCGACGTACATCGACAGATGCCACTCGGGCAACTCGTCGCTGATGCGCTCGAACGGCGCGTCGAGGTAGGCGTCCAGTCGGGTGCCGACCGACTCGGCGTACAGCGCCTCGGGGTCCAGCGGGAGCTCCGAGAGCAGTCGATACTCCGCGAGGTCAGTTCCGTGGGGGCCGGCGTTTCTCACCAGACAGTCAAAGAGAAACGTCCGTCGGAGCAGCGCGGCGGTCTCGTACTGAAACGAGGGGAGCGACGGCAGTTCGTGGACCCGGTCGGCCGTTTCCAGCCGCGGCGTGGTTCCGGCCTCGACGGAGACGGTCGCGCCGAGGTAGTGCGCCAGCGACGACGCCGGAAAGAGGTAGTCGAGGTCGGGCGGGAGGTGTACCTCGACGCTCGCCTCCTCGCGGCGTTCGGCGACCACGTCCGGAACCGAGACCGAGTCGCCGAACGCGATGCGCGGCGGATGGTCGCGCATCGTCGGGTAGGAACGGTCCGCGGTCGTGGTCCGGTGACCCGCGGGGAACTGCGACAGCGCCGCCGCGACGCCGGCGGGCGTCCGGGGGACGACGACCGTCTCGGCGGGCGCCTGAGTCCGGCTGCGGAAGCCGAGCGTCACCGCGGTCCGCGTCGGGAACGAGAGGACGGCCGACTCGTAGTTCGGCTTCTCCAGCCGAACGGGACCGGAGAACGCGACGTACGTCAACACGTTCCCGTCGACGCGAACGACGTAGTCGTCCGGCGGGAGCGCTATCGGACCGACTTCGCTCGCGAGTTCGAATCGGCTCCCGTCGCTGGCCTCGGCGACGACGAACACCGGCGGGAATCGGAGTTCGGTCGTCGACCCCGAGACGGTGACGTCGGAGTCGCGAGGCACCGATGGCCCGTCGCTCAGCACCGTCCAGCGCTCGGTAACCACGTCGATGGTGGTTTTCGAGGAGTCAACGGCCCGGATTCCCTGTTCGGTCGACTCCACCGAAATCATTGAGGATACGAAAGTAAATCTGCGACGACGTATATCTCTATCGGATGGATGTGAAACGCGGTTCTACGGGTGTTTGGGGGCCACTACCGGACGTTTCGAAGCGTTCGATAGCGGGCCGTTCTCCCCAACCGAGGGCCGTTCGAGGGGGTGCCGAGAGCGGAAAGATGTGGTGAGAGGGACACACTTAATGTGATTTCCGCCGCCACGGGAGACATGGAGTACACCCACGTGCGCGAGGTCGACCCGGCGGTCGCAGACGCGCTCTCCGGGGAAGTGACCCGTCAGCAGGAGACGCTGGCGATGATCGCGAGCGAGAACCACGTCAGTCGAGCCGTCCTCGAAGCGCAGGGGAGTGCGCTGACCAACAAGTACGCCGAAGGCTATCCCGGCTCTCGCTACTACGCCGGCTGTGAGTACGCCGACGAAGTCGAACGTCTCGCCATCGACCGCGCGAAAGAGCTGTGGGGCGCAGAGCACGTCAACGTCCAGCCCCACTCGGGGACGCAGGCGAACATGGGCGTTTACCTCGCGGTGCTCGACCCCGGCGACAAGATTCTCTCTCTGGAACTCAACCACGGCGGCCACCTGAGTCACGGTCACCCCGCGAACTTCACGGGCAAACTCTACGACGTCGAGCAGTACCACGTCGACGCCGAGACCGGGTACGTCGACTACGACGCCCTCGAAGCGCAGGCCCGCGAGTTCGAACCGGACATCATCGTCTCGGGGTACTCCGCGTACCCGCGCGCGGTGGAGTGGGAGCGCATCCAGGATATCGCCGACGACGTGGGCGCGTACCACCTCGCAGACATCGCCCACATCACAGGACTGGTCGCGGCGGGCGTCCACCCCTCGCCGGTCGGCGTCGCCGACTTCGTCACCGGGTCGACGCACAAGACCATCCGCGCCGGTCGCGGCGGCATCATCATGACGAGCGAGGAGCACGCGAAAGCCGTCGACTCGGCCGTCTTCCCCGGCGCGCAGGGCGGCCCGCTCATGCACAACATCGCAGGCAAGGCCGTCGGCTTCCACGAGGCGATGCAACCCGAGTTCGAAGCGTACGCCGAACGCGTCGTCGCCAACGCGAAAACGCTGGCTGAGACGTTCGAGGAGAACGGTCTCGGCGTCGTCTCCGGCGGCACCGACACCCACCTCGTGCTCGTCGACCTCCGCGAGTCGCACCCGGACCTCACCGGCGGCGAGGCCGAGGAGGCGCTCGAATCGGTCGGCGTCGTCCTCAACGCCAACACGGTCCCCGGCGAGACGCGGTCGGCGTTCAACCCGAGCGGCATCCGCGCGGGGACGCCCGCGCTCACGTCCCGCGGGTTCGACGAGGAGGCGACTGCTGAGGTCGCCGACCTCATCTACCGCGTCGTCGACAACCACGACGACGAGGCGGTACTCGAAGACGCGAGCGCGAGCGTGCAGGACCTCTGCGAGACGTACCCGCTGTACGACTGAGTGCGCTACTCGTCGGCGCGGACGGTGAACACCGGCACCGGCGAACTGCGGACGACTTTTTCGGTCGTGCTGCCGAGGAGGTAGCGACCGAGACCGCTGCGCCCGTGCGTCGCCATCACGACGAGGTCGACGGCGTTGTCCTCGACGTACGCGAGAATCTTCTCGTCGGGGTGGCCCTGGACGACGGCTTCTTCGACGTCGACGCCGCGGGCGACGTCGCTGTCGACGATGGCCGCCACCGCGTCCTCTCCCTCGTCTTCGAGCGCGTCGACCACCTCGGTTCCCACGGTAGTGAGACTGTCTCGCTGCGTGTCGGCGACGTAGAGGACGTGGACCGTCGCGTCGTACTGTCGCGCGAGGTCGAACGCGTGTTCTGCGGCCTGTCGGGACCCCTCACTTCCGTCGGTCGGAAGCAGTATCGTGTCGTACATCACGTCCCGCTACGGCCACGACGAAGATAAAACTCGGCGCGTGACGAGTGGGGTGTGCAGCCTTTTACCGATGGAACGCCTCCTGAACTGCGGTTGGAGACGATGAAGACCCAGTACTACACGGCAACGAGCATCGATGGATATCTCGCCGATGACGACAACTCCCTCGATTGGCTCTTCCAGTTCGGAGAGCTCGAGGAGATCGAGGGCGTGAACGACGAGTACCCGCAGTTCATCGATCAGGTCGGTGCCGCGGCGATGGGCTCGACGACGTACGAGTGGCTCCTCGAGCACGAAAATCTACTGGAGCATCCGGAAAAGTGGCCGTACGAGATTCCGACGTGGGTGTTCAGTACTCGCGAACTACCGGCGGTCGAAGATTCGGACGTTCGCTTCGTGCAGGGGGCTGTTGCGCCCGTCCACGCGGATATGGTGGAGGCCGCAGACGGCAAGAACGTCTGGCTCGTCGGTGGTGGCGATCTCGTCGGACAGTTCCACGATCACGGGCTGCTTGACGAGCTTATTCTCAGCGTTGCTCCCGTCACACTCGCTTCAGGTGCGCCGCTCCTGCCGCGCAGGATCACCACTCCTCCGCTGAAACTCACTAACGTGGCAAAACATGGCGAGGTCTTTGTGGCTCTCACCTATGAGGTGCAACGGTTCGGTGAAGAGTAATCGAGAAGCTAATCGAGAATCGTCCGACGCGTACCACCACAATTGTGCACAACTTTTCGGAAAAGAGGCGCACAACTATGCACGAACCCGAGCATTGAAGGCGGAGGCCGCCGCCAGTTCAGCCATGGCCGAGATAATCGACGGCAACGCCGTCGCCGCGGAGATTCGCGCCGACCTCCAAGACTCCATTTCCACGCTGACGGACGCGGGCGTGACGCCCGGCCTCGCCACCGTGCTGATGAGCGACGACCCAGCGAGCGAGACGTACGTCTCGATGAAACAACGCGACTGCGAGGAAGTCGGGATAAACGGCATCCACGTCGAACTCGACCCTGAGGCCCCCGCCGACGAACTGTACGACACCATCGACGACCTCAACGCCGACCCCGAGGTCCACGGCATCCTCGTCCAGATGCCCGTCCCCGACCACGTCGACACCCGTCGCGTCCTCCGCTCCATCGCGCCCGAGAAGGACGCCGACGGCTTCCACCCCGAGAACGTCGGTCGCCTCGTCGCCGGCGACGCGCGCTTCAAACCCTGTACCCCCCACGGCGTCCAGAAACTGCTCGAAGCGACTGGGGTCGACACCGAGGGTAAGGACGTCGTCGTCGTCGGCCGCTCCGACATCGTCGGTAAACCGCTGGCGAACCTCCTCATCCAGAAAGCCGAGGGCGGCAACGCGACGGTCACCGTCTGCCACTCCCGCACGAAGGACCTCGCAGCGAAGACGAAGCAGGCCGACGTTGTCGTCGCCGCCGTCGGCGTCCCCGAACTCGTCACCGGCGAGATGCTCTCGGAGGGCGTCACCGTCATCGACGTAGGCGTCAACCGCGTGGAAGCCGATACGGAGAAGGGCTACGAACTCGTCGGCGACGTGAAGTTCGAGAGCGCGAAGGAGAAAGCCAGCGCCATCACGCCCGTCCCCGGCGGCGTCGGGCCGATGACCCGTGCGATGCTGCTGTACAACACCGTCAAGGCCGCGAGCGAGCAGTCCGGCGTCGACGTCGACCTCCCCTGAGAGACTGTCGGCGCGTAAACAGTTATCCCGGTTCGTGACGAATACACGACATGGTCGCGTACCGTGAAGTGCAGCGGTTCCGTGAGACGACCCTCTGTTGGGCGGTCGTCGCGCTCCACCTCCAGACGCTGCTGTTCGCTGCTGTCGTCGTTCTCGGGGGCGGCGCCAGCGTCGTCGAGACGGCCGTCGTCTGTCTGGCGCTCACGCTTCCGCTGGTTCCGGTGGCCGCGCTGTCGCTGGTGACCGAAGTCGACGAGGAGGACGGCGTCGTCCGCATCCGAATCGCGCCGTTTCCGTGGACGCGAACGATACCGCTGGCGGACCTCGCGGCGGTCGAACCGGTTGACGACTTCTCCGTACTCGATGCGAGTCTCGGCGTAGACTCGCTGCTGCCGTGGCGCGAGAGCGCGACCTACTGTCTCGCGACGCCGGAGGGCGTCAGCATCCGCCTCCGGGACCGCCGCGAGATACGTCTCGGGTCGCGCCAGCCCGCCGAACTCCTCGGGAGGCTCGACCGCTTCGGGACGCGCCGAACGTGACTGCCGGGGGTTCGTCTCTGTGATTCCGCGGGTGCGCGGATGCGTAGAGCGGGCGACGAGCGTGGTTTCGACCGTGAGTCGGGGTTCGACGCTACTCCAGCCGCGAGAGGCGGTCCCGCGCCGTCGCCAGCGCGTCGAGATCGTCCTCGGCGATGTACTCGGCGAGTTCCTGCGTCGCCCGAACCAGCGCCTCCGACTCCGTCACCGGAACGTCGCCTTCGAGCGCGTGGACGCGCTTCTCGTGGTCTCGAATCGTCCCCAGCGTCGTCTGCGCCTCCGCGTCGGGTCGGCCTTCCAGCCACGTCACCGCCTCGCGGCGGTACTTCGAGACGACCGTCGCGTACGCGAGGCCGCGGGCGGCCGCCATCGACGCGGGAACGTCTTCGGGAGCGGGACGGTCTCCGACCTCCGTGCCGTTGAACAGCGTCAGCACGTAGAGGAACTCCGCTTCCGACGTCTCCCGCGAGCGGTCGTACACGTCGATGGCGTGCAGCAACTCCGCCGCGACGAGAATTCCGTCGTCCAGCGGTCGGAGGTCACCCTCGTGGACGAAGCCGCGCTTTCTGATGTACTCTCGGAGTCGCGGTTTCAGGTCGTCGACGACATCGGCCACGTCGCCGTCGGCGAGGGGTCCCTTCAGATCGGTCAAATCGAGGGGTTCGGCCGAGTCGGTGTGTCGTTTTCGCTCGTCGACCCCGACGCTTCTGATGCTCCCACAGTCGGGACAACTGACGCTACCCGTCTCGTAGTACGACCACTCGGTTCCGCACTCCGCACACTCGCGTCGACCCCGAATCTCCATAGTCGCGCTTCGGCGGCCCGAGGGAAAACGACACCGGGAGCGCGAGCGCTCCTGACTCGGAGGCGACGCGGTCACCCGATTACCCGCCGTGACTGACGTCGATACTTCCTTCGAAGCGTGAAATTCACGACTCCGGAAGCCTCCGAGGAACTATACTGTGCGGTGTCGAAGTTTATTCGAGATGATGAATGACCTCAGTGGCTTCCAACGAGACCTGCTGTACGTGATGGCTGGATTGGACAGACCGTCCGGACAAGAGATAAAGAGCGAACTGGAGTCGTACCTCGACTCGGAGGTCAACCACGGCCGCCTCTATCCGAACCTGGACGTGCTCGTCGAGAAGGAGTACGTGGAGAAGGGTGCCATCGACCGCCGGACGAACTACTACGACATCACGGAGTCGGGAGAGGATCTCCTCCGGCAGCGCCGCGAGTGGGAAGACCAGTACTTCACCGCTAACGCGTAGCACCGGGCCGATTCGTGCGGGGGTACCCGCTGACGGATTCGCGTGCGACACCGACAGCGCTGCAGACGAAACCGACTGAGGCACTCTTTGCGCCGCCGCGAAAACCGAGGAGACGACGCCCCATCACGGTGGGGTTCTTTGGCGGCCGTCGACCTACCGGGACCCATGCGCGACGAAGCGGAGATTCGAGAGCAGTACGAGTTTCTCAAGACGCAGTTGGACGACGAGGAGATGCGTCACGAGCGAGTCAGGCGGATGTTCACCCACTACAAGCGGGCGTTGGGATGGGTGCTCGAGGAGGAGCACATCTAAGCGAGAACGAACGTTTCACGCGTCGTCGGTAAGTTTAAGTAAAAACGTGCGGTACGTGCTTGTGACGCTTCGCTTGGAGGGCCGAAGCGTCAGCGGGGACCAATTCAGGGCGGCAAGCACCCACGCGGTATTTCGCGTGGCTTGCTTTCCTTTCACCGTACTACGTCACGAGCGACGGAGCCGTTCGGATGACAAAAACAACGTCAACGACCGACGAGCGACGTCACTCGATACTGAGTTCGCCGCCCGTATCGCCGTCGCCGTCTCCGTTCTCGTCCCACTCCAACTCGAACTCCACGCTGAGTTCGCCCGACCCGCCCGACGACGGGGTCTCGCGTTCGGCTTTCACCTCGAACGTCGGCTGTGACGGGACGTCGAGCGTCACCGACTGGTCTCCGGCCGAGAGCGTGAGCGACTCGCCTTCGTCGAGTTTCTCGGCGACCGTCCGCAGATAGTCGGCGATCTCCGCGCGGTTACGACGCTGTTCGGCCTTGAAGAGCACTTCTTCTGGCATACACCTCTGTACGGGAACCGGCGGGATAAATGTGACATCCTCCCGACGGCCGACGGATACGGAGGACGAGCCGCACGGGTCGAACGGTCCGCTGGGTGGATGGTCGCGACCGAAATCGATGGTCGAATTCCGGACATATTGGCCGGTTAAGCGGTCACGGAGCGAGAACCGTTCACTTCGATTATCAATACGGCGGCGGGGGAGGAGAGAGCAAGAACGGCCAGCGAACCGGAACGCGAAGTGGTAGTCGATATGCTTATTTCAAACCGACAGAAATACCGGCGTAGACGTTACCGATGCACGACTTGACAGGATTCCAGCGAGATCTGCTGTACGTGATTGCCGGGTTGGAGGAACCACACGGTCTCGCCATCAAAGAGGAACTGGAGGATTACTACGAGAAAGAGATTCACCACGGTCGGCTCTACCCCAACCTCGACACGCTCGTCGAGAAGGGACTCGTGGACAAAGGGCAGCGCGACCGACGGACCAACTACTACACGCTCACCCGTCGCGGACGACGCGAGATCAGCGCCCGCTCGAACTGGGAGTCCCGATACATCGAGACAGAGGCCGAAGCCGAGAACTAGGTCGACGACTTCGTTACGACTGTTTCCCGTCGTTCGCCGCATCGGTAGCGGCGTCTCTCTCCGCGTCGGAGTCGGTGTCGACGCCGTCGTCCGTCCCGTTCTCGGGGGACTCTGACACGTCGTTCGCCTCCGAGGCGTCGTCAGACACCGAGGAGTCACTCGCCTCCGAGGCGTCGCCTCCGGTGGTCCGTTCGTTCGTCGCTTCGGGCGTCCCCACCGTCTCAGTTCGCTCACCGGGTCGTTCGCCGCCGTTGGTCGTCTGGGCAGTCGCAGCCTCGAAGGGGTCGCCGGGCAGCCAGCCCGGGTCGACCGCGTGCGGTCGAATCGGTTCGCCGGAGACGAGTTCGGGGAGGATGATGCGCGCGAAGTGGACGACGAGCACGAGCAGCACCGGCATGAGGAAGATGCCGTACCACCCGAACAGAAGCGGTCCGAGCGTGTACGCGAGCATCACCGCGCCGACGTGCAACGAGCGCCCGGAGACGTACGGCCGGAGCACGAGGTCCGGGATGGTGTCGACGACGACGAACGAGACGATGGCGAAGGCGGCGACGAACCAGAGTCCGCCGGGATTCGACGGCGGCACGAACGCGGCGACGGCCATGTAGATGGCGACGGGGAAGTAGACGAGTTTCATCCCGACGACCGGGATGAGGCTCGCGACGCCCGCGAGCAACCCGATGAGCGCCGCCGCGGGGATGGCGACGCCCGGCGGTGCGAACGCGTTCAGCGCCGAGTACGCGATGACGCCGATGGTGCCGGTGACGGCCGCGTTGAGGATGTTGCCGAAGAAGATGCTGTTGAGGTCGTTGTCGACCGCTCGCAGGTAGGCGACGGACACGCTGTTCTCGTCGGCGATGCGCCACTGAAACCACTCGGCGAGCTTCCGGTCGTCGCGGAGCAGATAGAACGCGAGCGCGACCATCACGAACAGGTGGATGAGCCCGATGCCGAGGAACGCGAGCGTGCCCGCCGCCGAACCCAGCGAGTCGAGCACCGACTGGAGGTTCGAGGCCGTGAGATACTGGAAGAGATCGCCGGACAGCAGCGCTCGAACGTCTGTCAACTCCGTGAGCTGTTCGACGACCGTGGCGTCGAGACCGAGTCGTTCGGGGTTGATTCCGTTACCCGTCACCGACCCCAGTTGGCGGAGCACGATGAGCAGCGCGTAGCCGACGAGCGCCAGCGCCGGAAGCACCAGCGCGAACATCGCGACCGCCGCGGCGAGACTCGTCGGGTGGATGCGACGGTCGAGCCGGCGGAATATCGGGCGCGTCGCGTAGTAGATAAACAGCCCGAACACGACGGTTCCGACGAACGAGTAGACCACGTAACAGAGCGCGAGCGCTAGGAGGAGTGCGAGGAACCACCAGCCGAGCCGCGAACGATCGATGCCGAGAAGCGACCTCCCGGGTTCGACCTCTTTCTCAGTCGACATACAGACAGGCTGGCTGGAGGCGACAAAAACGTATCGCGCCCGGAGAGTTAACATACGTCGTCGCGTAGAGGAGTGGACATGCTCTCTCCCTCGATTCTGCAGGCGGGTGGTCCGTTGCCGGCCTCGTTCGATCAGACGGTCGCTCGTCTCGTCTTGGCGGCGGCGTTGGGCCTCTTTCTCGGCCTGGAGCGCGAGTGGTCCGAGAAATCCGCCGGTATCAGGACGTTCTCGCTGACGAGCCTCGTCGGTGCGGTGTTTACTGTTCTCGCGCGCGAGGAGTATCTCGGCGAAGCGCTGCTGGCTATCGGCGGCGTGCTCGTCATCGTCCAGGGCGTGTTACTGGCGGTACAGAGCCTCCAAGAGGGGGCGGAGGAAGGCTTACTTCTGACCACCTCCGTCTCGCTTCTGGTCGCCTACGGCGTCGGCGCGCTCGTCGCGTCGGGCTACATACTCGCGGGCGTTACCGTCGCCGTCGTCTCGTCGCTGCTACTCGTGCTCAAGCGTGAACTCCACGGGTTCGCGGGCGCGCTCTCGCGGGAGGAACTGCGGTCGTCGACCGAGTTCGCCATCCTCGCGTTCGTCGTCTACCCGCTGTTGCCACCCGGCGAGATCGATGTCTACGGCGTCCCGCTGGAACCGCGCGTCGCGTGGCTGATGGTGGTCACCGTCGCGGGTATCGGTATCATCAACTACGCCGTCGTCCGAAGCTATGGCGGCCGGGGCATCGCCGTCACCGGCTTCTTCGGCGGCCTCGCCTCCTCGACGGCCGTCGTAGGGACGATGCTCGACCACGTCAAACAGCACCCGGAGGCCGCCACCTACGGCGTCGCCGGGGTGTTGCTCGCCAACGCCGCGATGGCCGTCCGTAACCTCGCCATCGTGCTCCTCTTCACGCTCAACTCCTCGGGGCCGGTGCTGACCACCGCCGTCGTCCCCCTCGGCGTCATTGTCGTCGGCAGCGTCGCCGTCGCCGCCGTCGTCGCCGACTGGGGGGAGACCGTCGAGATGGACCTCGAAAGCCCGTTTTCGCTGCAGAACGCGCTCTCGTTCGGTTTCGTCTTCCTGCTCATCCTCGCGACGGGCGCGCTCGCGCAGGCCGAGTTCGGATCCGCCGGTCTGCTGGTCAGCGCGTTCGTCTCCGGACTCGTCTCCTCGGCGGGAGCGACCACCTCCGCGGTCCTGCTGTACCGAAGCGGCACCATCGGCGGTTCGGACGCCGTCGTCGCCGTCCTGCTCGCGACCGCCTCCAGCATCGTCGTCAAGGCGGCGCTGTCGGCGACTGGGCCGAAACGGTTCGCCCGCCGAGTGGCGGTGTGGAGCGTCGTCGTCCTCGCGGTGTCGGGGGTGACGACGCTGATCGTCGCGATGCTCGGGTGACCGGACGACCGAACGCCGGGTGCGACCCGTCGCCGGCGAACGTATCGCAATCATTGCCTGAAACGTAACGAACCTCTTAACATATCAGTCTCCGTAGCGCTGTCCATGAACCGCGAGACGGCCACCCCCGATGTGGAAGCGATGCCCGGGCGGCGCGCGCGCCAGTGGGCCGAGCGCCACCGCGAGCACGCCGCGCCGAGCACGTACGTTTACGACTTCGTCTGGGACACCTCCGCTCCCGCGGAGGGGCCGTTCTGCACCGACGTCGACGGTAACGTCCTTCTGGACTTCACGAGTCACGTCGCCGCCGCGCCGCTGGGGTACAACAATCCCAAGATCGTGGAACCGATGGCGGAGTTCGACCTCGTCGACCCCCTCAAAATCGCCGGGCAGGACTTCTACGCCTCCAGCGGCCGCGGCTACGACGACGACCCGCTTCCGGGTCCGGCGGGACTGATGGAGCGTCTCGTCGACGCTACCGACCACTACGGGATGGACACGGTGTTTCTCTCGAACTCGGGTGCCGAGGCCGTCGAGAACGCGCTCAAGATCAGCTACGACCACTCCGACGGCGGCAAGTACGGCATCACCTTCGACGGCGCGTTCCACGGGCGAACGCTCGGTGCGCTCTCGCTGAACCGCTCGAAGGAGGTCTACCGTCGAAAGTTCCCCGAGATTGCGGGCGTCCACGACATGCCGTACTGCGACGACCGGACCTGCTCGGCCGACTCCTGTTCGTGCGGCTTCTTTATCGACGACACCTCGCGCCTCCGTGAGAAACTCCACCCCAAGCGCGGCCACATCAACCCCGAGGAACTCTCCTACATCATCCTCGAACCGATTCAGGGCGAGGGCGGCTACCGCATCCCGAGCGACGCGTTCATGCGGGAACTCGCTGACCTCGTCGACGAGTACGACATCACACTCATCGCCGACGAGATTCAGTCGGGCGTCGGCCGGACCGGGAAGATGTGGGGCTCCGACCACTTCCCCATCGAACCCGACGTCATCACCGCCGCGAAGGGGTTGCGCGTCGGCGCGACTATCTCGAAGAGAGAGATGTTCCCCGCCGAGAAGGGTCGACTCTCCTCGACGTGGGGCGCGGGCGATATCATCGCGTCGCTGCAGGGTGCGCTCACGCTCGACGCCATCGCGGAGTACGACCTGCTGGACAACGCCGTGGTCCGCGGCGAGCAGTTCCTCGAAACGATGGCCGACGCCGACCTGCCGGGCGTCGAGGACGTCCGCGGCACGGGGCTGATGCTCGGCGTCGAGTTCGAGACGAAAGAACACCGCGACGCGGTGCAGGAGGCGGCGCTGAAGCGCGGTCTGCTCACTCTCGCGTGCGGCTACAAAGTCCTCCGAATCCTCCCGCCGCTGGACGTGACCGAGCGCGAGATCTCGCTCGGCTGTGACCTGCTCGGCGACGCCATCGAGGCGACGGCCTGAGCTGGCGAGCCTTTTTGAACGAGAACGGGGCCACCTCGTTTCGTGACCTGAAAACCGACGCAGGAACGGCCGAGGCGGGTGTACGGAGCGCCGTCCTGCGAGTCGGAGAGGTGAACGATACTCCGTCTGTTAGCCATTCAGGGTCTGCGAAAGCGGTGCAACCGAGTGGCGCGCGCCGGAGCGCCCCCCGTGGGCGCGACCACTCGTGCGAGGGGTGAGTAGCGCAGGGAGCGGAGCGACCGAGCAACGCAGTCGGTTGGGGAGGCCGAGGCTCAGCGCGTGTCGCGCCGTCGTGCGCGACCGCGCAAGACGGCCCTGGCGGACATGCAAAGGGCGAGGCGACCCGCACACCGGCGGGTCGCCGAGGGCTTTCTACATCTGATACCGACGCACGTCGTCGCGCTCGGGGTACTGGTTCGCGCCCGTCATCTCGTCGTACGTCATCCCGGCGAGATACTCGTCGTAGGTGGTGTCGTACGCCTGCCGGAGATGAAAGTCCAGGTCGCCGCTGGCGACGGTCGACTGGAACAGCGCGTGCACCGCGCGTCGAAGCAACTCGCCGTCGTCGCCGTCGAAGACGGCAGACAGCATCGCCAACTCGTGTTTCGTCTCGCGGTCGAGGTCGAGCGAAATCGAGTCGCCGTACTCACCGTACTGCGCGTCCACGTCGTCGCGGAGATCGTCGAGGCTCACACCCGCAGGTGGAGCGGCGGCCGATTACCGTTTTCGGCTTCGTGGAAGGCCGACTCAGGCGATACCCGCGCCGCAGTCCCGGCAGACGGTGCGCCCGGTGACGTTATGCGTCCCACAGTCGGGACAGTCGGTGTAGCTGCCGCGCCGTCGCGACGGCAGGCGGTCGCGTTCGCCGAGCGCGCCCGAGACGACGAGCGAGACGCCAACGAGCAGCACGAGCCAACCGAGCGGGCCGGCCGCGAGCAGCACGAGCGTGGACGCCGGGAAGACGATAACCGCGACGCCGAGTCGGATAGCGGTGCGTGGATTCATAGCCGCCGATTCGACTCCGGCACCATATACTTTCACCCTGATTCGTATTGGTGTCAACAAAATCACGGGAGCGACGAACGTTCGCCGAATCGAGACGTTCGGGAACCGTCACCGCTTAACCGCCGGGAGACCACGAGCCGACGATGACCGACGTATCGGCCGACGCCGAGGAGAATCCCGACCACCGACTCTCGGCCGCGCCGACGGAGTTCGACGCCGTCCGCGACGCCCTCGTCGAGTGGTACGAGGCGGACCACCGCGACTACCCGTGGCGGCGGACCGACAGCTCGTACGCGATTCTCGTCTCGGAGGTGATGAGCCAGCAGACGCAACTCGACCGCGTCGTCCCCGCGTGGGAGGCGTTTCTCGACCGCTGGCCGACCGTTTCCGACCTCGCGGCGGCCGACCGCGCCGACGTGGTCTCCTTCTGGTCGAGCCATAGCCTCGGCTACAACAACCGCGCAAAGTATCTCCACGAGGCGGCGAACCAGGTCGAATCCGAGTACGACGGCGAGTTCCCGCGGACGCCCGAGGAGTTGCAGAACCTAATGGGCGTCGGGCCGTATACCGCCAACGCGGTGGCGAGTTTCGCGTTCAACAACGGTGACGCCGTCGTCGACACCAATGTGAAACGGGTGCTGCACCGCGCGTTCGACGTCCCGGACGAGGACGCGGCGTTCGAGACGGCGGCAGCCGAACTCATGCCCGAGGGCGAGTCGCGCGTTTGGAACAACGCCATCATGGAGTTAGGGGGAGTTGCCTGCACGAAGACGCCGACGTGCGACGAGTCGGGGTGTCCGTGGCGGCGCTGGTGTCACGCGTACGAGACGGACGACTTCACCGCGCCGGACGTGCCGACGCAGCCCAGTTTCGAGGGGAGTCGACGACAGATGCGTGGGCGAGTGATCCGGATTCTGGGGGAGTACGACGAACTCGCGCTCGACGCGCTCGGCCCCCGCGTCCGCGTCGACTACGGCGGCGAGACGGGCCGCGAGTGGCTCCGCAAGCTCGTCGACGACCTGGCGAGCGACGGGCTCGTGGCGGTCGTCGACGCCGACGACGAACCCGACAGCGAGACAAGCGTTCGGCTCCGGCGCTGAACCGCCGACACCCGCTCAGGGCACTTTGAGGTACGCGTAGCCGTCGGCCTGTCGCCGCGTGAGTTCACCGACTCCCGAGGAGACACGCTCAACCCCGGCGAGGAGGTCGTCGGTCGAGAGGTTGCGGTTTCGCATCGCGTTTCCGCAGGCGCAAAAGTCGATGCCTCGGTCTGCGAGTGCCGCGAGTCGGTCGGGCGCGACGGAGTCGTTGGTGAGCAGAAAGACCGCGTCGCCGGTCGCGACGAGCACGACCCGGTCGATGTCGGCGCTGCTGTCGTCGAGCAGGTTCTCGACGTTCGCCAGCGCGTGCGTTTGGTCGTCTCCGTCGCCGCTGGAGAGGTGAAAGGCGGTTCGCATAGGGAGGAGACGACGTCCGAGGGGATGAACTTGAGCGACGGTCGCTGAGGCGATGGTCTCCGTCCCCACAGTTTTGTGTGGCGGCATCCGAGCACTCGTCATGCCGACACACGTCGTCGCCGTCTGCGGGAGCCTCCGGGAACGGAGCTACACCCGGCTGTCGCTACAGCGTGCGCTCGAGGCCGTCGAGGAGACCGGAGGAACCGCCGAGCTGGTCGACCTCCGGGAGTACGACCTCCCGACGCTGAACGCCGACGAGCGGACCGCAGGCGACGCGGAACCGTTGCGTCGAACGCTCCGCGAGGCGGACGCCGTCCTACTCGGCACGCCCGTCTACCACGGGTCGTACTCGGGCGTGCTGAAGAACGCGCTCGACTACTGCCGGTTCGACGAGTTCGAGGGAAAGACGGTCGGTCTGCTCGCCGTCGCTGGCGGGGCGTTTCCGGTAACGGCGCTCGACCAACTCAGGTCGGTCTGTCGGGCGTTCAACGCGTGGGTGCTCCCGCATCAAGTCGCCGTGCCGCGAGCCAGCGGCGCGTTCGAAGACGGGGAGTTAGTCGACGAACGGCTCGACTCGCGCGTCGCGACGCTCGGGCGGCGAGTCGTCGAGTACGCGACCATCGAACCCGACCCGCCGACGTTCGAGAGCGACCAGAACGTCGGCGCGGGCGAGCGGTCGGCGGAGTAACCCGGGAGGAGGTACCGCTCTCAGTTCGTCTCGGCGCGAGTGAGGTCCGGCGGCAGCCACAACGGTTGCCGGTGTCGCTCTTCGAAATCGAGGGAGTCGTCGCCCGCGAGCGCCCGCGCGTCAGCAACCGAGTAGACGGAGCCGTTCTCGTGAAAGACGCCGTTGATTCGCCCTTTCTCGCGCTGTACAGGCAGGTACGCCGGTTTTAGCATCAGCGACCAGAAGAAGTCGCCGGCGACGGGACCGCCTCGAATCGTCTCTGCGAGCGAGGCGTAGTTGGGCAGAAACTTGTTCGGCGGTTCCTCTCTGGTCCGCTGCCACTCGGTGAGCCATACTGGTTTGCCGTGCTCGTCGGCGAACTCGCGGGCCTCCTGCATCTTTTCGTTCATCTTCCGCGCCGTCGGCGGGAGATTGAAGTGGAACTGGAGCACGTCGAGTTCAGGGTCGTCGTACAGCGCATTGTATCGGAGTCCCTTACAGCCCATCGTCAGCGGGAGATTCTCACGATTCTCGTCGGCGACGCGGAGCATCCGGCGTGCGAACTTCAGCCGCTTGCCCCAGTCACCCGGTTCGTTCATGATCTCGAGCGCGAGCAGCGCGTCGTCGTCGCCGTAGCGGTCGACGAACCACTCGACGTACTCGCGCGGACCACCCGACCGCCGACCGAATCGGTCGTCGGTGTCGCGTTCCTCGTCCGTGTGTTCCGCCCTGTTGCCGAGGCCGAGCGCCCGCTTCGCCTCCGAGAAGATGCCGCCGTCTCCGTCGCCGCTTCCGCCACCGTCGCCGCGACCCGTCCACCGACTCTCGTCGTTGATAATGTCGTGTGACGGCGATCGGACGGCGCAGGCGGTGTGCGGGTCGCGGTCGCGACAGCGTTCGCGGGTCGGCTCCTTGCCCGCGCTCTCGAAGAGAATCGGGAGGACGCGGACCCCCTCCTCCTCGGCGGTCGACAGCAGGTCGTCGACGCGTCGCTCCATCACCTCCGGCGCGTCGAACCAGTACTCGTAGCTGAGAAAGAGGCGGAGCGCGTCGCGGTTCAATCGCTTGGCGAGGCGGAAGTCGCGCTCGGTCTCGTCGGGGTCGTACGCCTCCCAGAACTGGTAGGCGTTGAACGCCCGCGCGGGGACGTACACCGCGCCGTGGACGCCCGAGAGCGTCTCGTCCGTGGCGGTCGACATGACGTGGACGAGTGCCACGCGGAGTCGGTTATCGGTTCGGTGCGAAACGACGACACTCCGACGAAGAAGACAATCGTTTTGGTCTCGCTCGCACCGAGAACACCTCATGCACGCCATCACCGGGAGCGGCTGGGTCGAACTCATCACCGGCTCCATGTTCTCCGGGAAGACAGAGGAACTGCTGCGACGCCTCCGCCGCGCCGAAATCGCGGGGCAGGAGGTAGCGGTGTTCAAACCGGCTATCGACGACCGTTACGGCGAGACGACCATCGGGTCGCACAACGGCCGTCAGTGGGCGGCGACCGTCGTCGACAACGAGGGCGACGGCGTCTGGCAGATGCTCGACGACCTCAACGGCGAGCAGGTCGTCGCAATCGACGAGGCGAACTTCTTCTCGGCGACGCTCGTCGAAGTGTGCGAGGCGCTCGCCGCCGACGGCCGCCGCGTTATCGTTTCCGGGACCGACCAGACGTTCCGCGGCGAACCGTTCGACCCGGTTCCGCAGTTGATGGCATTGGCCGAGTACGTCGACAAGCTACAGGCTATCTGCACCGTCTGCGGCGAACCCGCGACGCGGAACCAGCGACTCATCGACGGCGAACCCGCCCACGTCGACGACCCGACCATCATGGTCGGCGCGGAGGAGTCCTACGAGGCCCGCTGTCGGAACTGTCATACCCTCCGGAGCGACTAGTACGACCGTGACTACGTGGGTGGAGAACCCCCGGAACGGCCGCGATCGCGGCCCGCGCGGTCTGGCGCGCGCGTGGGTCGAGGTGCTGATTCGCCCGCGGCGCTTCTTCCGCAACGGCGTCGCCCCCGGCGACCAGGCTCCGGGGTTGGTGTTCGGCGTGCTGGTCGCGCTCTGTTTCGTCGGCGGGACGCTCGCGTTCTCCAGCGGGACGGTGCTCGGAACCGACCTGATTCCGCTCGTCGCCGACAGTCGCGCGGTGACGGGCCTCCTGTTGCTCCTCGGCGTGGCGTTGTTCGTCGCGCCCGCGACGCTTCACTTGACCGCTGCGCTACAGACGGTGCTTCTCGTGCTCGCCGTCCGCGACCGCGCGGGCGTCAGCGAGACGGTCCAGACAATCGCCTACGCGACAGCGCCCTGCGTACTCGCCGGCATCCCGATACCCGAACTCCGGGTCGTCTGTGCGTTCTACGGGGCAGGGTTGCTCGCCATCGGCATCAGCGAGGTGCACCGGACCTCGTTGCTGCGGGCGGCGCTCGTCTCGGCGCTTCCCTCGGTGGTCGTCTTCGGCTACGCGTTTCGGGGACTGAGTCCGCTCGTGACCCTCGTCGAAGGGTTCCTTCGCTCGTTGACGCTCATCTGAGCACCGCGATCGGTTACGGAGGCTAGCGAGACGACGCCACGAACACGAATCGAAATTCGAAACCGACTGACACAGCCGTTATCGCCGCCGATTTCGGGACGGTAAGTGTCCACTCGAACACGGAACGCCGTCGCGTCGATTCTGCCGCTCGCTCGTAGAGGACTTTCGACAACCGTTTTAGGGCGGGGCCATTTTCTCCGAGCAAATGGGTACGTGTATCATTTGCGGCACGCCCGTCGAGGGCCGAATTTGCGATAGCCACCAAGAAGACGTAGTGTTCGAATTCCGCGGTAACGACGCGTCACAGTTGGTTTCGGGCCGCTTCTACAGCGGCACCGTCGACGGCTACGCCGACTTCGGCGTCTTCGTCGACCTCGCGTCGAACGTCACCGGTCTGCTGCACCGCAGCGAACTCGACCGCCGACTCGAGAGTCTCCACTGGGAACCGGGCGACACCGTCTTCGTCCAGGTCAAGAACGTCCGCGACAACGGCAACATCGACCTCGGCTGGTCGATTCGCCAGTCCGAACGCGACTTCCGCGGTGCGCTCGTCCAGGATGCAGAGGGCGACCACGACGTCGGCGAGGGAGACGAGAGCGCCGACGAGACCGAGGACGAGCCTGACGAACCCGAGACGCCGACGGTTCGGCACGGCAGCACCTCGCGCACCGACGAGGCCAGCACCGACGAAAACAGCACCGACGACAGCAGCGCCGGCCGCGACGACAGCCAGAGCCGAGAAGAGGCGGCGTCCGAACCGACCGCGAGTTACGAGCGCGTCGAAATCGGCACGCTGAGTGACCGCGTGGGTGAGACGGTCCGCATCGAAGGCGAAGTCGTCAGCGCCCAACAGACGGGCGGCCCGACCGTCTTCGAGGTCCGCGACGAGACGGGCGTCGTCGACGCCGCCGCGTTCGTCGAGGCGGGCGTCCGCGCCTACCCCGAAGTCGACGTCGGGTCGCTCGTCCGACTCGACGGCGAGGTCGAACTCCGCCGCAACGAGATTCAGGTCGAGACGGAGGCGCTCGTCTCGCTTGCGGGCGACGACGCGGACGCGGTCCAGTCGCGACTCGACGACGCGCTCCGCGGCCGCGCCCGCCCCGATAGTGTGACGCCGCTGGCGGACCACGACGCCGTCTCCGCGGTCGAGACGCAACTGCAGGACGCCGCCGAGGAGATTCGCCGCGCCGTCTTCGAGTCCCGCCCCATCATCGTGCGCCACACCGCCACCGCCGACGGCTACGTCGCCGGCGCGGCCGTCGAGCGCGCCGTCCTCCCGCTGATCCGCGAGGAGCACGCCAAATCCGACGCCGAGTACCACTACTTCGACCGTCGTCCGCTCGAAGAGGCCGTCTACGGGATGGACGCCGCGACCAACGACGTGACGCGGATGCTGCAGGACCGCGACCGCCACGGCGAGAAACTGCCGCTCGTGCTCCTCGTCGGGACGGGCGCGACGGTCGAATCCAGCGACGGACTCGACCTGCTCAGCATCTACGGCGCGAAGCGCGTCGTCGCCGACGCTGCCGCCGTCGACGCCGAAATCGAGGAGTCGACCGACGTGCTCGTCTCGCCGGTGCTCGCCGACGCCGACGCGTCGGACCTCTCGACGGGCGCGCTCGTCGCCAACCTCGCGGCCGCCGTCAACGACGACGTGCGCGACGACCTGCGACACTTGCCTGCAGTAAGCTACTGGGAGAACGCGCCCGAAGCGTACCTCGACGCCGCGATCGACGCGGGCTACGACGAGACGTACGTCCGCGAACTCCGCGAGGCCGTCGCGCTGGAGGCGTACTACCAGTCCTACGAGGACAAGCGCGAACTCATCACCGACCTGCTGTTCGACAACGGCGTCACCCCGAACGGCGACGGCGAGAACGCGGGCAACCTCGCCAGCCACGTCTCCGAGCAGTTCCGCTTGAAACTCGACGCCGAAGTCGAGACGGCGCAGGCGAACCTCGAATCGCGCGAGGCCGAGGGCGTCGACTTCGCCGTCCTCGACACGGACGCGTACACCCACCGCTTCGACTTCCCGCCGACGGCGCTGCTGCTCGACGAACTCCACCGCCGCGAACGCGAGGGGGAGACGTTCGTCACTATCGGCGTCGCGATGGACGAACTCTACCTCCGCAGCACCGCCGACGTGGACCTCCGCGCCGTCGCCGAGGCCGCCCGTGAACGAGCGCCCGAGGCAGGCATCACGGCCGTCGGCATCCGCGAGGGTCGCATCGAGTTCCTCTCGGGTCGTCGCGAGCAGGTGAAAGAGGCCGTCGTCGGCGCCGTCGCCGAGCAACTGGCGTAAGCGGTCGGAAGACCCTCTCGTTCTCGCTATCTCTCGCTCTCTGAACTCGACGCTCGCAGCGACCGCGCCGTCACGCCTCGGCCGTCGACTCCAGCGGAACCGAGTCCGTTCGATAGGCCTCGAAGACGCGGCGCGCCCACTCGCGGGCGATGCCGTCGTCGGTGTCGACGAAGACGCGCATCGACCCCGTCTCGTCGTCGTAGCCGCCGATGCCGACGCGGTCGTCGAAGATGGCTAATCCGTAGGGAAGCGCCTCGCGCGTCCGGAGTGCGAGGTGGCCGCGCTCGATAGCGTTGGCGACCTGCTCGGGGTGCGTCGAGCGAAGCGCGTCGACGACGACAGGGAGGTAGATGAGCTCACTCTCGGTGTCGTCGAACAGCGAGGCGTAGAAGTGCTCGGCGCCCGGGGGGACCATGTGCGTCGTGTTGAAGCCGCGGAAGGTGTCGCTCTCCTCCAAGAGGGCGAGGAATCGCGCGACGGGTCTATACGGGTCTTCTGGCGTGGGCGTCGTCACGACGGCGTCGGCGAACGGCTCGACGATGAACTCCTTGTGGTCGGGGCAGATACACTCCAACAGCGGTTCGAGTCGGGCCGCTGCGCGGAGGTTCCGCTCGAATCGGAGCATCTCCTCTGCGACCGTCTCCCCGCGACCGGTGAGGGCCCAGCGACCGTCGCGACGCTCGGCGAGTCTCCCCTCCTGAAGCCAGCGAGTGAACCGGTGGCTCGTCGCGCGCGAGATTCCCAGTCGCGTCTGGATGTCGCGTCGGTCCAGCGGTCCCTCGATGAGCAGTTCCAGTAGCTCCCGGTGTCGGAGCACGTCCAGCAGTTCGTCCGTCTCCAGTCGTCGGCCCCCGGTCTCTCGTTCCAGCGAGTCCGGTCGGAGCGCGTACGACTGCTGGAGCAACTCCTCGAATAGTGATGCTCTGTCCATAGTCTCTCCTCCCCCGTGAGGAATCCGTACAGAATCGGAGGCCGTCTCGCGGCATAACCGTTGTCTCAGGCCGTGAGACACGTCCGTTTCCGGGAGACGGATCTCCGAAATTAACTATAGCTGAGTCGGTCGCCTCCGGACAGCTATGGCAGAAGCAGCCGACACCACGACACCGACACCGACCGACCGAACCGAAGCGCTCGCGGGCGAACTGTTCGCCGGCGCGAACGCGGCGCTCACGCTGTTCAGCGTCTACCTCGGGACGCGACTCGGACTGTACGACGCGCTCGCGGCGGCGGGGGCGCAGACGCCCGGCGAACTCGCGGACCGAACCGGAACCGACGAGCGGTACGTCCGCGAGTGGCTCGAACACCAGACCGTCTCGAAAATCCTCACGGTCGACGACGAGCGCGCCGCGGCCGGAGAGCGACGCTACTCGCTCCCCGAGGCGCACGAACCCGTCCTCGTCGACCGCGACAGCCTTTACTACCTCGCGCCGCTGGCGCGGGCGGGCGCCGGACTCGTCGGGCCGCTCGACGACATCGTCGACGCCTACCGCACTGGTGAGGGCGTCCCCTTCGCCGACTACGGGGCGAATCTCCACGAGGGACAGGCGGCGATGAACCGCCCGGCGTTTCTCCACCTGCTCGGTGAGGCGTGGCTACCGAGCATCTCGGACGTGCACGAACGGCTCTCCGCGGAGTCACCGGCGCGCGTCGCCGACATCGGCTGCGGCCACGGCTGGTCGAGCATCGGCGTCGCGCGGGCGTATCCGAACGTCCGCGTCGACGGCTACGACCTCGACGAAGCGTCCATCGAGGCGGCGAAGAAGAACGCCGAGGCGTACGGCGTCGCCGACCGCGTCAGTTTCGAGGTGCGCGACGCGAGCGACCCCGCGCTCGAAGGCAAGTACGACCTCGTAACGGCGTTCGAGTGCGTCCACGACATGGCCGACCCGGTCGGCGCGCTGACGACGATGCGCCGCCTCGCCAACGGCGAGGGGACCGTCGTCGTGATGGACGAGCGCGTCGGCGACGAGTTCACCGCCGACGCGGGCGAGATAGAGCAGTTCCTCTACGGCTGCAGCGTCTTCCACTGCCTGCCTGTCGGACGCGTCGGCGAGCACTCCGCCGCCACGGGGACCGTGATGCGGACCGAGACGCTCCGCGGCTACGCCGAGGAAGCCGGGTTCGGGACCTTCGAGGTGCTCCCCATCGAGAACGAGTTCTGGCGGTTCTACCGGATGGAGGCCTGAGATGAGTGCGGGAGAAGAACACCAGAACGCCTCGGTGCCGTGGAAATCGCCGGTCGTCCGCGTCGTGCTCGCGAGCACGTTGCTCGCGCCGCTCGGCGTGCCGCTGGTCAGTCCGGCGCTACCCGTCATCCGAGACGTTTTCGGCGTCACCGACGCCGCGGCGAGTCTGCTCATCACCGCGTACTTCCTGACGGGCATCGTGCTCTCGCCGTTCATCGGCATGCTCGCCGACCGAATCGGCCGGCGGCGCGTGCTCGTCGTGAGCCTGCTCGTCTTCGGCCTCTCCGGCGGCGCGGTCTACGTCGCCGCCGACTTCGCGACGGTGCTCGCGCTCCGCCTCGTCGGCGGGACGGCCGCGGCGGGCGTGTTCATCACGACGGTCACCATCCTCGGCGACGCGTTCGACGGCGTTCAGCGAAACGCCGTCCTCGGCGCGAACACGGCGATGCTCTCGGCGGGCGCGGCGGCGTTCCCCATCGTCGGCGGGGCGCTCGTCGCCTACGGCTGGAACGTCCCGTTTCTGGCGTACTTGCTGGCCGTCCCGTTGGCGGTCGTCGCGTGGTTCGCGCTCGCCGACCTCGAACACGACACCGAACCCGAGGAGGAGGGGTCCGTCCAGTATCTCCGCGGCGTCGCGGGGTCGCTCGTCGCCTCGGGGACCGTCGTCTACTACGTCGCGACGTTCGCCGCGGAGCTACTGTTCTTCGGCGCGGTGCTGACGACGCTGCCGTTCCTCCTGACGGGGACGTTCGCGCTCTCGCCGCTTCTCGTCGGTCTGACGCTGACCGTCGCGGAGGTGGCGGCCATCGCCGTCGCGGTGTCGAACGGTCGATTCGCGAAGCGCGTCCGCAACGGACCGCTCGTCGCCGCCGGCTTCGCCTGTCTGGCGGTCGGCCTCGGCGTCGGGTGGCTCGCGACCGGCTTCGGTCCAGCCTCGGGGGCGGTGGGTCCGCTCGTCGTCGGCGTCGGCGTGCTGTTCGTCGGCGCGGGCGCGGGGCTCGTCCTCCCTTCGGTCGACGCCGAAGTGAGCCGTCTCGTCCCGACGCACTTCCGCGCCGGGGCGCTCAGCCTCCGCAACAGCGCGACGTTCCTCGGCCGCGCAGCCGGACCCGTCGTCTTCGCCGGAATCGCGGTCGTGACCGGCTACGCGACGCTGCTGCTGGTCGCGGGCGTCGCGTCGCTCGTCTGCGCGGTCGTCCTCGCGTTCGTGACCGGACGCGTAATCGAGGACGTGGAGGACGCCGTCGACGACGCGGTTGCGACCACGGAGGTGCGCTGAGATGGCCGCCGGAAGACGCGACGCCGACTAACGGGTTCCGCCGAGAATCGCGGGCGACACGCCTATTCAGAACTCGTTGCCGGAACTGACCTGTCACGGCTGCGGCCCGGCGAACCCGCACGGCCACCACCTGCACAGCTACCTGAGCGACGACGGCGAGTCACTGGTGGCGGTCGCCGACCCCGACGCCCGGTACAACGCGGGCGCACCGAACGTGATGTACGGCGGCTACATCGCGTCGTTGCTCGATTGCCATTCGATGTGGACCGCGATGACGTTCGCGGCGGAAGCAGAGGGAGTTCCGCTCGACACCGACCCGCACATCACCTACGCCACCGCCGAGTTGACCGTCGAGTCCCACCGACCGACGCCGCTGGACCGCCCGATTCACCTCCGCGCGTGGGTCGACGGCGACGTGGGTCGGCGGATGCGAATCCGGAGCGAACTCGGTCCCGTCGGCGAGGTGACGGCGACGGGGAGCGTCGTCGCCGTCCGAATCGTCTGACCGCGGTCGCCGTCCTTTCACGATTGCCCGCGGGAGCGACACCCTTAACCCCGAAAACCGACGACACGGAGGTAATGAATCGACTCGTCGCCCGTACGGAGGTCTCACCGACGCGATGAGTACCGACAGTCCCGACGCTTCCGACGCGACCGAAGAAGAATCCGAAGCGTTCCGCGAAGCGTGCGCAGAGCTCGCCCGACGCATCGTCGACGGCGACATCGATCGCGACGACCTCGAATCCGAGAAGCTCAAGGTCTGTTCGGAGTTCTCCTCGCCGAAGGTACCGAAGAACACCGAGGTTCTCGAACACGCGCCGGACGAGCACCGCGACGACGTGAAGGAGGTCGTCCGACGCAAACCCGTCCGGACGGCTTCGGGTGTCTCGCCGGTCGCCATAATGACCTCGCCGCAGATGTGCCCGCACGGGAAGTGTCTCTACTGCCCCGGCGGCCCGGCGTCGGAGTTCTCCTCCTCGCAGAGCTACACTGGCCACGAACCCGCCGCCGCCCGCGGGGTGCAGAACGACTACGACCCGTACGGGCAGGTGACGCTGCGACTCGAACAACTGCGCCACATCGGCCACCCCGTCGACAAGGTCGAACTCATCCTGATGGGCGGGACGATGACCGCCCGCAGCCACGACTACCAGGAGTGGTTCGTCAAGCGCGCGCTGGAGGCGATGAACGACTACGATCTGGATTCGAAGCCAGCGCCCGCCGAGGACCAGTCGTTCAAGCCCGACCCCGAAAATGTCGAGTTCCGCTACCTGGAAGACGTCATCGCCGAGAACGAAACTGGACAGATTCGAAACATCGGGACGACGTTCGAGACGAAGCCGGACTGGTGCGACCCCGAGCAGATCGACAGGATGCTCGATTTGGGCGCGACGAAGGTCGAGGTGGGCGTCCAGACCACCTACGAGCGCATCAACCGCGAGATGCATCGCGGTCACGGCAACCAAGCTTCCATCGACGCCAACCGCCGCCTGCGCGACGCGGCGTTCAAGGTCGGCTTCCACATGATGCCCGGCCAGCCGGGCATGACGCGCGACATGTGCGTCGAGGACTTCCGTCAGCTGTTCGAGAACCCGCAGTGGCGACCCGACTACCTCAAAATCTACCCGACGCTCGTCGTCCGCGGCACGCGCATCTACGACCGGTGGCGGCGCGACGACTACGACCCGCTGACGAACGAGGAGGCCGCCGACATCGTCGCAGAGGCGATGGGGAAGATTCCGAAGTACACGCGCCTCCAGCGCGTCCAGCGCGACATTCCCGCCGACTTCATCGACGCCGGAGTGTGGAAGTCGAACCTCCGGCAACTCGCCGAACAGCGAGCCGAGGAGAGAGGAATCGAACTCCACGACATCCGCGCCCGCGAGGTGGGGATGAACGAGGCGACGCCTAACCAGCCGGACATCGAACTCGGCGTGCTTGAGTACGAGGCCGGCGGGGGTACCGAGAAGTTCATCAGCTTCGAAGATACGGAACAAAACCTCCTCGTCGGCTTCTGTCGCCTCCGCTTCCCGTCGTACTCGCACGCCGCTCCCGAGGGCGGCGCGGCACTCTCCGCGCGCGACCCCGTGCGCCGCGAACTCGAAGACGCGGCGCTCGTCCGCGAACTCCACGTCTACGGGAGCGAGGCGGGCATCGGCGCGGACGGCGAGTGGCAGCACAAGGGCTACGGGAAGAAGCTGCTCCGAGAGGCCGAAGATATCGCGGCCGACGCCGGCTTCGAGAAGATTTCGGTCATCTCCGGCATCGGCGTTCGCCAGTACTACCGCGAGAAGATGGGCTACCACCAGGACGGTCCGTACGTCAGCAAACGACTCTGAACGCGAGCGAAGCGAGCGAGCGCAAGCGCGACCGTAGGGAGCGTGAAGCGCTTTTGATCGATGTTTTACCGAGGGCGCGCGGAGCGCGCCCGCAGCGTAAACGGTCGTGGTGGTAGGTTTATACCGTCCGTGAATTATTTCGGAGTATGGACGATGAGACGCCCGCCGACCGACTTTGCGAGAACGCGACCGAGATCGCGTCCGTCGTCGTCACCGGTTTCTGGCTCGCCGCCCTCTTCACGGGGCAGAGCTGGTGGCTCGCTGCCCTGCTCATCGGCTACATCGTCGTCGTGCCGCTCGTGGCGCTGCTGTTCGGCGACGACGAGGACCGCAAGGAGTGGTGGGACGACGACGACTGGTGGGACGACGATTGGTGGAACGACTGGTGGGGGTCGTCGACGGACGAGGAGAAACAGGAGCGGAAATCGGACGACTCTACCGCCGTTGAGACCGACGAGACGCCACTTGAGACGCTTCGGCGGCGGTACGCTGCTGGCGAGCTGACCGAAGCGCAGTTCGAGCGGAAACTGGAGCTACTGCTCGAGACGGAGACGCTCGAAGACGTCGAGGACCGTGCCCGCGCTCGTGATCTGATCCGCGAGCGAGAGTAATACGGGGACGAACGATTCTGACGGGTGTGCGCTATCGTCGACCGTTCGGCGGACGCGTGACCTTCGCCGATAACCGACTCGCAGGCGCCACATACAAAAACACAAGTGAGTATCAACCACCTGAAAAACTGCCTAGGCAATCGATACGATCGCCACAATTTCCAAAATTTTTGAAAGAGTAGAGGTTTTTGATGAATGAAACCCAGATTATTCTTGGAGGAAACTCGAAATGATAGACACGTCACGTCGAACAGCGTTGAAAGTCATCGGCGGGAGCGCAGTAGCGCTCGGAGCCGGAGCACAGACCGCCGCAGCCCAGCAACAGACAGCCCGCGTCAGAGCGGTTCACGCGGTGCCGGACGCGCCGCCCGTCGACGTCTACCTCGATGGTGAGATGGTGCTCGAAGGACTGGAGTTCCAGCAGGTCAGCCCGTATCTCTCCGGTCCGATAGGTACGTACCAGATTACCGTCACCCCGACTGGTGCAAGCCAGGACCAGGCGGTAATCGACACGCAGGTGAACCTCGAACGAGGTAACTACTCGCTCGCGGCCATCGGCGAGTTGAGCGACGGAAGTATCCAACCGCTCGTGACGCGCACGCCGGTGCTCTCCGGCCGGCCAGGTCAGGGGCTGGCCGTCGTACAAGCCGTTCACGCGTCCCCGGACGCACCGCCGGTCGATGTGACTGCCGTCGTCGAGTCCGAGCGACTCAATCAACAGCTCCAACAGTTGCCGCCGGAGGTGGTGATGGGTATTCCGGAGAGCCAACTCCGGTTCAACGACGAGGGACAGGCCGTGCTCACGCTGATAGACGGCCTCAGCTTCGGCAACGCGAGCGATGCGTTGCCAGTCCCGGCGACCGAGTATACGTTACAGATTCGTGCGGCGACTCCCAGAAACGACGGCGACATCGTCGCGAGCGTACCCGCTTCGCTCGAATCGGGCGTCAGCTACACCGCCTACGCTTCCGGCTACCTCGAACCACCGCAACAGGTGGTCGACGAACTGGGCAACCGCGACTTCGCGCTGTTCTTCGCGACGACCGCGTAGAAACCGAAGCATCGCCTCGCCGGAACGACACGCCTTTTTTGCCGCCGCGGGAACCGAACGGTATGGACCCAAAGCGGGAGCTTTCGAGTATTGACCTCGCCGCGCTCGTGACCGAGCTTCGTCGGTACGAGGGTGCGAAGGTCGACAAGGCCTATCTGTACGGCGACGACCTCCTGCGACTCAAGATGCGAGATTTCGACCGCGGCCGCGTCGAACTGCTCGTGGAGGTCGGCGACGTGAAGCGAGCACACGTCGCCGCCGCCGAGCACGTGCCGGACGCCCCCGGCCGCCCGCCGAACTTCGCGAAGATGCTCCGTAACCGCCTGTCGGGCGCGGACTTCGCGGGCGTCGAACAGTTCGAGTTCGACCGGATTCTCGTCTTCACGTTCGAGCGACCCGACGCCGACACCGAACTCGTCGCTGAACTGTTCGGACAAGGCAACATCGCCGTCTTGGACGAGAACCGCGAGGTCGTGAGCAGTCTCTCGACGGTTCGGCTCAAATCGCGGACCGTCGCGCCGGGCAGTCAGTACGAGTTCCCGAGTTCGCGGCTGAACCCGCTGGACGTGCGCTACGAAGCGTTCGCGCACAAGATGGACGACTCCGACACCGACGTGGTGCGGACGCTGGCGACACAGTTGAATCTCGGCGGCCTCTACGCCGAGGAGGTGTGCAGTCGCGCGGGCGTCGAGAAGACGCTCGACATCGCCGACGCCGGCGACGAGCAGTACGAGAAGCTGTACGAGGCGCTCGGACGACTCCGCGAGCAACTCGCCAAGGGAGAGTTCGACCCACGCGTCTACCTCGAGGACGACGCCGTCGTCGACGTGACGCCGTTCCCGCTGGAGGAGCACGAATCGGAGGGTCTCGACGCCGAGGCGTACGACTCGTTCAACGGCGCGCTCGACGAGTACTTCTACCGCCTCGACCGCAGCGACGACGACGGAGGCGGTGGGAGCGGGGCCGCCGGCGACAGCGGCAGACCTGACTTCGAGGAGGAGATAGAGAAGAAACAGCGCATCGTCGACCAGCAGGAGGGCGCTATCAGCGGCTTCGACGAGCAAGCCCAGGAGGAACGAGAGCGCGCCGAGCAGGTGTACGCGCGCTACGACCTCGTCGACGAGATTCTGACGACGATTCGCGGCGCGCGGGAGCAAAGCGTCTCGTGGGACGAAATCGGCGAGAAGTTCGAGGAAGGAAGAGAACAGGGTATCGAGGCGGCCGAGGCCGTCCGCGGCGTCGACGGCGCGAACGGAACCGTCACCGTCGCGCTCGACGACACGACCGTGACGCTCGACGTGTCGATGGGCGTCGAGAAGAACGCCGACCAGTTGTACAAGGAGGCCAAGCGCGTCGAGGAGAAGAAACAGGGCGCGCTCGAAGCCATCGAGGACACCCGTGAGCAACTGGAGGCGCTCGAACAACGCCGCGAGGAGTGGGAACGAGACGACGAGGGCGACTCGGACGAGGAAAGCGGGGACGACGAGCAAGAAGAGATCGACTGGCTCTCGCGGCAGTCGGTCCCCATCCGCCAACAGGACTACTGGTTCGAGCGGTTCCGCTGGTTCCGCACCAGCGACGACTTCCTCGTCATCGGCGGGCGCAACGCCGACCAGAACGAGGAACTGGTGAAGAAGTATCTCGGGAAGAGCGACCTGTTCTTCCACACGCAGGCCCGCGGCGGCCCGGTAACGATTCTGAAGGCGACCGGCCCGAGCGAACCCGCCCGCGACGTGGAGATCCCCGAACAGAGCAAGCAGGAGGCGGCGCAGTTCGCCGTCTCGTACGCCTCCGTCTGGAAGGAGGGGCGGTTCGCCGGGGACGCGTACATGGTGACGCACGACCAGGTGTCGAAGACGCCCGAGAGCGGCGAGTACGTCGAGAAAGGGTCGTTCGTGGTTCGCGGCGACCGGACGTACTACCGCGACGTGAAAGCCGAAGTCGCCGTCGGCATCGCCTGCGAACCGGAGACGCGCGTCGTCGGCGGACCGCCGTCGGCCATCGAACCACAGGCCGAAACGTCGATTCGGGTCCGACCGGGGCGCTACGCCCAAAACGACATGGCGCAGATGTGCTACCGCGAACTCCGCAAACGGTTCGCCGACCAGTCGTTCGTCAGAAAAGTCTCGAGCGCGGACAAAATTCAGGAGTTCCTCCCGCCGGGTGGAAGCGAGATGGTCGAGTAATGTCGAAATAAACGCCCCGAACGTCTGAATTTCAGACTTTCGCGAAGAAAGGGCTAAATCCTCCGAATGAGTATCAAGAGGCTGAGAACTACACGAGGAGCGTCGCGTTCGTGACGAACGCCCGGAGCGACTCGCGGGGGTTCTCGGAAAACATCATGCTTACCGAATCGCTCACATACGTACGAAACAGCGACGACTGGGTCAAGAACGTCCTCATCGGCGGAATACTCAGTCTGCTCGGCTTCCTCATCGTCCCGACGTTCCTCGTCATCGGTTACCTGCTCCGCGTCGTCCGCAGTTCGATGCGTGGGGACGAAGAACCACCCGCGTTCGACGAGTGGGGTGAGATGGCCGTCGACGGGCTGAAAGGCTTTGTCATCGGCCTCGCCTACGGGTTCGTCCCGATCGTCCTGGCCATCGTTTTCGCCGTCCTCACGGGCGTAACCGCCAACGGCGGCAACATCGGCGTCGTCAGCGGCCTCTTCGGCCTCGTCGGCGTGCTCGTCGTCTTCGTGACGGCTCTGGCCGTCGCCTACGCGTTGCCCGCCGGATTGGCGAACTACGCCGAGACTGGCCGGATGGGTGCCGCGTTCGACATCGGAATGCTCCGATCGACGCTCACCTCAGGGACCTACGCGACGGCGTGGCTGACGGCGTTCGCCGTCTTCCTCGTCGCCGGTCTCGTCGCGGGTGCGCTGAACGTCGTTCCGATACTCGGCACCGTCGTCGGCGTGTTCGTCACGTTCTACGCCGCCGTCGCGGGATACTATATCATCGGTCGCGCGTGGGGCGAGATGCATCACGTCCCGATGCGCGACGACGAGATGCCCGAGGAACGCGCCGCCATCTGACGGTCGTCGTCGGAAGACCGCTTTTTCGAGACTCGGTGTTGAGGTACGGTTATGTGTCGACGGTCCGACTGTGCGGTCGATGCTTCGCGACGCGCTGAACGCTCCCGCTCGCACGACAGACGCGGTTCAGACGCTGTTTTTGGGCGGGTTTCTGACGTTGCTGGCGTTCTTGCTGCCGCTGGGGTGGCTGACGACGGTGGCGACCGTCCCGTTTCTCGTCGTCGCGCTTCCGGTGGTGTTTCTCCCGTCGTTGCTGCTCCGGGGGTACTACGTTCGGACGATGCAGGCGGGCCTTCGCGGCGCGGAGCGTGCGCCGTCGTTCGTCCGGTGGGGAGAACTGGTCCGAGACGGACTCCGTTCGTATTTCGTCGCGTTCATCTATCTGGTCCCTGTCATCGTGTTGTGGACACTCGTCGGCGTGACGGCAGTAGCGGTCGAACTGCGCCCCGTCGGCGGTCCGACCGGGTCGATGCTCGTGACGCTCTCGGCGGCGTCCGCGACGCTCCTGAGCGGACTCTACCTTCCAGTTTTCGCGTACCTCTTTCCCGCCGCGCTCGTGACGTACGCCGCGACCGGGCGGCTCACCGCTGCGTTCGCCCCGCGGGCAGTCAGCCGAACCCTCCTCGACGGCGGATACGCGAAGGGGTGGGTGCTAGCGAGCGGTGTGCTCGTCGTCGCGCTGGCGGTCGGGGCTCCGACGTCGTTGTTTCTCGTCGGCGTGTTCGTCGTCTTCTACCTCCAGACCGTCGTTCACTCGGTGTACGGACTGGCGGCGCGGACGGCGCTCGGAGCGGAACTGGACGACGACGGACGGGTGCGCGTCGAACGAGCACAGCGCCGCCCGGAGGTCGAGGCGTCGGTTCAGGTCGGGCGGAGTGTCGGTCTCACCGACGGACGCGGAAGCGAGACCGACTCACCGGCGGACGGCGAAATTCGGGACGAGACCGAAGTCGGTGCCGACCGGAACGACGACGCGGGCGGCGACGACAATCGGAGCGACCGAGATGGACCCGATGACCGACGTTTCGAGCGTGGGGAACGCGGAGAGCAGTGAGAGCGTTGCGACCAGCGCGGAGCGATACGATGAAACGACTCGCCCCGAAACGACGAGCGCATGCTCCGGGAGTCGATTCGGTATCCGTTCGGCGGTGACGACGCCGCGGAGACGCTAATCGTCGGCGGTGGACTCCACGTCGCCACCGCCTTCGTCCCGCTGGTCCCGCTGGTGTTCGTTCTCGGGTATCTCGTCCGGGTGCTCGACGAGGCGAGCAGCGGCGGTTCGGCGGCGCTCAGAGACGGAACGCCGCCAACGTTCGACGACCTCCGGGGACTCACAGCGGACGGAGTGAAAGCGACGCTGGTGGTCGGACTCTACTCGGCCGGACCGCTCGCCGTGCTGCTCGTGACGGTCGGCGGGGCGAGCGGTCTCTCGGCCGGAGCGCTGACGGGGACGGCGAGTCTCGGCGTTCTCGTCGGGTCGACGGCGGCGTTGTTCGCTGCGCTCGGCGTCGCGTACCTCCTCCCGGCGGCGCTCGTCGGATACGCGCAGTCGCGCCGCTTCCGCGCGGCGTTCGACCGGTCGACGCTTCGGGCGGCCACCGACGCTCGGTACTTCGTCGCCGTCGTCGCCGCCGGTGGACTTCTGAGCGCCGCCGCGGTAGTGGTGTCGATGGGCGCACCGCGGACGCTCCCCCGGTTCGTGGGTTTCTTCGTGCTGTTCTACGCTGAGGTCGCGGCGGCGGCGCTGGTCGGCCACGTCTGCGGCGAGAGCGTCCCGACGGAGCGGCCGGAACGGTCGGGGTCGGCGTAGTTGCACCGCTGATGTGGCTGAATGGCGAACTGGCGGTCGTCTCCTCTCCTGCGGGCGGCGACCGCGCTACAGCCTCGGCCTCGCTCCGAGCGAAATCGGAGCGACCCGCAGTCAATCTTCAACGCACGGGCGGGAGTGGCTCCGTCATCCGGGATAAGGGTTCGTCGTGTTCTCTCGTGGGGGAGCGTCGCGGGAGTCGGTCTGGTGTCGTCGACTACGGCGATGCAAAGCCACCTTAACCCCCGAGAGCGAGAGTCGAGTATGCGAATCGCAGGCCGTGGTCGCGGCGAGGAGGGGCGCGAGCGCATCACGCTCGTCCCCGAGAACGTCGACGACCTCTGGCATCTCTCGTACGTGCTCGAACCCGGTGACCACGTCTCCGGCGACACGACCCGCCGCATCCAGCGTGACGACGACCAGATGCGCGACACCGGCGGCGAGCGCGAACACCTCCACATCACCCTCGAAGTCGAGGACGTGGAGTTCGCCCGCTTCGCCAACCGACTGCGCGTCAGCGGCGTCATCGTCGGTTGTTCCCGCGAGGACCAACTCGGCCACCACCACACGCTCAACGTCGAGGAGCGCGGCGAGATAACCATCGAGAAACGGTTCAAACCGGACCAGATCGACCGCATCGAGGAGGCCGAGCGCGCCACCGAGAACCCCGACGTGGTCATCGCTACCGTCGAGGAGGGCGAGGCGTACATCCACACCGTCGCCCAGTACGGCACCGAGGAGTACGCATCGTTTACGGCTCCGACGGGGAAGGGTGAGTACGCCCGCCCGCGGAGCGAACTGTTCGACGAACTCGGGTCGGCGCTGTCGCACGTCGACGCCGACACCGTCATCCTGGCTGGACCGGGTTTCACGAAGCAGGACGCCCGCGACCACATCGCCGACAACTACCCCGAGGTGGCCGAGAAGCTGACCACCGTCGACACCGCGAGCGTCGGGGACCGCGGCGTCCACGAAGTGTTGAAGCGCGGCGCGGTCGACGACGTACAGAAGGAGACGCGCATCGCCCGCGAGGCCGAGCGCATCGACGACCTGATGGAGCGAATCGCCGAGGGCGCGAAGGCCGCCTACGGCGTCGAACAGGTGGCGCAGGCCGCGGAGTTCGGCGCGGTCGAGGAGCTCCTAATTTTGGACTCCCGCCTGCGCGACGAGCGACAGGGCCGCGGCGACTGGGAGCGCGACGTCAACGAGATAATCGAGACGGTCGAGCAGAAAGGCGGCGAGGTGACCGTCTTCTCCGCAGAGTTTCAACCGGGCCAGCAGTTGAAAAACCTCGGCGGCATCGCGGCGCTCTTGCGGTACCGGTTGGAGTAACGCGACAGCCCCGTTCTTAAGACCGGCAATCGGCCGTCTCCACCCTCGCGAACACGTCACGAGGTGGGGATGACGCTTTTGCATCTCGAACCCTACACGTTTCCGTGGCGCGCCGCAGCGGAGTCCGACGAACGGTATCCGACCGCTTCGAGCGATGGTTCGACTTCGTCTTCTTCGCGGGGATGGAAGTGTCGTTTCTCGCGCTGCCGGTGCTCGTGCTCCTGCTGGGC
The DNA here is from genome assembly GCF_020097835.1 of Haloprofundus halobius. Classification (GTDB taxonomy): domain Archaea; phylum Halobacteriota; class Halobacteria; order Halobacteriales; family Haloferacaceae; genus Haloprofundus; species Haloprofundus halobius. Next base: position 833,850 of record NZ_CP083666.1, read on the forward strand.
GTTCGCCCCATCGGGCCGGTGTCGGCGGCGGCGTTGGCGTCGCTTTCGACCACCGTGTTCGCCGCCGGGAGTTTCCGCGGCCGGTATCTCGACGTCGGTGCGTGGCCGCGCGTCGGCCAGATCCGAACGATGCCGGTTCGATCGGCGTACTACGGCGGTGTCGTCGGTATCGGGACGTATCTCGGGACCGAGGCCTACCTCCGAACCGGCGTCGGGTGGGCTGTCGTCGTCGTCCCCGCCGTCCTCTCGGTAGTCGCGCTAGCGGCGTTACCGCGGGTCCTCGACGCGCTGTTTCACGTCTCCAGAGTGAGCATCTGACGGCGGTTCGGCGTCGAATCGGCGTCTCGGTCACGCGGCGACCGGCCACCGTTACTCGTCGGACGACGCCGCAGTCACCGTGTCATCACTCGCCCGTGAGCGCCTCGCTGGCCGGCGCGAAGTCGATGCTCGTCCCCAAACCCTCCTCGCGCGCTCTCTCGTACAGCATGTACGCGGAGGCGACCGTCTCGATGCCGGTCCCGCCACTATCGAACAGCGTAATCTCCCCGTCGCCCTCGCGACCCGCCGCCTCGCCCGCGACGACCTCGCCGAGTTCGGCATAAATGTGGTCCTCGGTGACGACGCCTTCCTCCATCGCGTGGAGGAACGACCCGGCGTCTCTCGTCGCGCGCGCCCGGAGGTCGGGGACGTACTTCGAGCGCTCGATGGTCGTCGTATCGACCTCCCGTTTGTGCGCGCTGTACTGGCCCATCGCGGTGACGTGCGTTCCCGGTTCGAGCAGGTCGCCGTCGAACACCGGTTCCGAAGCGTTCGTCGCCGTGACGACGACGTCCGCGCCTTCGACGGCGGCGGCGCTGGAGGCGACGGCGGCGACGCTCGCGTCGAGCAGTCGGTCCATCTCTCCGGCGAACGACTCACGATGCTCCTTCGTCGGCGAGTACACCCAGACGGTGTCGACGTCGCGGACCGCGGCCGTCGCGCGCAACTGTCCGCGCGCTTGCGCGCCGCTGCCGATGATGGCGACCGACTCGGCGTCGTCGCGGGCGAGGGCGTCGACGGCGACGCCGCCCGCCGCACCCGTCTTGAACGGGTTCATTCTCGCACCGTCGAGTAACGCGAGCGGTTCGCCCGACTCGGCGTCGAAAAGCGGCGTCATGAACCACGCGTCGCGCTCGCCAAAGCCGGCGGCGTACGTGTAACCGCCCATCGCACCGGTCTCCGGCAGGACGGCGGCGTACGTGGTCAGCATCCCCGGAGGGTCGTCGTTGGTGAGCTTCGTCCGCGGTTCGGCGGGTGCGCCTTCGCCGCGCTGGCGGTAGCCTTCTCGGACCGCCTCGACGTACTCTGTAGGCGTCGCGAGTCCGGCGACATCGTCGCTCGTGAGAAACAGCGCGTCTGTCATACCCGTCGCAACGGACGCGACGCCTAAAACCGTGCGGGCGTCGGCCAAACGAACGCCTCGCTACGAGTACTGGACAGAAGGAGCGTACGAGCGAAGAACGAGAGAGAGGAGAGAAGAGGAGAGGAGAGAAGAGAAGAGAAGAGGAGAGAAGAGGAGAAAGGACGGGGACGGACTCAGTCGGCGTTGAGCGGCTGGGTGTTGGCGCTCTGGGAGGCCGCAACCGGTTGACTCTCCACCGGGCCGTTGACGAACAGCGCGTGACCCATGATGCCGACCGAGCCCATCGCCGCGATGGGGACGGCGGTCGTGAGACCGACGCCGGCGATGGTGAGTATTGCAGTAACGCCGAACAACACGAGCGGAATGAGTCCAAGAACGTAGTCGTAGTATCCCGTCATAATGTATTACAAAGTATGCACGGGGGATATATAATTCTTTCCTATGACTGAAAGGCAACCACAGCAAAATTACCACATGGGATTTTCATAAGTTATGGAGATATGGACCCGCTGCACTTCGAACGCGACACTCAGAGGCGGAGCCGTTCGACTACCATCTGAACGCTTCTATCGGCTGTTTTCGGCAGGTATTCCTACCCACACCCATGGATCTATATGCCACGGTCGGTGAATTCCGCTCGTGTAACCATCGCGCTATTCTCGGGTCGTCGGCCGTCGACAGGTGGGGTCGACTGTCGACAGGTGGGACCGACTTCCGAGAGGGGGAGTCGTCCGGCTTGCCCCCATCGGAGAGTTAAACCCTTCAGTCGTTAGAATCTCCAGCGTGAACCGTAACGACCGTTCGATCGTGGCGCTCGTGATGCTCGCTCACGGGATGGTCCACACCTACGAGTTGTCCGTTCCCATCTTCGTCACTATCTGGCTGAGCGAGTTCAGCGTCATCGACCTCGGTATCGCGCAGTTCCCGGTGAACGAGGCGACGCTCGGCCTCGTCGTCACCGTCGGCTACGGCCTCTTCGGTCTCGGCGCGCTCCCCGGCGGCGTACTCGTCGACCGACTCGGCTCACGGCGTCTCATCACGCTCTGTTTGCTCGGCATGTCGGCGTCGTTCTTCGTCCTCGGCGTCGCGCCGAGCGTCATCGCCATCGCCTTCGCGCTGTTGTTGTGGGGTGCCGCTGCGAGCGTCTACCATCCCGCCGGACTGGCGCTCATCAGCAAAGGCGTCGAAGAGCGCGGGACCGGGTTCGCCTACCACGGTATCGCCGGAAACGTCGGCATCGGACTCGGCCCGCTTTTGGCTGCCATCCTGCTCCTGTTCGTCGACTGGCGCGTCGTCGCGGTCGTGCTCGCCGTTCCGGCGTTACTGGCCGCCCTGTTTGCCTCCCGCGCCGAGTTCGACGAGACCGCCGCCGTCAGCGGCGCGGCAGCGGAGACCGACGGCGGCTCGAAGGCGGATGCGGGCGTCGAGTCGTGGGCCGAGTTCGTCACCGAGTCGAAGCGACTGTTCGCCGGGAGTTTCGTCTTCGTCTTCGTCGTCGTGATGTGTTCGGGGCTGTACTACCGCGGCGTCCTCACGTTCCTCCCGCAGTTGCTCGCCGGACTGCCGGGCGTCGATCCGGTGCCGCTGTCGGCGTTCGTTCCCGAGAGTCTGCTCTCGTCGGTGGGGTTGGAAACCTCCGGAGACAGCCAACTCAACCCCGAGCGGTACATCTACTCGGGGCTACTCATCATCGGCGTGTTCGGCCAGTACGCCGGCGGGAAACTGACCGACAGCGTCGCACCCGAGAGAGGAATCGCAGGCGCGTTCGGCGCGCTCGCCGTGCTCGCGCTCGTCTTCCTCCCGGTGGCGAACCTCGGTATCGTGCCGCTTCTGGCGGTCGCGGCCGTGCTCGGCTTCTCGCTGTTCGTCGTCCAACCGCTGTATCAGGCGACCGTCGCCGAGTACACGCCCGCGGGGACGCGCGGCCTCTCGTACGGCTACACGTATCTCGGCGTCTTCGGCGTCGGCGCGCTCGGCGGCGCTATCGCGGGCGCGATTCTCGAATACGCCTCCCCGGGTGCGCTGTTCGTGACCCTCGCCGGGTTCGCCACCGTCGCGTCGCTCGTCGGCGTGTATCTCTCGCGGAACGCGTCGACGGTCTGAGTTCGGGTCGACCGTCGAGAGACGAACCGAGTTCGGTTTTCAGCGAACCTTGAAGACGAGCCACCGCCAGACGCCGAGTCCGACGCCGACAGTGACGAGCGAGATGACGATGAAGACGGGGTCCGCGCCGCCCTCGAAGAACGGCGAGGCGCGGATGCCGAGGCCGACGATGTCCGCCGGAACCCACGAGCGAATCGCGAGCGGAATCGACGCCTTCGCCGACTCACCCGCCCCGGCGGAGTACGCCCCGATGAGCGGCGCGCAGATGAACCAGCCGATGTAGAACGGTACGAGCGTCGAGAGCCAACCGACGGGGTCGGCCGTGAGGTAGGAGACGTCGTTGTGCATGACGACGCCGAACGTCAACACGAGGCCGATGACGAGCAGGTCGCCGACAGCCAAGGGCAGCGTTCCCCGGTCGATTCGTTGGTCCCAGAACGATTCCGATTGGGTGGCCATATCGGGTGATTCGTACGGGGCCTAATGATTGTCCGGTTTGTCGGTTGGCGCGTGAGAAAGTGGCATACAGATCGCGCCGACGCGGTCTCCGAAGTTCGCCGACGCGACCGGGCGGCCTTTTGTCGCAGCGAGCGAATCCGACAGTATGGAGTTCCTCGTGCTCGGCTGGCCGGAAGACGGGCCGACGCTGCGCCTCGACTACCGACAGTTCAGCTACGCCGGAAAGTTCGTCATGTCGAACACCGGGAAGGCAGTCGTCCGCGACGAGGAGCGAGGGGCCGATCAAGCGGTCGCAGACGACGAGTTCGATCGCGACGTGCTCGCCGCAGTCGCGTTCAACGAGGACCGAACCGACGCCTCGACGCTCTGGATTCGCTACGTCACCGTCCGCGAGGACCGCCGCGGCGACCGACTCGGACCGAAACTCGTCGCGTTTCTCGTGGAACGAGCGAGGGAACGAGGGTACGACCGACTCCGCATCGCCGTCAACAACCCGTTTGCCTACGAGGCGCTGTACAGGGCCGGATTCGCGTACACCGGACGGCAGACCGGGTTGGCAGAGTTGGTGTTGGAGCGAGCGTTGGTCGACGAGAGACGAGGAGACAGAGACCGCGAGGCGTACCAATCCGGCTTGGACGCATACCGCGGCCGCGACCTCGGCGACGGCGAGCGGGCGTTTCTCGAATCCGAGGAGAGAGCCGACCCGCCGGGGCGTATCGAGGCCCCCGAAAGTGGGGACGTTTAACTCGGAGACGGTCCAACGTCGCCCAATGGGAAACGCAGCGTTGCGCCAGTTGGCGGCGCTCTCGGAGGTGTCGTTTGACGATTTGGACGGCCGAATCGTCGCCGTCGACGCGCACAACTGGCTCTACCGGTATCTGACGACGACCGTGAAGTGGACCCGCGACGAGGTATACACGACGGCAAACGGAGAGGAAGTCGCAAACCTCGTCGGCATCGTTCAAGGGTTGCCTAAGTTCTTCGAGCACGACCTCGTCCCCGTCTTCGTCTTCGACGGCGGGGTGACGGAGTTGAAAGACGACGAGGTGGCCGAGCGACGCGAACAGCGCGAGAAAGCCGAGGAACGGCTCGAAGACGCACGCGAGCGCGGCGACCACATCGAAGTCGCGCGCCTCGAAGCACGCACGCAGCGACTGACGGGCGTCATCCAGCAGACCAGCCGTGAACTGCTCGACCTGCTCGACGTCCCCTACGTCGAAGCACCCGCCGAGGGCGAGGCGCAGGCGTCGTACATGGCTCGGCGCGGCGACGCCGACTACGTCGGTAGCGAGGACTACGACACCCTGCTGTTCGGTGCGCCGCTGACGCTCCGCCAGCTAACGAGTTCGGGCAACCCCGAACTGATGGATTTGGACGCGACGCTCGACGAACACGACCTCACCTACGAGCAACTCGTCGACGTTGGCATCCTCTGCGGGACGGACTTCAACCCGGGTATCGACGGCATCGGTCCGAAGACGGCGCTCACGTTGGTGAAAGAACACGGCGACCTCTTCTCGGTGCTGGAGGCGCGCGGCGAGCACGTCGAGTTCGCCGATCGCATCCGCGACCTCTTCTTGGACCCGCCGGTCACCGACGAGTACGAGTTCGACACCGACCTCGACCCCGACGTCTCGGCGGCGCGCGCGTACGTCACCGAGGAGTGGGAGGTCGACGCCGACGAGGTCGAACGCGGCTTCGACCGCATCGACGACGCGCTCAGTCAGACGGGACTCGACCGCTGGACCTGACTACCGGAGTTCGACGGAGACGATTTCTGCGGGCGTTCTCCCCCGGCGGCGGTACCGCGGGCCGCCCGCACCGTCGTCGTCGCTGCCGTCGCTGTCGTCGCCGCGTTCGACCTCGAAGACGCGAAGCGAAATCACGAGTCGACCGGGTTCGAGCGTCGCTCTGAGCACCGGACCCGTCGCGGTGACGACCACGTACGGCGGTGCGGCCACGGGCGGTGCCGCGAGTTCCTCCCCCGCGGCGTCGACGCAGCGAGCGAGCAGACCCGGCAACCGTCCGGTGACACCCGTCCCGGTGAGGACGGCTTCGAGCGGCGGAACGAGACGTTCGCGGTCACGCGTCGTCTCGCTGGACCATCCGGCGGCGACGGCGTCCGCACAGTCGACGATCGCGTCGAGGAGGTCGGACTCCTCGGAGAGCAACTGCGTTCGAACGCGATCGGTGGGAGACGACACGCGGAGTGCTCACACTACGAGTACAAAACGGTTGACCACCGGAAGCGACGTACTGGCCCGGGAACCGACCGGTTCCGACGGGCGAGAGTCGGATTGGTTATGAACGCTAGTTTATGTTTTTGCGTGACCATCACACGACTGTTGAGTACCATGAGTTCCGAAGAGACATCCACAATACAGATGAACCGCCCCGTCGCCGACGTATCCGCGACGTGGCGCACGCTCATGATCGTCGGGGGAATCCTCGCGGTAATGGGCGTTATCGCCATCCTCGCGCCGTTCGTGACGGGCGTCGCGCTCTCGATGTTGCTCGGAGCACTCCTCATCGTCGGGGCGGCGCTGCGCGGCATCCACGCGTTCGGTGCGAAGAGTTGGACGGGTGCCCTCGTACAGGGTGGAATCGCGATTCTCTACACCGTCGCCGGTGTGGCGCTCATCGCAAATCCCGTGTACGGCCTCGTCTCGCTGACGATACTGCTCATCGCGTACTTCCTCGTCGACGGCCTGCTGGAGATCGCGATGGGGCTGCGTCTCCGCCCTGATGCCAACTGGGGGTGGGTCGTCGCCAGCGGCGTCCTCGGCCTCGTCGTCGCGGCGCTGCTGTTCGTCGGCTTCCCGAGCACCGCTCTCTGGGCGGTCGGCCTCCTGTTCGGCGTGAACCTCCTCGCATCCGGCATCTCGATGGTGATGGTCGCCATGGATGGCCGCAGCCACGCCCGCGAGGACGCGGCGTCCTCGGCGGCCCGGAGCGTCTGAGAGACCGCCGCGGCCGACGCGCCGTCGGGACGTGTCGGACAGATATCCACTTTATTTTAGGTGCTGCGTGCCTCGCATTCGACATGGACCTCAGCGAGATAGAGCAACTCATCGAAGCCCATATCGAGAACGCCGAGGCGACCGTGTCGCGACCGCGAAGTCCCGACGAGAACTACGAGGACGCCCACTTCGCCGCGGTCGTCGTCTCGCCGGCGTTCGAGGGGAAGTCACTCGTCCAGCAGCACCAGATGGTGTACGACGCCCTCGGCGAGCGCATGACGACGGACATCCACGCGATGGAGATAAAGACCTACACGCCCGACGAGTCCGACGCGCGGTAGCGGCTGCGCGTCCCGGCGCTCGCCGTCTCGACCGTCTGCTCCCCCCACGCTTTTGCGCCGCGCTCGCGTCGAATCCTACAACGATGACCGACCGGTTCCGCGACCCCGGGTGGCTTCGGGGCCACGTCGCCGACGTGTTGACGTTCTACTACCCGACCTGCGTCGACGAGGCGCGCGGCGGTTTCGTCGCCCAACTCGACGAGCGCGACGGCGGCGTCTACGACCCCGAACCCCGACACCTCGTCGCCTCCGCTCGCTTCGTCGTCAACTTCGCTCGCGGCGCACGTCTCGACGAGTCGGCGGCGGACTCGAACGTCGCCGACGCGGACACGCTCGACTGGTGTCGCACGGCGGCCGCCCACGGCGCGGACTTTCTCGCCGACGCCCACCGCGACCCCGAGACCGGCGGCTACCGATGGCTCCTCTCGGGCACCGACCCCGTCGACGAGCGGCGCTCCTGTTACGGTCACGCCTTCGTCCTACTCGCGTACGCCGAGGCGGCGATGGCGGGTATCTCCGGCGCACGCGAGCGCCTCGAAGAGACGGTCGACGTCGTCGACGACCGCTTCTGGGAGGAGGAGCACGGCCTCTGCCGGAGCGAACTCGATGCCGACTGGAACCCCGTCGAACCGTATCGCGGCCAGAACGCGAACATGCACATGTGCGAAGCGATGCTCGGCGCGTACGAGGCGACCGACGACCGGCGGTACCTCGACCGGGCGCTGACCATCGCGCGGCGTATGACCGTCGACCTCGCCGCCGAGACGGGCGGTCGCCTCTGGGAACACTACACCGAGGAGTGGGAGCACGACTTCGCGTACAACCGCGACAAGCCTGACGACCGTTTCCGACCGTGGGGTTACCAACCGGGCCACCACGCCGAGTGGGCGAAGTTGACCGTAATGCTCTCCCGGCACAGCGACGAACCGTGGCTCCGTAAACGAGCGACCGAACTGTTCGAGGCGGCGCTCGACGGCTGGGACGACGAGTACGGCGGCTTCTACTACACGCTCGACCGCGAGGGCGACCCGGTCGTCGACGACAAGTACGGCTGGCCGGTCGCCGAGGCCATCGGCGCGGCGATAGCACTGTCGGACATCGTCGACGAGAGCGACGAGGAGCGGTATCTAGCGTGGTACGACCGATTCTGGGCGTACGCCGAGGCGAATCTCGTCGCCCCCGGCGGCAACTGGTACGGGCGGCTCACGCGCGAGAACGAGTACGTCGACACGAACGAGAGTCCAGCGGTCGAACCGGGGTATCACCCGGTCGGGGCGTGTTGGGAGGCGCTACGGAGTCTCGGCTGACTCCGTTCACAGCCGTGGTTCGGTGTCTTCGAGTTCTTCGAGCGACCGGTTTTTGAGCGTCTCTCCGGTCTCGGCGTCGAAGAGGTGAATCGCCGACTCGGGGATGTGTGCGACGGCCGGCTGTCCGGCCTCCACCGAGCGCATCCCGCCGATGGTCGCGACGAACGTGACGTCGCTGTCGGCGGTGAAGCTCAGATAGACGTTGTTCTCGTTGCCCATCGGCTCGACCACGTCGACGACCGTCTCGTAGTCGTGGTCGCCGGTGACGTCGGAGACGAGTTCGACGTCCTCGGGGCGGACGCCGAGGACGACGCGCGTCGAGTCGCCGAGGCTCTCGCGAGTGCTCTGCGAGAGCGGGTAGGCGAACTCGTCGCCGACGAGTCTGTCGCCCTGCAGTTCCATCTCGAAGAAGTTCATCGACGGTTCGCCGATGAAGCCGGCGACGAACTGGTTGGCGGGCTGGTGGTACGCCTCCAGCGGCGTCGCAACCTGCTGGAGTCTTCCGTCGTTGAGTATGGCGATGCGGTCGCCCATCGTCATCGCCTCCGTCTGGTCGTGGGTGACGTACATCGTCGTTACGCCGAGGTCCTCCTGGAGACGCTGGAGTTCGGTGCGCATCCCCGACCGGAGTTTGGCGTCGAGATTCGACAGCGGTTCGTCCATCAGGAACACCTCGGGGTCGCGGACGATGGCGCGCCCGAGCGCGACGCGCTGTTGCTGCCCGCCGGAGAGTTCGCGCGGTTTGCGGTCGATGAGGTCGCCGATGTCCATCATCTCGGCGGTCTCGGTCACCTTTCGGCGTATCTCGTCGTTCGACATCTCCGTCGACTCCTCGAGGCCGAACGACATGTTCTCGCGGACGGTCATGTGCGGGTAGAGCGCGTACGACTGGAACACCATCGCGATGTCGCGATCCCGCGGCGACCGGTCGTTGATGACGGTGTCGTCGAGTCGGATCTCGCCGCTCGTGACGGTCTCCAGTCCGGCGACCATCCGGAGCGTCGTCGACTTTCCGCAGCCGGAGGGGCCGACGAGCACGAGGAACTCCCCGTCGTCGATGTCGATGTTCACGTCGTCGACGGCGACGACGTCGGTTCCGTTGTCGTCGAACACTTTCGTCACGTGGTCGAGTGTGAGTTGTGCCATGTTAGGATTCTCCCGCGACGCCTTCCGCGAACTGTTCGCCGAACAGGACGTAGACGACGAGCGTGGGAAGCGCCGCGACGAACGCGCCCGCCATCTGGAGGTTGTACTGCTGGACCATCGAGCCTTTCAACTGGTTCAGAGAGAGGGTGACGACCTGATTGCTCGGGTCCGAGAGGATGACGAGCGCGAACAGCAGATCGTTCCAGATCTGGGTGAACTGGTAGATGAGCGTCACCGCGAAGATGGGCACCGACAGCGGGAGGATGATCTTCCAGTAGATGCGTCCCACCGTCGCCCCGTCGAGTCGGGCCGCCTCCAGCATCTCCGCGTCGATGGTCGCGTAGTACGACCGAAAGAGGATGGTGCAGATGGGGATACCGTAGGCCGTGTGCGTCAGGATGAGCTCTATCAACTGCGCGCGGTCGGCGAGCACCGGGACGGCCGCGAGCAGGCCGGGCAGGTCGACCATCGTCCAGAACTGCGTCAGCGGCACCAGCACCGACTGGTACGGGACGAAGATGCCGGCGACGAACAGCACGATGACGGCCACCTGTCCCCGCCAGTTCACGTTCGTCAGTCCGTACGCCGCGAGCGAGCCGAAGATAGCCGACAGAATCGTCGCCGGCACGGCGAGCAGGATGCTGTTGAACACGCCCTGCTGCAGTCGACTCCACGCCTCGAACCACGGGGCGACGGTGACCCCCGACGGCGGCGGCGGGGCGAACGGCGTCGACCCGAAGAACGCGTCCTGGGTCTTGAACGCCGTCATCAGACCGCTCTCCAGCGGCGCGAGGTAGAACGCGACCATCGCGAGCAGGGCGGCGTACACGCCCACGCGCCGCTTGTCGATGTCGAATCTCGATTCGTCTCGGGTCTCACGTCGATTGCTCATAGGTCACCTCGGGTGTACTGCAGGTAGAGGTACGGACCGATGACGCCGAGCGCCATCAGGAAGAGGACGGTAGCGATGGCCGACCCGTACGCCCAGTTCGTCGAACGGAACGCCTCGCGGAACATCATCACCGAGAGGATATCCGCGGAGGGACCGGGTACCGGACCGAACAGGACGAACAGGAAGTCGAACGCTTTCAGCGCGAACACCATCAGCACGACCGCCGCGCTCGTCGTCGACGCGCGCAACTGCGGGATGATGACGCGGCGGTACATTCGATACGAACTCGCCCCGTCGGTTTTGGCCGCCTCGTACTGCTCGGTCGGTATCGCCCTGAGCCCGGCGAGGTAGACGACCATACAGTAACCGGAGAACTGCCACATCAGCGCGAAGATGACCGCGGCGAGTTTGAACTGCGGGTCGCTGATCCACGCCTGCGCGAAGTAGCCGAGGCCGACCGTCCGCAGGAAGACGTTTATCACCCCGATTTCGGGGTTGTACATCCACGCCCAGAAGATGGCGGTCACGACGAACGAGAGGCTCATCGGGAGCAGGTAGATGGTTCGGAGCGTGTTCTCGAAGCGAATCTGCTGGTCGACGAGAATCGCCAACACCAGCCCGAGAAGGAGCGTCACCGCGGTGAACGCCACCAAGAGGACGACCGTGTTCCGCGCCGCCGTGATGAACGTCGGGTCCGACAGCATCTGTCCGTACATCTCGAAGCCGAGCGTGCCGTAGTCGGGGTCGGGTTGCAGTCCCGACCAGTCGGTCAGCGAGATGACGAAGTTCCAGCCGATGGCGCCGTAGACGAACAGCCCCATGAACAGCGCCGCCGGGAGCCAAAAGGGCAGCGACCGGACGAACTCGCTGTCGAGGACACTCGTCAGGCGCGATTGCCCGACTGCGGTCTCCTGCGTCGTCGTGCCGCCGTCGGTTCGCGCATCACCATCTGTTCGCGCGTCGGCACCAGCACCGCCGCTGTCGCCGGTGCGGCCCAACAGTCGAAGGATGAAACCTCGCATGTCGAAGAGGCGTCTAGAACGCGTTCGTCATGCGGTTGTACGTCTCGTCGACGTTCCAGCTCTCGTTGAAGCCGGCGAACGCCTCCTCGAGGTTGCTCTTGATCTCCGGGTTGACGGCCGTCCCGTGGGCGATGGTCGGCGGCTGGTTTTCCGAGTCCTCGAACTCCTGGCGCTGGGACCGCAGGAACGGTCCGAACTCTTCGTTCGGGACGTCGGTTCGCGGCGGAATCGAGCCCTTGACCGGGTTGAACCGCTCTTGGGCGTCGACGGAGCCACAGTACTCGAGGAACGCCGAGGTGACGTCCGGCGACGGGTTGTTCGTCGGGAAGACGAACGAGTCGGGGACGATGGCGTAGAGCCCCTCGGTACCGGGGAACGCGACGTGGTTCCAGTCCTCTTCGTACGCGAAGTCCTCGGCGCTCTCGTACTGCCCCGCGGCCCAGTCGCCCTGGTGAATCATCGCCGCGTCGCCCTCGATGACCTTGCTGTTGCCCTGGTCCCACGTGATGGAACCGGCGTCGTCGTTGAAGAACTCGCTGTAGTCCTTCACCGTCTGGAGCGCGTCTTTGACGCCCTGTTCATGGTCGCTGACGTTGCCGTCCGTGAACTGGTTGTAGGCCTCGACGCCCTGCTGGCCCTGGAACACCGCCTCCCAGAGCTGTAGCGACGACCACGGCGACTGAGTCTGGTGCGCCATCGGCGTGGCGTCGGTCTCGTCGGCGATGGTCTGCATCACCTGCGTGAGTTCCTGCGGGTTCGAGACGTTCTGCATGTCGACGCCCGCCTCCTCGACGACCGAGACGTTGTAAAAGAGGTTGTTCAGCCGGTGGATGTTGATGGGGACGCTCACGTAGTTGCCGGCCGGTTGGGCGAGCTGTCTGACGCCTTCGAGGTACGCCTCCTCCATCTCGCCCGACCAGATGTCGCCGATGTCCTCCAGCACGTCCGCGTCCGTGTACGGCGTCAGCGCCTGTCCCGGCCATATCTGGAACGTGCTCGGCGGGTTCTCGTTGAGCACGCGGTTCTGGATGACCGTGTCGAGCGCGCTGCCCGCGCCGCCGGGCGCGGGGTTGTTGTTGATGTCGTCTTCGCTGTAGTCCGTCTGCTCGACGAAGCCCTCGAGGAGCGCGTTCAGTGCGTCCTCCTCTCCGCCCGCGGTCCACCAGTGAACGATTTCGAGTTGTTCTCCGCCGCCGTCTTCGCCCCCGGAGTCGTTTCCGCTGTCGGAACCGTTGCCATCGCCTGTTTGGCCGCCCTGGCTGTCGTTTCCGTCGCCGTCGCCGTCACCGCCCTGTGAACAACCGGCGAGCGCCGTCACGCCCGCGGTCCCCACGAGGCCGGTCAGCTTCAGATACGTGCGTCGAGGGAGCGTGTCGTCGTTTTTTGTCATGATCTTTCCTTGGAGAGATACGGTCTCATATGTTCTGTAACGACAGTTAAGTATTGTCCCCTTTGCTCGATTTCGAGTGAATCGTCGTCACACGGTCTGACGGACAGGTGAGTACCGGACAGCGACGGATCGACCGTAGTGAGGGCCGTTTCGCCCCACGAGAACAGGTTGTGAACCGCGAACCGTAATATCCCAACTCAGCGGTGCGGTGCCGTGGGATTCCCGCGTCTTCAGGCGCGGGAGGATGTCAACCGACGACGGATCAGTCGCGGGGTCCGACCGGTCTCCGGGGCGAGTCGGCCGGTATCGGTGGCTTTTACGCGCCGCTCCACGTGGGGGCGACCATGAGCGACGAGTACCGCACGGAGCGGGACAGCCTCGGCGAGATGCAGGTACCGGCCGACGCGTACTGGGGCGCACAGACCCAGCGCGCCGTGGAGAACTTCCCCATCTCGGGCATCACGTTCGGACGGCGGTTCGTCCGCGCGCTCGGCGTCGTCAAGAAGGCCGCCGCGCAGGCCAACCGTGAACTCGGGCTGATTCCCGAGGAGAAAGCCGACGCCATCGTCGACGCCGCCGACGAGGTCATCGCCGGCGACCACGACGACCAGTTCCCGGTCGACGTGTTCCAGACCGGGTCCGGAACGTCGTCGAACATGAACGCAAACGAGGTCATCGCCAACCGCGCCGCCGAACTCGTCGGCGCCGAAATCGGCTCCCGCGAGGTTCACCCGAACGACCACGTCAACTTCGGGCAGTCCTCGAACGACGTGATTCCGACCGCGATGCACGTCGCGTCGCTCGGAGCCGTCGAGAAGGACCTGATTCCGGCGCTGTCGGAGCTCGCCGAGGCGCTCGGCGAGAAAGAAGAGGAGTTCGACGGCGTCGTCAAGACCGGGCGAACGCACCTGCAGGACGCGACGCCGGTCCGCCTCGGTCAGGAGTTCGGCGGCTACCGCACCCAGATAGAGAAAGGCGTCCGCCGCGTCGAGAACACCCGCGAACACCTCTCGGAGCTGGCGCTCGGCGGGACGGCCGTCGGAACGGGACTCAACACCCACCCCGAGTTCCCCGAGAAGGCCGCCGAGTACATCTCTGAGGAGACGGGCATCGAGTTCCGCGAGGCAGACGACCACTTCGAGGCGCAGGCCGCCCACGACGCGATGAGCGAGGCCCACGGCGCGCTCCGAACGGTCGCGGGGTCGATGAACAAGATCGCCAACGACCTCCGGCTGCTGGCGTCCGGCCCCCGAAACGGCCTCGGCGAGCTAGAGCAACCGGAGAACCAGCCCGGTAGCTCCATCATGCCCGGCAAGATCAACCCGGTCGTCGCCGAGGCGGTCAACCAGGTCCACAAGCAGGTCGTCGGCAACGACGCCGCCGTCGCAGCCGGAGCCGCGGAGGGCCAGATAGACCTCAACCTCTACAAACCGGTGCTGGCGCACGACTTCCTCCAGTCGTCCGAACTGCTCTCGAACTCGGCTACCGTGTTCGCCGACCGCTTCGTCCGCAAGCTCGAAGCCAACGAGGAGTACGTCGCCGAGCAGGTCGAGCGGAGTATGGCGCTGGCGACGGCGCTGAACCCCGCCATCGGCTACGACAAGGCGTCGAAAGTCGCCAAGAAGGCGCTCGCGGAGAACAAGACGGTCCGCGAAGTCGCCGTCGAGGAGGGCTACCTCACCGAGGCGGAGGCCGACGAGGTGCTCGACCCCGAGAAGATGACTCACCGCGGCATCCTCGGCGACGACTGAGCCGACGGAACGTCGGCGTCGGTACCCGTCAGGTCTATCAGCCGCTGACGACTGTTCGCATTCGACACCGGTCCGCGACGACGAAATCGACAGACGGCGACACGACGCGAGAACAGTTCACGAAACCGGCGAAAAGCGACATCTTGATGGGGTGTGCGCGTGATTTTCCCGCTATGGTCGGGATGAACGTCCTACGCGAGTCGAAGGGCCGCGACATGTTGCTGTGCCGAAAGTGCGGAGCCGAATTCCCCGAGGGCCAAGCCACCCGCGACGGCTGGCACTATCGATGCCCCGAAGACGACTGCGACGCCGAGGGACTCGGCGAGGGGCTTCGACGCGCCTGAACGCTCATCACTATCACCGTATCGACACGAAAACCGAGTTACTGCGGCCCGCTGTTGCTCACCGACGACGGTCGAACGCGACCCGTGTCGGACGCTCTCATCTCCCACGTTCTTCCCCACATTTCCGTCTCCGCCGACGAGTGTCCACCGGCGGCTCGCGGACGGGAGACTGAACCATTTTTACGCCCCCCGCGCACAGGGAGAGACAATGACGGAGTACGACTACGAGGAGCTCGGCCTCGTGGCGGGGCTGGAGATTCACCAGCAACTCGACACCGCGACGAAGCTGTTCTGCGACTCGCCGACGGTGCGCCGCGAACCCGAGGAGGCGACGCGGACGTTCACGCGCTACCTCCACCCCACGCGGAGCGAACTCGGCGAGATCGACGAGGCGGCGCTCGAAGAGAGCCGCGTCGACCGCGAGTTCGAGTACCTCGCCTACGACACCACCTGCCTCGTCGAGGAGGACGACGAGCCGCCGGCGGAACTCGACCGCGAAGCGCTCGACGTCGGGATGCAGATAGCCGAACTCATGCGGATGTCGGTCGTCGACCAGGCGCACGTGATGCGGAAAATCGTCGTCGACGGGTCGAACACGTCGGGCTTCCAGCGCTCGTCGCTCGTCGCCCAGGACGGCGAAATCCAGACGAGCGAAGGCGCAGTCGGCATCGAGGACCTGATGCTCGAAGAGGAGTCCGCCCAGCGCATCGAGGAGCGCGACGACGGCGTCCTCTACGGTCTCGACCGCCTCGGTATTCCACTCGTGGAGATCGGCACCAAGCCGGACATCTCCTCGCCCGAACAGGCCCACGAAGCGGCCGAGACTATCGGCATGCTGCTGCGGTCGACGGGCAAGGTCAAGCGCGGCCTCGGCACGATTCGACAGGACGTGAACGTCTCCATCGCCGACGGCGCGCGCGTGGAGATGAAAGGCGTCCAGAGCCTCGACGACATCGACGACATCGTCCGCAACGAGGTCGGCCGACAGGTCGAACTGCTCGCCATCCGCGACGAGTTACAGGGGCGAGGCGCTCACGTCGGCGACCCGCAGGACGTGACCGACGTGTTCGCCGACAGCGATTCTGGAGTTATTCGCGGCGCACTCGATTCTGGAGGGAAGGTTACTGGCGTCCGCCTCGCCGGTTTCGACGGCCTCGTCGGCCGCGAACTCCAACCGGACCGCCGCCTCGGGACTGAACTGTCGGACCATGCCAAGCGTCACGGCGCGGGCGGCATCTTCCACACCGACGAACTTCCCGCCTACGGCATCACCGAAGAGGAGGTCGACGTACTGCGCGAGGCCGTCGGTGCCGAGGACGAGGACGCGGTAGCCATCGTCGCCGCCGACTCTCAGACCGCCGACCTCGCCATCGACGCGGCGGCGGCACGCGCGGAGGCCGCCATCGAGGGCGTCCCCGAGGAAACCCGCGGCGCGAACGAGGACGGCACGACGCGCTACCTGCGCCCGCTGCCGGGCGCGGCGCGGATGTACCCCGAGACGGACGTCCCGCCGGTCGAACCCGACCCCTCGGAGGTCGAGGTGCCCGAACTACTCACCGAGAAGGTCGAGCGCTACCAGGAGGAGTTCGGCCTCGACGCGGGACTCGCCGAACAGGTGGCCTACGGCCGCCGGATGCCGCTGTTCGAGCGAGCCGTTCGTGACGGCGCGGACCCGACGTTCGTCGCCGGCCTGGTCGAGAGCACCGTCACCGAACTGCGGCGCGACGACGTGGCCGTCGAGAACCTCGACGACGACCACTTCCTGGCCGTCGTCGAACTCGTCACCGCCGGTGACCTCGCCAAAGAAGGCGTCAACGAGGTGCTGACGCTCCTGGCGGAGAAACCGCAGCTGTCGGCCGAGGAAGCCGTCGAGGAGGCGGGTCTCTCGGGCGTCGGCGAGGACGAGGTGCGCGAGGCCGTCGTCGACGTGGTCGAACGCAACGAAGCACAGGTCGAAGAGGAGGGAATGGCCGCCTTCTCGGGACTGATGGGCGAGGCGATGGGCGCGCTCCGCGGCCGCGCCGACGGCGAGGTCGTGAGCAGCGTGCTGCGAGAAGAGATTCAGAAGCGCACCTGAGTCGAGCACCTCGGATCTTCGGTTCGGCTCGGTTCAGTTCGGTTTCCGGACGAGTCGACCGCAGGCTACGTCGCTTCGGTGGGGTCGAGCGTCATACAGCCGCCGCTGCGAATCGTCACCTCGAACTCTTCGTACTCGAAGGTGACGGCGTAGTGGCTCTCCCGCTCGCGCGCGTTCGACCGCCCGAACAGCGACTCCAGCGCGTCCGGGTCGACGACGGGGTAGAGGGGCGAAAGCTCGACGGGCGTCGCACCGCGGATCGAGGAGACCGTCTCCACGAGTTCCTCGACGACGGAGTCGACGTAGGGGTTGAACAGGGCGCAGTAGCCGTTCGAAACCGAAGCGCTGCTCACGTGGTTCTGTGTCGACATTAGACGCGTTACGTCATCGGGAAGCATAACCCGGCGTATTCTCCCAAATTTGGCTGCTTCCACACGCGCGCGAGTGTCGTCTCGAAGAACTGATACGGCACGGTGACCGTAACGCGCCGCCGGGAACCCGACGACGAGATCGCGAGCGCGGTACTCCGCGAGCCGATTCGAGCGCGCGTCCGACGAAATCACGACCGCTACTACTCGGAGGAGGGGTCGCCGGTCTCCTCGATGCGCGTTTCATACTTCGAGAGCGCGTCGTCCAGCGCTTCGCTCGCGTCGATGTCGAGGGAGTCTGCGAACCCCAACAGCGCGACCAGCACGTCGCCCACTTCGTCGCGTTTGACGTCTATCGTCCAGCGATTGCTCCCGTAGTCAGACGACTCGTTGACGTCCTTGGCGAGTTCGCCGAGTTCCGAGACGAGCGCGAGCAGGCGAAACTCCGGTTCCGTCTGCATGTCGTGTTCTTCGAGAAACGTCGCTACCCGCTGTTGTTCCTGCATGTGTCCGGAGTCGACCGCCAGGGTCTTAGCCGGTAGCTGAGCGCCGCTGGTAAGTCCGGTCGCGAAGAGTAGTCGTGATCGGTCACTACTCTTCGGCGAGTTCCTCGACGAGCGTCTCGACGCTGTAGCTCTGCAGCACTCGTTGGCTGTCCCGCAGCGTCGAGATGACGTACGTCGAGTTCGTCCGGTCGACTTCCTCGACGGCTTCGAACTCCGAAATGAGCCGTTCGACCATCTCGCTGCCGGTGAGCCGCGCGATGACGATGAAATCTGTCTCGCCCATCGTGAAGTACGTCTGCGTGACTCCCTCGATCTCCATGAGTTTCTCGCCGACGTCCTCGTACGAGCCGCTGTAGTCGGCCAGCACCTCGACGATGACGGTGACACCGAGGCCGAACTTCTCCAAATCCACGTCGTAGAGGTCGTTCTCGATGACGCCGTCCTCCTTCAGGTTGTTCAACCGGTAGTGAATCGTCGACACCGGGATGCCGGTCGCTTCGTGGAGGCGCTCGGGACTACCGGTTCCGAGGTCGGAGATGGCCTTCAGAAGCGTGATGTCGCGTTCGTCCATAGCCAGTCGGTTCGGACGACTCCCGTATGTAGGCTCCGACGAGGTGCCATATTGAACGAATCTCTAACTCAATTGCGGAGACTCGCGAGTTTCTCTAACGTCCCCTCATTGAGGTCTATCACGTTCTATCCAAACTGATTTTATTGTAGACAAATTTAAGAATGAAGAGCAAATACGAACGTAGTACGAACCAATGTCTCTCCGTCGTCTCTATCGCCAACATTCGACCGCAGTACTGTTCACCCTCCTCGCCGTGTTCTGGGGAACCTCCTTCGTCGCCATCGAGGTGGGCCTCCACTACGTTCCGCCGCTGTACTTCGCGGGTGCGCGCTACGCCGTCGCGGGCGCAGTCGTCTTCGCGTACGCCGTCGCGACGGCAGACCGGTGGGTACCGTCGGGTCGCGACGAGTGGCTCGTCGTGAGCATCGCCGGGCTGTTTCTCATCGGCGCGTACCACGGGATGCTGTATCTCGGTGAGCTCCAGGTCTCCGCCCCCGTCGCGGCCGTCGTCATCAGTCTCACGCCCGTTCTGACCGCCGTCTGCGCGAGTGCGCTCCTCCCGTCGAAGGGGCTGAGCGCCGGCGAACTCGTCGGCCTCGGTCTCGGCCTCGTCGGCGTCGTCGTCCTCGTCGCGCCCGACCCGACGTCGCTCGAACTCGGGTCGGCACTCGGCGTCGCGCTCGTGTTCCTCAGCGCCGTTTCGTTCGCGCTCGGCTCCGTACTGACTCGGCCGCTCGACTCCGAGTTGCCGCTCGTGTCGATGGAGGCGTGGGCGATGCTGCTCGGCGCGGGCTCGCTGTTCGTCGGCGGCGCGCTGCGCGGCGAGTCGCTCGCGGCGGTCCACGTCACGCCGGTCGCCGTCGTGTCCTTTCTCTACCTGACGTTCGTCTCCGGCGTCGTCGGCTTCCTGCTCTACTTCGAGTTGCTCGACCGGACCGGACCGACCGAAATCAACCTCATCGGCTACGCCGAACCGGTCGTCGCGACGCTCGCGAGTGCGGCGCTCGTCGGCCACGTCGTCGAGGCGAACGCGTTCGTCGGCTTCGTCGCCATCTTCACCGGGTTCGGCGTGCTGAAGCGGGACGCGCTCCGCGCATTCGTCGGTGGCGACGCGCCGGTTCCGAACGACGCCTACCCGGACGCTGACTGACGAACCGATACGTTGTCACCCGAATCGATACGTCGCCTCCCGAGACGATTCGGTCAGTCGGCCGAGAAGGGCGAGCGCCGCACCGTGACGGTCTCTTCGACCTGCGTCCACACCAAGACGACGCCGACGGCCGCCAGCGACGCGCCGAAGGCGAACGGGACAACGAAGCCGAACGAGACCAGAAAACCCGCCGCCAGCGGGCCGAAGGCGACGCCGAAGCCGAACGCCATCGTCAACACCGAGAGCGTCGTCCCCGACTTGCCGTCGGGCGCGAGGTCGCCCGCTAGCGCGAGCGCTGGCGCGAACACCATCGCCCCCGCCACGCCCTGCGCGAAGCGGGCGGCGAACATCAGCCACGGGTCGTACAGCATCCCTTGCACGAACGTCGTCGGGACCAACAGTGCCATCCCGACCACGATGAACCTCTTTCGGCCGTAGAAGTCGGTCGCTCGACCGACCGGCACCTGGAGGAATATCTGTGCGAGGACGAACGCCGCGAACTGCAGGCCGAACAGCGTCGGCCCCTGATCGAGTCGGGCGTTGATGATGTCGCCCAGCGTGGCGAACAGCGCGATGCCGACCGCCATGAAGAAGGAGACGACGCCGAGCGTGAACACCGGGTCCAGAACACCACGGCCGGCCGGGTCGAAGACGGAGAACCCGTCGAGAGCGCCGGCGTCCGTCTCGTCTCGCGCGTCGGCGTCTATCTCCTCGGGGTCGCGAATCAACGAGAGGATGAGAAAGAAGCTGACGCTCGCGGTGAGGGTGGCGAAGTAGAACGCGGCGTCGAAGCCGCTGAACTCGGCCGCCATCCCCCCGAATTCGACCGCGTACGGGCCGGCCGAGACGACGGCTCCCGCCGCGATGGGACCGACGCCGAAGCCGACGAGCCTGAACGTGTTGTACGTCCCCATGTTGCCGCCGCGGTTCGTCTCCGACGCGAGGTCGTTGACGAGCGCGACGGTGGTCGGAATGATGAGCGCGCCGGCGACGCCCTGGAGCACGCGCAGGCCGACGAGATGCCAGTACGACGACGCCAACGAGTACGAGAAACTGGCGACGCCGATGAGCGACAGGCCGACGAGGACGAAGATTTTGCGCTTGCCCGTGCGGTCGGAGAGCCGCCCGGTGAAGGGCTGTAGCGGGCTGTTGACGAAACCGAACAGCGAGAGCACGACGCCGGTGATGGCGACTTCGGTCAGCCCGAACGAGTTACCGGTGACGAACTCGCTCCCGATGAAAAGCGGAAGCACCACGATGAGAAACGAGTTGCCGACCGACTCGGTCATCCGCGCCAGCGCCAGCGCCAACACTTGGGGGTCGACTCCCAATCGGTTCGCCATCAGTCCGAACTCACCGCACCTGACCGCGCCATACTCCCGCTTCGGAGTCTCGACGCAATACGGTTGTGGAAGCGGCGGTCGGCGAGGGACGGTCGGCGAGCGGCGGTGCCGACGTCGGGCGACCGCGGGCAAACTATTTGCGCCGCTCGCGTCTTTGAGCGACCATGCCGATCTACTTCGAGGATCTGGAAGCGGGAGCGACGACCGAGTTCGGCGAGTACGAAGTGACCGAGGCGGAGATAGTCGAGTTCGCCGAGCGCTACGACCCGCAGTTCTTCCACGTCGACCCCGAACGAGCCGAGGAGACGATGTACGGCGGTCTCATCGCCTCCGGGTGGCACACGGCGTCGATGACGATGCGGATGCTCGTCGACGGGTTTCTCTCGGAGGCGGCCTCGCTGGGCGCGAAGGGGGTCGACGAACTTCGGTGGTATCGCCCCGTTCGACCGGGCGACGTGCTGACGCTGCGAAACGAGGTGTTGAAGAAGGAAGTCGAGAGCGACGTACGCGGTCTCGCACACGTCCGGACGACGACGACGAACCAAGAGGGCGAGGCGGTGTTCTCGATGATTGGGCTGGTGATGTTCGGTCGGAACCCCGAGTAGTCGGGACTTCGTACTCGTAACGCGCTATCGCCAGCGGTCGGGTTCGTCGTACGTTTCGAGCAACTGGCGACGGTGCCTGAGTTGGCGGTTCGTCCGCCGAAAGAGGCCGAGAAGCGTCGAAATCTCGCGATCGGTCGGATGCGCTCGGCCGACCAAGCGGCGCATCAGCCGCGTCGTCTTGTCGCGTTTGTGCTCGTCGTAGCCGGTCGCGTCGAGCAGGTCGCCGAAGAGGTCGTAGAAGCGTTCGATGTCCTCCTCGGGCGCGCGCGACAGCTCCACGTCCGGCAACTGCGTCTCCTCGACGGTCAGTTCCCGGAGTTCGTACATGAGCACGGTGGCGGCCTGTCCGAGGTTGAGCACGGGGTAGTCGTCGCTGGCGGGGATCGAGCAAATTTCGTCCATTTGCTCCAGTTCGCCGTTGTCGAGGCCGGTCCCCTCGCGGCCGAAGACGAGCGCGGTGCGCGTCTCGACTGTTTCCAAGCTCTCACGGAGTTCGACCGGCGTCTTGAACGGGTAGCGGACGTGGCGACGGCTGTCCTCGTTCGTGATGGCCGTGGTGGCGACGGTGTGGTAGTTCTCGACGATATCGTCGAACTCGACCGTCTCGGCGTTCGGCAACACGTCCTCGCGGGCGTGGCCGGCGAAGCCGTAGGCGTCGCCGTCGCGGTGCAGTTCCGGCGGGTCGACGAGTTTCAGTTCGGAGAGACCGAAGTTCTTCATCGCCCGTGCGATAGTGCCGACGTTGCCGGGCGTCTTCGGTTCGACGACGACGACGACGGGTTTCTGTCTGCTCATCTCTTCGGGTACTGCTGGCCGAGGTCCACACCCTCGAGGTCCAACTCCTCGGGTTCGTCTTCCCCGTCGGGTTCGCCACCGTTCGCGTCGCCCGCATCCACGTCCTCCGCGTCGGGTCCATACTTGCGCAGGTCGATGCGTTCGCCCTCGAACTCCTCGTTGATGCGTTCGTGGAGTTCGTTCGCGTCGGGCGGGCTCGGCATGTCGTCGGGGTCGGTGTCGACGTGTTCCATCCCGCCGTAGCCGTCGGGTGCCCGGCCGCCGTCGGCGAACCACTCCTGAAACTCGTCGCGGAACAGTTCGTCGCCGACGAACTCGCGGCCGCCCGCCTCGCGGAACCAGTAGAGGAAGTCGGCCTCGTGCTGGTCGCAGAGGACGACTTCGTTCAGCGGTTCGCCGTAGACGATGGTCGCCTGCCGACAACGCTCGACGTTCTCCTCGCCGTGGACGAGATAGCAGGCCTGACACGGTTTCTCGACGAGCAGACTCAGGCGGAGGAGTCGCTGGCGAGGGTCCTCCGGAATCTCGTTGAGCGGTCTGAACTCGCCCTCCTCGGTGAAAATCTCGGACTCCTCGAACCGCCAACCGCGGAGTCCGACGCTCACTTTCGCCATTACACGGTGGTAGCCGGTCGCCGGATAAAAAGCACGTGACTTCGGCGGTACAGAGTCGCCGTGATTCAGCGGTGGCCGTCTACTGTGCGGCTTCGACCGCCAATCGCCGCTCGACGTACTTCGCCAGTACGTCGGCTTCGAGGTGGACAGGGTCACCGACGTCCTTCTCAGAGAGCGTCGTCAGCCGAAGCGTCTCCGGAATCGCGGCGACCGTGAACGTCGAATCGTCGTAGTCGGCGACGGTCAGCGACGCGCCGTCGACGGCGACGGCCCCCTTCTCGACGAGGTAGCCCGAAAAGGAATCAGGGACCTCGAAGACGAACTCGAGGCCCTCCACCTGCTCGCGAATTCCTGCGACCGTACCGGTAGTGTCGACGGTTCCCTTGACCACGTGACCGTCGAAGCGGCCGTCGGCGGGCATCGGTCGTTCGAGGTTCACCGCGTCGTCGACGCGGAGCTCCGAGAGGTAGGTTCGACTCAGGGTCTCGTCGGTGGCGAACGCCTCGAACCAGTCGTCGCTCCGGCGTTCGACGGTGAGACAGACGCCGCTGACGGAGATACTGTCGCCGACGGCGAGGTCCGAGGCAAAAGCGGTCGAGACGCGGAGTCGTCGACCCTCGGCGGCGGATTCGGTGTTCGAGATACTGCCGGTCGCTTCGACCAGTCCCGTGTACATGTGCTGACGGATGCGAAGTTGTGTGAAATTCGTTATGGTTCTCAGAACTGTTACATCCCGGGCGTGGTCTGCACCTCTCGCTCGGCCTCACGTAGTCTCGACACCCGGTCGCTCACGGACGGGTGCGTCCGCAGGAACGTCCGGTAGACGAACGCCTCGTAGCGGTCCGAGTAGTAGGTCATCGTCGCCGGTTGGTCGCCCTCCGCGCCGAGCATGATGGGTTCGTCGGGTTCGACCTGTTCGGGTGAGACGACGGTGAACGCGGCGACGCTCTGGGCGCTGCGGAGGTCCTCGACCGGGTGTTCGCCGAGTTCGGTCTCGATGGACGAAAGCGCACTCGCCAACGAGGCCGGGTCGCCTGTGATGGCGACGGCTCCGCGGTCGGCGGCGAGTTCGCGCACGCGAGAGAAGGATGCGATGAGCGAGCGGCCGATAAAGGAGAACAGGCCGGCAACGAGCGCGACCACAGCCGAGAGGAACGCGACGACGAAGACGAGGCCACGTCCTCTGACCGCGCCGCCGCTGCCGCTGGTGAGTCGTTCGCTGGTCGCGCTCGACAGTTCGTGTAATCGACTGGCGACGGCCGTCGGAACCGAAATCGCGGTCATCAGCGCCACGTCGCGGTTCTTCACGTGCGCGAGTTCGTGCGCAACGACGGCTCGGAGTTCCGCGTCGTCGAGCGCGCGGAGCATGCCGAGCGAGACGACGAGCGTCGCGCTGCCGGCGGTGTAGCCTGTGACGAAGGCTTCCGGCGCGTCGTCGTCGGAGACGGCGATTGCGGGCATCGGGAGGTCGGCTTGCTGAGCGACGCTGCGGACGACTCTGTGGAGTCGTGGTGCGGTTTCGGCGTCGACTTCGTAGGCGTCGGCCTCGCGGACGACGCGCGCGCCCTGCGTCAGTTCGAGCGCACCGAAGCCGAGGAGGACGACGGTAGCGCCGACAGGTGCGACGATCATCGGCCAGCCGAAAAACGCCGCGAGCGCGGCGAATCCGGCGACGAGTGCGGCGGTGAACGCGAGGGCGACGACGGCGAGGAGAACGGTAGCGAGCGCCATGCGAACGAGGAGGGACCGGTCCATGCGTGTACTGTTCATTCTTGTTTCATAACTCCGTCGCCGCCCGTGTTTCGAGTTCGTGAGCGAACACCGCTCGTAACTCCGCGTCGTCGAGTGCCGCGAGCAACCCGGTCGGACTGTCACCGTCGTCTCCTCCGAGGAGAAACCGAGCGTCTACGCTTTCGGTTCGCTACTCTCGGCCAACTGAAGCGTTGGCGTCGGTATCCCGTACTGCTTCGCCGCGTATTCGAGTGCTCGGTACAGTTCCGGGTGTTCCGAGCGCGCTGGATAGTAGAGGCTCGAATCGAGCAATAGCCGACGCTCCACCGAGCGCCGAACTACCGACACCGGTTCGCCTATCACGGATGCGTCCTTCCGGAGAGACATGCGAAACGTGGACGCCGCCGGTCTCGGTATCGGCGACGACTATCCGCCCCGAATCATGGGGGTGCTCAACGTCTCGGAGGAGTCGCCGTACGAACCGAGCGTCTTCGACGACGCCGCCGAAGCCGCCGACTTCGTCGACACCGCGCTCATCGACGAGGGCGCGGACATCGTCGACATCGGTCTCGAATCGGCGAACAAGCGGTTCGAGGTCCTCTCTGTCGAACAAGAACTCGACCGCCTCGACACCGCCGTCGAGGTGCTCGAACACGTCTCCGGCGACGCGGTGTTCTCCATCGAGACGCGGTACCACGAAGTCGCCGACGAGGCGCTCTCGCGTGGGTTCGACATGGTCAACGACATCTGTGGCTTCGCCGATCCGAAGCTGCCCGAGGTGTGCGAGGCCCACGACGTCGCCGTCGCCAAGATGGCGAGTCCGCCGGATCTCGAACGGCCCGGGGCGGTCGAGAAAGTCGACGACATCTACGAGGCGCTGAAGCAGAACGGCCTGACCGACAAGACCATCGTCGACCCGGCGTTCGGCGGCTGGTCCGAGGCGAAAACACTGGCGGACGACCGCGAGACGTTCCGCCGTCTCCGCGAGTTCCGCGGGTTCGGTCAACCCATCTTGGTCTCCATCAACCGCAAGAACTTCCTCCGCGATTTGGCGGATCGCTCCACCGAGGAAGCGCTGCCGGTCAGCCTCGCGGCCACCTCGATGGCCGTCGAACGCGGTGCGCACGTGATTCGAACCCACGACGTGGCGGAAACGCGCGACGCGGCGCTCGTCGGCGCGGCGTTCGAACGCGAACGCGTCCGCGAGACGGGCGCAGTCGAGGTCGAAGAACTCGACGTGACGACCCCGAGAGAGGCCGCCCGCCACATCGAACGCGTCGGTGGCGACGAACGGGCCGCGCCCGAATCCGTCTCGAACGTGTTCGAGTTCGCGTCGCTGTCGCCCGAAGAGCGCGGGGCACTCGTCGCCGCGACGAGGGACTCGGGAGCGATGCTCGTCGGCGGCGACACCGGTCGAATACTGCTCGTCGGCACACCGGGGTCGCTCGTCCGAACTTCAACCGCCGCATCCGGCGTCTCAGCCGGTCTCGACGTCGCGCTAAAGAAGATAGCGGAAACATTCACGTACGAGAAAACTTATGGCGAACGGGCTTGAATCGAGCAAGTGGACGCCGGAACGGCACGCGGGTAGGGGTACTTGGTGCCACTCCGGCCCATACCGTATTATTATTGCCGAGCAATCGCTCCGTGAGCGCCCACGCCGCGACCACGCAGGCGTGACGCCGTCGGCGACGACGACCGGTGAGCGACGGCGCTCCCGTGCTCGACGGGGGACGGTCCGCTCGTGAACTTCGAGACCTGGGAACCCGTCTACGAGCGGATTCTCGCCGACTTCGGCTTCGAGCGGAGTGCCGACGAACGCGCCCGCGACGAACTGGCGGCGCTCTCCGAACCGTTCGACGAGTCGCGCCTCCGCGTCGTCGACGGGGCGAGCGTCGCCGTCGTCGGCGCAGCGCCGTCGCTCGCCGACGAGGAGGAGGTCGAACGCGCGGCCGCCGCGGAGTACGTCTTCGCAGCGTCGACGGCCGTCGACGTCCTGTGCGACCACGGCGTCGAGGCCGACCTGATGGTGACCGACCTCGACAAGAACCCCGAGACGGCGCGCGAGTTGACCCAACAGGGCGTTCCGGTGGCGGCGCACGCCCACGGCGACAACCGGCCCGCCATTCGCGAGTGGGTGCCGCAGTTCGAATCCGAGTACGTACTGGCGACGACGCAGGCCGCCCCCGCCGGACCGGTCGTCGACTACGGCGGCTTCACCGACGGCGACCGGGCGGCCTTCTTGGCCGACGAGTTCGGGGCCAGGGAGTTGACGTTCGTCGGCTGGGAGTTCGACGACCCGACGGTCGGCGCAGCGAAGGCGAAGAAACTCGCGTGGGCCGAGCGGCTGCTCGAATGGCTGGAGCGTCGCCGCGGCGAGCGGTTTTCGGTTCTCGACGGCCGCAGAACGTCTCTAAATCCCCTGTAGGAGGAAATCGCGGAGTTCGGTCACTGCGAGGAGACCGAACGGGACGAGGACGAGGGCGACGAACCCGACGGATGTGTCGGCGAACGTCGAGACGTAGCCGACGTACGGGAGTGTGACGACTACGCGTCCGACGATCGACCCGGCGGCGACGGGACTGGGATCGACTTTCTCGTTGGCGTCGCCTTTCGTGACGAACGACAGTTCGTTCCCGTCGCGTTCGACGCTCACGACACGGTGAGTGACCGGAATCTCACTCGTCTCCGCGGTGCTGTGGGCGAGCGTCTTCCTCGGCGTGTTCGCCCTCTCGTCGGGCTACCAACTGTGGAGCAAACGCTGGCAGGTCTTCCGGGCACTCGTCCGACTTAGCTGTCCGTGAGACGCTGACTGGTGCGCCACGGTGTAACTTTCGCCGCCAATTCCGTATCAAAATAGTTATCATCCACCGTTCTGTACCGTGAGGTGGTTGTCGGTGCTAACGGTCTGAGCAGCCGATATAACGCACGTGAAGGTGATGGAACCGCTCTTGGTTTCACACGCATCGACAATCATCTCATCTCTCCGCCCCGAGAGCTGGCGGTAGGTGCCGGTCGACGAACGAGCCGAACGGAAGCGAAGGATGCGACCCTCAGCCGACGAACGCGCCGTCCGCCGCGTCGTACTCGGCTTCGAAGTAGCGCACGTCGCAGTGGTCGCACGTCGCCGCGATGACGTCGTAGTTCCGGCAACACGACTCCACGGCGCGCTTGCCGATTTCGACCGAACCGCCGCAGACCGGGCAGTGTTCGATGCAGGCGCGAAGCCCGGCGAGAACCTGCCCCCGAGCGTCGACGGAGAGTCGGTCCCACTTCTCGGAGCGGTCGCCGAGTTCGGCGCTCGCCGCCATGTCCGCCGCGAACGCCTCCCGCGACTCCCACTGACCGAGCCAGTCGTCGTCGAGCCACGCGGCCACGGCGTTTCCGTGGTCGCTCAGCGACACCCGCTCGGCGTCGACACCGACGGCCTTCGCGAGTTGTCCGATACCCCCGTCACCGTCGCGCAGCACGTCGATACGGCGGTACCACGCCCGCTCGAACCTCGTGTCGAGGAGGATGTCCTCGTCGCCCTCGCGGAGCGCGCTCACCTCGAACAGGTACGTCTCCGGGTCGAACGACACCGGGTCCGCCGTCGACTCGACCACCGTGGAATCGTAGGCTGCCGAATCGCGAGCCGTGCGGACGCCCGCCGTCGACGGATGTGCGTCGGGGGCGCTCTCGAAGCGTCGCAACAGCCAGTCCGGGAAGTACCGTTTCGTGAGGTCGGGCGTGCCGGGGACGAGATAGCCGCGGACGTAGACGAGCGCGATTGAGACGACGAAGAAAGCGACCCCGACCGGCGGGGAGGCGACCGACAGCACGAGCGCCCCGACGCTGGCGATGCCGACGTTGGCAGCCGTGCAGGGGATGCAGCGGTTCTCGCCGGTGTAGTCCGACTCTCTCAGGCGTTCGAGTAGTGTGCGTATCATCGAATCGACTCGGCGTCCGCAGCGGACGATGTCGGCTAATTCGCGTGTGACGGCATAGGTATGGGGTGCGTAACTCGTCCCCCGGCGACCGTGGACACTCGGACGGCGACGCGTGCTCCGGGGACCGCTCTGTGTCTCGTCGGCGTCTACGGTTCCAGAACCACCTTACCGGTCGACCGTCGGTTCTCGATGTAGTCGTGGGCGTCGGCGGCCGCCGAGAGGGGGAACCGCTCACCGACGACGACTTCGAGGTCGCCGTCGGCGAGCAACTCGGTCAGTTCGGGTATCGCCTTCAGCACCGACTGCGGGTCGCGTCGCATCGCCCGCCCGAGATGAAAGCCGACGACGGATTTGTTCTCGAACAGAAGACGCGTCGTGTCCGCCTGTGCGGGGCCGACACCGACGATGTCCCGGGTGCGGTGAAAGCGCTCGCCGGTGGCGGCACGCAGGTGTCCGTCGACGCGCTCGGCATCGAGACGACGTGTCAGAACTCGGTGCTCAGTCTCGGCAACCGCGGCCAGCACGTCCAGATCGGGTTGACGACGCAGGACGAACAGGGGATGGTGTCGCTGCCGACCGACGCGATGGTGATGCAGGAGATAGAGTTCATCGGGTCGCTCGGGATGCCGCCGACGCGCTACGACGAGATATTCCGCCTCGTCGCCAGCGGCAAACTCGACCCGAGCGCCGTCGTCTCCGAGACCGTCGGTCTCGACGACGTGCCCGAGAAACTCGACGCGATGACCGACTTCGAACGGTCGGTATCCCGGTCATCGACGAGTTCTGAAGGGACCGAGCGACCCTCTCGGGTCGACGCGACGACTTCCCGAACCGCCGGTAAGTTAACGGAAACTGCGTCCTTCTCGACCCCATGCAACTGTACTGGCACCGCCGCGACCTGCGGGTGTCGGACAACCGCGCGCTCGCGACGGCGGCCGACGACGCCGGGGGTCGCGGCGAGGTCGTTCCCGTGTTCGTCTTCGACGACCTGATCCTCGAACACGCCGCCGCGCCGAGAGTCCGGTACATGCTCGACTCGCTCGCGGCACTCCGGGGGCGGTACCGTGACCGCGGTAGCGACCTCGTCGCCGTCCGCGGCGACCCCTCGACGCTGCTCGTGGACCTCGTCGAGGAGTTCGACGCCGAGCGAGTCGTCTGGAACGACGACTACTCCGGACTGGCCGAGGAGCGCGACGAGGCGGTTCGGGCGGCGCTCTCCGATGCGGGAATCGAGTACGACTCCGTCTGCGACGCCGTCCACCACGAACCCGGAGAGATTCGGACGAACGCGGGCGACCCGTACTCGGTGTTCACGTACTTCTGGAAGAAGTGGCTCGACCGGGACAAGGCCGACCCGTATCCGGAACCCGGCGACGAGCGGTTGGCGTCCATCGACGAGGACGACGGGTTGCCGACTATCGACGAGTTGGGCTTCGAGGAACCCGACTCCGAGGTCCAGACCGCAGGTACCGAGGCGGCGCGCGAGCGACTCGCCGATTTCTGCGACGACGCCATCTTCCGGTACGCGGAGGACCGTGACTACCCGACGCGGGACGCCACCTCCCGACTGTCGGCGGACCTCAAGTGGGGAACTATCGGGATTCGGGAGGTGTACGAAGCGACCGAGGCGGCGAAATCGGAGGCCGACGGCGACAGGGAGGAATCAGTCGAGGTGTTCCAGTCGCAGTTGGCGTGGCGCGAGTTCTACACCCAAGTGCTGTACTTCAACCAGTCGGTCGTCTCGGAGAACTACAAGGAGTACGAGAACGAAATCGAGTGGCGAAACGACGAAGGGGAGGTGCAGGCGTGGAAGGACGGCGAGACGGGCTACCCAATCGTCGACGCGGGGATGCGCCAACTGCGGGAGGCGGCGTACAGGCACAACCGCCTGCGGATGGTCGTCGCCTCGTTTCTGACGAAGGACCTCCTCGTCGACTGGCGCGAGGGGTACGACCACTTCCGCGAACTGCTCGCGGACCACGACACGGGCAACGACAACGGCGGGTGGCAGTGGGCGGCCTCGACGGGCACCGACGCCCAACCGTACTTCCGGGTGTTCAACCCGATGACTCAGGGCGAACGCTACGACCCCGACGCCGAGTACATCCGCGAGTACGTCTCCGAGTTGGCGGACGTCGACGCCGACACGATTCACTCGTGGCACGAGTTGTCGGCCGACGAACGGGAGGACGCCGCACCCGACTATCCGGCACCCATCGTCGACCACGGCGAACGGCGCGAGGAGGCCATCTCGATGTTCGAACGCGCCCGCGGCGAGACTGACGACTAGTCGATTACACGACATCTGAACTGTTACAGGGAGTAAGCTGTCGATATCCGGACGCCTGGGGCGTCGGGTGGTCGTCTCCTTCTCGCGGAGCCAGAGCCGCTGCAGAGACACCCTGCACGAACCCGTACGGACTCTCATCGGGCCAGATTCACGTTAGACGGGCATTAATTATAGTGTCCACGCTCGTCGCGAACAACAACGCGACGGGTCGGAACTGCATGGCTGCCGTCCCGTCGAACCGAAACACATGGCACACGAGAGTTCACACCAGACGGTAGACACGGAATCGACGGCGGCGTGGGGAGAGCGCATCGTCGAACGACTGACGACGCACGGCGAACGGGCGGGCGACGCTTTGATGTACAGTTCGGCGTATCTCGCGGTCATCGCAACGGTGGAACTCGCCATCGTGATGATGGTTCTCGGTATCGAGGCGAATCTCGCGCCGGTCGTCGTGGCGCTCGTCACCTTCGCCGTCTACAGCTACGACCGACTCGTCGACGTCGACGCCGACGAACTGTCGAATCCGCGGCAGGCCGCGTTCGTCAGACGGCACCGTGACGTGCTCTACCTGTTGGCGTCAGCCTCGTACGGTTTCGCCATCGCGCTGTCGGTGCTCGGCGGCCCGCTCGCGCTCGGTATCACGCTCCTACCGGGGATGTTCGGCGTGTTGTACGCCTCCGACTGGGTGCCGGACGTCGGCGTCCAGTTCGCCCGGTTCAAGGACGTCTTCGTCGTCAACACGGCCGTAGTGGCGTTCGCCTGGGCGATTACGTTGACGTTCCTGCCGCTGGCCTTCGCCGCACGTGCGTTCACCCCCGCCGCGGGCGTCGTCTTCGTTTACTTCTTCCTCAGATCGGTCGTCGACACCGAACTCCCGAACGTCGGAGACGTCGAGAGCGACCGGGCGTCGGGCGTGTCGACGCTTCCCATCGTCCTCGGGGTCCGAGGTGCGCGGTACGCGCTGTACGGCGTCGACCTGTTCTCGCTCGGACTCGTCGCCTACGCGGCCGACATCGGCGCGATTCCGCTCGGGGCGGCCGCGGCCCTCAGCGTCGGTATCGTCTACTCGATAGCCGTCGTCTCTCGAATCGGCCGAACCGAGGACTACGAACTGCTCACGCTCGTCTCGGAGTGCGAGTATCTCCTCGTCGGCGTCGCGATGATCGTCACCGTCTGGGGCGTCTGAGCGCGACCCGACGCCGACTACCTGGGAGACAGTACGTTGCGGCGCATTTTCATCAATTTATTAATAGGTGGGCAGTTACATCAGCCACTACGCCGGTGAGCGCACTCAGTCAGCTGTACGTCGTGGTACTCGCCACCGTCGGTATCGGGTCGACCGCGGCGCTACTCGCGTGGCGCGAACGGCCCGAACCGGGAGCGACGCCTCTGGTCGCGATGCTCGTCGGACAGAGCTGGTGGTCGGTGTTCTTCGCGTTCGAACTGGAGGCGACGACGCTCGCCGCCAAGACGTTCTGGTCCGACGTCCAGTGGGTGGGCGTCGTCGTCATCCCCGTCGCCTGGGTGCTGTTCGCGATGGAGTACACCGGCCGCGACCAGTACGTTCGGCTCAAGTACGTCGCGCTTCTCTCGGTCGTTCCCGTCGTCACGCTGGTGTTGGCGGCGACAGGTGGCTCCCACGACCTTCTCTACACCGGGTCGGAACTCGTCGAACGAAACGACGTCGTGATGCTGCGACGAGACGGCGGCCCGTGGTACTGGGTGACCGCCAGTTACACGTACCTGCTCGGCTTGGTCGGCTCCGTTCCGCTGCTCGAATACGTCCGAAGCGAAACGTCACAGTTCCGCGGACAGAGCGTCGCGCTCTTGGTCGGCACCGTCGCGCCGTGGGCGAGCAACGCCCTCTTTCTGTACGGAGCGGTGCCCGTGCCCGGCTTGGACCCGACGCCCGTCGCGTTCGCCGTCTCCGGCGTCGCCTATCTCGGCGCACTCTCCCGGTTTCGCCTGCTCGGAACCAGTCCCGCGCCCAACCATCGCGCGCGACGACTCGTCTTCGAGCGCATGCAGGACGCCGCCATCGTGGTCGACAGCCACGACTACGTCGTCGACATGAACGAGAGCGCGACGGAGATGCTCGGAACGACGCCCAGAGAGATACTGGGTCGACCCGCCCGCGAGGTACTCCCGAAATACGACGGCGTCCCGGACGACGGCGTGGCGTCCGAGTACGTCACCGTCGACGGTCGAAGCGGACAGCGACACTACGACGTCACCGTGACACAGGTCAACGACTTTCACGGCCGGAACGTCGGTCGAATCGTCTCGTACCACAACGTCGACGAACACCTGCGCCACCAGCAACGATTGGAGGTTCTCAACCGGGTGCTCCGACACAACATCCGCAACGAGACGAACGTCATCTACGGCTACGCCGACCTCGTCGCCGACGAGGGCGGCACCGATGTCGAACGCGCCGAAATCATCAAGGAGCGGGCTATATCCATCGCGGAGATGGGCGAGAAAGCCAGACAGATCATCGACATCTTCGAGCAGGTACGTCGGGAATCACAGTCGGTCCCGCTCGACAAACTCGTCTCGAAACGCGTCGCCGACGCCGACGAGGAGTTCTCGGAAGTTCGGGTGCGCGCCGGTTCGCTGCCCGACGGCGTCCGCGTGAACGCGGTTCTCGGACCGGCCGTCTCGAACCTCGTCGAGAACGCCGCCGAGCACAACACCGACGCCGACCCGCTCGTCGAGGTGGACGCGACCGTTACCGACGGCTGGGTTCGCGTCGTCGTCGCCGACAACGGTCCGGGTATCAGCGCCCACGAGCGGGTGGTGCTCGAACGCGGAACGGAGACGGCGCTCGAACACGGCAGCGGCCTCGGGCTCTGGCTGGTCGTCTGGGCGGTCGGTATCGCCGACGGAACCGTCGAGTTCGAGGAGAACGACCCGACGGGGTCGGTCGTCACCGTCGAGGTCCCGACGGTTTCGACGACGAGCGAGACACCGCGGGAGTCGGAGACAGACCCGGGTCGAGCGGAGGCGAGCGAATCCGCACCCGTCGGCGAGTGACTCGGGTGCGACGCTCCGGGCGAGGTCCGCGGAAACGACTTTCTCCCCGCCGCGTCCACAGTCACCATGCGCATAGACATCGTCCTCTACGACGGCTTCGACGAACTCGACGCCGTCGGCCCGTACGAGGTGTTCTCGACCGCCGCGGCGTTCGGCGCGGAGTTCGACGTGCAACTCGTGACGGTCGACGACCGCGAGCAGGTCACCGCCAGCCACGGCCTCCGCGTCGGCGTCGACGACGTTCTCTCTGGGGCCGACACAGCGGACCGACCGGACCTCGTCGTCGTCCCCGGTGGCGGATGGAACGACCGAAGCGAGGCCGGAGCGCGAACGGAGGCCGAGCGCGGCGCGATTCCCGAAGCCGTCGCCGAACTCCACGCCGCCGGTACGACCGTCGCGTCGGTCTGCACCGGTGGAATGCTGTTGGCGACGGCCGGACTCACTAACCGACGACCGGCGGTGACTCACGGCGGCGCACTCGACGACTTACGCGAGTCGGGTGCGGAAGTCGTCGACGCCCGCTTCGTGGACGACGGCGACGTACTCACCGCGGGCGGCGTCACCTCGGGTATCGACCTCGGCCTCCACCTGGTCGAACGCGAGGCGGGTGCGGAGATAGCCGACCGAGTCGCCGCCGAACTGGAGTACGAGCGTCGGGAGACGCCATACCGGGGGTGACGCGTCTGCGTTCGAGACGCTGCGTCGACATCGAGGAGAGCTATCAGCACTCGAGAAAATATTTTCTCTCACGAGAAAGGACGCCTTCGGTTACACTCTCGAATGTTGACTTCTGACAGTACGTTTAATCGTTTCTTCGTTGACCGTCCCCACGGAATGACGACTTACGAACTCCCCGACCTTCCGTACGACTACGACGCGCTCGAACCGTCCATCGACGCGCGCATCATGGAACTGCACCACGACAAACACCACCAGGGCTACGTCGACGGCGCAAACGCTGCGCTCGACAAACTGGAACAGATGCGGAGCGACGGCGACTACGGCGACATCAAAGGCGTCGAGCGCAACCTCGCGTTCAACCTCTCGGGACACGTCAACCACACGATCTTCTGGGAGAACATGTCCCCCGACGGCGGCGGCGAACCCGGCGGCGAACTCGCCGACGCCCTCGACGAACACTTCGGCGGCTTCGACCAGTTCAAAGACCACTTCTCGGCGGCCGCGAAGGGCGTCGAAGGCTCCGGTTGGGGTTTCCTCGCCTACGACCACGTCGCGGACAAACCCATCGTGACGATGGCCGAAAACCACCAGAATCAGACCCCGCAGGGCGTGACGCCGCTTCTGGTGCTCGACGTCTGGGAGCACGCGTACTACCTCCAGTACGAGAACGGACGCGGCGACTACGTCGACAACTTCTGGGACGTCGTCGACTGGGACGACGTCGCCGAGCGCTACGACCAGGCGCAGTCGGCGAGTCTCATCACCGCATAGTCGTCTCCGTCGGCGGAGCGAAGGCCGTCGACTCGTTTCGAAAAGGCGTCGGCTACAGATGCGGTGGCGCGGGTACGCGTAGCCTAACCGCTGCGTGTCTCGTGCTACCGTATGTCTCCTCAATCTTTAACATCGCAGCGGAGTATCATTCGGACTGGAGGTATCAGTATGAGCTACGAACTCGACCCACTCCCGTACGACTACGACGCACTCGAACCCCACATCTCCGAACAGGTGCTCACCTGGCATCACGACACCCACCATCAAGGCTACGTCAACGGGTGGAACTCCGCCGAGGAGACGCTCGCGGAGAACCGCGAAGCCGGCGAGTTCGGCTCCTCGGGCAGCGCGCTCCGCAACGTCACCCACAACGGCTGCGGCCACATCCTTCACGACCTGTTCTGGCAGAACATGTCCCCGGAGGGTGGCTCCGAACCCGACGGTGACCTCGCAGACCGCATCGAACAGGACTTCGGTTCCTACGACGCCTGGAAGGGCGAGTTCGAGGCCGCCGCGAAGAACGCCTCCGGCTGGGCGCTGCTCGTCTACGACACGTTCTCGAACCAACTTCGGAACGTCGTCGTCGACAAGCACGATCAGGGTGCACTCTGGGGCTCGCACCCGATTCTCGCACTCGACGTCTGGGAGCACTCCTACTACTACGACTACGGCCCGGCGCGCGGGGACTTCATCGACGCGTTCTTCGAGGTCGTCGACTGGGACGAACCCAGCGCGCGTTACGACCAGGCCGTCGAACTGTTCGAGTAAGGAGACAACCCCGACAGTTTTTTCGACGCTACCGTCCGCCGAGCGGCAGGTAAACGGAGCCGAGAGGTAGATTTCCTCGACGCTTAGTCGCTCGTACTCGGCATGAACTCCTCGATGGGCGTCTCCTCGACGGCGGCGACGATGTCCTCGTGGAGTCGCGTGAAGTCGTGACCACCGCTTCGGCGGTCGAAGCCGGCGAAGACGCCGACGCGGTGGTCGCAGTCGGCGAGGAACGTCCGGAACTGTTCGGTGTGTTCGAACCCACGAACGGTGTAGGCGTACTCGTCGGCGAACAGCGATTCGTAGGTGGCACGCGTGACGTAGCCGTAGCGCTCGTTATCGACGAGCGCGTCGACGTCGAGCGCCGAGAGGTCGTTCTCGACGTCCGATCGGACGTACAGCTGTTCGTGTGCCCACTGGTCGAACAGCCACACGTCGCGGAGCGACTCGCCGCTGAACCGCCGAATAGCCGCGAGGAGTCGCTCTGTCGCGTCGCTCATACTACCCCCTTTCGCCGACACACGATAATCATTTTTGTGATAGATTGGACAGGTGTCAGACGCCTGTCGTCCAGCCTGCATTTATTGTGATATATGATTTCATTTTAATAATTTAAGATTCAAAACGAACTAGGCGGGCGGAGGAACGCGGCGGGACCGCAGGAGTTTACGACCGGGCGAACGTAGCTCGCCCATGCCGCGACCGAAATCGGAGTTCGAAGAGCTGTTTCCGTGCGACTTCTACACGCCCGAGGAACTGCTGGACGCCGACCAGATGTACACCGTCTACGAGATCGCGCGCTTGCTCCAGGGGCTCGACGCCGACGCGGAAATCGACGAGGGTATCGAGGACATCCTGCTCGACTGGGCGATTCCGTGGATCATGCGCCATTCCGAGGAGATGGTCGTTGCCGAACCGCCGACCGACGAGGAGCCCGGCTACTACGGGCTTCGAGACGACGGAAGCGGCGAGGAGAACGGAGACGACTGAGGAATGCGACTGCTCGTCGCCGGTGGCGACCGCGTCGACGCCGGAAAGACGACGTTTTCAGTTGGCTTGCTCGCCTCGCTGCGTCGCGAGGGACTCGCACCCGTCGGGTTCAAGCCACGCGCGGGCAACGACTACTGGTTCGACCACGACGACTACCACGAAGCCGTCGACGCCGGACGACTGTACGGGAAGGACGCGCGTAAACTGGCGGCGGCGAGCGCGGGCGACGTCGACCCCGAAACCATCAATCCAGTCCACCGCCTCTGGCGACCGACGCCCGGCAAAGCAGGGTTGCTAGGCGAGAGTGGACGAACGTTTCTCGTCGACCGGCTGACCGGCGAGCGTGGCCCCGAGTACGTCGTCAACGCCGACGCCGAGGCGGAGGGCCTCCTCCCCGGTTCGGCCACCGAATCGCTGCCGCTCGACGCCGCGGTTCGCGTCTCGTCGGTTCCCGCGTTCAACGAGGTGATGCGTGAGCGGTACGTTCCGGCCGCCGAGCGTCTCGCTCGGCGCATCACCGCGACTGAGACGAGTGTCGTCGAGTCGTACGCCGATATCGCGGTGCCGGTCTCGAATGTGGCGTTCGACGCCGTCGCGGTCGTGGAACCGGGACGAGCGTGCGTCTACGACGGCAAGCGCTATCTCAAAGCCCGCGAGGTCGCCAGCGGCGGACCGCGCGAGGGGCGACTCGAAGAGTACGTCGAGGACGTCGTCGAGATGCTAGAACCGCTGGCGACGGTGGAGTTGCGGGCGCTCGGGAGCGAGGCTCGTGGGGACCCAGAGCAGGTCGCCAACGCGTACGCCGACGCGTACGATGCGCTCGTCGCTACGGTACAGAACTGACGGTGTTATCCGAGTCTCGCGGCGCGAGCGGCCATCTCGATGTGGTCGTACGGCGAGTCGACGACGCTCGGACCGTGACCGACGTGCATCGCCGAGAGCGAGTCGTCGACGACGGAACGCAGTCGGTCGATGCTCCGGATCAACAGTTCTCGGTCGCCTTCGGGGAGGTCGGTGCGTCCGAATCCGCCGTTCTGGAAGACGAGGTCGCCCGCAAACAGCGTCGTTGCACTCTCGCTGTAGAGACAGAGGTGGTCGTTCTTGTGCCCGGGCGTGTGGAGGACAACGTACTCGTCGTCGCCGATTCTCAGCGTCGATTCGTCCTCGATAGCGTTGTCGACGGCCGGTTGGTCGAGGTCGAACCCCCACGTCTCCGCGTCGAAGACGTCGCGGACGGCGTCGATATTGCCGACGTGGTCCGGGTGGGTGTGGGTGAGGACGACGGCATCGAGCTCGTCGACCTGCTCGTGAATCTTCGGGACGATATCGAAGTTCGCGCCGGTGTCGACGAGGACGGTTCGTTCGCCGTCGACGAGAAACGCGTTGCTCGTGAAGGCGGAGACGCCCCGTGCGAGGTTCCGAATCATACGACCGATTCGCGCGGGGAGGACTCGACTCCATCGGTCCGCCGCGGGAGCGGTCGAGCGCCGGCGTCAAAGAGAGTCTTTTTGCGCCCCCAGTCACCTCACCTCCGATATGGACGTACGCCTGCTCGAAGCCACGCCGAACCCCGAGAAGCTCGTCTGCAAGGGCGCGAGAAACGACTACTCCGCCGGATTCGTCGGTAGTCAGTCGTTCGAGGAGACGATGGAGACCGTCGACGGCGACAGCCAGCGGGAGAAGATGGAGACGCTCATCGGTCATCTGCTCAGCCACGGCCACTTCGGGCCGTTCGAACATCCGCAAGCCACGTTCGCCATCGAGGGCGTCAGTCGGTCCTGCATGGCCCAAATTACGCGGCATCGACACGTCAGCTTCGACGTGCAGTCGATGCGCTACGTCTCCTTCGACGACGTTGATCCCGAGGATGTCGCCGCGGGCGAGATGGTCGTCACACCGCCGTCGGCGTCGGATCCCTACTGGGTCGGCCGCAACCAGAAGACCGGCGCGGTCGACGAGGAAACCGTCGAGAAGCGAAAGGAGGTGTTCCGCGAGTCGGTCAGTCGCTCGGTCGCCGACTACCAGGAACTGCTGGATCTCGGGATGCCGCCGGAGGACGCTCGGTTCGTGCTTCCGATCGGCACGGAGGTCAACATCGTGATGTCGATGAACGTCCGGATGCTGATGCACGTCGCCGACATGCGCGCCGCCGCCGACGCGCAGTGGGAGATTCGGGAACTCACCGAGTCGGTGCTGGAGCTCGCCGAGGAGTGGTGTCCCATCACGTTCGCCCACTACAACGAGAAGATGCGCAACCGGAAGAACCGCCTCGCACCGTAACCGGGAATGGAATTCTCGCTCATCGCCGCCATCGCCGCCAACGGCGTCATCGGGGTCGACGGCGACATGCCGTGGCACTACCCCGAGGACCTCCAGCATTTCAAGGAGACGACGACCGGCCACCCCGTCGTCATGGGACGGCGGACGTACGAGAGTATCGCGCGCCAACTCGGCGGGCCGCTGCCGGGGCGGACGAACATCGTGCTGAGCAGGGGCGAGATGGACCTCCCCGAGGGTGCGGTTCAGGCGGACTCGATAGACGCCGCGCTGGCAGCGGCCCGCGAGGCCGTCGGCGAAAACGGTACCGAGAACCGACACGGCGGCGACGACGAGAACGACGAGACCGTCTTCGTCGTCGGCGGGGCGACGGTGTACGAACAGTTCCTCCCGCACGCCGACCGTCTCGTGTTGACCGAGATTCACGAGGCGTTCGAGGGCGACACCGAGTTCCCGACGTTCGACCGCGACGCGTGGACCGAGGTCGAGCGTGAGGAACGCGACGAGTTCGACTTCGTCGAGTATCGACGGCGTGGCCCGTAACCCCGAGAACGCGATGCTGACCGTCCGTTTCCGGCTATCACCGTTCCTGAGTGTACCGGCAGACGGTGATATCTGCTAAAATTCGTCTTAGCGAGAGTTTTTCCGGGCGGGCCTCGTAGACGGGCCCGATGACCGGCAGCGTCCTCCCACGGACAGGTCGAATCGACGGTGATGTTCGATGAACAACTCGAATCAGCAAGCGTACGACCGAGGCACTTCGCTGTACTCCCCGGACGGACGCATCTATCAGGTCGAATACGCGCGCGAAGCGGTTAAACGCGGCGCGCCCGTGGTCGGAATCCGCGCGGCGGACGGCGTCGTCCTCGCCGCGCGGACCCGTTCGAGTTCGTCGCTGATGGTCACCGAGAGCATCGAGAAACTCCACAAGGTCGACGACCATATCGGCGCGGCGAGCGCCGGTCACGTCGCCGACGCCCGACGGCTGATCGACTACGCCCGACGTGAGGCACAGGTCAACCGCCTCCGCTACGGCGAACCGGCGGGCGTGGAGGGACTCACGAAGGAAGTCACCGACTTCATTCAGGAGAACACCCAGCGTGGCGGCACGCGCCCCTTCGGCGCGGCGCTGCTCGTCGCCGGCGTCGACAACAGCGGCCCGCGCCTGTTCGAGACCGACCCCTCGGGGACGCCCCACGAGTGGAAGGCCGTCGCCATCGGCGGCGAGAGCGCGAGCATCCGCGAGTACCTCGAAGAGGCGTACGACCCCGAGATGAGCGTCGACGACGCCGTGAGTCTCGCCGTCGAGGCGCTGCTCGAAGGCGCGAAAGACGACGAGATCAGCGCCGAGAGCGTCAGCCTCTCGACGGTCGACGACGAGGGACACCGTACCTTCGACACCGACGAGATAGCCACCGTCATCGACGGAATCGACACCAGTAGCGACGACGAGTAACCGCGACCCTCCCACCGCCGCCGACCACGACTGTTTTGCGGGCGCGCGGCGAACGGTCGGCGATGGCGACGCTTCGTCGAATCTTCGTCTATCCGATAAAGTCGCTCGATGCGAAATCGGTCGACACCGCGACCATCGTCGAAAACGGTGGCCTCGACGGCGACCGGCAGTTCGCGCTGTTCGACGCCCAGGGTCGATACGTCAACGGCAAACGCAATCGCGACACGCACCGCCTCCGTTCGACAGTCGATTTCGAGCGCGAAACCGTGCGCCTCGACCCACCCGAGGGCGAGGCGCGGACGTTTTCGCTCGACGGCGACGAACTCACGGACTGGCTGTCGACGTCCTTCGGCGAACCCGTCTCGCTCGGACGCGAGCGCGCCGGTGGCTTCCCCGACGACACCGACGCCTCGGGACCGACGATTATCTCGACGGCGACGATTCGCGAACTTGCCTCGTGGTATCCCGGTATCGGCGCCGAGAGCATGCGTCGCCGCCTGCGGCCGAACCTCGAAGTCGACGGCGTGCCCCCGTTCTGGGAGGACCGCCTCTTCGCGGGCCGAGACGAAGTCGTGGCGTTCACCGTCGGCGACGACGAATCGGGGGAGAAAGTCACTTTCGAGGGCGTCAACCCGTGTCAGCGCTGCGTCGTCCCCTCCCGCGACCCCGACACCGGCGAGGAGTACGGCGGGTTCCGCGAGCGGTTCGTCGAGAAGCGCCGCGAGACGATGCCCGAGTGGAGC
This sequence comes from Haloprofundus halobius, assembly GCF_020097835.1. Lineage (GTDB taxonomy): Archaea > Halobacteriota > Halobacteria > Halobacteriales > Haloferacaceae > Haloprofundus > Haloprofundus halobius. The sequence goes on from NZ_CP083666.1 coordinate 875,671, forward strand.
GGCGGCGACTGGTTCGACCACCACTTCCGGGTGATGGTCAACACCCGCGTCGACGAGGCCGACTGGGGAGAGACGCTCTCGGTCGGCGACGAGGTAGCGATAGAGGAAACGAAGTCGGTCTGACCCGACCGCTACCACTCTGAGAACTTGTCCCGCCGGTAGAGGTCGAGTTCGCTCACCGTGGAGTTCGTCTGTTTCGCGGCGAAGACGATGGCGTCGGCGATCTCCTCGGGTTCGGTCACCTCGCCGGGGTCGAACCGGTCCTCGAACGCCCGGTCGTCCTCCGACCCGAACTCGGTTCTGACCTCCGTGGGATTGACGACGCTGACACCCACACCGTCGTCGCCGACGGCCGCCTCGACACTGTGGGCATAGCCGCGGAGCCACCACTTCGTCGCGGCATAGACGGGGTTGAACGGACGCGGGAACTTCCCGGCGAAGCTGCCGACGTAGACGAGGTTCCCGGTCGTCTCGCGGAGATGCGGAATCACCGCGCGCGTGGTGAAGAAGGCGCCGTCGACGTTCGTGTCCATCATCGTCCGATACTCCTCGGTGGAGATATCGACGCCGGAACCGCGACCCAGGCCCGCGTTGACGACGGCGATGTCGAGTTTCCCGAATCGGTCGACGGTGTCGGCGACGACGGATTCGACCGCCTCCTCGTCGCGGACGTCCGCCGTAACGACGAGCGTCTCGACGCCGTAGTCGGCTTCGAGTTCGTCGGCGAGTTCCGTGAGTCGTTCCTCGCGGCGTGCCGAGAGCGCGACGTTCGCGCCTTCGGTCGCCAGTTTCCGTGCCGTCGCCGCGCCGATTCCGGAACTCGCGCCCGTCACGAGCGCGGTTCGGCCGGAGAGTTCGTCTGCCATACGTGTCGATTCGGGGGTGAGAACTTAGTTTCTGAGGCCGACTTCGGGCGTCGAACTGGCGCGGCGGCGACAACGCTGATTGTGCTTCGCCGACTATCGAAACCCATGTCGTCGAACGGCCAGGTACGTGACTTCTCGACGTTCTACCGGGAGTACGCCCGTGGCGGTGTCCACGCCGCCAGCGCCGCCGCGATGACCGCGTTCGGGCTACTCACGATCTACCACGAAGCGTTCGCCGTACTGGCGCTCCTGTCGTACGTCGTTCCGGCGCTCTACGTGTACGCCGAACGAAACAACGGAGACGAGCGGGAGTCCGACGCCGAGGTCGCTCGCAGCGCCGGAACGGATCGCTCGGACGCTTCGACAGCCGAGACGTCGTCCGCGTCGGTCGAGGAAGACGAACGGAGCGAACGAAGGAAGGACGACAGCCAGCGCGAACAGCGCAAACAAGGCGAACAGAGCGAGCGCGGTGGACGTAGTGAGCGCGATGGACCTCGACCGTCGACCCCCGACGACGTCGAGATTGACGCGAGTAGTGCTGATGTCGCCGCCAACGCGGGTAGCGCGGACGACGAGGGTACTGTGGACCCCGAAGACTGGGTGAGCGTCGACTCCCCCGTGAACGTCGACCTCTCCGACGTCGTCGCCGCCGGCGGCGGTGCGTACGCGGTCGGCGAAGACGGCTACGTCCTCGTGCGGACCGACGACGGATGGGCGACGGTGCTCGAAGACGGCCCCGGCGCGGACGGCGAGAACCTGACCGGCGTCGACGTCAGCGACGACGGTCGGGCGGTCTGGCTCGCAGGCGACGGTGGGGCGCTCGGAAGGATTGACACCGCGTCGGACCGACACACCGATCACTCCGCACCGGGCGGGGACACGAGCACGGTGACGGCCGTCGCCGTCGTCGGGGACGCGGGCGCGGAGACGGTCGTGTTGGCGAACGGGTCGGGGGAGGTCCGCCGCGGCGAGTACGACGGCGAGCGGGTTCGATGGGGAGAACCGGTGAAGCCCGGCAGCGGGTCCAGTATCGCGGCCGTCTCCTTCGCGGACGCGGAACGCGGCTACCTCGCGGACACGAACGGGTCGGTGTTTCGGACGACTGACGGCGGGGAGACGTACGACGTCCTCGGCATCGGCGACGCCGGAACGCTGACCGCCGTTGCACCGGTCGTCGGAGAAGAGTCGGCCGCGAACGCCGAAGCGTTCGTCACCGAAGACGACGGGACGATTCGCCGGTACGACGGCGCACAGTGGACGCCCGTCCGGCCAACCGAGGAGGGCCTCTGGGCGATAGCGGTCGAGCCGCGGACGGACCGGGTCGTCGCCGTCGCCGTCGGCGAACACGGGACGGTGCTCGAACGCGACGGCGGCGACTGGAAGCGCCGGGAGACGTCGCCCGACGAGACGCTCCGCGGCGTCGGCGTCGCGGCGGACCGACGAGTCGCCGTCGGCGACGACGGAACGATACTCGAACGGCGACGGGCGCACAGACCGACGGAGTGACTGCAGTAACCGACGAACGATCGACTACCGATACCGGAGAGAACCACCTCAATCGGTCGCAGACTGCCGCCATCACCCCTTTTAGGAGGCGGCGCGTTTACCACGAAACATGCACGTACTGACTGGTGGGTTAGTCTCGGACGTCGACGGGACGCGGGAAGCGGACGTCGCCGTCGAGAACGGCGAAATCGTCGCCGTCGGCGACGTTCCCGAGGGTAACAGCCAGACGGACATCTCCGGGCGGGTCGTCGCGCCGGGTCTGATAGACACACACGTCCACGTCATGATGGACGGCCGTCCCGACGTGAGCACGACGTTCGGCGACAGTCCGTACGCCGCGAGCTACCGGGCGGTGTCGAACCTCCGGGCGGCCGTCGAGGCGGGCGTGACGACGGTTCGCGACCTGGGGAGTCGCGGGACGCTGGCGCTCGACGCCGGGACGGCCGTCGACGACGGCGTGCTCACCGGACCGCGAGTGCTCGGAGCGGGGGAGAACATCGTCATGACCGGTGGCCACGGTCACGCTTTCGGATGCGAAGCCGATGGTCCCGACGAGGTGCTGAAGGGCGCGCGTCAGCAACTAAAACGCGGCGCGGACGTCGTCAAGTGCATGGCGACCGGCGGCGTACTGACCGAGGGCGCGGTGACCGGGTCGTCCGAACTCACGGAGGCAGAACTGCGCTCGGCCGTGGAGGCGGCGAGCGCCAAGGGCGTCCCGACCGCGGCGCACGCGCACGGCGAGGAAGGCATCAAGAACGCGGTTCGCGCGGGAATTTCGAGCGTCGAGCACGGGACGTTCATGGACCGCGAGGCGGCAGAGATGATGGCGGAGCACGGCACGTACTGGGTCCCGACGGCGAGCGCTCTCGTCAACATCGTCGAGCACGGCGTCGAGGCGGGCATCCCCGAGGAAGCCGTCGCGAAAGCCGAAGACGCGGTGTCACGCTTCGAACACGCGTGGGAGCACGCGCTGGAGGCGGGCGTCGACATCGCGATGGGAACTGACGCGGGGACGCCGTTCAACCGGTTCGGCGACATCCCGCGCGAACTCGAACTGATGGTCGACTACGGTCTCGAACCGAACGCCGCGCTGGCGGCGGCGACGGTGAACGCGGCGGAACTCGTCGGCCGCGAGGACCTCGGCCGCGTCGCCGAGGGATACCGCGCCGACCTCGTCGTGCTCGAAACCGACCCGAACGACGACGCGACGGCGTGGCAGTCACCGACGGTAGTGTTCGCGAACGGGGAACGGGTCAGCTAACGGTCGAATAATCAACACGAGCGAGTTACAGGGGTACGCGACGGTCAGCCGACAACGATTGTGAGAGCGGCAGTCACGGCCGATTGGTGTCACAAACTCTTTTGCCCACCGCTGAGTGTATCCGGCCGATGCACCGTCGGGCAACGTTCGTCCTGCTCGCATTCTTCCTCGTCACGTCGGCGGTAGCGCCGCCAGCGACGGCGTTTTCGGGGACGAGAGCCGACGGAACCGCCGCCGCATCGACGCCGCAGTCGATGGCGGCGATGCAACAGTCGTTCGACAGTAGCGAAGTCCAAATCGTCGTCCGCGAAGACGGGTCCGCTCGGTGGACGTTCCACTACGAGCAGACGTTGGCGAACGAGTCGGAGCGACAGAACTTCCGGGCGTTCGCCGACGAGTTCAACAACAGCGAGACGCCGCTGTACAACGGGTTCAAGAGCGAGTCGGAGTCGCTCGTCGTAAGCGGTGCCAACGCCACCGAGCGGCCGATGGACGCTCGAAACCACACCCGTCAGGCGTACGTGACCGACAGTCTCGGCAACTCGATCGGCGTCGTCGAGATGTCGTTCACGTGGACTAACTTCGCCCAGACGGAAGACGACGGGACCGTCACCGTCGGTGACGTCTTCGAAGGCGGGCTATACATCAGCGAGAACCAGTCGCTCGTCATCGAGTCCGACGAGGAACTCGAATTCAAGAACGTCACGCCACCGGGCACCCAGTCGAACACGAGTTCGCTTCCGGCGAGCGACTCGGTGACGTGGATGGGCGAACATCGATTCACCGACAATCGGCCGCAGGTCGTCTTCGTCCCAGACGGAACCCAGACCATCGTCGCCGGTGGCGAGGACGGCGACGGCGAGGGAGCCAACGGGACCGACGACGACGCGACGACGACGCCCATCGGGAGCGGGGGCGGGAGTATGTGGCTCGCAGGGGCGGTTCTGGCCATCTTCGGCGGCGTCGTCGCCGCGCTGTGGTACCGCCGCGGCCGCGAGGAGACGGTCGAACCGGTCGGGTCGGAGACCGGAGACGGAGCCGAGGCGGCCGCCGCCGCCCCGCCGAGACCGTCCGTCTCCGACGAGGAGTTGCTCTCCGACGAGGACCGCGTCATCTCGATGCTCGAATCCCACGGCGGCCGGATGCGACAGGTCCGCATCGTCGAAGAGACTGAGTGGTCGAAGTCGAAGGTGAGCATGCTGCTCTCGGAGATGGAAGACGAGGGCCTCATCTCGAAACTCCGCGTCGGACGTGAGAACGTCATCAGCCTCGACGGCCACGAACCCGAGGCGGCGAAGTCGCCGTTCGACGAGGAGTGACGTGGGTACGACACGGCCCGGCACGGCCCTTCCGAAACGCAAGCGTTAAACATCACTCACGGATAGTAGAGGATGCGCTCCGTTGGTGTAGTCCGGCCAATCATCTTGCCCTCTCACGGCAAGGACCAGGGTTCGAATCCCTGACGGAGCATTTTCTGAACGTAGTGAAGAAAAGCGGACGGAAGGGATTCCGAGCCCAGAGGACGAGCGAAGCGAAGTCCTCGTGGTTCGAATCCCTGACGGAGCACTTCTCCAAATCACGAACCGGCGAGCGCAGCGAGTCGTGTTCGACCGCCGGGTGCGAGTCCGTTTACGAATCGGCACAGTCGCTCCCGTAACTGACGATGGTGCCTCTCGTGCGGTCGGAAATACGAGGGGCGATAGTCAGGCCGCCTACGCACTCGAAAGCTGAGCCATCGGGGTGTTGGTCGGAACACTAACGACGGCGCGAACCGGTGACTACCCGAGCAATCGCCGCAAGAGGGCGTTCGTGGTATCGTTCCCCGACCCGCTGTCGTCACCGGTCGAGAGTTCGCCTTCGGTAGTGATTTCGGCGCTCGTAATCGCGCCGAGCGAGTCGGTGATGGTGTAACCGGGTGTCTCGACGGTCACCTCGTCGTCGTCGGCGACGTCGACCCAGCGGAGTTCGAGTTCGTAGCTGCCGTCGGACTGTATCTTCGAGGCTTCCTGCTGGCCGGACGCTTCGTGGTACGCCCACGCGCCCTCGTCGGCGTGTTCGGGGTCGGTCTGGCCGGTGATAGTCCGGACTTCCACCGAACGGTCCGTGTCGGAACCGGCCATCGGGTACTCGCTATCGACCCACGCGCGGTACCCCTCTTCGATGGCGTACACGTTCGTGTAGCCGTTCTCGATGAGCGTCGCCGCGCGCTGCGAGGAGAGGTAGTTCGGACAGTCGCAGTAGACGACGATGCGGTCGGATTTCGGCCAGTCGGTCGTCGGGTCGTTGCGCTCTACCCCGTCGGGAGCGATGCTCTGAACCGCGCCGAACACGTGCGAGACGTCGTAGGCGGCCGCGCTCCGCGCGTCGACGATGCGCGCCTCGCCTCGCGCGTACCAGTAGTACGCGACGTCGGCCGGGACCAGCGGGACGTTGACCACGCCCGAGTCCCGTTCGACGCGGTTCGTCGGGAATCGCCCCGTGTCGACGGAGCGCTCCGAGGGAACCGTCTCGAACTCCGGGGGGTAGCCGTCGCGCGGGGTCGTCTCCTCCGGTAGGTCGTCGCCGTTTCTCGGCCCGTCGAGGTCCTCGAACGAACTGGACGCGTCGTCGGGTTCCTCGGTGGCGGCGTCGGTCGTCTGATTCGCCGCCGCGTCGGTTTCGGTGGCGGTCGGTTCGTCGGTCTGCGTCGACGACTCGTCGGTGGACGTCGCCGTGCTCTCGTCGTCCTCGGAGGACGCACAGCCCGCGACGCCGACGGCTGCCGCAACCCCGAGCGCCTGGACGTATCGACGGCGGGTAGTATCTTTCGATGGCATTCCTACCGGTCGTAGGGCTCCCTTGGCGCTTTACTATCGACATGGTAAGGCGAAAACCACCGCGTTCGAGACTCTCGACGGGATATACCGCCACGGTTGTGCACGGTTTCGAACGGTTCAACGGACCGGTGGCGAATTCTCGTTCGGCGACAGACGGGCCGTGGCGCCATTATCTCGTTCATAATAATACTGGTAGGGGGCATCCGATAGAGTGCGTCGCGTCGAATGCGGTGTCTCGGACGTCGACTCCACCACGGCATGTGAGGTGACACCCGTTTCACGCGACCACCCACCCATGCGGGCGCGACGACCCTTTGACCCGAGGGCCGTCGAACCCGCCAACCCCACTCTCCCCCTCGTCTTTCGTCGGGGGTCCGCCCCGACGCTGGTGTGTCAGGCGTGCCCGATTTATTCCCTCTATAACTACCACCTGTCAGTCCGAACTACGCACAATGTTCGGAACCAGCGGGATCCGTGGAGCAGTCGGAGACGACGTGACGGGGGAGTTAGCCCTCGCCGTCGGTCGGGCCCTCGCCGCGGAGGGCGACGACCACGTCGTCCTCGGACGCGACGCCCGAGAAAGCGGTGCTTTCCTCGCCAACGCCGTCGCCGCAGGTGCACAGGAGTGCGGCACCGACGTCACCCGCGTCGGTGTCGCGTCGACGCCCACTATCGCGAGAAGCGTCGCCGAGTTCGATGCCGACGCCGGCGTCGTCATCACCGCCTCGCACAACCCCGCAACCGACAACGGTATCAAACTCTGGACCCCGAGCGGACAGGCGTTCGACGCCGAGCGCCGCGCGGCCATCGAAGAGCGCATCAGCGAGGAGTCGTTCGAGCGCGCCGACTGGAAAGGCGTGGGAGTCGAGCGCGAGCGAACCGACGCCATCGAGAATCACGTTTCGGCGATTGTCGCCGCCGTCGACCTCGACGGGGGGCTCTCGGTCGTCGTCGATGCCGGGAACGGACCCGGCGCGCTGACCGCGGACGCGCTCTCGGAACTCGGCTGTGGGGTGACGACGCTGAACGCCCAACCCGACGGAAGCTTCCCGGGTCGGCCGAGCGAACCCACGGCGGAGAACTGCCAGACACTCTGTTCTGTCGTCGCCTCCACGGACGCCGACCTCGGTATCGCCCACGACGGCGACGCCGACCGAATGATGGCCGTCACCGAGAACGGGGAGTTCGTCCCCGGCGACCACCTGCTGGCGCTGTTCGGTCGCCGCGCCGCCGGCGACGGCGAGCGCGTCGCCGCGCCGCTGAACACGAGCCTCGCCGTCGACGATGCGCTCTCACCGCAAGGCGCGACCGTCGAACGGACACCCGTCGGCGACGTGTACGTCGCCGAGGCCGCGAGTTCCCCCGCCGTCGCTTTCGGCGGTGAACCGAGCGGCGCGTGGATCTGGCCCGACGAGACGCTCTGCCCCGACGGTCCCCTCGCCGCGGTGAAACTCGCCGAACTCGTGAGCGCCGAAGGCTCGCTCGAGACGCTACTCGGCGAACTGCCGCGCTACCCGACGCTCCGCGACAGCGTGGAAGTCGAGGACAAGACGGCAGCGATGGCGGCGGTTGCTCGGCGCGTCCACGACGAGTTCGACGAGGTGGACGAGATGGACGGTGTGCGCGTCGCACTAGAGGATGGGTGGTTCCTCGTTCGCGCCAGCGGGACGCAGCCGCTGGTCCGCGTGACGGCGGAGGCGCGCGACGAAACCCGCGCACAGGAACTGTTCGACGAAGCGTACGCGATGGTCGCCGACGCTGCGAACGCGGCTGAGTAGGCTCTTCGGGTCGAGACGGCACGAGTTCGACTTGCGGCTCTTTTCCTCTCCACTTCGAGGCGTGCTCGCTCCGGGGCGTCCGCGTTCTCTGCGTTGTTCACTCGGCCGTGTATCCGTCGTCGTCTCTCCGTCGACTCAGCGATGGCAGCGGCGAGAGCCACCGCTGGTCGGATCTCGAAACCGAATCGGCGACTCGGTTCGGAGCCGAGTGCCGAAGAGAATGGTCCGCGGTGGAAAGGGTGGACGCGCCTACTCGACGGTGACGCTCTTTGCGAGGTTCCGCGGTTTGTCGATGGAGCGACCCAGCAGGTTCGCGGTGTGGTACGACACCAGTTGGAGTTGAACGTTCGCGAGCAGGCCGGCCAGCGCGGGGTCGGTATCCGGGATGGGCAGGTGGGCGTCGGCGGCGTCGACGGCCGGGTGGCCCTCGGGGGCGACGGCGACGATGGGCGCACCGCGGGTTTGCGCCTCCTTGGCGTTCGTCAGCGTCTTCTGGTCGTCGGTGCCGGTGAACACCGCGAACACCGGCGTCTGAGGCGTGACGAGCGCCAGCGGACCGTGTTTCAGTTCGCCGGAGGCGAACCCCTCGGCGTGTTCGTACGTGATCTCCTTGAACTTCAGCGCGCCCTCGACGGCGACGGAGTAGCCGAGGCCGCGGCCGATGAAGAAGAACGCCTCGCTGCCGAGGTAGCGGTCGGCGAGTTCGTGGGCGCGGTCAGCGTCGAGCACCCCGCGGACGTCCGCGGGCAGCGAGCGCAGCGACTCGAAGAACGCCGTCGGGTCGTCCCACGGCAGGTCGCCGGTGACGTCCTCGCCGATGCGGTGGCTGAGCAGACAGAGCGCCGCGACCTGCGAGGAGAACGTCTTCGTCGCGGCGACGCCGATTTCGGGTCCGGCGCGGACGAGAAGCGTTTCGTCGGCCTCGCGGGAGGCGGTCGACCCTTGGACGTTCGTGACCGCGACGGTTCGGGCGCCCTCCGCTGCCGCGCGTTCGAGCGCGCCGAGCGTGTCGGCCGTCTCGCCGCTCTGCGTGACTGCGACGACGAGCGTCTCGTCGGTGATTGGGTCGGAGGTGCCGTACTCGCTCGCGCGGAAGGCGCGGGCGCGGACGCCCGCAGCGTTGAGCAGTCGCGCACCGTACAGCGCCGCGTGGTACGACGTTCCGCAGGCGACGAACTGGACCTCCGAGACGTCCTCGAACGCGTCTATCTCGGCGAGCGTCACGCCCTCGTCGTCGGTTCGACCTTCGACCGTGTTCGCCAGCGACGTCGGCTGGTTGTGAATCTCCTTGAGCATGTAATGGTCGTAGGAGCCTTTGCCGGCGTCTTCGGGGTCCCAATCGACGGTGTCGATGTCGCGGGAGACGGGTTCGCCGGTGACGGTGGTCATCGTGACGCTGTCGGGTTCGACGACGGCCATGTCGCCGTCTTCGAGGTAGACGACGTCGGCGGTGTGTTCGAGGAACGCGGGCACGTCGCTGGCGAGGAAGTACTCGCCCTCGTCGAGTCCGAGCACGAGCGGCGACCCCTGCCGGGCGGCGTATACGGCTTCGAACCCGTCGACGATGGCCGCGATGGCGTAGCTCCCGTCGAGTTCGCTGACGGTGCGGCGGAACGCCTCCTCGGGCGTGCCGACCTCGGCGAGGTGCGAAGCGATGAGATGCGGGACGACCTCCGTGTCGGTGTCGCTGACGAACTCGACGCCCTCGGCTTCGAGGTTCGCCTTGAGTTCCTCGTAGTTCTCGATGACGCCGTTGTGAACGACGGCGACGCGGCCGGACTCGTCGGTGTGGGGGTGAGCGTTGTCGTCGGTCGGCGCGCCGTGAGTGCTCCAGCGGGTGTGACCGATACCGACGTTACCGCTCGGTTCTGCGCCGCGAATCGCGTTCTTCAGTTCCGAGACCTTCCCGGAGCGCTTGTGGACCTTGATGCCGGTGCCGTTCTTCACCGCGACGCCGGCGGAGTCGTAGCCTCGGTACTCCAGGCTCTCCAGTCCGGAGACCAACGCGCCGACGGAGTCGGAACGGCCGACTCGGGCGATGATGCCGCACATCTACATCGCCTCCGGAGCCGTTCGAGCGAGAGGGCAGGCGGAGCGGTTGATTTCGGTACTGCTTCCCGATAGGGCGGAACTGTCGCGGACCATACTTCTGCATCCTCCCCTGTATCAATTACTATGAACGAGGTAACCGCTGACTTATTCCGCCGCTAAGTACCGTTTCAGCGTGCAACAGTCACAACACGGCGTCAGACGCCTTCACCCCGGCCGTCCGCATCTTCGCCCTCAGCCGGCGAGAGCGGCCGTCGGAGGCAAATCCCAGCGACGAATACCGGTTCCCTCTCGGGCACGTACCCAAGCCGAGGCTCGGTCGTGGCGGTCGAACCGTCTCGTTGGTCGAATCGGTTACATCGGTCGGCTCGGCGAGCGGGCCACCCGCCGAGTGGGTCTGTCGGCACCGAATTCGTCAGTCGGTCGTAGCGAACTCGAAGATACGCGGCGAATCCACCGACACACGAAAAACTCGGAGACGTCGTCGTTTCGGCGTTGCTCGCTCGAACGTCGTCGACCGTCTCTTCGTCTTCGTCACAGGGGACTCACTCTCGGACGCGTGTCTTCGCTTTCGACGGCGTCTGATCTCTCTCATCGGAACTGGGAATACGCCGGATAGATGTCGAGTCGTCCGAGTGTCGGATCGTGTCGTCGGGACGGGAGACCGAACAGTCACCGGAGCGCCGAGTCGGCCCAGTCGGGCGTCTCGTCGGTGAGCGCGATGACGTTCTCGCGGCCGACGTTTATCTTCGTGAGTTTCCCCTCCTCTTCCATCCGCGAGAGCAGGCGACTCACCTTCGACTTCGACCAGTCGGTACGTTCGACGATTTCGCTCTGCCTGAGTCGGCCGCTCTCCTCGTGGAGCATCCGCAGCACGCGGCCGTCGTCCGAGAGCGGAATCTGCGAGTCGAACGGGGGTGCGGCGCTCGGGTCGTCGGCGCCGGGGTCGGCCTCGACGACGCGCTGTTCGGAGTCGGATGGGCTTCGGACCGCCGCGACGAGGTCGCTACCGCGTCTCCTGACCGCCGTCGCGACGCTGTGGTCGCTGCGCCGGTACCAGACGCCGACGCCGGCGAGGACCGCGAGCGCCAGTCCGGCGAATCCGACCGTCGTCGCCGGGTTCGTCGGGTTCGTTCCCAGCCGAAGCTCCGCACGGTCGGAGAAGCCGTCGCCGTCGCTGTCGGCCCGGAGCGGGTTCGTCCCGTAGAGGCCGACCTCTGCGCTGTCGTTGATCCCGTCGTCGTCGGTGTCGGCGGCGAGCGGGTCGGTGTTGTGTCCGTTCACTTCCGCGCCGTCGTGGAGTCCGTCGCCGTCGGTGTCTTCCTCGGTGGGGTCGGTGTCCAACGCGAGCTCCTCGCTGTCGGTGAGGCCGTCGCCGTCGCTGTCGGGAACGAGCGGGTCGGTCCCGTGTTCGTCCACCTCCGCGCCGTCGGAGAGGCCGTCACCGTCAGTATCGGGGTCCGTGACGTTCGTTCCGAGATATACCTCCTGCTGGTCGCGGAGGCCGTCGTCGTCGGTGTCGCTGGAGAGCGGCGAAGACTGGTACTTCGTGACCTCCCGACGGTCGCTCAGCCCGTCGCCGTCGGTGTCCTGCGAGTTCATGTCGGTCTCGAGTTCCGCCTCCCGTTCGTTCGAGAGGCCGTCACCGTCGTAGTCGCCCGACTTTTCGACGAAGATACGGCTGGTGGTCGTCGTCGAGACCGCCTCCTCGTCGCCGAACCCGCGAGTCGCGACGACGGTGACGTTCCGCTCGCCGGAGACGTTCGGCGGGTACCGTTGGAACTCGAAGACGACCTTTCTCGACCCGTTCGGGTCGACGTTCATCTGCTGGCAGTCGAGTTCGACCTGTTTGCCGTCATCGTCCTCGGCGTACGCACAGAACTCGTAGAGCGAGCGCTCTCCGGTGTTGTGAAAGCGCGTCGAGAGCGTGCTCGACTCGTTGCGCCAGACGTACAACTGCTCGCCGTCCCATCGGACTGTCCCTTCCTCCGAGAAGCGGATCTCGCCGAGCGAGGAGTTGTCGCTCGGAGGGGCCGTCTGCGGGAGAGTCGTCGGCTCGGACGCCGACAGCGCCGACGCGTTCGCCGCCGTGGCGACGGGCACACTCGCGAGTACCAACAGGACCAGGAGGACTGTTCGGACGACTCGGTGTTTCGGTTTCGTCACGTTACCCTCTCCCCTCGATTGGTGGATACGAGAGAGGTCGTTCGATGTCGAACGTAGTTCTTTCGGTGTTATAATGTCTCATTATCGATACAACTGTAGGCTAATGACAGATTTCGTCATCGGACAAATAAACCACCTACAGCCGGTTTTGGAGGCAATCAGCCATTTTCCGGCTTATCCTTTTGCTTAGTTCTATCTACAATCTTATATGTGGTGGTTCGCGAGGCGAACCGACGCGGTCGGTCGGGTTCGATCGGGGAACTCAGTCGCCGCCCGAGTTAGGGGAGGAAGCAGAACGGGAGTATCCGGCGAGGGCGTACGCGACGGTGGCGACGGCGAGCATTACTGCGATGAGTCCCACCGCGAGACCCCCGGACTGACCGAGTACGGGAGCATCGAAGGTGATTCCGAGGAGCGCGAGCGCGCCGACACCCGAAACACCGATCGAGTACTTCTGCCACGAGGCCGATTCCGGGGCGTCGACCCCCGGGGTTGCGGGCCCAGATGGGGTGACCTCCTCGACGATCTCGTTCGTCAGGTAGGGGTCGAACTGGTCGGCGACGTCGTTTCGCTCGACGACACCGCGACTCTTGTTGTAGTCGATAACGCCGTCTTCGTCCAGTTTCGGGAGGTGTTCCTGGTAGAGAGCGATGTACACGCGCTGGCGCTGGTCGGACATCAACGCTTCAACCGTGGTGTCGTTCTCCCACGCGGCGACCTGTTCTGCAATGTCGCGCATGCGGACGGAACCTTCAGTTCCGCGGAGGTACCAGAGCACGTCGCGGCGTCGACGGTTCTGGAGGATGTGGAACAGTTTGTCTTTCGACAGAGGGGCTTCCGACTCCAGTTGGGGGGGCTCGAGCCGGGTTGTGTTATCGGACTCTGTGACTGTCATGCATCAGGTACAAACTCTGGTCAGGTAATAAATCAAGGTGTCCGTATCGATAGTCGCAACTGTTGCATCGCGTCAGACGGACTGTTTCAAACCGTTTCATATCGTTGTATGCGACCGTTTTGGCCGTTTACACGGATTGTAACAGATGTCCGACATTGGGTCTCTCGGGAGGTGCGGAATTCGCGCCGAGAAAGGGTACTCAATCTGGCAGAACGGGCGTGGAGAGAGGGTTGACAGTCACTCGTCGTACCGTCCGACACAGTCGGTCAGACGGCGGTCCGATCGCCCGTTCGAGCGGTCTCATTCGTCGCTTGGTTCGGTCACCTCGACTGGCGTCACCGAACTGGTCGCGACGCGATAGAGCGTCGCCACCGCAACGAACGAGAGAACTACGGCGGTGGTTTTCGCGTACTTCATATCGTTCACGGGAGTATTCCCGTACTACGGACGAGGGCTGATACCCTCATTGTTATACGCGACACAAAGCGGGAAACAGTGAGAATAACTGAAATGGACCCGACCGCGTCACTCGGCGACCCTCGACTACCGGCTCCCTCGTAGAACCGCGAGAGCAGCGATACAGCGCTTGTGGACCTCCTAAACGGCAATGAGACGAAACAGTCCGGAGAGAGCTCACCGAGAACGGCCGCGAGAGGCGTGGAGGGCGAGGAGACGGCCATCAGAGGCCGTCCCACGCGTCGAAAAACCGGGTGCGTCGCTTACTCGCTCTATAATAAAGCCGGTACGAGGGTACTGGAAAATCGAAACCCGCCCTGCGGTTCGCGCAGGCGGGAGGAAATTCCCCACATGAGCGAGACACAGACGCTTCGTCACGACAGACGGAACTGCACGGCCGAACACGAACGGTTCCCCGCAGGGGAGGCACAGCGATGAGTTCGGGACTCACCGGCGCTCGTCGTCGCGACGAGGGACGCCACGCCGACTCGGCCGGCCGCACCGAGACGATCTGTGTCGTCGGCCTGGGTTACGTCGGACTCCCGCTGGCGGTTCACTTCGACCGCGTCGACCAGCAGGTCATCGGCTACGACATCGACGAGGAGAAGGTCGGGACGCTCACCGAGGGGACCGACACGACCGGTGATCTCGGCGACTCCGTCGTCGCCGACAGCGAGGTCGAGTTCACCACCGACCCCGCGACCATCGCCGAGGCCGACTACGTCGTCGTCACCGTACCGACACCCGTCGACGAGATGGAGAATCCGGACCTCCGGTTCGTCGAGAGCGCCGGTGAGACCGTCGGCAGACACATGACGCCGGAGACGACCGTCGTCCTCGAATCGACGGTGTTCCCGGGTGCGACCCGCTCGGTGCTCGCTCCCGCGCTCGAGGAGGCCTCCGGACTCACGGCCGGCGAGGAGTTCTTCGTCGCCTACTCCCCCGAGCGAGCCACGCCGGGCGACGAGGAACACGGCCTCCGCGACGTGGTGAAAGTCGTCGGTGCGGACGACCCCGCCGTCCTCGAAGACGTGGCGGAACTGTACGAGTGCGTCGTCGACGTGGGCGTCCACCGCACGTCGTCGCTCGAAGCCGCCGAGGCGTCGAAGGTCGTCGAGAACGTCCAGCGCGACCTGAACATCGCGCTGATGAACGAACTCGCCGTCGCCTTCGACCGCATCGGCATCGACACTCAGGAGGTACTCGACGCCGCCGGGACGAAGTGGAACTTCCACGACTACTCGCCCGGCCTCGTCGGCGGTCACTGCATCCCCGTCGACCCGTTCTACTTCGCCTACCGCTCGAAGATGGAGGGATACGTGCCCGAACTGACGCTGAAGGCCCGCGACGTCAATCGCCGGATGCCCGAACACGTCTCCGAACTCGCGCTGAAGACGCTGAACGACTGCGGTAACGTCCTCGGCGAGAGTCGCGTCGTCGTCCTCGGGCTGACGTACAAGCCGAACGTCGCCGACATCCGCACCTCGAAAGTCGACGGCGTCATCGAGACGATGCAGGAGTACGGCGTCGACATCCTCGGCTTCGACCCCTACGCCGACCCCGAACAGACGAGTCGAGCGTTCGGCATCGACGTGATGGACCAGCCTTCCTTCGAGAACGCGGACGGCATCGTCCTGGCGACGCCACACGACGTGTTCGACAGTCTCGACCTCGACGCCGCGCGCGAAGAGATGAACGACGACCCGTTCCTGCTCGACGTCTGTGGCGCGCTCGACGCCGCGGAAGTCGCCGACCACGGCTTCACGTATCGGAGGGTCTGATGTACGGAGAGTCGAGAGTCGGCGTCGTCGTCCCCGCATACAACGAGGAAGGCTTGGTCGGCGACGTCATCGACACGATGCCCGCGTTCGTCGACCGGGTGTACGTCGTCGACGACCGGTCGACGGACGACACCTGGGACGAGATTCAGCGGCACGCCACGCGAGCGAACGCCGCGCACATCAGCGAGAGCAGTCGCCTCGTCGAAACCGACGGCGGGACGGCGCGGTTCCGACCGCGAGAGGTGTCCGCGTCCGAGGACGACGGCGTCGACGATGACGCACCACGAGACGTCGAACGCGGCGTCGCGGATTCGCCACCCGCCTTCGACGAGCGCGTCGTCGCCATCCGCCTCGAAGAGAACCGGGGGGTCGGCGGTGCCATCAAGACGGGCTACGAGCGCGCGCTCGCCGACGGCATCGACGTCGTCGCCGTGATGAACGGCGACGGCCAGATGGATCCCGAGAAACTCGACCGCCTCATCGACCCCGTCGTCTCCGGCGAGGCCGACTACGCGAAGGGCAACCGCCTCCGCTACCGCGAGTACCGCGAGGGGATGAGCACGTGGCGCTCCTTCGGCAACTGGCTGCTCACGCTGCTCACGAAGGCTGCGAGCGGCTACTGGAAGACGATGGACCCCCAGAACGGCTACACCGCCATCTCGCGGGAGGCGCTGGAGACCATCGACTACGAGTCGTTGTACGAGCGCTACGGCTTCTGCAACGACGTGCTCGTCAAGCTCAACGCCCACGGCCTCCGTGTCGCCGACGTGGCGATTCCGGCCGTCTACGGCGACGAGGAGAGCACCATCGAGTACAAGACGTTCGTCCCCCGCCTGTCGACGCTCTTGGCGAAGGATTTCCTGTGGCGACTGCGCGTGAAGTACCTCACCGTCGACTTCCACCCGCTCGCGGGTCTGTACCTGTTCGGTGCGGCAATTGCCGGTGCGGGCCTCCTCGACGCGCTGAAAGGGACGGTCGACGACGACGACGACCATTCCGGCGGCGTTCTCGCTTCCATCGGCGTCGTCTCGATGCTGCTGGCGATGGTGTTCGACATGCAGGAGAACGAGGAGTTGGAGGTGCGCCGAGAGTGAGAGTCGCCGTCACCGTCCAACATCCGGGCCACGTCCACTTCTTCAAGCACGCCATCGACGAACTGGAGGCGCGGGGCCACGAGGTCCACGTCTTCGCGCGCGAGAAGGAGATGGCCGTCCGCCTGCTCGAACTCTACGGCATCGAACACGAGGTGCTCGCCGGCGAGTCGCACGGACTGGCCTCGTTAGCGGCGGTGCAGGCGACGTACGAACTTCGGTTACTCCGTCGCGCGCGCGAGTTGAACCCCGACGTCATCGCGGCCATCGGTGGTGTCGCCGCCGCGCACGTCGCGCCGCTCGTCGGCGCGCGGAGCGTCGTCTTCTACGACACCGAACACGCGACCATCATCAAGAACCTCGCCTACCCGTTCGCCCACACCGTCTGCACGCCGTCGTGCTACGTCGGCGATATCGGCCCGAAACAGGTCCGATATCCGGGCTACCACGAACTCGCGTATCTCCACCCCGACCGCTTCACGCCGGACCCCACGGTACGCTCCGACCTCGGCCTCGACGAGGGCGACTCGTTCGTCGTCACCCGGTTCAACGACTGGGGGTCGTCACACGATATGGGCCAGAGCGGCTTCGACGACGTCGGCGAGGTCGTCGACCGACTCTCGGAGACGGGCGCGAAAGTGTTCGTCACCGCCGAGATGGAACTCTCGAACGATATCGAGGGCCACCGTCTCGACCTCTCGCCCGAGCGGATGCACGACCTGCTGTACTACGCCGACTGTTACGTCGGCGAGGGCGCGACGACGGCCGCCGAGTGCGCGATGCTCGGGACCCCGGCCGTCTACGTCAACAGTCTCTCGCTCGGCTACGTCAGCGAGCTCGCCGACGAGTACGGCCTCGTCTACAGTTGCAACGGACCCGACCGACACCGGAACGCGCTCAGTCACGCCGTCGACATCCTCGAAGGGCGCGGCGGCGGCGCCGACGCGTGGCGCGCCCGCCGCGACCGACTGCTCTCCGAACGCGTCGACGTGACCGACGTCATCGTCGACCAGGTGGAGTCGGCGGGCGGCGGCAGCGACAGCCGACAGAAACTCACAGCATGAGAGTCCTCCAACTCATCACCTCGACGCGCTCGTTTTTCGAACAACAGGTCGAGGCGCTCGAATCACAGGGAATCGACTGTACTGTCGTCGCAGTCCCCGGCGAGTACAGTCCGGACTCCCCGCGCACCGTCAGCGACTACCTCCGATACTACCCCGAGGTGCTCGCCGAAGGGCTCGGCTCCTACGACCTCGTCCACGCGAACTACGGCCTCACGGTCCCGTTCGCGCTGGCGCAACCGACGCGCCCGCTCGTCCTCACCCTCTGGGGGACGGACGTCATGGGCGAGTACGGCTGGCTTCGCCGTATGAGCCGATACGGCGCGCGTGCGGCCGACGAGACGGTCCTCCCGAGTCGCGCGATGGCGACGCATCTCGGCGAGAACTACACGTATCTCCCGTTCGGCGTCGACACCGAGCGGTTCCGACCCGTCGACCGCGACGAAGCGCGGTCGAGAGTCGGATGGGACGAGAGCGAGAGAGTCGTCCTCTTTCCGTACGAGAAGTCGCGCGACGAGAAGGAATACCCGCGCGCACGGGCCGTCGTCGAGGCGGCCGACGCCGACGTCACCCTCCGGACCGTCTCGAACGTCCCCTACGAGGAGATGCCGTACTACATGAACGCCAGCGACGCGCTGCTGGTCACCTCGCGCCGCGAGAGCGGTCCGATGGTGGTCAAGGAAGCCGCCGCCTGCGGCCTGCCGGTCGTCTCCACCGACGTGGGCTTCGTCCGCGACGAGTTCGGCGACGCGCCGGGCGTCGTCGTCGGCGACACGGACGCCGAACTGGCCGCGGGCGTCGACCGGATGGTCGACGGCGTGGACACGCTCGGAGACAGAGAGCGCCGGCGGTCGGTGTCACCCGACGTGAGCGTCGACCGCATGGGCGAACGCCTCGCCTCGCTGTACGAGTGCGTCGCGGAGGGGGCGGCCTGAGATGAGTATAGGTTCGGTCGGCGACTGGCTCCGCGGCCGTCGCTTCGACGTGGACGCGGCGGTGCTCGCGCTGCTCGCCGCGCTGGCGATGGTGCCGCTTCGCTTCCTGTTCTCGCAGGTGTACGTCGAGACCATCCCGTTGGTCCTCGGCGGTGCTGCGGTGTTGTATCTGCTGTCGGTGTACGGCAGTCGCGGCGAGAACGACGAGGCCGCGTTCGTCTTACCGGTCGGCCTCTCTCGGTTACTCCCGAGCGTCGTCGTCCTCGGGACGGCGGGGATGTTGCTCGCGGCGGTGCTGGCCGGCGAGCGTGGCATCGCGTTCTACGCTATCGCCGCTGTGACCGGGACGCTACTTCTCTCCCAAATCCTGTTCGCTAAGGAGGAGGAGGCATTCAATCCCTCGATACTCCTGTTACAGGTCGTCCTCGTCGCCGGAACCGTCCGCTTCGCGGCGCTGGCGTCGACGCCGGGACTCATCGGCATCGATATCTGGACCCACCTGCCGGAGTTGACGAGCAGCATCCTCGAAGCGGGGTCGCTGGACGCCATCTCCGACGACAAACACTACGTCTCGCCGCTGTACCACCTGCTCGTCGCGTCGGCGTCGCTCATCTACGACGTGCCGCTACGGACGGCGCTGTACCTCTCTTTGGGCGTCGTCATCCCGCTGTCGCCGCTACTCGTCTACATGGCGACGCGCGAACTCGTCGCCGAGCGGTGGGCGGTGCTCGCGGCGGCGCTGTTCTCGTTCGGCGACTACGTCATCGAGTGGGGCATCCACATCATTCCCACGAGCATGGGACTCGTCATCTTCCTGACGGTGTTGTACGCGCTGATCCGACTGATGCAGAGCGACTACGCGGCGCGCGACTTCGCGCTGCTCGCCGGCCTGTCGGTGGCGCTCATCCTCACGCATCAGGTGTCGTCGTTCATCATGCTCGTCGTCTTCGGCGGCGCAGTCGTCGCCTACTTCATCCTCAATCTCGGTATCTACCGCGTCTCGCGGCTCCGTCCGGACGTGTTCCGCGCGCGCAACCCGGTGAACATCCTCGGTCTCGTCGTCTTCGACGTGGGGCTCATCACCTTCCTCTGGTCGTTCACGCCGTACAAGGGCGGGACGTTCCTGGAGACGATCGTGAGCTTCCTCGCCGAGACGGTTGCGTCGAGCGCCGGGTTCGGCAACCTGGCGGGCGGTGCGAGCGCCGGGGCCGAGGCGAGCACCGAGAGCGCCGCGTCCAGTTCCTCGGTACCGCTGGCGGAACTGGCGACGTACATCGACGTGCTCGGCTTCCTGCTCTTGCTCCTCGGCACGTTCGTCGGCTGTCTGTACGTGGTCCACCGCGACCACGCCAAGCAGTCGGTGTTCACGCTGCTCATCGGGACGGCCATCATGCTCGTGTTCACGCTGGGGCTGCCGATGTTCGGCATCCGCAACTTCATCCCCCAGCGCTGGTTCGCGTTCATGTACGCGCCGATGGCGATTCTGACCGCCGTCGGCGTTCGCTATCTGGCGGCGAATCTCAACCCCAAGGTACTGGTCGCGGGGATGCTCGTCGCCGCGCTGGTGTTCCCCGGCGCGATGGTCGTCTCGCGCAACGGCACCCTCGACAACCCGGTGCTTCCGGACGGCGAGACGCTGAGCTACAACGAGGAGTCCGTCGCCGCCGTCCACACCATCGGGCAGATGACCGGCGGGCCCGAACCGATGGAGATTCGGCCCGAACAGCAACTGCGAACCGACCACCCCTACCAGACGGTGTTCAAGCGAACGGGGGCCTATACGGCCGACACGGCGAATCTCACCGAGGGTGACCCCGTCGCCCACGACGTGACCGTCTACCGCGAGTTCCAGTCTGACGGCACGACGTACTTCATGAACGAAGACGGCGTCGGCGAATCGCGCGACATCCCGCAGGAGCGCATCTGCCGACCCTCCCAGAGCACGCTGTACGACAACGGCGACGTGACGATGTGTGTCACGCCCTCGGACGGCGACTCTGACTCGTAATCTAACGACCCAGCTTCTACTCCCCTCTTTTCGCGACATCTTCGGCGGTGTCGACGACGCTCGCAGGCGTGCGACACTCCGGAGACCGAGTATCGACGGAGAGCTCCCGCCGCAGAAAACTCTCACAAGACTGTCCGCTCTCGGGGCATGGACCTCCGATCGCTTCTCGGGTCCCCCTCCCGATACCGGACACCGGTCACGGGTTCGTCGTCTCGCGCGTTCGCGCTGTTCGGTAGTGTGTCGGCGAGGCGTTGCTGCCGCGGGTGAGCGAGAGAGTCCGATTTGATCGCGGTCGCTCACCGCCTCATACCACGAATGAGGCCGAGAGAACGACCATCCCAACTACTCCGAGGACGCTGATGGCCACGGCGCTGTCTACTATCGTCTTCTTCTCCTCCAACTCTCCCACTTCGATGTCGCCGCCTCGGATGTTCGAGCCGAGCTGCGTGAGGGGTATTCCGGACCAAAAGAGCGCCAGTCAGTACGTCGTCGACTGAACGTTCACGCCGAACCACGTCGAGCACGAGAGCGAAGTACGAATGGACGCAATCCTCATCGAGAACACCAAGACGAGTTGGACTCCACCGACGAGCGCAACGAGCGTTCCGTATCGTGACTGGTCCGTACCCAGATACCACACCTACGCGACATAAACGCGCTGAAAATCGGGGTACGAAGGAGGCAGCCGACGGAGACGCGCCCTCATCGACGCAGCGGCCGAACCACCGGCCCCACACCGGGGAAGCCGTCGTACGCCCAGAGGCCGAAGACGAACGCCGCGAGCGCCAACTCGAAGACCAGTAGGAAACCGACGTCGAGTCGAATCAAGTCGCCCAGCCACCGGACGAGATAGTAGGCGACAAGTTCGAGAGATCCTCCCTCGGGGGCCGCGCCGGTGTTGTTCGCCAGCGGCCACAAAAGCGGGTCGAACGAGAGCGCGTCGCCCCCGACGAGCGGGTAGACGACGTCGCCCGCGAGATGCGAAAGCTGGCCGGCGACGAACGCGACGCCGAGAGTCCGGTCGCCGAGTTGTCTGGCCACGAGCAGCGCCGCGGCGGCGAACACCGGCACGAGGAAGATGGAGTGCGCCAGTCCGTACCCCGTGGGCATCACGCCGAACGTCCACGACAGCGGCTTGTCGACGAGGTCGGGAAACTGCGTCGCCGCCGCGAGGACGAACACCTCGGGGCCGGTCGGCTTTCCGCCGCTGGCGTGTCGAAACAGCGAGTAGAGCACGTAGCCGAACGCGAGATGCTCCCAGGGCCACATCAGTAGGTGATCGCACTCCGCGTCGTCGTGGAAGTGAGCGGGTCGGTCACGAGCGCCGCGTCACTCGGCGACGGTCCGGCGAGGGAGCCGTTCGAGCCGTTCTGCCCGCCGTCGCCGGAGACGGTGACGTACAGTTTGAGACTCCGGTAGGCGTTCTCGGTCGAGGGGTCTGCGGGTGCGTCGCCCCGGTACAACAGCAGCGTGAACCGAACGTCGCCCGACATCGAGGGCGTCACCGTCACGTCGCGGGTGACGTTCTCTCTGGAGTCGAGCGTGAGGTCCGTCGACCCGATCTGCTCGGACTCGGTCACCGTCGTCTCGTTGCCCTCCGTCTGGACCCGTTCGCTCAACACGACGACGCTGTACGACTCGGTCTGCTGCTCGCGGTTCTCGACGCCGACGGTGAGGTTCGCGGCTTCTCCGGCCGCGAACTGGTCCTGGTACATCGACTGCGTGTTGCCGTTTACGTCCTCGGTCTCGACGTAGAACTCGGTGAAGCCGTCGTCGCTGGTCGGCACCGTCGCCGCGTAGCCGACCGTCGAGAGCAGGACGAGCAGGCTCAGCGCCAACGCGACGGCCGGGAGTCGCCCGCCCTTGGCGCGGCCGCGCATCGGATGCTCCGGGGGTCGCGAGGAGAACAATCCCGTAATGGCGGTCGGATGCGGCGGCGCGTAGCGCTCGTCGGTGTCGAGCGTCGCCCGGCGCACGAGGGCGACGAGCAACAGCACGCCCGTCGTCGCCTCGACGCCGATGGCGACGGGGAACAACTCGATGGGTTGCGGCGAGAAGTGGACGCCGACCGCGACGAGCGGAACGACGAGCGCGCTCCCGACGACGGCCAGCGCGACGCGCTCGACGCCCGTCACCGACCGGGCGGTCGGAAGCGGGTTGCGGAGGCCGGAGACGGCGTCGTCGAAGGCGGTTCGGGAGGTCGTGTTCCGGTCGGGGAAGATGGCGGAGACGAGCGCGTAGCCCGGCAGGAACAGCACGAGCGGCATCGTGAGGAGGAGCCGTGGCAATCCGGTGAGGGACGTGTGAATCGCCGCGGCGGCGACGCCGAGGAGCGCGAACGCGGCCAAGATGTCGGTGAACCACGGGCTGCGCCGCGAGTACGGGGAGTGGGACACGTCGCTCAGACACCTCGTTTCCCGGTGTCGGGGACGCGTTCGTCGACGGCGAACACCTCTTTCGGGCGAATCGACCGTTCCGTGCAGAGTTCGAGCCAGCCGAAGCTGTCGTTGATTCGGAGCTTGTGCCGGACCGGGAGGTCGTGGACGTACGGTTCGTCGGGGAACAGCGCCTCGTCGAGTTCGTACTCGCTGTAGATGTCGCGGCGGTCGGGCCACGGCGACTCGAACCCCTCGACGAGCGGCAGTTTCCGGCGGAGGAACCCCTCGACGTGGTTGAAAATCTGGGTGTCGTAGGGGCGGTCCGGCGGCGGGTTCCGCAGGATGTCGTCGTCGAGACGACGCAGCGCCTTGATGAACGTCGCCGTGTTGCGGTACTGCGGCGGCGTCGTCAGGTGCCAGTCGAGCAGTTCCGCGTCGGCGATGACGAACGACTCGAAGAAGTTGTCCGCGAGGTGGGTTCTGAACGGCGTCGACGGCTGGTTGCTGATACCCGTCAGGTCGATGGCGTTCTGGACGCCGTCGGCGCGGTCCCACGCCTTCTCGAACTCGCGGGAGACGGCGTCTCGGACGAACGTCGCCGGGTCGGCGTCGAGACCGACGAGTTGTTCGGCGACGGCCCGACTCGCCTCGGGCATGTAACCGAGTTTCGACAGCAGGTTCTCGACGGGGTTCGGGTTCGGGTCGAGTCGTCGGAACGGCACCGTTTTTCCGAAGAGTTCGACGCCGTCCTGTGCGAGGAAGTGCCCGCGGAGGAACGTGTCGCAGAGCAGACCGTGGAACATCGAGTCGACCTCCATCTCGTCGGTGTAGCCGGCGTGGTGGATGTGCAGCGACTCTTTGATGCCCTGTGAGTAGCGGACTTTCGACTCGTCAGCCATCAGGTAGCGGTGCGTCGGACGGAACGCGGTGTGTTCGGCACCGTACTGGGTTGCGAGCGTCCGCGCGCCCTCGGTCTCCTGCCCTTCGGGGTGACCGACGGTGTAACAGTGTTCGATCTCGGGCATCTTCGAGAGCACCGTCCGCGAGTCGTAGCCCGCCGAGAGCAGCAGCCCTTTCCGCCCCGGCATGCGGGCACGGCGGCGGACCGCCCGCCCGAGTCGGTCAGCCAGTTCTTGGACGTAGTCGAACTCCTTCGGTTCGTAGACGAACCGCGAGAGGTCGTGTACGGCCGATTCGGTGAGCACCGAGTCGATGGGGAGCCGAAACATCCGTTCGAGCAGCGACTTCTCGCCGAGGACGACGCCGAGGTGGAGGAACTCGAGGAGGGCGTCGCGGCGGACGGCGTGCCCCGAGAGCGTCCGTGCGACGGCGGCCGCGTCGGAACTGAACACGCGCCCGCGGGCGGTGTCGGCATAGAAGCAGTCCCACGACCGGATGGGGTCGGTGACGACGAACGCCTCGCCCTCGCGCTCGACGAAGACGAGGTACGAGCCGTTGAGTTCGGAGAACGCCTCGCGGCCGCGTTCGTCGAAGCGGTCGAGCACCCACTCGGCGACGTTGCTGTGAGTGCCGGGCGCGTACGCCTCGCCCCAGACCACACAGTCGCCTTTCGGACCGGAGTAGGTGTCGCTACGGCCGGGGTGACCGAGTCCCGGGTCGCGGATACCGACGGTGGCGACATCGCCGCCGACGATAGTGTCGAACTCGTGTGGCGAGCGTAGCCGTTCGAACTCGTCGGCGTCCCCGAAGACGCCGAAGAACTGCTTTTGCATGCTCACTGTCCCACGCTCCGTTCTCGCGCGGGGCGACGGGCGGCGCGCTCTAGACGCGGTTCGGCTGGGGATGGAGTGGACGTGCCGCGGGTGGTCGATGCGTCGAGTCGACTCGGGCGGCGGGTGGTCGATATCATAGCTGTCGATAGGTTCGGATACGAGTTCCTGCGGACCCTCGGGGCTTTGCTATGGAGTCGGTAAGCGAGTTCAGCGACGGGGTTGTGGTGGACGTAACCGCCGACGCAGCTCCAGAGTCGGGGTTATCCGGTTCATAATAATCCCCGGGAAGCGCACAGTTTTCGTCGATGAACGATTCGCCCCGCCACCGTCGCGCGCACGGATCGACCACGGAGCATCCGCGTCGACGCCGTCGGGACCAGTTCCCGGTGACGACCCGTGGGTGACGGCGAAGCGGCGCGCGAACGGTCGACGACACCGCCCGAACGACTCGACGTCGGATTCGTCCCCGTCGAGGTCCCCGGACTCGACGGCACGGGCGCGACGTACACCGCCGCGCTCCTCATCCGCGAACTCTCGAAACACCACGACCTGACGGTGTACGTCGTCAGCCAGCGAAACGCCGACCGCTCGCAGCTGCCCGCGACCGACCGCGTCGACTACGTCGTCCGCGACGACCTCCCGAAACTGCCGCATCCCCTCCTGACGAAAGTAGACGTCGTCGAGGGCCTCACCGACCGGTTGGAGCGACACGACCTCGTCCACTCGTACTCGACCGGTTTTATCGACCCGCTGTCGACGCTCTCGATCCCCACGGTCGTGACGCTGAACTCCTACCAACCGGTCTGTCCGAAAGGCGACATGATGTGGATGGACCGCGAGAAGTGCGGCGGCCCGAGTCGAGCGAAGTGCGCAGCCTGCATCGCCGGAAGCGCCTATACCCGGAAATCGGGCGTCGAGACGACGCTTCGCTCGTCGTACGACTCGCTCGCGAAGGTGGAGTTCGTCCAGAAGTCTATCGACGCGCGCGAGGGAATCTCGGCGTATCACCTGCTGTCGCCGCACCAGCGCGACGACTACACCGAGTTCGGCTTCTCCGAGGAGCGTCTCAAGGTGATTCCGCACTTCGACAGCGGCGAGTTCGCCGTCTCCGACCCGGCGGCGTACAAACGCGGTGGCGACCCCGACCTGGGTCGCAGCGACGACGACCCGTTCACCCTGCTCGCCGTCGGCGCGTTCAAATACGTCAAAGGCTTTCAGGTGCTGCTCCGGGCGCTACCGTCGATACTCGACGACGGCCACGACGTGCGCGTCCGCATCGCCGGGGCCGGGCCGTACGGTGGCGCGCTTCGCTCCATTTCGACCGACCTCGGCGTCGACGACCACGTCGACTGGCTGGGGTTCGTCGACCATGACGACCTTCCGTCGGAGTACGCCGCCGCCGACGCCTTCGTCTACCCCGGTCTGCTCGACGAACCGTTCGGCCGCGTTTTCCTCGAAGCGCTGTCGAGCGGGACGCCGGTGCTCTCCTCGGACGTGGGAAGTACCGACTTCATCGTCGGCGACGCGGGCGTCCGCTTCGAGGCCGACGACCCCGAGTCGCTCGCTCGCGCGTTCGGACGACTGCGAGACGAGTACGACGGCTATCGAGAGGCGATTCCGGGCCAGTTGGCGCGGTTTTCGCGCGGACGAGTCGTCGAGGAGTTCCTGTCGCTGTACGCCGACGTTCGGGCCGGACGGCCGCCGAACGACCGGACTAAAACGTTCGAAACTGAGCGAACAGTCGCCCGCTCCGGTTAGCGCGTCAGTAAGCGTCGGCGGGGCGAGTGCATAGCGGATCCATAGTAATGGACCCAGTTCGCAAATCGGGAGGTACAGATGAAGGACGACAGTCGAAGCCGAAGACGGTTCCTCCAGACCACCGGTGCGGCCGGATTGGCCGGCCTCGTCGGAATCGCGGGCTGTAACGGCCAGTCGCCCGACGACGCCGACGACTCCGCGGCCAACGGGTCGACTCAGAGCGCGAACCAGTCCGCGAGCGACGGCGCGGAGACCGACGAACCGACCGAGACCGACGAACCGACCGAGACCGACGAACCGGCGGAGGTTGAAACGAAGTACCAGAGTCGGGAGAAGTACAACGAACCCGGAGAGCTGCTCGACGACTTCACCGACCTCTCGTCGTGGCTCTCGAACGCCGGCGAGATGGAGTCGTCCTCCAAGCACGCCTTCAGAGGCGATACGAGCGCGAAGATCACCGGCAAAGGCGGCGAGAACGCCAGCATCGAGCGCTCGTTCGAGAACAACCGCGACCTCACGAAGAAGGACTTCTCGCTCGCGCTGCGGACGACGACGCCCTCGAAGTTCGCGCTGTTCGTCTACCTCCGCGACCCCTTCGGCAACTACGCGGTGCTCGAACTGCGAAACATCTCGATGGAGACGCCCGACGTGGATTGGTTCCGTACGGCCCCCGGCGTCTACGAGACGAGCAAGACGCCGCCGGACCTCACGCAGATCAACCGCATCGAGATCGTCGCCAACAACGCCACGAGCGACGACATCGAGGTGTGGGTCGACGACCTGCGCATCCACGACAAGCCCGACAAGGGGTACGTCGTCTTCAGTTGGGACGACGGTCGCAAGAGCTACTACAACGACGCCGCACCGCTGCACGACGAGTTCGATATGCCGGCCGTTCAGGCCGCCGTCCCACGGTTCATCGGGCAGGATGAGTTCATGACGCTCGGCGAACTGAAGGAGCGCCACGAGGCGGGCGACGAGATCGTCGCCCACGAGAGCATCAGCAACCGCTTCCACTCGCTGTCGGGCGACGAACTCGAGAGGACGCTCCAAGAGAACAAGCAGTGGCTGCTCGGCCACGGCTTCGAGAGCTCGAACTTCGTCGTCTACCCCGGCAACGACTACGACTCGACGGCGCTCGACATCGTCAACAAGTACCACTACATGGGCGGAATGAACCAGTCGTTCGACCTGAACACGACGAGTCCGTACGCGTTCGACCCGCTCGTGCTACCCCGCACCGTCGGTCACGACCTGGACGTCGCCAAGCGGGTCGTCGACCAGTGTGCGAAGCACCAGAACGTCGGCATCCTCAACTTCCACGACTTCGAGGAGGAGAACACGATGGGGAAGGGAGACTACAAGAAGCTCCTCGAACACGTCGACCAGAAGGAGGGTATCGAGGTCATCAACTTCTCCGAACTCTGGAAACTGCGTAAATCGGTCTAGCCGGCGTCGCTGCGACACATCACACCGTCTCGGTCGGTCCCACGCGGTTCCCGTTTCGGTCAGACACGTACCGGGCCGACTCAGGGTTTCTGTTTTCTTCCCGCTTTCTCTCGGTTCTCGCTTCTTGTGACGAACTGGGACAGCGGTCGCAGATGTATCGCCGCCGTGCTCACGGGGGTTTCCACCACCGTCTTTCCGCACTACGCGGTCCGAGCCTCAGCTACATCTGACGAAACCCGAAGAAACGAGTCGCGCCGCTCGAACGGGCGTCGATACGGGACTGTCTCGAAAAACGATGTCGTCGAGCGCAGTTTTAGAATGGACACGCCACACCGCCGACCGACGACTTACGGATACTCGTTCAGATACGCCCGAAGGCCCGCAGAGCCGAGGTCCTGAATGCCGTTTTCGAGAACGCTCTCCTTGATGGTCACGCCGCTGCTCTCGTCGTACAGTTGGACCGCCTCCTTGCCGCCGGTGGACCCGGCCGTGAGTTCCTCCATCCAGGTGTCGTCGCCGACGTTGACGATCGGGTAGCCGCCGGAGATGTATCGCCCGCCGTAGAGGAAGCAGTCGTCGCCGGTGAGTTCGATCCCGTGGCGATAGCGCGTGCGTATCTGGTCGATGGTGACGGCGCGAAGCTGTGTATGGTCCCGGTCGGCGCGAACCGCCGCGCGGAACGTCTCGTCACCGACGTCGCCGGTGAACGTGCAGTACTCGGCGACGACCCGCTCGGCGTTCGACCCGGCTTTCGTCCAGAGGCCGTAGCCGCCGGGGGTTCGCTGTTCGATATCGCTGCGGAGGAGCACCGTCTCGCCCGCCTCCGGGGAGACGACGACGCCGTGGTTCGGTCGGTCGCCGTCGACGCTGATGGAGAGTCCCGAGAGCCACGTCGAGTCGGCGCTGTTCTGTACCGACACGGCCGCACCGTTGGCCGCGTCGAGTCGAATCGTCGTGTCGAACACGGACAAACCCGACCCGTTTTCGAGGCGAATGCCGCGCTGGGTATCGTCGTACTCACGGTTCCGGTCGACGACGACCGTCGCACCGCGAACGGAGCTGTCGTCACCCGCGAGTCGGATGCTCGCCGCTCTGCTGTTTCGGTACTCGCCGCCGTTGACGATAGTCCGGCCGTTGTCGTCGGAGACGTAGAGACCGTTGTCGGGAAACGCCCCGAGTTCGCAGTCGTGGAACTCGATGGTGCCTCGGTGATTGACGTCGACGATGATACCGGTCGGACCCCACCGGAGGTCACCGGGGGTCCGCGTCGAGTACGTCCCGCCGTCGGGCGCACGGAAGTTATCGACGAGACCCGACCCCGACGAACTGGTGATGTTGAACAGACCCGGTCCCCACGTGCCGCTGTCGTGCTCGCCGACGATATCGATGTCGCGGACGACGAGGCCGTCGTCGACTTCGACGTGGAGCGCGCGGATACCCGTATCCGCGGCGGTCTGGTCGATGGTGAAGTTCTCGACGTGGAGGTCGACGCCCGGGTCGTAGGCGACGCCGAGTCGGAAGAGGCGGTACTGCGGGCCCTCGAACTCGTCGTAGCTCGCCGGAACGATGGTCGCGCCGTTGGAGGCGAGACCGAAGTTCTCGAACCCGGTGAAGCGGAACTGCTCGTCCATGTAGTACCGGCCCGGTGGGAACTTGACGAGTGTGTCGTCGTCGGCCACCTCGCGGAGAACCGGCGTGATCGATTCGCCTCCTTCGGGGTCGGCCCCGGCGTCGACGATGTCGACGACGGTCCCGTAGTCGTCGTTCAGCGAGTGTGTCGCCTCGGCGGTACCGGAGAACGACGCGATGCCGAGCGCCCCGGCGGCACCGGCGAGTGAGAGATAGGAACGGCGGTTCATCTGCCTGCTTCGAGATCGGTCGGTAGGCACGTCTGTCACGCGCTACGGAACTCATTTTATTACCACGCAACTAACCGTCCTAAAACACCTTCACAACGCTCGAAACGGTTGAGATCTAGATATAAACGGATGCGGACACCGGCCGGTTCGGGAGTCGCCGACGGCGGCGTCGTTCCCCGACGTCAGGTCGGCGTCGAAGGGAGCGAACGGAGTAGCACGTCGAACAGACCTCTGTCGTCGCTCGTCTCGTTACCCGATGACGTGTCCGTCTTCGACTCCGTCGTGGTCGTCTCCGACGTCTCCGTTTCGGTCGGTGTCGCGGTTTCCGTCTCAGTCGACGTCTCTGTCTCCGTCGCTGTGTCCGTCTCCGTCTCGGTTTCCGTCTCCGTCTCGGTTTCCGTCTCTGTCTCCGTCTCAGTCTCGGTTTCCG
Organism: Haloprofundus halobius; assembly: GCF_020097835.1. Lineage (GTDB taxonomy): Archaea > Halobacteriota > Halobacteria > Halobacteriales > Haloferacaceae > Haloprofundus > Haloprofundus halobius. The sequence goes on from NZ_CP083666.1 coordinate 905,947, forward strand.
TCTCTGTCTCCGTCTCGGTTTCCGTCTCAGTTTCCGTCTCTGTCTCCGTCTCGGTTTCCGTCTCAGTTTCCGTCTCTGTCTCCGTCTCGGTTTCCGTCTCAGTTTCCGTCTCCGTCTCTGTCTCGTTGGATGTCTCCGTCTCAGTTTCCGTCTCCGTCTCTGTCGGCGTGTCGGTGTCGCCGTCGTCGCCGTCACTATCGTCGCCGTCGTCACTATCGTCGTCGCCGCCGCCGAACCAGTCGCCGATACCGCCGGAGTCGTCGTCACCGTCGTTGTCGTCATCACCGCCGCCGTCGCTATCGCCTCCGCTGTCGCCACCGTCGCCACTCTGCGGCGTCTGCGTCGCCGTCGACGCGTTCGTTCCGTTCGCGTCGGTGTCGTCTGCGTCCGCGGGCGTCGTCTCGTTGGACGTGTCCGCCGGGGTCGGTGTCGGCGTCGCAGTCGGTGTCTCGGTCGTGTTCGAGTAGTCGGGTATCGACGGGTCGCTGTCGTCACCGCTGTCGCCGCCCACGTCGGCGAGGACGACCCCGCCGGCGGCGACGAACAGGAGCAGACCGGCGACGAACATGCTGCGCTGCATCACGTTGGTCCCGCCGTCGGTGACGAGACGGGCGTGCCGCCAGTAGAGAGTGTCCCCGGCGCTGCCGACGGGTCCGGGGAACTCCGCGAGCAGTTCGAGTATCTCGCCGACGCCGAGCGCGCCGGTAAGACACGCGACGCAGACGAACAGCAGCAGTCCGAGCGGCGGAACGACGACCAGCGAGAGCAGGTCGTTGCCGACGAGCGACGGCAACACGAGCACGAGGGGGGCGGCGATGCCGATAGTCGCGAGACTCCGGAAGAGCCGAGCCTCGGAGACGGGGTCGAACCCGACCTTTCTCGCGCTCCAGAGGTGAAAGAGGAACATCGTCCCGTAACCGACGCTGGTCGCGACGGCCGCGCCGCGCATGCCGAACTGCGGGATGAGCGCGACGTTGAGCGCGACGTTGATGGCGGCCGCCGCGCCCGTCGCCGCAACCGGGAACTTCATCGTTCCGTTGCCCTGCGCGACGGCGAGTATCGGCCGCGCGACGGCGAAGCCGACGGTTCCGGGCAGGAGCAGGATGAGCGGGACGACCGCGTTGACGAACTCCTCGCCGAGGTAGAGCGGGACGACGATCGGTGCGAGCGCCGCGAGCCCGAGCGCCATGATTCCGGTGAAGAGGAGGGTGTAACGGGTCGTCCGGGCGGTGAGTTTCGAGATACGTTCGGTCTGTCCTTTCGACCACATCTCGGAGGTGGAGTGGACGAAGACGGTCTGGAACGCGATGGGAGCGAACCAGAGGAACTCCGCGATGGCGAGCGCGCCCTTGTAGTGGCCGACGACGGCGTTCGGCTCCCAGTACTGCAGCATCAGGATGTCGAGGTGGTACAGCGACATCATCAGCGCCATCAGCACGATGCTCATCCCGTTGAACGTCAGCATCTCGCGGCGCGGCAGCGTGTCGGGCGCCCCGCGGAACACCGCCGAGAGCGACACCTGCTTGCCGACCAGCGCCAGACCGATGAGGCCGACGACGATGCCGGAGATGAGGTGGCCGAGCAGCGCGCCGAGGACACCGTATCCGAGCACGACCAGCGAGACGCCGATGCCGATGAACAGAAGCGAGTCGAGAACCCGAAGCGGCTCGGAGTACTCTTCGAGTCCGAACCCCATCAGCGTCCGGCGGGTGTACGCGCGGAACTGCGCGGCGACGACCAGTCCGGCGAGTACCGTCGCGTACTGGACGAACGAGTCACCGAATAGTGCGCCGCCGATACCGGTCTCCGCGAGGACGAGGACGCTCCCGCTTCCGACCAACGCGAGCACGATAGCGACGCGGAAGTAGAAGCCGACGACGGCGTCCTCCCAGTCGGCGGCGTCGCGGTCCTCGGCGATGTACTTGCGGACGCCGTCGGTGACACCGGAGCTGACGAAGATCATCAACAGGGCGAACACCGACAGGAGCGTCGTGTACGCGCCGACGTCCGTGTCACCGAGTTCGCGGTACAGAAGTGGCGTCGTCGCCGCGCCGATGACCAGCGTCGCGACGCGACTGCCGCCGACCGAGAGGATTCCCTTCAGGATGGAGCGATCCATCAGGAAGTCACCGGATACCGATAGAAGAGGCGTCTGGCAGGGGCGATGCTGTGGAGGCGAAGTGACATGGTTCCCACTCGGGCCCACGGGGTGATTATTATAGAGACGCTATGCGAGTGAGACGCCGGAATTCGGGCGCTCGTAAATCGGTCGACCCGCGGCACAGCGGGGATGAAGGGTTCGTTTATTTAGTTCTAGACGCCGAGCCGTGCCAGGGGCCGGAGCTGTGACCTCGAATTCGGCGTCGTGACCCCGAATTCAGGACTCGTTGCCCCACGCGCGCAGGTCGTCCTCGCTCTTGTCGTAGATGCCGCCGATGAGCGAACTCTGCTTGACGTAGGCGTCTCGACTCGGTTCGTACAGGTACAGCGCGTAGTAATCCTCCTCGGACTCCGCGTAGATACTCTCGACGCGGAAACCGTTTCCGTAGTTACAGATGGGGCGTTCGCTCGCGAGATACTCCCCGCCGTAGAGTTTGACGTCGTCGCCGACGTTCTCGATGGCTCGGCGATGGCCGGTTTCCGTCTGGTCGACGGTCACACTCGAGAACCGCGAGTTGTCCCGTGCGCAGAAGATGCCGGACCGCGCACCCTCGTCGCCCACGTCGCCGGTTATCTTCACGTTCTCGCAGTTCACCCGCGCCGTCCGGTCGGTGTCGGTGAGTTTGATGCCGTAACCGCCGGGCGTGTCCATCTCGATGGCGGTGCGGTAGATGGTCGTTTCGCCGGCCTCCGGCGAGACGACGATGCCGTGCTTGACCTTGTCGCCGGCCATCGAGATTCGGACGTCCTGTATCCACGTCGATTCGCAGGTGTTCATCACCGTCAGCGCGTGGCCGTTGACCGACCGGATGCGGATGTCGGTGTCGCGAACCGTGAGGTCTTCGCCGTTTTCGAGACGGATACCGCGCTGGTTGACGTCCTGCGGGCGGTTGTCGTCGACGACGACGGTCGCGTTCCGAACCTCGCTTTCGGTGCCGCCGAGGCGGATGTTGGCGGTGTCGCTGTTCTTGTACACACCGCCGTCGACGACGATCTTGCCGGACCCACCTGAGGCGTACAGACCGTTGTCGGGGAACGCGCCGAGCTCGCAGTCTCTGAACGTCAACTCGCCGCTGTTGTAGGTGTTCGAGATGATACCGCTCGGTCCCTTCCAGAGGTTGCCGTCGTTAGGCGTCTCGTCGACCCACGCGCCGCCGTCGGGCGCGCGGAACCGCTCGACGAGGCCCGTGCCGTCCTCGTCGGTGACGCAGAAGCGACCCGGCCCCCACGTGCCGCTATCGTGCTCGCCGACGACGTCGACGTCGCGCACGAGCAGGCGCTTCGACGCCAGCGCGTCGATGACGCGGATGCCGGTATCGGCGGCCGTGAAGTCGACCTCGAACCCCTCGAATCGAATGTCTTCGCCCGGCGCGTAGTGGACGCCGAGTCGGAACAGACGGTACTTCGGACCGTCGAACTCGTGGTAGTTCGCCGGGACGAGCGTCGCGTCGTCACCGACGACGCCGAACTTCTCGAAGTCCGAAAAGCGGAACTGTCGGTCCATCCGATACCGTCCCGGCGGGAACAGCAAGAGCGTACTGTCGCCGCGGAGTCGTTCCAGTACGTCGTTTATCGGCTGGTTGCCCGTGTTGTCTGCGCCGGCCTCCACGACGTCGTACACGTGGTCGTACTCCTCGAAGAGTTCGCTCCTGTCGGTGGAGGCCGCCGCACCGACGCCGGCACTCAACCGGACGCCGGCGCCGACGGCTCCCACTCCGAGCACTCCTTTGAGATACCTGCGTCGCGTTTGGTTCGCCGCATCTTCACTCGATTCCGCACCGTGTTCATCGCAAGCGTATATCTTGTTGGGCATAATGTCTCACCCGTCGCTCCCTACTTCCCCTCGAAAACGGCGTTCGTCCCCCCGTTATCGTGACCCTAACGCGGCACCCGGTTTGGTAGGTCTGCAACGTTCGTGGAAACAATACAGAACAATCAGTTCTAATAGACAGTCGTTCAGTACTGTAGGTTTTAAGTAATTCGTGCCGACAACGGTCGGTTAATCGGCGCTTACCGGGTTCCAAATCGCCCGGAGAACGGACGGTATCGGATGCCTCGTCGAAAAGCGGATCCGCGTCTATCGCCGACGTGTCTACTTCGGTTATTATCCTGCTAAAACGCCTCTACGGCTGTTTTTCGGCGATGTAGAGAACGCACTCCGAAGCGCGCCCGCGGTTACAGTTCGGTCTCGAACGCCGGCGTCACGAGGGTGCTCTCGACGAGCGCGCCGGTCCCGCGCCGCAGTTGTTGGGAGACCGCCGAGGGGGAGACGCCGAACTCCTCCGCCAATTCGTTTTGCGAACTGCGGCGAGGGACGTCGTAGTAGCCCATCTCGTACGCGGCGCGCAACAGTCGCTCCTGGTCGTCGGTGACGCCGTAGCGGGTTCCGCGACTCCGTTCGGCCTCGGCGTCGGAGCTGTACAGTTGACGAACGCGGAAGTCGACATCCCGGTTCCGACAGCGACTGCTCAACGTTGACAGCGTCTCCCTGTTCGGCAGTCGCATGCGAACGAGCCATCCCTCCCCGTTGCTCTCGGCGGCCGAGACCAACGCGCCGAGCGCCTCCGGAATTTCGGTGGGACGCTGCGCCGAATCGGTTACGCCGACTCGATACGTCCGATAGTCCGAATCGACGCCGACGAGTGCGGGGTCACGAACCGTCGGGTCGTCGAGCAGCGCCGTCTCGAAGGCGGCGGGGTCGACGTTCGAGGCGGTGAAAAACAGCGTCGGTCGGCCGCGAAACGTCGTTTGCGACTGCGGCCTGACGGCCGCCCCGGAGACCGCGGCGAGCGTCGGACAGAGCGCGATCTCCGGGTGTGCGAGATACGCCTCCACGACGAGTTCGTAGCGGTCGAGTTCGAGGCCGGCGGCCGCCGAGGGTCCGTCGCCGTCCGGAGCGGAGCGGTCGTCGGGGTCGCCGTTCATACTCAGCGGCACGGCCCGATACACCTGCAGAAACGGGACCTGCTCGTCCGCGGTTGCGCCGCCTCGGGCGGAGTCGTCGTCGGTCGGAGCTGGACCCACATAACAGAAGAGCACTCCACACTAGAACTAGATAAATCCAAAGCTCCGTTTCGACTGTTTCAGGCCATAGAGCGCCTTTAGCAAGGCGGTAAGCGAATGACGCAACGAGCGGTCACCGTCCGGCGCGTCCGGAGACCGATCTCCGCTCGCGACGTCGCTTCGCGAGCGACAGCGCGAGCGCCACGAGACAGACGAGCAGTTCGAGCGGAAACGAGGCGGACGTCAGGTAGTGACTCAGGTACCCCTCAGAAAGAAACGGCACCGCCGACAGGAGCGTGTCGGTGTAGCCGGGAACCGAGCCATCGACCATGGGGTTCGACCAGTGTGTCACCGGCCATCCGAGCATGCCGATCGCGTGCGCAGTTCGGCCGTCGAGCGTCAACTGCAGGAAGTCCGCGCCGAGATGTGAGAGCCATCCGACGCCGAACGCGAGAGAGGCCGTCGTCCGGCGGTCGCTGGTCGGCGACCGAAACACCGCGGCGACGAGGGCGAGGCCAACGAGCGAGTGCGAGACGGTCTGATAGGCGGGGAAGACGCCGGCGAGACCGAGCGGTTTGTCGACGAGGTCCGGAAGCGCGGCGCCCAGCAGACACCACCAGACCGAAAGACGGAACCGAGCGCCGAGAAGGTAACCGATGGCGAGGTGGGTGGGGAACCACATCGGCTTCGCCAAGTTCGGGTCCCCGTATAAGCACGTGGATTCGGGTCGGTTGGTGACGACTTGTCGACAGGCGGTCGACCGCCAGCGGCCCCGCGGTTCGACGGGGTGACAGCCGACCGCACCGTCGCTGCGTCGGTTACTGCTCCCCACGGAGCGGCGGCTACCGGGATGAAAATTCCGTAGGGCGCGTGAACGACGTGTACCCCTACCCGTGTTCCCGACACCCTACGGTCGGTGTCTTCGTAGATGAACAACCACTATATAAACATATGTCAGACGAGCGTCGGCGGAACAAAAGCGAGCACCCCATCTCCCGACACTCCGGGGCGCCCGTCGCCTGTCGGAGTCCGTCTCCCCGAAGCGTCTAGCGGAGGTCGCTACTCGTCGACCGTTTTGATCTCTTCGAGTTTCGAGAGCAGGTCGTCCGTCGTCGCGTCCGAGTCGAACGTCACCTTCCCGTCGTGGTCTTTCTCGTGGACGTTCACACCGTCGTCGGCGTCGGCGCTCACGGTCTGGTCTCGCTGCTCGGATTCGTCGTAGCTACCAAAACCCATGCTTCGAAATTTTCAGTTGTCAATAAAAGGGATGCGGTGTGTCCGAAGTCACCTCAGATATATTAGTCGTCCGCGGCGACTTGCTTGGCCTTGTCGGCGAACTTCTCTCTGACCTTCCGAATCTTCGGTTCGGCGTTGAACGTGCAGTACGCGTCGCCAGGGTTATTATCGTAGTAGTCCTGGTGGTACTCCTCGGCGACGTAGAACTCGCCGAGCGGTTCGATTTCGGTGACGATGGGGTCGTCGAACGCACCCTCTGCTTCGAGTTCCTCGACGAACGACTCGACGAGTTCCCGCTGTTCGTCGTCGTGATAGTACACCGCAGAGCGGTACTGCGTGCCCACGTCCGGCCCCTGACGGTTCAGCGTCGTCGGGTCGTGGACAGTAAAGAACACCTGCAGGAGGTCCTCGTAGCTCAGTTTCTCGGGGTCGTATTCGATCTGGACGGCCTCGGCGTGGCCCGTCTCGCCCGTACAGACCTGTTTGTACGTCGGGTCCGCCACACCGCCGCCGGTGTAGCCGGACGTGGCTTCGAGGACGCCGTCGAGTTCCTTCATCGCCGCCTCGATGCACCAGAAGCAGCCACCTGCGAACGTCGCCGTCTCCGTGTTGCTCATAGGAGAAGTAGGAGCGCGACGCGTTAAGGTGCTACGGATGTGGGGCCCACGAGTACAGAGCCGGTTACTCGTTCAGTCGAGCCATCTCGTCGTCGGAGAGGTCGATGTGCGAGGCGGCGACGTTGTCGCGGAGATGTTCGACGCTGGAGGTGCCCGGAATCGGAAGCATCACGTCCGAGCGCTGGAGCAACCACGCGAGCGCGATCTGCTGAGTCGTCGCGTCGTGCGCGTCGGCGATGCCGTCGACGACGTCGGCTTTGTCGCCCAGGTCCCCGGCACCGAGCGGGTACCACGGGATGAAGCCGATACCGGCGTCCTCACAGGCGTCGAGCACGTCTTCTTGCTCTCTGTCGCCGATGTTGAACCGGTTCTGGACGGTAGCGACGTCGACGATGTCGCGGGCGGTGTCCAGTTGGTCGACGGAGACGTTGCTGAGGCCGACGTGGCCGATCTTCCCCTCGTCCTTCAGTTCGGCGAGCGTCTGGACGGACTCCTCGAAGTCGACGTCGGGGTCCGGGCGGTGGAACTGGTAGAGGTCGATGCTGTCGACGCGGAGGCGGTCGAGGCTCCCGAGGATGGCGTTTCGGAGGTAGTCGGGGTCGCCGTTCGGAAGCCAGTCGCCGTCGTCGTTGCGCAGGAGGCCGCCTTTGGTGGCGACGACGAGGTCGTCGGGGTACGGATGCAGCGCTTCGCCGATGAGTCGTTCGCTCACGGCCGGGCCGTAGGAGTCCGCGGTGTCGATGAGGTCGGTGCCGGTCGCGATGACCTCGTGCAGGACACGGTGGGCCCCCTCGCTGTCGTCGGGTTCGCCGATGATGTTCTCGCCCGTGAGGCGCATCGCGCCGTAGCCGAGTCGGTGAACGGTGAGTTCGCCGCCGATCTCGAAGGTGTCGCTTCGGTTTTCGACCGTCATGGAGGTGAAGACGGTCGCGAGATAGTAGCCTCTTGTGGCACCGGAATCCGCCTCGGACGGTTCGACCGCAACGTTTGCCTCCCCCGTCGCCGAAGCCACAAGCGATGACCGAACGACTCACCGTCGGTGTCCTCCGCGGTCGCGCGCACGGCCGCTCCATCGAAGAGGCGGCCGAGGAACTCCGCGAACGACTGCCGGGCCACGAGATTCGGTACTCCCGGACGCGCGCCGAAGAACTCGCCGTCGCCGCAGACGCCGACGTACTCGTGGGGCTCCGCGCCGACGAGAAACTGCTCGAAGAAGCCGAGAACCTGCGCATTTTCGCCGCGGGGTCGGCGGGCGTCGACCACCTCCCGCTCGATGCGTTTGCCGAGCGCGGGATCGCCGTCACGAACGCCTCGGGCGTTCACGGACCGAACATGGCCGAACACGTGTTAGCGACGCTGTTGTCGCTGACCCGCCGTCTCGACGTGGGGATGCGTCGCCAGGAGCGCCGCGAGTGGCGGCGCTTCCAGACCCGCGGCGAACTGCACGATAGCACGGTCACCGTCGTCGGCCTCGGCGCAATCGGCGAGGCGCTGGTCGAACGCCTCTCGGGGTTCGGCGTCCACACCATCGGCGTGCGCTACTCGCCGGAGAAAGGCGGGCCGACCGACGAAGTGATCGGCTTCGATGACGACGAGTTGGCCGACGCGTTCGCGCGGACCGACGCGCTCGTGCTCGCCTGCCCGCTCACGGAGACGACCCGCGGACTGGTGGATGAGGACGCGTTCCGAACGCTCCCGACCGATGCGATTCTCGTCAACGTCGCGCGCGGTCCCGTCGTCGACACCGACGCGCTCGTCACAGCGCTACAGAAGAACTTGATCGCGGCGGCGGCGCTGGACGTGACCGACCCCGAACCGCTACCCGAGGACCACCCGCTCTGGACGTTCGGCAACGTCATCATCACGCCGCACAGCGCCGGCGACACGCCGCAGTACTGGCCGCGCGTCGCCGATATCGTCGCCGAAAACGTCGAACGACTCGTGGAGAGCGGTGCGACCGCGGACCTCCGGAACTGCGTCGAACTCTGAGAGCGACGGTTCAGTCGGTTTCGGAGCGCGAGACGCCGTAGACGAGTAGCGACGCGACGATGCCGAACTGGCCGACGGCGACCGGCCTGATCCCGAGAAACGGGTCGGCGACGGTCGTGGCGAACGTGAACGCGCCGACGCCGAGGACGCCGAGTCCGAGCCCTCGCTCGTAGACGCCGGTCATCGGCCGAAACCCGTCGAGAGTCGGTCAGGTGACGCCGAGGCGGCGAGCGGAGGACGGAGCGGACGAAGGCGTAGGCGAGGACGTGGCCGGTTCGACCAATCGCGGTGCAGAGGCGAACTGTTGGCGACAGAGAACAGAAGCGTGTTCGCCCGGTCGGGACACACGTCGACGCTGCAGCGTACCCGGGCGTCGGATCATTCGGCGGCGTCCTTCCAAATCAGACCGGTAACCGTGCCCGACAGAACAGGTTCGTCACCGCGGGAGCAGACGACGCTCGCGGAGATGTCGTACCGGTCGGCGAGCTCCTCGACCGTCTCGTACGTCCACGTGCAGGTGATTCGTTCGCCGGTGTACACCGGACGCGAGAAGGTGAACTCCATGGTATGCGCGAGCACCTCCTGTTCACCGCCGATTTGCGTCGGGAGCGTCGCCGTCAGCAATCCGTGAACCATTCGCCGACCTTCGTCGTCGGGTTCGGTGTGTTGCGGTTGCGTATCGCCCGAGAGGTCGGCGAACGCGTCCACCTCCTCGGTGGTGAACGTTCGTTCGACGGTGTGGCTCTCACCCGGCGTCGGCGATGTCATCGTACTCGCTACGTTGCGCTCGCAAGTAAAAGTGGATCCGATGGAACCGGACGTGGTTCGTATAGCACTCTGCGATATACGTGCTCCCGTTCGGTCGCCACCGGACGACCGTCCCGAACCACGGAGGCTCCGACTGACAGCTATTTACGGTTGGCACCGTCACAGAGAGGCGATGCGTGAGGAGAGCGACCCGGCGACCAGCGAGTCGGCGGCGAGCGTCGAGTCGGTTATCGAGCGCTATCTCGACGGCATCGAGGCCGGAAACTCCCGAAAGAACTACCGCTCGGTGCTGATCGGGTGGGAAGCGTGGCTCCGCGAGCAGACCGACGTGACCACGCTGAACGCGGTGACCGTCATGCACTGTCGACGCTACGCCAGACGGCTCAAAGAACTCGTCCGCGACGGTGACCTCCGAGCGAGCACGGCGAACACGTACTACGCCTACGTCCGTGCGTTTCTCGGTTTCTGCGTCGCCGACGAACTGCTCGATACGAATCCGGCGAAATCGACCCGTGCGACCGACGAACTCCCCGAAGACCACGGCGACAGGGATCGGCAGTTCTGGAAGCGTAAACAGCGGAACGCTATACTCACTCACGTCGACCGGCGCGCGGCGAAGGCGCGCACGGGCGGGTCCGAACGTGAGATTCGGCGCGCGCTGCGCGACAGGGCGCTCGTCGCGCTGTTGGCACTCTCGGGCGTCCGCGGCGGCGAGGTGTTCGCCGCCCCCGCCGACGAGCGCCGAACGGGCCTCACGTGGAACGACGTCGACACCGACGCCAACGCGGTTCGGGTGTTCGGCAAATCCCGGGAGTACGAGTACGCGCAGCTGCCCGAGCGCGCGAGCGCGGCGCTCGTCGACCACCGCGAGCGATGCGATCCTGCCGACGCCTCGTGGCCGGTGTTCCCGACCGGTCACGGGCCGTCGCGTCGGCGAGCCGTCGAGGCGGAACTCGGTGCGCGGGGGTGGAGCGACGAGGAAGTAGACGAACGCTGCGAGAGCGCGCCGCTATCGACCGTAATCCGCGAAGAGCGGGTTGCCCCGCCGTCGCTGACGACGAACGGAGCGCGGAGCGTGATGAAGCGGCTCTGCGCCGACGCGGGTGTCGACGTTCGCGGCGAGTATCTCAAACCGCACGGAGCACGGCGAGGGCTGGGTCACGAACTGTACGCCAGCGGCCACGCCGAACTCGCGCAGTCGGCGCTCAGACACGTGAGCATCGAGACGACTCACGAATCGTACTCCGATATCCGGGCGGCCGAGACCGCCCGGCAGGTCGACCGAGTGCTGAAACGCGACTAGCCCTCGAACTCTCCTTGGAGCGTCACCCGGTCGGCCGTCACGTCCGCGACGGACTCCGGGCCGATAGGGTAGCGGTCCTCGTCGCCGCCGCCCCACGTCACCTCCACGCCCTCGCCGAAGCGGAGGTAGAAGCCCTCGTCGGTCACCTCGTCGACGGTGCCGACCTCGTTTCCGTCGTCGTCGTACACGGACTTGCCGACGTCGTCCTCGGACAGTTGAGATGCCATACGCGACGTACGGCCGCGAACGGGGAATAGCTGATGGCACGCGGAGCAAACGAGTCGCGGAGACGGGAGGTGGAGGCCGAAACGAACACGCCAACGTTTTCTCGCCGGACGGAGAGTCGCCGGTAGCATGCCCTCCAGTAGCGGTCACCGCTCGTCGTTCCGGTCGACTGAGCGAGTCGACGACCCGATTTCAGTCGCCCCTCTAATCAACCGTGGCTGAACCGGATCGTTCGACGATAGTCGTCGTCTCGCTCTGTGTCCTCCTTCTCACCGGAGCCATCAGCTACGTCGCCGTCTCGCCGCAGTTCGAGGAGAGAGCCACCGAGGGCGTGGTGCAGAGCACGTCGACGACGTCCGGGTCGGACGACCGACTCCACCGCCTCCACGAGGCGGGAATCACCGGGGAGAACGTCAGCGTCGGCATCGTAGACGTGACGGGATTCGACGCCCGGCGGTCGAACCTCGGCGAGAGAGTCGTCGCGTCGCGCACGTTCGACTCGGGGACGCCGAGCGGCGCGAGACCGACCAGCAGGTCGAACGCGCACGGGACCGCCGTCGCGTCCGTCGTCGCCCGAACTGCACCCGATTCGAAGCTGTACTTCGCGACGGTCGATTCGCCGGAGAGCTACGAGCGGGCCGTCGAGTGGCTGACGGCGAACGCCGACGTCATCGTCGCACCGGTCTCGTTCTACGGTCAACCCGGCGACGGGACCTCGACGGTCGCTCGGACGGCGACGAGAGCGACCGAACGGGGGGTCGTCTTCGTCGCTCCGACGGGAAACCTCGCACGAGGACGGTGGTCCGGGGAGTACGAGGCGGCTCGAAACGAGACGGAGACGACCGGAACGCACCAGTTCGGCGACGGCGAGCGAAACTATCTGCGCGGTGACGGAGACACGGTGAACCTCTGGCTCTCGTGGGACGACGCGCACCGAGACGAGGAGTTCACCGCGGAGCTGTACCGAACGGACGAACGCGGAACGCGTCTCGTCGCACGTTCGCAACCCTACACGGGCGATAGCGTGCCGAACGAGCGGCTGACCGCACATCTCGACACAGGGACCCACTTCGTCGTCGTCCGCGGCCCGCGAAACGGGTCGACGGCGCGGATAACCCTCGAATCACCCACCCACAGCTTCGAGTCGGCCACTCCCGAGCGGAGCATCACCGCACCGGCGACGGGTCGGGTTCTCTCCGTCGGTGCGTACGACCGGCGGGCGGGTCGGCTCGAACCGTTTAGTTCGCGAGGCCCGACCGTCGACGGCCGTCTCGGCGTCGACGTGGTCGCGCCGAGTCGTCACCGCGTCGCCGGACGGGACGACCCGTTCGTCGGGACGTCCGCGGCCGCCGCCTACGTCGGCGGCGTGGCTGCGTTGCTGCTCGATGCGGACCCGACGTACGAACCGTGGGAAGTCGAACGGCGACTCGAACGCACGGCGACCGATGTGGGCGAGGCGGGAATCGACGTCTCGACCGGTTACGGTCGCGTCGACCCCGTGCGCGCGGTCGACAACGACACCGGTTAAATGGAATTTTTACTTATAGATAGCACTTAGTGACGTGTCCTCGTCGGCCCGAACGACGCTCCGCCCCACCCATGTCCGGATTCATCGACAAACTCCAACGGCACAGTTCGACGACGCACGAGCACCCCCGCGTCCTCGACGTCCGGTCCGAGGAGACCGACGAAGTGCTCGACGCGCTCGCCTCCGACACCGCACGTCGACTGCTCCGGGGTCTGTTCGAACGGCCACGAACGCCCTCGGAACTCGCCAGCTACGCCGAGACGTCGGTTCAGAACATCAACTACCACCTCACGAATCTCCGGGAGGCGGGCCTCGTGGAGGCCGTCGATATCCGGTACTCCGAGAAAGGACGCGAGATGACGGTGTATGGGCCGACGAGCGACCCAATAGTGTTCGTCGGCAACCGCGAGCTTCGACCGGCGGTCAGTCGGTCGCTCCGGGAAGTCGTCGCCGGACTGGGTGTTCTCGTCGGCGCGAGCGCTCTCGTTCAGTGGGGAGCGAGGCGGTTAGTCGGGTCCTCGGCCGAACCGGACGGCGTACTCGGTCCGGCGAGTTGGGGGGTGTCGCAGCCGAATTCGACGCTCTCGTGGCTCGTCTTCGGCGTCGTCGAACCGGGCGTGCTCTTCTTCTTCGGCTGTCTGCTCGTCGTCGCCGTCCTCGCCGTCCGTTCGAAGGCGTGAGTCGGCGCGTCCCGACAGGCAGGTCGAGCGCGGCGGCCGGTGGCGACGCCCCGTAGTCGAGACGCGTTACGTCCGGAAAACTCCGAGCAGGAGGCCGATACCCAGGACGGCGAGCAGGCCGCCGGCGACGAGTGCGCCGACCCCGCCGAGAAGAGACGATACCCCGCGTGGGACCGTCGACAGACTCCGTGAGGACGTTTCGGTCACCGTCTCCGTCCTCGCCTCCGTTTCGGGGGTCGTCTCCGGCGTCGACGTGGAGGTCAGTTCCGGGACGTCCACCACCGAGAGCGTCCCGACGTCGACCGGTTCGCCATCGGTGTCCGACCCGAGATACAGTCGCATCGGGTAGTCGCCGGGGTCGAGGGTGCTACCGAGCGTCGTCTGCGAGTGAGTCACCACCTGGTCGTCGCGAACGTGCATCGCCTGCGAGTCGGACCCCGCGTCGGCGGTGTCGAACCTGACGGTCGTCCGCCCGTCACCGTCTCCGTCTCGGACGGTCACGACGGCCTCGTAGTTCACGTCCTCGCCGCCCACGACGAGCGTCAGTCGGTCGGCGTCGCCGTAGGTCACCGGGATGCGCGCGGTGTTAGTCCGGCGGACGCGAACGACGGGTTCGACGCTCGCCTCGTCGGCGGGCGGCAGCGTCGTTCGCGTCGAGGACGCGTCGCAGTCCGCGCAGGAGACGAGTCGGCCGTCCACGTCTTCCGAGGAGAGATCGTCGCCGTACGCCGAGGCGGTGAACGCGGTGTCGACCTCTTGCCCGCTCAAATCGAACGTAGCTTCGAACGTACCGTACTCGTCGACTTCCGTAGTCCGAGATTCGAGAAACGGTGCGTCCGCGCCGTGCGCCGAGCGAATCCGCACCGTCAGTTCGGTCCCCGCATCGAGCGTCGTCTCGCCGCGGACGACCTGAGCTTCCGCCGCTTCGAGCACGAGTCGGTCACCCTCGTGGAGGATGACGATGTCGTCGCCGTCGGCGGTAGTGGTGTCGGCGGCGCCGACCGTACCGGAAGCAGCCGCGGCGGAGAGGAGAACGAGGAGGGCGGCGAGTCCTCGTGTGAGGCGCCTCCGTGTCGGCGCTCGGGTCAGCACCGAACCACCGACCGATGTCGACGGCGCGGCGGTTGGTCGGCGAACGGCGTCGGCTTCGAACGGGTCAGGGCGTCGCGCAGGGAGGGTCGAACTGTCACAGTCGAGCGTCGATAGAGGACGTAATAATGTCGACGGTGGGTCAAATACCGATTGAAGCCACGAAGTCACAGAGAACGGGGACCGGTGCGACGCTCGTACCGACGCATGTCTGAACCGTGACTGACCAGAGTGTGCGCGAACGTCGCATGTGACGCTACCGCAAGCGGGTACATAAAATGGACGCATACGGTAACAACTGCAGTTAGGTTTGTCTCAGTTGAGATGTCGACCGCCGGACAGCGGTGGGGTCGGCACTCGTCGGGCTGCAGCTGCACACCGCCGGTCGTGAAATTCTACAATTTTTGAGCCCCAGTCGGCCCCGTTTCTCCGAAACGATGTACCCGGTTGAACGTCCGGAGATTTGCAGAAATTCTAGAATGTTCATACAGTCAGGCCGACGTGGATAACGTTAAGCCGCGTCGGGGAGACGTGAGCGAACGATGACACGGTCGACACTTGGTACGCGGTGTCCGCATCGTAGACTGTTTACAAATTGTAGAATGTTCGGACAGTTCTCCCGGGGTGAGACGCGGTGAGTCGCGCGGTCAGCGTCTCGCTCCAGAAAGGCGGGGTCGGCAAGACGACCGTCGCGATAAATCTCGCGGACGCGCTCGCCGCGCGCGGCAACGACGTACTCCTCGTCGACCTCGACCAGCAGGGGAACGCGACGGAGGGTGTCGGACTCAAGGAGTGTTACGAATCCGACGGGCCGCACATCGGCGACGTGCTCACCGAGGACGACCCCGTCGCCGTCGACGCGGTGATACACGAACGCGACGGGTTCGACGTCGTTCCGGCGCACGTCGACCTCGACGGGGCCGAAGACCGGGTTCGAAACTCGACGTTCGGCGTGCTGTGGGTGCGCCGTCGCATCGTCGAACCGCTGCTCGGCGACCGGTACGACTACGTCGTCATCGACTCGCCGCCGAGCCTCGGACCGCTCTCGGACGCCGCGCTCATCGGGTCGGGTAACGTCATCGTCCCGCTTTTGATGAGCGAACCGAGCGTCAGCGGTTTCGAGCGGATGTGGGAACAGCAGATTCTGCCGATTCGCCAGGAAGTCGACCTCGACCTGCTCGCCATCGTCCCGAACGACCTCAGCGGCAACAACGAGGAGAAGCGCATCATCCGGGACCTGGAGTCGTCGCCGTTCGCCGAGTACCTCCCCGAATTCGCCCGGAGCGAAGCGTTCGAGACGGACGACTCCCCCGGTCCCGGCCTCCGCCGACGCATCGCGTTCCGCCGCTCGTGGCGCGACGGGAAGACGCTACGCGAGTACGAACCGGAGAACGACATGGTCGAACGCCTCGACGAACTCGCCGGCGTCGTCGAAGCGGGGACCGTCGATGTCGCCGACGCGGACGAAGCCGACGAAGAGGTGGCGGCGAGTGCCTGACGGCAATCGGTTCGCAGGGTTGAGCGACGCGCTCGACGACGACTCGGAGTCCAACTCGGAGGAGGATGAGAGAAGAGCGGAGAAAAACGAGGGGACAGCGGAGGCGGACGAAGAGTCAGCGGAGGCGGCAAACCCCGCGGCCGAAGGCGACGATGGCAGCGACGCCACCGATACCGCAGCCGAGAGCGTCGGGACTACAGGCGATGCGGCCGGTACCACCGACGAGACGACTGCAGAGACCGTCGGGAGCGCCGATGCCGACGACACCGCGGACGCCGACGAGGCGTCCGACCCCAGCGGTCCGGCGTTCTCTTTCGAGGAGACGACACCGAAGAGCATCTACGTCCGCGACGAGACGCTCGACGTTCTCGAAGACGCCGAGTTCGATGTCGAGTCGGTGCTCCGCCGCGAGTACGACGTCCGCGACGTGACCGGGCGGGAGTTCCACGACGCCGTAGTTCGCCTCGCCGCCGACCACGTCGACGACATTGCCGCGCGGGTCGTCGAGGCGCGCGAGAAGTAGCGTGTCTCGCGTCCACGTCCCGCGTTGGTCGGTGACGACGAGAGTCAGCCTCGCTCGACAGACCGCGAGCGAAAACCGTCGGCGCGGACTGATAGTCGACTAACGTTTATCCACGTGGTCGTAGCCCTCGTACGCGGAGGAACTATGGCCACAGAAACACAGTCCCTGCAGACGCTTCGAGACCTGTTCGAGTACGAACTCGCGAGTATGTACTACGTCGAGAACCGACTGGTCGACGCGCTCGACGAACTCGCGATGCAGACGCCGAACGAGAACATCAGTCGCGGGTTCGCCGACCACCGCGACGAGACGCGAAAACACGTCGAACGCATCGAACGCGTGTTCGACGCCATCGACCGCGAACCGTTCGAGCAGGAGGTACACGCCATCGACGGCATGCTCCGGGACAAGCAGTCGTTCGACGAAGCCGTCGGAGAGGACGAACTCCGCAACGTCCACTACCTCGGCGCAGGGATGAAGACCGAGCGGTTCGAGATAACGGGCTACGAGAGCCTCCAGATGCTCGCCGACAGGCTTGATCTGGGTCGCGAGGTGACCGAACCGCTGGAGCAGAACCTCGACGAGGAACAGCGGACGTTGGACGAACTCCAGGCGATGGCGACCGGGTCGAAACTCAAGGAACTGTTCCAGAAGCTCACCGGCTGAACGAGTCGCTCGCTCCGGTACTGCCTATCCGACCGACACCGCCTCTTTTTTCGGGTACGTCCGACTCACTCGGCGATTCCGGTCGCTCGGCAGACGAAACGCATCGATGGGAGCTCAGTCGGACCGGTCGGTGCCTTCGAGCGCCGCCCCGAGCAACTGGGCGAGTCCGTTTCTGAGGTGTTCGTGGAACGTCGCCGGCGCGATGCCGAGTCCCTCGGCGATCTCCTCGCCGGTGCTCTCGCGCGGCCACGTGAAGTAACCCGCGGCGAACGCGGCTTCGAGCGCGGCCTGCTGTTTGTCCGTCAGGCGCGAGGCCAGCGCCGACTGGAACTGTTTGAGCGTCTGGACGCTGCGCGTCGTCGAGCGCTGTGCGACGAGTTCGGCGTCGGGGTACGCCCGCTGGACCGCCGTCGCGATCTCGCGGATGTCTATCTCGTGCGGTACCTCGACGACGACGCGGAACTCGCCGTCCTCGACGACGGCCTCTGCCACCTGGCCGCCGTAGGTCGCGAGCTTCGAGGTGATGGGCGTCTCCGGCGAGCGTATCTCGACCAGACAGCCGTCCTCCTGCTCGGAGACGACGCGGGCGTGGTCGACGGACGGGTCGTCGGTGAGCGCGCTCTGGACCTCCTCCCAGCCCATGCCGTGGACGCGGATGAACTGGATGGCTTTGTCGTCAGCGAGCGGAATCGTCCGCTCGTACGTCACCGTGCAGTCGCTGTCGTCCGTCGCCGCGAACAGCGGACTGTTCGGGTCGCGCATGACGAACTCGAGTTCGACGACGATGTTGTCTAGAAGCGCCTCCTTTCGCTCGATGGCGTTGATGGCGTGGCCGACGATTTCGCGGAGTTGGGTGACGGCGTCGCGCTCCTGCCCGCTGAAACCGTGTTCACGCTCGGAGTAGATGGTGAGGATATCGTACTGGAACTCCTGGAAGCCGATGGGAACCGCGGCCGCCGACCGATAGCCGTGTTCGAGCGCCCACGACCGCCACTCGCTCTCGGGTTCGTTCTCCAGATCGGTGACGACTTCGACATCCTGGGTTCGCGTCGCCTCCATCGCCGGAGAGGCGAACTGGTCGTCCCCCTCGTCCGTGTTCTCCGAGTCGAGTGCGGAGGCGTCGATTCCGGCGCTCGCTCGCCGCGTAATCGTCCCGCGAGCGCTGTTGACTTCGCCGATCCACGCCGCCGCGTACGAGGGCGAGTCGGCCAGTCGTTCGCAGACGATCTCTTCGACCTCCTCGCGGGTGGATATCGAGACGAGCGCGCTGTTGATGCTTCGAATGATCCGGTTTATCTGGTCGAGCGCGACGAGCTGTTCGCGCTGCTCTCGGAGCTGTCGTTCCCGCTGTTTTCGCTCGGTGACGTCGCGCTGGGTGCCGAGGAAGTGGACGATTTCGCCGTCTTCGTCCCGAATCGGCACGACTTCGACCTGATTCCAGAACGGCGTCCCGTCCTTCCGGTAGTTCTTGAGTTCGACCGAGGCGTGTTCGCCCTCGTCGACGGCCTCGCGGAGTTGGTCGACGGTTTCGGGGTCGGTGCCCGCGCCCTGGAGGAACCGACAGTTCTGTCCGACGACCTCCTCTGCGGTGTAGCCGGTCACTTCCTCGAACCCATTGTTGACGTAGATGAGCGGGTTGTCGGGGCGATTCGGGTCCGTGAGACAGAGCGCGATGGAGGCGTCGTCCATCGCGCGAGTCTTCACCCAGAGCTCTCGGTCTCGGATTCCCTGTTTACCCTCGTCCGGTTGGATGCCGACCGACCCGCGGAACTCCTCGTCCGGGGGTCGCGAGATGAGGTCGAGCGCGAACGAGGCGTACCCGCCGTCGGCGGTCGGTACCTCCGTCTCGACGGTTTCGACCGAGATGGTGTCGGCGTCGAGTAGTCGCTGAATCGCCTTGGCGAGGGGGGTATCCTCGTCTCCATCGACCGTGTCGGCGGTATCGCCGGCCAAAAGCGAGAGGGCGTCCTGACCGACGAACTCCTCGCGGGAGTAGCCAGTCGTCTCCAAGAACAGGTCGGTCACCGCCGCGATGGTGCCATCGGTTTTGAGCCAGATAGTACAGCGGTGCGTTGCATCGGGAGATTCCGACGCGATACGGCGTCCGTCTGTCGGTGAGTCTTGGTGTGTCATCTTTTGGGAGACGCGTAGTCGCAGGCCGATGTGTCAGTCGTCTGTGGCGGCCAGCGAGCGAGTTCTCCCGTCTAGAATGAAGAAATCGAGCGCGTAGCCGTGGGAAACCGAGCGTGGAAACGTCAGATTACATTCACACTCGGCTACCATTACTCTGGTTAGCGTCTGGATACGCATAATTGCTGGGATGCGTGTGTCACTATCACAGTATGTCAGTCACACCGAAGCCAATCTCTTTCGGCCAACAACCTATGATAGTTCGATACATCCGTTCAGTCGATGCACGACCGACCTGTCGACTCATCCACGGCTGAACTCGATAGTCGTTCGGTCCCGTCGCTGTCTACCGGGCAACTCCAGACTCTCTTTGCCAGCGGTCGACGCCAGCAGATCGTCCGAGCGATTCGAACGTGTGCGCAGCCGATATCGTTGGACACGCTCGTCGATACTGTCGTCGCACAGAATCCCGAGGAGGTCCCCGACGAAGCGGCGGTCCGAAAACGACTCCGAGTCACGTTGTACCACGTCGACCTGCCGAAACTCGACGAAGCGGATATTCTCTGTTTCGACGAGCAGGAGCGGGTCGTCACCGATGTCGCCGACGAAATCGATGGGGTCCGTCTCTGATGGCCGAGCCATCTCCGGAGCTGACGGTTTCCCAATCTCTTATGGCGCAATCGTAACGCCGTCGGTGCGCTCACGTAGAGCACGTGGCGCAGATCGAAATCACGCTCCCGAACGACAAGCAAGCACAGTTCGACCGTCTCACCGAAGAGGAGTTCCTCAACGAAGAACGAGCGATCGAGGAACTGCTCAACGCCGGACTCGACGCCTACAGAGGTGTCGTCGACCAGAAGAAACCCGAGGTCGAGCGAAGTCCGTTCGCCGCCGATGCCGAAGTGGGGTACGGTCGGCGCGGAGAGCTATAACTCGAACGACTGTTTTGCGCCCGTCTCGAGAGTCCAGACCGCCACCGAGTAGCCTGTGATTTCGAGAACACTCTCCGTCCGAACCCGCTCTGACCGAAAACCTCCCGGTGCGACTCGTTTCACACCGCGGTAAATCCGCTTCACCGGCTCCGCCGATTAGAATCGAAACTGCGCCTCTGTTACTCTTCGTCAGCCGCTGCGCTCCCGGAGCGTCTGTAAACGGTTACCCAACCGTCGGTCTCGACACTCACCTCGTACTCGTTGAACCGGAACCCCACGGTCGAGTGCGTGTTATCCCGATTGGCCTCCGGAGGGCTAAACAAGGCGTTTTCGATGGCCTCGACGTCGACGACCTCGTAGAGGGGCGGGTCTCTGATGTCGACGATAGGGACGTCCTCGGCGTCCGCGATTGCAGTTATGATTACCGTGGTCAGATCGCGGGCTTCGGTCGGGTCGTAGTGAGCTTGTGTCACGAAGGTCCATCCCTCGTCGGATGATTCCCTCGGCGTTAGTGTATCGACCGTTTCGGTGGGGGAGATGGTTTCATTGCTATGCTGGTTGGTGTCGTCTCTGGAACTCGAATCCGATTGCTTCTCGTCCATCGGGTTACTCCTGTTCGTAGTCACTCCGTGCGTGCGTCTCCTGTAACGCGTCGAGACTCGCTCCGGCGCCCTGCAGAGCCGCGAGCACCTGGACGGCGTTCTCGCCCGCGATGATATTTTCCTCGTCACCGTCGTCCTCGAACTCGATGATGTCCAACTCGACGAGCTTCGGGACGTGGGTGTGGTAGAGCGAGACGTACATCTCGTCGCGGTTGGACTCAGCGACGTTCTCCTCGGGGATATCCCGCTCCCAGGCGACGAGCTTCGTGGCCAACTCCGTGGGCGTCCACCGTGAACTGGATAAGAGCGAGTAGCAGAGATAGCGTCGTCTCGGACGGGCGAGCGCCTCGTAGACGAACTCCAGCTCCAGCACCTCCGCCGGTGGCGGGCGAGCAGTCTTGATGAAGACCTCGACGTTTCGTTGCAGGCCACCTGTCGAGTCAGGCCGCTCCGGAGCATCGACCATGCCACCCGCTGTGTTCCACACACTCATAAGTCCAATTTCGGCAATTTTGAGTGTCTGGATTCGATGTAGACGGGTCTCGGAACCGTTCCGCCTTCAGCTACTGCCGAAGAGAACCCCTCGGAGAGACGAAGTATATCTGCCGGTGTCGCGCTGCTGCACACGTTCTCCGTGTTCAGCAGCTGAATTCTGCCAGTACGCAAAGGTTCCAACGGGATCGCCAACACGATTTGTACGTGGTGTACAAATTGTAGAATTCTCACACATTCTACAATCTGCGGGATCTGAGTAACCGCCAAGAGGGCGTCGTATGAACGTCGGCAGCGGGCAGGCCCACTCTACTCGCGCGTGAGTACCGGCAGTCAGCGACTGTCGAACCGTTCGAGCGCCGCGAGGAGACCGACGTACTCGGCGCGTCGGGTCGCGAGCGCCGCCAGTCGGTCGTCAAGGTGGTCGAGTGCGGTGTGCACGTCGTCGACGACGGAGTCGGGGTCGCGTTCGCCGACCTCGAACTGCACCCGTCGGACGTGTTTGCAGCGAACGTCGCGGTACTGGAAGTCCGGGCAGGTGCAGGCGGGTTCGCGCGTGTCGACGACGTACTCGCGGCCGGCCTGGGTCCGGACGCGGTAGAAGTCGGGGGCCTCTCTTTCGACGAACATCGTCTCGGTGAGCGCGCGCACGTCGCGTTCGTCGACGGTCGTCGAAGGCGGTTCGGTCGGTGCGTCGGAGGTGTCTGGTGTCGATGTCATGTGTCGCCCTGGTGTGTTTCGGCGAGGCGAGATGCTCTGGGGGCTATCGGTTCGCACTCGGTTCAGGGGGCGCACGGGCATAAATCGACGTTTCGTCTGATTTCGAACCGGTCGGGTCGCGGATAACTCGCGAATCGACTACGACTGCCGCCGGGGACAGTCCCGGGCGGTGGCAACAAAACGCTGATGTGTACATCCGCCGATATCACGGTCGTGATCGGACGTATTCGACGGACCGTCGTCACCCTCCTCGCGGCACTTCTCCTCGTCTCGTCGGCCGGCGTCGGCGTCGCCGGGGGGTCGTCGTCTCCGGAGGCCGCCCTCGCGGCACCACACCAATCGGTGGCCGGGACGTCCGCCGCGGACGCGGCGTCCGCGGCATCCGTCGACGGCGTCGGCGTCGAACAACGGGTTCACCTCTCGAACGGTTCGGACTCCGGGACGGTGACCGCCGAGGTGACCTACCGCCTCGCCGAGGAGACATCCGCGCTCGAACTCCGGTTCGACGCGCCCTCGAACGTCACCGTCGTCGAGGCGAACGGGTTCGAGCGGGTCGAACCCGGCGTCTATCGGTGGACCGGCGAGAGTCGGCGGCCGACGCTGACGTTCGAGCGCTCGGTGAGCGAGACGACCCTCGACCACCGCGGCGCGGGCGTCGACGCCGGGGCGTGGGCCGCCGTCGACGTGCGTCGGTTCCTCCCCTCCATCCGCGGCACGACCGCCGGAGCGACGGGTGTCTCGACGCCGACAAGTGTCGAGGGGCCGGGCTACGCGACGCCGACGTTCGCGTATCTCGGCCCGGTGGAGACGTACAACCGCAGCGTCGACGGCGAGCGAGTCACGCTCGTCGTCCCCGAGGCGGCGTCGATGGCGTCGGAGCCGTCAGCGGTGCTCGCGTCTGTTTCATCGGCCGCCGAGCGGTTGCCGGCGGGCGACCACGACCGGGCGTACCTGTTCGCGATTCCCTCGGCGCACGTCCGGACGACCGCCGGCGGACTGAGCTTCGAGGGGGGCGAGACGGCGTGGGTCCGCGACGACGCCTCGGTCGAAGCCGGCGCGAACGTCTGGGTCCACGAGTACGTCCACCTGCGGCAGTCGTTCCGAACGACGCCCGAGATGGAGTGGTTCCGTGAGGCGAGCGCCGAGTACTACGCCAGCTATCTCCCCCTTCAGTCGGGAGACGTTCCGTTCGAGCGGTTTCGGGCGACGGTGAGCACCGAAGCGCACGCCGACGCCGTGCTCTCCTCCCCGTCGAACTGGTCGAGTCCCCTCGTGCCCTACCGGAAGGGCACACGTACGCTGGCGTCGCTCGACGCGTCGATTCACGGCGCCACCGACGGCGAGCGGACGCTGACGACGGTGTTCGAGCGGGTGAACGCCCACGACGGGACCGTCGACTACGAGACGTTCCGCGCGATAGTCGTCGACGTCTCAAACGAGTCGGTGGCGGCCGACCTCGACCGACACGTCCAGTCGACGGCGGCACCGAACGTCTCGGACCGACCGCACGCCTACACCCAGTATCCGGGCGACGACCCCGACGACGACGGCCTCACGAACGCCGAGGAGCGGGCGGCCGGGACGCATCCGTTCGTCGCCGACACCGACGGCGACGGCATCCCCGACGGCGAGGAACGACGACAGGGGACGGACCCGACTACTGCCGACGTCGAAGCGGAGTCGACGCCCACGGAGAACGACGAGAGCGACGAAGAGACCGACAGTAACGACGAGACCGATGACAGCGGGGAGACCGACGGGAGTGACGGCGGCGGTGGCACTGATAGTGACGGTGACGACGAGAGTAACGACGGCGACATCGACACCGACGACGACGGACTCTCCGATGCCGAGGAACGGGACCTCGGGACCGACCCGACCGACGCCGACACCGACGGCGACGGCTACGACGACGGTCGGGAAGTGGCGGCCGGGACGGACCCGACCGAACCGACGGGGACGGCGGCGTTCTGGGTCGCGCGGGTGTTCGCGTCGTTAAAGTCGCTCGTATCGGTATGATTCGCGTCGTCGAAATCGCTCGCGTCGGCGTCGATTTAGTTGGTTGTCTCGCGTCCGCGCATACTCGTGAGCGTAGAGGAGAGGTCAGTAGAATGCGGAAACTCAGTCGCCTACGTTGTCCGCACCGGTGCGGAGCGGTCGTACCGCGACCGTTTCGGGAGAGACGATGACTTCACAGCCGCTGAACGAGAAGATGAACTGTCCTTCCGTTGGCGGTGACCCCGTCGTACTCTCGGTGAACAGGTCGTCGAGGGCGTCGGGGTCGACCACGCCGTACAGTTGGTCGAGTTCCAGGGGGTCGCAGTCGGTCGTCGTCGCAACGGCCCTGACTACTGCTTCGCTGACCGATTCACCGGCGGCGGAGAACGTCTGATACGACTCTTCGGTTGCTCCGTTCGAAGAGACTCCGAGATCGTCTGCGTAATCAGTCATGTTATCACGGACCGCCAGATACTCTCATACACGGTAGTCTCGGTGGTAGCCCTAAGCAGTTGTGGTGACCACGTTCGCTGATAGTTCAGGTTTATCAACATTTCTGTATAATCGAAACGCGTCGAGCGGTGGGACACCGGAGTGGAGAACACGAGAGTTGAGAATACTGGAGTGGAGAACACCGGCGCAGCGGAACGCCGAGGTGGAAAACACCGAGGCGAAGAGCGGACCCGCCCGTGGCGTGACCCAGTGGCGTGACCCATCCAACCGGTCCGCGCCGTACCGGTTTGGAAGAGAAAGTTCGGCGAGCGCACGAGCGGAAGAGCGAAAGTCGAAACCGGCAGCGATGTTGTTCCCATAAGCAGAACAGGCTAAAATGTCGACGTTGACCATACTGTGCATGGCGCTTCAACAGATCACACATCTGTCCGACGAACAGCGCGACTGCCTCGACAACTGCCTCGAAGCCACACAGGCGTGCGAGTGGTGCGCCGACGAGTGCATCGACGAGGGCGAAGGGATGGAGCGGTGTATCCGTCTCTGCCGGGACGTCGCCGACGTGGCGTCGATGCACGCACGATTCATGGCGCGGAGTTCGTCGTACAGCGACGACCTCGCCGCCGTCTGTGCCGACGCCTGCGAGGAGTGCGCCGACGAGTGCGCCCAACACGACCACGAACACTGCCAGGTGTGCGCCGACGTGCTCCGCGACTGTGCGGAGTCCTGTCGGAACATGGCCTCGGCGTAGAACCGGCGCGCAAGACGACGTGTCGACTGCGGTCGACACCGAAATCGAGGCGGTCGAACCACACTATTTTTCGTTCTGAATCGGGAGACGGAACGCCGACGTGTCCGCGAGTAGACGCGTTCTCGGCCGTAATCCATCCCCAGTCGGAGAGAATGGGCACAACGGATAAATCACCACTCCCCGATGACCTATCCATGGCCGGACGGATTAGTCTCCGAGTTGTCTTTGTCGCCCTCATCACACTCTCCGTACTCGCGGTCGGATTCGGATACGCGTCGTCGGCGACCGAGTCCACGTTCGAGAGCAACCTCGACGGTGACAGCGTCGTCGACCCGAGCGCCCAAATCGCACCAGAGTCCGACGGCATCACCGTCGTCGCCACCGACTCGAACTCCTGGCGCGGCGAGAGCGCCGACGGACCGCGGGCGCGCGCCGAACTGGTCGCGTTCAACCCGAACGGGTCGACGCTGTACTACAACGACACCCACACGCGGTACTGGGACGTCGACCCCGTCGAAGGGACCGACGCGACGGTCGAGTATCTGTACGCCGACCACCTCGAACCGGACGAGTGTCCCGACGAGTGGGACGCCTCCGAACTCGGCGTCGACCAGGAGACGCTGGACACGTACGTCGAGGCGCACAGCGGCGTCAACGCCTGTACGGAGAACGGCATCGAGCGCGTGAACCTGACGACCGGCGAGACCGAGACGGTCTACTCCGCCGAGACGCCCGGCAAACACTCCTCGCGCTGGCACGACGGCGACCGCATCAACGAGACGCACTACGCCGTCGCCGACATCCTCTTCGACCGGATGTTCGTCGTGAACACCGAGACCGAGGAGATCACGTGGACGTGGAACGCCAGCGACGAGTACGACACCGAGGAGGACGGCGGGCCGTACGCCGAGGACTGGACGCACATGAACGACGTCGAGGTGTTGGAGGATGGCCGGTTCATGCTGAGTCCGCGTAACCTCGACCGCGTCATCTTCGTCGAACCCGGTGAGGGCGTCCAGGAGGACTGGACGCTCGGCGAGGAGGACAACTACGACACCCTCAACGAACAGCACAACCCCGACTACATCCCCGAAGAGGAGGGCGGACCGGCGGTCATCATCGGCGACTCCGAGAACAACCGCGTCATCGAGTACCAGCGCGAGGACGGCGAGTGGGAGCAGTCGTGGACGTGGCGCGACGCGCGGATGCAGTGGCCGCGCGACGCCGACCGCCTGCCGAACGGCAACACGCTCATCTCCGACTCCAACGGCAACCGCGTCTTCGAGGTAAACCAGCAGGGTAAGATCGTCTGGAGCGTCAACATCGCGTTCCCCTACGAGTCCGAACGCCTCGGCACGGGCGACGAGTCCGCCGGCGGTCCGAGCGCGCAGTCCGCCGACATCGGCTCCCGCGACCCCTCGATAGACGAGCAGTTCTGGATCGGTCTCAAGAACGAGATTCCCGGGAAGTATCTCAACGGCCTAATGTACATCACGCCGCCGTGGATGGGGATTCCCGAACTGTTCGCCATTCTCGTTGGCGCCGTCGGACTCGTCGGACTCGTCGGCGTCGAAGTCGCCGGGTTCGTCTCGCGACGCCGCAGCGGGTCGACGACCGACGGAAGCAGCACGACGACGACGCGGGACAACGACTGACGGAAGCAGCACGACGGCGACTGACGGTCAGGCGAGCGTCGTCACCGGATGAACCGCTTGTAGAACTTCGCGGCCACTTTCAGTCCCGCGTTTCGCCGCCCGAGGCTGTGGTACTGAACCACCTCGGGGGCGAACTTCGCCTTGTAGTCGCAGAGCCGGGGGTTGTTCGCGCCGACGAGGTTGTACGTCGTCTCCCCGCGCTCCATCGCGTCCCGCATGATGTGCCAGTCGAGCAGGTCGTTCACCGGCAGGTCGTGGTCGGTCTTCGCGCCGCCCTGCCAACGGTGGACCGTGTCGCCGTGCGCGAGCGTCACCATCCCGCTGACGAACTCGCCGTCGGCGCGGAACACGTACGGGCGGACGCAGCCGTCGGGCAGTCGACGGTGGAGATCGGTGACAAACGCCGGTGTGACGGCGTAGGACTCGCCCTGTTCTTCGTGGCGGCGACGAACCTGCTCGACGATGCGCTCGATGGCGTCGACGCCCTCGACGTCGACGGTGTAGTCGGCGTCGGTGCGGACGTTCCGGCGGGCGTCGCTGCTGAACGAGTCGAGCAGCGCGTCCGGTCCCGGCGTGAGGTCGACGTGGTAGGTGTACCGCGGCGTCACGTCGAAACCGTTCCACTCGAACGGACGTGGGTCGTCGTAGCCGCAGGCCGTCCGGAAGTGGATGTAACTCGGGTCGAGCGTCTCGTCGACCCACCCCAACGCCGCCTCGACGAGTCGACGGTGACGTTTCTCGGCACGTCGCTGTTTGAGCGATTCGAAGTTGAGAAGCGCCGGCCCGAGATACGACACCCAGAGGTCCGGCGGCGGCGAGAAGACGCCGCGGATTCCCGCCTTCGAGAGCGAGAACACCGGAAACAGGCAGACCGGTTCCTGACCCTTGTAGCCGACGAGCGGGAAGAGTTCCGCGCCGGCGTGGGCGGCTTGTACCTCCAGCGCTTCGAGGCGGTGGTAGACGGTTCCGTGCGGGGACCGGGAGGCGAGGTCGTTCCAGCGTTCGAGGTCGTCGTCGGTGGCGAGACCGACGCGGACGCCGCGTTTTTCTATCGGGTCAGTAGGTGGAGTGGTCGATTGTGCCATCGTTTATCGTTCGAGATAGCCGAGTTCGCTGAGTCGTGCTTCGACGGTCCCGTCGGCCGTCGCCCGTTTCGTCTCCGCCTCGTACGTCGGGTACGCCCGGGGCCCGACGGCCTTCACGGGAGCCAGCGGAGCGCCGTCCATTCGTTCGTCGTACGGGACGCCCAGCGTCGAGAGCACCGTGGGAGCGATGTCGAACACCGACGCGCCGACCAGCGGGGCAGTCGCGTCGACAGCGTCGCCCGCGAGAGCGACGACGCCCTCGAACTTGTGGTTCCACGATTCCTGTGGGTCGGGATCGAACTCCTCACCGCGGAGTCTCGCGGTGATGAAGTGGTCGTAGTTCGTCGGCACGACGACGACGTCCGGGGCCTCGTCGACGTACGGCCCCTCGAAGAACGCCTCCCGCCGGGCGACGCGCTCGAACACGGGCTCACCGTCGTCGGTCGTCGCCGATCGGAGACAGCCGAGGAGCGCAGTGCGGACCGCCTCGTACTCGCTCACGGGGACGACGCCGTCCGGTTCGCGACCGGCGAGATTGACGCGCACGCCGAGTTCGATGCGCGAACGCATGTACGCCGTCGACGCCGGGAAGTCGACCTGCTCGCTCGCAGCCTGAACCATCGACGACGGAACGCGTCGGAGGACGAACGACGCCAGACCCAGCCGCGAGAGGACGCGACCGAGTCGTTGGCTCGTCAGACCGACGTCCGCCAGCGCAGAAAGGAGCGCCGTCGCGTGGTTGCGGATGCGGCCGTCGACGTCGCCGTCCCCGTCGACGGGTTCGTTTCGGCGGAGTCGTTCGGTCGCGAGACGGTTCCACGACGGCATTCCGTCGCCGCCGCGGCGGGTTTCGAGGAGGCCGTAGTTCGCCAACCGTTCGTTCACGCGCACCTCGCCGCCGTGGTACTCGCCGATGCCGTGGTCGCTCACGACGACGACGGTATCGGGGTCACAGGCGTCGAGTATCTCGGCGAGTTGGCGGTCGACCGCCTCGTAGACGGCTCGAACCGCCCGTTCGTCGCCGGGACACTCGTGGAACACGGTGTCGGTCTGCTGGAACTGGACGAAGCCGAAATCGGGACCGAACCGCCCTGCGAGGTAGCGAAACGCCTCGCCGCGCATGCGTACCAACTCGCGGTACGTCTCGATTCGCGACTGCAACGAGTCGTCGCCGTCGGCGGGGGCGTACACTCGGTACGCGCCGATTTCATCGCGGAGTTCCTCCAGCAGCCCCGCCGGGTGACAGTCTGGCTCCTCGGGGCCGACGTAGCCGGGGACGACCGCGCCGTCGATCTCCGGCGGCGGATGCGTGACCGGCGCGTTGACGACGACGCTCGTCAGGCCGCACTCGTCGAGATACTCCCACAGCGTCCGCGACTTCACGTCAGACGCGTTGACGACGTCCCAGTCGTACCCCTCGAACGTGAGAAAGCCGAACACGCCGTGCTTTCCCGGGTTGACACCGGTGTACACCGACGGCCACGCGCTCGGCGTCCACGGCGGGACCTGCGAGTCCAGCGGTCCGGCGGTTCCCTCCCGAAACACCGAGCGGAGCGCCGGGAGCGCGCCGTCGGCGAAGAGCGGGTCGAGCACGGGGAGACAGGCGGCGTCGAGGCCGACGAGGAGCGTTCGTACCGTCTCTGATTTACGTACCATCCTCGGTACTCTGGAGGCGAAATACTCCCTTTGTTATGAAGCAACTTGAATATTGTTCTCGCTTGAAATTTTGCGTTCAACGGGGAAAATCGATATTTCTCGTCCCAGTCTCGCGTAGTGTATTCGGGAGGATACTGTTAGATATCGGATACCTTCTACACCGCCGATCGATTCGGCCAACGCGAACGGACGCGCCGAGGCGGCAGAGTCTGAGACGGCAGCCGTCGACGGTCAGTCTCCACGAGCGGTCGTCTGCCCACCGGTGTAATCGTACGTTTAGCCGGTCGTCACCGGCTAACGCCCGATTAGACTGACGACCGTCTCGGCGGGAGATCGGCGACCGCCGCGACTGCTTCGGTCGTGAGCGTTCCGATTCGCGCCGTCGTCACCGACCGGTGACTCAGTCGTACGTGAGTTTGTGCTCGAACGCTCGATAGACGCTCTCGCCGGTTTCAGTAAGCGAAACAAGCGTTCTACGGCCCGCACGCCGGCAGTCGAGATACCCCTTCGACTCCAGCGGGTCGACGACGTGCGCGTCGAGGCGTCGGTACTTCGACTGTCGGTTCTCCGTCGGTGTGTCGGTCATAAACGCCAGTTCCTCGCGTTCGGCGAACTCTATGAGGTCGCGCTTGTGGACCGTGTAGCCGCGATCGGTTCGGTCGCGGACGTAGCCCATGACGGCTATCTGTTCGCGCGTCGGCGACTCGATGGGGTAGTTGGGGAGTTCGCCGATGTCGACGACGCCGCGGGTCAGCGGCGCTTCGCGGATGTCGTGACCGTACGCCTCGGGTTCGACGCTGAAGGCGGCGGCGTGGGTCGTCATGCAGGCGATGGCCGCGCCGACGGCGGCGACGTTGGTCCCACTGGAGATGTTGACGAGCACCTCGTCGTCGGCGTGTTTCGCCGCGATGGTCGTCGTCACCCCCATCACGTCGTAGACGTCGTGCAGGCGCAGTTTTCGCTCTTCGATTTCGATGCCCGCATCCACGAGGTCGTCGCGGAGGGTCTCGTGGTAGGTCACCGTCGAGTCGGCGGCCGCGTCGACGAGGAGGTAGAGGCGGTCGGCGTCGAGTTCGGTCGCGGGGACGAACACGCGGTCGCGTTCGTAGCCGAGGGGTGCGATCTGCACCCGACGCACCGACCGCATGTCGCGGATACCGTCCATGTGCGGAGTGTCGGAAACGAGGTAATCAATCTTCGGAAGCGGCGGCGAAAACTGCGCGACGGGGGTCGGCAGGGGCGATGGAGATGTCGGCGTACAAAAACCGGGCGCCAGCGGGGGACTGTACCCGGGTGGAGGGGCGAACGTCAGCGGGACCTACGCGTCGGACTCGGACGCGCGAACCCCCGGAGAGGGGCGGACCGGCGACGTCGCCGCCGCGGTCCGGCACGTGTCCGAAGCGCTGCGACGAGCAGCGTGGAGGGGCGTCGGCGGGGACGGGCACGGCGGCCGACGCCGACCGCATCAGAGGCGGGTGCGGCGGCGCCGACCGTCGGACCGTGCCTGTCGGACACGTGCATATTCACCATCCCGCGAGAGTATATTCAATATTGACACGAGACAGTCGTGACAATTGTGTCAGTCGCGCTAATCGCGTCCGTCGTGTTCGTCGGATCCGATTCGTTCGTCGTACTCGCCGTATCCGCCGCCTCCGTCGCGTCGTTCGTCTCGTTCGACCCGCCATCGCGACGCGCAGTTCGTCGGTCGGCGTCGAGAGACGAGAACGAAGACGGGGACGGACGAAAGCGAGAACGGAGTCGACTACAGGACGGCCACGAGTTCTACGAGCGGTTCAGTCGCCAGAGTCGAGCGTTCAGTAGTGTCGCGAAACTCACCCACAGGAAGCACGGGACGAGTAGCAGCGCCGCGCGCTTGTTCACCCGAGCGAACGCGACGAGCGTCGTCAGAAGCGACAGCCAGAGACCCGCGACGACGACCAGTCCGCCGAAAATCGACCGGCGGCCGAAGAAGACCAGGGTCCAGGAGGCGTTGAGCAGTAGCTGAGCGACGAACGCCCACAGCGCCTGCCGTCCGCGAACTGACCGGGCGTTGTCGCGGAACACCAGATAGAGCGCGACGCCCATCGTGACGTACAAAAACGTCCAGATCGGTGCGAACGCCCACCCCGGGGGCGTCGACTGCGGGCGCTCCAGTTCGGCGTACCAACTCGTGATCTCCTTTCGAGTCAACACGCCGGGGACGATACCGGCGAGTTCGCAGAGCGCGACGCACGCCGCCACACCGTCTCGATCCTCCGCGGAGAGGTCGAGCGCGGACGCCACCGTATCGAAAACCATGGACGCCGGTACACTCTCGAAGAACAAACTGATTCCGTCGACTGTCGCCGCGTGATACCGACGGGACAGCCGTCGAACATCATCGACCGTCGAACGTCATCGGCTGACGTCGTCGATGTCGGCGGCGGCGTCGGTGGCGAGACGCATCCGTCGCATCCCTCAGTCGACGTACAGCGAGTAGACGATGACCGCGAAGCCGACAGCGGTGAGACCGCTCTCGACGACGAGTGCGTACATCTGTCCGGTCGCGAGCACTTGGTCGGCGACACCCGCGAGCAACGACCCGAGGGTGACGATGCCGAACCCGATAGCGAGCAGTCGGAGCGCCACCGCCCCGGTCCGTCGGTACGCTTTGTACGCGAAGTAGGTGATGAGCCCACCCAACACGAGTGTAAGCGTCTTGAGCGCGACGACGAGCGGACCCAGCGTGGTCGGGTCGGTCACGTCTCCCTCCGAACTTCGACCAGAGGTCCGCGAGGCGCTCGTCGGCGGACTGCGGACGCCGAGTTATCCCCACCTCGAACCGTCGGCGCTCGTTGAGACGTATCTCGACCGACTGGAACGACACCCAGTATCGCGTCGTGTGGTGGCCGTCGCTGCGTATCTCGGTCTGTTCGTCCAGCAGCGACGCGTCGGTGAGCCGTTCGAGTTTGCGGTACGTCGTCGACAGGGGGATGTCGCAAGCGTCGGAGAGTTGTCGTGCGGTCATGGCGTCGTCGAGTTGCCGGACGATGGTCCGGCAGTCGGGGTCGTCGAGGGCGTCCAGTACCTCCTGAAGCGAGGCGGTGCGAGCGGATTCCAGCTGCTTGCGCACCATCGAGCAAACAATTCGACGGTAGGAAGATAGTTCGTTCGGCTCACAGGTGGTCGACCAGCCAGTTCACTCGGTCCTCGCCGTCTCGCGTCGAACCGCTCAGTTCGTCGTGAGGATTTCGACGACGTCACGGTGACCGAGCTCGTGGCCCGAACCGATCTGGCGACCGCTCCGACAGTCGACGCCGTGGAGCAGTCCGTCGCCGATGTCCGAGTGGAGGCGGTAGGCGAAGTCCTCGGTCGTCGACTGCTCGGGCAGGATGAAACAGTCGCGGAAGACGCCCTTCTCGTCCTTCTTGCCGTTGGCGCTTCCGGGAAAGATGGCGATACAGCCGAGCGCGTCGAACAGCGCCGATTCGAGCGCCGCTTGTACGCCGGTTCCGTCGTACGCCTCGACGAACTCCCGAATCTGTTCGAGGCCCGCCTCCTGTTCCTCGGAGACGTCGCCGACGATTTCGAAGGAGGAATCGCCCGCGTCGTACTCGACGACGTCTGCCTCGTCGGCGTTCTTGAGTGCTTTCTCCGCGTGCGCGCTCGCGGGCACGAACGTGAGGTGGTCGTAGTCGGGGTCGGCGGTTATCTCCTCGTAGTTCGCCTGCGCGACGGGTTTGTCCATCTTGTTCGCTGCGATGACCATCGGTTTCGTCCGCTTGCGAATCTCGCGCGCCAGCGACTCGCGCTCGCCGTCGTCCCAGGTGTTGGGGTCGAGTTCGAGACCCTCCGCGAGGATGACCTGTTTCATCCGGTCTTTGTCGATCTTGAACGCGCTCATCTGCTCGGCGAGGTCCTCCTCGATGTGCTTCTCGTCGCCGTCGTAGCCGCCCTGGTAGCGCTCGATACCCTTTTCGAGGATTTCGAGGTACCACATGTCGAGTTCGTCTTCGAGGAAGTCGATGTCGTCGCGGGGGTCGTGGCCCTCCGTCGCCTCGCCCTCGATGTCGGTCTCGCCGGAGAAGTCGACGACGTGGACGAGCACGTCCGCCTCGTTGAGATCGGTGAGAAACTGATTGCCGAGTCCTTTCCCCTCGTGCGCGCCGGGGATGAGACCGGCCACGTCGACGAGTTTCGCCGGCACGTAGCGGGTGCCGTGGCTACAGAATCCCGTGTTGGGGGTGCACGTCTCGTCGAACTCCGGGGCCGCACAGTCGACGCGAACGTACGCCTCGCCGATGCTCGGGTCGATGGTCGTGAAGGGGTACGCGCCCTCCGGTACGTCGTTCATCGTCGCCGCGTTGAAGAAACTGGATTTGCCCACCGAGGGCTTCCCCACTAGACCGATTTTGTAACTCATTGGTCGTTCTGGCGGAGCGACACCCAAAAACCGTTCTACCCGCGTCGCGTATGCGTGAAACTGTCGTACATACACGAAGAGCAGAACGCGTCACCGACCGCCCTCCGCTCCGCGCCGCCGAGGTTCAACGGCTCTTTGTGTCTCTCCGACGAACGACCGCGCATGAGCGATACGTTCGGCGTCGGCATCCACGTCACCGAGACCGACCTCCAGTTCGTCGTCCGCGTCCCCTCCGACATCGACTCGGGATGGACCGACCCCGAGGAGTTCCAGCGACTCGTCGAACGCGTCGTCTGGGAGCGCCTCGACCAGGAGACAGTGCTCCGCGAGATATCCGCCTCGACGCCGACGGGCGAGACGGTGTCTCTGGGAACGGTGACGTTGGAACCGGGCGGAACCGTCGTCGACGAGTCGCTTCGCGCGCCGTCGACGGAGACGTAACTACTCCGTTTCTGCGTTCGCCAACGACTCACCGACTGCGTCGAGCAGTTCGGCGTCGTACGTGGTTAGGTCGTAGCGGTTCGACCCGACGGTGTCGTTCCACAGTTCTATGACGCCGAGTTCGACGAGCGCCTGCAGGGCGACGCCGAGACTCTGTGGCGTCGTCTCCGTCTCTCCCAAGTCGGCGTGCAGTTGGCGGGCCTGCGGGTAGCTTCGGGTCGACTGGTCGATCGCGCGCTTGGTGTCTCGCCAGTGTCGACGGAGATAACCGAAGTTCGTCGGGTTCTCCGCGCGAAGTCGGTCGATGCGGGCCGACACCGGTTCGGCGACGGCGACGCTGTCGAACAGGTCCGCGACGGCTGTGTCGACGGGCCCCGTCTCGGTGTGACAGACCGCGGTCACGGTGATGCTCTCGCGGAGCTTTCGGAGGGTTTTCAACAGCGGAATCGTGGACTCACCCGCCGACAACGGCGCAAGTGACTCCACCCAGACGAACAGTTCCCGTTCGGGGGCCGGGCGCGCGAGCGCGGTTTCGAGGGTGTCGGCGACGACGTCGGGCGACACCGGCGCGGCCGTGGTCGTTACTGAGATGCCGCCGAAGAGTGGTCCGTTCGACGTCGACGCCGCTGCGCTCCGGGTCGTCTCGTCGACGGTGAGAATCGTGTGTCCGGCCGGGTCCGGTCCGACCTCCGTTCGCCATCGGTCGACCCACTCGTCGGGCGTCGTCTCGGTCAGTACGGCGACGACATCGACCGACTGGCTCTGGGTGAGCGCCGACGGTAACGGAGCCTCGTCCCCTCCTTTGCGGAGGTGGAGTCCCGAACGAACGGCCGTTGACGCCGAAGAGTCACCCATAGTGATGTTCCTTATCCATGTCGTGCGGGATAGAAAGATAAGTGTGCCGGTGGTCTGATGATTGTGTTCAGCTACGACGAAATATAGCCACAGCGGTTCGAAATGGAGTTTGCCCACCGAGCGGTGCTGTCGCTCGGTGGGCGATGAATGAAGTATGAGGAGAGGCGGCGAGAACGTGTTTCCAGAGGCTCGCACACTCCAGTAGTTGCGTTCACGCTGGTGAGCTTAACTTCCGTGTTCGGGATGGGTACGGGTGTTGCCTCACCGCTGTGGCCGCCTTAACGCCGACGAACGGACTCGAACCGTTCTTTCTTCCAAAGTCGGTCTGCAAGACGTACTGTCTTGGGCTTACTTGAACCGTAATGTACGTGCAATCCAGTTAACGCCTGGACCCGTTCGAGTTCTCGAACGAATGCAGCGTCTGAAAACCTCTATACCCATGCGGTATGAGTGATGGCTGGTCTGTTAGTGCTCGCGGGCTGAACAACTCGTTGCCTCGTTGCGTACACCCCGAGTCTATCGAACTCGTCTTCTACGAGTGACCTTGATGGTATCTCTTTTCCATGTGGGTTTCGAGCTTAGATGCGTTCAGCTCTTACCCCGTGTTGCGTGGCTGCCCGGCAACTGCCCTGTCGGACAACCGGTACACCAGTGGCAACCAATCGTAGTTCCTCTCGTACTATACGATCGTTCACGTCAGATACCTCGCACCCCCAATAGATAGCAGCCGACCTGTCTCACGACGGTCTAAACCCAGCTCACGACCTCCTTTAATAGGCGAACAACCTCACCCTTGCCTGCTTCTGCACAGGCAGGATGGAGGGAACCGACATCGAGGTAGCAAGCCACCGGGTCGATATGTGCTCTTGCCGGTGACGACTCTGTTATCCCTAAGGTAGCTTTTCTGTCATCGACGGGCCCCATCTATGGGCCTCGTCGGTTCGCTAGACCACACTTTCGTGTCAGCGACACTCGTTGGGAATGTCACTGTCAGGCTCTCGTTTGCTCTTGCGCTCTTCTTCGGGTTTCCGACCCGAATGAGAGAACCTTCGGGCGCGCTCGATATCTTTTCGAGCGCGTACCGCCCCAGTCAAACTGCCCGGCTACCGGTGTTCTCCTCCCGGAGTGAGGGTCGCAGTCACTGACGGATAGTATTTCAATGGTGTCTCGGCGGCCCGCTAGCGCGGGTGCCTGCGTAACGACTCCTATCTATGCTGCACATCAGCGACCACGTCCCAGCGACAGCCTGCAGTAAAGCTCTATAGGGTCTTCGCTTCCCCTTGGGGGTCTCCAGACTCCGCACTGGAATGTACAGTTCACCGGGTCCAACGTTGGGACAGTGACGCTCTCATTGATCCATTCATGCAAGCCGCTACTGAAGCGGCAAGGTACTACGCTACCTTAAGAGGGTCATAGTTACCCCCGCCGTTGACAGGTCCTTCGTCCTCTTGTACGAGGTGTTCAGATACCTGCACTGGGCAGGATTCAGTGACCGTACGAGTCCTTGCGGATTTGCGGTCACCTGTGTTGTTACTAGACAGTTGGAGCGTCCGAGTCACTGCGACCTGCCCTGTGAGGGGCAGGCATCCCTTCTTCCGAAGGTACGGGACTAACTTGCCGAATTCCCTAACGTCGGTTATCCCGACAGGCCTTGGCTTTCTCTGCCTGAGCACCTGTGTCGGATCTCGGTACGAATATCACGCTCGTCTTTTCACGGGCCCGAGGTTGGATCGACTTGCGCTGTCTCACCGTTCGTCCGCTTCGTGCCATGACGGCTTCCACGGAGTTTGGTGATTCGACCGGACGACTGTCCGGCTCGATCTACCCCCAGGCGTCGACTTTGAGTGGTGATAGCACTGGAATATTAACCAGTTACCCTTTTGTCCTATTCGAGTTACGGTAGGACTTAGGATCGGCTAACCCTCGGCTGATTGGCAGTGCCGAGGAACCCTTGCTCATTAGGCCGTCGGGGTTTTCACCCGACTCTCGCTGCTACTGTGACCAGAATTTTCGTCACTAAGCGGTCCACGACGAGTTCTCACCCGTGCTTCCACCCGCTCAGAGTGCCGACCTACTGGATTACTCTATAAGAGTACCGCCGGGTCTCGGAAGTGGACTTGAGCCCCGATCATTTTCGACGCCTCAAACCTCGGCCGGTAAGCTGTTACGCTTTTCTTAGAGGGTTGCTGCTTCTAAGCTCACCTCCCGGCTGTTTAGGGCTCGAGACTATCTTCGATTGCACTTAGTCCACATTTTGGGTCCTTAACCCAGCTCTGGGTTGTCTCCCTTACGGTTCACAGGCTTACCCCGCAAACCGGACTCCCAGCTTCTACGACGTTCGTAAGTTCGGAGTTTGACAGGGAGGCCGACTCCTCTCGGAGGCGGGTCTCCCAATCGGTCGCTCTACCTCACGAACTATCTCCGCTGAGGTCATGCTTCGACATGTTTCGGTCGGAACCAGCTGTTGCCGAGTTCGATGGGCCTTTCACCCCTACACATGGGTCACGAGAGGGTATTGTAGGACACCAACTCTAACAGGCCTCCACGTGGCTTTCGCCACGCTTCACCTTGCCCCCGTGTAGATCACTCGGTTTCGGGTCGTACCCACGCGGCTCCCCGCCCTTGAAGACGGTGGCCCTGGCCATAAGGCTGCGGCCGTATCGGTTTCCCTGTGCCTCCCTCGATAATCGAGTTAGACTCGCCGAATAGGTACACTCTCTGGTTCGTTTTTCAAAACGCACGACGCGACATCGGCTCCCCTCAAGTTCTACTGCAGGATCGCTCCTGGGTCGTTTGTTGAGGGGCCTTTCATGCCCCGTCGTTCCATCGCCACCTGATTTCAAGCTCTATTGCACGGTCCTTCTCGGAGTGCTTTTCAGCGTTCGCTCACGCTACTTGTTCGCTATCGGTCTCGAGGAATGTTTAGTCTTGGCTGAGGATGCCAGCCACATTCACGAGGGATATCCGACCCCCGCTACTCTGGATTTGACCCACGACCGCTCGTCGACGATACGGGGTTGTCACCCTGTATCACGCTTCGTTCCAGAAGACTTCTCGTCGATGATTGGTCGATGGTGGTCAGTCCGAACACCACATTGCCCGTGAGGGCTTCGGTTTGGACTGTGTCGTCTTCACTCGCCGTTACTAACGACATCGCGGTTTGCTTTCTTTTCCTGTCGGTACTAAGATGTTTCAGTTCCCGACGTTCCCTATTGCGCAAAGGCAATTGTGAAGGGATTCCCATTAGGAGATCCTCAGTTCTTCGCTTCCATGCAGCTCCCTGAGGCTTATCGCAGCTTGGCGCGTCCTTCGTCGGTTCTCGAGCCGAGCTATCCACCAGATGGCAAAGTAGCCATACGATGGTATAGTGATGGACACTGTAATCCGTTCGAGTAAACGAACGGGTCCAGTGGACGTCTGGATTGCACGTACACACGGTTTCATGACACGCGCCGGAGTGAATGGTCGCGTGTTCAACCCTTCCCACCCGCGCTTGCACGGGGTGGTGCATCGGTCTTGCTTCGGATCTGAATCGAGTGGCGTCTGCCACTTAAGGCACACGGTTCTCGAATCAGGTCCGAGTATGGACCCACAGGGATTCGAACCCTGGGCATCCTCCTTGCAAAGGAGGCACTCTACCACTGAGCTATGGGCCCACTCCTGCTCTTCGGTCGTGAAGAGCAGGAGCGTCTTTGTGGAGCCAACGTAGTTCTGAGGTGCCCGACCGATCGACGGGTCGTCAGCGATCTCGGACGCGCGCAATGAAAGGTGTGCCACCCACGTCGGGGTGGTCACGGGTCAGTAGGAGGTGATCCAGCCGCAGATTCCCCTACGGCTACCTTGTTACGACTTAAGCCCCCTTGCGAAGCCCAGATTCGACTACCGTGTGGTAGCCTCATCCGGACCTCACTCGGGTGCTTTGACGGGCGGTGTGTGCAAGGAGCAGGGACGTATTCACCGCGCACTTCTGATACGCGATTACTACCGAATCCAGCTTCATGTGGGCGAGTTTCAGCCCACAATCCGAACTACGACCGGGTTTCTGAGATTACCGCCCTCTTTCGAGGTTGGAACCCTTTGTCCCGGCCATTGTAGCCCGCGTGTTGCCCAGCACATTCGGGGCATACTGACCTACCGTTGCCCGTTCCTTCCTCCGTGTTAGCCACGGCAGTCTCCTTAATGTACCCAACCACCCGGGGGTGTTGCTGGCAATTAAGGATGCGGGTCTCGCTCGTTGCCTGACTTAACAGGACGCCTCACGGTACGAGCTGACGGCGGCCATGCACCTCCTCTCAGTAGCTCAGCATAGAGGTCATCAACCTGATGATCATCGCTACTGTCGATGCTGGTGAGATGTCCGGCGTTGAGTCCAATTAAACCGCAGGCTCCTCCGGTTGTAGTGCTCCCCCGCCAATTCCTTTAAGTTTCATCCTTGCGGACGTACTTCCCAGGCGGCCTGTTTAGCGGCTTCCCTACGGCACAGCACCCACTCGTAGTGGGTGCCACACCTAACAGGCATCGTTTACGGCTAGGACTACCCGGGTATCTAATCCGGTTCGAGACCCTAGCTTTCGTCCCTCACTGTCGAGTCCGTCTTCCCAAGGTGCTTTCGCCATCGGTGGTCCGTCCAGGATTACGGGATTTCACTCCTACCCCGGACGTACCCCTTGGGTCTTCCGGCTCCAAGCCGTGTAGTTTCCACCGGACGCCCATCCGTTGAGCGGATGGATTTCCCGATGGACTTACGCGGCCAGCTACGGACGCTTTAGGCCCAATAATAGCGGTCATCACTCGAGCTGCCGGTATTACCGCGGCGGCTGGCACCGGTCTTGCCCAGCTCTTATTCGTCGACCTTCTTACGGTCGACAAAAGCGAGGACTGTATGCCCTCGCACTCAGGGTCCCCTTGTCGCACTGTCGTGCAGTGTAAAGGTTTCGCGCCTGCTGCGCCCCGTAGGGCCCGGAATCTTGTCTCAGATTCCGTCTCCGGGCTCTTGCTCTCACAACCCGTACCGATTATCGGCACGGTGGGCCGTTACCCCACCGTCTACCTAATCGGCCGCAGCCACATCCTACGGCGCCGGAGCGTTTGTGGTACTCGGCATTCCAGCGCGAGTACGGTATGAGCTATTAGCCTCAGTTTCCCGAGGTTATCGCTCTCCGTAGGGTAGTTTGGCCACGTGTTACTGAGCTATCCGCTACGAGTCTGAACTCGTACAACTAGCATGGCTAAATCGGACCCTGATAGCAATGACCTCCGGCAGGATCAACCGGAATGCTCCCGAGTCAGAGACTCGGGGGGCGTGGCGGGATTTGCTCTCTGACGAGAGCGAATCACCGTTATAGGTATTGCATGGTCCGAGTTCGGCGACGGGACCGTCGGTCGGTCGGGTGTCACCGAACTACGTTGGCTCACATCAGATTCCGTCTGTACGGCGGACCGCAGGGGCGGAATCCTCATTTCCTTCGGACCTAAGTCGATGCGATTGACGGGTATAAACCCGTCGAATCCCATCGGCGGTCCGTGACTGGTGACCGGGTCGAACGGCCACCGAATCATATCGCGTCTTGCTGCATTCCTATTGAGCGGCACGTAGAACTTAAGGGTGTTGATTCGGTCCTATATCCGAAAAATAACGACAAATTCGAGTTACCGTCCAACACGGTAGACGTCTTCACGCGAACTCTCAATTTCTATCAGAGAGTCGGTTGATGTCCGCGGCGACTGACCGAGACCAGACACGATAGTAATATTATCATTCGCACGTATGTGTGAGACAAGATTCGTGTCGGTTTATAAGGCCGGGGCGAGGAATCCAGACCGAACAATGACGACGCCGGCAAACTCAATCGAGATTCAGAACGTAGTCGCATCGACTGGTATTGGACAGGAGCTCGACCTGGAGGCGCTCGCGGAAGACCTCCCCGGAGCCGACTTCAACCCCGACAACTTCCCCGGCCTCGTCTACCGGACGCAGAATCCGAAGGCGGCCGCGCTCATCTTCCGCTCCGGGAAAATCGTCTGTACGGGAGCCAAGAGCATAGACGACGTCCACGAAGCCCTCGGCATCATCTTCGAGAAGCTCCGAGAGTTGAGCATCCCCGTCGAGGAGAGCCCCGAGATCACGGTCCAGAACATCGTTTCGAGCGCCGACCTCGGACACAACCTCAACTTGAACGCGCTGGCCATCGGTCTCGGCCTCGAAGACGTCGAGTACGAACCCGAGCAGTTCCCTGGCCTCGTCTACCGGATGGACCACCCTGAAGTGGTCATCCTGCTCTTCGGAAGCGGAAAGATCGTCATCACCGGCGGAAAGCGGACCGACGACGCGGAGACCGCCGTCGAAGAGATTGTCGAGCGGATTCAGAACCTCGGTCTTCTGGGTTAGAGCTTCCGGCGACACCAGAGCCGTCCTCTCCGGGACGGGTTTCTGCGAAGAACTGCCCCGGTTCGACACACGTGCGCGAACCGGTCTACGAGACGGACAGAACCGTCATATGTGGGCGTCGGAAACAGTCGGTCCGATAACCGCACGCGAGGATATCGCGTTTCTGGTCGGGTCGGCGAGCAGGGTCTCCGTGCTCGAACAACTGCATCGGACGCTACAGCGGCCGATAGAACTCGCGGAGACGTGTCCGTGCACGCGCGAGACCGTTCAACGGGCGCTCTCCGACTTCGTCGACCGCGGCTGGGTGGAAAAGCGCTCTCACAGGTACCACCTCACGTTCGACGGGGGACTCATGCTGAGTCGGTACCGAGACCTCGTCGAAGCGAGCGAGAATGCGGAGCGATTGGCTCCTTGCGTCGCAAACATCGACAGTTCGCTCGCGGAACTCTCACACCAGCTCCTCCGACGAGCGACGGTCACCACCGGAACCGCGGAGAACCCGCACGCACCGATAGACCGCTATCTCACGGTGCTCGGCTCCGACCCCGTGGAGACGTACTACGGGATCTCTCCCGTAGTCAGTCGGGTGTTCAACGGGGCGGCGGAGGTCATCGGCCCGGAGACCGAGATGGAACTCGTCGTCGACGCGTCGATGCTGGAGGCCTCTCCCGAGATCGACCCGGAGGCGTTCGAGAGAGCCAACGAACTCGACCAGTTCACCCTCTATCTCTCCCCGTCACCGGTCGAGATGGGTCTCGCCGTCTTCGACGGATACGCGTGGCTCGGCGCGTACGACCGGGGGAACCTCATCGCGTGCATCGACGGCGACGGAGATCGAACCGACGACTTCTCCGGAGCCGACACGAGGATAACGCAGCGAGACCCCGCGCCGGCGTCTGTGATCGGTTCGATCACATTTTATTATTTCTAATATATATGTATGAGTCAATAAAATATATACACATCTCCCACATTGACCCGAACGGAGTTGCCTCTCGTTGATCCGATTCGGCCCTCCAGTCGGCTCGAAAACACCGCGAAACGCTACAGTTCCCCGTCTTCGGTGAGCACTTCTTTGACGACTTCCGGGTTCTCCAGCAGTTGGTGTTTCGTGTAGCTACCCTCTGCGCTTCCGCCGCTGTGT
The DNA here is from genome assembly GCF_020097835.1 of Haloprofundus halobius. Classification (GTDB taxonomy): domain Archaea; phylum Halobacteriota; class Halobacteria; order Halobacteriales; family Haloferacaceae; genus Haloprofundus; species Haloprofundus halobius. The sequence goes on from NZ_CP083666.1 coordinate 948,933, forward strand.
TTCGACTGCTCGATGATGTCGAGGAAGGCGTGCTCCTTCAGGAGGTCGCGCACCCGACGCAGCGAGAGACTGTCCGACCCCTCCTGCCGACAGATACTCTCGTATATCTCGTAGACGCGACTGGTGCGGAAGCCGTCCTTTCGCTGGTTCGATAGCGCAAGAACCGCGAGCGCCTGAAGCACGTATCGCGAGTGCGGTGTCGACCCCCGGATGAGTTCGCGGAACCGGTCAGTCTCCGCGCGCTCGCGTGCCTGCGTGACGTAGATTTCCTTGACCGTCGGCGCGCCGTTCGACTGCGCGATTTCGCCAGCGTATCGGAGGATGTCGATAGCTTTCCGTGCGTCACCGTGTTCGCGCGCCGCGAGCGCCGCCGCCCGCGGAATCGTCGACGGGTCGAGCACGCCGTCGCGGAAGGCGTCGCTGCGCGCGTCCATGATATCGCGGAGTTGGTTGGCGTCGTACGGCGGGAAAACGAATTCGCGCTCGCAGAGACTGCTCTTGACGCGTTCGTCCATCCGGTCTTTGTACTGAATTTTGTTGCTGATACCGATGACGCCGAGTTTACAGTTCTCGATCTTTCCGGCTTCGCCCGCACGCGAGAGTTGCATGAGAATATCGTCGTTCTCCAATTTGTCGATCTCGTCTAAGATGATGAGGACGACATCGTACGTCACGTCCAAGATCCGCCACAGGCGCTTGTAGTACGTCGCCGTACTGAGGCCCTTGTCGGGAACTTTGATGTCGGTGAGTTCCGACTGGTTGACGCTGTCAGCGATAGTCTGAACCGCCTGCGTCTCGGTCGTGTCCTGCGCGCAATCGACGTACGCAAACGTCGCGTTGACGGTTTCCTCGCTGGCCGTCTCGACGAGCCGTTGGGAGACGTACTTCGCGCAGAGTGATTTTCCGGTCCCCGTCTTCCCGTAGATGAGGACGTTGCTCGGACTCTGTCCGAAGATCGCGGGATTGACCGCCGTCGCGAGGTCCGAAATCTCGTCGTCGCGTCCGACGATGCGGCCCTCTCCCGGGAGGTGGCTGATCTCGAGTAACTCCTTGTTGGCGAATATCGGGTCCTCGCGTGTGAAGAGGTCGTCCCCTGCGTCCGGCATACCCGACCACACCACGTTTCCGGTGAAATGGTTTCTCATTTTGGAGTGTCGACACACACACCACGTTTCCGGTGAACCGGCTCGAAGGTGGGGGAGTGTCCAGGCGAAACAGAGGTTCAGGTTCACCGGAAACGAGGTGACCCCTCCAGCCATCCGCGGTAGACTCATCCAACCATTTGTGGAGGCTCACACACACGAGAAACTGCGTCACGCACACGAGAAACTGCGAGATACCGCACCGTTTCAGGTGAGTTCACACGGCCCACACACTTCGATCGGTTCGTTCCCCGAGAAATCCCCAGACAAAGCGAATCCTCAGTCGAAAGTCGAGGCAGAGAGTCGGTACGAGAAAACGTTCGAGGCAGAGAGTCGATATGAGAAACAGTCGAACCACGAGCCTGTATGATTATTCCAGCCTCCGGTTCCGGTGCCGCTCGTTCGCGACCTCACTCTAAAATATCTGCGACCAGTTTAATGGACTATTAACCGGATTATGATATAAATCAATTGGTATCCTTGCGTCGGGAGACAGTAATCCCCGACAACAGATTCCGGAAAATATGGTCGTTTATCCTCTGATTTGCGCGCTTGAGCCGACGCTATGCTCGATTTATGGCGTTCACCGGAAACGTGGTGTGTCCGCGCCCGACTGGACGTTCGTACACGAATGACTGCTGGAGCTTCGAATCGACCAAAAAGCGATGCAGTTCGACGGTCCGGAGCGGAGAGGGTCCACACTCCAGTTCCCACGTTTCACCGGAAACGTAGTGTGACTCTCTCTCTCTCTCACTCGCTCGACTCCTTCACCGGATAGTTAGTGAGCGTACTGGAATAGTCCACGTTAATCGGAGAGAACGTTCGATTTCACCGGAAACACGGTGTCTCCCATCTGAATCTCTCGAACACCCGAATTCTCTCGATAGCGCTCCGGAGACGCCGCGGCGTATTCGCTACGTCTGCTGAGTCCCGGACTTTCATCGGAAACGTGGTGTGTTTCTACCCTATCTCCACGTTTCTCCCCTCGATTCGCTGCAAACCTCACACGAATTCACCGGAAATCCGGTGTCGTCCTTGACGTGACGTCCATCGCTTCCCGCTTCACGTGAGCCGGTTCTCTCGATCGGCCGACACCAGGGAGGGGGCAAAACGAGTTCTGTGCATCGGAAACGTAGTGCGGAACTCGATTCACCGGAAACCCGGTGTGGCAATGCATCGCGTTGGGGGCGTTTCCGACCGGAAGTTCGACGAAGCCTCCCGCGGACACTCGAAAACCCAACTCGACATGGCTCGAATCATCGATTCTGAGCCAAACCCATTCGACGACGCGACCTGATTCAACCGCCCCAATTCAACCGCCCTGATTCGATTCGACTTCTCTCGACCCGATTCGACGACAGTTTTCGGTTCGACGATAGCTTTCGACTCGGTACGCCTACCGTCCACTCTACTCCCCTACAAGCTCTCTCGACTGTGTCTCGCGCCGTGCTGATGGGCGTAACAGTCAATAACGACGCCGAAGATACGTGCTATTAGTGGCCACTCGACACGGCGGTCAATTCGTCGAATCGCCGAGCATCCGCTCGAAACGGACGCCACACGACCCTCCGCTCAGAGACCCGACTCTCTACGCGCTCACCGACCACTTCCGAGAGCGACTGCGACAGCCGGGTCGCTACGTCTCGCTTCCCGTCGTGAGCGACGCGATCAAATACGGACAGCTTAGGTGGAATCGGACCGAGGGATGGCGATTCGCACTCGTTCGCGACGGGGTTCGGTTCCTCGTCGTCGTCGGCGACACGGAGACGACTTCACCCGTCGTCGTCACCGCGTGGACCGAAATCGCCGACTGGGAGGAGGCGATGGCCGCCGACCGCTGGACATCCGACGACGTTCACACGATTCGCCTTCGGGCGGCGCTCAGCGACGACCCCGAGCGTCGGATACCCTCGCGCATTCGCCCCCGAATCGTCGAACGCCCGTTCGACGTCGGCGACCACCGTCTCACGACTGCTCCGGGGGACGGCCACGTCTACTGCTGCGCCTGCAACGGTCGATTCCGGTCGAAGCGGCAGTTGCTCACGATCGCCTGCCGACCGAGTTGAGGGTATCGCGACGACTCCCCCTTCGTTTCGTTCGCTCGTCGTTCGACCATCACATCGGCGGCATCCCACTCTCCCGCTCTTCACATACTTCCATTCTACACATGCTCCAGCGCTCACACAGGTTCCCACTCTTCACATACTTCCATTCTACACATGCCCCAGCGCTCACACTTGATCCCGCTCTACACATACTCCCTCTCTTAACGTTTAAACCAGCGAGATAGTTGCTTAGAGGCTCTACAAGCGGGGATATAACTACTCAGGGCACGTTCGAACGGACGACAGTCTGAAGAACGGCGGGCGTCTCTCAGGCCGAAGCACGTCGGACGTCTCTCGGACCGAAAAGACACATCATGCGAACGCCAGCTTTGGGGAGAACGGCGACACGAACACGGCGACTACTCCGGCGAGTCACCTCACCCGTCCGCGAGACGGTTCGGCTCGGCGCGAACTGGGCCGGGGCCCGACTCTCGCCGGAGCGAACAGCCCACCCGTGGAAACGCGTCTGGCTCACACGAACCGATGTCCGGTGGCGCAATGCGGATACGGTAGTCGAATGTTTCCGCGTCGCCGACGGATACGTCGCCACGGTCGAGTACACCGACCGAGACGTGACGTGGCAACTGACCAAAGGTCCGGTTCCGCTGGCGAGTGCGCTCGCCGTCAGCGCGCTGTATCTGCAGTACGAGCTGACGCCGCACGTCGACGCCGACGGCCGGATGTTCATCGCCGTCGCGAAGGAGCACCCCGTCGAGGCGTTCCGAAACTTCGAGGCGAAGCCGTTCGAGTACACGTATCTCGATGGATACCGCTCGCTCGAAGAGCTTCCCAGTTGGATCGGCCGAGTCGACATCGAATCGGTTTATACCCGCCTTTCGTCCCGGTCGTCTCACGAACTGCCGCCCGGTTAACACCGGTTCTCCGACCATCCACTCCGCTTCGAACTCTCCGCTGGACGGGCTCCGGTCTTGGACAACCTCGAATTCTACGCCGACTCTGTGTCCTCGAACATCGACGCCAGCGGTCGCGCGCCGTCGTTCGTGTAGTTCCCCCGTCCGCACACCAGAGACGACCCATCCGCATACCAGAGACGACTCATCCACGACACCACCGGAGTCGGAAACGGTTTTCCGCCCGCGTCCGTAGCCCGGACGATGAACGACGACTACGGGGACGACGCTCGCGAAACCGCGGAAACGGACCCGTCAGACCCCGAGACGGACGCTTCTTCCCCGGAACGCGCCACCGGCGCCGAAGACGCAGCGGACGACGAAATCATCGAAGCCGCCGAAGCCACCGCGGTCGACGAGATGACTGAAGACCCCGTCACCCTCGACTCGTTCTACGACGCGCTACAGACGGAGGGACGCCCGCTCGCCACCGCCCAACAGATCGCTCGCCATCTCGACATCCCGCAGGCGACTGCCGCCGACGCGCTCGAAGCGCTGGCCGACGCCGGAACCGTTCAGCGCGTCGACGTCGAATCCGACCCCGTCGTCTGGTACCCGACGCAGTGGGGCGACGTCGCTACGCGCGAGCGGGTCATCGTCTTCCCCGAACGTCGAGAAATCGTCGTCGACCGACCGAAACAGTACACCCGCGCGCAACTGTCGCAGTTCGCCCACCTCGTCGACACGACCGGCGGCGACGCCGACGAACGCGGCTACCTCTACACGATTCGAACCGAGGACATCTGGCAGGCCCCCTTCGACGAGTTCGAGGGGCTCCTCAGAAGCATGCGGTCGGTGCTGCCGCGACGCTCGCCACATCTCGAGGAGTGGGCCGAGCGCCAGTGGAAGCGCGCCCACCAGTTCACCCTGCGAACGCACGAGGACGGCTACGTCGTCCTCGAAGCGGTCAACGAGGACCTGATGGGCAACGTCGCCCGCGAGAAACTCTCCGAACAGCACCTCCACGCCCCCATCTCCGACACCGAAAGCTGGGTCCGCGAGGGTGAGGAGGCGGCCATCAAGCGCATCCTCTACGAGGCGGGCTACCCCGTCAAGGACGAACGGGACCTCGACACCGGCGACCCGCTCGAAACCGACCTCGCCGTCGACCTCCGCGACTACCAGCGGGACTGGGTCGACCGGTTCGTCGACCAGCGCTCGGGCGTCCTCGTCGGGCCGCCGGGCAGCGGCAAGACCATCGCGGCCATGGGCGTGCTCGCGGCCGTCGGCGGCGAGACGCTCGTGCTCGTGCCGAGTCGCGAACTCGCGAGCCAATGGCGACAGGAACTGCTCGAGCACACGACGCTCACGGCCGACCAGATCGGCGAGTACCACGGCGGGAAAAAGGAGGTTCGGCCGGTCACCATCGCCACCTACCAGACCGCGGGGATGGACCGCCACCGCCAACTGTTCGACTCGCGCGCGTGGGGGCTCATCGTCTACGACGAGGTCCACCACATCCCGAGTCGGGTGTTCAGACGCAGCGCCGACCTCCAGACGAAACACCGACTCGGTCTCTCTGCGACGCCCATCCGCGAAGACGACAAGGAGGGGGACATCTTCACGCTCGTCGGGCCGCCCATCGGCACCGACTGGGGGAAACTGTTCGACGCCGGCTTCGTCCAGGAACCGGAGGTAGAGATTCGGTACGTCCCGTGGACCGACGAGATGGCCGAGAACGAGTACCGCAGCGCCGACGGCCGCGAGCGGTACACACTCGCGGCGCTCAACCCCGCGAAAGTCGACGAGGTCAGACATCTGCGCGGCAAACATCTCGACGCCAAAGCCCTGATCTTCGTCGACTGGCTCGAACAGGGCGAGGCGGTCGCCGAGGCGCTCGACGTCCCGTTCATCAGCGGGGAGATGCCACACTACCGACGCCAGCGACTGCTCCAGCAGTTCCGCGATGGCGACCTTCGGACGCTGGTCGTCTCCCGCGTCGGCGACGAAGGTATCGACCTGCCGAACGCCGAAATCGCCATCGTCGCCTCCGGTCTCGGCGGGTCGCGTCGGCAAGGTGCACAGCGCGCCGGCCGGACGATGCGCCCCGTCGGCAACGCGGTCATGTACGTGCTCGCCACCCGCGGCTCTCCCGAGGAGGATTTCGCCGAGCGACAGCTCCGTCACCTCGCCGAGAAGGGGATCCGCGTCCGCGAGGCGGGCGCGTGGCCCACCGGCGGCAAGGAGTGATGGCGTCCTTTGACTGTCGTCCCCGAACGTCGCGAACGGGCGATTCCGTCCGAGATACTGTCGCCTGAGGGAGTTTCTCTGACAATTTCCCCGAGTGCTTCTCCTCTCGACGCCGCCCGGTTCATCGCATCGACGTATCCTCACTCTCCTCGGTGCCGGTCGGGTCCCGGCCCCAGTTCACGCCGTCTTGTTCCTCGGACTCGGGGCCGTCCGCATCGCTTGCGGCGGTCGCTCGCTCGCGTTCCGCGTCGGTGAGAGCGATGTCGATTCGACCCTCGGCCCACACCGTCACCTCACGTCCGCTGAAGACGAACGAGAGGCGGCCGTTCCGGTGGGCGGTGGCCTCCGACTCCTCTCGAAAGATGGCGTCGAGCGCGTCGGGGTCTATCGTCTCGTACAGCGGTTCAACCTCGTCGGTGCCTCTGTCTTCGATGGTCGCTATCGCGACGATGAGTTCGATGCTCGGGGGGTCTCGGGTTCGGTCGTACTCGATACTGTAGCACTCCCTCGCGGGGTCGTAGCCGATGTCTCTCGGTCCGTCGAACTGCCCGGGCATATTATTCTACCTTTGCTCCCGGAATGAGAAGGGGCGCCAAGTATATAATCAGTACGCCTAACCACGCAAGCAAGTTCCGCGAACCGACTACGCGAGGACCACTTCGAGCGCGTCCATCGCCCGGTCGACCTTCTCGATATCGGCCCCGTAACCCATGTGTCCGACCCGAATGATGTCGTCCGCGAGGTCAGCAAGCCCCGTCGAGAGGACCACGTCGTGCTCGTCGGCTAACCGCTGTTGCAACGTGGCCGCTCGGCCGGGAACGTGAAACGCCGTCACCGTCGGCGACGGACGAGCGCCGTCGGTGAAGGGTTCCAACCCCATCTCCGCACCGCGCTCACGACACACTTCGGCGGCGGCGACGTGGCGACCGTACACCGCGTCCAGACCGTCCTCCAACAGCAGGTCAACCGCGACGTCGAGCGCGGCGACGTTGGCCGCGAGGTGCGTGTACGGGAACCCCTCGCTCACGTTGCGCCACGGGAGAAAGTTCGTGTACAGCGACGGCGGATCCCGCGCCTCCATCGCTGCCCACGCCTCATCGCTTATGGCGGCCGTCGTCAGTCCCGGCGGCGCGCTGAAACACTTCTGCGAGCCGCCCAGACAGACGTCGATTCGCTCGGTCGGAACGGGAGTCCCCCCGAGCGACGAGACGGCGTCGACGACGGAGAGCACGCCATAGTCGTCGAGCACGTCGAGCACCGGGTCGAGGTTCGTGAGCGTCCCTGTCGGCGTCTCGCAGTGAACCATCGTCGCGAGTTCGAACGGTTTGCCCATCTCCTCGCTCTTTTCGAGGATCGCCTTCACGGCGTCGACGTCGAGCGCTTCGGTGTACTCGACGCCGACGTGGACGGGTTCGCCGCCGTAGCTCTCGACGAAGTCGACGAAACCGTCGCCGTAGAGACCGTTCGAGATGCAGAGCACCCGATCGCCGGGTTCGACGAGCGAGGCGATGGCGGCTTCCAGCCCCAGAATCCCCTCGCCGCCGAGGACGACGACATCGTGATCGGTGTCGTACACCTCGGCGAGTTTCTCGGTGAGGTCCTCGTAGCGGACGCGGAACCGCTCTTCGACGTCGGGGTTCGGTTGCTCGCGCGCCATCGCACGGCGGACGGGTTCGGGAACGGCGGTCGGACCGGGTGTGAGTAACATACTCGTGTCTCTGTCCTGCGGAACTTTAGCCCGTCGGTGGCGAACGCGGGCTCGTCGTCGCTCTCTTCACCCGTCGGCGACGGGAAGACACATCACCCGTCCGTCCGCATTTTGGCTCATGACCGGCAAGTTCACGCCCGAAGACCTCGCCGCCTACGTCTTCTCGCGGACGGGCGCACCGAACGACGACCTGCTCGTCGGCCCGGCGTTCGGCGAGGACGCCGCCGCCGTGCGCGTCGGCGGCGAGACGCTCGTCGTCAGCAGCGACCCCATCTCGCTGGCGGCGGAGCGAATCGGCACGCTCGGCGTCGCCATCGTCTCGAACGACGTCGCCGCCTGTGGCGGGGTTCCGGAGTGGTTGACCTGCACGATTCTCTTGCCCGACGACGACCCGGCGCTGCTCGACACCGTCACCGCGCAGCTCGACACCGAAGCCGAACGACTCGGTATCACCATCGTCGGCGGCCACACGGAATCGGTCTTGGCGCTCTCGCGTCCACTCCTCTCGCTGACCTGTGCCGGGACCGCCGACAGCTACGTCCCGACCGGCGGCGCACGACCCGGCGACCGCGTTCTCCTCACGAAAGCCGCGGGCGTCGAGGGGACCGCCGTGCTCGCGTCCGACTTCGCCGACGACTTGGACGTCGCCGACGCGACAGCGTTCTTCGACGAACTCAGCGTCATCCCCGACGCGGCGGCGCTCGCGCCGTTCGCGACGGCGATGCACGACCCGACCGAAGGCGGCGTCGTCGCCGGTCTCACCGAGATGGCCGTGGCCAGCGACGCCGTGCTCTCGGTCGACCCCGACGACATCCCCGTCCGCGACGAGACTCGACGACTCTGCAAAGCGGTAGACGTCGACCCGCTTCGGATTCTCGGTTCGGGGGCACTCGCCGCGACCGTCACCGAAGACGTCGCCGACGACGCGCTCGCTGCGCTGGACGAAGCAGGCATCGACGCGACCGAAATCGGAACCGTGGAACGAGAGACCGGAGCGACGGGCCTCCGCCTCGGCGACGAGTTCTTCGCGTCGCCGCCGGAGGACGACATGTACGCGCTCTGGGAGTAGGTGAGAAAGAGCGGTTCAGGACTCCTCGGGCTCCTCCCACTGCGCGTCGGGGTCGACCGGTTCGACGGCGCGGCGAATCTCCTCCTCCGTATACTCGATGTCGTCGAGCACCATCGCGAGTCGCTGCCAGCGGGCGCTTAACTCGCTTTCGCCCTCGGGACCGACGCGCGCGCCGCGGGTCTTGAAGAACGCCGTGCCGCGGCCGCGTTTCGAGCCCTCGCCGGTGTGGCCGTCGAAGACGGCGTCGAATTTGCCGCCGACTTCGAGGTCGCCGACCGGGAAGTCGTGCGCGGGTTTCTCGCCGCGTTCGCGCGCCGCCGCGCGCTCTTCGGCCACTTTGCGAAAGTACTCGTCGGCGTTCGAGGCCTCGCGCGTCGACGGGGCGCGCGCCGCCGCCAACGCGGCGTGAATCGCACAGAGACGACCCTCCCACGAGTCCATCGACCACCGGTCGGTCGCGAGTTCCTCGTAGCGTTCGATGGTGAGCGCCACCTCGTCGCCGGCGCGGAGGTCCTCGACGACGTAGAGGTTGAGTCGGTCCCAGAGGTTCCAGCCGAACCCCGAGCGCGCGAGCTCCCACGCCGCCCACGCGGCGACCTCCTCGTCGGAGCGCCGGACGGCCTTCTGGAGCAGACTCGACACGACGTATCGGCTGTAGCCGCCGTCGGTCTCGTTCTCCTCCTTCCGTTCGCCGAAATCGTTCTCGCCGGTCGCCTCCGGCGGCGTGTCGGCCTGCAGACTCCCGTCGGACCCGAACGTCGCCTGTCGCTCGTCGGTCATGCCGAACCGACGGTGCGGCGGCGTAATCAACGCTCTGCACTCGGGTCGTCGTGGCGCGTGTGGCTACCGTTAAGTAGCTCCCGAGAGACCGTCCACGAGAACTGTGATTTCCGTCCCGCTCGCCGTCTCCGCGCGGTCGGTCGACCCGCTCGCACGGTCGGCTGACTCGCCCCCCGTCTCCGGACGGTCGGCTGACCCGCTCGCGCAGCCGTCACCGCGACGATGAGCGCATCGGGTCCGTCCGCGGCGCTTCTCACGGCCGCCGAAGCGCTCTGCGAGGCGTACCGGCGCACGGCGCGGGCGCGCCTCCACGCGGACGACCCCGCTGTCGTCGACGCGGCGAACACGTGGGTAGCGTTCGTGAGACACTATCACGGAAGCATCTTCGAATCCGACACCGAGGCGGCGGTCGACGACGAACCGGATGCGGAATCCGAGGCGGAGGTGACGCCCGAGATGGCGACGGAATCCGAGCACGGCCCTCGTCGTGTCGCAGACGCGCTCACCTCCGGCGAGCGCACGCTTTTTCTCGACGCGCTGGCCGTCGATTTCGTGGTCTCGGGTCTCGTCGGCGCGGTCGAAACCGCGTTCGACGTCGACTGCGCGTCTCCGCCTGCGCCCGCCTGCGTCGACGTCGACGTCGACGCCGACTTCGGACCGACGTTCGACGCCGTCCACCGACGGATCCGAACCGACCTCCGCGACGAGGACACGGCGCGACTCCTACGTGTCGAATCGGCGGACGCCGATACACTCGATTCGTTGGACACCGACACCGTGGGTGCGCTGTACGAACGAATCGTCTCGCGGCGCGCGCGACTCGCTCTCGGCGAGTACTACACGCCTCGCGGTCTCGCCGACCTCGCCCTTCCGGACGACTGCGCCGACGAGACGGTGTTGGATCCGGCGTGCGGTGCCGGCGTCTTCCTCGCCGCAGCTATCGACCGGAAACGGGCGGCGCTCTCGGGGCTCGCACCCCGGCAGGCGCTCGACCGAATCACGTCGACCGTCGTCGGCGTCGACCTCAACCCCGTCGCCGTCCGCTGTGCTCGCCTCGCGTACCTCCTCGCGTTGACGCCGCTTCTCTCGGCTGCCGACTCGCCGACGGTCGAACTGCCCGTCCACCTCGGCGACTCGCTGGGGTTACACGAGGAACCGGTCGCAGAGCCTGTCCGCTCGCCTCCGACGACCGACCTCCGCGCCGACGTGCTCGTCGGCAACCCGCCGTGGTTGACGTGGGAACGACTCGACGACCGCGCTCGGTCGCGGTGGCGCTCGCGCCACATCGACCGACTGGGTCTCTTCCCGCGGCGGGGGGCCGAGCGACTGCTCGGCCACGGCAACGACGACCTGTCGGTCCCGTTCGTCTGGGTCTGCATCGAGCGCTATCTCGAAGCGAACGGTCACGCGGCGTTCGTGCTCAAACGCGACCTGCGAAGCGGTCCGGCGGGGCGACTCCTTCGCCAACTGCGCGTCGGCGACCGGCCGCTCTCGCTGCGTCGTGTCGAGGACTTCGGCGACCTCTCGCCGTTCGGCGACCAGGTGCGCGCGGCCGCGGCCCTGTATCGGTTCACGGCCGACGACGACACCGAGTTTCCGGTGAGTCTCCGAACGTGGCGGGCACGTGACGACGGCCGCGACGGCGACGAGGCCACTTACGCTAACGTCGACGCCGCGCCGGTTTTCGCCACCCTCGACGGGATGCATCGGACGCTCGACGCGGAGACGACGGGACTCGCTCCCGTCGACGCCGACGACTCCGCGGAGTCGTGGGTCCGCGTCGACGCCGAGCGAGCGGCGCTCGGCCCCTGCGCCCACGAGATTCGCCACGGACTCAAAGACGACGCGAAGGCGGTGTTCACCGTCGACGACGAGGTGCTCTCGGCGCTGGAGCCCGACCACGTCTACCCGTACCTCCGGTCGAAGCACGTCGTCAAGTTCGGGCTGTTCGGCTACGACCGCCACCTCGTCCCCCAGCGGCGGACGAACGAGGGGAACGAGGCGGCGCTCGCCCGCGACTGTCCGCGGACGTACGACTACCTCGACGACCACCGCGAGACGCTCGACACGCGGGCGTCGACGTGGTTCGACGGCGGCCCCTTCTACAACCTCTTCGGACTCGGGCCGTACACGTGGGCCGACTACAAGGTCGTCTGGTGTCGACTGGGGTTCAAACCCCACTTCGTCGTCGTCTCGGCGGTCGACGACCCGGAACTCGGGGAGAAAACGGTCGTTCCCGGCGACCACTGCATGTTCGTCGCCACCGACGACCGTCGGGAGGCGCACCTGCTCTGCGGGTTGCTCAACTCCGCGCCCTACCAGCGTTGCCTGCGCGACATCGGTGGGAAGGGGAAGGCGAGCCTCTCGAAGAGCACCGTCTCGAAGCTCTACCTGCCCGAGTGGCACGACGACCCGCTGTTTCGACGTATCGCCGACTGCTCGGAGCGAGCGCACGGCATCGTCCCCGACCACGTCGACGTGAGCAAGCGCGAGTACAACCGGACGACGATTCCCGAACTGGAGGCCGTGATAGGCGACCTCGACCGCGCCGTCGAGCGGTTGCTCGCCGAGCGCGATGAGTAATTCTTAAGTTCGACAGTCGACCTATCTTCAGGTACCGCTCTTAGCTCAGCCTGGCAGAGCAGCCGACTGTAGATCGGCTTGTCCCCCGTTCAAATCGGGGAGAGCGGACTGAACTTCAGCACTAGTGAGCGAAGCGAATCTGTGCTGAATGTGAAGGACTGCTCTCCTGCGAACGAAGTGACCAGTAACACGTCCATCTCGACCCGATTTGAGCAGGGAGGTGAGCAAGCGGAGCGAGCGAACGGGAACGACCGAGTTCAAATCACCGTGACTTCGCTTTCGCTCGTCACGAGCCCTCGTTCGCTTCGTCTGCGGACGGCCCGAAAGTCGTCCGCACGGCCTGCGCGACCTTCGGTCTCGCTTCGCTCACGAGGACGGGGCGAGCGGACATCCACCGCGAGTAGCGGAGTAACCACCCGACAGATAGCCGCCGAGAGTGGCATCCCGACCGTTTCGAGTCGTGCTTCCGACCCGAATCGCCGTCGTTTACCCGATGGACGGACGACTCTCGCCGATGCCAGCGTTCGCCTACGAGATCGACCTCGAAGTCCGCTTCCGCGACCTCGACCCGCTCGGCCACGTCAACCACGCCGTCCACGCCAGTTACTGTGAGCAGGCGCGCATCCGCTACCTCCGCGACGTGCTCGGCTTCACCGGCGACGACGTCCCGATGGTCGTCGCCAACCTCGAACTCGACTACCGGAAGCCCATCACGTTCGACGACGATCTCACGGTGGCCGTCGCGGTGACGACCCTCGGCGAGTCGAGTTTCACGATGGCGTACGAACTACGCGCGGACGACGAGACGGCCGCCACCGCCGAGACGACGCAGGTCGTCATCGACCCCGAGACCCATCGTCCGACGCCGGTGCCGACGGCGTGGCGGGAGCGACTCGTCGACCACGAACCGGCGCTCGACTGAGACGACGTGGGATCTGTGCAATTCGTGAACTTTGCAAAATTTATGGGCATTCTCGAATTTGTCGACTCTGCTCACTTCGTCACCTCTGCTCACTTCGCCACCTCTGTCACCACTCTCAACTCTCTGGAGATGCTCCCCGAAGAACGCCTCCGGGCGAGCTGACGCCACGCATTTATACTGGAAGCGATATTCTCCGGATATGACTCGGAGCGTACTCGAAGACGACTCGGATGATCTCGCCTCCCGCGCCGGCGAGCGAGTCCTCCACATCGGCCGCGACCGGCCCATCCGCATCAGCGCGGGTCACCGTCTCATGCACCACGACGGGAAGTGTAGCCGCCCGCACGGTCACAACTACGAGATTTCGGTCCGCCTCGTCGGCGAGCTCACCGAGGAGGGGTGGGTCGTCGACAAGGGCGAGGTCACGGCGATTATCGACGAATGGGACCACATGTTCCTCCTCGAAGACGGCGACCCGCTGGTCGAGGCGTTCGCCGCCGCCGGCGACGCCGACGCGACGGTCGTTCTCGACGCGCCGCCAACCGCCGAAGTGATGAGCGTCCTCTTGGAGGAGAAGCTCTCCGAGGCGTTGCCCGACACCGTCCGTGACGTCGCCGTCGAGGTGAGCGAGACGAGCGAACTCTGTGGTGGCGGTTTCTGACCATGCCCGTCACCTCGAACGTCGACGACCGCGAACGCGGCGGCGCTGAGCGACTCGCCGCCGACGCCCCCGACGGCGACGCGCTCCCGATAAACGAGTTGTTCGTCTCGCTGCAGGGAGAGGGGAAACTCGCGGGCGTCCCGAGCGTCTTCGTCCGGACCAGCGGCTGTAACCTCCGCTGCTGGTTCTGCGACTCCTATCACACCTCGTGGGAGCCGACCCACGCGTGGATGGGCCTCGACGAGATTCTGGCGGAAATCGAGTCGTTCGACGCCGACCACGTCGTCCTGACGGGCGGCGAACCGCTGATTCACGACGCGTCGGCGACGCTTCTCGAAGAACTCGCCGAGCGAGGCTACCACACCACCGTCGAGACCAACGGAACCATCGTCCCCGACGCACCGGTCGACCTGGCGAGTATCAGCCCGAAACTCGCGAGCAGTACGCCGACGCCCGAACGCGACCCCACGGGTGAGGGCGAGTGGACCGAGCGCCACGAGAAGCGCCGCATCGACCTCGACGCGCTCGCGACGCTCGTCGACCGCTTCGACTTCCAGTTGAAGTTCGTCGTCACCGGTGTCGACGACATGCCCGAAATCGAGACGCTGGTCGCCGACCTCCGCGAGGCGTCGAACATGCCCATCTACGACGACGACGTGCTGTTGATGCCCGAAGGGCAGACCCGCGAACAGTTGGACGCCACGCGCGCCACCGTCGCCGACCTGGCGCTCGAACACGGCTACCGCTACACTCCCCGAATCCACGTCGATCTGTGGAACGACGCGCCCGAAAAATAACCCTCCCTCACTCACCGATGAATCCCGACAACTCCGAAAACGCAGATTCGACCCCGACCGACGACGACACCAGCGAGAAACGCGCCGTCGTGCTCGTCTCCGGCGGGATGGACAGCGCGACGACCGCCTACGAGGCGGAGGGGCGCGGCTACGACCTCTACTTCCTGCACACCTCCTACGGCCAGAAGACCGAGACCAGAGAGTACGACTGCGCGAGGAAACTCGCCGACGAGATGGGCGCGCGCGACTTCCTGCACATCGAGACTGACCACCTGAAGCGCATCGGCGCGTCGAGCCTCACCGACGACGCGATGGCCGTCGCGGACGCGGACACCGAGAGCGACGACATCCCGGACACCTACGTCCCGTTCCGCAACGCGAACCTGCTGTCGATGGCCGTCTCGTACGCCGAAGCCACCGACTGCGAGGCCGTCTTCGTCGGCGCGCACTCCGAGGACTACGCGGGCTACCCCGACTGCCGCCCGGCGTTCTTCGAGGCGTTCGAGGCGATGGTCGACGTGGGGACGAAACCCGAGACGAACGTCTCGGTCGAGGTTCCGTTCGTGAACGACTCGAAGACCGACATCGCCGCCCGCGGCGTCGAACTCGGCGTCCCGTTCGAGCACACCTGGAGCTGCTACCGCGCCGAGGAACCCGCCTGCGGCACCTGCGACTCCTGCGCCTATCGGCTGCAGGCGTTCCAGAACGTCGGCGTCCGCGACCCCATCGAGTACGCCGAACGGCCGCAGTACGCCGACTGATTCGCCGAGTCAGCCGTACTGATTCGCCGAGCCAACCGTATTGATTCGTCGGTCGACTTCCGCGTAGCGACCCCCCGCGACCACCGGTGATTCGCCGCGACCACCCATCGTTTTCACGCCTCCGCACGACCGACGAGCGATGACCGAACGCACCGAGTCGGACGCCGGCACGGGCCGAAAGCGCGAGAACGCGCGCTCGTTCGGACGCGCGGCCTCGGCGTACTTCGACAGCGACGTCCACCGTCGCGGCGACGGCGACGACCTGCAGACCCTCGCCGAGTGGTGCACCGGTGCCGACCGCGCGCTCGACGTGGCGACGGGCGCAGGTCACACCGCGGGAGCGCTCGCCGACGGGGGCGTCCCCGAGGTGGTCGCCGCCGACATCGCGCCGGAGATGGTCGCCACCGCGACGCGCGAGTACCGCGTCTCGGGCGTCGTCGCCGACGCCGAGCGCCTCCCGTTCGCGGACGACGCGTTCGACGCCCTTACGTGTCGTATCGCCGCCCACCACTTCCCCGACCCCGAGGCGTTCGCCTCGGAGGTCGCCAGAGTGCTCGAACCGGGCGGCGTCCTCGCCTTCGAGGACAACGTCGCGCCCGAAGACGACGACCTCGCGGCGTTCCTCGACGGGGTAGAGCGCATCCGCGACCCGACGCACGTCTCGCTGTATTCGGAGTCGCGGTGGCGCGAGCGATTCGAATCGGTCGGCCTGTCCGTCGCCGAGTCGGCGGTGACGAAGATGCGTCTCGAATACGGACCGTGGGTCGAACGCACCGACGTTCCGGCCGCCGACCGTGCGGAACTCGAACGCCGATTTCGAAACGCGCCCGACGCGGCGCGCGACCTGTACGAGATCGAACTCGACGGCGACGACGTTCGCGCGTTCTCGAACCGCAAGGTCCTGCTGCGGGCCGTCGCGTAACGCGGGAGGCCGAGAGTTCTTATCACCGTCTACGACCTCTGTACACGTATGACACACGTGGCTGTCGTCGGCGGGGGACCGGCCGGGCTCAGCGCCGCGTTGTTCGCGGCCAAAAACGGGCTCGAAGTGACCGTGTTCGACACCGACGCGACGCCGATGCACCGCGCGCGGCTGTTCAACTACCTCGGCGTCGGCGAGAGCGACGGCGTCGACGGTACGGCGTTCGTCGAGCGCGCGCGGCGACAGGTCGACCGCTACGGCGTCGACTGGCGACACGAGACCGTGACGGGGCTGCTGAAAGACGGCTCGGAGTTCGTCGTCACGACCGACGCGGGCGAGTGCGCCGCCGACTACGTCGTCCTCGCCTCGGGTCGGGCGCGCGAACTCGCCGCCGAGTTGGGCTGCGACCGCACCGCCGACGGTACCGTCGT
Organism: Haloprofundus halobius; assembly: GCF_020097835.1. GTDB lineage: Archaea > Halobacteriota > Halobacteria > Halobacteriales > Haloferacaceae > Haloprofundus > Haloprofundus halobius. The sequence goes on from NZ_CP083666.1 coordinate 965,915, forward strand.
CGCCGACAGAGACGGCCGGACGAGCGTCGCCGGCGTCTACGCCGCCGGGTGGGTCGCTCGCGGAGAGAAAGTACAGGCGATCATCTCGGCCGGCGACGGGGCGGCCGCCGCACTCGACATCCTGAGCGAGGTCCGGGGAGCCCCGTTTCACGACTTCGACTACGCTGACGCGGACAGGGACGCGGACGACGGAAAACGCTCCGCCACGTGAGTTCTGACTACCGCATTCGCAACCGGTAAACGTCCGCTGTTCGTCGGGCGTCACGTGCAGTTCGACGCCGAGGCCCGCGTTTCGCCGCTGGCCGGACTCGCCGTCGCGATTCTGGCAGTCAGCACCAGCGCCATCCTCGTCACGTGGAGCGAGGCACCGAGCCTCGTCAAAGCGTTCTACCGCGTGCTGTTCACGCTCGCGCTCGTCGCCCCCGTCGCGCTCGCCCGCAACGGCGGCGATTTCGCCCGAATAAGTCGTCGCGACCTGTTCTTCGCCGGTGTCTCGGGCGCGGCGCTGGCGCTACACTTCGCCTCGTGGTTCGAGAGCCTCGACTGGACCTCAGTCGCCGCGAGCGTGACGCTCGTGCAGGCGCAACCGCTGTTCGTCGCCCTCGGCGCGTGGGCGCTGCTGGACGAACGCGTCACCGGCCGGACCGTCGTCGGCATCGCAATCGCACTCGTCGGGATGGTCGTCATGTCGCTCGGCGACTTTCTCACCGGCGCCGCGGTCGTCGGCGAGGACCCCCTCTACGGCAACGCGCTCGCCGTCGTCGGCGCGGTCACCGCGGCCGGATACGTGCTCGCCGGACGCTCGCTGCGCCAGCGCGTCGCGCTATTTCCGTACGTCACCGTGGTCTACGGCGTCTGCGCGCTCGTCCTGCTGGCGCTGACGCTCGCCCGCGGCCTCCCCCTGTTCGACTACGCCGCCGAAGAGTGGCTCCTGTTCGCGGCGATGGCGCTGGGTCCGGGGCTGTTCGGCCACACCGTCATCAACTGGGCGCTCGCGCACCTCGAATCGAGCGTCGTCAGCGTCTCGCTGCTCGGCGAGCCCGTCGGCAGCACGCTGCTGGCGCTCGTGTTGCTCTCGCAGGTGCCGACGCCCGCGACGCTCGCCGGCGGGGCCGTCGTCCTCGGCGGCATCTACGTCACCGCCTCGGCGCGCGGCAGAGACGCTCCGAGCGACGAAGCCGCCGTCGCCGACGCCTGACGTCGAACTCTCGGGTCTCTTGGGTCTGTCGCACGTGCTCAGTGCAGTTTCAACTCGACGCGTCGCCCGTCCGGGTCGCGGACGTAGGCCGCCCAGTCGCGGCCGTAGGCCCCATAGCGCTTGTACGGTTCGCCCTCCTCGACTTCGACTCCCTCCTCGCGGAGTTCCGAGAGCAGCGTCTCGATCTCCGCTTCGGTCTCCATCTCGTTCGAGCGCAGCAGCAGGCAGATGTGCTCGCCGCCGACGTCGATGTCGTCCTCGTCGGTCGGAACGAGGTGCACGTGTCGCCCGCCGGCGACGACGGCGACGTACGGCACCTCTCCGGCCTCGAACCGCTCGCGGTCGCGAACTTCCATTCCCAACAGGTCGCGGTAAAACGAGAGCGCGCGGTCGAGGTCCGTAACGCGGATGGCGACGTGGTCGATGTCGACGACGGAGAGATCCATACGAGACAGTCGACGCGTCGCGACAAAGTCGTACGGGACGGTCCCGGCGTCGAGTGGCGGCGACGTTCTACACTACTCCAGTAGTTGTTTCGTTTTCCGATGTCGGTACCGGAACATCGGCTCGAAGCCGATTCGTCCAGCGGGGCTCGCCTTTCGGCCGAGTTCGCCGCCGGGCAGTTCGTACTCGACGGTGTCCGACACTATCGTCTCCTCTCCGTCGCCGTAGAACTCGTGGGTGTGCGCCCACTTCTGGAACGGGCCGCTGACCATCTCGTCGCGGAACCACGGCGAGGCGTCGCCCTCCTCCCGCTCGACGATGACGGAGGTCCACCGCTGCTTCGGCGCGATGTCGAGCGGTTGCATCGCCATCCGGATCTCGGTCCCGGTGTCGAGGACGTCGGGGTTCTCCTCGCCGTCGGGGCCGCGGACCTCCTCGACGGTCAGAGCCATCCACTCGGGAGTCAGCGCTTCCAGCCCCTCGATTCGCGAGTAGAACTCCCACACCTCGTCGAGCGGTGCGGCGACGCGGCTTCGTCGCGTGTAGACGGCCATCGGTGACGGTAGTAGGGGCGTGAGAAACAAAAGGCCGTCCGTGGCGGAGACTCGGAAGTGAACGCGGGTTCCCGTTCACGCACGGGTCGCGCGGTCGAACCCCGCCTTCCGGCGACGGGTCGTCTCCGAGAGGCGACGCCGGACGAACGAGACGGCCAGCGTCGTCAGGACGCCGACGGCGAAGACGGCGGTGAACGCCGCGTACGACAGGGCGACGAATATCACCAGGGGAGCGACGGCGAGCGCGACGGTGACACCGAACGTGGGGTCGGCCGTGGTGGTCGTCTGGGCGGTACTGCGGTGTTGTGACGTTGTGTACATCGTTCTCTGGTAGTCGTGGTTGGTCGTCGGAAACGAGACGGTCGCGCCGACGAGAGCGAAGCGGAAGCGGGGGCCGAAGCGGCGCGAGGACCGGCGGCGGAGAGACCGGTCGCTCTCGAACGTGAGGCGCGTCGACGGACGTCGGCGGCGTCAGTTGCCGCCGCGGTTCGTCGGCAGGAGTGAGACGCGGAGGACTCCGACCCGCTCGCCGAACGCGCGACCGAGCGTGCGCTTTCGGCCGGCATCGATCGGGATTTCGAAGTTTGGCATGGGTCGTATCCTCCGTGTGTGGACGCCAGCGGGGGCGGCGCAGTTCTCTCTATAGGTGGCTGTCACTTAACGGTACCCGGGGTATGTGACACACGGTCACGGTACTGTTACATATCCGACCGAATCCGAACGATATTTGCCGTCTGTGGTGAACGTGTCGGTGATGACCCCTCCAACTCCCCTGTTCGGTGCGTTGCCGGGCGGCCCCGAACTGATGATCATCTTCCTCATACTCGTCCTCCCGATAGGCGCTGGCCTGTTCGTCTACTACGACGCGAAGAACCACGGGATGGCGTACGCCCCGGCGTGGGCGCTCGGGGTCACGGCGCTCTTTTTCGCCGGGTTTCTCCCCGGCATCCCCGCCTTTCTGGCGTACATCTACGTCCGCGAGAAGCAGGCGCGTCACGGTTCGCCGAAACCCGACCTCGGGAGCGAGTGAGCGTGTCTCCCGGCGGTCCCGACGTACTGACTTACTGGCTGTTCTTCGTCGCGCTCGCGCTCGTCTGCTACGGACTCGCAAAAGTCGTCCTGCAGCGACTCCTTGACGACGGATCTCGAAAATCGTGTTCGTCGCTCAGAGCGTGAATCGCTTCACCGTCGTCCCCGCCGTTTCGAGGTCGATGTCGGTCGCCGCCGCGACGATTATCTGGTTCTCGCCGTGGGAGATGTCGACTGTCGCCTCGTAAGTTCCGTCCTCGGGTTCGACGAGCGCGGTCCCCTCGTCGGTTCGGACCGCGACGATCGCGGCGTCGGTTTTGCCGGTGACGTGGAGCGTGTCGCCGCGGAAGTCGGTGTCGACGCGGATCGAGGGACCATCGGGTCGCTCGGTTTCGAGGTAGCGTTTCTCGACCGCCGCGGGCGTCTCGACGGGCCTTCCGGCGTCGATGCCGTGCGCGAGACGGACGAACTGCGCCATGCTCCACGCCAGCGGCGTCGCCGACCCGGTGCCTTCGCCGAACTCCCAGTTGTACTCGGTCTCCTGGTCGCGGTCCCACACCTGCTCGGCGAGCATCCGCCCGCTGTTGGCGAACGCCGCCATCGTCCGGAGCAGGTTCTCGGGGGCGAGCGGCCCGTCTTCGGTACCCGCGAGCAGTTCGTACTCGCCGCGCTCGCCGGTGAAGATGGGCCACAGCCGTCCCTGCCCTTTCGTCTCGATGGACCACGGGGCGCCCTCCTCGTCGCCGCCCTGCTCGCCGTAGCCGTCGCCGTTGTACCGGTAGAAGGCCGGGCCGTACGGCGTATCGACGCGGATGGCCTCGTCGACTTCGACGAGGGAGTTGCGAATCACCTCGTCGTCCCACGGCTTGATGCCCAGTCGGGTGAGTTCGAGGAACCCGCCGTCGATGATCTCGCGCTCGTCGAGCGTCGGGCCGTTGTTCGCCAGCGTCCGAAGGTGGCCCGCCTCCGGGTCGCCGTCGCGCGTCACGCGGACGTAGTACGGCGTGTGGGTGTGTAGTTCCGTCCCCGTCTCGGTGGCCGTCCAGCTTTCGACGTTCGCGGTCCAGTCGTCGGCCAGCGACAGCCAGACCAGCGCGTCGTCGGTCCGGCCCTCGTCTCGGGCGATGGCGGCCGCACAGACCAATCCGGCGATTTCGGCGGCGATAGAGGAGGGCGAGTAACCAGCCTCCTCCTCCCAGCGCTCCTGTGCCGTCGCGGGTCCGTTCCGCGCGACGTAGTCCGCCGAGCGCTTGACGTTGCGGTAGTCGTAGTCGGCCTCCTCGAAGCCGAGGCCGTCCTCGAAGAGCTGGTACGCCATCACCTGCGGGAAGGAGATGTTGTCGATCTGCTCGCCGCCCCAGCGGGTACGGCCGTCGAGATAGGAGTTCTGCGGGATGAAGCCGTGGTCGTCCTGCTGGTAGTTGTAGACGTACGAGAGCGCGGCCTCGGCGGTCTCGAGGTCGCCGACCGCCTCGAACACGGTGAACACCTGATAGAGGTCGCGCGCCCAGACGAAGTTATACCCGTACCCCTTCGCCTCCTCGGAGCTTACGGCCTCGCCCCACGGCACCGACGGCGAGGCGATGCCCGCGCCGAGGAACGTCTTGTCCTCGACGGCACGGAGCCCCATCAGACAGCTCTTGTACTGCGCTCTGAGGTCGTCGTCGGCGACGACGCACTCCGGCAGCGCCTTCGGTTCGAGGAACCGCTCCCAGGAGTCGACGTACGCCGCCCGAACCGTCTCGTAGCCGCGGGTCAGCGCCCCCGCCGCCTCGCCGAGCGCCGCCGCGGTGTCGGCGTTCTCGCCGAAGCCGAGCGCGAGCGTCTCGTCGAGTTCGGTCCCGACGCCGACCCGACCCACGAGGACGATGTTCTCGTCGTCGACGCGCGAGCGCGACTCCGGTTGGTCGCCGCCCGAGAAGAGGCCGTGGAGGTACTCCGACCCGGCGACGCCGACGGTCGCCCACTCGAAGCGGTTCGCCGCCGCGAGCGCGAGCGCGACGCTGTACGGTTCGCCCTCTTCGTCCGTGAGAACCGGGTCGCCCACGTCGTACGCCCCGGCGTCGCGGGCGACGAGGTGGTAGCTGCCGGGTTTGCCGAGTCGCATGCCGCGGTCCTTCGCGCCGGTGTTCGTCAGCGAGGTGTCCGCGACGCTGAACAACTGGTACTCGTTGCCGTCGAGCGCCTCGAAGGAGACGTCGACGACGAGCGCGTCGTGTTGAGGGTCGGCGGCGTATTCGAGCGTGAGTTCCCACTCGTGGCCTCGGCCGTCGCCGCGCTCGGCGATGATGTGGCGGAACACCAGCGCGTCCTCCTCGACGATTTCGGCCCGCCGCCCTATCGTCTCGGCGGCATCGTCGCGGCGCGTCTCGTTGTACGTTCGCGCCGTGTAGTCCGACCCCTCCTCGGCGTCGACGACGAGGAAATCGAGCGTCCGCAGGTTCATCAGGTCGACGCGCGGGAACCGGACCTCCGTCAGCGCGCCCTCGGTCAGCGTGAACCACACTCGGGAAGGGTCCTCGTCGCCGTGGTCGGCGACGGTGCCGACGCCGTACTTCTCGCCGGTGGTCCACCGCGGCCACTCCTCGGGGCCCGAGGGCGCGGACGTACTCACCGGCAGCGCGTCGACCTCGCGGAGCAACGCCGTCGTCACGAGTCGCAGCGAGTGCGACCAGCCGATCGGGGTGGCGCTGTCGAACGTGCCGTCGTCGAATATCTGCTCTGCGAGGTAGCCCGCCTCGGTGGCGAACGGTCCCTCCGGCAACAGCAGTTCGTACAGATTCTCGGCGCGCACGAGGAACGCCTCGCCGTCGAAGCCGAAGCGGTCCAGAAGCGTCGCCAGTTTGACCGCGGCGTTGGCACCCCACGCCGTCGACACCGACCACACCTTCGGGGGTTCCTGGTCGCCGCGCCGCCAGGTGTCGTCCTCGAACCGGACGAGACCCGCGACCGGCGTCCCCTCGGGACTCCGGTAGAGCCCGTCGAGCGTCTCGCCGACGTGGTCGCGGAGGCGGTCGAGCGACTCCTCGGTCAGTTCCTCGACGTGGCTGTACTCGTCGAAGGCGTCGACGAGCGCGAGCGTGCTGGAGTCGAACCGGTCGTCGAGGTGACTGCCGTCGAGGCGGAGCGCGTAGTGGCCCACGTCTTCGATCCACAGCTCGTCGAGTCCCGCCACGACCGCACCGGCCTGCACCTCGGCGTGGTCGCCGAGTTTGTCGTCGACGGGCGCACGCGCGACGGCGGCGTACGCTTCGAGAAACGTCGCCGCTGTGTGCGTGAACCGTCCGCCCATGTTCTCCCAGGCGTTCTGACAGCGGATCGGGAGGCCGTCGTCGGCGAGCGTCTCGTCCATCGCGGTGACGGCGCGGTCGATGGCCCCGCGGATCTCTCGGCGCTCGGCGGAACGCAGCCGCGTTCCGCGCTTTCGGAGATACGTGGCGAGGTACGTCGTGACGCTCGCGGTCTGGTCGGCCTGGTACTCGTCGCCCTCGTTACCTTCGACGCGGCCGTGCGCCCACCCCGGCGCGAGCGACCCGTCGACGGCCCAGACGCGGTGCGGCCACGACCCGTCCTCCTGCTGGGTGTCACAGAGAAAGCCGACGCTTCGCTGGAGTTGGTCGTCCACGTCGAGGTCGAGCAGGTCGTCGCTCTCCAGCAGATTCGCGGCGACTTCGGCGTCGTCGCGGAACCAGGTGTAGCCGTAGCCGCCGGAGTGCGCGTAGAACGGGTCGAACTCGGGGCCGGCGATGTGCGCGCCCGTCGGCGCGGTCAGCAGCGACAGCGCCCGGAGGTCCGAGCGGACGACGCGGGCGTTCGGCGCGCCGTCGGGGACGTACACTTCGGCGCGCATCCGTCCCGCCTCGCGCAGATCGTCGGCCGTCGCGTGCGAGAGCGCGCAGTCGCGGAGATCCGAAAGCGCCTGCTCGCGGGTCAACTCGCCGTGGTCCGATAGCTGGGTGACGAACGTCGTCCGGGCGGCGCGACCCTCGCGTTCGAACGGCGCGGAGACGACGATGTCGCCGCTGAGGTGGGTGTCCTCGTACCGGTTCAGGACGGCTTCACGCGGGAACTCGAAGGAGTCCTCCGAGAGCATCTCGTCGAACCGCTCGGGGATCTGCCCGCGGACGTCGGTAAGCCCGGTCGACGCCGTGACGTAGTCGTGTTCGTTCCGGTGGAACACCTCGACCGCTTTCGTTCCGTTCGGCCCCGACGACTCGTGGATGAGGCGGCCGACGCGCGTCTCCCGGCCTTCGGGCGCGAACGTCAGAAACGCCGTCAGATGGGCGTCCGCCGGTATCGCACCGCGGAGTTCGACGTGCGTGACGTGTGCCCGGCCCAGCGTGAGGTCGTACTGGTGGACCGTGTACGCCCCGGCGTCGTACTCGGTTTCGACGACGTTCGTCTCGCGGTAGTAGTGCTGCCGGACGGCGTCGAGTTCGTCGAACCAGCGGGTGCCGTCGTCGGTCTCGATGCCGAAACGCGATCGGTCGATGCCGTAGAGCCCGGAGAGCGAAGAGGAATAGTCCCGGAGGCGTCCGCGGGGGTCGACGTAGACCAGACGGTCTCCATGCGCCGAAAAGGCCCCGTTCGCGGTCGGACACTCCTCCGGAAAACGCGCGCCACGATTTCGCTTGTAATCGTTCAACGCGGTTCGGAGTCTCATGGAAGAGAAGCGAGACGAAATAGCATAAGCGTTGGTGGCAGTCGCTCGCGGCGCGACCCCGTGCCCCGAATTCCCGACACGCTTCGCGCGCAGCAACTGTTCGAAGGGGCGTAAAGTCAATGTCGTCGGGTGCGATAGCACGCCCATGCACCATCCAGGTCCGCCGCGGTTCACCGCGACCGGACGAACGCTCGAACTCGCACCGACCGACCCCGACCCCGGCTCGACGTACCGCTGGCGGATCGAAAGCGCACCGCTGGCCAGTCAACTGTCGCTCGGCGACGACCCCGTCGAGTTCATCACGCCCGACGCGCCCGGCACGTACGTCGTCGAACTCGACGCGCCCGACGGGACGCACCGCCAGACCATTCGCGCGTTCCCCGGCGAACTCGCACCCGCCGGAACCGCCGGCGGCGCGAGCGGGATGAGCGGCTTCGCCAGCGGCTCCGCGAGACCGACCGGCAAGAGCGGCGACGTCAGCGGCTCCGGTTCGGGCGCTGGCTCCGGCGGCAGTAGCGGGGGCGGGCGCCCGCGGATACAGCTTCACGGCTCCGTCGAGGGCGACCACGTCGTCGTCCGCGCCGACCCCCGGACGAACCCCAACAGCGACCGCCCGCGCGACTCGCTCGACGTGGAGTTTCTCGTCGACGACCGCGACGACCTCCGCGCCCGCGACGTGACGGTCGACGGCTGGGAGCTCCGCGTCCCCGTCGAGAAACTGCCGAAGCTCGCCCGTGTCCACGCCGTCGCCGTCGGCGAGTCGTACAGCGTCCCTGACTCCGTCGCCATCGAGCGCGGCGAACTCACTCCCTCGGACCACGTCAGCGTCGGTGGACGCGTCGACGCCGAGGGCCACGCGTCGACTGCCGGCGACGAGGAGATCTCCATCATCCGCCTGAACGAACCGCCGGAGTGGTCGACCGAGGTGACGCTGTACGAGATCTACGTCCGCGGCTTCGCGTCGGACGACGAGGAGGCGGACAACACGTTCGAGGCGCTGACGAAGCGCCTCGACTACCTCGACGAACTGGGCGTCGACTGTCTGTGGCTCACGCCCGTGCTGCAGAACGACGACGCCCCGCACGGCTACAACATCACGGATTTCTTCAGCATCGCCGAGGACCTCGGTACCCGCGAGGAGTACGAGGCGTTCGTCGACGCCGCCCACGACCGCGGGATGAAGGTGCTGTTCGACCTCGTGCTCAACCACTCGGCGCGCCAGCACCCGTTCTTCGAGGACGCGTACGGGAATCCGGACTCCGAATACTACGACTGGTACGAGTGGCAGGAGAGCGGCGAACCCGGCACGTACTTCGACTGGGAGAAGATCGCCAACTTCGACTTCCGGAACCTGGAGGTCCGGAGACATCTGCTCGACGCGGCGGACACGTGGGCCGAGATCGCCGACGGCTTCCGCTGCGACATGGCGTGGGCCGTCTCGCGGCCGTTCTGGACCGAACTCCACGAGCGCCTCAAGACGCGCGACCCCGAGTTCCTGCTCCTCGACGAGACGATTCCGTACATCGCGGACTTCCACGACCTCGCGTTCGACATGCACTTCGACACGACGCTGTACTTCACGCTCCGGCAGGTCGGCCGCGGCGTCGAACCGGCGGAGGCCATCCTCGACGCCGTCGAGCAGCGTCGGGAGGTCGGGTTCCCCGACCACGCGTCGTTCATGCTCTACCTCGAAAACCACGACGAAACGAGATACGTCGTCGAGTGCGGCGACCCCGAGGCGTACGCCGCGGGGGCGGCGTTGTTCACGTTGCCGGGCGTCCCGATGCTGTACGGCGGACAGGAACTCGGGCAGATGGGCCGCCGCGACGCGCTGGCGTGGGACCACGCGAACGAAGAGCTCCGAAACTACTACGAGTCGCTCATCGACATGCGCAACGAGACGGACGCGCTTCGCTACGACGGCGCGTTCAGCCGCATCGACTACGAGGCAGAGTCCGACCGCGTCGTGGCGTTCGCCCGCGAAGACACCGTCGCTTCGGACGCCTCGCGACGAGCCCTCACTCGCTCCGCTCGCGAGGACGGCCAGAAGTACGTCGTCGCGCTGAACTTCGGCGCAGACCCCGCGCCCGTCGAGTTCGGCCCGTCCGTCGAGAACCGCGACGTGGTCTCAGGCGAGATGCTCGAAGCCGACGAACACGGCCTGTACGTCGACCACGTCGCGGTTCTGCCGGTCGATGAGTGAGGGGACGCCCGCGCGGGTACTCGGCGACGCGGTGGTCCGGACGCGGACAGTCTGACCGAATCAGACCTCGTTTTCGCGGTTTAGCGACTCCGATATCCTCAGTCGCCTGAAAGTATATCAGCCGTCCACCCGCCCCTTTCGCTATGCCCGGCATCGCGATGGTCGTCTTCTCGCTTCCGACGGTCGACGACGAAGTCAGCCTGCTCCGCGAGTACGTCTTTCCGGCGATGGACCGCCTCGCCGACTCCGATGAGTTCGACGCCGAACATCGAATCCGCGCGCTCCGCTACGTGCAGACCCCGACTTACCCGGCGGCGAAGTGCGCATGGCGATCGAAGACGAGTACGGGGCCGTCGTCGACCACGAACGCGACCGGTGGAACGACCTTCGGGACTCGTCGCTCGTCGACTCGTGGTGTGTCGAAGCGCGCGAGATCGACGCCGAAACCATCGCTGCCGACCGGTTTGCGGGCGACAGGACAGACATCGCGGCGCACGCGCCGTTTCTCGCCACTAGCGCCGCCAAGGAGTGGTACGAGACGTTCGACGGCCCTGTTCCGGCCGTCGCCGACGACGACGCGGCCGTCTCCTCGGGGTGGTGGATGTTCGTCCACCTCTTTGCGAACCTCCAGGGCGCAGACTGGGACGACGAGATCGACGCACTCCTCGTCGCCATGGAGAACCGACTTCGGTCGCTCGAACTGTATCAGAGTCCCGATACTGCACGCGAGCGACTCCGTGACATACAGAACCGTGTCGACGAGTTCGAAGCGGTGTTGAACGACACAGATACCAGCATTTAGGGCCTTCAAATAGCCATTCAGTTTTCGTGTCGTAAATCCGTTCATCGGTATGAACCTATCTGTCGATTGTCGACAACTGGCGACGTAAACCTCGTCACACGACGTACAGTTCCATAAAGACTTATGACTGTTCAGAATTCATGACAGTCTGGAGGTCGGCAACACCGTTTGTCGTGCCATGCACTCGACAGTCGACGCGTCGACCTCACACTTTCCTACGCGAAGCTGTCCGAACAGTAGCGACGCGTCCCTCGTCCGCGGCGACGGTCACGACATGTCGGTGAGCGAGTCGAGTAACTGGACCGCGGGTTCCTTCGCGAGCGGTTCGTTCGCGTTGCCGCAGTGCGGTGACTGCACGCACGCCGGACAGCCGTCGCTGCAGTCGCAGTCGTCGATGAGGCGCGCGGTCCGCTTCATCAGCGTCTCCACCTCCCCGTACCCCCCGCGCGTGAGGCCGACCCCACCCGGATACCCGTCGTAGACGAAGATGGTGCTCTGTCCGGTGTGGTCGTGATACGGCGTCGAGAGTCCGCCGATGTCTGCGCGGTCACAGAGCAACGTGAGCGGAAACAGCGAGATCATGCCGTGCTCGGCCGCGTGGATGCCGCCGTTGAACCCCCAGTCGCCCGCGGCCTCGCGCATCTCGCGCTCGACGTCGCCGGGGACGGTGAAGTACAACGCTTTCGTCCGTAGGCTCGTCTCCGGCAGGTCCAGAGGCTCCTGTCCGATGGCTTCGCCGCGCTTCGGGTCGCGACGCTCGAATCCAGTAATCTGCTCGGTCATCGTCACGTCGGCGAATCGAACGGATGTGTCGGGCCGCGCCGACAGCGGTTTTTCGGCGATATCCCCGTTTACGGCGATGCTCTTCTCCGTCAGCACGCGGGTGTAGTAGTCCGCCCACGTCGCCTGCAACTCGGCGACATCGCGGTCCAAATCGAGGTCGATCACCTCGTACGACTGCCCCTGATGGTGGTACACCGCACCCGGGTGCACGTCGCGAAGCGCGTCCGAGAAGGAGAGCGACGCCACGACTTCGTTTCGGTCGCGGACCACGAGGTCGATTTCGCGGCGCTCGATGGTTCGGAGGCTCATCGAGTGCTGCGGACTCCCCTCGCCGCTGTGAATCCATCTCGCTCCCTGCGCGGTGTCGCGGCGGTCCAGGCGGCCCGCGGATTCGAGGTCGGAGACGACGTTCGGATACGGAGATCCGAAGGTTCGCTCGTCGTCGACGGAGAGCCAGTTTTCGGCGGCCGCGGAGGCGACGTGGTCCGGCAGCAGTTCGGTGTTTTCAGGGTCCGACGCCGCCTGCTCGGGGTCACCGTCGAACAGCTCGTCGGGGTTCCGCATCAGGTACTGGTCGAGTTGGTCCTCGCCGCCGACGAGGACGACCAGCGCCGCGTCCGCCCCCCGGCCCGCTCGCCCCGCCTGCTGGAACGCCGACATCCGCGTGCCGGGGTAGCCGTCGAGAAGCACGGCGTCCAATCCGCCGACGTTGACGCCGAGTTCGAGCGCGTTCGTGCTCCAGACCCCCCGCAGATCGCCGTCGTGCAGGCGCGATTCGATGTCGCGGCGCGTGTCGTGTTTCAGCGACGCCTGATACGCCTGTACCCGCCGTGCGAGGTCACGCTCGCCGCGTCGGCGCAGTTCTCTGCTACTGTCGGTCGCGTAGCGTTCGGCGGCCTGCCGGGCGCGGGTGAACGCGAGCGTCTGGTAATCGTTCGCCACCAAATCGACGAACAGATTTTTCGTCTCCGTATGACTCGACGTCCGCCGCCCACTCCCGCCTCCCTGACCTTCGTTCTCGTACTCCGGGGGGTTCCACAGCACCCAGTGTTTCTCGCCCGTCGCCGCGGTGTCCTCGTCGACGAGCGCGAACGACGACTCTCTCCGCCCGGTGATGCGCGCGGCGTGTTCGACGGGGTTGCCGATGGTCGCCGAACAACAGACGAACTGCGGGTCCGCGTCGAACCGCTCACAGATGCGGTTCAGTCGCCGGAGCGTCAGCGCGACGTGACTCCCGAAGACGCCGCGGTAGCCGTGGACCTCGTCGACGACGACGGTTTCGAGCGACGAGAAGAACCACTCCCAGAGCCGATGTGAGTGCGGTAGCAACGCGTAGTGCAGCATGTCGGGGTTCGACAGCAGAACCGTCGGTGCGCGGTCACGGACCGCCCGTTTCTCCGACTGCGAGAGACGGCCGGTGTACTGCGCGACGGAGACGCGACTGCCGAAGCCGAGGTCACGCGCCAACTCCCCCAACGTCTCGGCCTGGTCGGCGACGAGCGCGTTCTGCGGGCCGAGATACAGCGTCCGCCCGCCGTGGTCCATCGCGCGCTCGAACGCCGGAACCGTGTACGCGAGGCTCTTCCCGCTGGCCGTCTGCGTCGCCAGCACGACGTTCTTTCCGTCTCTGAGAGTTTCGACCGCCTCGGCCTGATGGCGGTAGAGTCGGTCGATTCCCCGTGCTTGGAGCGCCGAGTCGAGTCGAGGTTCGAGGTCGACGTCGGCGAACTCCGGGTCGCGCGCCGGGACCGTCCGGTGGTCGGCGATCTGTCCTCGGTAGTACGGCCGGTCCCGAAGCCACGCGATGAACTCGTCCACGACCGCGTTCGGGGGTGAACGAGCCTAACGGTTGCGGGTCGGTGGTCGCGTTCGGACCCCTGGGACACGGATCTGCCGCCGGCGTCGTCCGACACCGACGACTCGCCGGCCTCCGTCGCCAACGAGGTTTTGTTCCGGCGGTGCGAACGGCCGATCATGGCCGATTACGACGCGGTGCTCGTCTACGACGGCGAGTGTCCGTACTGCTCCGTCGCCGCCCGCGCGCTCCGGCGGCTCGACGACATCGGCGCGATTTCGTGGTACGACGACGCCGCGCAGGCGGCGTTGGAGGCGCAGTTCGGCGAGACGCCGTTCGCGATGGTACTCTTCGACGCCCGCCGGGGCCGCGTCTACGCCGGTCGTTCCGCCGCGGAGGAACTCGCCGACCGTGCGGGCACGCCGGATATCGTCGGTTCGCTCGTCCGCGACAGCTACGACCGTATCGCCGCCGCCGTCGGCGTGGCCAGTAGCCGAGGCCGCGACCCCGCCGACGTTCACGACGCGTACCCGCTGACCGACGCGGCCCGCGAGCGGTTCGACGCGCTCGTCGCCGCGGCGGCCGACCGCCCCGAAGAATCGGAGTCGGCGTGACCGACGACGGCGGGGCGGACTACAGCGAGGCGGGAACCGACGGGACGGATTCCAGCGGGAAGGCCATCGGCGGCACGTACACGCTCGTCGTCGAACTGGCGACCGACACCCGGCTAACCGTCGGTGCGCTCGGTGCGGTCGACGTGCTCGCCGGCGGCTACGCCTACACGGGCAGCGCTCTCGGTCCCGGCGGGTTCGCCCGCGTCGACAGACACCGCGAGGTGGCCGCGGGCGAGCGAGTCGTCCACCACTGGCACGTCGATTATCTGCTCGGGCACCCGGCGGCGTCGATTCGGGACGTGGTCACCACTCCCGGCGAGGACGTCGAGTGCGCGGTCTCGACTGCGCTCGGCGACGGCCCGATTCCCGGTTTCGGGTCGTCGGACTGTCGGTGTCTGTCGCATCTCGCGCGGTGGCCCACCGTCGACGAGGCTCGGCGAGCGACGATACGAGCGCATAGAGAGGCCCTCGGCTCGAAGTGACGAGTCGACGAATCGATGAGACATCGGAAGCGGCCGCGACCGGCGGGCGGTCCGGGCAGAGCCGTCCGCCGGTCGAAGCCGCCTCCCCGCTGGCCGTCGATCCGGGCAAGGCCGACGACCGCGGTTTGCCGGTTGTCAGAGGCACCCCGGCACTTCCAACTACGATTGGGGGGGTCTTTACATCATCCATCGTCGAATCTCTGCAACCTCCGAAAACAGATATATAAATCCGTCGGAGGTTTATATACTATATGTCGCAACCGAACACTTTTACCCGTCGTCCGGGCTTCACTATCTGATGAGTCAGTTAGGTCCCTCTGAGATAATGGCCGCCGTCGCCCGACGCGGCAGCGTCCTCCGTTCACTCGATGACGACGGGACCCCGAAGTGTCAGCTCGTGGACTTTCTCGACGTCTCGCGTTCGACGGTCGACCGAGGCATCCGCGAACTCGAAGGGCTGGAGTTGGTCGAACGCGCCGACAACGGCTATCGGCGTACGCTCGCGGGGCAACTTGTCCTCTCCGAGTACGATAGTTTCGTCTCGCAACTCGACGGCATCGTCGAATCACTGGACGCCCTCGACACGCTCAGTCCGACGACCGAGTTCGACGCGAAGGTGCTCGACGGCGCGGAAATCGTCTACGCGGAGAAATACTCGCCGCACCAGCCGGTCACCTGCCACGGTGAGGTGGTCTCGCGTGCCTCCTCCGTTCGGGGGCTCGCTCCGACCGTTCTTCCGCAGCAGGTCCAGATCTACCACGAACGCATCGTCGAGGGGTCGCTCGAGGCCCACCTCGCGCTGTCGGACGCGGTAGTGGAACGGCTGGTCGCCGCGTACGACGAGGAACTGCAGGAGGCGCTGTCGACCGGACAGCTCCACTTGCGACAGACGCCCGTCGACCCGCCGTACAGTCTCATCTGCGCCGAGACGCCGACGGGTCCCGAAATCAGCCTCCTGCTCTACGGCGACACCGGTGCGTACGCGTTCATCGGAAACGACGACCCGGAGGCCGTCGAGTGGGCCGAGTCGACGTTCGAGAACTGGTGGACCGACGCCGCGCCGCTGTCGGTGCGCTCGGACCAGTAGCTCTTTCGGCTGCCTCGCGTACCTGCGCGCAGATGCTCCCACGGATTCCCTACATCGAGTGGATTACCGGACGACCGGCGGCCGCCGACCACGACCTCGGGTCGAGCGACCTCAGGCGTGCCCCGCCGTCGTCGAACGTCGTCCCGCCCGTACTCTCCGACCGCGGCGACCCGCCGGAAGACGTGACGCTCCGGTCTCAGATCGCTGCTATCTACGGTGTCCCGCCCGAGTCGGTTCTCGTCACCGCCGGTGCGACGCACGCGAACCTGGTGGCGGCGGCCACCGCGCTCGCCGCTGCGACCGAAAGTCGGACGAAGACGAACGGAGCGACTGGGACGACCGGGACGAACGAAGCGCCCGCCGTTCTCGTCGAGAACCCGGGGTATCAACCCCTGGTCCGAACCCCGCGAGGACTCGGCGCGCGCGTCGACCGGTTCTCCCGGTCCGCCGACGAGCGGTACCGACTCTCCCCCGACAGCGTTGCCGACGCCTTTCCCGACCGACTGGCGCTCGTGACGGTGACGAACCGGCACAACCCGAGCGGTCGACTCACCACCCGAGAGACGCTCGCGTCGCTGGCCGACCGGGTCGCCGACGCGGGCGCGTACCTGCTGGTCGACGAGGTGTACGCGCCGTTCGTCTCGGCTTCCGAAGCGGGTTCGACCCCCGGAAGCGGCCCGCGACCGTTCGGCGGCGTCTCCGCTGCGGGACTGCCGAACACCGTCGTCACCGGGTCGCTCACGAAGTTCTACGGTCTCGGCGGGCTCACAGTCGGCTGGCTCGTCGGTCCGCAGTCGTTCGTCGAGCGCGCCCGACGCGTCCTCACCCACGTCCCCTTCGTCGCGACGCCGACGGCGGCGTTGGCGCGGCGGGCGCTCCACCACGAGGCCGACCTCACGGCGCGCTCGCGAGACCACCTCGCGAGCAACCACGACCGCCTCACGGCGTTCGTCGACGGCCGCTCGGACCTCGCGGGCGACGTCCCCGAGGACAGCAGCTACGCGTTCCTCTCGCACGAGTCGGCCGACGGCGACGCCGTCTCCGAGGCCGCGTGGGACGCCGGGATTCTGGTCGTCCCCGGCCGGTTCTTCGACGACGCCTCGTCGTTCCGGCTGTCGCTCGGCCGCGCGCCCGACGAAGTCGACGCCGGACTCGACGCGCTCGGCGCGGTCCTGGACGATCTCTGAACCGGCTCAGTCCAGCGCCGCCGCGAGTTTCTCGACGGGGTGCGGCGGTTCCTCGCCGGCCGTCAGGTCGCCGAGTTGCGTCCGACACGACGCGCCGGGGGCGACGACGGTGCCACCGGCGTGCTCGACCTGTTCGACCAGTACCTCGCCGATGGCTTCGCTCATCGAGTGGTGTTCGGCTTCGTAGCCGAACGACCCGGCCATCCCGCAACAGCCGGAGTCGAGCGCTTCGACGTCGTATCCCGCCCGTCGGAGCACGCCGACGGCGTGGTAGTCCTTCTTCGTCGCCTTCTGGTGACAGTGGCCGTGGTAGGTGAGGAACTCGCGGTGTCCGCCGTCGGAGAAGGACATCGCCTCGTCGAGGCGGAACGTGTCGACGTACTCCAGTATCCCGTACGTCCCGGCGGCGACGACGCCCGCGTCGCTGTCGGGCGTCTCGTCGGGGCTCCGCTCCTCGGCCTTCGTCGGGTCGGTCACCGTCGCGGGTTCGCCCCCGAGCAGGTCGAGGTAGTCCGACTGGAACATCACCGCGTCGGAGGGTTCGACGACGACGACGTCCCACCCCTCCCGTACCAGCGGGGCGAGCGTCTCCACGTTCGACTCGGCGGTGTCGTACGCTTTCCCGAGGAAACCCTTCGAGAACGCCGGTCGGCCGCTGTCGGCGACGTTGCCGGGAACGCGCACGTGGACGCCAGCGGCTTCCAGCACCCTGACCGCGGCCTTCCCCGCCTCTGGGTGGTTGAAGTTCGTGTACGTGTCCGGCAGCAACAGCGCCTTCCGGGTCGCCCGTGACTCGGGGACGCGCGCCCCGCCGCGCTCGTCGAACCACGCCGCGAACGGCTGGGCGTGGAACGTCGGCAGCGTTCGCTCGCTCGCGATACCGACCGTCTTCTCCAGGACCGTCCGCGCGCCCGGCACCTTCGTCGCCCAGTTCGACAGCGGCGCGAAGCGGGACCCGAGCGAGGAGAGCCACGCGATGTTGGCGAACAGTCGGTCGCGAAGACCCGGGCCGTGGCGCTTGTGGTGTTCGTGCGTCACCTCGGCTTTGAGCTTCGCCATGTCGACTTCGCTCGGACAGTCGCGCGCACAACCCTTGCAGCCGATGCAGAGGTCCATAATCTCGTGCATGAACTCCACGTCGAACTGTTCCTCGTCGCCCAAATCGCCGCTCATCGCCTGTCTGAGCATGTTCGCACGCCCCCGCGTCGACAGCGACTCCTCGTCGGCGGCGCGGTAGGTCGGACACATCACGCCACCCACCGTGGACTGGCCGCCGCGACAGCCGCCGCAGCCGTGACAGAGTTCGACCATCCCCTGAAAGCCGTTCTCGTTCTCCCAGTTCAGCGCCGGGTCCAGTCCGGCGTCGAACTCGTACTCCGGGGAAAGACGGAGGTTCTCGGTCATATCGACGTCCCCGCAGACGTTCCCGGGGTTGAGAATCCAGTCGGGGTCGTACGCCGTTTTCAGGTCGCGAAAGACGTTCCAGAGACGGTCGCCGTACAGCTTCCGGTTCCACTGGGTGCGCGCGCGGCCGTCGCCGTGTTCGCCCGAGACGCTGCCACCGTACTCGACGACGAGGTCCGTCGCAGCGTCGGCGATGGCCTCCATCTCCGCGACGCCCTCGATGGTCTTGGTGTTCGTCAGCGGGCGGATGTGGAGCACGCCCGGCCCGGCGTGGGCGTAGTAGCTCGCGAACGTGTCGTGGTCGTCGAGAATCGCCTGGAAGTCGACGACGTAGTCCGGAAGGTTCTCTGCCGGAATCGCGGTGTCCTCGATGTAGGCGATGTGTTTCGCGTCCGAGGTGCGCGAGAGCAGGATGGGGAGCCCGGACTTGCGCATCTTCCAGAACTTCGCTCTCGTCTCGGCGTCGTGTGCCTCCATCGCCGTGGCTGCGTACCGTTCTTTCTCGGTTTTCTCGGCCGCACCCGGCGTCGGGTCGGCCGTCGACAGTTCCCTGTTCACCCGGTCGGCGACGAGGTCCGCGACCTGCTGGCGGCCGTCGTCGTCGTCCTCGGCGTAGAACTCGACGAGCAGCACCGAGTCGGTTCCCTCCGGAAGCAACCCGACCACGTCGGCGAACTCGGCGGTGTCGCGGGCGAGCGAGAGCAGCACGTCGTCCATCACCTCGACGGCGGCGGGGTCGTGTTCGAGGATGGGCGCGACGTCCTCCATCGCGTCGACGACGCTCTCGTACGTCAGGAGCGCGACCGACTTCGTGTTCGGCACCGGTTCGAGCGAGACGGTGGCCTCGGTGACGACGGCGAGGGTCCCCTCGCTCCCGGCGAGCAGTCGAGCGAGGTTGACCCTCCCCGCCTCGCTGGCGGGGTCGACCCCCGAGTCGTCCGGCGTGCGACGTTCACCGCGCGCCTCGTCGACGAGCATGTCGAGGTTGTACCCCGAGACGTTGCGCTTCAGTTCCGGGTAGCGAGCGTCGATCTCGTCGGCTTCCTCGTCGATGATGCGGACGACTTCGGCGTAGATTCGGGGCAGCAGGTCGCTTTCGGGACCATCGCCCCACGCCGACGAGTCGGGGTCGGCTTTCTCGCGCAGTTCCGACACCTCGATGTCACCGAACGTCGCCACGGTGCCGTCGGCGAGGACGACCTCCGCCTCCTCGACGTAGTAGTCGGTCTTGCCGTACTGCAGCGAGTGCGCGCCCGTCGAGTTGTTGCCGATAGCGCCGCCGATGGCGCTTCGGTCGCCCCACGCCGGGTCGGGTGCGAACTTCAGCCCGTGCGGCGCGAGTTCCTCGTTGAGTTCGCCGAGTATCGCCCCCGCCTGCGCCGTCGCGCGCCGTCCGTCGGCGTCGATATCGACGACGGCGTCCATGTACCGGGAGAAATCGAGGACGACGGCTTCGTTCACGGTCTGCCCGGCGAGACTCGTCCCGCCGCCGCGCGGGAGCACCGGAATCTCCCGCTCGGCGCAGTAGCCGACCACCGTCGCCACGTCGGCCGTCGAGGTCGGAAAGACGACGCCGACGGGTGTCACCTCGTAGGCGGAGGCGTCGGTCGCGTACAGCTGTCGGGTGTAGCTGTCGAAGCGCACGTCGCCGTCGACGCGCGCTTCGAGGTCGCGGACGACGCCCGGACGAGCGACGTCGTCGTTCCGGTAGTCGTAGTTGGCCGCGGCGTCCGCCGAGGGGTCCGCGTCTCGCGACGAGTCCGCGGAGGCGGCGGACGAAGAGTCAGATGCCATCGTCTCTGTGTTGTGTGGTACCGTACTATAAACGTCCGGACACGACGGTGACCAAACTCGAAATCGTCCGTCGATTAGCCGCGTCCGCCGTCGTTCGTTTCAGAATCACCATAACCGAAAACACAATGACAGAGGCCACGCTAGGTGGTGACATGAGTGCAGGTACGCTATCGGCGTTCGAGCGGTCTCTCGGGCGACTCGATGTCGACTCGACGCGGACGGTCGCCGACGAGTTGGACGACGCGCTCGCGTCGGTCACGCTCGACCCGGTCGTCGGCGCGCCGCTTCCGTTCGGCGGCTGCTCGCTCCCCGACTGGGTTCGGACCGACCCGACGCCCGCAGAACTGGACGAGGCGAAGACGGGTGTCACGGCCGCCGAACTGGCCGTCGCCGACTACGGCAGCGTCGTGATTCGCGCGACGCCCGACGCCACCGAACAGGTGAGTCTCTTCCCCGACGTGCACGTCGCCGTCGTCCGCGCCGCGGACGTGGTTCCGGGGATGCCCGAGGCGTTCGAGCGACTCGCCGAGTGGACCGCCGACGGCGACAGCGCCATCGTCGCCACGGGGCCGAGCGCGACGGCCGACATGGGCGCGCTCGTGAAAGGCGCGCACGGTCCCAAGGAGGTGCGGGTGGTGGTGGTCGAATGAGTTCGACCCGCGACGAGAAAGCGACGAGGATCCGTCACTTCCTCGCCACCGAAGGCGACGCCGTCGCCGAGGGGACCCGCGGGTTCAACGCCGGACGTTACGAGTCGGTCGGGAGACTCGACGAGTACGAGGAACTGAAAGACCGCGCCCGCGCCATCAAGGAGGACGCCATCGAACGCCTCCCAGAACTCGTCGACCAGTTACGCGAGTCCGTCGAAGCCAACGGGGGGACGCTCTACGTCGCCGACGACGCCGACGACGCCAATCGCTACATCCGGGAGGTCGTCGAAGAACGGGACGCCGAGACCGTCGTCAAGAGCAAGTCGATGACCACCGAGGAACTGGAGGTCAACGACGAACTCCGGGCGGCGGACGTGGACGTCGTCGAGACGGACCTCGGCGAGTGGGTGCTCCAACTCGCCGACGAAGTGCCGTCGCACATCATCGCGCCCGCCATCCACAAGTCCCGCGAGGGTATCGCCGAGTTGTTCGAGACGACGTTCGACCTCGACGAACCGCTCGAAACCGCCGAGGAACTGACGATGTTCGCCCGCGAGAAACTGGGCGAGCGCATCGCCGAGGCCGACGTCGGGATGACCGGCGCGAACTTCATCGCCGCCGACTCCGGCACCCTACTGCTCGTCACCAGCGAGGGCAACGCGAGAAAGTCGGTCGTCGTCCCCGACACGCACGTCGCCGTCGCGGGCGTCGAGAAGGTCGTTCCGTCCGTCACCGACTTCCAGCCGTTCGTCGAACTCATCGGGCGCTCCGGGACCGGACAGGACATCACCTCCTACGTCTCGCTCTTGACGCCGCCGGCCCCCTCGCCGACCGTCGAGTTCGACGCGCCCGACGTCCCGATGACCGACGGGGAGACGAACAGGGAGTTCCACCTCGTGCTCGTCGACAACGGCCGGATGGCGATGCGCGAGGACGAGCAGTTGAAGGAGACGCTGTACTGTATCCGGTGTTCGGCGTGCGCGAACTCCTGCGGCAACTTCCAGAGCGTCGGCGGTCACGTCTTCGGCGGGGAGACGTACTCCGGCGGCATCGCAACCGGGTGGGAGACCGGTATCGAGGGTCTCGACGTGGCCGCGGAGTTCAACGACCTCTGCACCGGCTGTTCGCGCTGCGTCAACGCCTGCCCCGTCAAAATCGACATCCCGTGGATAAACACGGTCGTCAGAGACCGCATCAACCGCGGCGAGGGCGGGAAACTCGACTTTCTCGTCGAGGGGCTCACGCCCGACGAGGAGTCCGGCGGGTTGGACCTCGGCAAGCGCTTCTTCGGCAACTTCTCGACGGTGGCGAAACTCGGTAGCGCCACCGCACCCGTCTCGAACTGGGTGGCGGGGACGCGCCCGGCGCGACGACTCCTGGCGAAGACGGTCGGCGTCGACCCTCGCCGTGACCTCCCGTCGTTTCAGCGTGAGACGTTCCGCGCGTGGTTCGAGCGTCGCGGCGGGGCACAGGTCCCCGCCGCCAGAGCGCGGCGGGAGGCGGTCGTCTACCCCGACCTCTACACGAACCACGTGCAGGTCGAACGCGGGAAGGCGGCGGTCCGGACGCTCGAAGCGCTCGGCGTGCACGTCGTCGTTCCCGAGGTGCCGTCGAGCGGCCGCGCCCCCCTCTCACAGGGGATGGTGTCGACCGCCGCGCGCCACGCCCACGAGGTGTACGCGGCGCTGGCCGAACACGTCGACGCGAATCGCGACATCGTCGTCGTCGAACCCTCGGACCTGGCGATGTTCCGCCGCGAGTACGAGAAGTTCCTCGCGCCGAAGTCGTTCGAACGGCTCGACATGCACAGCTACGAGGTGATGGAGTACGTCTACGGACTGCTTCACGTGGGGGCCGAGACGACGCTCCTCTCGACGCCCGACGGGGACGACGCGGGCGTCGCTTACCACAGCCACTGCCAGCAGCGAACGCTCGGCCTCGAATCGTACACCGTCGCCGTGCTCGAAGACCTCGGCTACGACGTGGTCACCTCCGAGACGGAGTGCTGCGGGATGGCAGGGTCGTTCGGCTACAAATCCGAGTACTACGAACTGAGCATGGACGTCGGCGAGCCGATTCGCGAGCAGTTCGAGGCCGCCGACGCCGCGAATCGGACCGTCGTCGCCTCCGGCACCTCCTGTCTCGAACAGTTGGACGCGCTGCTGTCGCGACCGACGCGACACCCGGTCGAACTCGTCGCACCGCGCTGAGTCGCACTCGTCCCATTTCGTCGCGCACAGTCGGGCCCATCTCCTCACGTCTCGGCGGTGCGGGCCGACGGTCCGTCCTCTCGACGCGCTTTTTCGAACCTACTCCTCGACGATGATGCCGCCGCGCATCCCCATCTCCTTGTGCGGAGTACAGAAGTACTTCGTCGTCCCCACTTCGTCGAACGTCTGCTCGAACGTGTGGCCCTCGTCGGCGACGAGTTCGCTCTCGAAGCCTCCGTCCTCGTCTATCACGTCGTGGGTGCCGCCTGCGCCGGTCCACTCCCAGACGACGGTCGTTTCCGGCGAGACGCGAATCGCCGGCGGTTCGTACGCGTGCGGACCCTCGATGCCGTCCGCACCGACCATCACCGTCACCTCGCTCTCGCCGGTGTGGTCGGCGAACTCGTCGTAGTTGTCGGTCGGTTCGAACCACGACTCCCACTCCTCGTCGTCGGCCGCCTCGGTCTGTGTCGCCTCGGTGGTCTCGGTCGAGCCGTCCGTCTCGTCGGTTTCACTCGTCTCGTTCGTTCCCGTCGCGTCGCCGGTCTCCATGTCGGTGGGCGTCGAGTCCGACCCCGCTCCGTCGGTCGAACAGCCGGCGAACGTCGTCATCGCGGCGACGGCGGCCGCACCTGCGGTTCGCAGCGCGGTCCGCCGTGAAACCGTTCGGGGGGCGTCAAATCGGCCGTCGTCCGGTCGCTGTCGAGTCATATCCGTCACGACGGCGGCCGAGCAAAAGTCGTTCGCCCCGTGATTCACGGACTGAGAACGGTCCGTCGCGGAGTGACAGACGGTGAAAAAAGGCGTCTCGGCGCCGCAATGTACGGGCGTCCGTCTAGTGTGCGAGGCGGACGCTCGTCTTCTACGAACATTAAAGACCCGGGCCTCCATGAGGGCGAGTATGGACGGGACGCCACAAGAAATCACGACGCTCGTCGGCCGAGAGGTGTACTCCAACAACGGAGTGTACGTCGGCGAAGTCGAGGACGTGCGCCTGGACCTCGACCAGGAGGTCGTCACGGGACTCGCGCTCGCCGAACTGAACCGGGAGCTGTTCGAAGGTCGAATCCAGCGGGGCAAGGGAGTGCTCATCCCGTACCGCTGGGTCCGTGCCGTCGGCGACGTCATCCTCATCAACGACGTCATCGAGCGACTGAAGCAACCGGAAGAAGAGTCGGAAATCGCGGTCTAACTGCCGTTCCCGCTCTCGCTGCCGTCGACACCCATCGCCTGAAACAGTTTTCGCCGTACTGCTTCCTCAGTCAGTTCCAGCAACGTGTCACGGTTGTCCTCGCTCGTCTCGATACCGGTGAAGATGCCGAGCGGAATCTCGACGCTCGCCTGCGTCGAGTGACCGGCCGCCTCGCCGATGTTTTTGAACGCGTCCTGCAGGATGTTCCCGATGTTCATCCGGATGTCCTTCGAGCGCGCGGCGAGGTAGATGGTGTCCTCGGCGATGCCGAAGACGGCGGTGGTGGTGATTCCCTCCAGGTTCAGGAGGTGCTGAGCGGCCTGCGCGAGCGCCTCACGGTCGCGGATGAAGCCCGCGTTCGAGACGAGGTGACTCCCTTGCACTTCCCGGTTTTGGATGGCTTCGGCGAGCACGTCCAACGTCTCGGGTGACATCGACGGCGACTCGACCTGTTCGAGCGTGTCGTGGTTCGCGAAGGGGTAGAGGTACGCCGCCGCCGTCAGGTCCGCGGGCGTCGTGTCGCGCTTGAAGTCGAGCGTCTCCGCGCGGATGCCGTACAGCAGCGCCGTTGCGACTTCCTCGCTCGGGCTGAGGTCGAACTCCTGGATGTACTTCGTGAGAATCGTCGAGGTAGAGGAGACGTTCGGGCGGACGTCGGTGAACGTCGCGTCGAACTCGCGGTCGGGTTCGTAGTGGTCGATGAAGATATCGATGGGAACGTCGACGTCGAAGTCGCCGGACTTCATGTGGTCGACGAGCGCGACAGCGCCGTACTCCGCTAGCGGCTTGGCCTCGTCGCGCGACAGCAGGTCGATGCCGAGGAGGTTGACGAACGCGCGGTTCTCCTGGTGGCCGATGTCGCCGTTGTAGAGGATGTCGGCGTCGACGCCGTACTCCTCGGCGATCTGCCTGAGCGCGACGGCGCTGGCGATGGAGTCGGGGTCGGGGTTGTCGTGCGTCAGGACGGCCAGGTCGCCGTCGGTCTCGACGAGCACGTCGGCCAACTGCCGGGCTTTGTACTCCAACTCGCCGGATTCGAGCGTTCGGAGCGCCGAGTCGGCGATGACCGTCGAGGGGTTGATGACCACGTCCGCGCCGAGGTCGGTCAGTTCGTCCTCCGAGACCGGGTCGGAGGCGCGCACGACGACGAACTGGTCGCCGCCGCGTTCGCGTATCGCCGACACCGCGGCCTTGTTTGCCTCCACGTCCGACGAGAGGATGAGGACGACGTCCCGGTCGGCGACGACCGACGCCACTTCCGGTTCCCGGATGTCCTGTTGCTGTGCGTTCAGGTCCTGGTCGCGGAGTGCCTCGACCCGACTCTCGTCCTTGTCGAGGATGAGGACATCTTTCCCTCCGGCCGCGAGTTCGTCCGCGACGGCATGCCCGACGCTCCCACACCCCAAGATAGCGTACGTAGACATCGAAGAGATGCTGACCTCAGAACTCATCAGTATCTTCTGTACCCGCGGACGACACTTAACAGCATCCGTTTGTTTCTCTCGCGAGTTCGCTTCGGAGGCGTGACTAGAGGAACGAATTCGGCCACGAGAACTCCGTGGCCCTGACACACCAACGCTCTGTAACGACGGCCGTGGCGAGATGAGACCCAATTACACCGGCACCACGGCCGCCGCAGAGCGAGCGAACGGACACCCGATCGCCATCTGTAACGTGGGTCGGTACACTACTCAACACCGGTGCTAAATTATATGGTGTGTACCACGCTAATATTCGACTTCATCGCTGTACCCACCGTTTTCGGCCGATACTGTGAACCCACTTCGGCACCCGTGTCGGTCCGGCCGGGACCGCCGTTCGGGTCTCCGCGCGCCATCGCGACCGAGACGAAAGGAAACGCCTTTTAGCGTACCCCCGAAACGAAGTACTGAGGGCCGGTAGCTCAGTTAGGGAGAGCGACGGACTCTTAATCCGTCGGTCGGGGGTTCAAATCCCTCCCGGCCCGTTTTCCTGCAACGAAGTGAGCAGTGAAAACGCCACGAAGGGATTTGAATCAGGGAACGGAGCGTAGCGGAGTGACCGTGGTTCAGATCCCGTCGGTTCGTTCGCTTCGCTCACTCCCCGACGACGTTCGCAAACGCTTCGCGTTTGCTCACTCCCTCCCAACCCGCTTCTCGAATTTCACGTCTCGGAGCGACCGGCTTGCAGACGAAACGCCTCGAAACTTTTTGCTCCTCCCCGTCGACTCCCCCACGGGTGACCCCT
This sequence comes from Haloprofundus halobius, assembly GCF_020097835.1. Lineage (GTDB taxonomy): Archaea > Halobacteriota > Halobacteria > Halobacteriales > Haloferacaceae > Haloprofundus > Haloprofundus halobius. The sequence goes on from NZ_CP083666.1 coordinate 992,232, forward strand.
CGTGTCCGACAGTCCGCGCCGCCTCCTGACGCTCCGCCGCCTCGTCGCACTCGCCGCGCTCGCCGTCGTGACAACCCTCTATCGACACCTGATTCGGCCGTGGCACATGTCGTGGGGGGCGACGACGGCCGAACGTCGGTCGGCGCTCCCCGGCGACGACCTGCTCGACGACGCGCTCGCGGAGTCGACGCGGGCGGTGACCATCGCCGCGCCGCCGGAGCGCGTCTGGCCGTGGCTGGTCCAACTCGGGCAGGGTCGGGCCGGGTTCTACAGCTACGACTGGCTGGAGAATCTCGTCGGGGCCGACATCCACAACGCCGAGCGCATCCTCCCCGACGAGCAGCGTCTCGCCGTCTCGGACACCGTTCGACTCGCTCCCGAGGACTACTTCGTCCGGCCGCCGGTGACGACGCTCACCGTCCGGGAACTCGACGCCGGGCGAATCCTTGTCCTACAGGGGTTCGATGGCGGGACGTGGGCGTTCGTGCTCGAACCGATCGCGGAGGGGACGACGCGACTGCTCGTCCGTTCGCGGGCGGCCCCGATTCGCAGCCGGCCCGGTCGGCTGTTGCACTCTCTCGTCTACGAACCCGTCCACTTCCTGATGGAACGAAAGATGCTGTTGGGCATCAAGGCACGTTCGGAGGGGGAGTCGTCGCCGTCTCCCGACTCGTAGCAGAGTCGCCGGTACGCGACCCGCACGACACGCAGTCGTTATACGCCGGACCCCCCTACTCGGTTCACCGTGACCGAGTTCCCCGACGCAGACACCACCGACGACATCGCGGCCGAACGCGACGAGACCGTCGAAGCAGTTCGTTCGCACGCGGGCCAGATCGCCCGACAGCTCGCACTGTTGCAGGGCGGTGATTACGGCCAGCGGACGTTCAACACCGACGAGGGCGAGTGGACGCTGAAGTACGAGGCCGGCGACCTGCAGTATCTCCGCTTCAGCGGCCGCTCCGGCGACGACGTCTACGTCGTCTCGACGAAACAGCCGCCGGACCCGACCGACCTCCACCGGGCGATGGCCGACTACGACGCGTTCGTCGAGTCGTACAACCGCTACGTCCGCTCGCTCGACGGCGTGCTCGACGACGTGCGGGGCGACTTTCCGAAAGTGGAGACGACCGACGCCGTCGTCTCCGAACGGGACCGCCTGGTCGAGCGTATCCGGGACGTCGCCGACGCCATCGCGGGCGAACTGCACCGGTACGACGGTACCGACTACGGGACGTTCTCCGCGCGCGTCGACGGCGCACGATGGGAGTTGAAGCGCGAGCACGCACGCGTCTCCTACCTTCGCGTCGGCGGTCAGAGCGGCACCTACCTCGTCTCGCAGTACGAACCGCCGTCGGCGCCCGACGTTCGCGAACACGCCGACGCGTTCGCCGGCTTCGTCGAGGCGTACAACGACCACGTCGCCGAACTGGAAGCCGACCTCTCGGAGATCTCCCTCTGATAGTCATCCGCAGCGGATAGTAGTTTTAGCAGGAATTCATTATTCACACAATCAACATATTTATAAGTATCCCGCCCTGAAGATAGGGCACGGAACACGATTACACAGTACGCGTTCACCCTCGCGCAGCCAGCGCTCGGGCAACGACCGGAGCCCCTCGCCCGATACGGCCCCGTCACGCTATCACACGTGGTTCGCTTACAGAGTAACTATGTACTCTTTGGTGAATCACAACGATGTCCAGTCTACTTACTCCGTCCGACGAAGAGAACGAGATGACACTCACAGAACTGCTCGACGTCCTCGCAGACGAGCGCCGCCGCCGAATCCTCGACACGATCGAGCGGGCTGACGCCCGCCTTCCGGTGGAGATACTCGCGAACGCTCTCGCTCCGGACGACTCCAGCGATGACGAGATCAAGACGGTGCAGGTCTCGCTCGTCCACACCCACCTTCCGAGGCTCGCCGACGCCGGTCTGCTAACGTTCGACCGCGACGACCGCGCGGTCTGGCCGACGTCCGCCACGTCGGAGGCGTTGTCCGTCGTCGACGCCGCACAGAAGGTGTCGTAGTGAACCGGACTCTGTGCCGGTGTCGGGACTGCGGCAGCGTCTACGTCGCCAGAAAACCGAACGACGGATCGGTCCAGATAATCGGCACCGACGCCGGATGCCCGTGCGGGAGCGAAGCGCTCTCCGAGATGACAAGCGAAACGCTCGACGAGTTGAGCGAGAGCGCGACGTAGAAGCGCCGATTCGATCCGACACCGGGCCGAGCGGTCCGATGTTTTCCGCGACTCCCGACGACTACTGCTGGAGCCGTGCGGCCGCCGCGTCCAGCGCTTCGTCGCCCGCCACGTCGACTCCCTGCGCGTCGAGCGCGTCCGCGAGCGACGCGAGCAGGTACGTGACGTTCTTCGGGTTCGCCGAGTGACCCATGCAGCCGATGCGGAAGATCTCACCGTCGAGGTCGCCGAGGCCGCTGGCGATTTCGAGGTCGTACTGGTCGAGGAGATACGAGATGACCGCGCCGTCGTCCGCGCCATCGGGGACGCGCACGGCGTTGAGACTCGGCAACCAGTAGTCGTCTGCGGCGTTCATCTCCAGTCCCATCGCCTCGACGCCCGATTTGAGCGCGCCAGCGACGCGCAGGTGGCGGTCCCACCGCGATTCGATGCCTTCCTCGGCGACGAGTCGAAGCGCCTCACGCAGCGCGTAGACGTTCGTGATGGGGGCGGTGTGGTGGTACGAGCGGTCGTCACCCCAGTACCCCTCCAAGAGCGAGAGGTCGAGATACCACGACCGCGGTTGTTCCTCCCGGGAGAGCACCTTCTCCATCGCGCGGTCGTTGAGCGTCAGCGGACTCGCACCCGGCGGACAGGAGAGACACTTCTGCGGCCCCGAGTACGCCACGTCGACGCCCCACTCGTCGGCACGGAACTCGACACCACCCAAGGAAGTGACGGTGTCGGCGACGACGTACGCGTCGTGGCTGTGCGCGATGTCGGTCAGTTCCGAGACGTTCGGCTGGAGGGCACCGGTACTTGTCTCGGCGTGGACGAAGCCGAAGACGTCGGGCTGGTGCTCGTCGAAGGCGTCCTGGACGTCCGCGGGGTCGAGCGGTTCGCCCCACGGCGCGTCGACTTCGACGACCTCGCCACCGGCGCGCTCGGCCATGCTCTCCATGCGGCCGCCGAAGTAGCCGTTCGTCGGCACGAGCATCGTGTCACCGGGTTCGACGAGGTTGCCGATGGCCGCCTCCATCGACGCCGACCCCGTCCCCGAGACGGGGATCGTCCACCGGTTGTCGGTGCGGAACGTGTACCGAAGGAGCTCTTGAACCTCGTTCATGATGTCGATGAACGAGGGGTCGAGGTGGCCGACTAGTGGCGTGCTCATCGCCCGCAGTACTCGGGGGTGGACGTCGCTCGGTCCCGGTCCCATCAGCGTTCGCTGCGGCGGTGTCAGTTCGTCGACGTCGGGCGCGTCGGACATACCTCCCGGTTTCGCGGACTGCGAGAAAAAGCCATGGGTGTTCGTCGCACGATGCCGGTTTCTCGCGTCGGCCGTCGGCGAGTCGTACGGTCGCACGTCGGCCCGCTACGGCCGACCGTCGAGCGCTGCCGCGACGAGTTCGACGGGGTGGGCGGGTCGCGTCGAGTCGTCTCGGTCGCCGAGTTGCGTCCGGCACGACGCGCCGGGGGCGACGACGGTGTCACCGCCGCTCTCGTCGACCTGTTCGACGAGGATGTCCGCGATGGACTGCGAGAGCCCGTAATGTTCGCTCTCGTAGCCGAACGACCCCGCCATCCCGCAGCAACCCGAGTCGAGGTGGTCCACGTCGTAGCCGACGCTCCGGAGTACGTTCGCCGCGTGGTGGTCCTTGTTCAGCGCCTTCTGGTTGCAGTGGCCGTGGTAGGTCAGCCGTTGACCGACCGCTCGGGTCGACAGGCGTTCGGCCAGTCGGTAGGTGTCGAGATATTCGAGGACGCCGTAGGCGTTGGCACCCACCGCCAACACGTCGTCGCCGTCGAGCAGATCCGCGTACTCGTCCTGGAGCATCACCGCGTCGGAGGGTTCGACGAAGACGACGGACCGCCCACGCTCGACGGACGGGTGGAGGGCGGCGACGTTCCGTGCCGCGCGTTTCCGCGCGAGACTCAGGAAGCCGCCCGAGTACGCCGCCCGCCCGCTCGGCGCGGTGCCAGTCGCGAGCTTCACGTGCACGCCCGCCGCCTCCAGCACCCTGACGGCCGCCTTTCCCGCCTCCGGGTAGATGTAGTTCGTGTACGTGTCGGGGAACAGGAGCACTTTCTCGTCGGCCGCGTCCGGCGAAACCGACGTCTCCCGTCCGTCGAACCACCGCTCCAGCGACTGCCGGGTGAACGTCGGCAACTCACGGTCGGGAGCGATGCCGAGCGCCCGATTCAACAGGGGTCGTACGCCCGGCAGTTTCGACGCGAGGTTCGAGACGGGTGCGGTGGCGCTGCCGACGGCCGCGAGGCGGTCGATGTCGGCGAACAGCCGCTCGCGCAGGCCGCTGCCCTCCTCCTCGTGGTACTGATGTTTCACCTCGGCTTTGAGTTTCGCGAGGTCGACGCCCGTCGGACAGTCGTTCGCGCAGCCCTTACAGCCGATGCAGAGGTCCAACACCTCCGACTGGAACCGCTCGGAGTAGAGTTCCTCCTCGTCCAACTCGCCGGTGATGGCGGCGCGAAGCAGGTTCGCTCGACCTCTCGTCGTCGCCGCCTCGTCGCGCGTCGCCCGGTAGGTCGGACACATCGTGTCGCTGCCGGTCTGTCTGCAGGTGCCGCAACCGTTGCAGAGTTCGACCAGTTCGGAGAAACTCCCGTGTTCCTCGAAGTCGAGACTCGTCTCCCACTCCGTCGAGAAGTACTCGGAGCCGTAGCGCAGCGACTGCCGCATGTCGGTGGGTTGGTCGTCCCGGAAGACGACTTTTCCGGGGTTCATCCGCCAGTCGGGGTCGAACGCCGTCTTCAGTTCTTGGAACGCCGCCCACAACTGCGGCCCGTACATCTTCGGGTTGAACTCGGTTCGCGCGAGGCCGTCGCCGTGTTCGCCCGAGAAGGAGCCGTGATGCTCCAACACGAGGTCGGTCACCGCATCCGAGATCGAGCGCATCGTCTCGATATCCTCGCCGTCCTTCAGGTTGAGGATGGGGCGGATGTGGAGCGTGCCGACCCCCGCGTGCGCGAAGTACGCCGCCGACGTGCCGTGGTCGTCCAACACCTGCTCGAACTGGTCGACGTACTCGGCCAGTTCTTCGGGGGGCACCGTCGCGTCCTCGATGAACGGATACGGCTTCGCGTCGCCCGGCAGCGACATGAGCAGCGGAATCGCCGCCTTCCGAAGCTTCCAGAGTCGACCCTGCGCCCCGTCGGTGTACGCCTCGACCACGTCGAACGCCTCGCCCTCGACGAGAAAGCGGTCGTTCGTCCGCTCGATAGCTTCGGGGAAGTCGTCGTGCAGCTCCGAGTCGAACTCCAACATGAGCGCCGCCGCCGTGCCCTCCGGCATCTGCGCGGCGTACTCGGCGAATTCGCCGGAGTCGCGGGCCAGCCGAAACACCTCGTCGTCCATCAGTTCGACGGCGCTGGTGTCGAACTCCAGCGCCGCGGGGACGGCCGCCATCGCGTCCACCAAATCCGAGAAACAGTACACTGCCAGCGCCGTCTCCTCCGGCTTGGTGACGAGCGACAGTTCGGCTTCGACGACGACGCCGAGGGTCCCCTCCGCGCCGACGAGGAGTTTCGAGAGGTTCAGCACCCGCTCGCCGTTCGCTGTCTCTCTGACCACCTTGTCCAGATTGTAGCCCGAGACGTTGCGCTTGAGGTCGGGATACCGGCTCTCTATCTCGTCGGCGTTCTCCTCGACCAACCGTCGAACCGTCCGATAGATGTCGGCTTCGAGATCGTCCTTCTGGAGTATCTCGTCCCACTCGTCGCCGTCGACGACCACGTCTCTGGTGTGAATCAGCGACCCGTCGGCGAGTACCACGTCCAGTTCCTCGGTGTAGGCGTCGGTGATACCGTAGCGCACCGAGTGCGCGCCCGTCGAGTTGTTGCCGATGCCGCCGCCGACCGTCGCGCGGTTCGAGGAGGCGGGGTCGGGCGCGAACTTCAGCCCGTGCGGCGCGAGCGCGTCGTCCAAGTCGTCCTGGACGACACCGGGTTGCACTCGCGCACGTTTGGCGTCGGGGTCGATATCCACCACTCGGTCCATGTACTTCGAGAAGTCGAGGACGACGCAGCTCGGTCCGACCGCCTGTCCCGCCAGCGAGGACCCCGCGCCTCTGGGCAGTATCGGCACGTCGTGGTCGGCGGCGACGCGAACCGCCGCCTGCACGTCGTCGGCCGTGCGGGGGAGGACGACTCCCGCGGGGCGCGCGCGGTAGATGCTCCCGTCCGTCGCGTACAGCAGTTGACTGTACTCGTCGAACCGGACCTCCCCCGAGACGGCGTCGCGCAGCGCTGCCGCGAGCGCGGTGTACTCGCTCACGTCTGCCACGCTCTTCGACCCGGAGCCGCGATACGCCTCGAACGCCTCGACCGTGGGTTGCTCGTCGACCGCCATTGACCCTGGCTACGACGGAGTGGGACTAAATAGCACAGGTATCGTTCACGGACGTTCGTGTGCGTTCGGTGGCTCCGCCCCCGAGCGCCCGACCTACGAACCGAAATCCCTATTCGCCGGTTCGTTTCACTGCACACCGTGGACTCCAAGCGACTCCAGTTCTACGGGCTCTATCTCACACGGTTCGCCGAGGGGTTCGGGTTCATCACGCTAATCACGTTATTGCCCGAGTACATCGACCTGCTCGACCCGCAGAACTTCGCGCTGCCGCTCGTCGGCATCACGCTCAGCGCCGGGTTCATCATCGGAATGTACACCACCGGGTTCACGCTCGCTCAGACGTTCGCCGTCGTCCCGCTGGCGTGGGCGGGCGACCGGTACGACAAACGGCTCGTCCTTCTGGGGTCGCTTTCCGTCGGTATCGTCGCCTACGCGCTGTTTCCGCTACTCGACACCGATGCGTCCGGTGCGAGTCTGCTCTTTATCCTCGCCCGCGCGCTGCAGGGCGTCGCCGTCACCGGCGCGTCGCTGATGTCACTATCGCTGGTCGGCGAACTCGCCTCGGGCGGCACGCGCGCGCGCGAACCACATCGGTAAGGCTAACGCCTCGAACTTCGCGGCCTCGGTCGTGGGCAGTATCAGCGCCGGCGCGCTCTACGAACTGCTCGGCTTCACGCCCATCTTCGCGCTCATCGTCGCGATGCTCTCGGTGGCGACGGGCATCGTCTGGCTCTTCGTCTCGCCCGACGAGACTCGGGTGAAGGGGTTTCCGTTCTCGGACCTCGCGCTCAATCGCCGCATCGTCACGCTCTCCAGTTTCCGCGCGCAGTACGCCGTCGCCGTGACGCTCGTCCGGACGTGGGTGCCCATCTACGTGGGCGTCTCCGCGGCCAGCGGCGGGCTCGCCTACGGCGCGCTGGCGGTGAGCGTCACCGTCGTCGCCGAGAAGTTCTGTAACATGTTGCTACAACCGTACACGGGCGGCCTCTCGGACCGCTACGGACGCGCGCTGTTCGTCTTCCTCGGCGGCGGGGCGTACGGCCTCGTCGCGCTCGCGGTGCCCTTCTCGCTCGCCATCGGCACGGCACTCGGCGCGCCGACGGAGCTCCCGTTTCTCGGCCCGCTGACGCCCGCGTTCCTCCCGCTAGTCGCGCTCTCGGGACTCCTCGGCATCGCCGACAGTTTCCGCGAACCGGCGAGCATGGCGCTGTTCGCCGACGAGGGAAGCGGGGGAAAGGGTGTGGCTTCAAGTTTCGGTATCCGCGAACTCGTCTGGCGGCCCGGGAGCGTCGTGGGGCCGCTGCTCGGCGGGTGGTTGATGGCGGAGGTCGGCATGGCGTGGGTGTTCTACGTCGGCGGGGCGTCGGCGATTACGGGCGTGCTGACGATGCTCGGCGTGCTCGCCTATCACAACGGAACCGGCGTCCGCGCGCTGGCGGAGTGGTGAGCGCCGCCTCGACCGCTCGGACGTCGTTCAGTCGTCGGTCGTCGTTCAGTCGTCGGTCGTCGTTCAGTCGTCGCTTCTGACGCCGCGTCGGCCGTGAACTGACACGTCGCGCCCCCACGCTCGCCGTTCCGTCTCCGACTTGCCGTCGGGTCGAAGCGCCCACCCCAGCGAGTAGCCGGCGACGCCGACGACGAGGCCGAGGCCGAGGCCGCTCTCGACGCCCGCCGAGAGCACCCCGAAGAGCGAGGGGTCAGCCACCTGCACCCCCCAGACGACGCCGAGCAGAAACGACACGTGGACGGCGAACGACAGACAGGTGAGGGCGCTCTCGCCGCGCGCCGACCCGTAGCCGACCGCCCCGAGTGCGACGACGACGACGACGCCGTTCAGGAGCGCCGGGTGAGCGACTTGCGAGAGATACGCCGCTAGCAACACGGCGACGAGCGCGATCGAACCGACCTGAGCGCTCGGTTCCGAGCCGCGTATTCGGGCGTACAGCGCCACCGCGACGAGAACGGCGATACCGACGGTGTAGATGGCGGTGCTCCACGGGAGCAGCGACCCGGCGACGACGAGCGAGGCGACGCCGGCGACGGCGAGTGCGGCTGTCACTCGGTCGTGGTTCATCGCCGCGCCGTCGGTGCGGACGTCGAGGAGAAACGAGAGCGGCGTCACGTCGCCGTGAGAGACGGAGTCGTCGCGCCGACGGATGGCGGTGCCGACGGCGAAGATGACACTCCCGACGACAGCCGCGAGGCTTCCGGCGAAGCCGGCGGCTCTGGCGACGGCGGTGGCCGTCGGGACGTCGCCGACGCCGAGGGAGACGACGAGCAGTTGTTGGCCGTGGACCGAGAGCGCGAAGGGAACGGCGAAGACGGCGGCCCACACGCCGCCGACGCCGCCGCCGCGAACGGTGTAGCGGAGGAGTCCACCGATACCGATGGTCGCACCGAGCAGCGTCGGAATCGAGAGTAGCGTGACTCCGTCGAACGCGGCGGCATCGACGAAGCCGTAACTCACGAACCCGACGGCGAGCACGACCGACGTGGCGACCGTCAGACAGGTCAATTTTTCGTTAGTCCCGAGGACTATCGACCGGTAACGCTGCGACACATCTGGGTAGTGGAGCGACCACTACATATAATTTGGTCAGACAGTACGTGTCCGGAACCGGTCAGACGGGGAGCCGGTTCGACGACCGGTCAGTCGAGGAAGTCGGGGGCGACTCGTTTCTCGTCGCGCTCCTCCCGGAGGTGCGCGCGGAACGCGTCGCGGTCGACGTCGTTCTCCTCGCGCTCCTGTCGGTCACGGACGGAGACGGTCCCCGCTTTCTCCTCGTTGTCACCGATGATTATCATGTACGGCACGCGGTCGGTGTGCGTGTCCTGAATCTTGCGTCCGATGGTCCACGAACGGTTCTCGACGCCGACGCGGAGCCCCTCCTCGCGGAGTTCGCCTGCGACCTGTTCGGCGTAGTCGAGGTTGTCGTCGCTGATGGGCAACACCCGCACCTGCTCGGGGGCGAGCCACAGCGGGAACTTCCCGTTGAAGTGCTCGATGAGCACCATGAGGAAGCGCTCGTAACTGCCGTAGAGCGCGCGGTGGATCATCACCGGGCGGTGGTCCGCGTTGTCCTCGCCCGTGTAGGTGAGGTCGAACCGCTCGGGCATGTTGAAGTCGAGTTGGACCGTCGGGCCGTCCCAACTGCGGCCGAGCGCGTCCTCGAAGCCGAAGTCGATCTTCGGGCCGTAGAACGCGCCGTCGCCCGCTTCGAGGTGGTAGTCGATGTCGCCGTCGTCCAGCACGGCCTTCAGCTGTCTCTCGGCCTTCTCCCAGATTTCGTCGCTCCCCACCGATTTCTCGGGGCGCGTCGCCAGCGCCACGTCGGCGTCGAGGTCGAACGTCTCGAACACCGTGAGGATGTTGTCGATGATGAGGTTGATCTCCTCTTCAATCTGGTCGGGGCGGACGAACAGGTGGCCGTCGTCGATAGTGAACGACCAGACGCGCGAAAGACCGGAGAGTTCGCCGCGCTGTTCTTTTCTGTAGACTTTGCCGTCTTCGAAGTAACGCACGGGGAGGTCGCGATAGCTCCACGACTTCTGGTCGAAGATGGTCGCGTGCCCCGGGCAGTTCATCGGCTTGAGGCCGTACTCCTCGTCGTTGACGTCGAGGAGGAACATGTCGTCGACGTAGTTCTCGTAGTGGCCCGACTTCTTCCACAGCTCCGTCCGGAAGAGGTGCGGCGTCTCGACGGGGTCGTAGCCCGCTTCGAGGTTCAGGTTCTTCGCGTAGTCGGCGAGTTCGTCGAGGACGCGCTTGCCGTTCGGGTGGTAGAGCGGCAACCCCGGCCCCGTCACCTCGTCGATGGAGAACAGGTCGAGTTCGCGGCCCAGTTTGCGGTGGTCGCGCTCGGCGGCCTCCTCGCGGCGCTCGACGAACTCCTCGAGCTCCTGTTCGTCGGCGAACGCCGTCCCGTAGACGCGCGTCAGCGTCTCGTTTTGCTCGTCGCCGCGCCAGTAGGCCGAGGAGATGTTGAGGAGTTTGAACGCGCCGATCTCGCCCGTCGACTCGACGTGCGGGCCCTTACAGAGGTCCTCGAACTCGCCCTGTCGGTAGAAGCTGATCTCCTCCTCGTCGGCGGCCTCGGTGTCGAGGATGTCCTGTTTGAACGGGTTGTCCTCGTAGTAGTCGAACGCCTCCTCGCGGCTCATCGTGAACCGCTCGATCTCGTAGTCCTCGGCGACGATGTCGGTCATCTCCTCCTCTATCTCGCGGAGGTCGGACTCGTTGAGGTCGACGTCCGTCACGTCGTAGTAGAAGCCCTCGTCCGTCCACGGACCGATGGTCAGTTTGGCCTCGGGGCGGAGACGGAGCAGCGCCTGCGCGAAAACGTGCGCCGCCGAGTGGCGGAGCACGTCGAGGTACTCGTCGGAGCCGTCGGTGACGATGACGAGTTCCGCGCCGTCCTCCAGTTCCGTCGCCTTGTCGACGAGGTCGCCGTCGACGACGCCGGCCACGGTGTCCTCGCCGAGGCCCGGTCCGATCTCGTAGGCGGCGTCTTCTACCGTGGACCCCTCCGGGACGGACAGTTCGGAGCCGTCCGGCAGGGTCACTACGATCTCACTCATGAACGGACGAAACCGGAGGACGGGGATAAGTGTTTTTGACCCGCGCTACCGGGGTAGCGAAAGGAATGTATCGGCGCTCCGATTCCGCCGGTCCCTACAGTTAAATCACAGAAGCCGGAACTGTCTGCCATGCGATTTGACCGACAAAGCGGCGTCTTTCTCCACGTCTCTTCGCTCCCCGGCCCCCATGGCATCGGCGACCTCGGCGACGGCGCGCGCGCCTTCGTCGACTTCCTCGCGAAGGCCGACCAGTCGCTGTGGCAGTTCTGCCCGCTGGGACCGACCTCGGCAGCGCACGGCAACTCGCCGTACCAGTCGTTCTCGGCGTTCGCGGGTAATCCGCTCTTCGTCGACCTGCGCGACCTCTCCGACCGCGGATGGCTCACCGACGGCGACCTGAAGCCAGTTCCCGAGTTCGACCCACACGAGACCGACTACCAGCGGGTGACGGAGTACAAGCGCTCGATGCTCGAAACGGCGTTCGAGCGGTTCGAGTCCGAGGCGACAGACGACGAACACGACGCCTTCGAGGCGTTCCGCGAACGGGAGTCGTCGTGGCTCGACGACTACTCTCTCTTCATCTCACTGAAGGAAGAACACGACCGCGTCGCGTGGATAGACTGGCCCGAGGAGCTGAAGACCAGAGACGAGGGGGCGCTCGACCGTGCCCGCGACGACCTCGAAGCCGAGCGCCGCTACCACGCGTTCTGTCAGTTCCTGTTCGACGAGCAGTGGCGCGGCCTCAAGTCGTACGCGGCCGAGAAGGATATCTCGCTCGTCGGCGACCTCCCCATCTACGTCGCGCTCGACAGCGCCGACGTCTGGGCGTCGCCCGCGGCGTTCGACCTCGACGAGAACCACGAACCTGCGGCCGTCGCGGGCGTCCCGCCGCAGTTCGGCGACAGCGGTCAGCGGTGGGGGAACCCGCTGTACGACTGGGACCACCTCCGCGAGACCGACTACGAGTGGTGGCGCAGCCGCCTCTCTCGGCTCTTCGACCTCGTGGACGTCGCGCGTCTCGACCACTTCAAGGGGTTCGACGAGTACTGGGCGATACCCGCCGACGCCGACGACCCGGCTGCCGGGTCGTGGCGCAGCGCGCCCGGCTACGACTTCTTCGAGACGATAGAACGCGAGTTCGGGGATCTCCCGTTCGTCGTCGAAGATTTGGGGTTCATCGACGAGCAACTCGCCGCGTTCCGCGACCACTTCGAGTTCCCGGGCATGCGCGTTCCCCACTACGCCGACTGGTGCCGCGAGGGCGACATGAACCAGCCGATGCACTATCCGCACAGCAGCATCGGCTACACCGCCACTCACGACACCGACACGACGGTCGGCTACTACCACAGCCTCCCGGACGACCAGACGGACTGTCTGCACTACAACCTCGGCGTCGACGGCAGCGAGATCAACTGGTCGATAATCGAAGCGGTGTGGAACTCCGAAGCCGTGTTAGCGATGACGACCGTTCCGGATCTCCTCGGTCTCGGCTCCGAAGCCCGGTTCAACACGCCCGGCACAGCCGAAGGGAACTGGTCGTGGCGGTGTACGTACGAGGGACTGGACGAGGGGGTGGCCGAGCGACTTCGGGACGTGACCGACTTCACGATTCGGTGAGCGTAGTCGAGCACCTGCTCACCGAAGCTCCCGAAGCCCCACCGACAGAAACAGCGAACTCAGCCCCCCGACGAGCAGCAGGAACCAGTACGAGCAGACGCGGTAGACCAGTACCGCCGCGGCGGCCGTCTCCAGTCCGACTTCGGCGAGAAAGACGACGGCGGCAGTCAACCCGACCTCGGTCCCGCCCAACCCGCCAGGCGTCGGCAACAGCGTCGCCAACCCGGCGGCCGGAACGACGAACAAGACGAGCGCCAGCGGGAGCGACTGGCCGACGGCGAGCGACCCCAGATAGAGGGGAAGCGCGAACAGCACCCAACCGACGACGGCGAAAGTCGCCGCCCGAACCACGGTTCGGCGGTCACCGGTGGCGCGGTCGAACGTCGAGAAGAACTCGTCGAGGCCGCGCTCGACCGCCTCCGGAGTGAGTCGGTGCTGCAACCGCGGTCCGGCGCGCCGAAACACCGTCCGACCGACCAGCGCGATGCCGTGGACCAGGCGGCGGAACGCCGTCCGCCGCTTGACGAACCCGGCGATTGCGAGGGCGACGAGCGCCAGGACGCCGACCAGTCCGAGCGCGACGAGTTCCGTTCCGGAGGCGACGCCGTCGGCGACGGCGAACCAGCCGAACCCGAGTCCGGCGACGGCGAGCGACGCGACGAAGACGACGAGTTCGCTTGCGGTGACGGAGGCGAAGGTATCGCGGTAGTCGAGGTCCATCTCCTCGGCGAGCACGTACGCCATCAGCGGGACGCCCCCGGCGTGGCCGAACGGGAGAATCTGCTTCGCGAACGTCCCGGTGAGATACCCGAGTCGGACTCGGCCGGTCGACACCGCGGGGTCGACGGTCCGCAGAAACAGCAGCGTCGAACTGCTCCACGCCAACTGTGCGAGCAGACTCGCGACGAGCGCCACGACCAACAGAACCGGGTCCATCGTCTGCAACTCGAGGAAAATCCCGCGCCAACTCACGCCGGAGAGAGCGACCAGCACCGCAAGTACGACGACGACAGCGACACCCACGCCGACGCGCTTGCGCATCGACCCGGCGCGAGTGACGTTCGTCGTTTCCATGCAGAGTGGTAGTTGCACAGAACAGTATGAGTCTTCTGTCTATCACGTAATCGAATAGCTCGTCGGTACCGACACGCGAACTGACCCCCTGTCTACTCGGCGAACGGATCCGGGTAATCCATCTGCGCGGCGATTTCCCGACGCGTCTCGGTGTCTGTCAGTCGTTCGACGAGGTGGAGTCCGATATCGAGTGCCGACGCCACGCCCCGAGCGGTGACGACGGGCCCTTCGTCGACGACGCGGGCGTCGACCACCTCGCAGTACTCTTCGAGCAGTTCGAAGGCGTTCGGGTGGGTCGTCGCCCGCGTTCCCCCTAAAAATCCGGCCGCACCCAACAGCAGCGACCCCGTGCAGACCGACGCGACGAGCGGACACCCCTCGGCCGTTTCGAGCCACGAGACGAACCTCTCGTTGTCTCGTAACTCCCGTGTGGCGCTCCCGCCGGGGACGAACAGGAGATCGTAGCCCGCGAGCGACTCGCCGACCGAGTCGACCTCGAAGCGGAGGTTCGCGGCGGCGGTCACCGTCTCAGTCTGCGTCGCTGCGGGGGCGCAGACCGCCCAGTCGAGGTCAGTGTAACCCATCGTCGAGAGACGAGTCACGGGGTCGAACCCGCCGACGAAGTCGAGTGCGGTCATCCCGTCGAAGGCGACGAACCCTGCGCGCATGGCCTCCCGTTTCGCGGCACGCGCTATCATCGTTCCGGCGGCACGTACCACGCACCGCCCGTCCGAATCCACGCTCGCACGGATAGCCGCGGGGACAACTCACATGGCCCCTCGCGGTAACCACTCGCCATGAACGTCGATACCGACCGCCTCCGGGCGGACATCGAAGCGAACGCCGAGTTCGGCGACATCGACGCCGAGGAGGGTCACGGCCGGACCGTCCTCTGCGGAACCGAGGCGAACAGACAGGCCCGCGAGTACTTCGTCGAGCGACTCGAAGACGCCGGGCTCGCGGTCGACGTCGACGCTATCGGTAACGTCTCGGGCACGTGGTCGCCCGACCCGGTCGACGAAGACGCCGCCCCCGTCGCCTTCGGCAGCCACCTCGACTCGGTCCCCGAGGGCGGCATCTTCGACGGCCCGCTCGGCGTCTACGCCGCGCTCGAAGGCGTCCGTGCGATGCGAGACGCGGATCTCGACCCCGAGCGCCCGGTCGTCGTCGTCTCCTTCACCGAGGAGGAGGGCCAACGGTTCGCCGACGGCCTACTCGGCTCGTCGGTGTCGGTCGGCGAGCGCACCGTCGAGGAGGCGCTGGCGCTCGAAGACGACGACGGAATCACGCTCGGGGACGCGCTCGACGACATCGGCTTCCGCGGCGAGGGACTGCTCGACGCGAGCGAGTGGGACGCGTGGTACGAACTCCACGTCGAGCAGGATACCCAGCTCGAACGGGCAGGCGTTCCGGTGGGCGTCGTGACGACCATCACCGGTATCAGCCACTGTGAGGCGACGGTTCTCGGCGAGGCCAATCATGCAGGAGCGACGCCGATGGACGAGCGAACTGACGCGCTGGCGGCGGCCGCCGAGTTCGTCCTCGACGTGGAGCGCGCAGCCAACGGCGTCGTCGCCGAGTCGAGCGACTCCGCGGTGGGGACGGTCGGCTCGCTCGACGTCTCGCCGAACGCGACGAACGTCGTGCCGGGACGCGTCGAGATGGGCGTCGACGTCCGCGACGTCGTGTACGACTCGATGCAGACCGTCGTCGGGGCGGCCCGAGAGAGCCTCACTCGCCTCGAAACCGAGCGCGGCGTCGACACCGAGTTCGTGCGCCCGTTCGACCTCGAACCGACGCCGATGGCCGACCGACTCCGGGAGGCGGCCCACGCCGCCGGCGAGGCCGCCGGTATCGAGACGATGGACATGCACTCCGGGGCGGCCCACGACACCATGCACGTCGCCGACGTGACCGACGCGGCGCTGCTGTTCGCGCCCTCGCGCGACGGCATCTCGCACAACCCGCGCGAGTGGACCGACTGGGACGACTGCGCGGCGGCGGCGCGCGTGCTCGCCGGGGCCGTCGCCGACGCGGCGGGCGGGACTCTCTGACGAACCGGCGTCACGGACGCACACCGAAACCCGCAAGCCCGCAGGGACAAACGAGCAGACGATGGAGCGAGGGGCGATTCCACTCGACGAGTTGGCCGGCGAGTTCGACCTGCAAGCGACCGTCGAGAGCGGCCAGTCGTATCTCTGGGACCGCGCCGACGGCGGCATGTACGAGACGATGGTCGCCCACGGCGGCGACTACTGGTACGAGACGGTCGTTCCCCGGATAGACGGCGTGAACGACGAGCAGGCGGTCCTACGGGTGCGGCAGGTCGGCGACCCCGTTACTGGGAGATTGGAGTGGGAGTCGAACGTCGACGCCGTTCCGCTGCTCACCCACCTGCTCCGCCTCGACGACGACCTGGACGCGATTCTCGGTGCGACGCCGGACGACCCGCTCCTCCGGCGGGCGTACGACGCGTATCGCGGGATGCGACTCGTCCGCGACCCGCCCTTCGCCTGTCTCATCTCGTTCATCTGCTCGGCGCAGATGCGCGTCTCGCGCATCCACGGGATGCAGATGGCCATGGCCCGCGAGTTCGGCGACCGGGTCGAGTTCGACGGCGAGACGTACCACGCGTTTCCGACGCCCGCGCAGTTGGCCGAACGAACCGAGGACGAACTTCGGGACCTGAGCCTCGGCTATCGTGCGCCCTACGTCCAGCGCAGCGCGGAGATGGTCGCCACCGGCGAGGTACACCCCGACGATGCGCTCGGTCTCGATTACGAGGGCGCCCGCGAGTTCCTCACGACTTTCGTCGGCGTCGGCGACAAGGTGGCCGACTGCGTTCTCCTCTTCTCGTTGGGCTTCCTGCAGGCGGTACCGCTGGATACGTGGATTCAAACGGCCATCGCGGACCACTACCCCGACTGCGAACGGGGGAACTACTGCGAGACGTCGCGGGCGATACGCGAGCGCTTCGGCGGCGACTACGCGGGTTACGCGCAGACGTACGTCTTCTACTACCTGCGCGCCGGTGGCGACGGCGACGACGACGGCGTCTGACTCGCTGGCGGCCCCTCGTCGGCCCCGTCTACCTCGGCGGGTCCATCGAACGCCGCCGGTTTCGACGTTCCTCGCCGATTTCGGTGGGTCCATCGAACGTCACCGATCTCGACGTCCCTCGTCAGCGCCCGTCGTCCTCGCGTCGCCGACTCCGCCTGACTGTCCGCTCGCCGTGACGGACACGTCGCGGCGGGCGAACATCTATGCGTTTCGATGGGTTACCACTAGCCACTATGGACTGCAGAGTCGTCGTAGAGGCGGCCGTTCCCGTCTACGACGTGGGGACGACGGACGAAGCGGTCCGCATCGCTATCTCCAAAACCGGCGAGATGCTCAACCCCGACCTCAACTACGTCGAGATAAACATGGGGACTCGACAGTCGCCGTCCGGCGAGGAACTCCCACCAGCGTTCATCGCGGCCGACGAGGCGCTCGTCGCACTCGAACTGGAGATGACCGTCTTCAACGTCGAACGCGAGGAACACGCGTCGCGAATCGCCAGAAAGGAGATCGGCCAGCGCCTCGACAACATCCCGCTCAAGGTACTGGAGGTGAGCGTCATCCCGGAGGAAGGCGAGAACGGAGCGGAGTCGGACGGCGAATCGGTCGACGAGCCGGACGACGAATCGGACGACGACGAGTTGTTGCCGGAGTTCGAAGAGATGGTCGACGAAGAGAGCGACGGCTCACAGTCGTAACTTCGAGAGAACTACAGTCGACGTCTCAGTCGGCTTTCGGCGCGACTGTTTCCGGTTCCGGCTCGTCCATCGAGGACGTGATACCTTTCGCGAGTTTGAAGACGGCTGCTTTGTGGTCCGTCTTCGATTTGTGAATAGATGTCGGCCGGACGCCAAGTTCGTTGTATTCTGTAAGGTCGAGTTCTGTGTCTATCCAATGTTCCTGCTGGCTTCGTACCTCTGCAAGCAGGCCGTGAAGGTGAATGAGCTCCTGCTTCTTCATGAGCAAATTCTCGTTGATACTCGATGCTTATAGTACTATCTTGAGTCTCGTTAACACGGTACTCTGTGAGAGACTCTCTATCTGCCGATACTGGTGGTTCCGCCGAACGGTGCGAAAACGGTCGTGAACGTTATGCCGTCGGCGCATGGAACCCTGAACGATGGACTACGACGAGCAACTTGACAAGGCGCTCTCGGAGTCACCGGACGTCGAAGGCGGCGGCGGTCGCTTCGAGGTCCCCGACCCGAACGTCCGGCCTGAAGGGAATGCGACAGTATTCGAAAACTTTCAGACGGTGGTCGACGCGCTCGGGCGCGACGAGGCTCACGTGCTGAAATTTCTGCAGACCGACCTGGGTACCAGCGGCCACATCGACGAGAGCGGACGCGCCCGCCTGACGGGGAACTTCCGCGAGGACCGCGTCGCCCGCGCCGTCGAGGAGTACACCGAATCGTTCGTCCTCTGTCCGGAGTGCGGGCTTCCCGACACCCGTCTCGTCGAGGAGCGCGGCACGAAGATGCTCAAGTGCGACGCCTGCGGCGCGCTGTCGTCGACGGGGCAGTAGCGCCGTCGCTCGTCGGACGGACTCGAAGAAATTCGTGTGCGGTGTGCGGAGACGCTACTCGAACTGTTTGACGGTGTTCAAGTCGGACTCTGTCCGCATGAACTCGGCTAACCGGCGTGTCGCGTGACAGTTTGGACAACTGAAGTTCGTGCGATGGCCGGGCAACTCGCTGGGACCGGACTCCCAGTCTTTTCCACACTCGGGGCACAACAAGCGGACGAACGCTTCGACCATACGACTGACCCACGGGAGCGGCTTCAATAAATGTTTGTGCCGCACTCACACGATTTAGGCGAACAGGCCGGCGTCTTCCGCTTCCAGTAACTCTTTGTACCGGTTGCGGATGGTGACCTCGCTGATGTTGGCGACGTCCGACACCTCGCTCTGGGTCACCTTCTCGTTGGTGAGAAGGGCGGCGGCGTAGACGGCGGCGGCGGCGAGACCGACCGGCGACTTGCCCGAGTGGACGCCCTTCTCCTTGGCCGTCTTCAGTAGCTGACGGGCGCGACGTTCGGCCTCGTCGGAGAGGTCGAGCGCCGAGGCGAACCGCGGCACGTACTGCTCGGGGTCGGCGGGCTGAATTTCGAGTTTCAACTCGCGGACGATGTAGCGGTACGTCCGGGTGAGCTCCATCTTCTCGACGCGCGAGACGGTCGCGATCTCGTCGAGACTGCGGGGCATCCCCGCCTGTCGAGCGGCGGCGTAGAGGCTCGCCGTGGCGACGCCCTCGATGGAACGTCCCGGCAGCAGGTCCTCGCCGAGCGCGCGGCGGTAGATGACCGAGGCGGTCTCGCGGACGTTCTCGGGGAGCCCGAGCGCCGACGCCATGCGGTCGATCTCGCCGAGCGCCTGCTTCAGGTTGCGCTCCTTCGAGTCGCGGGTGCGGAACCGCTCGTTCCAGGTACGCAGTCGCTGCATCTGCTGGCGCTGGCGCGAGGACAGCGAGTTGCCGTAGGCGTCCTTGTTCTGCCAGCCGATGTTGGTCGACAGCCCCTTGTCGTGCATCATCTTCGTCGTCGGTGCGCCGACGCGGGACTTCGAGTCACGCTCCGCGCTGTCGAACGCGCGCCACTCGGGACCGCGGTCGACGGAGTCCTCTTCGACGACGAGACCGCAGTCGGTACAGACGGTCTCGCCGTGCTCGGTGTCGCTGACGAGTCGGCCGCCACACTCGGGACAGGTGCGTACCGACTCGGTCTCTTGTTCTCGTTCTGGTTCCGTTTCGCCGGTGTACGTACGGATGGTTGTGTCGGTCATGGTATGGTCCTCGTGATAGTGGCGGACCGCTATCCGGGGGAGAGAAATATGGAGAATTCGCCGGAGTCGGTCCTTACCCTCAGTAAGGCCGCAAGAGTTATAAATGTTTCGTGGTAAACCCCCGTCTCGCGTCCCAAAACAGACGAATACGTGAGTGTTCATTCTTCGAGAACTTCCGCTGACGACGTTCGTGAGTATTAAATCTGACGGTGATCTGTCGAGCGACGTCCTCGCCCGTTCCCCGTACGAGAAGACGAGTCGCTCACAGCGCGGTCGACAGGACGAAAATTCGAGTCGCTTCGCTCCAGCGTCCAGGTCGACCGCCTTCGCCCCATCTACTGGGTCCGCGTTCGACCGCGTCTCAGGCGGGGTGCTGTACCGACTCGAACAGCGAGACGATGTTCGACTCCTCGCCGCTCAACTGTTGGGGATAGACGCCGAGCGCGATGACGAAGTCGTCCTCGTTGCGCACCTTCGTCACGTGGACGAACACGTCTATCTGCTCGCCTTCGACGTTCGAGGTGGCCGCGTACTTCGTCACCTCGGTGTCGGTTCCGAGCACCGTCAGCGTCTGCGAACTCTCCTCGCTCACGTTACTCAGTCCGTCGTACTGACTCGTCAGCATCTGGACGAGGTCCTCGTTACTGTCGTCCTTGAGGGGGTTGAACGTCCGGCCCGCGATCTCGACGGCCGGCGAGGAGATGGCCGCGAACACGCCGAGTTTCTGCTCGCCGAGCAGACTCATACTCAGCGTCTTCTCGTACGTCGATATCTGGTTCGTGGCCTCGACGTTCCGGGTCTGGCCGGCGGCGCTGAACTCGCGCGTGATGGTCTTCGCTTCGGTGCCGTCGAGTTCGTAGCCAGTCTCCTCCGCGACCGACTCCTCGGCCAACGCGGGGTCCGACTCGAACGAAAGCGACTCCTCACCCGTGACGAAGCCGAGACAACCGCTCGACGCGACCAGCGCGCCGAGTGCCGCAGTCGCTACCTCGCGTCTCGTGTGTCTCATCGCCCCCGTCTCTCTCACTCAGGGTTATAAGTTTCTCGGCCGGACTGTCCACGTATACGACTGCTCTCGGCGCGGCCGAGTCACCTCACTCGCCGCGCCACTCCGGCTCTCTCCCCTCCAGAAACGCGTCGATGCCCTCGTTCTTGTCGTGGCTGTCGAACAGACCGACGAACAGTTCTGACTCGTACGCCAGCCCTGCGTCGAGGTCCGTGCGGGTCGCGGCGCGGAGCGCCTCCTTCGCCCGCGCCAGCGCAAGCGGGCTCTTCGCGGCCATCTTCCCGGCGAGGTCGGCGACCCGCTCGTCGAGCTCGTCCGCCGGATGCGCCTCCTCGACCAGTCCGATTTCGGCCGCTTCGATGCCTGTGACCAGTTCGCCCGAGAGGACGAGCTTTCGCGCCTGTCCCGGTCCGACGAGTCGGGTCAGCCGCTGGGTGCCGCCGCCGCCGGGGATGATGCCGAGGGTGATTTCAGGCTGCCCGAGTTTGGCGTCCTCGCGGGCCAATCGAACGTCGCAGGCCTGCGCGAGTTCACAGCCCCCGCCGAGGGCGTGGCCGTTGACGCGGGCGACGACGGGCTTCGAGCAGTCGGCGACGGTCTCGTAGATACGGGGTCGCTCGCTCGCCTCGTGCTGTTCGACGGCGCTCCGTTCGCGCAGTTCCGTCACGTCGGCCCCGGCGACGAACGCCTTCGCCTCGTCCGAACCCGTGAGCACGACGACCCGCACCTCGCCGTCTTCCTCGACAGCAGCAAACACCCGAGTGAGTTCCGTCCGGACCTGCGCGTTCAGCGCGTTGCGCGCGTCCGGTCGGTCGATGGTGACCGTCAGCACGCCGTCACCGTACTCGCCGCGTTCGACACGGACGAACTCGGCGTCCGCGGCCGCGGCGTCGACACTCGCCGTCTCGCCGTCTCCCTCGCCGCTCTCACTCATCGTCTGCCCCCGAGACGCCGACTATCTCGCCGTCCTCCCAGACGTAGAACCCCTCGCCCGTCTTCTTGCCGAGTTTTCCGGCGCGCACCTTCTTTCGGAGGAGCGTCGGCGGGCGGAACCGCTCACCTAACTCCTCGCGGAGATGTTCGAGGATGTCCAGACGGACGTCCAATCCCACGACATCGCCGAGTTCCAGCGGCCCCATCGGGTGGTTGTAGCCGAGTTCCATCGCGGCGTCGATGTCGCGAGGGCTGGCGACGCCCGACTCGACCATCCGGACCGCCTCGACGCCGAGGGCGACGCCCAACCGCGACGTGGCGAACCCCGGAGCGTCCTCGACGACGACAGCGGTTTTTCCAACTCCTTCGACGAACGTCTCGGCGAACTCGCGCGTCTCCGCGCACGTCTGCTCGGCCAGCACGACTTCGACTAACTGCATGATGTGCGGAGGGTTGAAGAAGTGGAGACCGACGCAGCGTGAGGGGTCGTCGAGCACGCTGGCGATGCTCGTCACCGGCAGCGACGAGGTGTTCGTCGCTATCACGGCGTCGTCGGGCGCGTGGTCGGCCGCATCCGAGACGACGGTTCGTTTCAGGTCTTCGTCCTCCGGCACCGCCTCGACGACGAGGTCCGCGTCGGCGACAGCCGCCACAAGGTCCGTCGTTCCCGTCAGTCGTGACAACGTCTCCTCTCGCTCCGTTTCGCTCACCTTTCCGCGCTCGACGCCCCCGTCGAGATTCGACTCGATGGCCGCCAGTCCGTCGGCGACGAGGTCCGCCTCGATGTCGCGGAGCGTCACGTCGTGGCCGCCCATCGCGCTCACCTGCGCGATGCCGTGCCCCATCGTTCCCGCACCAAGTACACAGACGTTCATGACCGATGTGGCTCGGGTCGGCGATTAAATCATTCCCATTGCACTACGTCTCGTCGCCGCTTGTTGTCAGCAGACGGGAGTTTACCTGCCTACTTGGTGGTTCCCTCCTACAGAACGGTATGGTCGACGTGACACTCGACGCAGAGGAGATGAGCCGAGAAGACGTCGCGGCGAGACCCGAAGAACTGGCCCAGGAACTCCGCGAGGGCGACGCCTTCGACGTGAGGGTCGGCAACAAGACGGTGACGCTCAACCCGCGTGAGAGTCTCGCCTTCGAGTTGAGCGTCCGCGAGCGCTCGGCCATCCTCCGCGGCAATCGCGAGACGGTGTCGATAAGGATGGACTGGAAGTCGAAGTACGGGGAACCGCCGACCGCACGGAGTAACCGTTTTGTACCGCCTCTCCGAGCGAAGTATCATGGTTTACAATGAGGTAGAGCGGACGGACCGCGACGAACTGCAGTCGATGCAGGACGAGCGTCTCCGGACGACTGTCGAACACGCCTACGAGAACGTCGATTTCTACCGCGACGCCCTCGACGAGGCCGGTATCTCGCCGGGCGACGTCGGCGGTATCGACGATATCTCGCTGCTCCCGTTTACCGCCAAAGAGGACTTCCGCGACCGCTATCCGGACGGTCTCGTCGCCGTCGAGAGAGACCAGTTGCGGCGCATCCACGCCTCGTCGGGCACGACGGGCAAACCAAAGGTGGTCGGATACACCGAGGGCGACCTCCAGCTTTGGGGCGAAGTGATGGCACGGTCGCTCGAAACCGCGGGTGTCGACCCGAGCCACACCGTCCAGAACGCCTACGGCTACGGTCTCTTTACTGGCGGCCTCGGCATCCATCTGGGCTGCGAGACGCTCGGGACGAACGTCATCCCCATCGGCGGCGGGCAGACGGGGAGGCAGTTGGAACTGCTGTCGGACCTCGGGTCGGACGTCCTGACCTGCACGCCGTCGTACGCGCTCTACCTCGCCGAAACCGCCGAAAAAGAGGGTATCGACCCCCGCGAGTGGAACCTCTCGACGGTCGTCATCGGCGCGGAACCCTGCACCGCGCCGATGCGCGCCGAGATAGAGGAGGCACTCGACGTGACGGCGCTCGACATCTACGGTCTCTCCGAGATAATCGGCCCCGGCGTCTCGATGGAGTGCGAGGCCAAATCGGGACTGCACGTCTGGGAGGACCACTTCTATCCCGAAGTCGTCGACCCCGAGACGGGCGACCCGCTTCCCGAGGGCGAGGAGGGCGAACTCGTCTTCACGACGCTGACGAAGGAAGCCGTTCCAGTTCTGCGCTATCGGACCGGCGACCTGGCGACGCTGACGCGCGAATCGTGCGACTGCGGGCGGACGATGGTTCGGATGTCACACGTCACCGGTCGCAGCGACGACCTGCTCATCGTCCGCGGCGTCAACGTCTACCCCAGCGAGATCGAGTCCGTCGTGCTGGAGTTCGACGAGGTCGCTCCGTACTACCGCATCGATCTGAAGCGCGACGACCAACTCGACACCATCGATATCACCGTCGAGCGGACCGAGTCCTTCGACGGCGGCGACGACGAGTTAGCGCAGCGACTCCGTGACCGACTCCAGACCGTGCTGTCGCTGTCGCCGGATTCGCTCACCATCGCACCGCCGGGCGGCATCGAGCGAACGGAAACTGGAAAAGTGAAACGCGTCTTCGATCACCGCTGACGACGGTTCGAGGTGGCTGGCCGGCCGTCTACGCCTCCGAAGACGTCGCCGTCGGGTCCGCGGCCACATCGTCGTCGAGACGCTCGGCGTCACCGCTCTCTCCACCCTCGGAGCCGTACTTCTCGCGCCGTCGCTCGTTCTCCTCGCGGATACGCCGACCGCTGTAGAGGTAGTACGCCGGGGCGACGAACGGGAGCGCGAACGCCGCGCCGAACCAGAGATGTCGCGACCAGCCCCAGTCGTACCCCTGTCGTCGCATCGCCTTGATGTCCGAGCGGATGAAGCCGGCGATGAACAGGTGGGTGACGAGCATCACGACCAACCCCGAACCGTTGCCGATGGGAATCGAGAGCACGAGAATCGGGATGCCGAGCAGCCAGATGAGAAGCACCAGTTTGCGATACGGCGCGACCAGGCGGCGCTCGCTCCAGCCGTCGCCGCCGGGGTCGGCGTCGCGTCCGCGTCTGTAGGCGTCCATGCGTCGAGATGGCCGCCCGCGGAGCAAAAACGATTCGCCCGTGGGTTGGTTTCGTCGAGTTCGAGAGCCGACGACCCGGCCGCTTTTCTCCGTCCCATCCCAAAGCCCCCTATGGCAGAAATCGACGCCGCGAACGTGCTCCCGACCGAGAGACTGCAGTCGATGGTCGCCGACGGCCGAGTGACGCAACTGCACCGCGGCCACGCGTACGCCGAGACGGGCGACACCTTCGAGGTCGACGGCGAGCGGTTCGAGGTGGTCGCCGTCGAGACTCGAACTCTCGGCGACCTCACCGACGAAGACGCCCGCGCCGAGGGGTCCGAGAACCTCGACGCCTACCGCGAACGCCTCGAACGCGCCCACGACGACTTCGAGTGGGACGACGAGACCGACATCGTCCGCCACCGCTTCGAACCGGTCGAGTAACCGTCTCCGCTTCTGCGTTCAGTCGGCTATCCCAGTCGTTTCACCGCAATCTCGTGTTCTCCGTCGTCCGTTTCGATAGCGACTGTGCCGACGATGGCGTCGCGGACCGTCTCGCGCCACGCTTCGACGGCCCGCACGTGCTCGTCGCGGTGCGCCTCCACCGAGTACGCTCCCGACTTCCGGAGACGGTCCTCGGAGTCGTCAGGGGTCGGAAACGGAGGGACGTCGCCCACCAGCCGCTCCGGGTCGAGATGTATCGGCTCGGCCGGACCGTCGTAGCTCCCTTCGCTCCCGGCGAGGTGGAGGCGAGCGCGCATCCGCCCCGCGAACGGCGGCGTCACGCGCAGGACGGCGGGCGCTCGCTCCCGACGGCGGGCCTCCACCGCCGCGACGACGTCGTCGGCGGTGACGGCGATCGAGCGGATGCGTACGGGACTCGCGCTCGTCTCGTCGGAGCCCTCGTCGTCGGTGTCTGGAGTCATTACTGGACGTTCGCCGGCGAGACGGAAATCGCGCTCCTCTGTTCCCTCAACGACCACCGCGACCGACGACGGGTTTACGAGGTGACCGAGAGACCGCCGCCACACTCCGGACAGAGCGCGTAGTACGACCGTGGTGTCACTCGCTGGTCACACCGTTCACAGACGAACGTCGAACGTTCCGTCATCATTCTATGTGGTCTCCATACCGTGTTAAATGTTATCGTGAGTCTCTCACCACAAAGTACACAAATTTTTACCATCGATCGGTGAACCGTGAGACGTGCCATACAGCTACGAACCCCAGTTCTTCGAGGAGTACGAAGTCGGCCAGACGTTCGAGAGCGCTGGACGCACCGTGACCGAGACGGACTTCGTGATGCACTCGGCGTTCTCGGGAGACTGGACGGAACTGCACAGCAACCGTCATTACGCCGACGAGGAGTACTTCGGCGAGCGCGTCGCCCACGGGCCGATGACGTTCGTCCTCGCGACGGGACTGGTGTTCCGGTGCGGGTTCCTCGAACGCACCGTCGTCGCCTTCCTCGGCATGAACTACATGGACATCCCCGCGCCCGTCAGGATGGGCGATACCATCTCGCTGGAGATGGAAGTCGTGGAGACGAAACCGTTCTCCAGCCGCGACGACGCCGGACTCGTCGTCATCGACTCGGAGATGACGAACCAAGAGGATGAGACGGTGTTCTCGGGAGATATGAAGTTCATGATAAAGACCGAACCGTAGTCGGGGACGTTTTTCGCCGAACGCACCGCCGCTTGCTCGGACGACGCGAGCGAGTATTGTCGACGTGTACGAGTCACACCGAGGCGAGACAGTCGCCACCGACTGAAGGTGAGCGTCGACCTCTGCATCGGCTTGCCATAGCAAGCCGAACCACCATGGACGGCGGTGTGGACTTGTCACAAAGCAATGGATTCGGAACGTCCACCCGAGCACGTCGAACGGTTGGAAATAGACAGTATCAGGCAGAGAGTACTGACGGACGGCGGACAGAGTGCCGAAGCCGAGGAATCGGAGGAGGCCGACGAGTCCGAATCGTCCGAGGAATCGCAAGAATCGGAGGAAGCTGAGCAATCGGAGGAAGAAGAGTCGGCCGAAGACGAAGAGTCAGCGGACGAAGAAGGCGAAGAGGAAGAAGGCGAAGACGAAGAGGAGTTCCCCTCCGAGACGGCCAAAGAGAAGAAAGACACCTCCGACCAGCGACAGGAGGCGATGCGAGGCGAGGACGAGACGGGCGTACTGTTTTTGGACCTCGAGGGCCTCCATCTCGACCTCCTCGGGTTGGAAGTCGACCTCGACGACGTCGTCCTCGACCTCTCCGCCAAGGAGGGCGAGGGCAACCTCGTCGGCAACCTCCTCGCGGCCGTCGCCGGACTGCTCGACGACGGCCTCGGCAACATCGCCGACAAGCTGCCGGGGATGCCGGAGCTACCGGATCTCAAGGACATGCTTCCGGAACTGCCGTCGCTCGGCGGCGAGGGTGAAGACGGCGAGGGCGGCCGCCTCTCCTCGGCGGCGGACGCCACGAAGAGCACGCTCAAATCCGCCGCGAAAGAACTCCCGCTAAAAGATATCGCGGTCCAGATCATCGTCGGGGTGGTGAACCAACTGTTCGGTGACACCCAGAAGGACGAAAGCGAGGAGGAAGAAGGTGAAGAGAGCGAGTCCGGCGAGGAAGGCGGCGAAGAGAGCGAGTCCGGCGAGGAAGGCGGCGAAGAGAGCGAGGGAGAAAGCGACGAGGAGGGCGAATCGTCCGAGGACTCCGAGGAGGAAGACGAGTCGTGAGCGAGTCGTCGATTCTCGGCCGCATCGACGTGACCGAACTGCTGTCGAACCTCGACTACGACGAACTGCTCGCAAACACGAAGTGGAACGGAATTCAGGACGAAGACGCGCTCGGCGAGCGACTCGGCGGTCGAGGCGGCGAAGTACTCGGTGCGCTCGTCGGTTCGGCGCTCGGCGCACTACTGGGCGAACGCTTCGTCGAAAAGACGCTCGACCGCTTCACGGGAGGCAGCGATGATGAGTGACTCCTCGTCCTCGTCGTCTTCGCTGCAGAACGTCGTCGCCGACGAGGTCGAAGACCAGATCGACGGCCGCGAGGTCGGCGAGAGCATCGGCCGAAAGATCGGCAGTCGACTCGGCCGCGAACTCGGGCGACGACTCGGCCGGACGGTCGACGAAACGGTCCGTGAGGGCATCGAGACGGGGAAGAAACCGTTCGAGATACTCGCCGACGTCAAAGAGACGCTCAGACAGGCCATCTTGAACTCGCTGGGCTCCCGCGAGGCGGTCGAGGAGAGCGCCAACGCCTTGCGCGACGCGGTGTCCGAACCGAGCGAAATCGAACAGGCGGCCGAGGAGGCCGCGGAGTCGGCGCAGGAAACCGCCGAGAGCGCCACAGAGCAGGCGACCGACACCGCCGAAAGTGCCGCCGAGGAAGCGACCGACACCGCCGAGCAAGCTACCGAAGAGGCGACCGACGCCGCCGAGAGCGCCGAAGAGTCGGCCGAAGACGCCGCCGACGAGGTCGAATCCCGCGCGTCGGACGCGGTACCGGACAATCTGAGTGACGTGCGCCGCGAAACGTACCAGGAACTGCTCGAAACCGTCTCGTACCGCGAACTGCAGTCGATGGCGAAGGACGCCGACGTCAAGGCGAACCAGAGCCGCGAGGAGCTCGTCGAGGAGCTCGTCGAGCGGTTCGACGAGGAGACCGACTCGGCTGAGGGCTCCGACCAGTCGGACTCCGACGGGGGTGACGACGACGAATGAGCGACGCCGCCGAGACAGTCGACCGCCTCCTCGACGAAGTGAGAGAGGCACTCTCGGCGTCCGACGAGGAGGGCGACGACCGGCTCCGCGAACTCGCCGACGAGACGGCGGCGTTCGTCGACGAGACGACGACCAAAGAGCTCATCAGAGCCGTCGGGCTCACCGACGACGACGGGGACCACGTGGAGACGATCCCCCGCGCCTTCGCCGTCGGCGGCGAGGAGTCCGTGCTCGACCTCAAGACGATTCTCGCGCTGTCGAACGCCGAGGACACCGAGGACGACGACGCGATGGACGAACTCCGAGCGCGGCTCTCGGAATTCACCGAGGAGTTGGACCAGTTGTCGGCGGACCAGTCGGTCGACGAAGAGAAGACGGACGAGACGGAGGCCGACGAAGCGGAAGCTGAACCCGACGAGACGGAGAGTGAAGCCGACGCCGAGGCAGCCGAAGAGCCCGAAGAGCCCGAAGTCGAGGCGGATGCGGAGGGAGACGACGAGTCGGAGGGTGCCGGTTCGCTCCTCACCGAGTCGCTGCAGTCGCAACTCGACGAGGCGGCCGACTCGCTCAAAGCCAGCGTCGAACAGATGCAGGCGGGTGGTGAGGAGGACGCGGAAGCCGAGCCGGGCGACGAGACCGACGCGGAAGACGAAGACGCCGAAGACGACGAACTCGTCGACGTGGGTCTCGGCGACGACGACGGCCGCTCCCGCGGACGGGCGACGATGCACTCAACCGTGCCGAAGTCGCGGCGCGACATGAACGGCGTCGCCAGACACTCGACCGTGCCGAAGCGGTGAGCGCGACGACCCGAACGCGCAGGCCATCCTCCGGGGGACATCTCGACCCCGGCACGGTGTACCGTCTCGGACGACGCGTTCCCGTCTCGAACCCGCCGCCGACTTCTCGGCTCGCAACTGACGCTTCGACATGGTGCCACGACCAACGACAGTTCGCCGGACGCTGACCAGCGTCGCCGACGAGTTTCGAGCGAAGAACGTCGCGTTCATGGCTGGCAGCATCGCGTACAACGCGTTCGTCTCGCTGCTCCCGCTCTTGTTGCTGCTGGTCCTCTCGGTGTCGGTCGTCGGGAGCGGCGCGCTCGAACGCCGCGTCATCGAACTCGCCGCGACGTATCTCGCTCCGGGCGTCGGCGACACGCTCCGAGAAGTGCTACGCGAGGCCGACGAGAACACCGGCTTCTCGCTCGTCGGCATCGTCGTCCTCCTGTGGGGGACACTAAAGATATTCCGCGGCCTCGACACCGCCTTCTCCGAAATCTACGAGACGACGCAGACCGACGACTTCGTCGACCGGATTCGCGACGGGTTCGTCGTCCTCACGGCGCTTTTCGTCGCCGTCGTCGCCATGGTTACGGCCGGGTCCGCCTTCGCAGCGCTGACGCAGCGACTCGCCATCGGCGTCCTGAACCCCCTGTTTCTCGTCGTCTCGCTCAGTATCGCCTTCTTCCCGCTGTACTACGTCTTTCCGAACGTCGACGTCACCCCCCGACAGATTCTCCCCGGCCTCCTCACCGCCGCGGTGGGGTGGGCGATGCTCCAGGCGCTGTTTCAGGTGTACGTCGCCGCCTCGGCGAAGACCGACGCGTACGGCCTCCTCGGCGGTGTCGTCCTTCTGGTCACGTGGCTCTACTTCGGCGGTCTCCTCCTGTTGCTCGGCGCGGTTGTCAACGCCGTCGTCGGGGGCTACATAGGCGGAGGCTCGGTCGCGACGGAGGCGGACGGTTTCTCGTTCGCCGACTCCCACACCGCCTCGGACTCCTCGAACACCCACACGTACCGAGAGTCGCACCTCTCGCCGGACGAGGCGGCGACGCACCTCCGTCGTCTCCGCGAAGGGCTGACCGGCCGATACGACCGAATGCGCCCGACCGACGACGAGAGAACCTACCGTCTTCTCTCCGAAACGACCGAGGTCGGCCTCCTCGAACGCTCGTACGGGGTCGACGACGACCTCGTCTACGAGACGTGTTTCCGATGGTGTCTACCCGAGGGCGACACCGAGGCGACCGGGGACGGCGAAGCCGTCGTCGACCTCGCCGACGAGACGGACGGGTCGTCGACAGCCGACGCGCATCGTACCGAGGAGCGCTGACATCGGTGGTGACGACGCTGCATCGACGGACTCGGTCCCGGCGAAACGATTTCCGCAGCGACGTTGACCCGACGATATGAGTACCCGACGCTCTCCCGTCGCGGTCGGGAAACAGGTTCTCGGGGAGTTCAGTTCGAAGAACGTCGCGTTCATGGCCGGGAGCATCGCGTACAACGCGTTCGTCTCGTTGATTCCGCTTCTGCTCTTAGTCGTACTCCTAGTGTCGATTCTCGGCTCTGCGGAACTCGAACGACGGGTTTCGACGCTCGTCGCGTCGTCGCTGACGCCCGCGGCGGGAGATCTCGTCTCAAATGCGCTCGACAGCGCGAGCGAGGGGACCGGCCTGTCGGTCGTCGGCGTCGTCGTCCTCCTGTGGGGGACGCTGAAGATATTCCGCGGGCTCGACACCGCCTTCTCCGAGATCTACGAGACCGAGGACACCAACGAACTCACCGACCAACTCCGCGACGGACTCGTCGTCTTCGTCGCGCTCCTCGTCGGCATCACGGCGATGGTCGCCGCCAGCACCGCCTTCGCCGCCTTCGAGTCGCTCCCGTGGGTCGGCCTGCTCAACCCACTCCTGTTGGTTCTCGGGCTAGCAATCGCCTTTCTGCCGCTGTACTACGTGTTTCCCGACACCGACCTCTCGGTTCGGGAAATCCTCCCCGGCGTGCTAACGGCGGCCGTCGGGTGGGCGTTGCTCCAGGGCGTGTTCCAGTTCTACATCGCCTTCTCGGACAAGTCGGAGGCGTACGGCGTGCTCGGCGGCGTCATCGTGCTCGTCACGTGGCTCTACTTCGGCGGTCTCGTCCTTCTGCTGGGGGCGGTCGTCAACGCCGTCGTCGGCGGCTACGCGACCGGTTCGGCGGGCGGCGTCGGGAGGGGTGCCGCACAGCGCGCCGCGAATCGGGAGGTACTCCGTGAAGACCGGCTGAACCGCGACCAGGCGGCGAGATATCTGCGGCGACTCCGCGAGGACATCGCCCGGCGGTACGAAGGAATGGAGCCGACGCGGACCGACGGAACGCCCGGCCGCCTCCGGATGCCGGAGACCGGGACGCTCGAAGTCGCCGAGCGGGCGTTCGACGAGGGCGACGAACGGGTCCACGAGGTACGACTCCGGTGGCAGACGGGGAAGTCGAACGCTCACGTCGGTTCCGAGGCGACGGAAGCCACCGACGCGGATTCGCCGGACCGGTCAACGTCGCCCGTCGACGACTGACCTCGGTCGACGGATCTCGTCCAGCTAACTTTTCCCGAGCACCTGTCCGAGCAACCCCGCCTGTCCGCGCCGGAGTCGTTCGAGAAACGCCGACTTACTGATTCCCAGTTCATCCGCGACTTCCCCCGCCGTCACCGCCTTCGGCACCGAGAAGTAACCCATCTCCAACGCCGCCCGGAGCGCCGCCTCCTGTGCGGGCGTCACGTCCCACCGTGCGGCGGCCGACTCCGCCTGGGGACCGAGCGGATACACTCGTTCGAGCGTCACACCGACGGCTTCACCGGCAGCAGCCAACACCCCCTGTAGCACGTCGTAGCCGACGACTGCCCCGGTGAAGCGCTCCTCGCCGTCGCGGTAGGTCAGCGTCTCGGCGACGAACCCCACGTCGGTCAGTTCGTGGACGATACAGGGGTGTTTCGAGAGGCAGCGGTACGTGTCTCTCCCTTCGGCCGTCGCGCGGTGGAGGTAGCGCAGTCGCTCGTCGGCGTCGAGCGTCGCCGCGAGTCCATCGTTCGTCGTCGCGCCGAATCGCAGGAGGACGTTGCCGTCGCCGCGCAATTGCGGCGGTTCGCACTCGATAGTCGTGCCCGTCGCCCGCGACGCCGCCGCCAGCGGGCAACTGTCGCCGGTCACGCGGAACTCCACCACCAGACACTCCTCGCGCATCGACTGTCGGTAGCGCCGCATGATTATATAAACACCGCCCATAGACGGGTGAACTCGTATGCCGGAGAATCTATAACGAACGACCATGGACCTCGACACCGTCAAAGCACGGGCCGGACCTCGCCAGTTCAGCCCGAAAGACGACATGCCGGAGGAGTACCGAAAGGCGGCGACGCGGATGATCCAGTTCCACGCTAACTCCGAGGTGATGGGCGGCTACCTCGACAAGGCGTTCACCCGCATGGCGCCGAGTCTGGACCGGAAACTCGCGTGCACGGCGAAGACGCAGGACGAAATCGGCCACGCGCAACTGCTCTACCGCGCCGCCGAGACGCTCGGCGTGAAGACGCGCGAAGAGATGCTCGACGAACTCGAACGCGGCGACGGGAAGTTCCTCAACTGCTTTCACTACCCGGTGAACTCGTGGTACGAAGCGCCGATGATCGACTTCTTCGTCGACGGCGGCGCGATGCGCCGGCAGGCGACGCTGAAGCGCACCTCGTGGGAGCCGTACGCGCATGCGATGGACAAGGTCTGCTTCGAGGAGGGCTTTCACGTCAAACACGGCGAGGACATCCTTCGGGAGTTGATGCGTTCCTCGAAGGCAAACCAGGAGCGCACGCAGGCGGTGTTCGACACGTGGTGGCCGCGCATCCTGCAGTTCTTCGGGCCGATGAACAGCGAGAGTACGCACAACGACTTCGCCCAGCAGGTCGGGCTGAAGACGGTCTCGAACTCGGAACTCCGACAGGCCTTTTTGAACGCCTACATCCCGAAAGCAGAGAAGTACGGCCTCGAAATCCCCGACGAACCCAGAATCGAGTACGACGAGGAGACCGGCAAGTACCGGGTGGTCGAGGAGGACCTCGACTGGGACGAGTTCTGGACCATCGCGAAGAACGACTACGAGGGAAGCTACGAACAGATCGGCTCGCGTCGCCAGCGCCACGAAGCGGTGTCGTGGGTGCGCGAGGCGATGGACGGCTGGGAGAACAACTCGGCGGGTACGACCCCGCAGGCGGCCGATTAGAATGATCTGGGAAGTGTTCAGACAGGAGAAGCCGGGGAAGTACCACCAGCACTGCGGCAACGTCCACGCGCCGGACCGCGACATGGCGCTGATGTTCGCCCAGATTCAGCACGGCCGCCGCATGCAGACCAACAGCCTCTGGGTCGTCCCCCGCGACGAAATCGGCGAAGTCGACGCCGACGAGACCAAGTTCGGCGGCACCACGGACAAGGCGTACCGCTGGGCGATGACGTACAACAACGTCGACGCCAGTTTCGCCGCCGAGGTCGAGGAGAGCGAGGACGAGCAGCGCGAAGCGGCGAAGAAGCGCGAGGAGGCACAGTCGTGAACCAGCCCCGATTCGCCGGTCCCGACGACCTCGGCGACCGCGAGCGGGCGGCGCTCGAAGCGCTCCTCTTTCGGCTGGCCGACGACGAGTACGTCGCCGCCGAGCGCTACATCGAGTGGCAGATATTCGCACCGACGCTCGAATCCGACCTCGCGCTCGCCAACGTCGCCCAGGACGAGTACGGCCACGCCCGCCTCTGGTACGACCTGCTGCAGGACCTCGGCTACTCCGAGCAGGAACTCATCTGGGAGCGCCCGCCCGAAAACTGGCGACACGCGACGCTCGTCGAACTCGAGACGGAACCCGGCGACTGGGCGGACACGATGGTCCGGACGTACCTCTACGACACGGCCGAGCAATTGCGCATGGAGGCCATCGTCGACTCGTCGTACGCGCCGCTCCGTGACCGCGTGGGGAAGGTGCTCGCCGAGGAGTCGTACCACCGCGAGCACGCCCAGAACTGGCTGGACCGCCTCGCCGACGAGGGGAGCGAAGAGAGCCGCGCCCGCGTCCAGACCGCCCTCGACCGCCTGTTCCCCCACGCGCTGACGCTCTTCGCCCCCGGACCGGACGAAGACGAGATTCTCGAACTCGGCTTCCGGACCGAGACGCTGGGTGACCTCAGAACGGAGTGGCTCGAAATCGTCGTGCCGTACCTCGAATCACTCGGTCTCGACGTTCCCGAGCCGGACGAGGTCGCGCGCCCGGAGACGACCGGCCGCGACGGCGACCACACCGACGACTGGTTCGACCTCTACGAGGAGTTCACGGCGACGTACCGCCGACTCGACTTCGAGAAGCCGACCACGCTCAGAGGTGAGGGCGCGTGAGCACCGACGAGAGGGGCGAGTACGACGAGTTCGAGGGAAGTGAGTTCGGCAACTCGGAGTCCGAGTCGGAAGCGTGTACCTATACCGACTACACGTCCGGCGAGGCGCACGACCAGTACCCAAAAACCGGCGAGGGTGCTACCGGCGTCGAACGCGACGTGTGGGACGCGCTGTACGAGGTCGAAGA
Organism: Haloprofundus halobius; assembly: GCF_020097835.1. GTDB lineage: Archaea > Halobacteriota > Halobacteria > Halobacteriales > Haloferacaceae > Haloprofundus > Haloprofundus halobius. Next base: position 1,026,974 of record NZ_CP083666.1, read on the forward strand.
CCCCGAGATGCCCGTCAGCATCGTCGACCTGGGGCTCATCTACGACGTCCGCGTCGCCGACGACGTCGCGCACGTCGAGATGACGCTCACCTACACCGGCTGCCCGGCGCGCGACATGATTCTCAACGACGTGCGCTGCGCCGCGCTCGCCGCGGGCGTCGCCGACGCCGAGGTGACGCTCCGATACTCGCCGCCGTGGAACGTCGAGATGGTGACCGAAGCAGGGAAAAATGACCTGCGGGAGTTCGGGTTGAGCGTCTGATGCGCTTCGACCCGAGCACCCGCGGCGACGGGCCCGAAACGGGCGTCGAGTGTCCCTACTGCGAGTCGACGAATACGGTGCGCGACCACCCGAAGGGTCCCGGCCTCTGCCGGTCGATGCACTACTGCGAGGACTGCGACCAGCCGTTCGAGCAGTTCGGCTGACGGCGGAGTCGTCCCCTTTTAACCCTCGGCGCGTCCACCTCCGACCATGACCGAAGACGCGTGGTTCGTCGGGGTCGACCCCGGCGACACCGAAGCGGCGGCGTCACGTATCCGCGAGGGAAGCGCCGACGCGCCCGCCGACTGGCCCGCTGCCGCCGTCGACAGCGGATTCGCCGCCGACGAGGACGAGTACTACGACAGGCTCCGAGTGGCGACCATCGAGGCCGCACGCAGCGCCGCCGCCGAGGCCGAACGCGCCGACGACAAGCAACTGATGCACGCCGTCCGCGCGATGGACGACGCCGAACGAACCGCGAACGAACTCGCCGAACGCCTCGGCGAGTGGGCCGGGAGCCTCTTCGAGGACGCGGGAACCGGCGTCGACGCCGCCCGCGAACTCGCCGAGCGCGACCCGCAGGACCCCACCGAGGAGCGTATCGTCTCGCTGGCCGAACGCGTGACAGACGTGGCCGACGAACGCGACGCGCTCCGCGAGTACGTCGAACGCCGTGCCCCGGAAGTCGCACCGAACATGGCCGAGATGGCCGGCCCCGTGCTCACCGCCCGTCTCGTCTCGCTCGCGGGCGGTCTCGACTCGCTGGCGAAGAAACCCAGCGGGACGGTGCAAGTGCTCGGCGCGGAGGACGCGCTGTTCGCCCACCTCGCGGGACGCGCGTCGTCGCCGAAACACGGCGTCATCTACGTCCACGAGGCGGTGCGGGGCACTCGGCAGCAGGACCGAGGGTCGGCCGCTCGCGCGCTCGCGGGCAAACTCGCTATCGCCGCGCGAATCGACCACTACGGCGGCGATATGCGGCCCGAGATTCACGACGAACTCCGCGAGCGAATCGAGACGATTCGCGCCCGCGCCGAGGAGGGAGGTGACGTCGAGTGAGCTCGCTCCCGACGGGCGTTGAACGTCGCTCGTTCGATGGCCGCGAGCGACTCGCCACGCGGGGCGAGACGGTGTACGGCGAACCGACCGATGGGGAGTGGCGGCTCTGGGACGCCGGGCGCTCGAAACTCGGCGCGATGCTCGAACTCGACGTGGAGACTGGGCTGTCGGGCGGTGACTCCGTTTTGTACCTCGGCGCGGCGTCGGGCACGACGGTCAGCCACGTCGCCGACTTCTCGGGACCGACGTACGCCGTCGAGTTCGCGCCTCGGCCCGTCCGCGATCTCGTCGGCGTCACCGAAGACCGAGATAACCTCTTTCCGCTGTTGAAGGACGCCCGGAAACCCGAGACGTACGCCCACGTCGTCGAATTGGACCTCGACGTACTCGTCCAGGATGTCGCGACGCGTGGACAGGCCGACGTCGCGGTCCGCAACCGGCAGTTCCTCGCCGACGACGGGCGATTGCTCATGGCCGTCAAGGCGCGTAGCGAGGACGTGACGAGCGACCCCGACGCGGTGTTCGACGGCGTCGTCGAGCGACTCGAAGATGCGTACGAGGTGCTGGAGACCGCACGCCTCGACCAGTTCCACAGCGACCACCTCGGCGTGGTGGCCCGGCCGCGCTAACTCGGGAGTGAAACTCCGGGCCGGGGCGACGCCCGCGGTTGCGCGCAACCACCGCACTCCCGGTCGCTGCGGCCGACTCCACGAACTATTTACTCCGAGGTTTCGAAAGGCGGGCAATGGAGGAGTTGGGCACGCGCGAGGCGTTCGACCGGATGGGAACCCTCGGCATCGAAGAGGAGTTTTTCATCGTCGACGACGCCGGCCGTCCCACGTCGGGTATCGACGAGCTGGTGTACGGCGACGACCCGCCGGAACCGCTCGGCGGCCGCATCGACCACGAACTGTTTCAGTTCACCATCGAGACGCAGACGCCGCTCATCGAACGCCCCGGCGACGCCGCGGACGCGCTCTACGAGGTCCGCGAGGCGCTCGTCGACCACGCGGAGGCTCACGGCTTCGGTGTCGCCGCCGCTGGACTCCATCCGACGGCGGAGTGGCGCGAACTCGACCACGCGCAGAAACCGCGCTACCGTGCCCAACTCGACCGAATACAGTATCCGCAGCACCGAAACACGACGGCCGGACTCCACGTCCACGTCGGCGTCGACGACGCCGACAAAGCCGTCTGGGTCGCAAACGAACTCCGCTGGTATCTCCCGCTCTTGTTGGCGCTATCGGTGAACTCACCGTTCTGGAACGGTTTCGACACCGGCCTCGCCTCGGCGCGGGCGAAGATATTCGAGGGGCTCCCGAACACCGGGATGCCCACTCGCTTCGCGGATTTCGAGTCGTACGCGCGCTTCGAGCGCCGGATGGTCGAGACGGAGTCGATAAACGACCGGGGTGAACTCTGGTACGACGTCCGCCCCCACACCGGCCACGGCACCGTCGAAGTTCGGACGCCCGACACCCAGCGCGACCCCGACGTGGTGCTGACGTTCGTCGAGTTCGTCCACGCGCTGGTCGTCGACCTTGCGGAACGCTTCGAGGACGGCGAGTCAGGGACGGATATCCGCCGCGAACTCCTCGACGAGAACAAGTGGCGGGCGATGCGCCACGGCCACGACGCGTCGTTCGTCGACAGAGACGCCGAGTCGGTCGTCGACCTCGAAGCGGCCGTGGGCCGCGCCTGCGACAGACTCGGTGTTTCCGGACTGCGCTCGGTGCTGAACGACGAGAGCGGCGCGACACGGCAGCGACGCGTCCTTCGCGAGAGAGATGTGGACGCGCTCTGCGCGTCGCTCCTGCTCTGACCCGCCTCTCGCTCGCGACCGAATCGGCCGTACGCCTTTTCCGACTGTAGTTCTGACCTCCGACCCTAAACACATGTCTGCCGAGGAAACCCCCGAAGACACACGCAACGACGAGCGAACGGCTGAGGAGGACGAACAGCCGACTCGGGCGCGACTCGGCGAAGACGCAGACCGTGCAGCCACCGAGTTCGACCAGAGTGTCGTCGACCTGCTGGTGTGGATGCTCGACACCGAGACGCGGGCGCGAATCTACGTGCATCTCCGCCAGTATCCCGACAGTACGAGCGACGAGGTCGCCGAGGGAACCGGACTGTATCCGAGCACCGTCCGCGAGGCGTTGGCGGAACTCCACGGTGAGGACCGAGTGACGCGCCAGAAGCGGGAGAGCGCCGGTGCGGGAAACAACCCGTACGAGTACGAGGCGATTCCGCCGAGCGAACTGGTTCGCAGCGTCGCCGGAGAGGTGCAGTCGGAGTTGAACACGGTGTTCAATCTCGACAACCGACTCCGAGGCGAGGCGGACGTCGACGCCGACGGTGCCGAGTCGACCCCGGTGACCATCACCGTCGACGGCGAATCGGCCGACGCCAGCCCCGAATCGTAGTCCGACCAAGCCGACCTTTTTAAGTGAGCCGACGCCGACACGGCGATTATGCACGTCGCGCTCGGTGGGACGTTCGACCCGGTCCACGACGGTCACCGCGCCCTGTTCGAGCGCGCGTTCGAAATCGGCGACCTCACGGTCGGACTGACCTCCGACGAACTCGCGCCGCAGACTCGCCACGAGGAGCGGTACGTCCGTTCCTTCGAGGACAGAAAGCGGGACCTGGTCGCCGAACTCGAACCGCTGGCGGCCGAGTACGACCGCGAGTTCGAGGTTCGCGAACTGTCGGAACCGACGGGTATCGCCACCGAACCCGGCTTCGACGTTCTCATCGTCTCCCCGGAGACCGAACGCGGCGGCGAGAAAGTCAACGAGATCCGCAAGGGGCGTGGCCTTGACCCCCTCGACATCGAAGTCGTCGACCACGTCGCCGCCGCTGACGGCGAGCGCATCTCCTCGACGCGCATCGTCTCGGGCGAAATCGACCGTCACGGTAACCTCACCCCCGAGCGCGAGGGTCGCGGCAGGACGCCGCCGGAGTAATCACCCGGCTACCACGATGGCGGGCGGAAGCCGGCGTCTTCGAGGATATCTTTCCAGCGTTTCTGTATCGAGAGTCGAGTCACGTCCATCGCGTCGGCGACGGCGGTCTGGGAGCGCTCCTCGCCGGCGATGAGTGCCCCGGCGTAGAGACTGGCGGCTGCGGTCGCGGGTTTCGAGCGATCTTCGTTCGGGACGTGAGTGAGAAACAGGTCGGTCGCGTTCGACCGCGACTCCGAGCCGAGGTCGAGGCTGTCGGCGGCCCGCTCGAGCTGGGTCAGCCACTCCTCGTTGTCGACGCGGTCCCGTGCGCGGTACATGAGCCACCGTTGTCTCTCGGCGGGCATAAACTGAACGCGTGGCCCCGCGACGACGCTCCCGGGAACGACAGCTTCTTACTGCGCTTTCGGCTACTACAGGGTGCGCGTGGGTAGCCAAGCCAGGAAACGGCGCAGCGCTTAGGACGCTGTCTCGTAGGAGTCCGCCGGTTCAAATCCGGTCCCACGCATAAACCGGCGCGAGTGGACACGAGCGCCGTGTTTTGCTGACTGAGGGTTTGAACCCTGCAAGTCGCGCGCAACGAGCGAAGCGAGTGAGCACGTCTTTTTCCGGTTCAAATCCGGCCCCACGCATACGCCCTCGGCGTTACGTCGCGCAATTCTCTCGGTGTGTCTATCGGAAGAAAACCCACAAAATTCGCTCGATAGACCACATTCATTGCAACGCTGTCCCGTAGTGGACGGAGACGAAACCGAACCCAATCGGAACGTCATCACCGTCCCCGAAGCCACCCGAAAACTGATTTACGACTACAACAGGGCGACCTCGAACAGCGAGAAGCGCGACATCGAGAATCAAGTCCTCGAAGAAACCGTCTGGCGGCCCGAACGCGAAGCCGATGGCGGCCCCTTCACGCTGTCGAGAGACGACCTGATGGCCTTGTACGAACGCTTGGACGATGACGATGAAGAAGGCAAGCAGTTGGTTCGGAAGGCGCTGGTGGACCACCTGTCGCCGTCGGTCACTTTTCTCCGGAAACTCGTGGACAGCGAGAAGCCGCCGAGTAACTCACTTTCGACGCATTAGAGATAGAGGGAGTCAGTAAGAGTTGACTTTTCTATCTACTGGGAACCGGGGATTTAGTGTGACGCCACTAACACTTATATCGTAAGTCGTTGACGTTACTATAGAATGTCTGACGATACCTTCGGGTCAGATGGTGGAGAATATAACTGGAGAAGCGGGTGCGCGACCCAGTTGCTACGCGATTCGAGGGTCACCGAGAACCTTGATACTATTTTCGAACTCTTAAGTATTGCACGGCTCCGCTACGTCCTCTATTACCTCTATAGTATGGACGACGAGGTCGTCGAGATCGAAGATGTAGTTCACGCAGTATGTGCCTACGAGGCCGCTGGCACGGAACCAGACGAATCCCCATCACGGGACCAAGTCAAACTTGATGTACACCATTCGAAGCTACCCCGTCTTGACGCGGCCGGAATCATCGACTACGACTCCCGACAGAAGGAACTCCGCTTTTACCGCTCTCCATCTCTCGAAGAGTGGCTCGAACACGCTCGGTACATGGAATTAGACTAAGTAAATAACAATCTCCTACAGAAATAAATTAGACAATCAACGGCTCAAAAGTAGTACTCGGAGCTAGTACGTTTAGGGAATCATTGACAGCGCGATGCGCCTCTGATCGAGACTCCCTCAGTGGTCGATACACCACACAAACCCTACCGCAATGGGACTGATGTCGAAAATTGGCCGTCCGTGAATCGAAAGTAGCTCCGAATTTTCACGAAGCGGTCATCCCAATTCGTGTGATTCAGGTGGGTACGACAACTGCTCATCTGCAAACGTAGCTACAGGTACTGATCGCGGCCACCACTCTCCTGAGCCTCCGTCATTTGGCCAACTGAGCTCGCTCAAATCGAATTGGCCATGAATAGGTAGGGAAGAAAGTACAGAACCGATCAGTTGCCATCGCACTCGTAACCCTCGTCGAAATCGCAGTCGGACTCGAACGGTTGCTCCGGGAGACCAGTCGTCGAAACACGAATTAAGCCTCTCCCTCCCGATACGCCCACTTTAACACGTCGAATGTTCATCATGACTGCGCCATCGACAGTCAGCCATCGTCTGACTTGGCTCCCTACAAATGTATTAACACTCTTATTGCGTGATAGATACTGTCACGAATCACCAAACGGCGGTAGGTACGCGCCACAACTTCTATAGGTGCTCCTTGAGAGTTATCGGTCAATGTCAATGCTGGCTGACTTCTTGAACGACCTCATGGCCGACGTCGACGGCCTGTTTCTGTTCTCCCCGAGCAGTTCGTTCTACGAACGATTCGAGAACGTCGAGACGAGCCTCGTCGTCGTCGCGCCGACGAACGCCGTCGACGCCGACCAGTTCGTCGAACTGCCGCTGGAGTTCGAGAACGTCCGCGACCGGGTTCGATTCGGCATCGAGGGGGCGATGGACGAGGGTCTCGTCGATAGTGGCGACGTCGTCGCCTGCACCATCGGGACGTTCGGCGACGACAGCGATACGCTGCTTCGAGTCCGCGCCGACGAGAAGATGCACTCGGGGATGTACGACCTGTTCACGAACTCACGCGCGGACCCGAGTGTCATCCGTGACGTGTTCGAGGTGGCCATCGAACTCGGCAAGAAGGGCCAGAAAGGTAGCCCCGTCGGCGCGCTGTTCGTCGTCGGCGACGCGGGCAAGGTGATGAACAAGTCGCGTCCGCTGAGCTACAACCCGTTCGAGAAGAGCCACGTCCACGTCGGCGACCCCATCGTCAACGTGATGCTCAAGGAGTTCTCCCGACTCGACGGCGCGTTCGTCATCTCCGACTCGGGGAAAATCGTCTCCGCGTATCGCTATCTCGAACCCGGCGCGGAGGGCGTCGACATCCCGAAGGGACTCGGTGCGCGCCACATGGCCGGTGGCGCGATAACCCGCGACACGAACGCGACGGCCATCGTGCTCTCGGAGTCTGACGGCCTCGTCCGGGCGTTCAAGGGCGGGCGGTTGATACTCGAACTCGACCCGGAGGATTACTGAGATGCAGACACAGCTTGGTCAGATATACGACGCGGTCCCCCCGCGCATCTGGCTCGCACTCGGCGTGCTCGCGCTCGGCGTCATGCTGAGCATCATCGTCGGGGCGGTCAACCGCCGCTTGCTGGAACGGGCGGGGTTGGCGGGCGTCATCGAGGGAACCGGCTTCGAACGTCTCGCGCAGGGTCTGGGCACCTCCACCATCGCTATCGTCGCTCAGCTCAGCACGTACTTTCTTATCGGTCTCACCATCGTCGTCGCGCTCACCGTCGCCGACGTCGGGTACACCGACACCTTCTGGACGCGCCTCGTCGCGTTTCTGCCGCGGCTGTTCGTCGCGCTGCTCATCCTCATCATCGGCATCCTCATCGGCGACAAGGTGGAGCTACTGGTCGCCGAGCGTCTCCGCGGCGTCAAACTTCCCGAAATCGGCCTCCTCCCGACGCTCGCGAAGTACAGCGTCTTCTATCTCGCCGTGCTCGTTGCGCTCAGTCAGGTCCGAATCAACACCCTCGCGCTCGTCGTCCTCCTCGCCGCCTACGCGTTCGCGCTCGTCGTCTTCGCGTCGCTGGCGTTCAAGGACATGCTCTCGTCGGCGGCGGCGGGCATCTATCTGCTGTTGAACCAGCCGTACACCATCGGCGACAGAGTTCGACTCGGCGAGCAGTCCGGCATCGTCCAGGAGATCGACATGCTCGTCACGCGTGTCGAAACCGACAACCGCGAGTACATCATCCCCAACCGCGCCGTCTTCGAAGAGGGTATCGTCCGCGTCTACGACTGACTCGAGTCGTCGTCACTCGTTTTCCGGTCGGCGCCGGTGTCGTCCTCGTTCGCTTTCTGGTCGGCGTCGACGCCGTTTCGGGAAACCACTTCGGCGGGGACGCCCGCGACCGTCTCCCCAGGCGGCACATCCCCGGCGACGAGCGAGTTCGCCGCCACCTGTGCGTCCGCCCCGATGTGGACGCCCGGGAGGACGACTGTGCCCGCGCCGACCATCGCCCGCTCACCGACGACGACTTCGCCGGTTCGGTACTCGTCCTGGAGGAACTCGTGACAGAGAAGCGTCGCGTCGTAGCCGATTATCGCGTGGTCCTCGACGGTCACGAGGTCCGGCCAGAACACGTCCGGTGTCGACTCCAACCCCCACGAGACGCCCTCGCCGACGGTGACGCCGATGCGTCGGAGGAGCCAGTTTTTGAGCCGCAGGCTCGGCGAGACGCGTGCGGCGACGATGGCGGCGTAGTTGCGGGCGACGACGAGCGGCGAGCGCGCGCGCGTCCACGACTGGAGGGAGTTTCGCGGTCCGGGCGTCGGATGGCGCACGAGGCGGTCGTGCCGTGATTCTGCGTCCGTCACGGAGCGTGCTTTCGCTCGGCGGCTAATAAACCGGTGGGAACACCCATTCACGGCGCTGAACGAGGGCGGAGCGACTGTCTCAGACGCTCGTATCCTGTTCGGCGAACGAGAGACGCCAGTCGTTGCGGTCGGCGAGGTGGCGTCCGCCGACGGTCCACTGCGCTTCGTCCTCGGGGACGAGCGGTCGGGCGACGACCGGCGTCGGGGACCCCCTGATCGACATCGGGAAGCTGTCGTTGCGGAGGAAGTTGAGGCGAGAGAGCACCTTCGGAGGCACCGTGTCCTCGGCGACGGCGACGGCGTCGGCGTAGTCGTGGTCGGCGATGGCGACGCGGAGGAGTCGGTCGAACGCCTCGCTCTCGGCCTCGGGGTCGACCATCGGCAGCGCGTCGAGAATCTTCGTCGTCGTGATGCCGCGGGTGGCCTGCGTGCAGGCGACGATGCTCGCGACGATCTCGCCGTCACGCTTCGCCGAGTAGGCGGCGGTGTCCCACTGCGGGTTCGCGAAGCGCCAGTTGTAGAACGCCTCCGTTCGCGGCGCGTGGAGGCGCGGCGGGGTCGCCGACTCGTAGAGGGCGGCGAGACGCTTTGCGGGGATCTCGGCGTGACGCGTGACCGTCACGTCGTCGTCGCCGCCGTGGCGAGCGGCAGCGAGCGTTGCCGCGTCGCGAGCGCGGTGGCCGGCCGCAAAGAGGAGGTCCGCAAACGGCCCCATACGTTGCGCGCGGTCGGATTTGAGGAAGGCAGACGGTTTCTGGATGCGGTACGCCGTCGCTACCTCGCCGACCTGAACCCAGCCGAGTTTGAGGAACGCGCCGATGGCGGCCTGGTTTGGGAAGTTGAAGATGAACGACGGGCCGTCGTCGGTGTAGTAGTCGATGGCCGCTTCGGTGATGCGCGTCAGGAGACCGTTCCGTCGGTGGTCGGGATGGACCATCGCGTCCGCGGGTTGGAGGGCCGACACCGACTCGTCGCCGCCACGAATCTCGAACGAGATGAACGGCTCGGCGCCGACGATTTCGCCGTCTTTCTCGGCGAGAAACATCCGGACTTCGTCGGTGTGTGGGCCGCCGTAGCGCCAGTCGAACCACTCGGGCGTGCGAGGCTTCTCGAACACTTCCTCGTAGAGGTCGAGGAACTGGTCACGGTCGGCGGGCTCGTACCGGCGGATGATGTAGCCGTCCTCGGCCGGTGTCGCTTTACTTTGAGGCGATACGTGTCCCATGTGCACTCGGCTTTTACAGCTACGGGCTTTGTTATGTCCTTCGTACCGGGCGTAAGCGAGTCCATGAGCCCCGGTTGTGGGTTCTTACTGTCGAACGTCCTCGTAGGGGTGACTGTCCCTCCTGTTGGGTTTATTGGGTCCGTAACTCCGCCATGTGTTCGACTCGCCGCTCGACCAGTTCCGCGCTCCCGATATCGTGGCGGATTCGGAGACCGTTGCCCGCCGCCGCGAGCGCGTCCGCCGCGACTGCCTCCGCCGCCGCGATGGTGTCGCCGAGGCCGACGACTGCAAACGACCGAGACGTGCTCGTGTACAGTCCGTCGTCGCGCTCCTCGACGCTCGCGTAGAACAGTAACCCGTCGCCGACGTTGTCCTCGTCGACTTCGATGCGTGCGCCCGCTTCCGGATTCGTCGGGTATCCGTCCGGGACGGCGTACTTACAGACCGTCGCCGTCGGCGAAAAGTCCAGTCCCGGCAGCGGTTCTCCGTCGCGGGCGGCGGCGAGCACGTCGACGAACGGCGTTTCGAGTACCGGTAGCGTGTTCATCGCCTCAGGGTCACCGAACCTGGCGTTGAACTCGACGACGCGGACGCCGTCGGCGGTGAGCATGAACTGGCCGTAGAGGACGCCTCGGTAGTCGGGAAGCGCCGAGACGACGGCCTCCAGCACGTCGACGGCCTCCTCGTAGTCACCCTCCTCCATGAACGGAAGCGTTCGCCCGGCGTCGCTGTAACTGCCCATGCCGCCGGTGTTCGGACCCTCGTCTCCCTCGTAGGCGCGCTTGTGGTCCTGAACGGCGGGCGTCGGCCGCACGTCGCCGTTGGCGACGAGCGCCTGTACGGTGAACTCTTCGCCGACGAAGCGCTCCTCGATAACGACCTGCTCGTACTTCTCGGTGCGGAGGTACTCTTTCGCCTCCTCCTTCGTCACCTGGTCGCCGGTCACCTTCACGCCCTTCCCGCCGGTGAGTCCGGCGGGTTTGACCGCCACGTCGCCGTCGTACTGGTCGATGTAGGCGCAGGCGCCCTCGATGTCGTGGAACGTCTCGAAGTCGGGACAGCCGGGAACGTCGTTTTCGACCATGAACCGGCGCTGGAACGCCTTGTCCGTCTCGATGCGGGCGTCCATCTTCCGTGGTCCGAAGGCGTACACGCCGCGTTCTTCGAGCGCGTCGACGACGCCCGACGCGAGCGCGGACTCGGGACCGACGACGGCGAGCGTCGCCGCTACCGTCTCTGCGTAGTCGGCGATCGCGTCCGCGTCCGTCTCGTCGACTCGCTCGAAGCCGTCGGCGAGCGAAACGACACCCGGGTTTCGGTTGCTCGCGCAGGCGTACAGGTCGCAGTCGGACGCCAGCGACCGGGCGATTGCGTGTTCGCGGCCGCCGCCGCCGATGAGAAGCACCGTCTCCGTCATACGACGACGTGCTACGCACGAGAGTGTAAACCTTGTTGCTTTCTGCACCGAGAGTGTGCACATTCGTGTATTGGATTCGTTTCACTCGCCGACGACACTCGTGTCGGCGCAGTTCTGGATTCGCCGGAGCACACGGCTTTTCCCTCCTGTAGCCCGTACGGAGTGTATGACCGACCCGACGGGCCGAAACCGCCTCGACGAGGAACAGTCTCCGTACCTCCGGCAGCACTCGGACAACCCCGTCAACTGGCAGCCGTGGGACGACACGGCGCTCGAAGCGGCCCGCGAGCGCGACGTGCCCATCTTTCTCTCCATCGGCTACTCGGCCTGCCACTGGTGTCACGTGATGGCCGACGAGAGCTTCGAGGACGACGCCGTCGCCGAGGTGCTCAACGAGGAGTTCGTTCCCATCAAGGTCGACCGCGAGGAGCGCCCCGACCTCGACGGCGTCTACCAGAGCATCTGCCAGCTCGTCTCCGGGCGCGGCGGGTGGCCGCTCTCGGTGTGGCTCACGCCCGACGGTCGCCCCTTCTTCGTCGGGACGTACTTCCCGCCCGAGTCTCGCCAGGGAATGCCCGGTTTTCTCGACCTGCTTCGGGACCTCTCGCGGTCGTGGGAGGAGGACCGCGAGGAGATCGAGAACCGCGCCGACCAGTGGACCGCCGCCGTCCGCGACGAGTTGGAAGACACCCCAGACCAACCGGGCGAACTCGACGACGACCTGCTCGGCACGGCGGCGCAGGCGGCACTCCGTAGTGCGGACCGCGAGTACGGCGGGTTCGGAGCCGGCGGACCGAAGTTCCCCCAGCCGACGCGCCTCGACCTCCTGATGCGAGCGTACGCCCGAACCGGCCGCGACCAGGCGCTCGGCGTCGTCACCGAGACGCTGGACGCGATGGCCTCGGGAGGTCTGTACGACCACGTCGGCGGCGGCTTCCACCGCTACGCTACGGACAGAGAGTGGACCGTTCCGCACTTCGAGAAGATGCTGTACGACAACGCCGAACTCCCGCGCGTCTACCTCGACGCCTACCGACTCACGGGTCGCCCTCGGTACGCGACGGTCGCTCAGGAGACGCTCGCGTTCGTGGAGCGCGAACTCACGCACAAAAAAGGGGGATTCTACAGCACGCTCGACGCCCAGAGCGAGGGCGAGGAGGGCAAGTTCTACGTCTGGACCCCCGACTCGGTGCGCGAGGCGGTCGACGACGAGACGACGGGCGACCTCGTCTGCGACCGCTACGGCGTCACGAAGAGCGGGAACTTCGAGCACGGTACAACTGTACTGACGCTCGCCGAGAGCGTGAGCGGTCTCGCCACGAAGTACGACCTCGACGAGGACGAGGTCGAACGACGATTGATGGACGCGCAGACGGCGCTGTATGAGGCCCGCGAGGAGCGCGAACGCCCCGCCCGCGACGAGAAGATTCTCGCCGGCTGGAACGGCCTGATGGTCTCGGGGTTCGCGGCGGGCGCGCGGACGCTCGACCCCGCGCTCGCCGCAACCGGCGAGAAGGCGCTCTCGTTCCTCCGTGAGAACCTCTGGAACGACGACGAGAGACGGCTCTCGCGGCGGTTCAAGTCCGGCGACGTGAAGGGCTCGGGCTATCTCGAAGATTACGCGTTCCTCGCCCGCGGCGCGTTCGACCTGTACCAGGCGACCGGCGACGTCGACAACCTCTCGTTCGCGCTCGACCTCGCGCGGGCCATCGAAGCGGAGTTCTGGGACGAAGACGAGAGAACGCTGTACTTCACGCCCGAGAGCGGCGAGACGCTCGTCGCGCGTCCGCAGGAGCGCCGCGACCAGTCGACGCCGTCGAGTCTCGGCGTTGCGGTCTCCGTGCTCCTCGATTTGGACCACTTCGCGCCCGACGCCGAGTTCGGTCACGTCGCCGAGGAGGTGCTCTCGACGCACGCGAACCGTCTCCGGGGGAGTCCGCTCGAACACGGGTCGCTCGTCCTCGCCGCCGAGAAGCGCAACCGAGGGGCGCTCGAACTCACCGTCGCCGCCGACGACCTCCCCGCGGACTGGTGGGAGGCGCTGGCGAGTCGATATCTCCCGGCGACGATTCTAACCCAGCGACCGAAGACGGACGGCGAACTGAAACAGTGGCTGGACGCACTCGACCTCGACGAGATACCGCCCATCTGGGCCGGACGTGAGGCCGTCGACGACGACCCGACGGTGTACGCCTGCGAGAACTTCACCTGTTCGCCGCCACAGACGGACGTTAGATCGGCGTTGGATTGGGCGCTGGAGAACTGAGTCGGCAGCTTACGCCGTCTGCTCGACTTCTTCGAGTCGCTCGCCGAGATAAGCCGTAGCCGGAATCGGTTCGTCCTCGACGTACCGTACGAGTTCCTCACCGTTCTTTTCGACGACGATGGTCGGAATCAGTTCGATGTCGTACTCCCCGACCCGCGGACCGCGCTTGCTGCCGTCGTCGTTCTTCTCGACCGGGAACTGCTCGATTCGCTCCTCGGGCACACCCGCCTCCCGGAGCGCCGCCGCGAAGTCGGGTAGTTGCTGGCGGCAGTCCTTGCACCAGTCGCCGCCCCAGACTTTGAACGTCAGTCCCTCTCGCCCGAGCGCCTCGACGGCGTCTTCGTAGCCCGCAGGGCTCCACGTCGGATTCGGCTCCATCGTGTTCAGTTCCATTGGCCGGTCGTTGGCGGCGGAGGCTTTTAATGGCCTCGCTGGCGGTGATTCTGCGCGCACGGTCGATTCGAGACTCGCGTCCGCAGATTCGTGCGTCCGAGACGGCGTCGAACGTTGCCGGTGTCCGCCACCGGTTTACGTCACAATCGCTTACCGGTCGCCAATGAACGCGAGCATCCTCGATACGATCGGCTCGCCCCTGGTGCAACTGCAGTCACCGGAGGGCGCGACGGTCGCCGCGAAAATCGAGTCGAAGAATCCCGGTGGATCGGCGAAAGACCGCCCGGCGCTGGCGATGGTCGAGGCCGCCGAACGCGACGGGACGCTCTCGCCCGGCGACGAACTCGTCGAACCGACGAGCGGAAACACGGGCATCGGGTTGGCCGTCGTCGCCGCCGCGAAAGGCTACGACATCACCATCGTGATGCCCGGTTCGAAGTCGCCCGAGCGCCGCCGCATCATGAAGGCGTATGGAGCGACTCTCGAACTCGTCGACGGCGATATCTCCGACGCCAAGGAGCGCGCCGACGAACTCGAAAAAGAGCGAGAAATGGTCCAGCTCCGCCAGTTCGCGAACCCGGCGAACCCGGAGGCGCACTACCGCACGACGGCCGAGGAGATCCTCGAACAGGTCGACGGGAGAGAAGTCGACGCGCTCGTCGCGGGCGTCGGCACCGGCGGCACGCTCTCGGGCATCGGTCGTCGCCTCCGCGAGGAGTTCCCCGAGATGGAGGTCGTCGCCGTCGAACCCGAAGACAGCGCCGTCCTCTCCGGGAGAGAACCCGAAGGCGACAGCTTCCAGGGGATGGGTCCGGGCTTCGTCAGCCCGAACCTCGACACCGACCTGCTGGACGACGTCGTCACCGTCTCGCTCGACGACGCCGAGGCCGAGTGTCGCCGTCTCGCCCACGAAGAGGGTATCCTGGTCGGCCAATCCAGCGGCGCGTCGAATCTCGCCGCCCAGCAGGTCGCCGTGCGCCTCGCGCGACCCGAACTGAACTGCCCGGACGTGCCCGACGCGGTGTCACAGCGCATCGAGACCGACGGCGGGGCCGGGACGGTCGAGTACGACGACTGCCCGCTCGTCGTCACCGTCTTCTGGGACAGCGGCGAGCGCTACATGTCGACCGGGATGTTCGACGCGGGTCCCAAACTCGGCGACGGCGGGTCGCCGTAGGCGTCCCGTTTCGGTTCTCCCGGAACTACTCCGCCGACAGCCGCCAGAGCGTCGAGGAGTACTCTTTGCCCGGATCGGGGCCGCCGGAGACGGCGTATAACGCGCCGTCGATGGCCGCGACGCCGAGTCCGTGTCTCCCCTCCGGCATGTCGGGGTACTGCTCCCACTCGTCGTTCTCGGGGTCGTAGGCTTCGACCGTCGCCTGTGTCCCCTCGGGTTTCTCGCCGCCGAGGACGAACACCTTGCCGCCCATCGCCCCGCCGTTGACGCCGCCGCGCTCGGAGGGCATCGGCGTCAACTCCGTCCACTCGTTGGTCTCGGGGTCGTACATCTCGTTGGCGCTCATCTCCTCGCCGAACTCCGAACGGCCGCCGACGACGTACAGTTTCCCCCCGACCGCTCCCGACGTGAGGTGGTTGCGAGCGGTCGGCATATCCGGCCCCTTCGACCACTCGTCGCTCTCGAGGTCGTAGATTTCGAGCGTCGCCCGCAACCCGCCGCCGAGGCCGCCCTTCGTGTACCCGCCGGCGACGTACGCCTTTCCACCGACGAGCTCTGCGGTCGGCGCGCCGCGGCTCGTCGGCATCCGTGCGCGCTCCTCCCACTCGTCGCTCTCGGGATCGTACGCGTACGTCGTCGCCACCGACTTCTCCGCCTCGGTGTAGCCGCCGAAGACGAGAATTCGACCCTGATAGGTGATGGCCTTAACGTGGTGTAGCGCCTGTGGCAGCGCGGCGGCGCTCCGCCAGGAGTCGCCTTCAGGGTCGTAGACGGCGACGGCGTCGGTGACGCCGTCGGGAACGTAGCCGCCGATGACGTACAGTTCGCCGTTCAGCGCGGTCGCTTCGACCTCCGTTCGCTCCGGTTCCGGCATCGCCGTCAGTTCGGTCCAACGCATCTCGTCGTCGCTCGCCGCCGTCTGCGTCGGGGTGTCGGTCTGCACCGGTTGGTCGGTCTGTTCGGACTGGCCGGACTGGTCGTCTGGTGCGCCCGTCGCACCGGAGGCGTCTCCTTCGTCTACGCATCCGGCGAGTGCGAGGGCGGCCAGCACTGTGCCGTGTCGGAGGAACTGTCGTCTGTTCGTACTCACGGTTACTCTCGACGGTAGTAAGCCGGAGGCGGCCAAGGTTATGTCGGGCTTACTCGAGTCCCCTCCCCCGAAACCACCCGATTTCCTGACATCCGAGGGCTCCGATTCGAGCGTCAGAACCCGGCGAGGTGGGGCTACTCGCCGAACTCGGCTTCGGTTACGCGAACCGTGAGCGTCTCCTCGACGTCGTAGAGGTCGTAGTCGGGCACCTGCCCGTCGACGCGTGCGAGGAACATGGGGTCGAGCAGTTCGTCGTCGTCGACGCCGTACACCTTCAGGAAGCGATCGGTCTCCTCGGGACGGACGCCGCCCTCGCGGACGGCCGTCGCGAGTTTCCGCGAGAGCCACTCCGTCTCGCTGATGCTCGGCGACTGGACGAGCGCGTCGTCGACGAACCGGACGAGATACCAGTTGAGGTCGTTCAGAAGCGAGACGGCCGCGCCGACGCTCACCGTCTCCAGTTCGAGGCTGTTGCGGTACGGTTCGCGGAGGGCGTACGTCGACAGCGCGGCGCGAGCCGTGTCGCGCGACAGCAACTCGTATCGGAGGTTCACCTCGGACGCGCCGAGTAGACAGACCCGCGTCACGGCTGTAGGTACCCGGTTGCGGCTATAGGGGTTGCGGTCCCGTTCTCGGCCTGTCCCCGCCCGTCACTCGAACTCCACCACGCGCGCCTCCCGAGCCACCGTCTCGGCCCGCGACAACAACCTCTCCGGTTCCGCCGCCTCCACCGCCGCGAGCGCGGCGTTCGTCTCCGGACGCGACGGCGCGACGCGCTCACAGCCCACGGGAAGCGTCGAGTCGTCGTAGGTTCCGATTTTCCGCGCCTGCGCGACGATGTCGGGCTTGTCGCGCGTCAGCAGCGGTCGGTACACCGGCACCGTGGTCGCCGCGTCGGTGACGCCGAAGTTCGGGCCGGTCTGACTCGACTTCTGGCCCAACGACTCGCCGGTGACGACGGCGTGCGCACCCACTTCCTGCGCGACGGTCTCGCCGATTCTGAGCATCATCCGCCGGAGCGAGAGCATCCGCGTCGCTCCAACCTCGGCGGCGAGTTCCGCCACGAGGTCTCCCGCCGAGACGACCCGGGGACGAACGTCGAACCCGGGCGCGAAGTCAGCGAGGCGGCGCATCGTCGACACCGCGCGAGCCTCGTGGTCCGGGCCGCCGAAGTCGCCCAAATCGACGTAGACGGGGACGACGACACAGCCGCGTTTCATCACCTCCCACGTCGCGACGGGCGAGTCGATACCGCCGCTGACCAACGCGA
The DNA here is from genome assembly GCF_020097835.1 of Haloprofundus halobius. Taxonomy (GTDB): domain Archaea; phylum Halobacteriota; class Halobacteria; order Halobacteriales; family Haloferacaceae; genus Haloprofundus; species Haloprofundus halobius. The sequence continues at coordinate 1,044,539 of NZ_CP083666.1, forward strand.
CTGCGGTGCCTTGCGTCCCGAGCGGCAGGCCACCCGGCCCTACACGTTCTCCGGTCGAGACGAACGCCTCGTCCTCGCGGGCTTCGACGCGGTAGGTCACGTCAGGGTCGTCGAGATCGACGGACGCGCCGGTTTGTTCCTCTACTACTGCGCCGCCGACGCGTTCGAGCTCCCGACTGCCGAACTCGTGCGCCGATTTGGGGCCGGCACGCGAGACGCGGACGGCGAACGATTCTTCGCTCCGCTGCTCGCCGGCCAGCGACTCCAAGATATCGAGAAGCGCCTCTCGCTCCGGTTCGCAGGAGACGGCGGGACGCGCGGCGACGACGCCGAACGTGTCCGCCGCGGCGTCGGCGGCGTCATCGGACGACGTCCGATGGGCTGCCGGACTCCGTCCGGCAACGGCGTCCTCCTCCTCGGGGTTTCGGAGGCGAATCAGCGGCCGCGACCACCGGCGCTCCACCGCGGCGTCGACAGCACGAGACCCGAGCATCGCGTCGAGGTTCGAGACGAGCGTCCGCTCCATCCGGCCGCGGACTTTCGAGCTCTTCGTCCCCATCTCGCCGTAGGAGACGACGACGGTGTCGCGTTCGAGGGCCACAGATTCCACTACGCGAGGCTATCCGGGCGGAGGATAAGAGGGTTCGCACCTCGGACTTCGTCGCCTATTCGTCGCATCGGACCTACGTCACGGCTAGTGCTACGCTTGACGCGACCAGCGTAGCTCCGAGGACGGTTTTCAGCCGGGGTGCGTCGACTCGGTGGGCGACTCGCCACCCGACGACGACGCCGACGAGTTCCGGAACGCCGACGAGTGCGACGAGCGGGAGCGAGACGGCTCCCTGCGACACGTAGGTCGCCGCGGCGAACGCCGAGAGAAACACCGACTGCACCTGTGCGGCGGCGAGCGCGTCGAGCATCGAGATACCGAGAAGCACCAGTACCGGAACGGTCACGACCGGTCCGCCGACGCCGAGCAGTCCGCAGACAACGCCGATGACGAACCCGAGGACGGCGACCACCGACGCGCCTGTCGGACGGTCCGGGTCGACCGACCACCACGACCCCAGCGCTCGCCGCTCGCGGTAGACGATGCTCACGCCGACGAGCGCCGTGAACCCGGCGAGCAACGACCCGAACAGCGACTCGGAGAGGACCGCGTTCGTGAGCGCACCTACTACTGCGCCGACCATGCTCGGCACCGTGACGAGCGTCGCGAGTCGTTTTCCCGCTCGCGTCCGAAGCTCTCCGGACCGATAGTAGGTGTAGCTGCCGAGCAGACCCGTGACGACGAACGTCGTCAGCGCCGTCCCGGCGACGGTCGACGACCCAACGTCGGTCAGCGCGAACAGCGCGACGGTGACGAAGATGCCGCCGGGACCGACGGCGGTGATGCCGACGCCGGCCAGAAAGGCGACGACGACCAACAGAACCAGCGTCGAGGTCGAGAGCATATCGAATCGGGAGCTAGATGCCACCGGTTGTCAGCGTCTCGATGAATCCCGGCAGCGACGTGGCGGCGAGATAGATCGAGAGCAGCACGAGCGTCGCGTTCACGAGCGACAGGCCGAGGCTGTTCTTGTCCTCGCCCATCGTCTGTCGGTCGTTGACCGCCCAAAACAGCAACACCGCGGCGATAGGCAGACTGATGATGCCGTTGTACGCCGGGAACAGGATGATCATATCGATGACGCTGAGCCCGGCGAACTGGTGGACCAATGGCGAGAGGCTACCGATACCGACGCCCACCGCGTAGATGAGTTTGAACTCTCGGCTGCTGGAGTCGGCTCTCCGACCACAAGCGTGCTGGAGCAGATACGACGGCGTCCACATGATGGGGATGATGCTGTTGAACGCGGCGGCGATCGTCCCGAAGAGGAAGACGAACATCGCCCACTGGCCGAGCACGTCGGCGAGCGCTCGTCCCGGCGTGATGAACGTGTCGAGGTTCGTGTAGCCCGCCGGTCGGAGCACCGCCGCCGCGACGACGAGGATGGCGATGGTCGTGATGCCGCCGACGAGGTAGCCGAGACCGAGGTCACGACGGACGTCCGGCAGATCCGCGCGACTCGTCCAGCCCTTCTCGTCGACGAGGTTCGATTCGAGGAAGAAGTTCGGCCACAGCGCCGTCGTTCCCACGATGGCCGCGGCGAGCGTCAGCGACCCGCCGGGAATCGACGGGACGAATCCGGAGGCGATGCCGGTCATCGAGGGCGAGCTCACACCCGCGACGGTGACGTAGACGGCGAGCAGTCCGAGCATCATCAGGGTCATGATGCGTTCGACGCCCTCGTAGTCCATGACACCGATGAGAATCGCGAGAGCGCCAGTGACGACCGCGAGCGGTTGCCACCCGATAGCGCCACCGAGGAGAATCGAGATGCCCATTCCGACCGCGGCGGTGAGTTCGAGCGCCCACGCGACGCACCCGACCGAGAGCAGGACCGCCAGCAGCGTCGCGCCCGTCCTCCCTAGCTTTCGCCGGGCGAACTCCATCAGCGGCACCCCGAAGATGCCCAGCCGGGCGCTCATGTCCTGCCCGATAAACCCGATGAGTGCGCCACCGACGACGGCCCAGATGAGCGCATAGCCGAACTTAACCCCGGCCTGGCTCGCGATGAACACCGAGCCCGAGCCGAAGTAGCTGGCGACCATTACGAACGCGAGACCGTATTTCTGGAAGAACCCCGTCATCGTACTCCGGAGTCCGTCCGAGTATGAGCCGAATGACATTTGTTGAGAACCGAGTATCCGCGTTGTCCGAATCTTCCGACACGGTAACATTCCAGAATTAGAGGAATTGTTCTGGTGCTTGCAGATGAAAGGACGACTACGGGTCGCGACCGACCGCGTCTACAAGAATCATCGAGGAAACCGACGGCTCACGCCGTCTCGCGCACGGCTACCGTCGATAGCGAAAAGAGAGACGCCGCAGTTAGAACGTCGAGATGTCGCCTTCGATAACCGAACGCGTCACGTCCGTCACGTCCGCGAGTTCGCGGTCGACGATGGCCTCGACTTCCTCGCGGATGTCGTCGACCTCGACGCCCTCCTCGGTGACGACCTGCGCGTCGGCGACGTGCGGGTGGTCGATGGGGCGGCCGATCTGTGAGAGCAGTCGAACTTGCAGGTCCCGGATCCCCTCGACTTCGTCGACGACGCTCTCGGCGATTTCGGTCGACAGCAGGTTGTATATCTTCCCGATGTGGTTGACCGGGTTCTTCCCGCTTGTCGCCTCCATGCTCATCGGTCGGTTCGGCGTGATGAGGCCGTTGGCGCGGTTACCGCGGCCGACGGAGCCGTCGTCGCCCTGCTCGGCGCTTGTGCCCGTCGTCGTGAGGTAGATGGAGCCTTCCTCGTAGTCGTCGGCCGTGTTGACCTCGACGTTGACCTCGCGGTCGGTGTGCTCGCGGGCGAGACCGGCGACGAACTCCTGGACCCGGTTGACCGCGGCGTCGTACGCGTCGAATCCGGCGACGTACGAGTCGACCATCGCGGCGGCGACGGTGATATCTATCCGGTCGCCCTCGCGCTTGCCCATGATCTTCACGTCCGGGCCCAGTTCCGGGTGGTCGGCGGCGTACGCGCCGTTGAGTTCCCGCTCTGCCGCGAGGACGATCTCTTCCGTCTCTGTCAGCGGCGCGTGGCCGACGCCGAAACTCGTGTCGTTGGCCATCGGCACCTGCACTTTCTCTTCGCCGAAGACGTCCTGGAGGTCGCCGGAGCCCTCGCCGAGTTTCACGTCGACGACGACGTCGCGGCCGTACTCCAGCTCCGGGATGTGCTCGTCGAGATACTCGCGGGCGGCCGACAGCGCCGTCGACCCGACGGGCAGTTTCTCGCCCTCGTACTCCTTGGTCGCGCGCCCGACGATGAGAATGTAGATGGGTTCGACGACTTCGCCGCCGCCGAAGGCGGGTGCGGCGGTTCCGGCGACCAGTTGCGTCTCGTCGGTGTTGTAGTGCAGCACCTTGCCGACGCGGTCGAGATACAGCTTCGAGAGCGCCCGCGAGACGCTCTCGGCGATGCCGTCGCAGATGGAGTCCGGATGGCCGATACCTTTCCGCTCGACGATTTCGACTTCCTGGTCCTCGACTGCGAGTCGGTCGATACCCTCGACCCGAATGTTCCGCTCGCTCATTGTTCGGCGTTCAGCGCCGCAGATGCTATAACTTGCGGTAGTAATCGGGTGTGGGCGTTATTAACGCGATACCGAAACGGGTCCGAAATTGGATCCGAAACGGATCGAAAACGGGTGCGTCACCCCTGCTTTTCGAGCAACAACCCGAGGTACGAGGTCCGAATCTGCTCGTCGGGGTCCAAATCGAGTTCCCGAAGCACGGCCGCCGCGCCCTCGCGCACCGATTCGAGTTCCGACTCCTCGGCCTCCCGTTCGACTTCGACGAACTCGCCGAGTCCCTCCACCCGGTCGAGAACGACCGTGTAGTCGTCGACGCGGAAGTACTCGCGCTCCTTCTCGACGACTGCGGCCGGTTCGAAGCCCAGGCCGTCGAAGACGTTCGCCATCGTCTCGCCGTCGTCGACGCCCGTCTCGAACTCCTCTCGGGTCTTCGACTCGCGTTCGACGAGCGGCCCTTTGTACGTCACTTTCGCCGTCTCCGCGGCGTCTTCGTCGGCCATCGCGTCGGTGCGGCGCTCCCGGCGGATGCGGAGCGCTTCGTCCGTCTCCGCGAACTCGCGGTGGGGCGCGTCGTAGTAGGTGTCCGCCTGCGCGACACCGCCGAGTTTCTCCGCGCCCATCGCTTCGAGACGCTCTCGAACGTCTCCGTGGTCGGCGCGGAGTTTCAGTTCGACCTCGTACATGATCGAATTCTCGGTGCTTCGACTCAAAAGCGTGGCCCTCCGGACCGTCTCCGCTCCATCTCGTCTCTGCCCGACTCGCTGCCCCACCGTCTCGTCTCCATCCGACTCGTCGTCCTACTGCCCCGTCTCCCGCTCTCCGCACCGTTTCGCTGGTCACCATCCGCTCCGGAGTGGGGCCTGTTCACGACCGTCACACCCGGGAGCAAGTCGGTTCCGCGGGTACGAAACGTGATTCTTATAGGGCGCACGGGAGACGTAGCCTACATGAGTGACGAACAACAGGCGGAATCGGCCGACGAGTCAGTCGACGCCGAGACGCCCGACGACGTGGAGGACGGAGCGGAGAACGGAGAGAGTTCCGGAGTGCAGGACGGCGACTTCGTTCGTCTGGCGTACACGGTCCGAACCAAAGACGACGACACCGTCGTCGACACGACGAGCCAAGAAGTGGCCGAAGAGGCCGAAATCGACACCGAGAACCACGAATTCGAACCGCGCGTCGTCATCGTCGGCGCGGGTCACGTGTTCGAGGCTGTCGACGACGACCTCATCGGCAAAGAGGTCGGCTACGAAGGCTCCGTCGACGTGCCCGCCGCCGAAGCGTTCGGCGAGTACGACTCCGACAACGTCCGAACCGTGAGCGCGGACAAGATCTCCGAGGACGACCGCTACCCCGGCGCGCACGTCAACGTCGACGGCGAGCAGGGCCACATCGAGACCATCATCGGCGGCCGCGCCCGAATCGACTTCAACCACCCGCTGGCGGGTGACGACCTCGAGTACGAGTACGAGATTCTCGACGTCGTCGACGACCGCGAGGAGCAGGCGGAGGGTCTGCTCGGTATGTACCTCCAGCAGAGCCCCGAACTCTGGATTCAGACCGACGAGGTCGAAGAGGAGATGCCGCTCGAAGGCGGCGACGACGTCGACCCCGAGGAAGCCGAGACCGAGACCGTCACCGAGGAGAAGGAGACGCTGTACATCGAGGCCACGCCGCAGATGACGATGAACCAGCAGTGGATGTTCTCGAAGCAGCAGATCGCGCAGGACCTCATGGACCGCCTCGACCTCGACCGCGTCATCGTCCAGGAGACCATCGACGGGATGGGGATGGGCGGTATGGGCGGCATGATGGGCGGCATGGGCGGTATGGGTGCCGGCGACATCGAGGACGCACTCGACGACGTCGACGTCGACGCCGACGAGATCGTCGACGAACTCGAAGCCGAAGACGACGACGGTCACGATCACGACGACGGTCACGATCACGACCACGACCACGATCACGACCACTAACCGCGCCGTCCGCCGCGAATCCGCGATTTCTTTACTCCCGACGCGTCACTGACGAGCATGGACGTTCCCGATGACCTGAAAGTCGCGGCCGTCGCCTCGGGGTGTACCGTCGGTCTCTCGGTGTTGCTCCGCTACGGTCTCGACGTAGACGCGAACATCTTCGTCCGACTGCTGCCGCTTTTCGTCTACTTTCTCTACCTGTTTTCGAAGGACGCGCTGTCGGAGACGACGCTCGGTGAGGCGGTGACGTGGTGCGTCGTGACCGTCGTCGCGACGATCGGAGCGCTGCTGTTCTACGCCCTCTGAAGCCTTCAGGCGATGTCGCGGCTGGTATCGATGGTGACCTCCTCGGTCAGCCGCAGTTTGATGGTCTCCTCCAGCGCCCGTCCGCCGCGGAACTTCGGAATCGCCAAACGATTCTCGATTTCGGAGCCTTTCACCTGCGTCTGTAACTCGAAGACGGCGTCGGACATGTGCTCGGTCATATCGCGGTTGTCGGGCACCGACCGACCGTCGAGCGCGTGCAACACGGCGACGCCGCCGGTGTTCATCACGTGCGTCTGCAGTTCGTTGAGGAAGTTGCGGTAGCGCGTCGGCTCCGTACGCTCCAGCACGTCGACGACGTCGACGATGAGGTTCGCCTCCTCCGGGAGCGCCTGCACGAGTCGGTTGGCGTGGTCCAGCGCCGCATCGCCGCCGATGTCGCGTATCGTCGGCCGACCGACCCGCGTGGTCATCCGATCCAACGCGTCCTGTACCGCCTGGTCGGAGCGCACCGTCGTCAGGTACAGCGTGCCGCGCGTCGACGTGAGTTCGTACAGCAGCAACTCCGACTGACTCGCCGGCGTCGCCGCGAGTGTGACGATGCTTCCGGCCGGGATACCACCGCCTAGCTGGCGGTCGAGCACCGTGATTCCGGTCGGAAGCTTACTTGCCATACGCAATCACGAACGTGAATCATAATATGTCTTGCTCACGAGAGAGTTCGTTCGCCACTCGTGCGTACGCCGGTCGTCCGCCATCCGTCCGACGGTCGGACCGTTCCGGACGTTCGCGTTCCGGTACCGCCGCGACGACGGGGCAGTCGAGCAGTTCCGAGACGCCCGTCGGGGTGAGCCGCGTCCGGTTGAGGACGACGCCGACCACCTGTGTCCCGAGCGCGCGCGCCATCGCCGCCGTCTTCGACGTGTCGCGCAGCGCAGGCGCACAGAGCGTCGTCACCAGAAGCACCGCGTCGGCGACGCGCAACGGTCCCGCGGCGTCCGGTCCCGCTCCCGCCGGACAGTCGACGAGCGTCGCCGCGTCCACGGGTTTGACGCGCGCGAGTTGCGTCGCGGTGTCGCTGTCGGGGCCGGACGGCGCGGCCGGGAGAACCGACAGCCCCGGAGACGCTTCGTGTGCCATCGACAGCGCGTCGTCGCCGACGTGACCGATGTCGGCGACGGTCGGTTCGCGCGGCACGTCGGCGAGCGCGTGGAGATTCGGCATATCCCGGTCGGCGTCGACGGCGAGGACGTGGCCGTCGAGTGCCCTCGCCACCCCGAGCGTCGTCGTCGTCTTTCCGCAGCCACCTTTTCCGCCAGCGATTGCGAGCATACGGGCTCTGGCCGCGCTCTCGGATTTGAACGTTCGGACGGTGGCACGGAGGCAGTTGCGGTGCGGAGGCGGTTGCGGTGCGGAAAGCCGAGCCCTCGCTGTACCGCGAGCGAGGGCGAGAGGCCGAGCGAGCGGCCCTTTTTCATCGACGTTTTTGCAAGCGGGGGTGCGCAAAGCGCACCCCCCGCAGTAAAAAGGTCGCTAGTCGTGACAACAACCGCCGGCCTCGCCGCCGAAGTCGACGGCGAGTGGTTCCGAGATGGCCCTGTTAATCTCTTCGAGGCGGCTCTGGAGTTCCTCCTGTGCTTCGAGGTACTCGGCCATCGTCGGCAGCGAGTGTAGTTCCTGCTGGGCGCGCTGGACTTTCTGGAGTTGCTGCTGGTTCGCCTCGCCCATCTGGCGAGCGACCATGAACTCCTCGCGGAGTTGCTCGAACTCTGAAATCTGCTGTTGGACTTCCTCGTCGTCCTCGACTTCGGCTTTCGCGTCTTCGAAGGCTTCGTACTCGGGGAGAGCCGCGATGGCGTCGCCGAGTTCGCGGCCGAGTTCGTCCGTTCGCGCCGTCTCGATGCTCATGGACGCGCTTGGAACCGGAGCGGTTTAGGCTTGCCGAATAGCGATATCACCCGTCTCACCGGTCGCCACCGAGCACCACGCGGAGTTCGTCGTACACCGCGTGCTGGTTCGTTCCGTCCCACTGGCTCGAGGCGGGCCAGAGGTCGTACCCGTCGTCGTCGCGGCGTGGCGCGAGATGGATGTGAAAGTGTGGAACCGACTGCTGGGCGGCCTCGCCGCTGGCGTGCAGCAGGTTGACGCCGGCGTAGCCCGCCGTCTGGAGGCGGTGTGCGACGGTCTGGGCGTGTTCGGTGGCGCGTGAAAGCACTTCCTCGGGGATATCGAAGAGACTCTGGTAATGATCGCGCGTGATAACGAGCACGTGACCGGGTGTCTCCGGCGTTCGGGGGACGACGACGAGCGACTCGGAGCGTTCGTCCAGAACGACACCGGGAGCGTCTCCGTCAACGAGAGCGCAGAACGGGCAGGTCATCCCCAAAACGATTCGAAGCGGGCTAATTTACTGTTCCGGGACCTGTCGTTCGACGAACTCGACGAGGTCACGGAGTTCGTCGCGTCCGACGCCGTGACCCACGTCGTACACCGAAAACGAGACTTCGGCGCCGAGCTCTCGTAGGCGTTCAGCGGCGGCTTCGGTCCGCTGTGCGGGGATTATCTGGTCGGCGCTTCCCGCACCCACGAACACCGGCTTTCCGGTGAGTTCGGGCGGTTCGAGGTCGGCGTGCGACTCGGCGAGGTAGCCGTGCAGCGCGACGACCCACGCGAAGCGGTCGGGGTTCTCCAGCAGCAAAGCGAGGCTCGTAATCGACCCCTGACTGAACCCGATCAGCCCGAGATTCTCCGCGTCGAGGTCGAACGCCTCGACGGCGGCGTCGATGCTCTCCGAAATCAAATCGAGACTCCGGCGGAACTCTTCGGCGTGCGGTTGGCTCTGGTGGAGGCCACCTGCCGACATATCGAGTTCGTACCAGGTGTACCCTCCCATCAACCGGTCCGGCGCGCGCAGGCTGACGACGTGCATCGTGTCGGGCAACTGCTGGGCGATGGGAAGCAGGTCCTCTTCGTCGGCACCACGTCCGTGGAGAACGAAAACGGCGGGTGCGGGACCGTCGCTCGATACCGTGGGTTCGACGTGTACGTGTTCCAACGGAATGTCGGCCATCGACTCCACGTATGGCTGCATCGGCCTTCAATCGGGGAGTGACACGCACGTAACCGGCCGCACACGGGACGGCGCCGTTCCGGCGAGCTCGGGAGGTTTTAGCTAACCCCGAGAACCCGTCCGCAGTTCTTACAGCGCCAGAGGTCTCTCGTTCCCGCCCCGAGGATGATACGCGGTGGGTCTGCGGCGTCGTCGACTTCGAGTTCGGCGACTTCGTGTTCGTGCTCGGCGTCGTCGGTCGTCTCGATGTCGGCCCCACAGTTGGGATACTGGAGTAGTTCAGCTGACATGTGCCTGTTACGACACGCAAGCAGATGACTGACACGGTGTTTGGTGTCACGGGTGACCGTTCGTCGGTGGTGATTGTGTCGATACGCGTCCAAGGGTCGTACCGCACCTGAAACCCGCCTTCCGCTTTCTGGAGAACGCGCTGGCGTTTTACTTCTCCAACCAGCACGCCGTCCTGAGCGCGTGGGTCCGATACCCTGTCCATCGCGCAGTAGGCGATGCCGACGCTCCACGTCTGTGCGACCGGCGGCCTGCTGTTTCTCGCGCGGGTGACGTGGGACTGAGAGAATCGCCGAAACGCCGAGGTTAAACGTCCCGACACGCAAGAGAGGCCAATGAGCCAGGACGCCTACTCCGAAGGGGACCTCCGAAACACCGGCATGGCCCTCCGCCACGACCGCGAGTGGGACTACGAACTCGAACGCATCATCGACGAAATCGAGGACCGCGACGCGACGAAAGTCGGCCTGCAGTTCCCCGAGGGTCTCAAGCGCCGCGGCCCGGCCGTCGCCGACGACCTCCGACAGCTCTGCGACGACGACGTGACGTTCCTGCTGTCGGGGCAGCCGTGTTACGGCGCGTGCGACCTCGACACCTACCTGATGCGCCGCACCGACGTGTTCGTCCACTTCGGCCACTCGCCGATGAAGGAGTCGGACAAGATCATCTACGTGCCGCTCTTTTCGAACGTCGACCCCTTCCCCATCATGGAGGAGTCGCTGGACGAACTCGACGACCCTGCGGAGAACCCCGACGTGGGTCTCGTCACGACCGCCCAGCACATGAACCTCTTCGAGGACATGTGCGAGTGGCTCGAAGCGCGCGGCTTCGAGGTCCACACTCGCCGCGGCGACGACCGACTCACCCACGAGGGCCAAGTCCTCGGCTGTAACTACGCCTCCGCGGACATCGACGCCGACCAGGTGCTGTACGTCGGTGGCGGGAAGTTCCACCCGCTCGGCCTCGCGATGGAGCACCCCGACAAGAACGTCGTCATCGCCGACCCCGTCAACAACGTCGTCACCATCGCGGATACGGAAAAGTTCCTCAAGCAGCGCTACGGCGCGGTCCACCGCGCGATGGACGCCGAGAAGTGGGGCGTCATCTTCTGCACCAAAATCGGGCAGGGCCGCTGGGAGAAAGCCGAGGAGATCGTCGAGAACAACGAGAACGCCTACCTCATCACGATGGACGAAGTCACGCCGGACCGCCTGCGCAACTTCAACATGGACGCGTTCGTCAACACCGGTTGTCCGCGTATCACCACCGACGACGGCCCGCGGTTCCACAAACCGATGCTGACGCCCGGCGAGTACGAGATCGCCGTCGGCAACAAACCACTCGAGGATCTGGAGTTCGACACGTTCCACGGCACGTGGTGAGGTCGGCGTAGGCGGCGAAGCTGGTCCGCCGCCGGTGACTGTCTCCACAAAACATTTCACGGCGTTGTTCTTTCTCTCTGTATGGTCTCCAAACGATCCCTCCGAATCGCCGGGTCGGCGACGGTCGCGCTCGCCGTGCTCGCCGGCGTCGCTGCCGGACAACAGCCGCCTTCGACCCCCAGCGCACCGCAAATCTCGCCGGTCGTGGCCTTCGTCGCCTCGCTGGCTATCAACCTCATCATCGGCGGCATCGTCGTCGCCGTCGCGCCGAACTACCTTCGCCGGACCGCCGCTCGCGTCCGTAACGACCCCGCCTCGACGTTCCTCTGGGGTCTCATCGCGTTCGTCGGACTGATAGTCGCCTCCATACTCATCATCACGATGATCGTGACGATTCCGGCGCTGCTGATCCTCGGTATCGTCGGCAACGTCATCGTCAGCGTCACTCTCGGACTGGTCGTCGCGGGCGGCGCAGTCGACGATAGCCTGTTCAAGGCGCTCGTCGTCGGCGTTCTCATCGTCTCGCTCGTCGGTCTCATCCCGATTCTCGGCGGCCTCGTGAACTTCGTGCTCGGCATGATGGGCGGCGGCGCGATGGTCAACGAGTTCCGCGACGGTCGCTGAGCGCGTTCAGTCCTCGTCCTCTCCTTCTTCGGTCTCGATTCGGTAGCGCTCGCCTTCGTACTCGAATCGTGTAGGGCTCCTGTACGTCGAACGCCGGCCTCGTGCCGTGTTCCTCCTCGACGAGTCGGACCGTTTCGACGCCCTCCCCGAAGAACGGACGCGTGTTCCGCAACGTACGGCGTCGGAACATCTGTTCGGGTGAACCGCTGTGTACCCAGAAATGCCGACCGCGACGGCGACGAGGAGGGCTCGTCGGTTCACGTCATCGCGCCCACATACCAGTCTCGCGGTCGACTGTCTCCGTTCGAATAGCCGCGGTTCGCCTTCGATACCGGCGTTCGATACCGGTCCGCCTTCGGGGCACTCAGTTCGTCTTCACGAACTCGACGAGGTGAACTAGCGGGTCGCCGCCGCAGTTCGTCCGATGGCCCTCGATAGCGTCGTACACGTCGTTGACGCCGCCCACGACCGTCTTCTGGAACGAGCACCCGGTACAGTCCAGTTCGTACGGCATCAGTTCGTCGACGCGAAGCTGGGTTTCCGCTCCGTCGGGGAGCGTGAAACGTGTACGTCGTCTCCCTCGACGGTCACGTCGTACCCGTGGTAGCTAAACGAGTGAGACATGGTGTCTCGGTCACCGTTTCCGGAAGTCGATACGAACAACGAGTGCCACAGACCCGGACCGAGCGCGTCGTATAGCGGGACGAGGTCGAGCGGATCGACTCCTTCTCGTTCGGCAACTGCCGTGACTATCTGCTCGCAGACACTCTCTGAGTGGCGTTCGACAGGGGAAATCACGAGAGTAACTCAGCCTTCAATTCACCATATAGATTATCGATAGGAACGTTTAGAACCTATCGCAAGAAATCCGATTCGCGCTCGTTTCTGTCGCGGCGAACGAATCTATCGAGCATCCTGGTTTCGACGATAGATGCTGAACCGTTCTCTCGGCCGACCGGTTTCGCCGGCGGTTCAATCCTCGAAGAGCGACAACGGACGGACGTTCTCGCCTTTGACGAGAATCTCGTCGCTGACGACGAGGGCGTAGCTATCGATGGTCTCCGCGATGCGCGTGATGTCCTCGTTCGAGGCGCCGACGACCTGAACGTGGATGTTGCCCTCACCGGTCATCAACTCGCGGACGTCCACCACACCGTCGACCGTGAGTATCTTCTCGATGAGGGCGCCGCGATCGGCGATAGGCGCGGTACAGGTGAACAGCACTCGAAGCGGTCTCCCGGCCTTCTCGTAGTCGATATCGGTGCGGTATCCTTTGATGACGCCGTTCGATTCCAGTCGCCTGACTCGCTTTCCGACTGTGCTCGCTGAAACCCCGACGCGCTCGCTGATGTCGGCGTTCGTGTTGTGTCGTGCGTCCTCCTGTAAGGCGTGAAGGATTTCGTAGTCTATCGTATCTAGTTCTACCGCGGTCACGATTGGAAACGTGTGAGTGCCAGCAAAAAGAATTCTCTGGTCACATCAAGTCGACTATTCGTGCCGATGGCGTCGACGACCCGAACGGAATACTACTTGCACCCGTGGCCGTACGTCTCTGTCATGCGACTGGACTCTCTGCCCGCGGAGGTGCGCTGAGTGCCCGCACACGTCGGCGTCGACGTCGGCGGCACGTTCACCGACGTCGTCCTCCTGACCGACGACGGCTCGCTCGTCACCGCGAAAGTCCCGAGCACCGACGACCAGAGCGTCGGCGTGATGGAGGGCATCGAGAAAGCCTGCGAAGAAGCGGAACTCGACCCCGCCGACCTCAACGTGTTCTCGCACGCGATGACTGTCTCGGTCAACGCACTGCTCGAATCCGATGGCGCGACGACGGCGCTCGTCACCACCGAGGGCTTTCGCGACGTGCTCGAGATCAGGCGTCAGGACCGGCCAAGCCTCTACGATCTGGACGCGGAACTGCCCGACCCGCTCGTCCCTCGTCGGCGCCGTTTTGAGGTCGACGAGCGCGCGACGACCGAGGGAATCGAACGCGGCGTCGACGCCGACGACATCCGCGACCTCGCCGGCGACGTCGAGGCCGCGGGAGCCGAGAGCGTCGCCGTCTCGCTGCTCCACGCCTACGCGCATCCCGAGAACGAACGGGTCGTCGCGGACGTCCTCCGCGAGGAACTCGACGTCCCGATTTCGGTGTCACACGAAGTGCTCGCCGAGTTCCGCGAGTACGAGCGGACCTCGACGACTGCCGTCGACGCCTACGTCACCCCGGCCATCGACGCCTACGTCGGCCGTCTCGAAGAACGCGCCGTCGACGCCGGCGTCCCGACGCCGCGAATCATGCAGTCGAACGGCGGCATCGCGTCGGCCGAAACCGTCAGAAGGCACGCGGTGACGACGGCGCTCTCCGGACCTGCCGCGGGCGTCGTCGGCGCGGGTGCGACGGTCGATGCCTCCGAGTCGCTCCGCGGCCTCGTCACGTTCGACATAGGCGGCACCTCAAGCGACGTCAGCCTCGTCCGCGGCGGCGAGGTCGAGCGGACCACCGACGCCGAGATCAACGGCCACCCCATCCGCGTGCCGATGGTCGACGTCCACACCGTCGGGGCGGGCGGCGGGAGCGTCGCGTGGGTCGACGCCGGAGGCGCGCTCCGGGTCGGCCCCGAGTCGGCGGGCGCGAACCCCGGCCCGGCGTCGTACGGCCGCGGCGGCGAGAACCCGACCGTCACGGACGCGAACGTCGTCCTCGGCTACATCGGCGCGGACACGGCGCTCGGCGGCGAACTCTCGCTCGACACCGACGCCGCCCGCGACGCGCTCTCTCGACTCGCCGACGAGGCCGGTCTCGACGACGCTCTCACGGCCGCGCAGGGTGTCTACCGCGTCGCCAACGCGAACATGACACGCGCGATTCGCACTATTACGGTCGAACGCGGTCACGACCCCCGGCAGTTCGGACTCGTCGCCTTCGGCGGCGCGGGACCGATGCACGCGGCCGCCCTCGCCGACGAGTTGGGCGTCGAAACCGTCGTCGTCCCGCGCGCCTGCGGCGTGCTCTCGGCGTACGGCCTCCTCGCGGCCGACGAGAAGCACGACTCGGTTCGGACGGTACGGACGCACCTCGACGACGTCGACCTCGACCGGGTCGAAGCCGCGTACGACGACCTCCGCGCCGACGCGCTGGCGGACGTGGAAACACCTGACGATGCAAAAATCGACCGCGTCGCCGACCTCCGCTACGTCGGGCAGAGCTTCGAACTCTCCGTCCCCGTCGACGACGAGTTCGACGCCGAGGCGGTCGCCGACCGTTTCACTGCGGCGCACGAGGAGGCGTACGGCTACTCGCTCTCGGACCCCGTCGAACTCGTCAACCTCCGGTCGACCGCGACGGTCGAGCGTGACCCCCTCTCGGTCGGCTACGAGGGAACTGGCGACACGGTTCGGGGGACCCGAGACGCCCTCTTCGGACGCGGTAACGAGGGCGACGGCGAGTTCTACGAGACGACTGTCTACGACCGCGAGGCGTTCGAACCGGGGGCGACGTTCGAGGGGCCGGCGATTCTCGAACAGGACGAGAGTACCGTCGTCGTCCCACCCGCGTGGAAGGGAGAGGTCGACAACGATGGCACCGTCGTCCTGACGACGGGAGGTGAGAGTCGGTGAACGCTCAGGAGACGGACATCGACGCCGTCACGCTCGAGATCGTCCGCAACCAGCTGGAGGGCGTCGCCGAGGAGATGGGACAGGTGCTCATCACCTCGTCGTACTCGCCGAACATCAAGGAGCGCCGCGACTGCTCGACGGCGCTGTTCGACGCCGAGGGCCGACTCGTCGCGCAGGCCGAGCACATCCCGGTCCACCTCGGGGCGATGCCAGCCTCCGTCGCGGCTATTCTCGATCGAGACCCCCGGCCGGGCGACGTGTTCGTGCTCAACGACCCCTTCGAGGGCGGCACCCATCTGCCGGACGTGACGATGGTCTCGCCCGTCGCCGTCGACGACGAGATTCTGGGCTACGCCGTCTCCCGCGCGCACCACGCCGACGTGGGCGGGATGACGCCCGGGAGCATGCCCGCGGGCGCGCGGGAAATCTTCCAGGAGGGCCTCCGCCTGCCGCCGGTTCGTCTCGTCTCCGAGGGGGAGGTCGTCGACGACGTGATGGACCTGCTGCTGGCGAACGTCCGCAGTCCGAGCGAACGACGCGCGGACTTCCGCGCGCAGATCGCGGCCAACGACCGCGCCCAGTCTCGAATCTCGGACCTCGTCTCCGAACACGGCAGAGAGCGACTGCTCGCCGCCTTCGACGCGGTCATCGACTACTCCCGGCAACGCATCACGTCGGAACTCGCCGAGTTGCCCGACGGCACCTACCGCGCGACGGACGCGATGGAGGGCGACGGTGTGACCGACGACGACGTGCCCATCCACGTAGAAGTCGAAATCAGTGGAGAGGAGGTACGAGTCGACTTCGCGGGCACCGCCGACCAGGTCGCGGGCAACGTCAACGCACCCTTGGCGGTCGCAAAGAGCGCTGTCTACTTCGTCATCCGCGCGGTGACCGACCCCGATATCCCGCCGAACCAGGGGTGTTACGACCCGATTTCGGTCTCCGCGCCCGAGGGGTCGTTGCTCAATCCTCTTCCCCCGGCGGCCGTCGTCGGTGGCAACGTCGAGACGAGTCAGCGCGTCACCGATGCAGTCCTCACTGCGCTCGCCGACGCCGCACCCGGCCGCGTCCCCGCGCAGGGACAGGGGACGATGAACAACCTCATCGTCGGCAACCGCGAGGCGGGCGGCTTCACCTACTACGAGACCATCGCGGGCGGGTTCGGTGCGCGCCCGACGAAAGACGGGATGGACGGCGTGCAGGTCGGGATGACGAACACCCTCAACACGCCCGTCGAGGCGATGGAAGCGGAGTACCCGCTGCGCGTCGAACGGTACGCCTTTCGGCAGAATAGCGGCGGCGACGGCGAGTTCCGCGGCGGCCTCGGCATCGAGCGCGCCGTCACCGTCGGCGTCGACGCCACCGTCTCGCTGCTCACCGAGCGTCGGCGGACGCCGCCGGCAGGCGTCGCCGGCGGGGGACCGGGTGCTGTCGGCGAGAACATCGTCGGCGGCGAGTCGGTTCCGGCGAAGACGACTCGCGAGGTTCCGGCGGGGACGACCGTCACCGTTCGGACGCCGGGCGGCGGCGGCTACGGCGACCCAGACGACCGCGACCCAGAAGCGCGAGAGCGCGACCGAGAGGACGGAAAAACGAGCGAGTGAGGGTCGGGTTCTCACCGAGCGTCGACGACGTTCACTGGATGTGTTCCTCCTCGAACTCCGACTGGTGTTCGACGCTGCAGAAGTAGTACGTCTCACCCTGGTAGTGACCCTGCGTGGGCGGGTTGTTCTCGTCGACGAGCGACTCGCAGATTGGGCACATCGCCATGATACGGTCGAACCGACTACCGCCACGCTCCTCGTTCGTCCGCTTGTATTTTCCACGTGAGGACCCATCCGGCCGCGGCCCCAACTGTCTCACATGGCTCGCGCCCCACCGGACAACGACCAACCGAGCGACGAGGACAATCAGATCTCTCGGCAGCGAAACTTCACATCGGACGCCGAAATGGGACTCATCGGCAGCATCATCGGGCTGGGAATCGCGGTGCTGACGTTCCCGTTGCTGCCGTTTTACCTGCTGTTCAGAGTCGTCGATGCGCTCGTCGGCGACGACGAGACGAACCGGCCCGACTGATCCGATCCGACTCAGACGTCCGGCGTCTCCATCACCTGCGGGACGCCGCGGGCGGTGATGGTCTCGCCGACGACGTACGACGATGCGGGGGTGGCTAAAAATTGTGCAATGTCCGAAATTTCCTCGCTGACGCCGATGCGGCGTTTCACCTCGTCGCGGTCGATGTCCTCGCCGGAGACGCCCATCTGGCTCTCGACGCCCGGCGTCGCGACGAATCCCGGCGCGATACAGTTGACTCGAACGTCGTGGTCGGCCCACTCGTAGGCGAGCGACGTGGTGAGGTTGATGATGCCGGCTTTCGCCGCGCCGTAGTGGCTCATGTACGGCGACCCCTGCTGGCCGGCGACGCTGGAGAGATTGACGACGCTGCCGCCGCCGCTCTCGCGCATCTGTTCACCGGCGACCTGCGTGCAGTGGAACGTGCCGGTGAGGTTGATGTCGACGATGGTGTTCCAGCCGTTCTCCGAGATGTCCTCGAAGGAGGCCATGAACGACGCGCCCGCGTTGTTGACGAGCGTGTCGACGCCGCCGAACTCCTCGACGGTGGCTTCCACGAGCGCCTCGACGGCCTCGCGGTCGGTCACGTCGCACTCGACGGCCAGCGCCGACCCGCCGTCGTCGCGGATTCCCTCGGCGACGGGGTCGACGTTGCCCTGCTCGCGCGAGCAGACGACGACGTTCGCGCCGTCGGCGGCGAACCCCTCGGCGATGGCCTTCCCGATGCCGCTCGACGCCCCGGTGACGATGGCGGTCTGTCCGGCGACGCTGAACCTGTCATTTGACATGGCAGAAACCACGCCCGCCGGACAGATAAAGGTGACAGCGCGGAGCGTCGTCGGCTATCCGTCGTCGGCCGTTCGTCGCCTGTCGCCCGGCGTCGAGGGTCCGCCGACCAACTTTCTTCCGTCGACTCGCCGTAGTTCACTTGGTCATGGCTGACCGGAACACGAACGGAGGAGACTCGTCCGAGAAGGACGTACGGAGTCGTGTCGACCGGATTCGAGAGTGGGTACTGCTTCGGGGGGACCGACTCACGCTCGCGGCTCTACTGTTGGTCGGACTGCTAGCCGTGTTCTATCTCCTCGTCGTCCTCCGTGTTATCAGGTTTCGTCGCCTCCAGCCCGTCTACTACGTCTTCAGCGGATTGATAAGCGGCAATCTCACGCTCATCACCGTCGTCGTCTCCATCAACCAACTGCTCCTGTCGCGCGAACTGCAGACGCCCGGGGAACTCGAATCGCAGATACAGAACGTCGACGAGTTCAAACACCGCGTCGAGGACGCGGCCGGTCGCATCGCCCCCGTGCGACCGGCGCCGTTCCTCGACCTCCTCATGGAGAACACCCGGCAGGAAGCCCAGCGGCTCGGGGGCCTCGCCATCGGCCCGGGCTGCGACGACGCGTGGGACGAGATCGACGACCTCGTCACGTCGGTGACGCGCCACATCGATTCGGTGACCGCGCTGCTCACGTCGTCGGAGACGAGCACGTTTCGCGCGCTCTCGGCGACGCTGACGACCAACTACGCCGAAGAGATCTATCGGGCGCGGAAGATTCAGGTGACACACGACCTCACCGAGGAGACCGACGAAGCGCTCGACCGACTCGTCGACCGGTTCAAGGAGGTCGACATCGCCCGGCAGTACTTCAAGAGCGTCTACCTGCAGGAGGAACTGTCGTCGCTGTCGCGGGTCCTGCTGTACGCGGGCCTTCCGGCGGAGACGATCTCGGTCGTCGTACTACTGTCGCTGACCACCTCGCCGGGCGACATCTCGCCGCTCGTCCGCTTCGCAGTGCTTCCGGTCACCGCAGCCGCCGGGCTCGTCCCCTTAGTCCTCCTGTTCTCGTTCATCCTCCGGACGGCGACGGTCACCCAGCGAACCGCCGCGAGCCTCCCGTTCACGACGCCGAAACAGGAGCGGTAGTCGGTGCGTCCACTCGCGGTCGGCGAGGGTTGCTCCGTCGGACGACCCGACGGCCGTCGGTGACGTTCGAAGAGCGCCCGACCGGCCTCACGTCGCTCCGAGCGTCCGGACCAACGCGGGGAGCACCTCTGTGACGTCTGCCCGGAAGACGTAGTCGGCGAGGCCGTCGCGCGGCGTCTCGTCGAGGTTCACGACCGTGAGCGTTCCGGCCCGCGCCGCCGTCGCCGGAAGCGACGCCGCGGGTTCGACCTGTAGCGACGACCCGATAGCGAGAAACACGTCGCTCTCCTCGGCGAGCGCCCGGGCGTCGGCGAGCGTCTCCCTGTCGAGTTGCTCGCCGAACAGTACGACGTCGGGTTTGTAGACGCCGCCGCAGTCGCAGTACGGCGGGTTCTCGCCATCGCGGACGCGCTCGCGGACCGGTCCGGCGGCCGCTTTCCCTCCACATCGACGACAGACGACGCGCTCGGCGTTGCCGTGCAGTTCGACGATTCGTCGACTTCCGGCTTCGGCGTGCAGTCCGTCGGTGTTCTGCGTGACGACGGCGTCGAGGAAGCCTACGCGTTCGAGCGTCGCCAGCGCCTCGTGGGCGACGTTCGGTTCGACGCCCGACGGTCGCATCGCGTCGTGGAGTTCGAGACGGTCGGTCCAGAATCCGGCGGGGTCGCGCTCGAACCGGCTGATGTGAAACGCGGCAGGATCGAACTGGTCACCCCAGATGCCGCCGTCGCCGCGAAACGGCGGGATTCCGGATGGTACGCTGATTCCCGCGCCCGTCAGCGCGACGGCGGTGTCGGCGTCGCGGAGTTCGGCGGCGAGCGAGGCGAGTCGGTCGGTCACGGAAGCGCGTTCGAGACGGAGTGACAAGAAGCGACTGCTCCGACGCCGCTCGGGGGAGCACCCACTCGCGTCGGGGACTTGTATTTCCCGACACGCTGTTTACGCATGTGGACGCCGGATCCGTAACGTGGGAGAACACGATGGCAGACGAACTTACTGACACGAACGTCGCGATCTTCATCGCACAGCGAGGCACCGAACAGGTCGAGTTCACCGAACCGAAGGGGACCGTCGAGGACGCCGGAGCCTCAGTCGACGTTATCAGCAGCGAGACCGACGACGCAGAGGCCGTCAACAATGACCTCGACGC
Source organism: Haloprofundus halobius (assembly GCF_020097835.1). Lineage (GTDB taxonomy): Archaea > Halobacteriota > Halobacteria > Halobacteriales > Haloferacaceae > Haloprofundus > Haloprofundus halobius. The sequence continues at coordinate 1,065,061 of NZ_CP083666.1, forward strand.
GGGTGACAGCTTCGAGGTCGACACGACGTTCTCGGACGTCTCCGCCGACGAGTACGACGCGCTCGTCGTCCCGGGCGGCTGCGTGGGCGCGGACCGACTCCGCGCCGACGACGACGCGGTGACGTTCGTCCGCGAGCTGTTCGACGCCGACAAACCCATCGGCGTCATCTGCCACGGTCCGTGGACGCTGGTCGAGGCGGGCGTCGCCGACGGTCTGACGCTTACCTCCTATCACAGTCTCCAGACCGACATCAGAAACGCGGGCGGCGAGTGGGTCGACGAGGAAGTCGTCGTCGACGCGGGCGTGGTGACGAGCCGGAACCCGGACGACCTCGACGCCTTCTGCGACAAGATCGTCGAGGAGTTCGGAGAAGGACGGCACGAGCGCGACTGAGCGCCGCCGCGTCGCAGCGCTCTTCGCTCGGCCACGACTGTCTCCGTCTTCGGCGCAAAGCGTGATGGACTCGATGCGCGCTCGACCGACCTCTCGGACTACGCCGCAGAGTGGAGGTTCGACTCCGAGTCTCCCTCTCGACCCGTTGCGACGAGACCAGGAAGTATCGCCGCTAGCTCTCGACCAGCGGTGTGCGGGGCGGTTCCTCGGCGTACTTCTCGTCGAATTCGCCGATGAGTTGTCCTATCTTCGCGTACCAGTCGTTGAGCATCCGCTGCATCTCCTGGGCGATTTCGTCGGCGTTGCGCGGTCGGTAGACGTGGTAGTAGCCCCCCTGTTCGTAGTTCACCTGCTCTTTCTGGAGGTACCCCGCCTGCAGCAACCGCTGGACCGAGCGGTACGCCGTCGACCGTTCGCGGTCGATCTCCTCGGCGACTTCGTCGACCGTGAGCGGGTCTTCGGTCTCGTTCAGCAGTCGGAAGACGTCTTTGTCTATCTCCTTGAGGTCGTGGAAACACTCCAGCAGTCTCTCACACTGCATATCCTGTCGGAGCATCTCTCCCATCGAGTTCGCCATCGGTTGGGAACCGTAGGCGACGCGCGTCCAAAACCGTTTGCATAGTCGGTACAATACTGGGGCGGCGAACGGTCTCACATCACGATCGATGAGGTCGAGACTCGCCGTCTCGAAACGGTACCGTTGAGCGCGTACGCGCCGAAACTGTCCACGACTGTCGGCTAGTGGCTTCTGTTCGATTCGTTCGTCGGTCGTCGGCTGACTGCTCCAACGAGTCGATCACGGCCGTCCCGAACGAGAACGTATACTGGTTGGTCGGTGTCGGGGCCGGGTCGGTAGCGTACCGAGGTGACGACGCATTCGGGTGACTGGCCGATCTGTTCCTGCAGGTCACTCGTGTCATGCTCCCCCGTCGACTCGGAGGTCGAACGCGTGTCCGGAGTTGCTGACGGTGAGTCTGCCGAGCGTCTTCGACCCGGAAAACGCTATCCGGTCGAAACACCCCGTGAAAGTTGGCTGCGAGAACGCCAAGCCAACAGAGGAACCCACGGCGGTTCATATCGGCTCTCGTCTGCAACCTGACGAACACTTTCTGCGAGTTTGGGTTTCCGCGTTCGGGCGGATGGACGGCACCGAGCGCCCGAAACCAATACCGGACCTCGCGTCTCCGACACACGGCCTCTCTCGTGGGTGAACGCGAACGATCGGTTCGCCTTCGGACCTCTGGCCACACTACCCGATTTAGTATATCGAAATAGGATATATGTGTGGGTGTTCAGACGCTATCTCTCCGCTCGTCGTTCGAACGCTCGTCCGAATTTGTCCGAATACGCTCGAATCCGATCGACTTCGTCCGAGATGACACGCTGTGTCCCGCCTCGACACACAGTTATTCATGCTTCGGGTGCGCGTGTACACGCATGGCACGCGAGGGCGACTACTTCACTCGTCTCGTCGACCCCGATCGCCTCCGCGAGTATCTCGCTGCGGAACTCGGGTCCGTCGACGACGACGCGTACGCCGTCGATCACCACCAAGAGGGCCACTCGAACGAGACGCTGTTCGTCAGGTGGGGCGAGCGCGACCTCGTGATTCGCCGTCCTCCGCCGGGTGAGACGGCCTCCAGCGCTCACGACGTTCTCCGGGAGTATCGAGTGATGGACGCACTACAGGCTACCGACGTGCCGCTGGCCCCCACCATCCTCGCCTGCGAGGACCACGACGTGCTCGGCAGCGACTTCTACGTGATGGAGCGCGTGGAGGGCGACGTGCTCCGCGACTCGGAACCCGAACGGTTCGTCGTCCCCGAGCACCGGGAGGGAATCGGCACGCAACTCGTCGACACGCTCTCGACGATTCACGCTGTCGACCCCGACTCCGTCGGTCTCGGCGAGTTCGGCTACCCCGACGGGTTCACCGAACGACAGGTCAGGCGGTGGTCCGAACAGCTGACGTGGGCGTTCTCGCGGACGACCGAGGAACGCGAAGTCCCCGTCCTCTACGACGTGATGTCCTGGCTCACCGACAACGTCCCGGAGGAGTATCCGCACACGCTCGTCCACGGCGACTACAAGCTCGACAACGTGATGTACGCACCCGGGACACCACCGAAAATCAACGCCGTCTTCGACTGGGAACTGTCGACGCTCGGCGACCCGCGGACGGACGTGGGATGGATGCTCTCGTACTGGCGCGACGCCGACGACCCCGAACCCGAAGTTCCGGATCTGACGACGACGTTCATGGAGCATCCGGAGTATCCGACTCGCCGCGAACTCGTCTCGCGGTGGGAGGACGCGACCGGCTTCGAGTACGAACACGACCGCTTCTACCGGGCACTGGCGGTGTACAAACTCGCGGCCCTCGGCGAGATGTTCTTCCGGCGGTACCTCGAAGGTAACTCCGACGACGATCTCTACCCGCAGATGGAGACGCAGGTGCCCGCGCTCGGCGAACGGGCGATGCGTATCGTCGAGGGCGACGAACCGCTGTAACCGCCGGAGTCCACAACACTTAGTCCGTCCCCCGTCGATGGTGAAATATGACCGGTAGTGACTGGGGTGATTGGCTGCCGCGCGCCGTCGCGACGGCCGAACCCGAGACTGTCGCCGTCTGGTATCTCGGATGTAACGGTTTCGTCATCAAGGGCAACCGCGGAACGACGCTGTTCGTCGACCCGTATCTCGGCGTCGGCGACCCTCCGCGGACGATCCGGATGATTCCGGTTCCGTTCGATCCCGAAGACGTGGAGGAAGCCGACGCACTTCTCGCGACGCACGAACACGTCGATCACGTCCACGGCCCGAGTCAGGCCCCGATTCTCGAAGGGACGGGCGCACAGTTCTACGCACCCGACGATAGCCTCGCCGTCGCCCGCGAGGAGGAGAACTGGACGGACGTCTGGGACGTCAGCGACGACCAGTTCACCGAAGTTTCGGAGGGTGACTCCTTCGAGGTCGGCGAGTTCACGGTCCACGTCGAACTCGCCGCCGACGCCGACGCGACGCACCCGGTGAGCTACGTTATCGAACACGACGCGGGCACTATCTTCCACGGCGGCGACACCAAGCCGAGCGACGCGTTCGAGGACATCGGCGAACAGTACGACATCGACCTCGGCATCCTCGCGTTCGGCTCCATCGGGAACATTCCCAACAAGGAGACCGGTGAGATGGTCCCCACGAAGTGGTACAGCACCGAAAACGAGATAATCGAGGCCGCCAGCAGCCTCCAGTTCGACCGCCTGCTACCGAGCCACTGGGACATGTGGCGCGGCATGACTGCCGACCCGACGGCGCTGCACGACCACGCCGCCAGTTACGCCTACCCGAAAGCGCTGACTATCGTCTCCATCGGCGACCGAGTCGACCTCTGAGCGACTCGGTTCGTTCGCCGACCCTCGTTGATACCGATACGTTCGCCGGTTGTTTTATGTACTATCTACGGAATTACCCGGTAGATGAGCCAAGAGTCAGATCACGGTGAAGCGGTATCGGTGTCTGCGGGGGGCGTGACGGTCGAGAAGACGTTCGCGGCCGACGAGTTTCCGGTCCCCGCCGTCAAGTTCGTCGTCCGCTCAGAGCGCGACGACCACGTCGACGTACGACTCTCCGACGACATCCCGGAGTCGTTCTCGATGGAACGTGTCGGATTCCACCCCGACTACGAGAGCGCGAACTGGACTGCCTACGAGGACCAACTCGTCGAGTACGAACGCTCGCTCGAACCGCACGAGGAGGTGCTGACCGTCTACGGCGTTCGAGTCGACGACGGAGACGATATCTCGGCGTTTCTCACCGACCCGACGCTCGAAACGATCGTCCCCGGCGACGACTCCGTCGAAGAGGTGGTCGGTGCCGACAGTTCTCGGCCGGTACGGACCGCTCTCGCCGACGACGCGACCGCGCTACCCGGACTCGACGGCGACGACCCGCTTTCGGCCGATTCGGAAGACGTCTCCTCGGAGTCGAGCGACGACGTGTCGGAACCGCTCGAACTCGAAGATCCGCTCGCGGACGACCCGCTCGTCGAAACCTCGGACGCGGTGCCCGAGGAAGCGTCGCCGCAGGCCGACGACGCGTCGACAGAGGAACCGACGGACGACGAAGCGGAGCCAATCGCGCTCGAAGACCCGTTCGCGGACCCCGACGAGGTCGGGGTCGAAACCGACGCTCTCGACTCCGAATCGGGTGACGCGGTGGACGAGTCTCCCGTCGGTGGCGGTGACGACCCTCAGAAACTCGACGCCCCCGACGTCCCCGACGCCCCGTCGGCGGGTGAACTCTCACCGGTCCCGCGTTCGCTTTCGACGGACCTCACCGCCGCCGTCGTCGCCCGCCCGTCGGACGCAGACCCGCTCGGCGAGCAGTTCGACCACGAATCGACGACCTCGGTCGCTGTAGACGCCGATTCCGAGACGGAATCGGAGGTCGGACCCCACTCCGACGCCGTCGAAGCCGCCGTCCCGTCCCCGCGGTCGGAGACGGGCGTGGCCGGGGCACTCGCCGACGAAATTCGCTCGGGCGACGTCGACGAAGACGATCTCGAACTGCTCCGCGAGGAGTTGGACCTCGGGTTACCGCGGAGCGTTGACGTCCGGATTCGACGTCTCCAGTCGCAGATGGACGACCTCGAAGCGTACTCCGACGCGCTCGCGACCTTCCTCGACGAGAACGGCACCGCCGAGGAACTCGTCTCCGGACTCCGGACGGAACTCGACACGTTGTCGGCGACGGCCGACCGACTGGAGTCCGAACTCGACGTGCTTCGCGAGGAGCGCGACGACCTCGATTCGGCGGTCGAAAACGTAGACGGACGCGTCGACCGCGTCTCCTCGCGACTCGACGGTGTCGACGAATCCGTCATCGCCGTCGCCGACGACGTCGAATCGCTGGACGACGAGATGGGCGAGGTTCGAGGTGACCTCGCGGAACTCGACGCGCGCATCGTCTCCGTCGAAGAACTCGGTGCGGACGAACGCGCCGAACTGAAGGCCGAACTCGACGCCATCGAGGAAGAACTCGAGGAACTCGACGCGTTCCGCGACCGCCTCAGCAGCGTCTTCGGTGGCGAACAGTAACAGACTGGCCGCAGACGCGTATCTTCCGAGAATCTCTCGAAACGTAATCGGTTTACGACACCGCATCCTTGAGCGGACAATGACACAGACCGTGTCCGTCGCCGTTCCACGGAAGGGACGCCCGCTCGAAGCGGTACTCGAACGCCTCGCGACTGTGGCGGGCACGCATTCGCATTCGGTCGCCGACGACATCTCCTCGACGCTCCGGTACGAAAAATCGGTCACGAAGGGCAGCACCGCCGACGACCGAACGGTGTACGACCGACTCGCCGAGTACAGCGACCTCTCGGACCCCGGAAAACCCGAGTACACCCTCCTGCGGGACGACCGGGACGGTCTGCCGCGCCGCATCGTCTTCGACAGCGTGACGCTCTCTCTCGACGGCGTCGACGTACAGCTCGTCGGCCGGGAGGAGCCGTTTCGTGCGCTGCGAACCCACGAGTTCGCCCTCGGATTCGACAGCGCAGACCTCGTGTTAGAGGAGGTCGTCAGCCTCGAATCCGACGGCGTCGACAGTCTCGGCGACATCAACGCCCGAATCGACCCGATGGAATCGGACGTTCGCGTCGTCACCGGTCTCGGCGACACCGTCTACCATACGCTGATGGCGACGCCGGAGACGCTCCCCGCGGGAGCGACGCTCGACCGGTCGTTCGTCGCAGCGTACGAGGGGCCGCTGTGCATCTCGCCTCGGTACGAACGACTCGTCGAGGCGGTACTTGGAACCGACGCCATCGAAGACGTCGAGTTCCGCTACCCCGAAGACGAGAGCGAAGAGGAGGAGGCTATCGCCAACACCGGACTCGGCGTCTACCTCACGATGACCGGCTCGACGGCGCGCGACCACGGCCTCGTTCTCGGCGACCACCTGTTCCCGAGTGAGACCGTACTGATGGAGAACGATGCCGAACGGAGCAGCGCGGTCGACCGGGTCAAATCGTTGCTCTCTGACGTGTCGCCGGAGACGGCGATTCGCGTGTAGTCTCCGGGAACTTCGTTTCCACGACTCGATTTCGCTCCGACGTCGTCGACCACACCGAAATTCTCGTCGCCGACTCGGATATTTTCGGCCCGATCTCCAGCACTCGTCGTGAAAGGGCCCTTCGCTGGATTCGACGCACAGATTGGAATGTGTGACCAATACAACTAGCTATAGTGCCATAGCTCTATCTTTACTGTCTATACACCGTGCAATCACGACCCTAGAGATATATCTTAGCGTACTAAGATTCGTGCGTAGGGATAGGTTGATGTGGACAGGGTCCGACGCCAAACCGTGAGCGAACCGGACACCAGTCGGTCGGCGGTGAAGACCTACGTGCCGACGTACCAGAAAGAACAGTGGGCCGACCACGCCGAGGAACTCGAGATGACCCAAAGCGAGTTCGTTCGGACGATGGTACAGGCGGGTCGACGCGACTTCGATCTCGACGCGCCGGACGAGAATCCGGAAGCCCCTCCTGACCACTCGAACCCCGGGGGTAACGTACTCGAAGATCGGGTCCAAGAAGTGCTCCACCGACGGGGCGTCATGTCGTGGAGTCAACTGGTCGAAGCGCTCTCGGGAGATTTCGAGAGTCGACTCGAAGACGCGCTCGACTCGCTGCAGTCGTCGAACCGAATCCGGTACAACGGGCGGGAAGGGGGATACGTGGTGACCGATGGCGAGTGAGTCGACCGGAAAGGGTGAAGAGACCGACGACCCCGTCGGTTACTTCCTCCAAGATATGGAGTACCACGGCAAGTCCGAGCGAACCCGAACCGAGTACGAACGAGTGCTGCGTCGGTTCGAGTCGTTCCTCGGCGACCCCGCCAGTAATCCCGCGGGTCGGTCGACCGCACCCGCCGACGCGACCCACCGCGACTGCATGGCGTGGGTCCACTCGCTCCGCGGTACCGTCGCGTCGAGTACGGTCGCCATCTACGCCGCGTACCTCCACCGCTTCTACGGCTACATGACGCAGGTCGGCGTCTTCGACTCCAACCCGATGACGCTCGTCACCGAGGAGATGGACGAGTCCATCGAGAAGGATCCGACCCGCCGCGACATCGACGTGCCGACGATGCGGGCGTTCGTCGCCGACGTCCGCCATCCGCTTCACCGCGCACTTGTCGGGACGTTCCTCAAGACCGGCATCCGTGTGGGTGAACTCTGCAACCTTGACCTTCGGGACGTGTCGCTCGACGACCCGCAGCTGTCGACCGCCTACGACCTCGGCGGTCGACCGCAGTTGGACACCCGCCCGAACTCGATTTTCGTCTCCTCGGCTCCGACGGTCGGCGAGCAGACCAACGGCGAAGTCCGGTCGGCGTCGAACAAGCGAAAACGCGACACGGTGATTCCAGTCGACGACGAACTCCTCCGACTCCTGAAATCGTGGCTGGCAGTTCGTCCGGACGTCGTTTCGCCCGCCGACCCGCTGTTCGTCGGGACGAGCGAAGGGTGGGGTGAACGACTCACCCCCAACGCCGTCCACAACGTCGTCACCACCTACGCGAGCGACGCCGGCTGGTACCGCCCCGGCGGCGGCGCGACCGAGAACGTCACACCGCATTACTTCCGACACTTCTTCACGACGCATCTCCGCGACCGGACCGGCGACCGCGGCATCGTCAAATACCTCCGCGGCGACGTCGCCACCGACATCATCGATACGTACACCCACAACTGGGGTGGCCAGGTTCGGGAGACGTACGAGTCGAACATCTATTCGATACTCTGAGTTGTCGGACCCCTTTCGATACCGTGCGTTTCGAGGAAATCGAATCAGTACGCCGTACTCGGTGGCTTTCCGGGGAGCACCTTCGAAGGCTGTTCCTGAATATATCTGTCTATCTCTCTGTCGAGATTTCTAGATAGATGACCGACGTAGTACTCGACCCGGTATCCGAGTGACGAGTGCACTTCGGTAGCCGTCCGCCGAGAACGCCGCACGGCAATTCGTCGTGAGAGCGTCAGTCCCGGCGAGACGCGGAGCGTTACGGGTTCGATATCCGAACGCGCCCCACGGCGGTCCGTCACTTTCGCCTCACCCCGCGTAATCGAGTACACGGCTTCGATGCCTTGCCGTGATGTCCCGTTTGACGTGCTATCCGAATCTCTGCACTCGCGGATCGTCGTTACGACAGCATATGTACTGTATATCGCTATATCCAAACTGTGTCGATCACCGTCACGTCGAAGTCACTTCTTCGACCAACGCTGCGGAGTCGTTCGCGGGACTGTTCACCCGCGTCGAGACTGGGTACGCCCGCATCTCGGCTTCGGGATACGGGTCCAAGAGCGTCGACGCCTCGTCTGCGTCGGCGGTGAGCCACTCCTCTTCTTCCTCGGGCGCGAGGACGACGGCCATCCGGTCGTGAAGCGGTGACACCACCCCGTTGGGTTCCGTCGTGAGTATCGCGAACGTCTCGATCGGTTCCGGGTCACCCGCGCCGCCGTCGTCGGTGAACTCGTCGAGGCCGGTCTGGGCTTCCGGCGGCGTCCACCGCTCCCAGATACCGGCCATGGCGAACGGGCGGTCGTCCTCGAACGCGACTCGGTAGGGTTGCTTGCCGTCACCGTTCTCGCGCGGCGTCCACTCGTAGAATCCGTCGGCGGGGACGAGACAGCGACGTCGCTCGAACGCCTCGCGGAAACTCCGCTTCTCGGCGACGCTCTCGGCGCGGGCGTTGATGAACGACTTCGAGCGTGACTCCGCCCACGTGGGAATGAACCCCCACTGGGCGAACCGCAGCGTGTCTGGCGCATCGTTCCTGATGACCGGCAGTTGCTGGCCGGGCGCGCAGTTGTACCGTGGTTCGAGCGGACGTTCGGCGGTAACCTCGAACCGGTCTTCGAGTTCGGGTTGCGGCGTAAAGAGGCTGTAACGACCACACATGTAGTATCGAAGGACACCGAGCGAGTTAGGTCGTCGGGTTGTCCGCTCTCCGTGACGGTGCGACGGGTTTAGGTTTCCCCGTCTCCGGCGTACGGACGTGCGAATCGAGAACAGTTTCATCCCCGTCCGCGGCGTCGGCGAGAAGACCGAGCGCCGCCTCTGGGAGTCGGGTGTCACCCATTGGGACGAGTTCGAGCGGTCCGCCGTCGGCGAGACCACCGCCGACCGCATCGAGACGTTCATCGCCGAAGCGACCGACCGCCTCGACGCCGGCGACTCGCGCTACTTCGACGCCGCGCTCCCGAGCAGCGCGCGCTGGCGACTGTACGAGAACTTCCGCGACGACGCCTGTTTCTTCGACATCGAGACGACCGGACTCGACGCCTCGTACGCCGACGTGACGACGGTCAGTCTCCACCGCGGCGGCGAGACGACGACGCTCGTCCGCGGGCAGGACCTCGCAGCGGAGACGCTGCGCGAGCACTTCGCGGACGCGCCGCTTCTCGTCTCCTTCAACGGTATTCGCTTCGACGCGCCCTTCCTGGAGGAGTCGTTCGACATCGACGTCGACGCGCCGCACCTCGACCTGATGTACCCCTGCAAGACGTTGGGGTTCTCCGGGGGACTCAAGCAAATCGAGAGAGACCTGGGAATCGAACGCGACCGGCCGGACCTCTCGGGCCGCGACGCGGTTCGTCTCTGGCGACAGTACGAACGCGGCGACGACGAGGCGCTCGACACGCTCGTCTCGTACAACCGCGACGACACGGTGAACCTCCGAGCGTTGGCCGACGATGTCTCGTCACGCCTCCACGACGACGTGTTCGCGGACGTCCTGCCTCAGTAATCGGAACGGCGACCTCGCTCAGCTCGCGGGGGAGTGCTCTCGTTCGGGCCGTCCGTCGCTCGCTCGCTTGCGCTCGTCGTCAGGACGGAGCGCGTTCTCGACCAACGTCTTCACCGCCCGGCGGAACCGCTCGGATGCCGCGTTTCCGGAGATTCCCAGTTCGTCGGCGAGTTCCGCCAGCGACTGTTCGCGCGGGATTTCGAGGTAGCCGCCCGTCACCGCCGCGAGGAGCGTCTCGCGTTGGGCGGTCGTCAGCCCGTACTCCTCGACGGTCGACTCCTCTCGTTCCTCGAAGAGTCGGTGAAACTCGAAGTCGACGTCGCGCTCGCGGCAGAACGCGTGACAGCGAGCGAACGACTCCCGGCCGGGGAACTCCGCCCGAAACTGCCACCCCTCGTGAGTCGCCGTGAGGTCGTGGATGACGCCTCCCTCCTCGACGACCAGCGGATAGATACTCGTTTCGAGTCCTTCGCCGCGTAGTTCCGTCTGGTAGAGCCGTCTGGAGTCGGTGGCGACGACTGTCGACAGCGACCTGACGGTCGGGTCCTCCTCGGCGGCCCGCTCGAACGCCTCGAACTCGTCGCTCTCGACCCAGACGAGAATTCGGACGCGGTCGCCGTCGACGGCATTGGACCGTTCCCAAACGATCTTCGTCCCCGGTGCCCGCTGTAGCGCCTCGCGCAGTATCGAATGGTCGAGGGTAAACTCGACGACAATCACCGTACTACCCCCCGATCGGTCAACATCGGTACGGGAGAGTACTCATCCGTATATAAGCTGCGGGGAAATGCACGCTGTTGCCTCATGGTGTGTGAGAGAGTAGCTACGCGTAGTGCTTGGCGAAGACCCCGACCAGAACTCGACCGACGTTCTCTTCGATCTGCTTTCGGACGCACGCCGCCGACATCTCTGGTACTGTCTCGAATCGGCGACGGCCGACGTTCTCTCGGTCGACGAACTCGCACGTCTCATCGAAGAGCGAGAGCCACAGACGAACGACGCGGAGCCGCCGCAGCACGGCCATCTCGCCCACGAACTGTATCACGTCCACCTCCCGAAGTTCGACGAGGTGGGACTCGCCGAGTTCGACGCCGGCGAACTGACGGTTCGTCCGGATTCCGTCCCGCCGTTAGAAACGGTATTCGACGCGGAGACCGGACTTCCGGTCGGCGAGAGTGACTGACGGAGTCGTTTACGCCAGAATGTCGCCGATACGTCGCGGTTCGCCGCTCAACTCGGGCTGCTTCTCGACGATCTTCAGCACCTCGTGGTCGGTCACGTCGGGGTAGGACTTCTGCGTCGCGTCCTCGATGAGTTCCTTTTCGAGGCGGAACTCGGTTCCGTCGTACACCACGTCCACGCCTTGCTCGTCGAAAGAGAGGACAGTCATACCCGCCGTTGGCCACCGGAACGTAAAAACGTGGCTCGTCGTCCGCCGGGCGTCTTGCGGACGGTTTATTATCCCTGACGTTTTGGTGCGCACTGTGCCACCCGGTCAGGACCCGCTCGACGCTCTCCGCATCCCCGACGGAACGACCGTCGAGGAACACGACCTGGTCACCGACGGCGACGTCATCGTCGGTAGCCAGGCCACCGTCGACTTCGGCGTCCGCGGCCGGAACCTCGCCGCGGGCGAGCGCGCCTCTTTCGGCGGCGACATCGAAGCCGACGGCGACTGCCGCCTCGACATGTGGTGCGACGTCGCCGGCAACGTCCTCGTCGGCGACGACGCGTACCTCGGCGAGCGCGTCCACATCGGCGGTCGCCTGATGGTCTCGGGCGATTTGGACATCGGCGACGACGTCGAGATCGACGAGGGCTTCGAGGCCAGCGGCTGGATCGTCATCCGTAACCCGGTGCCGACGCTCGTCTTCTACTTCATCGTCCTCTCACAGCTGTTGAAACTCGGCGAGCGCGACGCCGCCAACGAACTCGCGGCGGCGATGGCCGACGGCGACGAACAGCGCGACCCGCTCGTCGTCCCCCGCGGCGGTCACGTCTCCGACGACGCCTGGCGCGTCTCGACGCCCGCACGCATCGGCAGCGACTGCCGACTCCACGGCAACGTCCGCGCCGAGTCCATCCGAGTGGGCGAGCGAGACAACATCTTCGGGAGCCTCCGCGCCCGCGGAGACATCTTCGTCGGCTCCGATACCCGCGTGCACGGCGACGTGACCACCCGGTCGGGAACCGTCCACGTCGCCGACGACGCGCGCGTTCTCGGCGACGTGGTCTGTTCGGACCTCGTCGTCCACGAGGGCGCGACCGTCGACGGCTCGATGCGCGCCCGCGGCGAAGTGAAACTGGTCCGCTCGGATATGACGCGCGAGATCGAGTAGTCTCTTCTAACCGAAAGGAAATTCCCCGCGACTGCGGAACGGTAGGTATGCTCACCATCGCGCTCGCGGGCAAGCCGAACGCGGGCAAATCGACGTTCTACACCGCGGCCACGATGGCGGACGTGGACGTGGCGAACTACCCCTTCACCACCATCGACGCCAACCGCGGCGTCACGTACGCGCGGACGGAGTGTCCCTGTCTCGACCGCGACGAGCGCTGCGGCAACTGCGAGGACGGCAAGCGCTACGTCCCCGTCGAACTGCTCGACGTGGCCGGACTCGTCCCCGGCGCGCACGAGGGCAAAGGACTGGGAAACCAGTTCCTCGACGAACTGACGAACGCCGACGTCATCGTCAACGTCGTCGACGCCTCCGGCGGCACCGACGAGGAGGGCGAACCGGTCGAAGTCGGCACGTACGACCCGCTCGACGAGGTGGACTTCATCGAAGAGGAGATGGACCAGTGGTTGGCGGGCATCGTCGACCGCAACTGGGAGTCGATCGAGCGCAAATCACGGTCGCCCGACTTCGACATCGACGACGCGCTCGCGGAGTTGCTCACCGGTTTCGGCGCATCGGAGTACGAGGTGGCCGCCAGCCTCCGCGAAATCGACTACCCCGCGGACCCGATGCAGTGGACCGACGAGCACCGCGAAGCCTTGGCGCGAGACGTGCGCGCGCGGACGAAACCCATCGTTCTCGTCGCCAACAAAGTCGACATCGCCCCCGAGGAGAACATCCGACGACTTCGTGAGACCGACAAACTCGTCGTCCCCGCCACGGCGGACGGCGAACTCGCGCTTCGTCGCGCGGCCGAGGCGGGCATCGTCGACTACGACCCCGGCGACGAGAACTTCGAACTCGTCGGCGACGTGACCGACGCCCAGCGGAAGGGCCTCGAACAGATTCGCGACGTGATGGCCGAACACGGCGGCACCGGCGTCCAGCAGGCGATAAACACCGCCGTGTACGACCTGCTCGACCACCTGACGGCGTACCCCGTCCAAAACGAGTCGAAGTGGACCGACGGGCAGGGGAACGTGTTGCCCGATGCGTTCCTCTTACCCCGGGGGTCGACGCCCGCGGACTTAGCCTACGCCGTCCACTCCGACATCGGCGAGGGCTATCTCCACGCGGTCGACGCCAAGTCGAAGCGCCGCATCTCGGATTCCTACGAGTTGGAGGAAGGCGACGTCATCAAAATCGTGAGCACGGCGAAGTAGAGGGGGCCGGGCCTGACGAAATTTGACACGCTCCGCTCTCGTCTGCGGCGCTCGTAAAAGGTCCGATAGTCGTAGTTAGTCGGCGCTGCTGCCGACCGTGTTGTCGCTACGCGCGTCCGACGCGCGGCCGTGCTGGCGCCGCTCCCACGCCCAGCGCTGGCGGATGGCGTTGCGGCCTTTCTCGGTCAGTTCGTAGTAGTTCGTCCGCTGGTCGAGGGTTCCTTTCTCGACGAGGCCCGCCTCGACGAGGATGTCGAGGTTCGGGTAGAGACGACCGTTGTTGACCTCGCCGCCGAGGTACTCCTCGATGTGGACTTTGATGTCCTGTCCCGAGGGGTGGTCGTGTCCCGCACAGACGAACAGCAGGTCTCGTTGGAAGCCAGTCAGGTCGTTCACATCAACAAGGAGGACACTCAGAATGTTAGTTATCGGGCTGCTAAGTGGTTCGGCGCGGCGTTCGCCGCGGGGTTAGTACCCGCTTGTCATCGTCGTCGACCGTTCGTCGCCGACCGTTTCGAACCGTTTCGAACCGTTTCGACGCCGTACCGTCTCGCGGTTTCACCGTTTCGGCCCCGCGCGTCGAACTCGGACCGCCAGTCGGCGTGTTCGAGGCCGACTCAGACGACCCTCGGCTCTCCGGTCACCGCCACCCGGAGCAAAACGGCCGAGAACAGCACGACCCAGCACGCGAAGAAGACGACGGCGATGGTTCCAAGATACTCGACGTCGGTTCCCCCAACCTCCAACTCCTTGAGTTGCCAGAGGTACACCGTCGTCTCGACGCCCATCACGACCAGAAGCACCGCGACGACTCTAATCGTCGTCGTCGACACGTCCTCCCCTCCGGTCGTCCCGTGACTGGTCCCGATAATTGAAAGTCAACTTAGAAAACATCTACGGACGTCTCACCCTCTCGGCGGGCGTAGATATAGATACTGCTCGTCGGACGAGTGTCGGGACCCGGCGACTCGAACACCAACACGGGGACCCGGCGGCCGAAGGACGGGGCCGAGTCGGACCGACGTTTCAAGTATCTCCTTGTTGGTCGATACCGTATGTACAGGGCAATCCTCCCCGACGGCGACATGGAGTGCGCCGACTACGAACGCGACGAGTACGGCATCAACATCTTCACCGACGACGAGGAGTTCATCGCGTTCATCCCGTACGCGAACCTCGTCGCGCTCATCAACGAGAACGTCCAACTCGGCGACGAACCGTCCATCGCGGACTGACCGTCGACACCCTCGGACCGACCGTCGACAGACCGCTCTCGGGTCGGCGTCGACTCACGAGAGCGGCCGGTACCGAACCGCCACGAGGAGCATCGCCAGGAAGACGTACGACCCCCGAACCAGCAGCATCGTCGCCAGCGTCGGATCCGTCGTCCGCGCGGAGACGGCGGCGACGACGCCCATGGCCGCGGCGGCGACGACGGCCCCGACGGGGAACACGTCGAGGAAAACGAACCCGACGACGAAGCCCTGCCCAGCGACTACGAACGCGTAGGCGAGTCGCCGCGCGTCGCGTCGTCCGAAGACGACGGCGACGGTCCGTTTGCCGATGGAGCGGTCGTACTCGTAATCCTTCGAATCGTCGATGATCTTCACGCCCGTCAGCATCACGAGGAAGACGAGCGCGAACGAGAGCGGCGTCGGGTCGAACGCGCCGACCTGCACGTAGTAACCGCCGACGATTGCGAGCGCGATGCCGGTCGGATACCCCAGCGTCGTCGTCGCCGCACGCATGTCCAACTGCGGTGCGTGGAGGTAGCCGATCACCCAGCAGGGTAGCGTCACCGCGGCGGCAACGGGGCCGACAAGCGCCCAGAGCGCGCCGAGGCAGGCGGCGAAGCCGAGCGTCGAACCGGCGAGGGCGAGGCGACAGCCGTCGACCGACAGCGGGTGGTCGTCGTCCTCGCTCCGGACGTGGAAATCCACGTAGCCGTCCTTGACGTGGGCGGTGTAGACGGCGAAGAAGACGGCGAGCGCGTGCGTCGCGCCGACGACGGGCGAGAACTCCCCGGCGAGGACGCTGCCGAACCACGACGCGGCGACCGGCGGGAGCATGAACACCGGATGCACTTGCGACCCGAACGCCCGAAGCGCCGCTACCGGTCCGGTTCCGTGTCGTGCGACTCCCATAGGCTAGTCGCCAGCGAACGAAGGGATAAATCCTGTCCGCGCCGGAGCGGTCGGGTGCTCGCAAATCCTGCGCTCAGCGGACCGCGCGCGCGGCGTCGCTCATGATTTCTATCGCCTCTTTCAGTTCCTCGGTCCCCGTCGCGTACGAGAGTCGGGCGTAGCCCGCGCCGTGTTCGCCGAACGCGTCGCCGGGGACGACGACGACGCCGCGGTCGATGCACTCCTCGACCCATCCCTCCGGCACCCTCGGCATCGCGTAGAACGCGCCGCGAGGGGTCGGCACCTCCAATCCGGCGTCGGTGAGGCCGTCGACGACGAGGTCGCGGCGCTCGCGGAACGAGGCGGTCATCTCGTCGACGACGTCGTGCGGGCCCGACAGCGCCGCTTCGGCGGCGTACTGCGCCGGGGCGCTCGCGCAGGCCTGAACGTATTGGTGGACGCGAAGCATCCGCTCGACGCGGCGCTCGGAGCCGTACACCCAGCCGAGTCGCCACCCGGTCATCGAGAATAGCTTGGAAGCGGAGTTGACGACGACGACGTTGTCGGTCTCGGCGTACTCGACGGGCGAGTGGAATTCGCCGTCGAAGACGGTGTACTCGTAGACTTCGTCGGAGATGCAGAGCACGTCGTGTTCGTCGGCGATGCGGGCGAACTCGCGTATGTCTTCCTCCGGCGATACTGCGCCCGTGGGGTTGCCGGGACTGTTGACGACGAACGCGGCCGTGTTCTCGGTGATGGCGTCTTCGACCGCCGCGGGGTCGAGCGTCAGGTCCTCACGGAGCGGGACGGGCACGGGGTCGCCGCCGGCGAGTTTCGTCAGCGCGTCGTAGGAGACGAACCCGGGGTCGGGGATGATGACCTCCTGGCCCTCGTCGACGTGCGCCTCCATGGCGACATGGAGCGCCTCGCTCCCGCCCGCGGTGGCGATAATCTGTTCCGGTGAGAGGCTCACCCCCTGGTCGGTTTCGTGTTTGGCGGCGATAGCCTCGCGGAGCGGGAGAATCCCTTTGTTGCCGGTGTAACCGTCGGCCTTCCCCGACTCGATGGCGTCGACGGCGGCGGCACGTGCGTGCTCGGGCGTCGGAAAGTCCGGTTGCCCGAGGCCGAGGTTGATGGCGTCCTCGCCCGCCGCCTCGAACACTTTGCGGATGCCGCTGATAGAGATTCGCTCGACTCGCTCGGAGAACTCCGTCATGCTCGTACCCGTGCGGGCCGCCAGCATAGTTCTTGCTTCCGCGGAAGGACGGGCGTCGCCGGGACGGTCAGCGGTGACTCTCGGACATCGAATCGCCACACCGCGAACAGAAAAGAGGGGTCGAACTCAGTTGTTGCGAACGACGTTGCCGCCCGATCCGTTGCGTACGAGTATCTCGCGGCCGCCGTTGTCGCGGACGTCGTTGTCCTCGACGAGGTTGTCGTCGGAATTGTCGAGTTCGATGCCCTCGTCGTCGTTGCTCACGACCTCGTTGTCGACGATCTCGTTGTCGTCGGCGCGCAGCAGGTAGATACCGTCGTCGCCGTTGTCGCGGACGACGTTACCGTCGAGGGTGTTTCCGTCCGTCCCGCGGAGGAAGAACCCGTCGTCGCCGTTACGGGTGACGACGTTGTCGACGAGTTCGGTCCCGTCCGAGCCCTCACCGAGTCCGATACCGTCGTCGCGGTTGTTCCGGACCTCGTTGTCGTCGACGACGGTTTCGGTGGCTTCGCCGAGTCCGATACCGTCGTTGCGGTTCTCGAGGACAGTGTTCGATTCGACGACAGTGCCCGCAGCACCGCCCGTCACGAAGACGCCGTTGACGGCGTTGCCTCTGAACTCGTTCGAGACGACGGTGGTCGCCTCGGCACCGCGGACGAAGATACCGTCACCGCCGTTTCCGGCGACGACGTTGTTGCGAATCTCGTTGCGTTCTGCGCCCTCGCCGAGGCTGATGCCGTCGTCAACGTTTCCGGTTACGGTGTTGCGGACGATTCGGTGCTCGACGGCGACGTCGCCGTCGCTGCCCTGGATGCCGATACCGTCGTTACCGTTGTCGTTGACGCTGTTGCGCTCGACGAGGTTCTCGGCGGTGCGGCCCACGAGGTAGATACCGTTGACACCGTTGCGCTCGACGGTGTTCTCGCGAATCACGTTGCGGTCGGAGTCCTCGAACTCCATCGCGCCTTCGACGAGGATGCCGTGGCGGCGATTGTCGGTGATGCTGTTGCGCTCGAAGGTACCGTCGGCGGTGCCGAAGAGGTAGAGGCCGATCTCGTTGCCCTCGATGGTGTTCTGCGCGACGGTGGCGCGCCCGACGAACACCTCGATCCCGACGCCGTCGTTGTCGCGGACGACGCTGTCGACGATACGAACCTCAGTTTCGGAACTCAGGATGCCGAGTCCGTTGTCGTAGACGGCGCTACGTTCGACGGTGAAGCTACCGAAGTCACCCGAGATACCCACGTCGTTCTCGCGCGCGTGGCTATCGCGAACGGTCAGGTCACCGTCCGAGGAGGCGATACCGAAGCGGTTGTTCTCGGCGACGACGTTCTCGACGACCATGTTAATGCCGCTGCCGAAAACGTATATGCCGGTTCCCCAGTCGGAGACGGTGACATCGCGGACCGTCACATTCTCGCTGCTAGTCTGGATACCGTCACTCGTTCGGCTTCCGACGCCGTCGATGACGTGGCCGTCACCGTCGAACGTGACGTTATTGGCCTGGATTTGGATACAGATTCGACGTTCGTCGTCGACGAGGCCTCTGGCGTCTCTGATATCACCCGTCAGAACGTAGCGCCCCGACTCCGTGATGACCGTACACTCGTCGATGGACGTCGCTCCGGTCTGCCCGGCGGCGATGCCGACGAACCCGCCGAACACCGATAGGACGACAATCGTTACGACTCCGAACACCCGTATATCACGAATATTCATGATAGTATCGATGGTGGTTCAGGATATAACCATATTTCAGGATTTCAGGACGATTCGGGCGACGAAAAACGGCGTTCGAGGTTCGGGCGCTCAGTCCTCGCTCAGCCCTCGTACTCGTCTCTGAGGTCCTCGATGTGCGACTGCAGCAGTCCCAGTGCGGCGTCGGCGTCCATGTAGCCCTGTTCGTACTCTTCGAGGACGCTGTCGGCGTCTTCGAGGAACGTGTCGACCGTCGATTCGAGTTCGTCTGCCATACGCACTACGTCGACTCGGAGACCCTTGTCTCATCTGATCGCTATCTCCCGCGGACCGCCCCATCTCCGGAGCGCCTTTACTCTCCACCCGCGAACGCTCGGACAGTGACGGTCACGCTGCGCTACGAGAACGGCACCATCCGCATCGACGCCGATGCCGACGAGGCGGTGCCGTCGCTCCCGTTCGTCGAGGACGACCCGAGAAGCGGCGTCGCCCGCGCGCCCGCCTCCCGCTACGCGCAACTCCGGCGGGTTCTCGACGAGCGCGGCGTCGACTGCGACGACCGAGTGCTCTCCGATACCTCTTTGGACCTCTCAACGACGTACGACCTCCGCGAGTACCAGCGCGACGCGCTGGACGCGTGGCTGTCGAACAGCCAGCGCGGTATCCTCGAGCTCCCCACCGGTAGCGGAAAGACTGTCGTCGCCATCGCGGCCATGGTCGAACTCGGCGTACCGACGCTCGTCGTCGTCCCGACCATCGACCTGCTCGAACAGTGGCGGCGCGAGCTCGAAACGGAGTTCGATATCCCCATCGGCCAGTTCGGCGGCGGCGAGCAGATTCGAGAGGACATAACGGTCTCGACGTACGACTCCGCCTACTTGCGCGCCGACGAGGTCGGCGGCGAGTTCGGGTTCGTCGTCTTCGACGAGGTTCACCATCTCGGCGGCGAGGGCTACCGCGACATCGGCCGCCTCCTCGCCGCCCCCGCTCGGATGGGCCTCACGGCGACGTTCGAGCGCCCCGACGGCGCACACGAGGTCATAGAGGAACTGGTGGGTCGGAAGGTGTACGACGTCTCCGTCGACGAGTTGGCGGGCGGTCACCTCGCTGACTACGCGATTCGCCGCGTCGAGGTCGAACTCACCGACGAGGAGCGCGAACGCTACGAAGACGCACAAGGAACGTTCGTCGACTACCTCCGAACGGCGAACATCACGTTCCGGAGCGGCAGCGACTACCAACGCTTGGTCAAACGCTCCGGAAACGACCCGCGCGCACGCGAGGCCCTGCTGGCGAAGCAACGCGCCCGCGACATCATGATGAACGCCGACGAGAAGGTGCGCGAACTCGGGCGGATTCTCGACCGCCACCGCGATGACCGAGTCATCGTTTTTACTGCTCATACCGACCTCGTCTACCGACTCTCGGAACGATTTCTGCTCCCCGCCATCACGAACGAGACGGGCGCGCCGGAGCGCCGCGAGATACTTCGGCGGTTTCGAGATGGGACGTACTCGCGAGTGGTCACGGCGAACGTCTTAGACGAGGGCGTCGACGTGCCGGACGCGAACGTCGCCGTCGTCCTCTCCGGAAGCGGGAGCGAACGCGAGTTCACGCAGCGACTCGGCCGGATTCTGCGACCGAAGGAAGACGGACAGACGGCGACGCTGTATGAACTCGTGAGCGCGGAGACGGCCGAAGAGCGGGTGGCGGCGCGGCGGCGTTAACTCGACTGGACCGACACCTGCAACTGCCCGTTGCGCTGGAACGCCCCGAACGAGACGGAGACGACCGTCTCGAACTCCGCCGTCGAGTCGCCCTCGACGGTCACTTCGGTGGTCTCGGCGGTCTCCTCGTCGTCGATGGTCACCTCGACGGTCACCGTCCCGGTCCGTTCCTCCGGGCTCTGATTATCAACGGTGCCGAAGGTGCGCAGTTCGTCGTCTTCGGTTCCTTCGTAGTCGAACGCCTCGACTGAGAGCGGGTCCTCCTCGGGCTCCTCGCCGGGGCCGGTCGCCGGTTCCTCGGGTGGGCCGCGCGGCCCCGTCGCCTGCGGGAGCGAGGAGAGACAGCCCGCCGAAAGCGCCGAGAGGAGTGTCGTCGCGAACGCCCGTCGTTTCATGGCCGAGCGTCTGCGCGCGGCCGTATGAGCCTTGTCCTCCGTCGACGACGGCACTCCGGTTCGACGACCCGAACCCCGCGGCGCTTTTATCACCCGGGACGAAACGACACCTGTGCTGACGAAAGACCTCCTCCGGGTGTCACGCCGCGGCGGCTATCGCCCGCGGTTCGTCGACCAGACGCGTCGTCCGCTGGCGGCGCGGGTGCTCGGCGTCTATCAGGGTCACGTCGGCGAGCGTCGCGAGGCGCTGACGGCGGCGTTGGACGACCTCGAAGCCGACTCGGACGACTTCAAACTCGTTCGCGGATTCGCGGCGCTGGCCGACCGAGAGGCGACGTTCGAGACCGACGCCGCCCTGCCGCCGGAGCGCGCCCGTCGCGTCGCCTTCGAGAGTGCCGAAACCGTCGGCGGCGTCGCTAGCGACGACGAGCGAACCGCGGCGCTCGACGTCGCGGCGGACCGACTGGGCGTCGAAAGCGAGGACATCGAGGCGTCGCTGTACGCCGACCGGGACGTGAACCAGCGACTCGCCGAGTTCGACCCGCGGTGGTCGCCCGACGAACTCCTCTCACAGTACAACCTTTCGCTCGCGCAGACCGCGCTGTTCGACGCCACCGAAGTCAGGGTCCAAAGTTCGGACCCGAAGGCGCTCGTCTCGGCGGTGAAACGACTGCGGCTGATGTACGAAATTCGAAAGACCGAGCAGGGGAGAGAGGTCGTCGTCACCGGTCCAGACAGGCTCTTTCGGCGGACTCGGCGCTACGGAACCGGCTTCGCGCGCCTGCTCCGGACTGTCGCCAAGTCGGCCGACTGGTCGCTCACGGCGACCATCGACGACCGCGGGACCGAGCGCGAACTGACGCTCACGAACGAGGACGTGTCGGTGCCGGGGGTCGAACCGATCGCCGAATCGACGTACGACAGCGGCGTCGAGTCCGATTTCGCCGCCCGCTTTTCCTCTTTGGACCTCGACTGGGACCTCGTACGCGAACCCGAACCGCTCGAAACCGGCTACCGTGTGATGATTCCCGACTTCGCGTTCGACTACCGCCACGCCGATTTTCGCATCTACTTCGAAATCATGGGGTTCTGGACGCCCGAGTACGTCGAGAAGAAGCTCTCGCAACTGGCCGACCTCGAAGCGGTCGACATGGTCGTCGCTGTCGACGAGTCGCTGGGCGTCGGCGAGGAGATTCGTGCCCGTGACCACCGCGCGATTCCGTACTCGGGGTCGGTTCGACTGAAGGACGTGGTCGACGTACTGCGCGAGTACGAGGCCGACCTCGTCGCCGCCGTCGTCGACGACCTGCCGGAGGTACTCGAACCCGACGCCGACGTGACGTCGCTCGACGCAGTTGCCGCCAACTTCGGTGTCAGCGCAGACGCTGTCGACGACCGACGGTTCCCGGCGCACGAACGGCTGGGCCGGACGCTCGTTCGACCGGCCGTCCTCGACGAGTTGCGCGAGGAACTCGAGGCCGGAATGTCGCTCTCGGAGGCCGAAACCGTACTCGACGAACGCGGCGTCGACGACGCCAGCGCGGTGCTCTCGGCGCTGGGGTACCGTGTCGAGTGGGAGGGTCTGGGCGGCGGGACACTCCGCGAGAAGGGGTGACGGCGCGGCGAGAGTGACAGCGGACCTATAAAAAGCACTTACCGCTCGCCTCCGTTCGGACGGTATGGCCGACCCAGCGGGGCCAGCGCCGACCGAGAACGCTCGACGCGGCGAACTGATTCCGTGTACCTTCGGCGGTGACGACGCCGAGTACGAGGGCGTGATTCAGCCGTGGGCGGGGCGGACCGGCGGCCTCTACGTCGCGTGGCGCGTAGGGCCGGTGTCAGGGCGACTCGGCGCGTACCGTGCCCCACCCGACGAACTCCGTTTCGGCTACAGTTCGTTCTCCGAGCGACCGGCTACGCATCGCTACGCCGCGTCGCTCTCGGCCACCATCTCCAAGCGACTTCGCTCGGAACTCGACGACCTCGCCGAGCCGATGCGCTCGCCGCACCTCGGCGCGATACCCACCGTCTTCGACAGCGAGGTGTTTCTCGCTCCGCCCGAGGCCGCCTCCACCGGCGAGGTCCACCACCACGAACTCGTCGGCCGGAAGGGAACGTTTCGAGGCTGGTTCCAGCCGTGGCGACCGCCGAACGGCGGTGTAGTGTACGTCGCGTGGCGACTCGACAGCCAGGACCACGACACCTATCCGTTCGAGGCGACGGGGCACCGATTCGGCGTCTTCTACGACGACGCCGTCTGGCTGGGTTCGGTGTTCGACACGGTGTCGCTGTTCCGCGTCGCCTGCGGGACGACAGGGGCGCTCGACCGCCTCGGCGAGGACGTGGAGGGATTGTACGACGACGTGCCGGAGCGACGGTTTACCGCGACCGAGCGCGAATAAGAGTCGAGTACCCGAAACGTACGAGTCGCTCAGTCCAACACCGGCAGCGACTCCTGTCGACCCTTCGGCACCGTCGACCGGAGTTCGCCGTAGAGATAGAGGCCGACGCCCATCGGTTCGGTCTCGCCGACGAGGTCGTGGGCGACGACGAGGTAGCCCCAGTCGCCGTCCCACTCGATATCTTGGTCCTCGCCGGCGGCGAACCGCGTCGCCGTCTCGCCAGCGAGTTCGACGACGTTCTTCGTCGCCTCACGTCCGAATCGCTGAACCGCATTGGTCGTCGGCTTCCAGTGCTCCTGTCGCGTCCGCAAAAAGGACATCCCGAGCCCTTCGATGCGTATCGGGTCGACGGTGTCGCCGTGGAACGCCCAGACTTTACCTTTGCCTTTCTCCCAGAAGGTGAAGTCCTCGAACGCCTTCGGGGGGATTCCGAACCGTTCCTCCCACCAGCCGACGACCTCCTCGCGCGTCGCCCGGTCGGGCACCTCGCGCTCCTCGGCGGTGTCGGGGAGGCGGTCGAACTGCTGGCCGGAGTTCGTCGGTTCTTCCCTCCTTTCGTCGCTCACGCTTTCACCTCCAGCTTTGCGCAGAAGAACCCGCCCGTGTCGTTGTGATGCGGGTAGACGCGGTGGGCTTTCGTCACGTCGGGGTGGTACTCCTCGTCGTCCCACTCGGTGACGCCCGGCACCGTTTCGAGCGGCGAGTCGAACTCGACCATCCGGCAGTCTTCTTCCTCCAGCGCGTGGCTGAGGATGGCCTCGTTCTCCTCGGGGGCGAAGGTGCACGTCGAGTAGACGACGGTGCCGCCGGGCTTCGTCGCCTGGATCGCGCGGCGGAGGACGCCTTTCTGGATGCCGGCGACGCTGTGAACGTGGTCCAGCGTCCACTGGTCGAGCACGTCGGGGTTCTTGCGGACCGTGCCCTCACAGGAACAGGGGGCGTCGACGAGCGCCCGGTCGAACGCCTCCCGTGCCGCGTCGGCGGGCGCGTCGTTGTCGCCATCGTCGTCGCCGCCGTCGCTGTCGTATCTACGACCGCCGAACTGGTCGGAGCCGAACGGTTTGAGCGAGAAGTTTCTGGCGTCCTGGTTCGTGACTGCCAAGTTGGTCACACCGAGTCGCTCGGCGTTGTGTCGGAGTGCCGAGAGACGGCCGAGGTTGTTGTCGTTGCCGACGAGGAGGCCGGTGTCGTCCATCTGCGCGGCGAGTTGGGTCGTCTTACTCCCCGGCGCGGCGCAGGCGTCCCAGACGAACTCGCCCGGTTCGGGGTCGACGGCCAGCGCCGGCAGCGCCGACACCTCCTCTTGGCCGTGGAGCCAGCCGTGGAAGTACGGCCACGTCGTGCCCGGACTGCGGCCGTCGAGTTTCAGGATGCCGTCGTGCCATCCGGCCGGTTCGTAACCGACGCCCTCCTCGTCGAGCGCCTCGCGGGCGCGGGCGGGCGTCGTCTTGATGGTGTTCACGCGGACGACGGACGGAAGCGGTCGCTCGCAGGCCGCGAAGAACGTCTCCTCGTCGTCGACGAGCGGCGCATACCGCTCCAAGGGGTTCATGCAGTCGACTTTCCCGGCGGCGCGTTTGTCGGTTTCGGAGTGCGCGTCCAGCAGCCGTACTCGCCGACGTCATTCTGTCCCCCTCGCAGGACGGTTTTACAACGCTGGCCCTCCTACTTCGGACATGGCGCGAATCAACGTGCTCGCGGAGGACCTCGCGTTCGACGAACCGCTGCTCGTGGAGGGACTTCCCGGTGTCGGGCTAGTCGGGAAGATCGCCGCCGACCACCTCGTCGAGGAGTTCGAGATGACCCACTACGCGAACGTCCACTGCGAGAGCATCCCGAAAGTCGCGGTGTACCGCGACGACGACCGGAGCATCCACCCACCAGTACGCATCTACGGCGACGCCGAGCGGGACCTGCTCGTACTTCAGAGCGACGTGCCCATCTCGCCCGGTGCGGCCACCGAGTTCGCCGAGTGTCTCAGCGACTGGTTCGACGACGTGAACCTCACGCCCATCTACATCAGCGGACTCCCCCGTGAGAAGGACGACGAACCCCCGGCGCTCTACGGCATCGGCACCGGCGACGCCGCGCCGATGCTCGACGACGCCGGCATCGACGCCCCCGCGGAGATGGGACTCGTCTCCGGACCGACCGGCGCGCTGCTGAGCTACGCCGTCGAGAACGACCAGTCGGCCGTCGGCCTCGTCGTCGAGTCCGACCCGCAGTTTCCCGACCCGGAGGCCGCCCGCGTCATTATCACAGACGGCATCAACGCGCTGTCGGATATCGAGGTGCCGACCGACGACCTGGTCGACCACGCCGAGGAGATCCGCGAGGCGAAGCAGCGCCTCGCCCAGCGCCTCCAGAACGCCGAGAACGACGAGAGTTCGCAGGCGCAGCCGCTGCGGATGTATCAGTAAACTCCGACCTTTTGCGCTGTGGGCCGCCGGAGGCGGCCCTCGGCAAAAGCTCGACCAAAAGCACAGCGTCACCCCCTCAGGCGCTCCGCGCCTTCGAGGGTTCCTCGGCCCGCTCGCTCACTTCGTTCGCTCGCGGTACGACGTCTCACTATACCGCGACCGAACCGCTCCGCACAGTTCCGGCCACCAGGTTCTGTTAGAAATCCTCGACTAACGGCAGTTCGACGAGATCGTGTTGGACACAGAGGTTGAATATAGTAGACGGTAATCGCTCGTTTCAGCCCCCGAAAACGAACTAGCCGTTAGGTTGGTGTATCTCGGTGACTCAATTAGAGGAGTTCTGCTCCGACACGTTGGAGAGTAAATATATAGAGGATAAATCCGATAAACGTAGTCCCCAGCATAAGCAGGTCTGCGAGCTGTAAGAACACGACTGCCCACCATCCCCACAGCAGTACCGATACCCCGAGAAGTACGCCTCCAAGAGGGAACGCTACGGTCGCAACCCATATCCACCGCCGTGTCTCCGTCCAGTCTTGGTATTCCGGCGAGTGGTTTCGAGAATATCGACGGCCTAATTCGTAAAATCCGACACCTCGAAGAGCAAAAAAGAGGATGAGGAGGAGGAAAGACGCGCCAACTGCTGACAGCGTAGGATTAAACGAACCGAATTCGACATCTATGAGAAACGGGCCGAAGACTCTGACCAGACAGAGTGAGAGGCCAGCCCCGATAATCAGCCCCTCCGAGAAGTAGAGGAGTAGTCGGACA
The DNA here is from genome assembly GCF_020097835.1 of Haloprofundus halobius. Lineage (GTDB taxonomy): Archaea > Halobacteriota > Halobacteria > Halobacteriales > Haloferacaceae > Haloprofundus > Haloprofundus halobius. The sequence continues at coordinate 1,091,593 of NZ_CP083666.1, forward strand.
CGTTGAGACTGGCTCGGAAGCGGCCAGTCCGAACTCCCCCTCATACAATCTATAATACTACATACGGCAAAATAATTTCTCCGTACCTGATACTGTGGCCAGAAATCCGCGTGACCGATTCGCGCTCTGCATTCAGCACGCCTCTCGTATCGACATTCAGTCGTTCTGGTAGAGCCGTCCACCGCCACCACCCCCGCCGTTTGTTTCTGCAATCCTTAAGCCGAACCAGCGGCACACTCCGACTATGACCGACGACGCACCCGACGAGTCAGCGGCAGAGCGAGAAGCCGAGGAGCACACCGAGCAGTCGGTTACGGACGCGTCGACGGCGGACGCCGAACCGACCGATAACGGCGCGAACGCCGGGACCGCCGAGAGCGAGGGAGGCGACGAAAACGCGCGGGATTCGGTCGAAGACGAACTGACGACCGACGTCGGCGTCGACGCCGACCTCGCCGCGCGCGCGGCGGAGTACGACGACGAACTCGCGGCCGAAGTGGACGAACTGCAGACGCGCACCGAGGAACTCGAAGCCGAACTCAACGAGAAGAACAACCGCGTTGAGGAACTGGAGTCGGGGCTGCGCCGCACCCAAGCCGATTTCCAGAACTACAAGAAACGCGCGAAGAAGAAACAGGACGACATCCGCGACCGGGCGACCGAAGACCTCGTCGCGCGCCTCGTCGGCGTCCGCGACAACCTCCTGCGGGCGCTCGACCAGGACGAGGACGCCGACATCCGCCCCGGCGTCGAGTCGACGCTCAAGGAGTTCGACCGCATCCTCGACGACGAGAACGTCGAACCCATCGAACCCGACCCCGGCGAGACCGTCGACCCGCAACGCCACGAGGTGATGATGCGCGTCGACAGCGACCACCCCGAGGGAACCGTCGCCGACGTCTACCAACCGGGCTACGAGATGGCCGAGAAGGTCATCCGCGCGGCGCAGGTGACGGTGAGTAAAGGCGACGAGTAAATCGTCCGTGCGCGCGGCGTCGACGCCACGGTTCTCTCGGAAAGCACGTCGATAAAAATCCGCCGACCACGTTCGACGTGACGAGACGAAACCGCACGAGGGGGGCGAGGTGTTTTCGTCGCCGCCGCCGTTTAGTCTAGTAACCTTTAACCGGCGCAAACCGGTAGTTGTCGGCAAATGGCGAGTAACAAGATTCTCGGTATCGACCTCGGTACCACGAACAGCGCGTTCGCGGTGATGGAAGGTGGCGACCCCGAAATCATCGTCAACGCCGAGGGCGACCGCACGACTCCCTCCGTCGTGGCGTTCACCGACGACGAGCGACTCGTCGGCAAACCGGCGAAGAACCAGGCGATTCAGAACCCCGACCGGACGTTCCGCTCCATCAAGCGCCACATGGGCGAGGAGGAGTTCACGGTCGAGGTCGACGGTGAAGAGTACACCCCCGAACAGGTGTCGGCGATGATCCTCCAGAAGATCAAGCGCGACGCCGAGGAGTATCTCGGCGACGACGTCGAGAAAGCCGTCATCACGGTCCCCGCGTACTTCAACGACCGCCAGCGACAGGCGACGAAGGACGCCGGCGAGATCGCCGGCTTCGACGTCGAGCGCATCATCAACGAGCCGACGGCGGCGTCGATGGCGTACGGCCTCGACGACGACTCCGACCAGACCGTCCTCGTCTACGACCTCGGCGGCGGGACGTTCGACGTCTCCATTCTCGACCTCGGCGGCGGCGTCTACGAGGTTGTCGCCACGAACGGTGACAACGATCTCGGCGGCGACGACTGGGACGAGGCCATCATCGACTACCTCGCCAGGGAGTTCGAAAACGACCACGGCATCGACCTCCGCGAGGACCGACAGGCGCTGCAGCGCCTGAAGGACGCCGCAGAGGAAGCGAAGATCGAACTCTCCTCGCGCAAGGAGACCGACATCAACCTCCCGTTCATCACGGCGACCGACTCCGGCCCGGTCCACCTCGAACAGTCGCTCACCCGCGCGAAGTTCGAGAGCCTCACCTCCGACCTCATCGACCGTACCGTCGAACCCACGGAACAAGCACTCTCGGATGCCGGCTACTCGAAGTCCGACATCGACGAGGTCATCCTCGTCGGCGGGTCGACCCGGATGCCGCAGGTCCAGGAGAAAGTGAGCGACCTCGTCGGCCAGGAGCCGAAGAAGAACGTCAACCCCGACGAGGCAGTCGCGCTCGGCGCGGCGATTCAGGGCGGCGTCCTCGGCGGCGAAGTCGACGACATCGTCCTGCTCGACGTGACCCCGCTCAGCCTCGGTATCGAGGTCAAGGGCGGACTGTTCGAGCGCCTCATCGAGAAGAACACCACGATTCCGACCGAGGAGTCGAAGATATTCACCACGGCGGCGGACAACCAGACCTCCGTCCAGGTCCGCGTCTTCCAGGGTGAGCGCGAGATGGCGCAGAACAACGAACTGCTCGGCGAGTTCCAGCTCACGGGCATCCCGCCGGCGCCCGCCGGAACTCCGCAGATCGAGGTGACGTTCAACATCGACGAGAACGGTATCGTCAACGTCGAAGCCGAGGACAAAGGCTCCGGCAACAGAGAGGACATCACCATCGAGGGCGGCGCGGGTCTCTCCGACGAGGAGGTCGAGCGGATGCAGGAGGAAGCCGAACAGCACGCCGAGGAGGACAAGGAACGACGCGAGCGCATCGAGGCCAGAAACGAGGCAGAGGGCGCGGTCCAGCGCGCAGAGAAACTCCTCGACGAGAACGAGGAGAACATCGACGACGACCTCTACGCCGACATCGAGTCGGCCATCGAGGACGTCGAGGCGACGCTCGAAGACGAGGACGCCTCTACCGAGGAGCTCGAAGACGCGACCGAGAACCTCTCGCAGGAACTGCAGGAGATCGGCAAGCAGATGTACCAGCAGCAGGCGCAGGCCGGACCCGGCGGCGCGGGCGGTGCGGCAGGCGGTCCGGGCGGCGCCGGTTCGGGCGGCGCCGGTCCGGGCAGTGCAGGCCCCGGCGGCATGGGCGGCGACGACTCCGACGACGACGAGTACGTCGACGCCGACTTCGAAGACGTGGACGAGGACGACCAGTAGATCGTCCTCATCTGCCCGACAGAGTTCCACTCTGTCGAACGTTCAAGACGACGAGTAAGTCGTCGTCTTGAGCCAATCAGAACGCTCCGCGTTCTGATGACGTGGACGAGGACGAGAAGTAACGGCAATCACACGGCACTCGCGCGCTGAACGACACCCGCCTCGTTCCGCGCCGAGCCATTCCGTTCAAGTAGTTCCCCGAACAACGAGAGATAACTGATGAGCGAGGACTTCTACGACGTACTTGGGGTGTCGCGCGACGCCGACGAGGACGAGATAAAGCAGGCGTACCGGAAGAAGGCCGCCGAGTACCATCCGGACGTGAGCGACGACCCGGACGCCGACGAGAAGTTCAAGAAGGTCAAGAAGGCGAAGGAGGTGCTCACCGACGACGAGAAGCGCCGGATGTACGACCAGGTGGGCCACGACCGCTTCGAGGAGGCCCAGAAACGCGGCGGTGTCGGCGGCGGTGCGGGCGGCGGATTCGGCGGCGGCAACCCCTTCGGCGGCGGGGGCGGCGGAGGCGGCTTCGAGGACATCTTCAACCAGTTCTTCGGCGGCGGCGCGGGCGGCAACGGCCGCGGTCAGCAGAACCGTCCGCGGCAGGGTCGTAACCTCCGTACGAACGTGACGCTCGACCTCGAAGACGTGTACGAGGGCGTCACGAAGCAGGTGACCATTACCCGACCCGAACGCTGTTCGGACTGCGACGGCGAGGGTCACCCCGCCGACGCCGAGTCACGAACGTGCCCCGAGTGCAACGGCCAAGGACAGGTAACACAGGTGTCGCAGACCCCGTTCGGCCGCGTCCAGCAGACGACCACCTGTCGGCGCTGCGGCGGCGAGGGGGAACTGTACGACGAGACCTGTCGCACGTGCGGCGGCGACGGCACCGTCCGTGAGGAGGTGACGCTCACCGTCGACGTTCCGGCGGGTATCCAGAACGGCCAAACCCTCAGGATGGAGCGTGAGGGCGCACCCGGCGAGAATCGCGGGCCGAACGGGGACCTGCTCATCGACATTCAGGTCCGCCCGCACGACGACTTCGAGCGCGATGGCGACGACCTGCACTACAAGCACCCTATCTCGTTCCCGCAGGCGGTGTTCGGGTCGACCGTCGAGATTCCGACGCTCGGCGGCAGCGTCGAGATGGATATTCCCGAAGGGACCCAGAGCGGCGAGACGTTCCGACTGAAGGGGAAGGGGATGCCCCGTCTTCGTCGCCGCGGCGAGGGCGACCTCTACGTGCAGGTGCAGATTGTAACGCCCGAGCAGATGAACACGGAGCAGCGCGAGGCGCTGGAGGCGTTCGCCGAGGCCGGCGGCGAGGAGGTCGACGTGAAGGAAGGCTTCTTCGAGAAGATCAAGAACTCATTCTGACGCACCTTTTTGCTGCGGGGGGTGCGCGAAGCGCACCCCCGCTTGCAAAAATCTGCACCAAAAAGGCCGCTCGCTCCCTTCGGTCGCTCGCGGTACAGAACAGCTGTTTCAATCAGCTTACGCGACCAACTTACTTCCGACTGGCGGCCGATTCGTCCGTGTGTCCTACTCGAAAGTCAACTACCGCGACGTCGAACCGAAAGCCGACGGGATGTACTTCCTGCGCGACGCGCTCGACGCCGACAACCTCGGCGTGACGGTGCTCGACTGCGAGGCGGGGTGGTCGGGGATGGAACACGACCACGGCGATGAGGGTCACGAGGAAATCTATCTCCTCGTCGACGGCGCGGCGACGGTCACCGTCGACGGCGACGACGTCTCACTCGAATCCGGCGACGCCGTCAGAGTTCCGTCGGACGCAACGCGGCAAATTAGCGTCGGAGACAAAGACAGCACGCTCGTTCTCGCGGGCGCACCGTAGCCACGTTCCCGATGTGGTGAGTCTCGCTGCTCGATGAGAGTGCGAGGGGATACGTCCCTCGCTATCGTCTCTCAGTGTATGAGTACCTCCGATACCGGCCGAATCCCGGTCACCGTCGTCAGCGGTTATCTCGGGGCGGGGAAGACGACGCTCGTCAACCACATCCTGCAGAATCGCCGAGGCATGGACGTCGCCGTCGTCGTCAACGACATGGGCGAGGTGAACGTCGACGCCGAACTGCTCGCCGACGCCGACGACAGCGAGGAAGGGATTCTCGACCTCTCGAACGGCTGTATCTGCTGCGAGCTCCAAGGCGATTTGCTCGAGCAAACCGCTGAGTTAGCCGAGACGCGGTCGTTCGACTACCTGCTCGTCGAGTCCTCCGGAATCAGCGAACCGCTGCCCGTCGCACGGTCGTTCGTCGAAGGCTCGCCCGAGAGCGACGTCGATCCGACGGAGCACTACCGGCTCGATACCACCGTCTCGGTCGTCGATGCCTACGGCTTCTGGAAAGAGTTCGACCCGACGACGCGGAAAGCGTCCGCCTCCGTGGACCGACCGCTCGCCGACGTGTTCGTCGACCAGATCGAGTTCTGCGACGTGCTCCTTTTGAACAAGTGCGACATGGTTCCCGACGACGAACTCGACCGCATCGAGTCGGTGATCCGTGAACTCCAACCGCGCGCTGACCTCACCCGGACAACCTACTCGGAGGTCGACCCCGAGCGTATCCTCGGTACCGGCCGGTTCGACGTGACCGACGCTCGGAAAAACGTCGGCTGGAAACGGCGCCTCGCCGAACACGAACGAGGGGCGGGAGCGGGGGCGTCTCACGCCGACCACGATGGGCACGATCGCGATAGACACGAGCACGCCGACCACGGCAACGGCGGACTGACCGCCGCCGAGGCCCACGGCGTCTCGTCGTTCGTGTACGCGACGGAGATACCGTTTCACCCGAACCGGTTCGCGGCGTGGCTTCGAGACTGGGACGGGAGTATCGTCCGCGCGAAGGGCTTTTTCCTCCTTGCGGGCCGCGAGGAGTCGGTGATGGGGCTGAGCCAGGCGGGGCCGTCGGTACAGGCAGGTCCGATCGGTGAGTGGGACGAGGATACGCCGCGGACGAGACTCGTCTTCATCGGAAGCGAGATGGACGAAGCGGCGCTTCGCGCGGAACTCGACGACTGCCTACTGGCCGAACGAGCCGAGGGTACCGAGGCGGCGTCGAGCGACGACCCGTTCCCGCTGGCGGTGACGGTCGACGAGTGACCGTCTCGCGAATCGTTCAGGCGAACTCCTCGCGGAGTTCGTCCCACGACTCGTCGAACCCGTAGTTCGCGTTCGCGGCTCGCTGACGTTCGATGGCGTCCTGATACACGGTGTCGTACTGAAGCAACTCTCCCCACCCCTCCATCGCGTAGTTACAGTACTGGCACATTGTCACGATAGATACGGCGTGTTCACGTATATATCTACCATCTGTGACGCTTTCCGGACGACGAAATAAGAAACTTGATAAGTAAGTGGACATGAGAGTGTCTGACTACCTGTGATAACCGGAAACTGCGACCATTGTAACTGGTCGATGCTCGCCACGTCGTACCCCGAGATGGTGCAGGCGTACCAGACGCACCTCAGAGAGAACCACCACGACGTGTGGATTCGAACCTAAAAAGGCGAGTTCGACAGCTTCCTCGACTTACGGTTCGAGGAGCACCTTCGTGACGCCCTCCTCGCGGTTGTCGAACCGCTCGTACATCTCCGGCGCTTCGTCGAGACCGACGCGGTGAGAGACGACGAACGTCGGGTCGGCCCGGCCTTCGATGATCATGTCGCGTAGCTGTCTGTTGTAGCGCTTGACGTTACACTGACCCGTTCCGAGCGCGATACCCTTCTCGAACAGCTTCCCGAAGTCGATACCGAGTCTCCCCTGTGCGGCCATCTCGTCGGGCGCGCCGGGGTCCGAGGGGACGTAGAGTCCGGGGATACCGAGTTTGCCGGTCGGGCGGACGGTCTGGATGAGTTGGTTGAGAACTACTGCCGGATTCTCGCGCGCCGGGTCGTAGGCGTCGTCGGTGACGTCGGTCTCCGGGTCGATCGCCTGATAGCCGACCGCGTCGACGCCTTTGTCGACACCTTCGCCACCGTGAGCGTCTCTGATCTGTTCGATCGGGTCCGACTCCTCGAAGTTGATCGGCATCGCGTCGCAGTGCTGCTCGGCGAGTTCGAGACGACTGTCGACGCGGTCGACGACGTATATCTCGGACGCGCCCTGAATCTTCGCGCTGTAAGCCGCCATCAGGCCGACCGGTCCGGCCCCGTAGATGGCGATGGACTCGCCGGGTTGGAGGTCAGCGAGTCGCGTGCCGTGCCACCCGGTCGGGAAGATGTCCGCGAGAAGCGCGAACGCGTCCTCCTGTTCGTCACCCTCCGGGAGCTTCAGCGCGTTGAAGTCGGCGTAGGGGACGCGGAGTTTCTCGGCCTGTCCGCCCATATACGGCCCCATGGCGACGTAACCGTACGCTCCGCCGGCGAAGCCCGGATTGACGTTCGTACAGAAGCCCGTGTAACCGTTCTCACAGTTCTGACAGAACCCGCAGGCGACGTTGAACGGCATGACGACGCGGTCACCTTCTTCCAACGTATCGACACCGTCACCGACCTGTTGGACGACACCCATGTTCTCGTGCCCGAAGACGATACCCGGATCCGCCGACGTTCGCCCCTCGTACATGTGGAGATCTGACCCACAGATACACGACGTGGTAATGTCGACGATTATGTCGTTGGGGTGTTGGAGTTCCGGTTCGTCCACTTCCTCGACCGCGACCTCGTTCGGTCCTTTGTAAACCACAGCGTTCATTGACATCTGTTAGAACCTCACATAGTGACCCATCAGACACGCTATTATATCTAATTCATGATAAGTTGAGATACGGCGGGAATGTTACCATCGGCCGTGCAGAACGTACCATCAGTCGCACCACGTCTCACGATGATAACTCAGTCTGTTTCGTCGTTGGTCTTCGGACGTGTGGTCCCGTACTCGACGCCTCGGTGTGTTTTTCTCTCACGCTTCCGTATCCCGTTCGTGAACGTTCTCGGGGAGATTGTCGGACGCGACCGGCGAACCGACCGCTCGGCGGTCCATCACCCGTCGGCGGGGCGGACGATGAGTTACCACGACTTCTGTACGACGGCGTGGAAAGCCGGCAACGTGTTTCGACACCTCGGCGTCGCGGGCGGGCGCGGCGTCGAGATCGAACCCATCGGGTCGCCGGAGTCGCTTCTCAGTTTCTTCGGCGCAACGCTACTCGGGTCGCCCGTCCGATTCGAGATTCGCGACGACGATGAGGCGCGCCTCGTCGTCGCCACCGCCGACCGGGAAGCCGAGTTCGACCCCTCGCCGGGGACGAAACTCGTCGTTTACGGCGACTGCCCGACCCGTCCCGACACGACGTACTGGGAGTCCGATGTGTGGAGCGAGAACCCGGCGATTCCGCCGTACGAGATAGAACCATCCACACCGGCGCTTGTCACCCACGAGACGACGTACAGCCACGAGCAACTGCTGACGCTCGCCGAGCGCGTCGTCGACGACTACGACCTGAGTGCCACCTCGAGAGTCGCCGTTGCCGGTTCGCTCTCACATCCCGGCGTCGTCGTCGCGGGCGTCGTCGCCCCGCTTCTCGTCGGCGGAACGGCCGTCCTCGGGTCGAAGACCGACGAGATGGCCACCCTCGCCGTCGTCACCGACGACGAGACGGCGGACGCCTCGTCCGTCGTCGACGCCGACACGGTACTGTAGAATCCCGTCCGCACGGACTGCCGGACACCAAAGCGCTACGTTCGCCGGGCGAAATCTCCGAGCATGACCGACGTAGCCGACCGCAAGCGCCGGGCCGTCGAAGCCATCGACGAACACGCCGACGACATCGTCGCCTTCGCGAAAGACGTCGAAGCCGAACCGGAACTCGGGTTCAAAGAGACGGAGACCACGAGAAAAGTCGTCGCCGAACTCGAAGGAATGGGTCTCGGCGTCGAGGAGAACATCGCCGTCACCGGAGCGAAAGCTCGGTTCGGGGCCGATGGTACCGGCGGCCCCGACGACGGAGCAAACGAGTTCGTCGTCGCCGTTCTCGGCGAACTCGACGCGCTCGTCAACCCCGCGCACCCGAAGGCGAACCCCGAAACGGGCGCGTGTCACGCCTGCGGCCACCACGCGCAACTGGCGAATCTCGTCGGCGCGGCGTACGGCCTCACCGCCGCGGGCGTCACAGACGACCTCGACGGTGCTATCGACTTCATCGCCGTCCCCGCCGAGGAGTATCTCGACCTGGGCTACCGCCGGAAACTGGTCGAGAGCGGCGACGTGGAGTTCCTCGGCGGCAAGCAGGAACTCATCCGCCGCGGCCACCTCGACGACGTGGACTGCGCGATGATGATTCACGCCGGGAGCGACACGCCCGAGCGCGTCGTCACGAGCGACTTCTCCTCGAACGGGTTCGTCGGCAAGTTCGTCACCTACGAGGGCAAGGAGTCCCACGCCGGTGCCGCCCCCGAGGAGGGTGTCAACGCGCTCAACGCGGCGATGCTCGGGATGAACGCCGTCCACGCGAACCGGGAGACGTTCGCCGACGACGACCACGTCCGCGTCCACCCCATCGTCACCAACGGCGGCGACGGCGTCAACGTCGTCCCGAGCGACGTGCAGATGGAGTCGTACGTCCGCGCGAGCACTATCGAAGCCGTCACCGACGCCAACGAGAAGACGAACCGCGCGCTCGAATCCGGTGCGATGGCCGTCGGCGCGAACGTCGAAATCGAGGACTACCCGGGCTACATGCCGCTGCGGACGGACGAGACGATGGTGTCGACGTACGACGCCAACGTCGCGGAGTTGCTGGGCGAGGAGGCGCTCACGCCCGGCAAACCGCATCTCACCGGGTCGACCGACATGGGCGACGTGACGCAGATTCTCCCCGGAATCCACCCCTACGTCGGCGGCTTCTCCGGCGCGGTCCACGCCCGTGACTTCGAGGTCGTCGACGAGGAGATGGCGTACGTCATCCCCGCGAAACTGACGGCGATGCTCGTCGTCGACCTGCTCTCGAACCTCGAAAAACAGGCCGAGATTCGCGCGGCGAAGGATAAAAAACGCTCCGTCGACGAGTATCTGGAGACGGTGCGGGCGATGCGCGAGACGGTCGTCGGCGAGTACAAAACGTGAGGTCAGTCGGCGAGGTCGGCGGCGTCCAGCGGCCGGGCGTCGTTCCAGTATCGGTCGTGAACGTCGTGGGCCCACGCCAGCACGGTGTCGTCGTCGGTGTCGACCGAGGCCTGCAGCAGTCCGTCGCCGTCACGGAGAAACAGGTGGACCACGTCGTCGGCGGCGGTCAGCGCGACGGGCACGTCGTCGTCGACGATACGGAGTTCCGCGCCGGGGAGGTCGACCAGTTCGAGAAGGCGCTCGCGGAGCGCCGAGTCGTCGGCGATGGCGTCGATGGCGCTCGCCGAGAAGACGCCCTCGAACGTCTGTTGTTCCTCGGCGACGCGACGCCGAACCACGTTCATGCTCTGCTCGTTGAACGCGTGCGAGACGATTTCGACTCGCTCGGCATCCCGCAGGAGTCCGAGTACGCGCTGGACTGGCGCGTTCGGACGCGTCTGCGTCGGGGTCGTGATGGTCGCGTCCCTGAGCTGTCGGAGGTCGAACGTCATCGACTCGGTCGGCAGCCAGTTCGCCACCTGACGGAGTCGCTGCTCGGTCTCGACGATCTCGCGGAGATTCGAGAACCCGGCCGCGACTAACCGTCCGGTCGGCGTCGCCGCGTACTCCCGGTCCGTCTGTCTGACCCAGTTTCGGTCCTCGAAATCGCGGAGGATACGACCGAGCGTCGGCTGTGACGCGCCGGTTCGCTCCTGGAGCTCGCGGCGCGTGTGCGACACTTCGGCCACCGCGTCCAACACCTCGACCCGGTTCGCCGAGAGCGCGAGAAACTCGATGTCTTCGAGCGCCGATTCCATGGGCCGTCTTCGACCGACTCCCACAAGTGGTTTTCGCACCGTGAATGTATTTCATTGTCTGAAAAAACGGTGAACGGCACCCGGTTTTCTTGCTATGAAAAATTTACTGAATATATGTTTAAGCCCCGCATCCCTTTCTACAGTCGATGACGATTCGCTTCACTTTACTGGTCGGCCGGGTCGCGGCGCCCATGGCGACGACGGAGGTGTCCCCGTAGTGGTCGCCAAACGCTCGCTCGTGTTCTTCGCGCTCGCCAGTATCTTCTTCGGCGGCGTGTTCGTCGCCGCTAAAGCCGGCCTCTCGTACTTTCCGCCGCTGTTGTTCGTCGCACTCCGTTTCGATGTCGCCGCGGCGGTGCTTCTCGGCTACGTGGCGCTCACGACGACCCGCGAGGACCTCTTTCCCTCGACGCGCGGCGACGTCGCGGGCATTCTCGCCACCGGTGTGCTCGCCATCGGCCTCGCCAACGGTCTCTTGTTCGTCGGCCAGCAGTACGTTTCTAGTGCTGTTGGCTCCATCATCTTCAGCCTCTCGCCCATCTTCACGCCGCTTCTCGCCGCCTTCCTCCTCTCCGACGAGCGACTCTCGCGACGCGGCGTCGTCGGCGTGCTCGTCGGCCTCCTCGGCGTGGCGCTCGTCGTCGGCGTCGACCCCCAGAATCTCCTCGGCGGCGGCGTCGTCGGCAAGGCCGTCATCCTCGGCGGTGCCGTGAGCGCGGCTCTCGGCAGCGTGCTCATTCGTCGCGCCGACGGCTCGCTTTCGAGTACCGTTCGGACCGCGTGGGCGCTCCCCGTGAGCGCGCTCATGGTCCACGGGATGAGCCTCGGTGCGGGCGAGTCGCTCTCGGCCGTCTCGTGGTCACCCGCGGCGTTCGTCGCGCTCGGCTACGTCGGCGTCCTCGCGGGCGCGGCCGCCTACATCGCCTACTTCGGCCTGCTCGACGACGTGGGCGCGATTCGGGCGAGTCTCGTCTTCTACGTCAGCCCCGTCGTCGCGACGCTCGGCGGCTGGGCACTCCTCGGCGAGTCGATCTCGCTCTCTACTATCGCCGGATTCGGCGTCATCTTCGCCGGATTCGCGGTTCTCGGTTCCGAGGAACTCGAAGGTCGGCTTCCGGAACTCGTGGCGCGGCTTCCGACCGGCGAGTCGTCGACGGTGTTGACCGACGGCGGCCGCGACACCGAGAGTCGGACGGGGTGCGACGCGGACTGAGCGGTGATTCCGCTCGTCTGTCGAACGCTCCGAGATAATTGGCTTCTGATGACAATTTTCTTTTACTGACGGCTGAAACGCCTGAACCGATGGTCTCCGAGAGCACGAAGACGACGCTCCTCCTCCTTTTCGGAATCGGACTGCTGTTGAATCCCGTGTACCTCTATCCGAACAACCTCGACGGCACCGAACCCGTCGTGACCTACGAAGTCGAACCGGTAGAGAACGAGTCTCGCGCGGAGTCCGTGGTCGCGTTCTCTGAACAGACGCTCACGTGCGGGACCGAGCGGGCTTGCGCGCTCGAACGCGAGGTGGCCGAACGGGGTTCGATCGAATACAATCACTCAGTTGCAGAGCGCGAAGAGGCGCACTTGGACCCGACACAGCAGCGGTGGGCGAGATACAACCTCGTCGCAATCGATGGACAGTTCTACGCTCCGGAGGTGAGACAGGACGGCGAGCGGACGATGCTGACCCACCGCGAACTCTCGACGATGGAGGCGCTCGACCACATCGCGGTTCCGAGTAACGAGACGTCGCCCGAGGTTCGTCGGGCCGTAGAAACCGGCTCGGTCACGGTCGTCGACCACCGAATCCCCGAGTTCGAGCGCGGCGACCCCATCGCCCACGAGGGCGAGGTGTACGCCGTGGCGGGGCGGAGCTACAGTTGGGGCCTTTCGGAGAACGTCCTCGTCTGGCGGGGGTTGTTCGTGCTTGTCGGAGTCACGAGCGTGGCTGTCGCGTGGGACCTTCGCGGGCGGGAGTAGGGAGCTAGACTCCCCGTATCTCTCTTCGATTCCTCACTTCGCCGCCTTCACCTTCTCCAACGCCTCCGGATTTTCGATGCTGCTCATGTCGCCGAGTTCCTCACCCTCGTACACCGACGCGATGGCGCGGCGAATGATCTTCCCACTTTGGGTCTTCGGGAACTCGTCGACGAACAGCACCTCGCGCGGGCGGAACGGCTTGCCCAACTCTTCGCCGACCACTTCCCGCAACTCCGCGCGCAGGTCGTCGTCGGCCGTCACACCGTCTTCGAGCACGACGTAGGCGACGACGGCGGTGCCTTTCGTCTCGTCTGAGACGCCGACGGCGGCGGCCTGGTTCACCGCGTCGTGGTCGATGAGCGCGCCCTCGACCTCGGCGGGGCCGACTTTCCGCCCCGCGACGTTGAGCACGTCGTCGGCGCGGCCGTGGAGGAACCAGAACCCGTCCTCGTCTTTCTGCGCCCAGTCGCCGTGGTTCCACATGTCGTCGAAGCGCGACCAGTACTCCTGGAGATAGCGCTCGTCGCCGTCCCAGAGGCTCTTGGTCATCGACGGGCAGGAGTCGCGGGCGACGAGGTAGCCGCGCTCGTGGGTGTCGGCGATGCTCTCACCCGTCGCGTCGACGATGTCGACGTCCATCCCCAGTCCGGGACCGCCCAGCGTGCAGGGTTTCAGCGACTGAATCGGCATCGGCATGAGGAAACAGCCACAGATTTCGGTTCCCCCGGAGATGTTCATGATGGGTGCCTCGCCGCCGCCGACGTTCTCGTAGAACCACATCCAGGACTCTGAATCCCACGGTTCGCCGGTCGACCCCAAGAGTCGAAGCGAGGAGAGGTCGTACCCGTCCAGCCAGTCGTCACCGTATTTCCGAAGTGCGCGGATGGCGGTCGGCGAGATACCGAACACCGAGAGCTCGTGGCGGTCAATCATCTCCCAGAAGCGGTCGGGTTCGGGGTGGTCCGGTGCGCCCTCGTACATAAACACCGTTCCCCCGTGGGCGTGGTTGCCGATGAGCGTCCACGGGCCCATCATCCACCCGATGTCGGAGACCCAGAAGAAGCGGTCCGACGGCTCGTGGTCGAAACCGAAGTAAATCTCCTTGGCAGCCTGCATCAACACGCCCGCCTGCGTGTGAACGATGCCCTTCGGCTTACCCGTCGTTCCCGACGAATAGAGGAGCATCGACTCCTGCTCGCTCGGCAGTTCCTTCGTTTCGTACTCGTCGTCAGCGACTCCTACCGTTTCGTGCCACCACTCGTCGCGCTCGTCGTCCCACTCGATTTCGGAGCCGAGGCGCTCGTAGACGATGGTGTGTTCGACGTGGCCCGCCTGCGCGATGGCCTCGTCGGCGGCGTCTTTGAGCGTCACCTCGCCGCCGCGGCGGTAGAAGCCGTCACCCGTAAACAACACCGAGCACTCGCTGTCTTCGATTCGCGTCGCCGTCGCGTCCACGCCGAACCCGGAGAAGATGGGCACTGCGACAGCTCCGACTTTGAAACAACCGTAGAGAATCGAAATGACTTCCGGAACCATCGGCATGTACAGTCCCACCGTGTCGCCCGTCTCGATGCCGCGTGCTTCGAGGACGTTGGCGACGCGGTTGGCCTGCCGGTGGAGTTCGTGGTAGGTGACCTCGCGGACATCGCCGGGTTCGCCCTCCCAGATACAGGCGACCTTGTTCCGCGTGCCGGAGTCGACGGCGGCGTGTCTGTCGAGCGTGTTGTGCGCGATGTTGATGGTACCGCCGGGATACCACCGTGAGAACTGCGGGCCGTCGCTGTCGTCGCGGACGGTGTCGTAGTCGGCGTAGAACTCGATATCCAGATAGTCGGGCAGCAGGTCCCAGAACCAGTCGACGCCCGAGGCGTCCTCGCCATCGATGTCGCCACACGTCCGAGCGATGAGTTCCTCGTAATCCTCGATTCCGTACTCCTGCATGAACGCGTGGACGTTGGTGGACTCGACGAACGCCTCGGTCGGTTCGTGGACCACTTCGTCGCTGTCGGGAACTGTGTTCATCGCTCGCCACTTTTACTGCCGACGTGAAGTAGCTTGCTCACTATCGTCTGTGAAGGACCTTCGGCGGCCGGAGTGACCACAAATATACGAACTCTGTCAAGTAAGACACGACGACTCTCCCATCGGAAGAAGGCTAGAGTTGCGCGTTAACACGCTCTTTCGTTACTATAGTGAACACCGAAAATTCGACTTCGCGAACACGTCTCACCAATCTGTTAAGTGCTATCCCGTGGGATACACGCGTAGTGGAGACAGATGTCTGACGACCCAACTACACGTGAGCGAAACGTCACGACGAGCCGAGACCGAATCCGAGAGTGGGCCGACGAACGCGGGTACGTTCCCATCTACGAGGAGCGGGACACCGGGGAGATGAACTACCGGTTCGTCCGCGAGACCGAGGTAGACGACACGCACGACCGACGCGACTGGGACGAGTTCTTCGAGACGTTCGAATCGGAGAACGTTGCGTTCGCCTACACCGACGAGGAGATGGGAGGCGACGCCGAACCGTGGCAGTTCGTCGCGCGCTCCGATGTCGCCGAACGGGCCGCTCTCGATAACGAGGAGGTCGAAAGCGCGCTGATGGAGGGCGAGACGGTGACGACGGAGGTCACCGAGACGAAAGTCGTCGAACGGACCATCGTCGAACGCGACACCATCGAGAGCGAAGTCGTCGACACCGAGACCATCGGCGAGACGACCGTCGACCGCGAACTCGTCAGCCGCGAACTCATCGAGGCGTCGTTTCTCGACCAGGGTCGCATCGAGGCGGTCATCGAAGAGGTGTGGTCGAACACCAACGAGGTCCTCGAACGGATGACGGTCCACAGCCGCGTCGTCGACACCGAACTGGAGGAGACCGACACCGTCGAGAGCGACACGATGGAGGCCGACATCGACGTCCGAGGCGTCGAGGAGACCATCGTCGAGAGCGACATCGTCGAGGCCGAGGCCGTCGGCAGCGAGATCGTCGAGGCGGGTGTCGTCGAGAGTCAGGTCATCGAAGGCGACGTCGTCGAGAGCGAACTGTTCCAGCGCACTCTCGTCGAGGAGGAAGTCGAGGAGCGCAAACGCGGCATCTACACCCTCTCGGAGACGGAACTGCTCGACACGAACGTCATCGAGAGCCAGATTATCGAGCATGAAATCGTCGACCGCGAGTACGAGGGGATGGAGGCCGCCGAAATCGACGAGATGACGGTGACCGCCGAGACGGAGATGTCCGAGGCGACCGAGACAACTGGTCAACCCGAACGAGGCGAAGGGACCACAGCGCCGACGGAGACCGAAGGGACGGCGGCCGCCGAGGAGAACCGCTCCGAATCGGTCGAGCGAGCGGACACGACCGGAACCGAGGAGGCCGAACCGTTCGGCAGCGGGGCGACCGAGTCAGAGGACAGTAACGAACCGTTCACCAGCGAGGCGACCGAATCGACCGAATCGACCGAAGAGCAACCGGACGAAGGTGCGGCCGAGACACATCTCGACCAGAACGACCAGGGGAAAGACATCGTCGACGAGAGCGGCCGCGAGGTCGGCATCGTCGCGAAAGTCGAGGGCGGCGTCATCCACGTCGACCCCTCGCCGAGTCTCACCGACCGATTGAAGGCTGAACTCGACTGGGGCGACGTCGACGACGACACGTACACCCTCTCGGAGTCGGACGTTCGCGAGGTCACCAACTCGCAGGTCGTCGTCCGCGACATGTGAGTGCGGTCCGTCGCGGCGCGTGAACGCTGCGTAAATTCTTTTGTCCGCTCGGTGACTATCGGCTATCATGTACGTGCGAGACGCCAAGAACCGGGACGAGGTCTGGTTGCTCGACCACATCGAGGCGATGAGACTCGACGACGTCGCGTTTCGCTCCCGCGATTACGTCATCGCCGTCGACGAGGCGTCGAACAGTCGCGCCGGGTTCGGACGCATCCGGATCCACAAGCACGACGAGGGCGACTTCTGTGAGCTGACCGGTATCGGCGTGTTGCCGGAGTGGCGCGGACAGGGCGTCGGCGCGCACGTCGTCGAGCGACTCGTGAAGACCGCCGGCGACGAGGGGTTCGAGGAAGTGTACTGCTTCACGGACGAACCGGGCTACCTCGTTCGGTTCGGCTTCGAATCGGTCGACTCGGAGGACCTCCGGCCGGCGGTCCGCGAGCGACTCGACGCGAAGCGCAGTGGGGTGATGCCCGACGCGGTTGCGCTCTCGGTGGACGTCGAGGCGTTCGAGATGCCGACCGAAGCCCGGGAGGCGTTCAAGGAGGCCGCGCCGGAGGCGGAACCCGACTCGGAGCCCGAAGAGCGACCTGAGGACTTCGGTATCGACCCGGAGTCGGCGACGTACAAGTACGACACCGGACGACAGTAAGTGGGGCGCCCCCGGCTCTCAGGTCCGGTCGTCGAGGAAGTCGGTGCTGAAGACGATCCACGCCAGCACCGAACAGAAGAGGATGGGCGGGAGGATGGCGAACGCCCACAGCGGTTCGATGCCCCAGAACAGCAACAGCACCACGTCGAAGAGCCCAAGAGCGAGAAACGGTGCGACGGCGAGGGCGGCCCGTTTCCGGTTTCGCCCGCTCTCCTCCGCTAGTGGTGTGTTCTCCTCCGGTGTCGGCGTCGACTCCGGTGAGTCGGAGTCGCTCGTCGAAGCGGCCATACCGAAACTCCGTGACCGGCCTTGAAAAGGGCCGCGCTCCGTTCGACGCTTCGACTACAGTCGGTCACGGTCCTCCAACCGGGAGACGAACTCGACGGCGCCGAACAACGCGCCGAGCGCTACCGTCGCCAGAATCGCGCCGTAGAGCGCCATCGGTACCGGACTCACCGGTAGCGTCGCAACGCCGAGAAAGTCGATCGAGGCGCCCGCGCTGTTCTCGCCGACGAACAGGCCGATGAGTGCCGCGACGAGGACGACGACGCCACCGACGCCGAGGAGGATGCGGCGGCCGCGGTCGGATCCGTTCACGTCGAATTCGTTCACAACCGAACTCGGGGGCGTCGACTATAGACTCTTTCTTACTGCGGCCGAGACGGCGTCAAGTCCGGCGCCGGAACCCGACAGCCCGTGGCGGAGCGGTTATACCTCCCGCGTGCGTCGTCGAAACCCCATGGTCGACGAACTCGTCGAGAAGGCGCGTGCGGTGCTCTCGAACGCCCACGTTCCGTACTCCGAGTACCGCGTCGGTGCCGCGCTCCGAACTGCCGACGGCACGGTGTTCGTCGGGTGCAACATCGAGAACGCCAACTACAGCAACAGCCTCCACGCCGAGGAGGTCGCTATCGCCGAGGCGGTGAAGAACGGCTACCGTGAGTTCGACCGCATCGCCGTCTCCTCGGGCGTCCGCGACGGCGTCACACCCTGCGGCATGTGTCGCCAGACGCTCTCGGAGTTCTGCGACGAGTCGTTCGTCGTCGTCTGCGACGAGGGCGGCGAGGAGACGAACGAGTACACCCTCGGGGAACTCCTTCCGAACACTATCTCCGAGGGAACGCTCTCGGACGCTGCCGGTCGCGCCGACGAGTAACTGACGCGCCCGTGTTTCTTTTTTGGCGCAGTATACTGTATCAATCGAATGATTTATACTGGAATCAGGTAACAAGGGACACGCCCGCGTAGCGATACTATACTATCGTCTGTCATCCCACCAGCGCGCGTCGCCGACGCCGTCCACGGACGTCGGTGAGCCGTCGCGGGCGTTTTTATCCACAGAGCGAACGCATCACCCGACACCGAGAGGAGTCCCACACACCACCGGTTTATTTGTCGCGTCGTCTCCCAGAGCGGGTATGACTGACACCGACGCCAGCGAGGATCCCAACGACGAGGTGCAGTACCACATCGAAGTCGCCGAGGGCGACGTCGCCGACGCCGTGTTGCTCCCAGGTAATCCCGAGCGGGTGGACAAGATAACCGCGCTGTGGGACGAGCACGAGGAGGTCGCCTCCCACCGCGAGTACCGCACGGCGACCGGAACGTACGACGGCGCACCCATCTCCGTCACGTCGACGGGTATCGGCAGCCCCTCCGCCGCCATCGCTATCGAGGAACTCGCGCGCGTCGGCGTCGAGACGTACATCCGTGTCGGCTCCTGCGGCGCGATTCAACCCGAGATGGACGTCGGCGACCTCGTCATCACCTCCGGTGCGGTGCGACAGGAGGGCACCAGCGCCGAGTACGTCTGCGAGGACTACCCGGCCGTCGCCGACCACGAGGTCGTCTCCGCGCTCGTCGCCGCCGCCGAGCGACTCGGCCACGACTATCACGTCGGCCTCACGATGAGCGCCGACAGCTTCTACGCCGGGCAGGGCCGCCCCGGATTCGAAGGCTTTCGCGCCGCGGGCAGCGAGTCGCTCGTCGAGGAGTTACAAGAGGCGAACGTGAAGAACATCGAGATGGAGGCGAGCGCGCTTCTGACCATCGCGAACGTCTACGGTCTCCGCGCGGGCGCGGTCTGTTCGGTTTACGCGAACCGCATCACCGGCGAGTTCCGGACCGAGGGCGAGTCGCGCGCGGCGGAAACGGCGAGTCTCGCCGTTTCGCTGCTCGCACGAATGGACGAGGTCAAACGCGAGGCGGGTGTCGACCGGTGGCACGCCGGCCTCTCCTTGTAGCCCATCTTCGTCCTGTCTCGGCCGCCCCGGCCGTCACGGAATCGGGACGTAACCCAGATTCGGGCGTTCTCGCGGCCTACGGGACCGTTCTCGTTCCAAAGCCCCTTTATCTCATGGCATCACAAATTGACGCATGACTCAGAAGGTCGTCGTTCTCGGTGCCGGGTACGCCGGTGCCGGCGCGGTGAAAGCGTTCGAAGACGAGATTGAAGACAGCGAAGCCGAACTCACGTGGATTTCGGAGCGCGACTACCACCTCGTCCTCCACGAGGTCCACCGGGTCATCCGCGACCCGAGCGTCGAGTCGAAAGTCGCCGTCCCCATCGACGACATCAAATCGCCCGAGACGAACTTCGTGAAGGGCCACGTCGAGAACGTCGACATCGACGAACGCGTCGTCGAACTCGACGACGACCGGAGCGTCGAGTACGACTACCTGCTCGTGGCGCTCGGCAGCGACACCGCCTTCTACGGCATCGAGGGACTCGAAGAGTTCTCACTCACGCTCAAGAGCCTCGACGACGCCCGCGAGATTCACGAAGAAGTGAAGGCCGCCGCCGAGGACGCCTCGCGCAGCGAACCCGCACAGGTCATCGTCGGTGGCGCTGGTCTCTCCGGCATCCAGGCGGCGGGCGAAATCGCCGAGTTCCGCGACAAGCACCGCGCGCCCATCGACATCAAAATCGTCGAAGGACTCGACGAGGTGTTTCCCGGTAACGACCCCGAACTGCAGGGTGCGCTCCGCAAACGCCTCGACATCCAGGACATCGAGGTCATGACCGGCGAGTTCATCTCGAAGGTCGACGAGGAAGCCATCTACGTCGGCGACGAGACCGAACTCGACTACGACGTGTTCATCTGGACCGGCGGCATCACCGGCCAGAAGGAAGTCGCCGAGGCGAAGATAGACAAAGACGAGCGTTCGAACCGCATCTTCGCGGGGTCGGACTTCTCGACGAGCGACGAACGCGTCTTCGCCATCGGCGACTCGGCGCTCGTCGACCAGGGCAACGACAACGTCGCCCCGCCGACTGCGCAGTCGGCGTGGCAGGCGGCCGAAGTCGCCGGCGAGAACCTCGCCCGCACGATTCGCGGTCAGCCGTTGAAGACGTGGACGCACAAGGACAAGGGGACGCTCGTCTCCGTCGGCGAGATGGCCGTCGCCCACGGCGTCCAGGGTGTACCCATGCAGACGTTCGGCGGCCCCGGCGCGAAGTTCCTCAAGAAAGCGGTCGCGACGCGATGGATCGCCGACATCTCGTCGGCCAAGCGCGCCGTCACCGCCTGGGACGACATGTAGGCGACGGCCGCCTCGGGCGGCCGCGTCGGCGAAGTCACGACTCGAAGCGCCTCCGAGAGAGCAAAAAGCCGCGAGATGCTGTGTTCCCCGAATCAGCTAGTGTTCTGGCTCCTCCGCGGGGGCGACCATATCGTCGATGCGGAGGATGAGGATGTTGCTCGTGTCGTCCTTTCCGTCGACGGTTCCCTCGACGACGAGTTTCGACAGCGGCGTCGGGCCGACGGTGACGCTGTCACCCTCGTGGAAGTCGCGGACCGACCCCTGCAGGTGAATCTCCGCGCGACAGAGCTCCGGGTGGTGGACGCTGGAGAGGTCTATCTCCTCGACGTTGGCGTTCTCGACGCGCTCGCCCTCGTGGAACAGCGGGACCGTCGCGGGTTCGTCCATCTCCTGGACGTCGAGCGCTTCGTAGGCGTTCGCCGTCGGCTTGTAGCCGCCTTTCGGTCCCGGGACGCCCTCGACCAACTGCAGCGCCTTCAGGCTCTGCATCTGGTTACGGATGGTGCCCGGATTTCGGTTTACTTCCTCGGCGATATCCTCGCCCTTTACTGCGTCCTCGGCCTGACGGTATAGGTTTATCAGGGCCGTGAGTATCTGTTTCTGACTCGGGGTGAGCTCGATAGACGACATAAACGAACGTTCGCAATTGATGTTCTTAAATTCGACGGATAGCCGGTTTTTTAGTGATTATTATGGCGATGCTGTCAGCAGCGTAACTGTCTCTTTCGCGAATGTCTGTTAGATGACGTTCGGTCGTCCGTTTCGCCGCAGAACGTTCAGTTTCGCGTGAGAGTGACCGGTAGGCCTTTACCGACGCCTCTGGCGCGTACACGTATGCAGAACCAGCGAGTTCTCGTTACCGGCGGGGCCGGATTCATCGGATCGAACCTCGCGAACCACCTCGCCGGCGACAACGACGTGGTGGCCGTCGACGACCTGTATCTCGGAACGCCCGAGAACCTCTCCGACGACGTAAAGTTCGTCGAAGCGAGCGTCCTCGACGACGACCTCCCGACCGACGTCGACGCGGTGTTTCACCTCGCGGCGCTCTCGTCGTACGCGATGCACGAGGAGAACCCCCGACGCGGCGCGCGCGTCAACGTCGAAGGGTTCGTCAACACCGTCGACCAGGCCCGACAGGACGGCTGTAACACCGTCGTCTACGCGTCGACCTCCTCCATCTACGGCAGTCGAACTGACCCGTCGCCCGAATCGATGGACGTCGAGGCGCGAACCGGCTACGAGGCGTCGAAACTCGCCCGCGAGCGCTACGCGGAGTACTTCCACAACCACTACGAGATGTCGCTCGCAGGGATGCGATTCTTCTCGGTGTACCAGGGCTTCGGCGGCGCGGAGGAACACAAAGGACAGTACGCCAACACCGTCGCCCAGTTCGCCCACGAGATCGCCAACGGTGAGCGACCCGAACTGTTCGGCGACGGTTCGCAGACACGCGACTTCACCCACGTCGACGACATCGTCCGGGGCCTCGAACTCGCCGCCGACCGCCGGTTGCAGGGTATCTACAACCTCGGCACCGGCGAGAGCTACGACTTCAACGAGATGGTGGCGATGATAAACGACGTGCTCGGAACCGACGTCGAACCGAAGTACGTCGAGAACCCCCTCGAAATCTACGTCCACGACACGATGGCCGACGCCTCGAAGATGCGCGAGGAGACCGGCTGGGAGCCGAAAATCGACTTCGAAGAGGGCGTTCGCCGCGTCTGCGCGCCGTATCTCGACGAGTGAACGCGCCGTCGACGCCGACGACTAGACGGAGAGCGACGTGGGGGTGGGCGAGGAGACAGCGGGGGACGCGCCGGAGGGCGACGGAAGGGAGGCTGACGAATCGGACGCGGACGGTTCGCGGGCGTCGAGTCGCGTCGGGTCACCCAGCGAGTTTCCGACGCGCTGACCCTCTCGGAACTCGACGGAGACGGCGACGTTACGCCCCGTCTCCCGTCGAATTTGTTCGCGGAGCGTCTCCGCGAGGTCCGGATACGACTCGTCGGCCGGCCGCATCACGACGACAGTCACCTCCGGCGTCTGCCCGAAGTAGCGAGACATCCCCACCTCGGTCTGCATCGACGTGAGTTCGAGGTCGCTGTACTGGTCGTCCGCCATCACCTGCTCGACGGCGGTGTTCACGTCGTTGTCGAACCCGATCTGGCCGACGAGTAGCCCGCCCGCACCGACGAAGATACTCCCGAGAAGCACTAGTGCGACCGCGGCCCCCAGATACTGCGAGCGGTCGTTCGGTTCGGTAGTGGACTCGCCGTTGTTGACCTCGCGGGTGTTCTCGGTCCACGAGTCGGGGCGGTAGCCGAAGTACCAGAGCACGAGAAACGCCGAGACGTTGACCGCCACCGCGTTGGCGACGAGGAGGACGCCCGCGCCGAGGTAGACGCTCGGCAGTCCCCACGCCAACCCGATACCGATAGCCGCCGCCGCCGGAATGAGCGCCGCGGCGATCATGACGCCGACGAGCGAGACGGGTAGTGCCGTCGCGAGACCGAACGCGCCGGCGGCCCCCGCACAGAGGCCGACGAGAAGCGAGAGCAGTCCGGGAGAGATTCGCTTACTTATCTGACTGACCGTCGAGACGTCGAGGACCGAGGTGACTATCTGACCGGACTGCAGGAGCAGTCCGAGCACGAACGCGCCGAGAATCGCCGCGCCGAAGCCGAAGAACTGCTGGGCGAACCCGATACGAATCATGCGGCGGTCGTTCAGCGAGATGCCGACGCCCGCGATGAGCGCCGACCCGACCTGCGGCGCGATGACCATCGCCCCGACGACGACGGCCGGCGAGTCCATGAGTAGGCCCGCCGCCGCGACGATGGCGCTGAACATCGTCATCGAGTAGTACGTGAGGTTGCTCCGGTGCATGTCGAGCGCCTTCGCGCGAATCTCCTCGCGCGCGACGGCGTCGTCCTCTTCGACGCCGGCGACGAACCGCTCTTCGAGTTCGTGGTAGTTGCGGGTTTTCGCCGTTTCGGCGCTGGCGATGACGGTGTACTTCTTGTCGTTGACGCCCGCGTCGCGGAGTTCGTCGATGACGTAGCCGACCGCCTGCGTCGGCAGCGGGAACTCCACGAGAACGTCGTTTTTGTGCTCCGTCGCGTCCTTCGTGACGACGAAGTCGATGTTCTCGGCCTCCAGAACGTCGACGACGCTCTGTTTGGTGTCCTCGCTCACGAGGAGCTTGATGAGCCGCATCTACCCCATCGACACGCGTATTCGCCTTGAGCGTGGCGGACTATCGCATTCGACGAAACGTTCTGGTCGCCTCCTCGTCACGACAACCGTGAATCGGAATCACTACCCGTTCGGTCACGAACGTTCGGGTATGACTCGTACGGTCCGAATTATCGGAGCACCGACCGACTACGGGGCGAACCGACGCGGCGTCGACATGGGACCGTCGGCGATTCGCTACGCCGGACTCGCCGAGCAACTGGTGAACGCGGGCGTCGTCCCCGAGGACGCGGGCGACCTACCGGTTCCCCGCGCCGAAGAACGCGACCCGGAGGCGAACCAACCGTCCGAAGGGCACGCGAAGTTCCTCCGCGAGACCGAGGAAGTCTCGATCCGCCTCGCCGACGACGTCGCGGCGGCGCTCGCCGACGACGTGACGCCGCTGGTTCTCGGCGGCGACCACTCCGTCGCCATCGGGTCGCTGGCCGGCTCCGCACGCGATGCCGACATCGGCGCTATCTGGTTCGACGCCCACGGCGACCTCAACACGCCGACGACGTCGCCGAGCGGCAACGTCCACGGGATGCCGCTGGCGGCCGGACTCGGCGTCGCCGACTTCGGCGGCATGGAGTGGGCCAACGCCCCCGGACTCCGGCCCGAGAACGTCGCGCTCGTCGGTCTCCGAAGCCTCGACGACGCCGAGCGAGAACTCATCCGCAACAGCGACCTCACCGCCTTCAGCATGTCCGACATCGACGAACGCGGCATCACCGACGTCGTCGACGACGCGCTCGACGTGGTGACCGAGGGCACCGACGGCGTTCACGTGAGCCTCGATTTGGACTGGCTCGACCCCAAGGAAGCCCCCGGCGTCGGGACGCCCGTCCGCGGCGGTGTCAGCTACCGCGAGGCGCACTCGGCGCTGGAGACGGTCGCCCAGTCGGGGGCGCTTCGGTCGCTCGAAGTCGTCGAGGTGAATCCCATTCTCGACGAACACAACGAGACGGCGGCGCTGGCGACGGAACTGGCCGCGAGTGCGCTCGGCAAGACGATTCTGTAGGCGGCGGAGTCACCCGACAACGGCGCGACGAGTCCCTCTGCGCGGTCGAGCGGAACTGGCTTGGAAGTACAAGGTCTGCGCTTTTTCGTATACTTCCTGTACGTCTCCCGTGCGCGTCATTCATCTGTTCGTCTCGGCGGACGAACGAGAGCAAGTCAGCGAGACGCTGTCCGAGCTGGACGTCGACTACGCTGTAACCAGCGACGGCGGAGCGGACAGCCACGCGATGTACCAGTTTCCGATCCCCGCCGACGGTGTCCGCGACATCCTCGCCCGCCTTCACGATTCGGGAGTCCACGAAGAGAACTACACCGTCATCAGCGACGCGGAGGCCGCCCTGACGCCGAACGTCGATAAACTGCAGGAGCGCTACGCGCAGGACTTCACCCCTCTCTCGTCGTTCAGCCTCCGCGCGAAGGCACGGTCGCTCAGCCGTGACACGTACTCGTTCGTCTGGATGATTTTCCTCAGCGCCGTCATCGCCACCGCCGGTCTGCTCATCGACTCGCCGGCCGTCGTCGTCGGCGCGATGGTCATCGCGCCGTTCGTCGGTCCCATCCTCACCACCGGCGTCGGGGCGACGACCGAGGACTGGCGGATGGCCATCGACGGCCTCTGGCTGCAGGTGCTCGGAATCGTGGTGAGCGTGGTCGGTTCGGCGGTCACGGCGTACACGTTCAAATCACTCGCTCTCGTCCCGGCGACGCTCGCGCCGGCGAGCATCGAACTCATCACCCTCCGACTCGCGCCGAGCGCCGTCGCCGTCGTCGTCGGACTGGCCGCCGGAGCCGCGGCGACGTTCGGCATCACCACCGAGGGACCACTATCGCTCATCGGCGTGATGATCGCGGCGGCGCTCATCCCCGCCGCGGGCGTCGTGGGCATCGGTATCGCCTGGGCGACTCCCGTCATCGCCGTCGGGACGCTGTTGCTCCTCGCCGTCACGGTGCTCGCCATCAACGTCGCAATGTTCGTCACGCTGTGGGTGATGGACTACCGCCCGACCCGCTCGGGACTCGCCGATTACGTTTCCGGCGACCGGATGAACACCCTCGTCGTCACAGTCGCGGCGATCGCCCTCGTCGTCTCCGTCGGCGTCGTCACCGCCGCCACCGCCCAGCAGGTCGGCTACCAGCGGACGGTGAACGAGCAGGTCCAGGAGGTGCTCGGGCAGGACCGGTACAGCGATCTGCAGGCGACGAGCGTCACCGTGCAGTACGCCTACCCCGTCGGCTTCACCGACCGCGAGACGGTGACGGTCACGGTCTCGCGAACGGCCGACCGCTCCTACCCGTCGCTGCCGAGTGATCTACAGCAACAGATACGCGCGGCGACGGACCAAAATCCCGTCGTCCGCGTCCGGTTCGTCGACTACGCGCAGACGAACTACTCGTCGTCGACGTCGCCCGCTAACTCGTCGGCCACCGCTTCCACGTCGTCACCGACGCTCGTGGCCGGAATCACGTCGACGGCGGCGACGTAGTCGCCGTCGGTCAAGTCCATCACGATGACGCCCATCGTGTTGCGGCCGTACTTCGAGATGTCGTCGACGCGGGTGCGCATTATCTGGCCGTCCTCGCTCATGACGAGCAGGTGGTCGCCGGAGGCGACGGCGTCGATCGCGCAGACGGTCCCGTTGCGGTCGTTGGTCTTGATGTCGATGAGACCCTTGCCATTTCTCGACTGCTTGCGGTAGTCTTCGAGGTCGCTGCGCTTGCCGTAGCCGTTCTGCGTCACCGTCAGGAGCCAGTCGTGTTGGCCCGGGTCGACGGCGGCGACGCCCGCGACGACGTCGCCGTCGGTCAGTTGGATGCCGCGGACACCGCGGGCGCTGCGGCCCATCGCGCGGACCTCGTCCTCGTCGAAGCGGATGCTCATGCCGCCCTCGGTGGCGATGACCAAATCCCGCTCGCCGTCCGTCACCTCGACGTCGGTGAGTTCGTCGCCGTCTTCGAGGCGAATCGCCCGGATGCCCGTCGAGAGGATGTTCGCGAAGTCGTCGACGGCGGTCCGCTTGGCGTAGCCGTCGCGGGTGACCATCGTGAGGAACTCGTCGTCGTCCATCTCGTCGGTGTTGACGACGGCCGTGATCTCCTCGTTCTCGTCGAGGTCGAGGAGATTGACCGCCGA
Source organism: Haloprofundus halobius (assembly GCF_020097835.1). Lineage (GTDB taxonomy): Archaea > Halobacteriota > Halobacteria > Halobacteriales > Haloferacaceae > Haloprofundus > Haloprofundus halobius. Next base: position 1,118,852 of record NZ_CP083666.1, read on the forward strand.
CTTCCCGCGGGCGGTCCGGCTCATCTCCGGTATCTGGTAGGTCTTCAGCTGATAGACCTGCCCGTGGGTGGTGAAGACGAGCAGGTAGTCGTGGGTGTTCGCGAAGAAAACGGAGGAAACGCGGTCTCCCTCCTTGAGGTCTGTCCCGATGACACCCTTCCCGCCGCGGCCCTGCGCGCGGAACTCGGCGGCGGGCATCCGCTTGATGTAGTCGCCCTCGGAGACGACGACGACCATGTCCTCCTGCGGGATGAGGTCCTCGCGGGTGACGCTGCCGGTGTCCTCGATGAAGCTCGTCCGGCGCTCGTCGCCGTACTCCTCTTTCACCTCGCGGAGCTCGTCCTTGATGACGCCGAGCAGTTCGGACTCGTTGTCGAGAATCTCGTTGAGGCGGGCGATGGTCGCCTGCACCTCCTCGTACTCGTCTTCGATGGCCTCGGCCTCCATCGAGGTCAGCGAACCGAGTTGCATCGAGACGATGTGGTCGACCTGCGCCTCGGAGAAGTCGTAGACTTCCATCAGCGCTTCCTTCGCGTCGTCGCGGCTCTCGGAGTCGCGGATGAGGTCGACGACCTCCTCGACGTGTTCGAGCGCGGTCAGTCGCCCTTCGAGGATGTGCGCGCGGTCCTCGGCCTCTTCGAGGTCGTACTCGCTGCGGCGACGCACGACCTCGCGGCGGTGTCTGATGTACTCTTCGAGCGTCTCCTTGAGGGTGAGAACCCCTGGTTCGCCGTCGACCAGCGCGAGGTTGATGACGCCGAACGTCGTTTCGAGGTGGTGTTCGAGCAGTTGGTTTTTGACGACTTCCGGGATGGCGTCGCGCTTCAGTTCGACGACGACGCGAATCCCGTCGCGGTCGGACTCGTCGCGCAGGTCGCGGACGCCCTCTATCTTCCCCTCGTTGACGTTGTCGGCGATGCGCTCGACGAGCCGCGCCTTGTTCTGCTGGAACGGCAGTTCCGTGATGACGATGCGCTCGTCGTCTTCGACCTCGAACTCCGCGCGGACGCGGATGCGGCCGCGACCCGTCTTGTACGCCTGGTGAACCGTGTTCCGGCCGACGATGTTCGCGCCCGTCGGGAAATCCGGCCCCTTCACGAACTCCATGAGGTCTTCGACGGTGCAGTCGGGGTTGTCGATGAGGTGGACCGTCGCGTCGATGACCTCGCCGAGGTTGTGCGGCGGGATGTTGGTGGACATCCCGACGGCGATACCCGACGATCCGTTCACGAGCAGGTTCGGGAACGCCGACGGGAGGACGTCGGGCTCCTGCAGGCGGTCGTCGTAGTTCGCGCGGTAGTCGACGGTGTCCTTCTCAATGTCGGCGAGCAGTTCCTCGGCGATGGCGGACATGCGCGCCTCCGTGTACCGCATCGCCGCCGGCGGGTCGCCGTCGACGGAGCCGAAGTTGCCCTGGCCGTCGACGAGCGGGTAGCGCATCGAGAAGTCCTGTGCCATCCGCGCGAGCGCGTCGTAGATCGCCGAGTCGCCGTGGGGATGGTAGTCACCCATCGTCTCGCCGACGATGGAGGAGCTCTTTCGATGGCTGGAGCGCGAGGTGACGCCCGCCTCGTGCATCGCGTAGAGGATGCGGCGGTGGACGGGTTTGAGTCCGTCGCGGACGTCCGGGAGCGCGCGTCCGGCGATGACCGACATCGCGTAGTCGATGTACGACTGCTCCATCTCGTCTTCGATGCGTGCGGTCTGGACGCTCGCGGCCTCCGCGTTCACGTCCGGGTCGGGGAATTCTGAACTCATATGTTAGAGTAGATGTGTTTGTTTAGATGTCCACCCACTCGGCGTCGGTGGCGTGTTCCTTGATGAACTGTTTCCGCGGTTCGACGGCGTCGCCCATCAGCACGTTGAACATGCGGTCTGCTTGGGCGGCGTCTTCGATGGTTATCTGCTTGAGGATGCGGTTGTCGGGGTCCATCGTCGTCTCCCACAGTTGCTCGGGGTTCATCTCGCCGAGCCCCTTGAACCGCTGGATGCGCGTCGGATTGCCGTTGCACTTCTCCTCGATGATGCGCTCGCGTTCTTCCTCCGTCATCGCGTCGTACGTCTCGCCGCGGTAGCGGATGCGGTACAGCGGTGGCTGTGCCGCGTAGACGTAGCCCGCCTCCAGAAGCGGCTTCATGTGGCGGTACAGAAGCGTCAACAGCAGCGTCCGGATGTGCGCGCCGTCGACGTCGGCGTCGGTCATCAGGATGACCTTGTGGTAGCGAGCGTTCTCGATGTCGAACTCCTCGCCGATACCCGCGCCGATGGCCGTGATGAGCGCGCGCACCTCGTTGTTCTCCAGAATCCGGTCCAGCCGGTGTTTTTCGACGTTGAGAATCTTCCCGCGGAGCGGGAGAATCGCCTGATTGTGCCGGTCGCGGCCCTGCTTCGCACTGCCGCCCGCGGAGTCGCCCTCCACGAGGAACAGTTCGGACTCGCTGGGCTCGCGCGTCTGGCAGTCGGCGAGTTTGCCGGGGAGCGCCGTCGATTCGAGCGCGCTCTTGCGGCGCGTCAGTTCCTCGGCCTTCTTGGCGGCCTTTCGCGCTTTCGCTGCTTCGGCGGCTTTGCGGATTATCGCCTGTGCCGTGGCCGGGTTCTCCTCGAAGTACGTCGAGAGGCGTTTGTGCGTCGCGCTCTCGACGATACCGCGGACTTCGGAGTTGCCCAACTTGGTCTTGGTCTGGCCCTCGAACTGCGGGTCTGGGTGCTTGATCGAGATGACCGCGGTGAGCCCTTCGCGGACGTCCTCGCCGCGGAGGTTGTCGTCCAAGTCGTCGATGAGCCCCTGCTGGTTCGCGTAGTCGTTGACGACGCGGGTGAGCGCAGTCTTGAACCCGGTCAGGTGTGTGCCGCCCTCGCGGGTGTTGATGTTGTTGGCGAAGGCGTGGATGGAGCCCTGCAGTTCGTCGGTCGCCTGCATGGCGAGTTCGACCTGGATGTTCTGGTCCTCGTCGTCGAAGTACACGACGTCGTCGTGGAGCGCGGTCTTCGTCTCGTTGAGGTACTCGACGAACTCGCGGATGCCGCCGTCGTAGTAGAACGTCTCCGAGTCGCCCGAGCGCTCGTCGGTGAGCGTGATCTCGACGCCGGAGTTCAGGAAGGCGAGTTCGCGGAGGCGGGTGGCGAGCGTCGAGAAGTCGAACTCCGTCGTCTCGAAGATGTCGGAGTCGGGCCAGAACTGAATCGTCGTTCCGGTGGTCTCGTCGGCTTCGAGGTCGCGGACGCGCTCGAACTCGCCTTCCTCGGGTTCGCCGTGGTCGAAGCGGTGGCGGAAGACGCCGCCGTCGCGCTTGATCTCGACCTCCAGCGAGTGCGAGAGCGCGTTGACGACGGAGACGCCGACGCCGTGCAGTCCGCCGGAGACCTGGTAGGATTTGTTGTCGAACTTCCCGCCGGCGTGGAGGACGGTCATGATGACCTCGACCGCCGGACGCTCGTACTGTTCGTGGGTGTCGACCGGGATGCCCCGGCCGTTATCGGAGACGGAGACGGAGTTGTCCTCGTGAATCGTCACCTCGATGGTGTCACAGTGGCCTGCGAGGGCCTCGTCGATGGAGTTGTCGACGACTTCGTAGACGAGATGATGCAGTCCACGAACGTCTGTAGAACCGATGTACATCGCCGGACGTTTCCGGACGGCTTGCAGGCCCTCGAGGACCTGGATCTGCCCGGCGCCGTACTCGCTGTCTTGGGACATAGAATCTATCTCAGCTAAGATACCGCCCTCCTTAAAGCCCTCGCACGCGCGGGCGCGCAAACACCAAATGAACCACAGAGGCTGAATCAACCCCTGAGTTCGGACACGCAGTTCCTCGACGGGGCGTCTCCATTCGTCGCCTCCGCGTCGGGTTCGACGCGTCGATACGGATGGTCGCCCTCGAATCGTTTTCGGGTGAGAGGATGCTCGAAACGCCCGCATCTCTCGGGCGTTCGAAGTGGTCTCACGTAGGCCCGTAGAGGGGTGTTTCGACCACCGAACCCCTGGGGGTGGACCCGTGACGACCGGACTCTTCGGGAATTGTACTACTCTCACGAACGTGAGTGTTTACGAGAGCAACATTTGTGTGTGTGTGAACGCCTCCCTCACCGCGCTTTTCACTTTCACCCCGGTCCCGAACACGTTTTAAGCGTCCCGTTGATATCAGCGTTCACAGAATGACCTCGTTTCAGTCGACACTCGGCGACGAGGCGGGAATCGCCGACGAGCTGGCCGAGAACCAGCGGGCGATCTCCATCGCCGAGTTCTTCGAGAAGAACAAACACATGCTCGGCTTCGACAGCGGGGCCAGAGGGCTGGTCACCGCCGTCAAGGAGGCCGTCGACAACGCCCTCGACGCCACCGAAGAAGCCGAAATCGCCCCCGATATCTACGTCGAAATCGCCGAAGCCGGCGACTACTACCGCCTCGTCGTCGAGGACAACGGCCCGGGCATCACCAAAGAGCAGGTCCCGAAGGTGTTCGGGAAACTGCTCTACGGCTCTCGGTTCCACGCCCGCGAACAGTCGCGCGGGCAGCAGGGTATCGGTATCTCCGCGGCCGTCCTCTACTCGCAGTTGACGAGCGGGAAACCCGCCAAAATCACCTCCAGAACCCAAGGCAACGCCGAGGCGCAGTACTTCGAACTCGTCGTCGACACCGACAAGAACGACCCCGAGATTCGCGAATCCCGCGAGACGTCGTGGGACCGCCCGCACGGCACGCGCATCGAACTGGAGATGGAGGCGAACATGCGCGCGCGCCAGCAACTGCACGACTACATCAAGCACACGGCGGTCGTCAACCCCCACGCGCGCTTCGAACTCCGTGAACCGGGACTCGACGCGCCCCTCAAATTCGAGCGCGCGACCGACCAACTGCCCGCCAAGACCGAGGAGATTCGTCCGCACCCCCACGGCGTCGAACTCGGGACGCTCCTGAAGATGCTCGGTGCGACGGACTCGTACTCGATTTCGGGCTTCCTCCAGGAGGAGTTCACCCGCGTCGGGCAGAAAACGGCGAGGAAAGTGCTGGACAACTTCCGTGACAACCACTTCGGCCGCGAGATGTCGTGGCCCGCCGTCGCCGACGCCGACGAACTCGAAGCCGCCATCGCCGACGCCGTCTCCGGAAAGGGTCCGGAGGCGACGGCGCAGTTCGCCGGCGGCGTCGCCGACGTGCTGACCTCCCGCGAGCGGACGAGTCACCACGAACTCGTCGGTATCGTCGACAACGTCGCCGAGACGGTGGCGGAGGAGACCGGTAAGACGTTCGGGAAGACGGTGCGAGAGAACGCCGTCGACGCCGCGTGGGCCGAACTGAGGCGCCACGAGGAGACCGAGGAGGGCACCGAGTCGGCGCTGACACCCACCCTCCACGCCGCCGTCGACTCCGCGACGAGCACCCAGAAGGACGACGCGACGGTCCACGGCCTCGCCGAACGCCTCGCCCGCAAGTTCGCCGCACTCGACGACGACAGACACCGCCTCTCGCTGAAAGAACTTCGAACGCTCGTCGACGGCGCGGCCGACGCCACCGTCGAGTACGACGACGCGACTATCGGCGCGAAGGCCCGCGAAAACATTACTGAGGCGCTCTGGTCGTCGATGCGAACCGTCCCCGACGACGCGCCGCCGGTGCGCGAGGTCGCCGACGACCGCGACGCCGCGAGCGACCTGCTCGAAGCGATGCGCGTCACCGACATCCTCGCGCCGCCGACGGAGTGTCTCTCACCCATCACCGCCGAACTCGTCGAAGCCGGGCTCCGAAAGGAGTACGACGCCGACTTCTACGCGGCGGCGACGCGCGACGCGGAGGTCCACGGCGGCGACCCGTTCATCGTCGAGGCCGGTATCGCCTACGGCGGCGAACTCGCCGCCGAGGGACGCGTCGACCTGCTGCGCTTCGCCAACCGCGTCCCGCTGGTCTACCAGCGGGGAGCGTGCGCGACGACGGACGTGGTCAAGGGTATCGGCTGGCGTAACTACGGACTGGACCAGCCCGGCGGCAGCGGGATGCCGAACGGCCCCGCGGTCATCATGGTCCACGTCGCGTCGACGAACGTCCCCTTCACGAGCGAGTCGAAGGACGCGCTGGCGAACATCCCGGCCATCGAAGACGAGATAGAACTCGCCATCCGCGAGGCCGCCCGCGAACTGAAATCGTACCTGAAGAAACGCCGCTCGATGCAGCAGCGCCGGCAGAAACAGAACGTCCTCGGGAAGATTCTGCCCGAGATGGCCGACAAAGTGTCGGAGGTGACGGGACGAGAACGCCCGAACATCGACGGCGCGATGGCTCGAATCATGAACAACGTGAGCGTCGAACGCCGCGTCGACGGCGACGAGGTGACGCTCAGCGTCCGCAACTACTCCGACCGAAGCGAAGAGTTGGATATCACCGACATCGTCTCGGTCGAACCGGAGGGGCTCAACGGCGAGGCGAGCGTCGTCGACTTGGACGACGAGTGGTTCGTCCAGTGGAAGCCGTCCGTCCCCTCGGGCGAGACGGCGACGCTCACGTACACGGTCGGTTCGGATGCATCGTTCGAGATCAACGTCGACGGCGTCGAAGCGGAACGACTCACGGTGAACGCATAATATGAGTTCAGACACGGAGATACAAGACGAGAAAGCCCGCGAGCGTCTCATCGACCTCGCGGCGGAGTTCTACGACCAGTTCGCCGGCGGGCAGATTCCGGAGATGCAACTGCCCACCCGGACGAAGAGCAACATCGAGTACGACGAGGACAGCCACGTCTGGGTGTACGGCGACCGAACCAGCACCCGCAGCGCCAACAGCGTCCGCGGCGCGCGGAAACTGCTCAAAGCCGTCTACACCATCGACTTCCTCGCCCAGCAGTTGGCGGAAGACCGCTCGTCGACCCTGCGTGAGTTGTACTACCTCTCGGAGTCGTGGGATTCGGAGGAAGCGGGCTTCAACGACCAGGACGAGTCGAACCAGCTGGTCGAGGACCTCGAGATCGTCTCGAAGGTCACCCGCGAGGACTTCCACATGCGCCCCGAGGAGTCGGGGGCGACGCTGATGGGGCCGCTGCGCATCCGCGAGCAGACGCGGAGAGGAGAGCGCGAGATCCACTGTCAGGAGGACGTCGGTGAAGGCGGCTACCAGATTCCGAACAACCCCGACACCATCGAGTTTCTCGACCACGACATCGAGTTCGTCCTCTGCGTGGAGACCGGTGGGATGCGCGACCGACTCGTCGAGAATGGCTTCGACGAGGACCACGGCGCGATGGTCGTCCACCTCAAAGGTCAACCCGCCCGCGCGACGCGGCGCATCACGAAGCGGCTGCACGACGAACTCGACTTGCCCGTCGTGGTGTTTACTGACGGCGACCCGTGGTCGTACCGCATCTACGGCTCCGTCGCCTACGGCTCGATCAAGTCCGCGCACCTCTCGGAGTATCTGGCGACACCCGAAGCCGACTTCGTCGGCATCCAACCGCAGGACATCGTCGACTACGACCTGCCGACGGACCCGCTCTCGGACTCGGACACCAACGCGCTCGAAAGCGAGTTGGACGACCCGCGGTTCCAGACGGAGTACTGGACCGAGCAGATAGAACTCCAACTCGACATCGGCAAGAAGGCCGAACAGCAGGCGCTCGCGTCGCGGGGGCTGGACTTCGTCACCGACACCTACCTCCCCGAGCGACTCGGCGAGATGGGCGTCCTGTGAGCGGGTAGTGCCGGGGCGAAACGTCAGTTCGCCCCAGTACGAAAACGTATCGAGAAAGCGACACACCGACGCTGTATCGGTAGACGCTTCTGTCGACTCACACGAACTGTGAACCGATGCGTTCACGCAGCGACCGGGACCGACGCGCCGAAACCGTCGGCGTGGGGCTGGTGCTCTTCTCCGCGTTCGGGTTCGGCACGCTGGCGGTTCTCGGGGAGTTCGCCTTCGCCGCCGGGCTGAACGTCCCGTCGGTGCTCGCGCTGCGCTTCGCGCTGGCGACGCTTCTCGTCTGGGTCGTCCTCGCCGCGCGTCGCCGTCGAACCGACGCCCCCGGCCGACTCCGACTCCGCGGTCGACTCCTCGTCGTCGCGATTGCGCTCGGCCTCGTGGGGTACACGGGCCAGAGCGCGCTGTTCTTCTGGGGGCTCGAATATCTCACCGCGGGCGTGACGACGCTCGTGCTCTACACGTACCCGGCGTTCGTGCTCGTCCTCTCGGCGCTGTTTCTCGGCGAACCGCTGACGCGGCGACGACTCGTCGCCCTCCCGCTCGTGCTCGGCGGGGTGACGCTCGTCGCGGGCGTCGACCCGGCCGGTGTCTCGACAGTCGGGGTCGCCATCGTCCTCGGGTCGGCGGTGGTCTACTCGGGCTACATCGTCGTCAGTCGAGTCGCGCTCGACGACACCGACGGCCTCCTGCTTGCGGGCTACGTCCTCCCGGCGGCCGCGGTGTCCTTCGTCACCTACGGAACGGTCACCGACACGCTGGCGCTGCCCGCGACGACGGCCGGGTGGCTGACGGTCGTCGGCATCGCCGTGCTCGCGACCGTCGTCCCGGTCGTGACGTTCTTCGGCGGGATCCGGCGCATCGGAGCCTCCCGTGCCGGCCTCGTGAGCACGGTCGAACCCATCGTCGCCGTCGTCCTCGGAGTGCTGTTGCTAAACGAACCGCTCCCGCCGGCGACGTTCGTCGGTGGCGCGCTCGTCCTCGTCGGCGTCTGGCTCATCCACGCGGAGTCGAGGTGAGGGAACGATAGCGTCGAAAAGCAGTCACAGCGCGTCGAGGCGGAGTGACCGTTCAGGTCGCCTCGCGAAGTTCGTCCAGTTCGCGCTCGACGCTCTCGGGGGCGGAGTCGTCGACCGCACACCGGCGACAGTAGCTGTTCGACCCCTCTTCGTGGGTTTTCACCGGAAACCCGGCGAGGTAGGTCTTCTCGGCGAACGTCCGCGTCACGCCGTCGCGGGCGCTCCGGCCGCAGACGACACAGCGCTCGCTCCCGTCGGCGGCTTCGGTGTCGATGCGTCGTTCCCGACCGAACGTCGTCAGCGACTGCTCTTTGTTCAACCGGCGCTGTACCGGGGGGAACAGGAGGAGTCCGGCGAGGAGAAACATCACGCCGACCACGAGCGTGCCGACGCTGAACGTGCCGCTCGCGAACACCGCGAACGAGAGGAACACGAGGAGTACACCCGCGACGACGCCGCCCACCGTCGCGAGGTCGGCGCCGTCATTCGAGCGACTCTTCGACCGGCCGTCGACCCATCGCTCGGTGCCGTCGGCTCGCAGCTCCGCCCGCGACGCCCCGGGCGAGTAGCGGTACCACGCGTAGACGGCGTTGCCGACGCCGCCGGTGACGAGAAACAGGAGCACGTGGACCGGAATCGACCCGAATCCGCGTTTCTTGACGACCACGCGGTCGCCGTAATCCTGTTCGATCTCCCAGCCGTGGACGGTGTACTCGCGGACTCGCTCGCGGAACGGCGAGAGCGTCGAGCCTGCGTCCGACGCGGCCGAGGAGGAGACTGCCGTGCCGCACTGTGAGCAGAACGACGCCCTCGCGGAGAGGGAGGCTCCGCAGTCCGAACAGAAGTTCGGGGTCGACGATTCGAGGACCATACGCGAAATTCGACGCTCACACGACAAGTAACTCACGTGAAGGGGGCCGCCTCAGTCGAGTCTCGCCATCGGTTCAGTCCGACCGCCGAGAAACGCTCGCACCGTCGCGTCGACCGAGGCCCTCCGCTCTTCGAACGCGCCGTGGCCGACGCCGCCGAGTACCGCGACGCGCGCGTTCGGGATTCCGGCCGCGGTTTCCCGCAGTATCTCCTCCGGGTAGAAGTGGTCGTGCGCGCCGCCGAGGACGAGTGTCGGGGCTTCGATGTCGACGAGTCGCCGCCGCGCGTCGTGTTCCAGAGCCGCCCGACAGGAGACGACCACGTCGGACCCGACGACGGGTTGGGGGCGCACCGTCCGGTCGAGTACGCCCAGGATGGGCGGGTAGAGCATCGACCGGTAACCGGAGTACGTCACGGCGACGGCGTCGAACTGTATCTCGCGCCACTCGTCCCGCTCGCCCCACGAGAGCCACCGGCCGAGCGTCTCGGCTCCCGATTGCCCGACGTAGCAGCCACAGGACCCGAGGACGAGCCGTCGCGTCAACTCCGGGGAGTCGGCGGCGAACTGCTGGGCGACGAGTCCACCGAGCGAGCGACCCAGGATAGAGGCGGAACCGATCTCTCGGAGCGCCTCCGCGTAGTCGGCGGCCATGTCGCGCGTCGTGTGCCCCGCCGGGAGTCCGCGCGGGCGACTGAGCACCCAGACGGTGTACTCGTCGGTGAACTCGCGGAAGCGCCGCGCGAGATACTCACCGACGAGACGCGAGGAGTCACGTCCCCAGAGCGCGTCGCGAAATCCCGGAAAGACGACGAGCCGTCGCGGACCGTCGCCGACTCGGTAGTACGGCAGACGCCCGTCGAGATGGCCGTAGTCGATGCGCGTTCTCATCCGCGGTCACCGCTCGTCGAGGACGACCGGAACGCCGCGCGAGGCGACGTTGGCGGCGAAGGCGCGCGAGTCGGTCTCCAGCGCCTCGAACGTGTCGTAGTGAATCGGGAGGACGAGGTCCGGGTCGAGCGTCTCCGCGAGTTCGGCCGCCTCCTCGCGGTCCATCGTGAACGCCCCGCCGATGGGCGGCAGGAACAAAGACACCTCCAGTTGTTCGTGCCCCTCCAGCACGTCGGAGTCGCCCGGCCAGAACACCGTCCGGCCGCCGACCGAGAGCAGGTAGCCGACACCGAACCCCTCCGGATGGTAGGGTTCGCCGTTCTCGCGGGTGTGGGGACCGCCGGGTTCGTTGTACGCCGGGAGCGTCCACACGTCCGCGCCGTCGGCCGAGAAGCGGTCCTCCTGTCCGAGCGTCACCACCTCGTAGTCGAGTCGGTCGAGCGGCGTCACGTCGCGGTCGGTGTCGTCGACGTCGATGCCGCCGTAGGCGACGACCGTCGCGTCCGGTTTGGCGACGCGTTCGATGCCGTCGGAGTCGTAATGGTGGATGTGCGTGACGCAGACGAGGTCCCCGTCCTTCGCATCGTACTCGTCGAGGACGCCGTACCGTCCGGGGTCGAGATAGGCGACGAACCCTTCGGGCGTCTCGATTCTGACCGTCGCGTAACCGAACCAGTCGACGGAGAGTCCGTCGTGTCGAATCGTCATACGCTGAGGTTGCGGGCTAGTGAGATAAAATTCAGCCGTCCTCGCAGGCGCTGTGAACGGTCGCCCGTTCTCCGCTCCCGGTTGAGACAGCGTCCAGCGCAGTCCGCCGTCCAGTCGTCCTCGAGTCGGCGGCTGCGACCGCTACGGCGACTCGGCCAATCGCTCGACTCGGGAGAGCGAGTCCGCGCTCTCCGGCGTCTTGTCCTCACGAACCGAGAGAAACCGCGGGAACCGAAGCGCGTAGCCGGAGGAGTACGTCGGCGAGGTCTGAATCTCCTCGTAACCGACCTCGAACACCGTCGAGGGCCGAAGGTCCACTTCCCGACCCTCTTGGGAGAGGATTTCCGGTTCGAGTCGATCGGTCAACTCGGCGAGTTTCTCGTCGGTGATTCCCGTCGCGACTTTGCCGATGGTCCGAAACCGCCCGTCTCCGCCGCCTTCGACGCGCGCCGAGAGCAGAAACGTCCCGAGGAACTGCGCGCGCCGACCCTCGCCCCACTCCGCGCCCGTGACGACCAGGTCCAGCGTCTCCACGTCGGGCTTTCGCTTCAGCCAGTGCTTTCCGCGTCGTCCCGGCGAGTACGTCGACTCGGGGTCCTTCAGCATGATTCCCTCGTGACCCGCGTCGAGGGCGTCGGCCTCGAAGGCCGCTATCTCGTCGGCGTCGTCCGAGCGAAGCAGCGTCGAGACGGCCGACTCGGTCGGTCCGTCCAACTCGTCGACCTCGTCGGCGTCGTCGACGAGGTCGGCGAGTCGCGCGTGCCGGTCGACGAGCGGTTCTTCGAGCAGGTCGTCGCCGTCGGCGTGCAGACAGTCGAACGCGTGGAGGCAGAGCGTCACCTCCTCGCGCATCCGCGCCACGTCGTGTTTACGCCGGAACCTGCGGAGCACTTCCTGAAACGGTAAGGGCTCACCCTCGTCGTCGACGGCGACGACCTCGCCGTCGAGAATCGCGGGGGCGGCGACCGACCGTTCGACGAACTCGACGATTTCGGGGAGCGCGTCGGTCACGTCCTCCATATTGCGCGAGAACACCGACACGCCGTCGGAATCGCGGTGTATCTGCACCCGCGCGCCGTCGTACTTCGTCTCGACGGCGGCCGTCTCCCACTCGTCGAGCGCGTCGGTGACGGTGCCCGCCTGCGCGAGCATCGCCTGCACGGGCCGGCCGACTTCGAGTCCCATCGCGTCCAAGCCGCCGACGCCGTCGCGGGCGATCTCCGCGACGTGACCGTAGTCGTTCGACACCTGTAGCGCGCGCTCGACGGCCTCGGTGGGTACCTCGAACGCCTCCGAGATGGCGTCTCTGACCGCGCCCTCGCCGACGCCGATGCGCATCTCCGAGAGGACGATGCGCGCGAGGTAGCGCGCCTCTCGCTGGCTCGTGCGGTTGAACAGGCCGAACAGCGTGTCGAGTTTCCGGTCTCGGCTGCCCGACCCTTCCGCCGCCGCGAGGATCCGCAGCGTCTCGTCCACCTCGGTGACGGTCAGGGCGGCGGTGCCGTCGGACCCGAACGCCGCCAACCCCCGTTGGCTGCCGAACTCGTAACTGGCGGCGACGGCCCCGATTTCGCCCACCTCCGCGAGTTTCGCCTCCACGTCCGCGGCGTCGACGTTCGGATCGGCGGCGCGGGCGATGGCCTCGTAACAAAGGTTCGGGCCGACGTCGAGCGTCGCCGAGCGCCACGCCGGAAACACGCGACCCTGGACGAACCGCACGACGACCGGCAGTTCGGACTCCGCCTCGCGGAACGTTTCAGCCAGAAGCGAGACAATTTCGAGGTCCGCCGACTCCGCCTCGATCGCTTCCATCCGGTCTGCGAACGCCGCAAACTCCATCGTGAAGCGGTACTCGCGTTCTCGGCTTAACTACCTCGTCTCGTCGGCTGTGGTGGCGAGGAGGGCGACGGGTCGCGAACGGAGTTTTATAATCCTCGATAAAATTCCGCCTCGAATGAAAGTAGGAGCGTTCTTATGCTGAACGCTCTTTACCTCACGTATGCATCGGAGGCGGTTCCTCGCGCTTTCGAGCGGTGCGCTCGTGGGAATCTGCGGCTGTGCGACGCAGGACACCCGGCCGGTCGACACGACCAGCGACGAGCCGACGGAGACCGAAGAGGGCGTCATCGACGTCCTCTCGGGCAACGATAGCGGCGGGACTGACGACGACGATGTCGACGACGACGACGACGCCCCCGACATCATTGTCTCCTCGCACGAGATCGTCACGACGGAGGAGCAATACCGAAAATCCGCGGCCGTACTGGCGGAGTTGAAGAACGTCGGTGCCTCCCCGTCGGGCGGCATTCGCGTGACCGCCCGCTTCTTCGACGACGAGGAGAATCCGCTCGACGTCGCCACCGAGTACCTCATCGGCCTCAATCCCGACGAGACGTGGAAGGCGTACATTCCGTACTACGACGACGGGTCGCACGTGGACTCACACGAACTCGAAGCGGCGTTCCAGGTCGAACCGCTCCCGCGCGTCCCGGATGGAATCGAGATACTGGAGAGCAGCCTCGACGCCGACGACGAGGAAGCGGAACTCAACGGGAGGGTGCGAAACGTCGGCGAGGAGCCGTTCGACTATCTCAAGGCCGAAGCGAAGTTCTACGCCGACGAGACGACGGTGCTCACCTCCAACTACGCGAGCACGAGCAACCTCGACGCGGAGTCCTCGTGGCCCTTCACCGTCACGTACCTCCCGTACGACGAAGAGTGGGCCAGCCCCATCACCGACTACGAGTTGCACGTCGTCGACAGCCCCTACTAATCGACCGAGGCCGTCGCACTTTTAGACGCGCCTCGCGCATGAGGCGGTATGGAGAAGACGTTCGCGGAACGCGTGTCGGAGGTACTCGACGTCGACACCGACGAGTTCCGTGCGCAGGCCGCGGCCGACGGCGAAGTCGTCAAAGAGGAGTTGGCGGCCGGGACGTTCGACAACCACCAGTCCATCGTCGGCTTCGAATACGAGTTCTACGCCGTCGCCGACGGTCGATGGGCGGAGTCGACCGACGACGTGAACGCCCTGATGCGCGTCCCGCGGCGATTGCTCGAACTGATGGGCTTCGAGAAGGAACTCGGCTTGCACAACGCCGAGATGTCGACGAGTCCCCAACCGCTCGGGCCGTACGGTATCCGCGCACAGGAGTCGGAGGTGCAGGCGCGACTCGCGGCGGCGCTCGACTGTACCGCCGCCGAGGGGATGCGCCTCGTCAGCGACGCGATGTGGACGATACCGCCCACCGGCGAGACGGCCCGAAGCTACCTCGCCGACAGCGTCGTCGACGACGACGTCCGCATCGCCACGAACATGAGCGACTCGCCTCGGTATCACGCGATGGCGAACACGGAGGAGTCCGCCGACTTCTTCGCCGTCGACGCGCCGAACGTCGACCTTCGCGCCGACACCGCGATGCCCGAGAGCCTCATCACCTCCATCCAACCGCACTACCAGGTCGCCCACGCCGACGACCTCCCCGTCTACCACAACTACGCGCTCCGCGTCGCCGGACCGCTTCTGGCGCTGGGCGTCAACTCGCCCTTTTTCCCGCCGGACCTCTACGAGGAGGGCGTCGACGCCGAGACGATTCTCGCCGACGCGTGGGACGAACACCGCATCGCCGTCTTCGAGTCCGTGCTGAACGACGACGGCGACGACAAGGTAGCGTTCCCCGAGGACCTCGACTCGGTCGAGGAGGCCGTCGACAGAGTCGTCGTCGACTCGACGCTCGTGCCGATGCCCGTCGAACCGGGTGGGCGATTCGACGACGCGTTCGCGACGCTGCGGACGAAACACGGCACCTACTGGCGCTGGGTTCGCCCGGTGTTCGACGGCCCGACGCGGTCGGCGGCGAACGCCCGCATCGAGTTCCGTCCGATTCCCGCCCAGCCCACAGTAAGAGATTCCATCGCCTTCCAGGCCGCCTTCGCTGGCCTGATGGAGGCGCTCCCGCGCCGGGAACACCCCGTCATCTCGCTCGACTGGGAGCTGGCGCGCGAGAACTTCACCGCGGCGACCCGGATGGGCCTCGACAGCGGACAGCGCTGGATTACGAACGACGGTCAGGAGACGACGAACCCCATCGAACTGTACGATGACTTGCTGGCGCACGCCCGCCACGGCCTCGAAGTCTCGGGCTTCTCGGAGACGGAGGCCGAGCGCTACATCGTGCCGCTTCGCTGGCGCGTCGACGCGATGGAGACGCCCGCGACGTGGAAGCGCCGCGAGGTCAGAAAGCGACTCGACGACGGCGCGTCGCTGGCGGAGGCGATCACGGGGATGCAGCGGGCGTACATCGAGGCACAGGAAGAGACGCTGCTGGAGGGAACGTTCGCCGACTGGGCGTAGAGCACCCCGAACCGAGCGGAACCGTGATTATCGGTCGACCCAACTGCGTGGTATGGTCGACATCGGAGACGAAGCCCCTGATTTCACCGTACCGAAAGCCGGCGGTGAGACGTACAACGATTTCGAGGAGTTCACGTTCTCCGACGCCGTCGCGGACGGACCGACCGTTCTCCGCGTTCTACCCGGCGGCGTTCACGAGTGGCTGTACCGAGGAGATGTGCGCTTTCCGGGACTCGATGGGACTGTTCGACGACCTCGACGCGCAGGTGTACGGCGTCAGCGTCGACCTCCCGTTCTCGCAGAACATCTGGATACAGCAGGAAGAACTGAACTTCCCGATGCTGTCGGACTGGCGTCACGCCGTCATCCGCGCCTACGACGTGGTACTCGACGACATGTACGGGATGATAGAGGCGGCCCAGCGCAGCGTGTTCGTCGTCGACACCGACGGCGTCGTGACGTACAGGTGGGTTCGTGACGGCGAGAACCCCGACTTCGACGAACTCGTCGCGGAGACGGGGAAGGCGGTCGAAAACGCTGCGTCGAACGAGTAACGTCCCGACGCTTACAGCAGCGCGTCGATGTCCTTGTGACGCTCGATGTCGACGCCCTCCTCGGTGACGACGGCGATGTTGATACCGTTGCCGGAGGCGAGGTCGCGTTCGACGGCGCTCTTGATGGCCCGCGTCGCGACGTTCTTCGCGTCGTCGAGCGAGAGGCTGTCGTCGTACTCCTGTTCGAGCACACCGAGGGCGTACTGCGAACCGGAACCGCTGACGGTGTACTCCTCTTCGGTGGTGCCGCCCGCGGGGTCGATGCTGTAGATGTGCGACCCGTCGGAGTCGACGCCGCCGAGGATGGGGCTGACGATGATGAAACCGCCAGAGCGCAGGAAGTTGCCGACGAGCGTCGACAGCGCGGTCATGCTCATCTCCTCGCCGCGGCGGGCCTCGTAGAGGCGCGTCTCCGCGCGCAGCGAGCGGATGAGCGACTGCGCGGCCGAGACGGACCCGGCGATGGTGAGCGCGCCCGTCGGGTGGATCTCCTCGACCTTCTGGACGTCCTTGCTCGCCACCATGTAGCCGGCGCTGGCGCGCATGTCGGTCGCGAGAACGACGCCCTCGTCGGTCTTGATGCCGACGGTCGTCGTTCCGGTTTTCATCTCTCCCTCTCGCGGTTCCGACGACTGCCCGGCGTTGGGAAACTCGCCGAGTTCCGGCCCGAACACGTTCGAACGGTCACCGTCGAGGGGACTGTCGCTCCCGGAGAAATCCGATGTCGGTGGTCGCATTACCTCCACTTGCGCGGCCGCGCAGATAAATGCACCTCTTCACTCGCTCGTTGCCGCCGTCGCGGCGGTCGATTTTCGCCCCCGAGAGAGTGCCGCCGCTGGGCGTGTGAGCGCGGAGAAACGGCGGCGTTCTCGGGGGATGGACTCGGGGATTACTCCGTCGCGGCGGCGTTCTCGTAGGCGGTGCCGACGGTTTCGACGAGGCGGCCGACCGGGAGACGGACGCCGAACTGCCGAACCACGAGCGTGAGTGGCAAGAGCGCGATGCCTAGCGCGAGCGTCAAGTGGTACAGGGCGAACAGGCTGATGCGGGACAGCGATTCGAACATTGCCTACTCCGGGCTCCACCATGGCCGTATATAAACTTTCTCGGTTCTCTCAGCCGCTGAAGTCGACGCCCGCTTGCGATTAATCTGTAGTTGTGTTCTCTGCAACCTCGGTGGATTAATTGGCAACCACGACTGAATCTGTGGGTGAGCAATTGCTGTCCCACACGTAACTTATGGAGATAATCCGCCGAGATGTTTCCCCCGATTTCGACCGCTCTCCTCGCCGAACGTTCGGTCACGAACGAATCACAAGACACGAATCCCCCTACCCCTACCTACGGGTATGAGCAACTACCTCGTAGCGATGGAGGCGGCCTGGCTCGTACGTGACGTGAAAGATATCGACGACGCCATCGGCGTCGCCGTCAGCGAAGCGGGCAAGCGCCTCAACCAGCAGAACAAGGAGTACGTCGAAGTCGAAGTCGGTGCGACGCCGTGTCCGGCTTGCGGCGAGCCGTTCGACTCCGCGTTCATCGCGGCCAACACGGCGCTCGTCGGACTCCTCCTCGAAATCGACGTGTTCAACGCCGACGGCGAGAAGCACGCCGCCCGCATCGCCAAGAGCGAGGTCGGCGGCGCACTCCGCGACGTGCCGCTGTCGGTCATCGAGATCGTCGAAACCGAAGAAGAAGACGAGTAACACGGCGACAGATCCGACTTTTCGCTCGTTCGACGCACCGTGCGCCGCAGCGCGGATAGCCGAAACCTTTTCAATAACCGCTGGTTATCGGCGGATATGGAACTTCCGACGCCGCAGGACCTGCGCGAACGCAGGAACACGCTCGGGTTGACCCAGAGCGCGCTGGCGGACGCCGCCGGCGTCTCGCAGCCGCTCATCGCTCGTATCGAGGGCGGCGACGTCGACCCGCGTCTGTCGACGCTCCGCCGCATCGTCGAGGCGCTCGACGAGGCCGAAGGCGACGTGCTCCGTGCCGGCGACATCATGAACGAGACGGTCATCCACGTCGAACCGGACTCCTCGGTCCGGGAGGCCGTCGACGCGATGGAAGAGGAGGCCTACTCACAACTTCCCGTCCTCCAGTCGGGGATTCCGGTCGGCTCTATCAGCCAGTCGGACGTCATCCACGGCGGCGACAACGTCGGCGACAAACCGGTGAGCGAACTGATGAGCGAGTCGTTCCCGACGGTCGCCCGCGACGCCACCGTCGACGAAGTTCGAAACCTCCTGGATCACTACAAGGCCGTGATGGTGACCGAGGGCGGCGAGACGGTCGGTATCATCACCGAAGCCGACGTGGCCGCACAGCTCTCGTAGTCGCTTCTCTCACCTTCTCTTCCTGTTCGCCGTTCCGGACGTTTTTGTACGAAGACGGGACCACCTCGCCGCGTGATCTGACGAGTCGGCGCAGCGTGGCCGAGGCGGGAGCACGGTGAACCCGCTGCGCTTTCGAAACCTTCCATCGCCGTCTGTCCGCCATTCGCACTCGCCTTCGAGCGTCGGCTCTACGACCGAGCGTCTACAGCTCCAACCCGCGAATCGAGACGCCCTCACCGTCCTCGACGCGGCCGATTACGTGCCCGTCCGCCGCGTCAGCCAACGCTTCAGCATCCTCGGGTTCGAGCGCCGCGACGAAGCCGGTTCCCATGTTGAACGTCCGGTGCATCTCCTCGTCGGAGACGTTGCCCGCCGACTGCACGAACTCGAACACCGGCTGGGGGTCGAACGCGTCGTCGACGACGTACCGGTTGTCGCCGAGGCGGTCGAGGTTCGTCCACCCGCCGCCGGTGACGTGTGCCGCGCCGCGGACGCCGTGGTCGCGCATCGGGTCGAGCAGGTCGGTGTACAGTTGCGTCGGCTCCAGCAGCGCCTCGCCGACCGTCTCGTAGCCGTCGCCGGGGAACGGGTCGTCGTAGCCGTGATCTCTCGTTGCCGCCTTCCGCGCGAGCGTCAGGCCGTTCGAGTGGATGCCGGAGGATCGAAAGCCGACGAGCGCGTCGCCCGGTTCGGCGCGTCCGTCGAAGATGTCGTCTTTCGCCGCGAGCCCAGCGCACGTGCCCGCGAGGTCGAGTCCGTTGATGACCTCGGGCATCACCGCCGTCTCGCCGCCGACGAGTTCGATTTCCGCTTCGTCGGCACCCGCGGCGAGCCCCTCGCCCACCTGTTCGGCGAACGTCTCGTCGGGTTCGTCGACGGCGAGGTAGTCGACGAACGCGACCGGTCGAACGCCGGCGGCGACGAGGTCGTTCGCGTTCATCGCGATGCAGTCGATACCGACCGTCGAGTAGTCCGACAGCGCCTCGGCGACGAGCAGTTTCGTCCCGACGCCGTCGGTCGCCAGCGCGAGGTAGCGGTCGCCAATGTCCAGTAGCCCGGCGTAATCGCCCTCGCTGTCGCCGACGGCCGACACCAGCGCGGCCGTCGCCGCTTCGCTCGCCCCGATGTCGACGCCCGCCTCCGAGTACGTGAGTTCCTCGTCGTCTCCCATGGGCGAACCCGCGGGGTGACCGTCTAAAAGCCCACCGCTCGCGGGTCGTCGTCCGCCGGCGACCGGTAACTCGTGCGTAACGGAGCCACACCCTATCACGATTTCTGATAAGACAGCCCGCTCGGACGGTTGTCGAGGCCTACTGCCGACCGCAGCGGGGTTGGCACCGCCTAAACACCGATTCGGGCCGTGAACCGCCGAATCCGGCCCAGTACGGGGAGAGACGCCCGAATTCGAGCGTGACAATAAGTATCATGATCCGGTAGGGACGGACAACTTTCGAGAACGATTCAGAACTAACTGTCTCTTATATACGTATCGATGTGGTCGAATAGAACGCAGTCCATGGCAAGTGCGCCTTCAACTGCCGACCACCGTATCACTCGCCCCGCAGACGTTCCGCTCGGCCCCACGGTTCGCACCGTCGTCGCTTCGGCGACACGTCTCGTCGCTTCGACGATACGTTTCGTCGCCTTCTGGCTGGCGGTCGCACTACCGTTCTGTCAGTTCGCGCTCGTCGTCGATGGACTCGCCGGCGACCGCTCGCTGGTGCTCGTCGCCCTCCTCGGTGTGAACGTGCTCGCGCTCGTCGTCGGGCACGACTACAGACGGTGACGCACCGACTGCGTCACCCTCCTAACGGAACCTCGACGAGAGCCATCTCGTCGCTGTCGACCACCGAGTCGAGCACGTTCTCCAGCTCCGCCCACGAGTCGGGTCGGTACCCGTCGACGCCGAAACTCTCGGCGAACGCGACGAAGTCGGGGTTCGTGAGGCCGGTCCCGAACGCCTCGCCGGTGTGTTCGCGCTGCTTCTCCGAGATGAGTCCGTAGTCGTTGTCGTTGAACACCAGCACGGTGAAGCCGAGTCCCAGACGCGTCGCCGTCTCCAGTTCCGCGGCGTTCATCAGAAAGCCCCCGTCGCCGGTGCCGACGACGACGTTCGATTCGAGCGTCAGGTCGGCGGCGACGCCGCCGGGGACCCCGATACCCATGCTCGCGAGGCCGTTCGAGATGAGACAGGTGTTCGGTTCGAACGTGGGAAACTCCGTCGCGATGGCCATCTTGTGGCTCCCGACGTCGGAGATGAGTACGTCCTCGTCGGCCATCGCGTCCCGCAGGTACGGAAGCACGCCCGCGACGGAGAACGAGTCGGAGTCTGCGGGCGTCTCCAGCGCGTGCGTGAGTACGTCCTCGTGCACGTCGGCGCACCACGTTCCCCACGTCTCCTCTATCGTCTCTTCGAGTCGCTTCAGCGCCATCGAGATGTCGGCGACGATCTCCACGTCCGGATTGTAGTGCTGGTACACCTCGGCGGGTTCGTGGTCGACGTGGACGACTCGCGTGTCCGCGTTCGGGTTCCAGCGCTTCGGATCGTGTTCGGCGATGTCGTAGCCGACGGCGACGACACAGTCCGCGCGCTCCATCGCCGCCTCCGCCTCGCCGTCGGGCCCGGAGTCGAGCGTCATCAGCGAGTGAGCGCTGCGGTCCGACACCGCGCCTTTCCCCATGTACGTCGAGACGACGGGGACGTCGGTCGATTCGACGAACGAGCGGAGACGGTCGGCGGCGTTCGCCCGCACCGCGCCGTTGCCTGCAAGCACGATGGGTCGTTCGGCGGCGGCGAGGAGCTCCACCGCCCGTTCGACGGACTCGCGGTCCGGGTCGGGGCGTCGCACTTCGTCGCGGACCGCCATCGGTTCGTATCCGACGGCCTCGGCGGCGACGTCCTCGGGGATTTCGAGGTGCGTCGCGCCGGGCTTCTCGTACTCGGCGAGTTTGAACGCCTTTCGAACGGATTCGTTGATTATCTCGGCGTCGTTCAGTTGCGTGTTCCACTTCACGACGGCCTCGAACGTGTGGACGACGTCGAGCGCCTGGTGGCTCTCCTTGTGCAGTCGCTCGCGGCCGCCCTGTCCGGTGATGGCGACCAGCGGCGACTTGTCGAGGTGAGCGTCGGCGACGCCCGTGATGAGGTTCGTCGCCCCCGGGCCGAGCGTGGCGAGACAGACGCCCGCGTCGCCGGTCAAGCGCCCGTGGACGTCGGCCATGAACGCCGCACCCTGTTCGTGGCGGGTCGGGATGTACCGTATCGACGAGTCCCGGAGCGCGAACAGCACGTCCTCAAGTTCCTCGCCCGGGACGCCGAAGACGTAGTCGACGCCTTCCGCCTCCAGACAGCGCACGAGGAGGTCGGCGGCCTTCATTCCGAGAGCGAGCCGAGGCCGGTGCTCGACTCGCCGTGCTGGACCCAGACCGTCTTACGGTTGACGAACTCGTGGATGCCGTGTTCGGAGAGTTCGCGGCCGTATCCGGAATCTTTGACGCCGCCGAACGGCACCCGCGGGTCGGATTTGACGATTTCGTTGACGAAACAACAACCGGCGTCGAACTCCCTCGCGAACCGCTCGCCCCGCTCGGGGTCGCCGGTCCAGACGCTCGCGCCGAGACCGAACGGCGTGTCGTTCGCCCGCTCGATGGCCTCCCGCTCGCTGTCGACGCGCCACAGCGACGCGACGGGACCGAATATCTCGTCGTGGGACGCGGGCGTCCCGTCCGGAATGTCGGCCAGAACCGTCGCCGGGTAGTACGCGCCCTCGCGGTTCATCGGCTCGCCGCCGGTGAGCACCGTCGCCCCGGCGTCGGCCGTCTCCTCGACCTGTTCGTGGAGGCTCTCCATCAGGCTCTCCTGGGCCTGCGGGCCGAGCTCCGTGCTCTCGTCTTTCGGGTCGCCGACGGTGAGCGCCTCCATCTCCTCGACGAACCGTTCCTCGAACTCGTCGTACACCTCGTCCATCACGACGAACCGTTTGGCGGCGATGCAGGACTGGCCGTTGTTCTGCACCCGGCCGTAGACGGCGCTTCTCACCGCGCGCTCCACGTCGGCGTCGTCGAGGACGACGAACGGGTCACTCCCGCCGAGTTCCAGTACGGATTTCTTCAGGTTCTCGCCCGCCGCCGATCCGACAGCGCTTCCGGCGGGACCGCTGCCGGTGAGCGTCACGCCCGCCAGTCGGTCGTCTTCGATGATGCCGTCGACGAGGTCCGAGCCGACGAGAAGCGACTGGAACGCGCCGTCGGGGAACCCCGCCTCCGAGAACACCTCCTCGATGGCCTCCGCACAGCCCGGAACGTTCGAGGCGTGCTTCAGGAGGCCGACGTTGCCCGCCGCGAGGCCCGGCGCGGCGAAGCGGAACACCTGCCAGAAGGGGAAGTTCCACGGCATGATAGCCAGCACCGGTCCGAGCGGTTCGTAGCTCACGAACGCGTGCGCGTCCGCCTCGGTGCCGATAATCTCGTCCTGCAGATGTTCCTCGGCGGTCTCGGCGTAGTAGTCACAGACCCACGCGCACTTTTCGACCTCCGAGCGCGCCTGCGCGATGGGTTTGCCCATCTCCTCGGTCATCAGTTCAGCGTACTCGTCGGCGTTCTCGCGGAGTATTTCGCCCGCCTTCTTCAACAGCGAACAGCGGTGCGCGAAACTCGTGTCGCACCACTCCGCGAACGTTTCGGTCGCTCGGTCGAGGGCGTCGTCGACGGTCGCCTCGTCGTCGTCGTCGTAGGTAGCGAGTTGCTCGCCAGTCGCCGGGTTGATACTCTCCATAGCTTCGAAGACGGACGCGAGTCGCTTAGTCGTTCGCCGGAGGCGGTACCGCGGTCTGCTCACCCGAAGAGCAGCAGCGCCGTCACGCCCGCCGTCGGCACGGTGAAGACGACGTAGACGATCTTGCTCCAGCCGAACACCTTCCGGCCGTCGAGCGGCCCGAACGGAATCATGTTGAACGCGGCCAAGAAGAGGTTGATGATGACGCCGAGGTTCGCCATTTCGGCGAGGAAGCCGCCGGCGGGAACGACGAGCGCCAACGGCAGAAACACCAGCGCCAGCACGACGTTGACGGCCGGTCCCGCGAGCGCGATGAGGCCGTGCTGTCGCTCGGTCAGCATCCCGCGGTGATGGACCGCGCCGGGCGCGGCGAAGATGAACCCGAGGAACGCGCTCAAAAGCGCCAGAAACAGCATGCTGTAGTCGGCGCGGAACTCCGCAATCTGTCCGTAGTGGACCGCGACGACCTTGTGACCCAGTTCGTGCAGGAGGAAGCCGACGCCCGCGGTCAGGAGGCTGACGACGAGTCCGGAGACGAGTCCCTGTTCGAGGAGCCTGAACGGGTCGCCCTGAGCGAAAAACAGCGCGAAGGCGACACCGAGAACGAGCCACGCGACGACCAAATCGCGCACTTCGCGGCCGCTGAAGGTGAGGTTCACGCGACCATCCCCCAGAGTATCTCCGCGCTGTTGCGCGCGCCCTGGACCATCAGCCGCGTGACGGCCTCCGCGCCGCCGAGTTCCGCGCCGAACAGCGGCAGGATGTACGTCACGAACAGCAGGCTGGCGACGATGCTGCCGATATTCGTCATGGCGACGACCATGATGAGCCGAAACAGCGGCACGTCGAACATCTGGCCCATCAGTTCGCCGAGCGGCGTCTCCTCGTCGGTCAGCAACTCGTTCAGACGACCGATGTCGGCGACGTTGACCGCCGTGTGGCGCAGTTCCATGTAGCCGGTGAACCACCCCGGCGCGAGAAGCGGGTTGACCGAGGTCATCCACGCCACGAGGCCGCCGACGGTCGCCGACGACCAGCGCGCGCCCGCCAGTTTGGCGAACCCCCCGGCGAAGATGCCGTTGACGAGGAACCACGCGCCGAACAGCCGAAGCAGGAAGCCGTCTCTGACGCCCGCCATCGCCAGCAGAACGAAGAAGGCGACGAAGCCGACGGAGACGAGCGCGCCGACGATCTTCGCCCACGGGACGCCGCGCTTCTTGGCGACGCCCGTTAGTGACTCCATCGGCGGCAGCGTCTCCGGGTGTTCGAGGTAGTTCTCGATACCCGCTCTGTGGCCCGCGCCGACGACGGCGACGACGCTTTTGCCCCGGCTGCGGAGCGCGACGATGTTGTGCGCGAGGTAGGCGTCACGCTCGTCGATGAGCGCCTCGGCCCCGCCGGGGCTGAACGCCCGAAACTCCTCCATCATCACGCTCACCACGTCGGTGTCGGTGAGTTCAGCCATGTCGAGTTCCTCGATATCCTCGCCGCGGTCCATCCCCGTCGCAGCCATGACGAAGCCGGCGAGCAGGCCGACCACGACGCCGCCGGAGATGCCGAGCGCGAGGCTCCCGCCCACCTGAATCATGAACCCCGTGAACGTCGACTGGACGAACGGATCCGTCAGGCCGAGCGTCGCGCCGCCGAGCAGCGCGAGCGCGAGGCCGCCGGCGAGACCCGCCACGATGCTGTCGCCGTCGCCGACGACGAAGGAGGCGACCCACGAGATAGCGAGACCGGAGCCGACACCCAGCGCGGCCGACCCCAGCGCCCGGACGAACACGGCCTCGGTGACGCCGAGAAAGCCGCCGAACACGGCGATGAACGGTCCAGCGACCAGACCGACCAGGAGGCCGAGCATGAGGCCGACGACGCGGGCGTCGGTGACGCCGAAGACGAGGCCGCCCGCCATACGGAGTTTCTCGACGAACCCCATCCGCGCCCAGAACCGCTGGATGGTCGTCTGGATGTCGCGGTCGACGAGCGCCACGTCGATGCCGAGTTCCTCGGCCGTCTCCACGGCCGCGAGCATGTCCGCGCCCGGTTTCACGTCGAATCGGTCGCCCATCTGTGCCTGCACGTACGAGAGCATCCAGTAGGCGATGAACTGAAAGACCGTGTTCCCCTGCAGCAGTTCGCTGGGGTCGAGGTCGTCGGGCGTCTCGCCCTGCATCTGCCGGTAGCGTCCCTCGTCGAGTTCGACGGCGACCACGTCGGGTCGCTCGGCCTCGATGGTCTCTTCGACCTCGCGGACGCTGTCGGCGGAGACGTGCGCGGTACCGACGACGCGCACGCGTCCCTCGTCGGGGGCGGACTCCGCTCTGTTACTCATCGACCACCGCTACAAGTTCACCCCTGTTATCATTGTCGGAGTCCTGAACGAAGCCCCCGCTCGATTCGACGTGTAAAGTGGCCCACCGTCATCCACGCTTTTGTCACCCCCGCGCGACGCTCCGGTATGACTCTCGTCCGCAACGCCGCCGACCTCGGCGGCAGCGAGGCCCGCGAGACGGCGCTCGCCTGTCTCGACGCCGGTATCGACGCTGCGAACCCCGAACGCGCCGTCGCCGACGCGGTGACGCTCGACGGCCAGTCGCTGAAAATCGCCGACGACAGCTACGACCTCCGCGAGTTCGACGACGTGTTCGTCCTCGGCGGCGGCAAGGCGGGCGTCGGCGTCGCCCGCGCGCTCGAAAACCGCCTCGGCGACCGACTCACCGAGGGGGTCGTCGTGGTCCCCGACCCCGCCGAACTCTCCCGGGTCGAGGTCGCCGTCGGCGACCACCCGGTCCCGAGCGAGCGGGGCGTCGAGGGGACGAGACGGCTGCTCGACCTCGCCGAGGCGGCCGACGACCGGACGCTCGTGCTCGCCGTCGTCACCGGCGGCGGGAGCGCGCTCCTCGCCGCTCCCGCCGAGGGAGTGAGTCTCGAAGACCTCAAGGAGACGACGGACGCGCTGCTCGACAGCGGCGCGGAAATACACGAGATGAACGCCGTCCGCAAGCATCTCTCGGCCATCAAGGGCGGCCGTCTCGCCCGCGCCGCCGCGCCCGCGACGGTAGTCGGACTCGTGCTCAGCGACGTCGTCGGCGACGACCTGAGCGTCATCGCCAGCGGCCCCACCGCGCCCGACGAGACGACGTACGCCGACGCGCTCGACGTGCTGGAGCGATACGACATCGACGCGCCCGAAGCCGTCAGGACCCGACTCGAACGCGGCGCAGCGGCCGAACTCGACGAGACTCCCCGACCGGACGATCCCGTCTTCGACCGCGTCCGCAACGTCGTGCTCGCGGGCAACTTCACTTCTCTCGACGCCGCCAGAAACGAAGCGGAAGCGAGAGGGTACGACGCGTGTATCCTCTCATCTCGGGTTCGAGGCGAATCGCGCGAAGCCGCGAAGACACACGTAGCAGTCGCCGAAGAAGCAAATTTCACCGGAAATCCGGTGTCCCCGCCGGCAGTAGTGCTCTCGGGCGGCGAGACGACAGTAACGGTCCGCGGCGACGGCACCGGCGGGCCGAACCAGGAGTTCGCGCTCTCGGCCGCGATCGAGTTCGCGACGGCGTGGCGAGCGTCCCGTGAGGTCGTTCTCGGGAGCGTCGACACGGACGGCCGAGACGGGGGGACCGACGTCGCAGGGGCCGTCGTCGACGCCGGGACGGTCGACGACGTGGCCGCCGCCCGCGACGCCCTCGCGGACAACGACGCGTTCACGTACCTTGACGCCCGCGACGCTATCGTCGAGACGGGTCCGACCGGAACGAACGTCAACGACCTGCGTGTTCTCGTCGTCGGCGACGGCGAGTAGCGGCAGGTAGCGGCGATTCCTTGACAAAACGGTTTTGTTCACCGGTGAGATACTCTCTCGACATGGCGCGATTGTTGCCCTCCACGCCCGACACCGCCGCCGCCGACGAGGCGGAACCGCGGGTCATCGGCGTCGACAGCGAGGACGCCGACGACCTGCTGTCGGCGCTCTCCTCCGACACCGCTCGAACGCTGCTCTCGAAACTCCACGACGAACCCGACACGCCGTCGGGACTCGCCTCGCGCGTCGACTCCTCGCTGCAGAACGTCCAGTACCACCTCCGGAAACTGGAGGACGCCGGCCTCGTCGGCGTCGTCGACACCGTCTACTCCGAGAAGGGCCGCGAGATGAACGTGTACGCGCCGTCGGATAGGCCGCTGGTGGTGTTCGCCGGACGCGAGTCCGAGAGTGCCGGTCTGAAGGCGGCGCTCAAGCGCCTGCTGGCGAGCGTCGGCATCCTCGCGGCCGTCAGCTTCGTTGTCCAGATCGTCGCGACGGGAGAGATACCGTTCGTCGCGCAGTCGGCCTCCGGCGACGGCGGAAGCACCGAGCTCGCGACCTCCGCCGCGGAGACGACCGCGGCAGCGTCGTCGACGACACCCGCGTTCCCGCCGGGACTGGCCTTTTTCCTCGGCGGCCTCGTCGTCCTTGCGCTCGGGTTCGCGCTCTGGTACGCCCGCCGCTGAGCGCGCGACCCGACGATATCTCATATTTCGAGATTGTATCGCTTACGCCTCTCTCCGTGTCACGCGTCTGTTCGCGAGATTTGCGGGTCGCAGGTAGCTATTTACCCTCGACGACGAACATGTGAACATGGAGCATACTGCCGAAGTGGAGGGCATCGGCGTCGGCGTCGGCTCCGACGGGACGAACGTGCCCGCCGTCGTCCTCCGCGCCCGCGAAGAGGTCCTTCCGATATTCGTCACCGCCGACCAAGCACAGACTATCCGCCTCGGCCTCGCCGGGGAACCGTTCGATCGCCCGCTGACGCACGATCTCCTCGTGGAGATGGTGACCGAGTTCGGCGGCGCTATCGATGGCGTCCGCATCGACGACCTCTCCGACGGGACGTTCTACGCGAAACTCGACGCCGAACGCTACGAGGACGGTGAACCCGTGAGCTACGTCTTCGACACCCGCCCGAGCGACGCGATCGCCCTCGCCGTTCGCGTCGACTGCCCGATTCTCGTCTCCGACGAGATTCTCGACACCGCCGGACGTCCGCCTTCCGCTATCGACCTCTCGCCGGACGACGACGACCCCTTCTAACGCACCTTGTTACTGCGGAGGGTGCGCTTCGCGTACCGCCGCTTGCACAAATTTGCACCAAAAGACCGCGACCGCTACAGACGTTCCGGTTCTCGGTTCGCTCGAAGTAGAACCGTACGAGAGGCGGTACGACGTGTCTACCGCCCGTTCGCCAACTCCGCTTCCGCCTCCAGCGCCTGTTCGCGAAGTCGCTCGCCTTCGTCGCTCTCGACTGTCAGTTCCGGGACCGGCGACGGCTTGTGGTCCTCGTCGATGGCGACGTAGACGAACAGCGACTCCGTGGTTAACTCCGTCTCGCCCGTCTGGGGGTTCTCTCGGAACGCCTTGATACGGACGCGAATGCTCGTCTCGCCGGCCTTGTAGACGTACGCCTGTATCAGCGCCGTGTCGCCGCGCGGGATCGGTTGGACGAAGTTCACCTGCTCCATCCGGGCGGTCACGCAGGTCTGCCCCGCGAAACGCATCGCCGACAGCGCGCCGTCGGTGTCCATCCACTTCAGCACGTTGCCCCCGTGGGCCATGTCGTAGTTGTTCGTGTCGTTCGGTTGGATGAGGTGGCGGTTCTCGATGTACGTCTCCATCAGGTCGGTCATGGGTCCCGTTTCGAGAGGCCGCCCGAAGAACGTGGCGTCGAATCGTTCGTGACAGTTGCGGGGCGCAGGGTTCGTCTGGCGGCCCGGACTCGTCTGCAGGCTCAGAGTTCCTTCAGCACGCGCGCCGGATTGCCGCCGACGACGACGTCCGACGGAACGTCCTTCGTCACCACCGCTCCGGAGGCGACGACGGCGCAGTCGCCAACCGAGACGCCGGGGGTGAGCACCGATTGGCCGCCGATCCACACGTCGTCGCCGACGGTGACCGGGTCGCCGAACTCGACGCCCTCGCGTCGCGTCTCGGCGTCGAGCGGGTGCGTCGCCGTGTAGACGTGGACGCCCGGTCCGAGCAGGCAGTGTGAGCCGAAGCGTATCTCACAGACATCGAGCATCACACAGTCGAAGTTGGCGAAGAAGTCGTCGCCGACGTGGATGCGTGAGCCGTAGTCGCAGCGAAACGGCGGTTCGACGAACGCGTTCTCGCCGACGGTGCCGAACAGTTCCGCCAACAGCGCCTGCCGGGTCTCCGCGTCGGTCTCTTCGGTGTCGTTGTACCAGCGGGTGAGCGAGCGCGCCTGGTTCCGTTCCTCGACGAGTTGCGGGTCGAACGGGTCGTAGGCGTCGCCACGAAGCATCTTCTCCTTCTCGGTGGTCACGGTCGCTTGACGACTCGCGGGACGGCCGAAAGTAAGTTCGGGTCGCCGTCTTCGGGCGAAACTGCGGTGTTTATCTCCTCAGCGACCGATCTCCCCTATGGCTCCCCTCCCACGTGAAACGATGGAGAGTCCGCTCGCGCGAGCGCGGGCAGCGAAGCGAGTCCGAGCGCCTGACCGAGACCGTCGCACGCTGAACGGCCCCGTTGCGGCCGACGAGCGACCGGCGTCGCGGTACTTTTCTCTCTCGCCTACGACGCTCGAACCATGGCACTCGACGTTCCCACGCCCGACCCGCCGGAACTGTCCGCCGTCGACCCGAGCGAGTACGACGACGCCGACGTCGTCGCCGACGACGACTACCGACGCGACGAACTCGGGGAGTTTCTTCGTTCGGGTGCGTGGGCGGAGTCGTTCGAGCAGTGGGCCGAGACGACCGCGGTCAGCGACTCCGAGTGGGCCATCGTCGAAGACCTCGGTCTCGTCTCGCAGTTCGACTTCTTCTGGGACGACTTCGCCGACCGGGTGGGCTACCACGCGCCGGGCATCCCCGAGGACTGGAAGGAGCGAAGCGTCCACCCGGACCTCGACAGTTGGTCGGAGGTGTCCTCCATCAACGCCGGACTGACGGAGCTAGGCCAGGTCGTCTGCGACGTGCTGAAAGAAGAGTACGTAGACTGGGAGGCGGAGTTCGACGCGCCCGACGACCTTCCGGATTTCGGGTGACGGCGCTACTCGCTCGCCGCGACGGAGACGCCCCCCGGATTCATCACCTCTCCGCGTGACTCACACGACGGGTGACTCGTCATCTACTCCAAACACCATCTCGTCATCTCGCTGGCGCTCGGTGCGCTGTTCGTCCTCGTTGCCGACTCCTCGCTTCCGGTGTGGTTCGTCCTCGCGTACTCGGCGGTCGTCGGCGTCGGGATCGACTTCGACCACTTCCTCGTCGCCCGCATCAACACGGGGGGTTGGCGCGCCGCCCGCGAGTGTCTCCGGAACCCGATGCGCGTCTTCGCCGGACAGGACGACATCTTCGAGCACGGCGAGGTCGGAACGCTCCGACGACTGCTCAGTCACGTCGTCATCGTCGGCGTCGCGGTTCCGCTGCTCGCGCTCGCGAGTCCGCCGCTCGCGCTGTTGACGGCCGTCGTCCTCTACGGTCACCTCCTCTCGGACCTCGTCTGGGACGTGTATCTGGAGCTGGAGAACGGGAGTCCGGAAGTCCCGAACGCCGCCCAGCGGTGATGTCGCCGTCGGACGCCTGCGCACCTGAGTCGTCTCGCAACCGTACACACGGGACCACCGTTTTGATATACGCCGGGCGACAGCACCCTGTATGGAAGACGTCGCAGACCAGTACGCCCCCGAGGACGTGGAGTCCTCGGCGGGGGCGTACTGGGACGACACGGACGCCTACGAGGCGACGAAGGAGGCGCACGCCGACGACCCCTCGTACTTCTTCGTCGACGGCCCGCCGTACACTTCGGGGCAGATGCACCTCGGGACGGCGTGGAACAAGACCCTCAAGGACGCCATCATCCGCCGCAAGCGGATGGAGGGCCACCGCGTCACCGACCGGCCGGGCTACGACATGCACGGCCTGCCCATCGAGGTGAAAGTCGAACAGGAACTCGGCTTCGACTCCAAGCGCGACATCGAGGAGTACGGGATGGAGGCGTTCATCGAGGAGTGCAAGGAGTTCGCCGAGCGCAACAGAGAGAACATGGACGAGGACTTCCAGTCCATCGGCGTCTGGATGGACTGGGAGAACCCGTACAAGACGCTCTCGCCGGAGTACATGGAGGCCGGATGGTGGGCGTTCAAGCAGGTCCACGAGAACGGGCTGCTCAGTCAGGGCAAGCGCTCCATCAACCAGTGTCCGCGCTGTGAGACGGCCATCGCCGACAACGAGGTCGAGTACCACGAGATCGAGTCCCCGAGCATCTACGTCAAGTTCCCGCTGAAGGGGCGAGAAGGCAATCTCGTCATCTGGACGACGACACCGTGGACCATCCCCGCGAACACGTTCGTCGCCGTCGACGGCGAGATGACCTATCAGGCCGTCCGCGCCGAGAAAGAGGGAGACAGCGAGGTGCTCTACCTCGCCGAACCCGTCGTCGAAGAGGCCCTGAAGAAGGGTCGCTACGAGGACTACGAGGTCGTCGACGAAGTGACGGGCGAAGAGATGGTCGGCTGGGAGTACGAGCACCCGCTCGCCGACGAGGTGCCGGACCACGCCGACTTCGAGGGTGCGAGAGAGGTGTACACCGCCGACTACGTCGAAGCCGACCGAACGGGCCTCGTCCACTCCGCGCCCGGCCACGGGCAGGAGGACTTCGAGCGCGGCCAGGAGTTGGGACTCGACGCGTTCTCGCCGGTCCGCGGCAACGGCGACTTCACCGAGGCGGCGGGCAAGTACGAGGGAACGTTCGTCCGCGACGCCAACGACCAGATCATCGAGGACCTCGACTCGCACGGCCTGCTGTTCGCCTCGGGCCGCCACCGCCACCGCTACGGGCAGTGTTGGCGCTGCGACACGGACATCATCTTCCTCGCCACCGACCAGTGGTTCATCACCATCACCGACGTCAAAGACGAACTCCTCGACAACATCGAGGACTCCGAGTGGCATCCGCAGTGGGCGCGCGACAGTCGCTTCCGAAACTTCGTCGAGGACGCCCCCGACTGGAACATCTCTAGGCAGCGCTACTGGGGGATTCCGCTTCCCATCTGGGTACCGCAGGGTAACGCGACGCCGGACCCCGACGAGTTGATCGTCGTCGGCACGCGCGAGGAACTCGCCGAGCGCGTCGACCAGGACGTAAATCCGGAAGAAGTCGACCTCCACCGACCTTCGGTCGATCCGCTGACCATCACCGAGGACGGGACGACGTACGAGCGCGTCCCCGACGTGTTCGACGTCTGGATCGACTCTTCCGTGGCTTCGTGGGGGACGCTCGACTTCCCCGGCAACGAAGAAGACTACGAGGAACTGTGGCCCGCCGACTTCATCGTCGAGGCGCACGACCAGACCCGCGGCTGGTTCTGGTCGCAACTCGGGATGGGCACCGCCGCGGTCGGCGAGGTGCCGTACAAGGAGGTGCTGATGCACGGCTTCGCCAACGACAAGGACGGCCGAAAGATGTCGAAATCCGTCGGTAACATCGTCACGCCGGAGGAGGCCATCGAACGCGCGGGTCGCGACCCGCTCCGTGCGTACCTGTTGAGCCACGACCAGCAGGGCGTCGATCTCTCGTTCGAGTGGGATGGCCTCGGCGACATGCAGTCGACGCTCAACATCCTCTGGAACGTGTTCCGCTTCCCGCTGCCGTACATGCGCCTCGACGGCTACGACCCCGCCGAGGCCGACCTGAGCGACGGCGAACTCACCGTCGTCGACGAGTGGGTGCTCTCGCGGCTGCAGTCCGTGAAGGCGAACGTCGACGAGGCGTGGGCCGACTTCCGCGTCCACGACGCGCTCAACGAGGTGCTCGACTTCGTCGTCGACGACGTCTCGCGGTTCTACGTGAAGGCCATCCGCGAGCGGATGTGGGAGGAGGAGGACTCCGACTCCAAGCGCGGCGCGTACGCCACGCTCTCGACGGTACTGCTCGAAACCGTGCGCCTCATCGCGCCGTTTACTCCCTACCTGGCCGAGGAGATGTACCAGCATCTCGACGGCAGCGAGACGACGGTGCACATGCTGTCGGCTCCTGCGGTCGACGAGGACCGCCACAAACCGAAACTGGAGGCGGACATGGACGTCCTCCGCAGGGTCGAGGAGGCGGCGGCGAACGCCCGCCAGCAGGGCGGCCGCAAACTCCGCTGGCCCGTCCAGCGCGTCGTCGTCGAGACGACCGCCGACGAGGTAGCCGACTCGGTCCGCTCGCTCGAATCCTTGCTCCTCGAACGGGTCAACAGCCGGTCGCTCGAAGTCGTCGACGGCTTCGACGAACTGGTCGAGCGCGCCGACCCGCAGATGAGCGTCATCGGCCCCGCCTTCGGCGGTGACGCCCAGAACGTCATGGAAGCGGTCCAGGGCGCGTCTCGGGACGAACTCACGCAGGACGGAACGCTCGTCGCCGAGGTCGACGGCGAGACGTACGAACTCGACGAGGAGATGGTCGAGTTCCACGCCGAGCCTCCCGAGTACCTCTCGGCCGCCGAGTTCGAGAGCGGGACGGTGTACGTCGACACTCGACTGACCGACGACATCGAGTCGGAGGGGTACGCCCGCGACGTCGTCCGCCGGATGCAGGAGATGCGCAAACAGCTCGACCTCGACGTCGAGGAGACCATCCGCGCGTACGTCGACGTCGCCGACGACCGCGTCGCCGAGTTCGTCGACGAGAACCGCGAGTTCATCGCCGAGGAGACGCGAACCAGCGAGTTCGTCGACGACGACGAACAGTTCGACCTCCGCGAGGAATGGGACGTCGAGGGCGTCGAGGTGACCATCGGCATCGCCCGCGTCGCCGAGCGGTCGGCGTCGGCGCAGGACGACTGAGCGGCGCGCACCGACCTCGTGCATTCAGCCGATTGACCGTTCCAGAACTGTTTTACACCCTATCTGTTATCTCGTTGTATGGTTGGACGCCCGCCCGAGCAGTCGACCCTCCGTCAGTCGCACCGCCTCGTCGAACACTACACGCCCGACGGGACGCTCGGCCGCGTCCTCCTCGCGTCGGCGACGGGCTCCCTCTCCGGCGGCGCGTTCCTGCTCGCGATCTTCGGACTGGCTTCCTTCGGCTTCGTCTGGTTTCTCACGGGACTGCTCGCGGCGGGTGTCGGCGTCGTCGCCGCGCTGCTGACGGTACTGACGCTCTGGCCGGTGTACCTCTCGCTCATCGGCAACGTCGAGTCGCCGGAGGAGTACGGTCGGGCCGACTCACCGTCGACGCCGGCGGCCAAGCGCGTCGCCGACACCGATCCGTCGGAGGTGCTGAAGCGCAAGTACGCGGCCGGAGAGCTCTCCGACGAGGAGTTCGAGCGCCGGTTGGACAGGCTGTTGAACGCCGACGAAGCCACTCGCCGCGGAAGCGACGGCGAAGACGCGGCCTCGAAGCGCGCGCTTCGAGAACAGAACTGAACTGACGCAATCGCGTCTCAGTCCGCCGTCAGCACGTCCTCGTCCGACGGCGAGCGCGCGTCGTACTCGGCGACGAAGTGATCTAATTCGCGCTCGTCGTCGACTCCAGGTAACTTCTCCTCGGCGGTGCGACACGGTTCGTCGACGCCGAGCGCCTCGCAGACGTGGTCGGCCGTCTCCTCGGCCATCATCCGGTACGTCGTCAGTTTGCCGCCGACGATGCTCGCAAAGTTCGCGACGCCGTAGCCCTCGTGGTCGAGCAGGAAGAAGCCGCGCGAGATGCCGCGGGCGTCGCCCTCGCCGCCGTCCATCGTCTCGCGCTCGGCCTCGTCGGGCGCGTACAGCGGACGGACGCCCCACCACGTGCGCAGAATCTCGCTCGTCGCCACGTCGGGGAGCATCTTCGAGCACTCCTCGACCATCTTCTGGACCTCCCAGTGCTCCTCGTCGAACTCGTCGGGGTCGTCGACCTCGATGCTCGTCGTCCCCAGCACCGCCTGCGTCTCGTGCGGGACGACGATGTCGCCGTCTGCGGGCGGGCGACAGCGGTTGAGTACCGGTCCGAGTCCCGGATAGTCGACCGAGACCATCACCCCCTTCGTCGGTCGCATCTCCACGTCGACGCCCGCGAGTGCCGCACACTCGCCGGCCCACGTCCCGGCGGCGTTGACGACGTACTCGGCTTCGACGTCGTCGTCGACCTCACCGCCGAGCGTCGCACCGGTTGCCCGGCCCGCTTCGACATGTACGTCGGTGACGGGCGCGTGTACGAGTATCTCCGCACCGTGGTCGGCGGCGCTGGCGGCGTTGACGGCGACGAGACGCGACGGGTAGACGACGCCGTCGGGGACTCGCATCACCCGCTCGGCGTCGGGAGCGAGTCCCGGTACCTCTTCCTGCGCCTCCTCGCCGCTGAGCACTTCCGTGTCGATGCCGATTCGCTCGCAGGCGGCCACCTTCTCGTCGAAGAACTCGGGGTCGTCCTCGGGTAACTGGACGAAGAAACCGCCGGTGTCGCGGATACAGTAGCCCGCGATGTCTCTGAGGATTCGGTTCTCCCGGATGCACTCCTCCGCGCCGAGTTCGTCGGCTTCGGCGTACCGCGCGCCGCTGTGGAGGAGTCCGTGCGACCGTCCGGAGGTACCGCTGGCGAGGCCGCCGCGTTCGGCGACGACGACGTCGAGGCCGCGCATCGCGAGATCGCGCGCGATTCCCACACCCGTTGCTCCACCGCCGATGACGAACACTTCAGTTTGGATAGTCATAGTCGTCGGGCGATTCTCTCGCCCACAATCTCCACTCGGGGGTTAGGACCCGACGAGGAAAAGCCCTGCGTGAGTCGCCGCTGTCGGGCGAAAAATCGTGTACGTCGGCTACGCGAGCGCCTCTTCGAGCACCTGCAGGGGATGTCGAATCTCGTAGCCCGTTCCGTGTTCCATCTGCATCGAACACGTCGGGCACTCGGTCATGCCCACGTTCCCGGAAGCGTGGTGCATGTGCTCGAACATCTCCTCGCCGATCTTCATCGACGTCTCGTACTTCTCGGACTTCCAGCCGTACGTCCCCGAGATACCCGAACAGGAGGGGCCGACGTCCTCGATTTCGACGCCATCCACGTCTCTGAAGAGTTCGACGGCCTGCCGGTCGAGGCCCTGGTTTCGGGCGTGACACGGCGCGTGATACGCATACGTCTGTCCGGCCACCTCGCTGTCGGCGAGTGCGCCCTGCAAATCTTCGTGGATGCGGAGATACTCCATCGCCTCGTAGGTGTGCGCCGAGACGTCCTCGATGCCCTCTAAGTCGAACAGTTCCGGGTACTCCTGTTTCAGAGACATCGAACACGAGGTACAGGAGGCGATGACGTCGTAGCCGTCGGCGATGAGGCCCGAAAAAGTATCGACGTTGATGCCCGCGGCGCGTTTCGCGTCGTCGAGCATCCCGTTGGCGAACATCGGGGTACCCGAACAGCGCTGTTTCGGCACGACGACCTCGTATTCGAACTCCTCGAAGACGCGGACCATCGCTTTACCCACCTCGGGCGTGTTGTAGTTCGAGTAACAGCCGTGGAAGTACGCCACGCGCTTGTCTTCCGACCGAACTTGTGGGCCGCCGCGTTCGTTCCACCACCCTCTGAAGGTCTGCTCGGCGAACTCGGGGAACTCCCGCTCGGAGGTGACGCCCAACACCTTCTCGTTGAACAGTTTGGTGGCGCCGAGACCCATCACGAAGTTCGTCAACCGCGGCGCCTTGCTCCCGAGTTCGGCCATCGTCCGGTAGTTCGCCAAGAGACGGTTACGGATGTACTCGCGCGACAGTTTCTCCATCTGTTCGTCGACGAACTCGCCGCGGGCGGTGTTGTGCATCTGACTCAGCGGCACCGAGGAGGGACACGCATTATCGCAACGCATGCAGTTCGAGCAGTCCATCACCGACGCGTCGATGTCCTCGTCTTCTTTGCGCTTGAGTCGCCACTGCTCGGGACCCTGGAACTTCGGACCCGGGAACTCGTCGTCGACTTCGGCGACCGGACACGCCGAGTCGCAGGTCGTGCACTTGTAACAGTTGTCCGCGCCGGGTCTGAGGTCCATCTCCTCTGCTTCCGGGAAGACCTGTACGGGTTCGAAGTCGTCCTGTGCCACGTTCGGGTTCGTCGTGTCGGCTGGGGTTTCTGCGTCGCTCATGGGTGCTATTAGATACTCGCTCCTGCGCCTCGTCCGGCGACGACGCCGGTCGCGAGGGAGATTCCACTGCTCGATTTCTCGGCCGCGCCGTCGGCACCGCCGACGACCGCACCCGCCGCCCGTAAGTTCGAAAACCGCGGGGAATTCTCGACGCCCACGACGCGCATTTCGTCGTCGACGACGACGCCGAACTTTGCGAACGGGTGGTCGCCGAAGGCGTCGGTGTCGAACCAGTCGTAGCGGTCGGACGGGTGGGGAACGTACGAACCGAAAATCGGTTCTCGGACGCGCGATCGATCGGAGTCGATGCCTTTGCCGACTAACCCCCCGGTCGCGAGCACGAACTCGTCGGCGTGATACGGCACTCTCGTGCGCTTGCGGTCGACGTACACCGCTTGCAACCGGTCGCCGTCGGCTTCGTAGTCGACGACCGGGTTTCCAGAACTAATCCTCACGCCAGCGTCGTCGAGCGCCGCAAACAGCGCGTCTTCGAGTCGCAGTCCGGGGAAACTCGGCGGTCCCATCGGAATCTCGAACACCTCCGCACCGAGCTGTGATTCGAGGTCCGTACGAACCTCTGACGCGTGTTCGTCGCCCAAGAACGAGGGAAAGCCGACGCGTTCGGCCCCTTTGAGCCGCGGTTTCACGGTCTCGGCGACCGCTTCGCGCATGCCCACCGAGCGTCCCGCGAAACGGATCTCCTCGTCTGTATCGAGCGCTTTGGCGAATCTCGTCACCTTCGCATCCGCGCGGTACTCTTTGGGGAACGACAACTCGGCACCGCGAACGTCGAAGGGGACGCCCGCCGCTTCGAGGTGGTCGGAGACGAGTCGAGCGTCGAAATCAGTCAGGGAGCGAAAGCCGACGACGAGCATCGACCGAGCGTCGCTGGCGAGGCCCGCTGCCGACGCCGTCGGATACCGAGCGGTCGGTTTGACCGTGCCGCCGTAGGTGGGAACCAACGCGTTCGCGTCGGTGTGACTCCCGCGATAACCGTCGCCGGTCACCTCGTCGAACAGCGAGAGACCGTCGCGAATCGCTCCCTCGCCGACGAGCGAATACGGATGGTCGTCGGGGAGCGACGAAAGCGCGGCGAATGGGTCCGAAACGGGGCCGTCGCCGTTCGGATAGCCGAGCACGTCGACGAGGCCGCTGGCGAAGCGCAAGGTACTCTTCTTGTAGGAGACGAGGCGGACGCTCGCCCCCGTCTCGGCGGCCGAGAGTGCGGCTATCGACCCGGTCAACCCACCGCCGACGACGATCACGTTTTCTCGAATCGGCATCAGTACTCACCTCGGTCGTCGCGTCGGCGACTACCGTCGCTGCGCCTCGCTTGCGACGAGGTTCCGCTCGTTTCGCTCGCGGAACCCCCGTCGGCGGCTGTCGCGCCCGACTGACCGGTTTCACCGTCACTCGCGTCGACGCCGACCCCGCCGTCGAAGGCGGCGAAGTCGACGGCTCCGTCCAGTGCCGCGGGGTCGCCGTCGCGGTTCATCGTCGTCGCGTGGAGCGCGTAGTTCAACATCGCTTGCGAGAGCTGTTCGCCCCACAGCGCGTGTCGCTCGCCCTTCCAGCGCTCCTGGAACAGTTCGTCGAGCGCGTCTCGTGCCGTTGGCTCGTCGTATTCCGGCGAGAGTTCGGCGGCCATGCGATGACAGCAGAAGCCGCCCTGACAGTTACCCATCGACGCGCGCGTGCGGATGCGCACGGCGTTGAGGTCAGACCCGGACTGGCTGATAGCGTCCTGAATCTCGGCGCGAGTAACCGCCTCACAGTCGCAAACTACTGGATTCGGTTCGCCGGTCTTGAGCACTTCGTCGGCGCGCGAGCCGAGGCGTTGGACGCTGCGGCGGCCGATTGGCGAGCGGAGGCCGAACTCGTCCATGTAGTCTCGAAGGACCGAGAAATCCTCGCTACCCGGGAGCGGTTCGTCGGCGGTGCGGCAGACCGCGTCGATGCCGAACTGCTCGCAGACGTGGTCGGAGATCTTCTCGGCCATCATCCGATACGTGGTGAACTTCCCGCCGACGATGCTGGTCATGCCGGGCAGATCGTCGCGTTCCTCGTGGTCGAGCAGGAAGAAGTCGCGCGTGATGTCGGTGGGGTCCGTAGTACCCGTCCCCGGCGGTTCGTACAGCGGACGGACACCCCAGAAGGAGCGAATCGTCCGGGCTTCCTTGAGTATCGGGACCAGCTCGGAGAGGGTGTCGATCATCAGATCCACTTCCCACTGTTCTTCGGGGTAGTCGTCGGGGTCCTCGACTTCCTCGTCGGTCGTGCCGAGAATCGCAGTCGTCTCGTGGGGGACGACGATGTCGGCGTCGCCTTTGGGCCGACAGCGGTTGACGACGGTGTCGACCTGGCGAGTGTTCATGATGGTCATGACGCCTTTCGAGGGCCGGACGGCCACCTCGACGCCGGCCATCTCGCCGAGTTGGCCGGCCCACGCGCCCGTCGCGTTCACCACGTAGTCGGCGCGAATCTCCTCGGTCGTCCCGGGCGTGCGGTGGACGCGCTTTCCCGGCCCGGAATCGTGTTTCACTTCGACGCCGACGACCGCTCCCGATTCGACGAGGACGTCGATGACTTCGGCGTGGGTTTCGATGCGCGCGCCGTACTCCTGAGCGCTGGCGGCGTTGGCGACGCAGAGACGGAAGGGGTCGATGGCCCCGTCGGGGACCTTAATCGCTCGTTCGATGTCTTTCGCGAGGAAGGGTTCGATCTCTCGGGCTTCCTCGGCGGTGAGCTCTTCGGCGGGGATGTCGCACTCGCGACAGCCCTCCAACTTTTCCTGGAAGTAGTCGTCGGGGTCGTCGGGTTTCTGGACGAAGAGGCCGCCGGTCATCTCGACGCAGTGGGAGGCGATATCCCGAAGAACGCGGTTCTCCTCGATACACTCTTTCGCACTTGCTTGGTCGGAGACGGCGTAGCGCCCGCCGCTGTGAAGCAGGCCGTGCATCCGACCGGTGGTGCCGTGGGTCAAGTTACCTCGTTCGACGAGGGTGACGTCGAGGCCGCGCATCGCGAGGTCGCGCGCGATACCGCAACCGGTCGACCCGCCCCCGACGACGAGCACGTGGGGTGAGTCAGTCATTGGTTCACAGTGACGAGGGTTCGTGGAGACTTCACTCTACCTCCGTCGAATCGGACTGTTCTGCCTTCGATAAAGTACTAACGCAGCGATTTAGCCAGAAAGTAGAAACTACTGGAGTAGTGACTGTACACGAAATAATTGCTTTTGCGCCACTCCGTCCGGCTATACGGTTGAAAAGTGAGCAACGTTTATCATCTTCTTTCGCGGTTTTCCATTGTGGTGTAGGACGCTAGCACGCCAGCGTGACGTGCGGACAACGTCCGACACACGAGAGGGTGAACACAATATGGCAACAGAGACGTACGTTGGCGCTATCGACCAAGGAACGACGGGCACGCGATTCATGGTCTTCGACCATAGCGGACGCGTCGTCACCAGCGCGTACGAGAAACACGAACAGATATATCCGGAACCGGGATGGGTCGAACACGACCCGGCCGAGATCTGGGAGAAGACGCAGTCTGTGATAACGACCGCGCTTCAGGACGCCGACCTGTCGGCCGACCAGTTGGAGGCTATCGGCATCACGAACCAGCGTGAGACGACGCTGCTGTGGGATGCCGACTCCGGAACGCCGGTCCACAACGCCATCGTCTGGCAGGACCGCCGGACGACCGATCGCGTCGAACAGTTGCAGGAGGAGGACAAAGTCGAGTGGATTCGCGGCAAAACCGGACTCGAAGCCGACGCGTACTTCTCGGCGACGAAAGCCGAGTGGTTGCTCGACAACGCCGACCCGATGAAGATGCAACGGGCGCGACCCGCGGACGTCCGCGAGCGCGCCGAGGACGGCGAGGTGCTGTTCGGCACCATCGACACGTGGCTCATCTACAAACTGACGGGCAACCACATCACCGACGTGACGAACGCATCGCGGACGATGCTGTTCGACATCCACGAGATGGACTGGGACGACGAACTCTGCGAGGAGTTCGACGTCCCGATGGCGATGCTCCCGGAGGTCCGTCCCTCCTCCGACGACAACTACTACGGGACGACCGACTCCGAGGGGTTCCTCGACACCGAGGTACCCGTCGCAGGTGCACTCGGCGACCAGCAGGCGGCGCTGTTCGGCCAGACGTGTTTCGACGAGGGCGACGCGAAGAACACCTACGGCACCGGGTCGTTCATGCTGATGAACACCGGCGAGGAGGCCGTCGAGAGCGAACACGGCCTGCTGACGACCGTCGGCTTCCAGCGCTCGGGCCAACCGGTGCAGTACGCCCTCGAAGGCGCTATCTTCGTCACCGGCGCGGCCATCGAGTGGCTCGAAGACATGACGCTCATCTCGGACGCCTCCGAGAGCGAGACGCTCGCGCGGAGCGTGGACTCGACCGACGGCGTCTACTTCGTTCCGGCGTTCACGGGCCTCGGCGCGCCGCACTGGGACGGCCGCGCCCGCGGCACCATCGTCGGGATGACCCGCGGAACACGCCGCGAGCACGTCGTCCGCGCGGCGCTCGAATCTATCGCCTTCCAGACGAGGGACGTCGCCGACGCGATGGAGGCCGACTCCGGCATCGACATGACCGACCTCCGCGTCGACGGCGGCGCGGTGAAGAACAACTTCCTCTGCCAACTCCAGGCGAACATCGTCGGGTCGACCATCGTTCGCCCGCAGGTCGACGAGACGACGGCGTTGGGCTCTGCCTACGCAGCGGGACTGGCTGTCGGGTACTGGGAGACGGTCGACGAACTGCGTGACAACTGGCAGGTCGACCGCGAGTTCGAATCGGAGGAGAAAGACGACGTCGAGGCCCGCCACGAGCGCTGGCAGGAGGCGGTCAAACGCTCGCTCGACTGGGCGCGCGACGGGAGTGACTGACGATGCTGAAACTCGGATCGTTGACCGCAGTCGGTCTCGCCGGTTTCGTTCCGGTGATGCAGACCAGTTTCGGCGTCTTCGTCGACCCGGTGATGATTCTGGCGGCGCTCGCAGGTGGCGCGTTCGGCGCGGCGCTGGGCGCGCTCCCGGCGTTCATCTTCACCGGCTTCATGGTCATCGCCGGGCAGGTCGCCGAGTACGTGAATCCGGAGGCGGCCGGTATCACGGGCGCTATCGCCTTCGGGCCGCCGTTCTCGCCGGCCATCAGTTTCGCCGGCGGCGCGGCCGCGGCGGCGTACGCCGCCAAACAGGGCTACATGGACACCGGCTTCGACTACCACGAGGCGAAGAACATCGCCTTCGCGCAGGGGACGAAGCCCGACGTGCTTCTCGTGGGCGCGGTGTTCGGCGTCGTCGGCTACTGGCTGACTCAGCTTTCGGCCGTCTTCCTCCTGCCGTGGGACGCCATCGCGATGGGCGTCGTCCTCTCGGCGCTCATCCACCGACTCGCCTTCGGCTACTCGCTCATCGGCGACGTTCGGGGCGGCAGCCTCCTCGACATGTCTCCGTTCGAGCGCGAGGAGATGCGCGCGGGCGGCGGCGGCGGCGAAGCCGCAGTCGACGGTGGAACGGACCAACTGCGTTCCGACGGCGGAATGGCGACGAAGTCGCGCTTCGCAGTCGAGCCGTGGCTCCCCCACCAGTACAAGTGGGTGAACGTCGCCACGCTCAGTATCTTCGGCGGTCTGCTCGGCGCGTTCATCGCGCTCGAAACCGGACTCGTCTTCCTCGGGTTCGGCATCAGCGCGGCGACGCTGGTGTTCCTAAACTGCGGCGTCGAACAGATTCCGGTCACCCACCACATCACGCTCATCGGGAGCGCGGGTGCGGTCGCCGCCGTCGGCGGTGACCCGGCCGG
This sequence comes from Haloprofundus halobius, assembly GCF_020097835.1. Lineage (GTDB taxonomy): Archaea > Halobacteriota > Halobacteria > Halobacteriales > Haloferacaceae > Haloprofundus > Haloprofundus halobius. The sequence goes on from NZ_CP083666.1 coordinate 1,161,983, forward strand.
AGCGACGGTCGTCGGCCTCCTCGCGGGGGCGTTCTTCGGCCTCATCTCGGGACTGTTCGGCGAAGCGTTCCAGCGCGTCTTCTACGCGCATGGCGACACCCACTGGGACCCGCCGGCGGCGGCCATCGTCTTCGGGTCGCTCGTCATCGCGCTTCTGGCAATCGTGGGTATTCTCCCCGACTCGTCGTACGTGCCGACGCTCGGGCTCTAACCAACCTCTCGTCCTCTTCGTCGGTCGGACGCAGTCGCTCGCGCTCGGCGCGAACTCCTCCTAAATCTGTGGCGTCCGCGACACGTCGAGGGCAGTCGTCGAACGGTGGGTTCTCGAACACCCGACGTACTGACGTTTCGGCGCGACACTTCTCCTCTTACCCTCCGACAGTCGCGTCTCGGTCGGTCACCCCAACGGTTTGGTCTCGTCTTCGGTGATTTCGGCGAGGTGGAGCGTGCTCTCGGCCAGCGAGTTGTGTGCCCGTCGGAGTCGTTCCGAGAGCGCCTGCTGTGTGATGCCGATCTCGTCGGCGAGTTCGGTGAGCGTCACGTCCCGCGGCACTTTAAAGTAGCCCCGCTGGTGGGCGACGACGAACGCCTCCCGCTGTTCGTCGGTGAGCGCGAACTCGCTGCGCCCGAACGTCTCGTCGAGTTCCGAGATTCGCTCGACGGTTATCGGGAATCCGTTCGACTCCCACTTTTCGTGCGCCGACGCGAGCTGCTCGTGACGCGGAAACAGCGTCCGGAAGCGCCACGTACCCTCCTCCGCGGAGGCTCCGAGCAGCGTCGCCTCACCGAGTAGCGTCGCGAGCGCATCTCTAACCGGCCGCTTCCACTCCACCTGGTAGAGCCACTTTCCGTTCAGATCCGCGAGAAGGGTCGCCGCCTCCACCGACGGGTCCGCGGCGAGGGCGGTTCCGACGTCCGCGGACTCGCCATCGAACCACAGGAGAGAAGCCGGGGACGCCGCGCCGTGCGCCGCCGTTCGGAGCACGTCGATAGAGACACTCGGACATCTCTCGAAGAGTTCTCCGAGGGCGAACTGTTCGGCCGGGGTACGTAGCTCTGCGATCGTTGTCATTTATTCTGGTTCCTCTCTGAGCTGTCGCGATGACTGCTCTCCGGATGCCCGTCTTCCTTGAACTGTGGTCGACGAGTAGTGAGATAAGCGGTTTCCCGACTCAGGGAGACATACATTCACACTAACCGAACCGATCGACGACCGCGGCGACGGGTCGCGACCGTCGGGAGGGTCTCCCGACTGATCGTTCAGTCCAGCTTTCGGTACTCTCGTGCCTCCTCAGCGGCGTTGACGACCGATTCCAGCGTCGCCTTCGACCCGCTCGCCTCGACGGCGGCGTTGAGCGCCCCTTCCAGTATCGGTGCGTCGGCGATTCGGACGGTCGCGTCGCCCATCTCCACCGCGAGCTCGGCGTTCATCACCGCGCTCCCGAGGTCGACGAGGACGACGACCCCGTCGCCGTCGTCGGCGTCGGCGATGGCGGCCTCGATTCGGTCGACGCTCGTGCCGATCCCGCCGTCCGAGTCGCCGCCGGCGGGTTCGATACGAGCGTCGCTGCCGCCCATCTGTGCGGCGATGTCACAGATCCCCTCCGCGGCCTTCTCGCTGTGAGAGACGACGGCGAGGCCGACCATCTACTCGTCCCCCTCGCCGAGCGGTTCGTCGGCTACCTCCTCGGGCGGCTCGTCCGGGACGTCCGGCGACCGGGCGTCGCGCACCACTTCGCCGTCGAGATACTCCTCGGCGGTTTCGAGCAGTTCCTCCAGGATGTACAGCGTGCTCGTCGCGCCGGGGTCCTGGTGGCCGACGGAGCGCCAGTCGAGGTAGGAGGCGCGACCCTTCCGCGCCCGCAGCGGCACGGTGTATCGGACGCCGCGCTCGCAAGCGTCGACTGCCTTCGAGAGCGCGGTCAGCGGCGGCAGGTCGTCCTGTTCGATGGACTTCTTGTAGGTGTGGACCACCGGGACGAGCGCGTCGACCATCGTCTTCGCACCGATCTCGGCTTTCCCGCGGTCTTGGACTTTCTGGAGATACGCCTCCGCGAACGCGACGCTCGTCTCGGCGGTGATGCCGCCTTCGAGTTCCTTGCTGGCGAGCATCGTCGACCCGCCGTACAGCGGTCCCGCAGCGCCGCCGACGTTCGAGATGATGGTCTTCCCAACCAACTTGACGAGTTCGTCGGCCTCCATCCCGTCGGTGTCGTCGTCCTCGACAGCTTCGACGACGGCCCGAAAGCCGCGGTCCATGTTCGCCCCGTGGTCGGCGTCGCCGATGGCCGAGTCGAGTTCCGTGAGGTACGCTTTCTCCTCAGCGATGCGCGCGGCGACGTTGTCGACGGCCGCCAAGATAGCCTCCCGCTGAATCTCCGCGTCTGCCATGTCTGGTACACGGACGGCGCGGCGCAAAGTGTTTGCGTCGCTCGGCAGTCACGACAACGTAGTCGATAGCGGACAGACGACACGACCGGTGACTTCGCTCGCGCGACGCGGTGTCGTACTCCCGCGAAGCGTCGCGCGGCGTTCGTCAGGACACGAGCGATCTGGCCGCCCCATCACTCAAAAACAGTAGGGTGGACGCACTCAGTCGCGCTGCTTGAGCGCGGGCGTGTCGGCGGGCGCACCGAGCAGCTCTTTCAGTTCGTCGTCTAATCGCAGGACGGTGACCGAACAGCCCATCATGTCGAGCGACGTCATGTAGTCGCCGACCCACGCGTCCCACGTGTCGAGGCCGTGGTCGTCGAGCACCTTCTGGACGCGCCGGTTGACGATGTACAGTTCCGACAGCGGCGTGCCGCCCATCCCGTTGACGATGGTGGCGACTTCGTCGCCGTCGTCGAGGTCGAGGTCGTCGAGCACCTGCTCGGTGAGGTGGTCGGCGACCTCGTCGGCGCTCATCACCTCGGTCCGTTTGACGCCCGGTTCGCCGTGGATGCCGATGCCGAGTTCTATCTCGTCGTCGCCGAGGTCGAACGTCGGTTCGCCCTTCTCGGGCGTGATACAGGAGGTGAGCGCCATCCCCATCGTGCCGACGTTGTCGACGACTTTCTCGGCGACCGTCCGGACCTCCTCCAAGTCGGCACCCTCGGCGGCTTTCGCGCCGGCAATCTTGTGCACGAAGATGGTGCCGCAGACGCCGCGGCGACCGCTCGTGTACAGCGAGTCCTCGACGGCGACGTCGTCGTCGACGACGACTTCGGCCACCTCGACGTCCTCTATCTCGGCCATCTCGCCGGCCGTCTCGAAGTTCATCACGTCGCCCTCGTAGTTCTTGACGACGCAGAGCACGCCCTCGCCGGCGTCGCAGGCGCGGACCATCTCCTCCAGTTGGTCGGCCGTCGGCGACGTGAACACCTCGCCCGCCGCCGCGCCGTCGAGCATTCCGTCGCCGATGTAGCCGGCGTGCGTCGGTTCGTGACCGCTCCCGCCGCCGGAGACGACGCCCACCTTGCCGTCGATGGGTGCGTCGGCGCGAACGAGTACGTTCGTCCCGTCGAGTCGACGAAGGCGGTCCGGATGCGCGGCGACCATCCCGTCGAGCATCTCGTCTACGTAATTCTCCGGGTCGTTGATGAGTTTCTTCATGGTGCGTGGTATCAATAGTGAAAACGGGGCAAAAGCTTTCCTCGCTGAGAGATCCGTCTTCGGACCCGTCGAACCGAGATTTCGGTATACTGGCATCTCTGTGGTCTTCGTCGTCTACCAGCGGGACGACAGACGCGTCTCGAATATCCGACCCGCTCGCGAGAAGGCGACGTTTATCGGCTCGACGACGAACACCCGGTATGGCTCCGCCTCTCGCGCTCGACATCGACGGAACGCTCACCCGCGCCGACGGGTCGGTCGACCCGCGACTCTTCGACGTGCTTCGGAACTGGAATGCACCCGTGGTTCTCGCCACCGGCAAGTCGTTTCCCTACCCGGTCGCGCTCTGTCACTTCGTCGGCATTCCTGAAACAGTAGTCGCCGAGAACGGCGGCGTCGTCTACGCGGCCGACGAGGTGACGTTCACCGGCGACCGCGAGCGAGCACAGGCGGTCGCGGCGGAGTTCGTCGAACGCGGTGGCGACCTCGGATGGGGCGAAGCGGACACGGCGAACCGCTGGCGCGAGACCGAAATCGCCGTCAACGTCGACGCCGACGAGGCGCTCCTGCGAGCGGTCGCCGACGAGTACGGGATGGAGGTCGTCGACACCGGTTACGCCTACCACGTCAAGTCGCCGGGCGTCTCGAAGGGGAAGGGACTGAGAGCGGTCTGCGAGACGCTCTCTCTGGACCCGGCGACGTTCGTCGCCGTCGGCGACAGCGAGAACGACGTCTCGACGTTCGAGGTGGTCGACGAATCGTACGCCGTCGCCAACGCGGACGCCCGCGCCCGCGGCGCCGCCGGCACGGTCCTCGACGAGGGCTACAGCGACGGGACGCTCTCGGTGCTGGAGTCGCTGCGGTAGCGTGGCGAGTCGCCGGTCACTCCTCGCCGGACTCGACCGCTCCGGCCCGCCACGCCGCGAACGAGTCGAGCACGTCGTCCTCGTCGAACCGCTCGATACAGGGCGTCTCGTGCGGGTGGCGTTCGAGCACCCGGTCGCGGAGGGCGTCGTAGGCGTCGTCGGTCGTCTTCGCCAGCAGCACGACTTCGTTCTCGTCGACGACTTCCCCCTCCCAGCGGTACGTCGAGGAACAATCGAGCCGGTTCACGCAGGCGGCCAGTCGCTCGTCGACCAGCGCTCGCGCGAGCGTCGCCGCGTCGCTCTCGGGGGCGGTGATGTAGGCGGTGGGCATGAATGCGGTGGAGACCGTCGGCTATCCCTCGATGGGCAGGAAGTTCCCGTTGATGTCCCACTCGTGGATACAGTGGACGCTCCCGGCCTGTGGTCCGTCGGCGTCGTCGACGACGACGCGCCACGACTCGCTCTCGTCGCTCCACGCCTCGCGGCGGCCGCAGCGCTCACAGATTCTGTCTGTCGGTCGGCGGAGTCGGACACCACTACTCATACCTCTCAGAAGCGTGCCGAGCGAGTTAAACGTATTCCCGTAGCGTACAAGCGAACCTCGACTCGTCGGGGCCAACAGGTCCTCACACCGGTCAAACGCCCGAGCGCCGACGACTGTAACCGATAGAGGCAAGTCGTCTCTCGCAGCGGGTTCTGTATGATCAAACTGGTAGAACTGCTGGTGCGTCGCGACGGGATGAGTCACGAGGAGTTCGTCGACTACTGGTTGAACGAACACAGCCCCATCGCCGAGGAGATGCCCGGACTGCAGAAGTACGTCACGTCGGTTCCGAAGGACCCCGAACGCACCGAGTACGACGGCGTGCTCGAACTGTACTTCGAAGACAACGAGGCGATGCGCGCCGCGTTCGACTCCGAGGCGGGCGAGCGAACCCTCGTCGACGCCGAACAGTTCGTAGAGACCGGCGCGGGGCCGCGTCTCGTCCTCGACGAGACGGTGCAACTGGACGAACTGTACTGACCCGGCGGCGGGTCTACTCGTCTCGAAGGTCGGAGACGGCGGCGACGACGACGAGTTCGTCGTACGCGGCGTGCCACGACTCCCGCGCGATATCGGCGACCGCCGAAGCGTCGTCCGGTGTCGCTACTCTGACGTTCACGGGTTCGACTCTCGGGCGAGACAGTCCGGTGTTTCGCTCGTCCGTCGAGGCCACAGATCCGCCCGATACTTTCCTAACCTCACCGTGCGAACGCCCGCCATGGGATTCCATACGTACGACGTCGACCGCGCCGACGCCCTCGAAGACGAGAGTCGCTACCGCTACTGCTCCCGGGAGGAACTGCTCGCGGCGCTCCGTCCCCACGCCGAGATGACCGTCGCGGACCTCGGCAGCGGCACCGGGTTCTACACCGACGACGTGGCCCCGCACGTCGGCCATCTCTACGCGGTCGACGTACAGGAGGCGATGCACGACATCTACCGCGAGAAGGGCCTCCCCAAGTCAGTCGAGACTGTCGTCGCCGACGTGGTTTCGCTCCCGTTCGACGACGACGCGCTCGACGCGGCGTTCTCGACGAACACCTACCACGAGTTCGCCAGCGCGGAGTCGCTCGCGGAACTCGCACGCGTCCTCCGACCCGGCGGCCGTCTCGTCGTCGTCGACTGGAGCGCGACCGGCGAGGGGGGAGACGGTCCGCCGACCGACGAACGATACAGCCTCGGCGACGCGGTGTCGGCGCTCGAAGACGCCGGCTTCACAGTCGACCGCGCCGAGTCGCGACCGGAGACGTTCCTCTTCGTCGCGTCACGCTGAGTCCGTCCAACGGACCGTTCGGCGGAATCGGATCGGTGACAGCGTGCGCCGACTGCGGCGGTGACGTCCGAAATCTCGCCGTTCAGCGGGGGTAACGCGAACAATCCGGTTCTCAGTCGAGGTCGATACCAGCGATGCGGTCGATGGCGACGACGAGTACGCCGCCGACGAGCGCCGCGGCGACGAAGACGCCCAGTACCTCCGTCGTCCACGACCCGCCGTGTTCGGCGAGGCTCGTCGATAGCTGCGTGACGGGTGCACGGAGTGCACCGAGAATGAGCGCGATGAGGAACGCGAACGTCGCCTCGCGGTAGTGTTCGAGCGCCCAGTCGACGGCGTGAGCGACGGTGAACAGCCCGACGAGCGCCCCCGAGCAGAACGTGACGATGGTGACGAACGGGCCGGCGAGCGCGTCGAGGCTGCCGCCGCCGAGCAGGCCGACCACGCCGTCTCTGAACGTCGAGAGGGCGTCGGTCATGAAGAAGTACTGCCCGAGGATAAGAAGCAGGAGCGACCCCGAGATTCCCGGGAGAATCATCGCGCTGATGGCGATGGCTCCGGCGACGAACGTCACGACCGGGCTGTGTCCGATCGCCGACTGCGCCTCGCCGGAGACGACGAACGCGAGCGCGAACCCGACGACGGACGCGGCGATTCGGCCGGGCGTGTCGACCGACACCTCCGTGATGAGCACGAGCGCCGACGCCGCGATGAGTCCGAAGAAGAAGCCGAACGTCGACGCGGGAACCGTCTCGACGGCGACTTCGACGAGGCTCGTGATGGTGACGATGGCGGTCATGATGCCGAACCCGAGCGTCACCAGAAACGCCGTGTCCATCTCCTGAAGCGCCCCGAACGCGTCCCCGGTGTCGCCGGTGACGCCGCGGAGCACACGGAGCACGTTGTCGGCGTCGATAGCCGTCACCGCGTCGATGAGCCGACCGTAGATGCCGGTGATGAGCGCGATGGTTCCGCCGGAGACGCCGGGAACTGCGTCCGCAGCGCCCATACAGACGCCTCTGAGGTAGATGCCCAGCCAGCCGCGGATGCCGCCGGACACCGTGTTCACGTCCGAGAGCGTCTCTCCGTCGGCCATCGAGTTAGCTCCACACCGCCGTCGGCGCGGTCACCAGCGCGGCCGTCACATCGCGAGCGGTCGTCGCGTCGGGTGCGGCGAGCGCGCTGTCGTTGTCGGTCTCGTTGCCGGTGTCGTTCGCGGAGGTCGACGACTCGTTCGCCGACGAGTTGTCGGTCGCGTCGCCGGAGTCGCCCTCGGCGCTGTCGTTGCCGAACGGGTCGTCGGCCGTCTCGTTTCCGGTCGTCTCGTTACCCGACTCCTCGTCGGTCTCGACCTGTAGCGGCGACTCGGTCAGTTCGACCTGCGTCGAACTGTCGTCCTCGCCGACGACCTGTGCGTCGGAGACGTTCACCGTCTCGTCGTAGATGACCTGCTCGCCCGAGTCGTTCTCGGTCGGCTGCGTGCTGACGTAGTACGGCCCCGTCGCGCGGACGCTGACGTTCGTGTACTCGTCGCCCGTCTCGTCGTAGCCGGTCGTCGAGTACGGCAGCGTCAGCTCGAAGTCGCCGTTCTCGTCGGTGTCGGCGTACTGGACGTAGGTGAACGTCTCGTTGGACGTGCCCATCCGCATCTCGACCGCCGCGCGGACCTCGCTGTCGGCGGGCGCACCGCTACCCTCGACCGTCGCGCCGGGGACGCGCTCGAACGTCTTCACCCACTTCGGCGGCGTCTGCGTCAGGTACTGCGAGTCGAGCCCGGTCATCTGCGAGGTGCTGAACAGCTCCTGCAGGTACGACCGCGACTGCGTCGCCGACGACTCGCTCACCTTCACGAGGCGGTAGTGCTCCATCGCCTCGACGCGTTCTTCGGGGTACGGACCGACGCCACCGACCTGCGCGGTGCCGTCCTCCTCGACGTAGTCGCGGGCGGCGCTCATGTTGTCGAACGTCCGCAGCAACGTCGCGTTCTCACCCTCACCGGCGGCCGTCGAGACGGTGACCTCCTCGCCGGTCTGCTGGTTCATCGCCTGCGTCTGCTCCCAGTCGACGACGAACGGCTGCGGGTCCATCGCGCTGCCGTGGTACTCGTAGAGGCGGACCATCGTGCTGTCGTAGTATCGCTGGTCCTTCAGGAGGAAGCTCGTGGTGAACTCCTCCCCGTAGATGCGCTGGTAGAAGTCGTCGTTCGAGAGGCTCTCGTCCTCGTCGTAGAACACCACCGGCGCGCTGAACTTCTGACTCGTCGAGACCATCTCCCAGTCGACCATCACGTACCGGGTCTGGTTGCCCTCGGTGCTCTGGTTGGCGAGGACGGCTTCGGACTGCTCCTCGCTCGGTGCGAGCAGGAAGTTCGCTGCGGAGGTCGCCCCCTGCTGGAACGGGTTCGCGTTCGGAATCCGCTCGCTGCCGAGCGTTATCCAGTGACCGTAGTCCCACCACGACATGACGCCGTACGCCCCTTCGGGGTAGTCGTAGTCGCCGTCGGCGGGTTTCTCGAAGCGGTCGTAGTACCCCAGCCCGTCGGCGTTGCCCGCGCCGCCGTAGTTCCCTTCCTCGGGCGTGTTGTTCGACAGCCAGTCGAGGCTGTCGTCCCACTGGGTGTACGCGCCGGGACCGTTGGCGGCGCCGACCTGCTGGGCCGTCGCCGTCTGGCCGCCGAGCGAGACGAGAAGCACCGGCGTCGTGATGAGCATGATCACCGTCGCGACGGTGAGCACCTGATAGAGCTCGATGTCGTCGGTGACGCGGGTGACGGATCTCCGGAGACCGAGGTAGCCCAACAGTTCGCCGAGGAGGAACGCGTTCATCGTGACGACGACGAGCGCGAGGTAGTAGTTAAAGCGCAGTTGCGTGAACGCCGCCGCGGTCATGAACGCCGCCCAGACGACGACGAGCAGGTGTTCGGACCGGTAGCTCGTCAGCATCGTCGCGCCGACGATGAGCCCGAAGACGACGATGAGCCCCAGCAGCGCGTGGTCGATGCCGAGCGCGCCGCCGATGGCTTTCGGTACCGACGGGGCGAGATACAGCAGGCCGACGACGGCCACCGAGCCGGCGACGTAGCCGACCTCGCGCGTATCGCCGCCGCGCAGCAGCGGCTTCGCGAGCATCCACGTCGCCGCGGCGACGCCCGTGAAGATGGCGAGGCCGTACTCGCCGAGTAGCTGCATCGTCGCCGTCGTTCCGAACTGCGAGAGCGTGTTCGGGTCGAGGAACGGCTGCGCCTCGCTGATGGTCCGGGTCCGTGCGCCGGCGCTGAACCCGAGAATCCGGTTGAAGTTGTTGGTCAGCTGCTGGAACGCGTCGGGGAGGACGACGGCCATCAGGCCGAGCGAGACGGCGATCGCGCCGCCGACCGCGGCGGGGTACAGAGAGACCGAGAGGTCGCGGGACTCGAACTCGCGGGCGAGCCACGCGAGGAACACACAGCCCGCGCCGACGCCGAACGCCAGCACCGGCTGGATGAGCGAGAACTGCGTCGCGCTGAACTCGAACGCGTCGATACGGAGGGTCATCAGGAGGGTCGTGACGCCCATCGACACCGCGCCCGCGAAGGCGATCGGTTCGGGCGACTCGCCGTTGACGGTGTCGCTTACGATCTTCAGCGCGAGGAACAGGCCGACGACGCCGACGAGGAGGACGCCGGGGGGCCAGACCCACATGTACAGAGAGAGGGCGACGCCGGCGAGCGCGGCCCACTTCACCGGCGAACGGAGCGCGTCGCGGTCGCGGTCGGCGACGAGTTCCCAGATGGGCTTCTCGCGCTCGGCGACGGCGAACGCGACCATGAACGCCAGAATCGCGACCGCCATGAAGAACGGCTCGACGCCGTTGTGGTCGGAGACGCCGACGAGCGACCGCTGGAGGAACGACCCCGGCAGCAGCATCAGGATGACCGCGCCGAACAGCCCGCCGAGGCGGCCGCCGAGGCGCTTGCCGATGTAGTACACCGGAATCGCGGTCAGTGCGCCGAAGACGGCGGGCGCGACGAGCAGCGTCTGGGCGACGAGTTGGTCGCTGGGACTGCCGAGACCGAGTATCAGGGCGACGGTCGCGACGAGCTGGTCGTACAGCGTCCCGAACTGTCCCTGCGTCGTCCCGTACGGGAAGTAGGTCCACGGGTCGAACGGCATGGTGAAGGGCCAGTTCCGGACGGTGTACTCGACTTCGCGGAGGTGGTACCAGGCGTCGTTGCCCGAGAAGACGACGGTACCGTCGTCGGTGACGTAGTTGCCGTAGCCCTGCATCCGTATGTAGAGCATGACGGCAACGATCCCGAGGAGGGCGGGAACGTGGTACCAGTCTTCGAGACGGTCGAGGTAGGAGTCCTCTGTCTCCTCGACGCTCTCGGTTCGATGACTCATTGGCCGAAAGGACTGGGAAAACCCGCATAAGCCTTGCCATCTCTCTACGGCCGAGGCTGCCGCACCGTACGTCGTATTCTCCGTCTACAGCCCTCGATGCGCCGTCGAAGCGACGATCGCCGTTCCGATTCGGCGTTCCGTTTTCGACGGCGAAACAACTGTCAGAGTCCGGCGAAATTCCCTGTGTGATTCGGTGGGGCGGCGTCCCACCGACCGCCCTAGCGCATCTCGCCCGTCAGGTCGCGAACGACCCACCACGCGTCGTTTCTGAGGCGACCGTTCGCCGCGAGCAGCGACGCGAAGTAGGCGAGGCCGCCGACACAGAGCACGAGAGCGAGCGAGAGTACCCCGGAGACGCCGCCGAGAAGCACGTACACGGCGGCGACGACGAGCATCATCGACAGCGTCGCCGCCGCCTGACTCCCGACGTCGGCGGCCACTTCCCGCGTCGGTCTGTATTCGAGATTCCGCCACAGCAGCAGGCAGCTGCCGCCGAAACTCAGCGTGGTCACGAGACCGAGGCCGATGGTCCCGGCCAGCTCGGCCAGCGGGAGGACGAAGATCGCGTACGTCACGATGAGCACGACCGAACTCGACGCGCTGATGCGCGGCCGATTCGTCCCGAGGAAGTACGATTCGAGGACGCTCCGGTAACCGTTTGCGAGGTTCGCCAGCGCGAGCACGGCGATGAGCAGGTTGCCGACGCCGAGGACGACACCGCCGAACGAGACGGTTCCGGGGTCGGTGCCGTAGACGACGCGGAGCAGGTCGTTGCCGACGACGAGGCCGCCGCCGAGCGCCGGAATCGCGAACAGCCCGGTGTACGTCAGCGACTTGGCGAGCAGTTCGCGTATCCGGTCGCCACGGTCGTTCGCTTTCAGTCGGGAGAACTCAGGCAACGAGACGTCCGACAGCGCCGACGAGAACAGCATCGCCGCCTCCGTCAGCGTGAACGAGATCTTGTACAGCCCGGCCGCGCTCGTCCCGAACAGCTGTCCGAGGACGAGGTAGTCCGCCTGCTTGAACAACTGCGACCCGAGCGACTGGAGGTAGGTGTACTTCGAGAAGGAGACGAAGTCGCCGACGAGTTCGCGCGACGGGAGCGCCGGAATCACCCGCGCGTAGCCGAGATACGCGACGAGAAACGTCGCGAACTGCCCGAGGACGAGCCCCCACAACAGCGCGTAGACGCCCTGACCGGCCACCAGAAGCGCGGTCTGAATCCCGACGATGACGACGTACCGACCGTTCTCCAGAAAGCCCGCGAGTGCGACCTGTCCTTTGCCTTCGAGAAACGCGCCGGTCAATCGCATCAGACTCCACGAGAGGATGCCGAGCGGAACCAGTAGCGCCGCCTCGGCGTCGAGGATGTCGTTGACGAGTGGGGCGGCCGCCGCAAAGGCAACCGCCGACAGCGCCGTCCCGACGAGGACGATGAGGGCGCCGCTGGTGAAGTGTTTCGCCTGATTTTCGCCCTCGCTCACCCGCTTGGTGACGGCGCTGAACAGTCCGAAGGTGACCATCGTCGCCGCGGCCATCTGGAAACTCGTGAAGATGGCGTAGACGCCGAGCCCCGTCGTTCCCAGTAGCTGCGTGAAGTACACCGTCCCGGCGAACCCGGCGACGGTGCCGAGGACGTTCGCGACGAACCGCTTCGACACCTCCGCGCCGACGTTCATTATTCGAGGTATCCGAGTTCGCGCAGGCGGGATTTGACCTCCGTCTCGCGCTCGTCGTCGCCGGAGACGCCGCCCTCGCTCACCGCGCCCCCGCCGACGAAGTCGTAGTAGTCGGGGTCGCGCTCCGCGGCGTCGCTACCGGACGCGAACACGTCTAGCACGTCGCCATCTATCGACTCGGGGAGGCGACGGCCGAGCGCGTGCAATACTGTCGGCGCGATGTCGGTGATGTGAGCACTCTCGACGGTGCCGGTACGGAACGACGGGCCGCGCGCGAAGAAGATGCCGTTGCGGGCGTGGCCGCTCGTCGAGACGTCGAACAGCGGCGACTCCGCGTCGAACCGCGAGGAGGCGTGGACCTCGGGCGTCTCGATTATCATGGCGAGGTCCGGCGTGTGCGGGCCGCCGCGGTCGAGTTCGACGAAGCGTACGTCGAGTCCCACGTCCTCGGCTGAAGCGGCGAGTGCTTCGCGGGCCTCCGCGACGATTTCGGCGCGCTCGTCGGCGTTGTCGGTGAGCGCGTACACCATCGTCGTCTTCTGGCCGATGTCGGCCAGCGCACGAGTCCGCTCCCAGTCGATGCGACCGAGGCTGATGGCGTTGTCGAGACCGAGCGTCGACCCGCTCGGGAGGTCGGCCACGTAGCTCTCGGGGACGACGTTGCGCGCGAGCGTCAGCAGGCCGACTCGACCCAGCACGTCGCTGGCGGCGTCGCGGAGTTTCCCGAGCGCCTGTTTCCTGCCGTCGCCGCTCTCGTTGAGGTGGACGAGACCCGCCCGCGACAGCGCGTAGTTCGGTGCGAACTTCTTCGACACGGCCTCGAAGCCGTGGTCGCTCATCACGACCACGTCCTCGTCCTCGTGGGCGTCGAGAAACTCGCCGAGTCGTTCATCGACGCGGTGGTACACCTCGAACAATGGATTGGAGTCGTCGGGGTCGGTCGACCAGTAGTGGTGGGCGACGCGGTCGGTGGCGCGGATGAGTCCGACCGCCAGTTCGGGGTCTTCCTTCTCGATGAAGTGCTCGAAGCCGTCGAAGCGCTTGTCGACGAGCGAGAGACTCTGGTCGACGTACTTTCGGCTTCCAGGCGTCGCGTCGTTGCGGAGTTTGTACTCGCCGACGACCGACTCCAGCTCGTCCCAGCGCTCCTCTGGGTAGCTGTAACTCTCCTTGTACTCGGGGGCGGCGGCGACGATGGTGCCGTCGATGGCCTGCCACGGGTACGACCCGGGGATGTTGAACACGACGCAGCGACCCCCTTGGTCGTCGACGACGTCCCACATCTTCCCGGGGATGAACTCGTCGTGGCTCAAATCTAGCTCGCGCGTCTCGCGGTTGAAGTGCGTGAAGCCGTATACGTCGAGTCGCTCGGGGTTTCTGCCGGTGGCGAAGGCGGGCCACGCCGGAACCGTGATCTCCGGGATGGTGCTCTCTAAGTCGCCGTGGACGCTCTCCTCGTAGAGGCGGGCGAACGTCGGGAGGTGGCCCGCGTCGACCCACGGACGAAGCAGCGAGTGGGTCGCGCCGTCCAAGCCGAGGACAATCATGCCGGAAGCGATGTGGGTTCCGAGTAAAAGCCGTTCGGTCTCTGAAGCAAAGGGCGTCGTTTCCAGCTATTTCCGCAGGAGGCATAGAGTAGAGAGCAGAAACGAACGGTCTCCGCGGAAGCCCCCGGCCTCTTCCGAAGTCCCACCCGGAGTGAACGGTCAGTCGGTCATCGCTCCCGGTTTGTTCGACTCCCACTCGCCAAATAGTGGCCTGCGTTCAACTACTCCAGATACCCCAAATCGGCGAGTCGACTCGCCACCTCGTCGTCGTCGGTCCGCGCGCGCCCGCCCACGTCGAACTCGGGGTACGTCTCCGGGTCGGGTCCCGAAACACAGCCGAGCACCGACCCGTCCATCTCGACGTCAGGCGCGATACCGAGGGTCGCCAACACGGTCGGCGCGACGTCGAACAGGTGCGCGCCCGAAAGGTCGGCGTCCGCGTCGACGCCCGCGCCCGACACCGAGACGACGCCGTCGAGCTTGTGGTTCCACGGTTCGGGGTCGCTGAACTGCTCGCCGACGAGCGCCGACAGCGAGTGCTCGAACTCAGTAGGGACGGTGACGATATCGACCGCTTCTTCGGCGTACGGTCCCTCGAACACCTCCTCTCGCGGAGCTACCCGCTCGAACACCGGCTCTCCGTCGGGCGTCTCCGCTGCGCGCAGTTCGTCCATCAGCGCATCACGGACGGCGTCGTACTCGTTCTCCGGAACCGCTCCCTCGGGCTCTCTCCCCACGACGTTCAGCCGAATTCCTAACTCCGAGGGCGAGCGGAGGTACGCCTCAGATGCCGCGAAGTCGACGGACTCGCTGGCGGCGAAGACGACGGAGACGGGAACGTGGCGGCCGACGAACTCCGCGAGGCCGACTCGGTCGAGAATCGCCTTGCCGCGCTGGTAGGTCAGCCCTGCGCGCGCTGCTGCGGCGGCGACGGTCGAGAGTAGCCGTGTCCCACTATCGCCGCCGTCGCGGCCGCGTTCTCCGGTGTCGCCCGACCCCGATTCGTCGGTCAGTTCGTCGTCCTTTATCTGGAACCACGAGGGGACGTCCTGCCCGCCGCGGGCGGTGACGACTCGGCCCTGTTCTTTCAGGAACTGGTTGACGCGGAACTCGTAGCCGTCGTACTCGCCCATGCCGTGGTCGCTGGCGACGACGACGACGTCGGGGTCACAGACCTCCAAAATATCGGTGAGTTCCTCGTCGACGGCGCGGTAGATGTCTCGGACTTTCGCCTCGTCGCCGGGGAAGTCGTGGAAGACGGCGTCGGTCTTCTGGAACTGGACGAAGCCGAACTCGGGGTCGAAGCGGTCGGCGAGATAGCGGAACGCCCCGCCGCGGAGGTGCGTCAGTTCGACGTAGTCGCGGAACTTCGCCTCGTCGCTGCGGCGTTCGTCGGTCTCCCGTTCGGCGTAGACGCGGTAGGGGCCGACCGCCTCCTCGATCTCGTCGAGCAGTCCCTCGGGATGACAGCGCGGGCTCTCCGCGGCCAGATAGCCGGGCACGAGCGCGCCGTCGAACTCCCGCGGCGGGGCGGTGACCGGCGCGTTGACGACGACGCTCGTCATCCCCGCCTCGTCGGCGTACTCCCACATCGTCCGCGCCTTCACGTCCGTCGAGTTGACGATGTCCCACTCGTAGCCGTCGAAGGAGAGGAAGTCGAAGACGCCGTGTTTTCCGGGGTTCTTGCCCGTGTACAGCGAGGGCCACGCGCTCGCGGTCCACGGCGGAATCTGCGATTCGAGCGGCGCAGTCGCGCCCGCCTCGAACAGCGAGCGGAGCGTCGGCAGGTCCCCGTCGTCGAACAGCGGTCGAAGGACGGGCAGACAGGCGGCGTCGAGTCCGACCAACAGGGTTCGCATGGTTTCCCGCACAGGCTTGGCGGGTAAAACGTTCCCTATCTGTTCGTTCGAGGTACGACTCGGGGCGGGCCGGGCGAGCTATTCGAGGTATCCCAGTTCCCGCAGGTTCCGCTCGACGCCTGCGCTGTACTCTTCGTCCCCGCTTCCGTCGACGACGTACTCCTCGCCGAGCGTCTGGGTCAACTGCTCGCGCAGCGAGTCGGCGAGTTCCGGGTCGTCGACTTCCTCGCCGGTTCGTACGTCGCACAGTCGTTCGCTGCCGTCCGAGCGGCGCTCGAACCGATGCGTCGCCGTCCGAATCGACTTCTTCCCCGTCTCGAACGCGGCGAGCGTCTCCCTCGACACCTCGGCGGCCGCCTCCCGGTCGCGCTCGTCCATAATCGCCGTCTCGGCGAACACGGCGTCGTGCTCGTTGCCCGAATCGACTCCGTTGTCCGCGTCGTCACCGAACAACGCCCGCCCGCTCGTCGCCTCCGGGGCCTCGACGCCCGAGAGGTCGCACAGCGTGTCGAACAGGTCGACGAGCGAGACGAGGTCCGAGCGTCGCTCCCCGGCGGGAACCTCGGGGCCGCTCACGACGAGCGGGACGTGCAGCAGTTCGTCGTACAGGAAGTAGCCGTGGTACATCGTTCCGTGCTCGCCGAAACACTCGCCGTGGTCGGAGGTGAGCACGACGTGCGTCTGCTCGCGCCGCCCCGTCTCGTCGAGCCAGTCGAACAGCGCGCCGAGTCGGTCGTCCAGATAGCGGACGCAGGCGCGGTACCACGCTCGAAGGACCGAGAGTTCCGCGTCGGTGAGATAGTCGCCGGTCTCGTACTGGCGCATCGCGATGCTCGTCGCCGACGCGCCGTCGGCCGCCGCGAACAGCCGTTCGGGTCGCACGTCGTCGCGGTCGAGGCGCACCGTCGAGGGGAGAAACTCCTCCAGTAGTGGAAGCAGGGGTCGGTGGAGTTCGGGCGTCTCCTCGCGCATGTACGGCTTCGGCACCCGGTACGGCGCGTGGACCGTCGTGAGATTCGCCATCGCGAACCACGGCGCGTCGGCCTCGGCGACGAACCGGCGGAGTTTCTCCAGTTTGATCTCGGTGTAGTAGTCGTTGCCGCGGGTGGCGATTCGGAACAGGTCACGGCGGACGAACCCGTCGGTGAGCAGTTGCCGGAGGTACGGCAGCGACGGTCGCTTGGCCATCTCCTCGTACACCTCGTAGTACTCGTCGAAGCCGCGGTCGAGACCGACCGGCGACCCCATCTTCGACGGCCCCGGAATCCCGATTGTGTCGTACCCCGCGTCGCGGAACCGCTCGGCCATCGTCGTCTCGTCGGCCGACAGCGTCGGCCACGCGCCGGCGAACCCCGTCTCGGAGGGGTAGCGCCCGGTGAACAGCGCGCCGTGCGACGGCGGCGTCCACGACCCGGCGGCGAACGCGTTCTCGAACGTCGTCCCCTCGGCGGCGAGGCGGTCGAGGTTCGGCGTCGGTGGTGCGTCGTCGTCGTAGCAGGAGAGCGCGTCGACGCGGAGGGTGTCGCAGACGACGAGGAGGACGTTAGGTGGAGGGCCCATGGCGGCCGTTTCGATGGAACGGTAATATCGTTTGTGTGTCAGAACCCGCCGTCGACGGGGTGACGGCGTCAGACGGAGTCCAGCGGATTTATACGCCTCTCGCCCGCCGCTTCGCCCGTGAACCGACCGAGCGCGCGGGTCGCGATGCTGTATCAGGACCCCCATCCCGCACACCGCGGCTTCGCCGAGGCCGTCGACGCCGACCTCGTCGACTTCCAGCGACACTCGTTGGGCCCGCTCTCCGACAGCGTCGTCGGCGACGTGTACAACGGGCTTCGGTATCCCTCGTACGACGTGTATCTCGTCGAGGGCTCGCGACCGCTGTACGCCGCGCTCGCGCACCGCGCGGTCCGGCGCTCGAAACTCGTTTACCTCTGCGCGGACCACGGCCTCTACAGCCTCGGCCGCGCCGACTTCGAGGGGAGTTCGGGGTTCAAATCGCTCGTCGGCCGCTTCGGGAGACCGGCCGTCAGGGAGATCGGGTCGCGCTTCGTCGACGGCGTCGTCGCCGTCTCGGCGTTCGCCGCCGACTTCACGCGCCCCGTCGTCGGCCCCGACACGCCCATCGAAGTCGCTCATCCCTTCATTCAACCGGACGTGTACGACGCGCTCGGCGGCGTCTCCCCCGCGCTGGACGCGAACGTCGCCGTCACCGTCGGTCGGCCGTGGCGCTACAAGGGTGTCGACATGCTCGTCGAGGCGTGGCCGACGGTCCGCGAGTCGTTCCCCGAGGCGGAACTGCACGTCGTCGGCGGCGGTCATCCAGGGTCCTATGCCGAGACGCCGGGCGTCGAGGTCCGCGGCTACGTCGAGAATCTGGCCGACGCCTTCGCGCCCGCCTCGCTCTACGCCCAACCGTCGCGGATGGACACGTTCCCCGTCAGCGTGCTCGAAGCGATGCGTGCCGGCCTGCCGCCGCTCGTCACCGAGACGACGGGGACGCGCTCGGAGGCCGGCGCACTCTCTTCGGACCTCGTCGTCGACCCCTCCCCCGAGGCGCTCGCGGCGGGCGTCGTCGCCTACTTCGAACGCGACGGGGCCGAGCGGCGAGAACTCTCCTCGCGCGCCCGCGAGCGCGGCGCGACGTTCGACGCCGAGACCCGAAAGCGCGCGTTCGCCGAGGCGTTCGATACCGTTCTCGAAGCACTTTAACGCGGGTGCGTCGATAGCCCGGACATGACCGTCTACGTCGTCGGACTCGACGGGGCCGACTGGTCGCTGCTCCGCGACGGTATCGACGCGGGCGACCTCCCGGGACTGGCCC
This sequence comes from Haloprofundus halobius, assembly GCF_020097835.1. Lineage (GTDB taxonomy): Archaea > Halobacteriota > Halobacteria > Halobacteriales > Haloferacaceae > Haloprofundus > Haloprofundus halobius. The sequence continues at coordinate 1,180,551 of NZ_CP083666.1, forward strand.
GCATCGCCGACGAGGGCGTCACCGGGAATCTGGAGAGCACGCTCCCGCCCATCACCTTCCCCGCCTGGAAATGCTACTCGACCGGGAAGACGCCCGGCAAACTCGGTGTATACGAGTGGTTCGGCTTCGACCGTGAGTCGCGGTCGATCACGACGAACGACTCCTCGGACTTCCGCTCGCGGGAGTACTGGGACGTACTGGCCGACCGAGGGTTCACTCCAGCGGTCGTCAACATGCCGACGACGCACCCGCCGAACACCGACGACGGCGTGCTGACCGTCGCCGGGAGCCCCGCCTCCGAGCACGGCGAGTTCACGAAACCGGCGTCGCTCAAGGCCGAACTACTGGACGCGGTGCCGAACTACCGAACGAAACCCGACCTCGTGCTCGACGAGGCGACGCCCGAGGAACTCGTCTCGGAGGCGACGACGCTCGCCGACCAGCGCTTCGACGCCGCTGAGTGGTTCGCCGACGAGAAGGGCTGCGACCTCGTCCACCTCACCGTCTTCGTCACCGACACGGTCCAGCACCGACTCTGGGACCAGCCGGAGAAGATTCGGGAGCTGTACGAACGCATCGACCGCCGCATCGCGGCACTGCTGGACCGCGAGGACACGGAGGCGGTGGTTTTGATGAGCGATCACGGGTTCACCGAGATAGACGAGACGTTCCTCGTCAACGAGTGGCTCGCCGACCGCGGCGACCTCACCGTCGGCGACGCGGGCGGCCGCGAGGTACTCGCCTCCGTCGGCGTCACCCGCGAGCGACTCAAGCGCCTCGTCGACCGCCTCGGCCTCGTCAACCTCGCGCAGGGGCTGCTCCCGGAGTCGCTGCAGCGCTTCTTCCCGAGCGAGAGCGGCCGCGTCGCAATCCAGGACGCACCTATCGACTGGACGGAGACGAAAGCGATCTCGCTCGGCCGCGGCCCCATCTACCTCAACGACGCCGCCTTCGAGAGCGAAGCGGCGAAGCGAGCCTATCGGACGTCGCTGTCGGAGGCGCTCTCGTCGCTGGAGACGCCCGACGGCGACCCCGTCGCGTCGGCGGTCCACAAGCCGGACGACCTCTATTCGGGCGACCTCTACCGCGCGCCGGACCTCGTCGTCGAGTACGCGACGGGCGTTGACGCGCCCGAGGCCGTCGGCGGCCGCGTCTTCGGCGAGCGGACCGAGTGGCTGGCGACGCACCGCAGGCAGGGCGTCTTCGGTGCGTGGGGCGAGGAGTTCAGTTCCGGTCGGTTCGACTGCAGCCTCTACGACCTCGCGCCCACCATCCTCCACTGGTTCGGTGCGCCGGTTCCCCGGGACGTCGACGGCGACGTCCAGCGGGCGATCCTCATCGGCGAACCCCAACAGCGGAGTGTCGAGGAGGGACCGGAGACGGCGACGACCGGCGGCGGGGCGACGGCGGGCGACGAGGTACAGGAGACGCTGCGCGACTTGGGGTACATGGACTGAGCATCGGAGGCAGACGCCGACGGCGCTGTGGCTCGAACCCCCGCGAAACTCGCGAAAACTCACAAAATTAAAACGAACTGCGGACCTCGGTGAGGTATGTCCGACCGCCCGAACATCCTCCTCGTCTCCTGGGACAGCGTCCGCGCCGACCACCTCTCCACGCACGGCTACGAGCGCGAGACCGCCCCCTTTCTGTCGGGCGTCGCCGACGACGGCCTCGTCTTCGAGGACGCCCAGGTGCCGGGCGTCGGCACCATCACGAGTTTCTCCGGCGCGTTCACCGGCGCGCACGCCGACGCGACACAGCAGTCCATCGAACCCGCAGACTGGAAGGCGGCCAACGCCGACCGCCGCCTGCTCTCGGAGGCGCTCTCGGACGCGGGCTACCACACCGGCGCGGTCCACTCGAACGCCCTCATGAGCCGATTCTACGGCTGGGACCGCGGCTGGGACGTGTACAAGGACAACGTCGTCACCGAGTCCGGCGGCGACTCCGACTCCGCGAAGTGGTGGAATCAGGTGAAGAAAGAGCGCCTCTTGCCGACGCTCCGACGCATGGGCGTCGCCGGCGCGGTCATCCATGGCCGGAACATCGCGCTGAAGACGCCGTCGTACGTCGAGTGGGAGCGCATGTGGGACGACGTCGAGCAGTTCGTCCGCGACGCGCCCGAACCGTGGTTCCTGTGGGTGCTGCTCGTCGACACCCACCACCCGTGGTGCGCGCCGCCCGACTACCGCGAGTGGGAGCAACCGGGCTTCCGCGGCGCGCACGCGTGGAACTACGTCATGCGCCGCTACCCCGAGTGGACCGGCGACCGCCGCCCCGCCATCGTCAACGCCTACGACAACGAGATTCGCCACGCCGACGGGTTCCTCCGAAAGTTAGACGGACTGCTGGAGGAGATGGAAAACGACGACGCGGCGCTCGTCGTCCACAGCGACCACGGCGACGAACTCGGCGAGCACGGCGAGTACGGCCACTCCTCCCAGCGGATGTACGACACGCTCACCCGCGTCCCGCTGGTGATGCGCAACGTCGGCGAGACGGGCCGCGTCGACGGTCCGCACACGCTGCTCGACCTCGGAAGTACGGTTCTGGATATCGCCGGGAGCGACGAGCGCCTCGCCGACCGACCGTCGCTGCTCGGCGACGAACGCGAAAAGCGAGAGTGGGTCGTCGTCGAGAACCTCGCAGGCGAGGGCGACGCCCGCGCAGCGGCCGTCGGCGACGAGTGGAAGGTACTTCACCACCCCGACACCGGGTGGCACGCCTACTATCGCCCGGACGACCCGCTGGAGCGCGAGGACCGCTGGGGCGGCCACCCCGAGGAACTCGAAGCCGTACTTCGGGCGCACCTCGTCGACAGAGAAGGCGTCACCGTCACCGGAAAGAGGGGCGACGACGGCGACGACGGGATGAGCGACGTGCAGGAACGGCTGACGAACCTCGGCTACATCGACTGAAACGGCTCTGTCGAAACCCTCAGAAGCTGACAAAATTCCTCTGCTGCATACAGAGGGTGTATGCAGCAGACGAAGGATGTTCTGAGAGCAGTACGCCTACTAATGGCAGTTACTGCCGCCAAAACGTCGGTGTAAGGATGACCAGTACCGAGAGTACTTCCAAGCGGCCAATCCACATTAGAAAGACCATGTAGAGTTTTGCGGCATCCGAAAACGGCAGGAAGCTGTTCATTGGGCCAACAACACCGAAGCCCGGGCCAATGTTCCCCAGCGTGGCAATGGCGACGCTCATCGCCTCAAGCCCAGATAACGACACGCCAGATGTTCGTAAGCTGTCGAGATACAGAACCACCGTCGAGAGGACAAATATCGTCAAAAAGATCATTATGAACACGAGTACATCTCGAATTGTCTCCTCGTCAACGACTTCCTGGTCAAGTCGTAGTGGTTTAATGGCCTCAGGATGGACGGACGTGAACAGCGTCCGGAAGACTGCCTTCTTGACGAGAACCCACCTGACAATCTTGATCGAACCGGCAGCCGATCCCGCGGATCCGCCTAAGAAATACGCAAACAACAGTATTGTCTGCGCGGAGGCATCCCAGGTGTTGAAATCCATACTCGCGTATCCGGTCGTCGTCACAATGGCAATCACCTGAAAGAGCCCCTGCCGGAGCGAATTTTCGAGGTTTCCGGGAATGATGTCAAGGGTCGCGGGTGGTTCGGCGAGTCCAACGCCGAGAAAGAGCACTGCCGAGATAAGGATTCCAAAGCCGAGGATGGCAAGTAGGTACGTACGGAACTCTGTGTTGTTGGTTAACCGGCGAGGCTTTCCCTGAAAGACGTACCAGAACAGGGCAAAGTTCGTCCCTGCGACGACCATGAACGGCATCACTGCCCACTGGACGGCAGGCGTGAACGCCTCCACACTCCGTGCCTCCGGGGAGAATCCACCGGTAGGCAGTGTCGTGAGTGCGTGCGCAACCGCGTTGTAGAGGGTCATGTTCGGCGCCAATCCACCTAGATGCAACCCGTAATAGACGACAATTGCGAGAACGGTGAATCCGATGTAAATGCCCCATAGCCCCCGCGCAGTATGCTGAATACGCGGTGTCAGCTTCTCCAGCGAAATTCCTGGTGCTTCCTGATTCATGATCTGAGCACCCCCAACTGATAGCTCTGGCAGGATTGCGACCATTAACACGAGAATGCCCATCCCACCGAGCCACTGGGTGAGCTGGCGCCACATCAGCATCGCGTAGCCATGGCGCTCAACCGAGATCTCCCCGAGAACAGTAGCACCGGTCGTCGTAAATCCACTCATGCTCTCGAACAGAGCGTTGACAGGGTTCGCAATAGTGCCCGTTCCAGCGACGAGGTACGGAACCATCCCCACCAACGGCACAACCAGCCACGCAAGACTTACTAAGAGGAACGCTTCCCGGTGTCTCAGCTCGCCATCGTTTCGAACTCGCTCTAAGAGGGAACCACCGCCAACCATGAGCACACTAGTGGTGATGAATGGAATCGGATTTTCGCCGTAATAGAGCGCCAGAACAAGCGGGAACAGCGGCGTAATGCCGATGTATTTGAGAACAGTCCCGACAAGGGCCACGCTTACCCTATAATCGACATAGACGCTCGGTGTGCGGGCCATTGAACAGCTATAGTAGTCAAACGATGAACGGATGGACGTTTCGGTTCGGTAGCTCTACGGAGAAACGATTCGTCGTCTCATCGTCAGGTCACTCTTGTTCTTGGATTCTGTCCCATTCTTCCACACAGCTCTCACAGAGAAATCCGGTGAATCCATCCACATTATATCTCTGAACAGTCGTATCGTCTCCACACCGCTCACATTTCATAGTTAGTCCTGATAATTAGCTTCGGTAATCTCTGTTCACGCATCATGGGCGAAAACGATTCTCTCTTGCTCCTTCGGGAGTGCAATCACCGGGATTTTGCTCTGTTTGAGTAGCTCAGCCGTGACATCTCCAGTGAGGAATTTAATCCATTTGTTCCCGGCTCGTGGGACGAACGCAATTGCGGTCGCTTTTTCTTCTTCAGCGGCTATTCGAATCGTTGCTCCAACGTTACGCCCATATAATGTACGGAATTCAAGCGTTGGTCCGTTATCGGGGAAGACATCCAAAAAGGATTCATATGCTTCCTCAGCGAAACCTTGACGCTGTTCAACGGATGCCTTGTCGGGTACGCCTTCACCTTTCTCAATGACGTGAACAACAATGACGTGTGAATCCTCATGAGCAAAGTGGTAGATGATTCGGGCAGTATTCGCTGCGTCGTCTGGACCAGCGATCGGTACAAACACTTTGTCGAATAAATCGGAAGCCATTATCTCTCCTTTTGGCTCTCCGACCAAATTTCCTCCGGTCATATTAACGGATGCGTAATAACGGGCGTTTTGATTTCGGCTCCAACAATCTCCCTAAACGCCAGGTGAATTGCCAATCGGTAGGACACGAATTTGAGAAACCTCTGTGCGAGATATGCGCCCTGTATTCAGCACGGCTTCGAAAACCCATCACCAATCGAGGGTTTCAACAAGGGTACTGAAACAGTTTAGACACTCACAGATAGCCGAGCGCGCTAAGCTTGTCCTCGATAGCGCCGCTCTCGAGGTTTCGCTCAGTTTCGGGGTCGTGCGTTCCCTCGTCCTCGGCGCTCGTCTCGTACCACGGCACCCGCCGGACCGACGGCAGGGGCACCTTCGGGTGGCCGTAGACGCCCCACTCACCGTTCGCGTTGGCGTGGTCGGCGCTGATAACGACGCGTTCGGCGTCAAGGTTTTCGAGGAGGAGGGAAACGTCGTCCAGCACGTAGCGGAGGTTCGCCCGGTAGCTCTCCCAGACTCGCCCCTCGGTGAGTTCGCCGCGTCGCAGTCGGTCCCACGGCGAGTCCCACCCCGCGCCTTCGCCGAGCGTCTCGCAGTTCATCCCGCCGCCGAGGGGGTCCGGCACCGACGGGAAGTGCGGCTGCATGTAGTGGACGACGAGGCGGTCGGCGTCCGTCTCCCGGCCCGCCGCGATGGCGCGGTCGGTGATGGGACGCGCCGGAATCGTCCCGGCGTCGTCGTCCCACGCGTAGCGCCAGACGTCGTCGAGGCGCAGCAGGTCGCTTTCGGACAACACGCGGTGACTGAACGGATTCCCGGTGACGTACGCCGTCCGGCGCATCTCGTCTCGTCGCTCGTCGGTGAACGTCCGCTCCATCCAGTCGATGGAGGAACTGCCGACCGAGACGAGTTCGCCGGGCCGATTCAGGAACGGATACTCGTCGGCGACTTCGCGCATCAGGTCGACGCGACAGGCGTCGAGGAGGACGAGCGCGTCCCACTCGCGGTCGTAGACGTTCGTTCCGGTGGGGTAGAACTCGTTGACGCGGCGAAGGCCGCCGAGGTACAGTTCGTAACCGCTCTCGCGGAGGCCGGCGACGCCGTCGTCTCTGACTCGACCCTTCGTGTCGGAAACCCAGTCGCCCAGCGTCATTCCACGTACCCCAGATCCCGCAGGTGTTGTTCGACCATCTCGTCGTCCTCGTCGACGGCGACGTCGCCGCTGCGGAGGCGACGCATCCGTTCTCGATGCTCGTCCAGCGCCGCGCTCAGCGCTTCGTACTCGTCGGGGTTCGACTCCCGGCGGTCGTCTTCCGGTCGTTCCTCGGGCGTCTCCCGCACGTCGAAGAAGAACTCGCCGTCGTCGGCGTGGCGGAGCAGTTTCCAGCCGTCGGCGCGCCGGGCGTAACAGCGACCGTAGTCGACCTGCCGACCCACGTCGCCGAAGGCGTACTCGCGGGCGTCGACGTCGCCGCGGACGAGTTCGAGCGCCGACTCGCCCTGCCACGCCGGCGGGGCGTCGACGCCCACCGCCTCGGCGAGCGTCGGCGCGGTGTCGAGCAGTCGAATCTGGCCGCCGAGGGTCCCGTCCTCGTGTTCTGAGCCGAGACCGTCGAGAACGAACGGCACGCGGACGACGCCTTCCCAGAACTCGGGTGGATGCCCGGCGTGGTCGTGTTCGCCGACGAGTTCGCCGTGATCGGCGGTGAGACAGACCGCGGTTTCGTCCCGCGCTCCCCGCTCCTCCAACGCGCCGACGAGCGCCGCGAACTGGGCGTCGGTGTAGGCGCACTCGGCGTCGTAGAGGCAGCGAATCGTCTCCCACTCCTCGTCGGTCATCTCCTCGGGGTGGTGGGTGCCTTTCCGCGAGAGGCGGCGGCAGTCGGCGACGCTGCGCGGCGCGTCGAGGAACCGCCGTTGGTACTCGTCGGGAGCCTCGTAGGGGTGGTGGACGTCCATGTAGTGCAGCCACGCGAACCACGGTTGCTCGTCCGGCACCGTGTCGACCCAGTCGAGGAAGCGCCGGTTCAGCGACTCGGCGCGCTCGTACTCGCTGGCGTCGCCGCCGGAGGCCGTCGCCATCGCGGCGTCGACGCGGTTGTAGACGCGCTCGATGGTCCGAAAGAGGGGACCACTTTTGTCGAGGTTCGACTGGACGAACTGCTTCAACTTTCCCGCTTCGGCGGACCCGCTGGCGTCGTGCATCAGGTCGAAGCCGCGGTCGTAGTGGTAACTGCCGCTGGCGAAGTGGTTGTCCGTGAAGCCCGCGGTGGCGTAGCCGTTCTCGCGGAGTCGCTCGGCGAGCGTCACCACACCGCGTTCCGTTTTTCCCTCGGATTCGGGAATGCCCAGCCCTTCGATGCTCGCGAAGTGACGACTCGCGTGAATCGCCGGGAACGACGCGGGCGTCGACGGCCCGTTAGCGACGCACTCCGTGAACTCTAGTGCGCCGTCGGCGAACGACCGGGCGAACGGCATCACCCGGTCGTCCACCCGGTCGGCGCGCAGCGAGTCGACGGTGACGAGGAGGACGTTCATGGCCGACTCTCCGCGTCGGAGGGTAAAAGCGCACGGTACCTCGATTCGAGTTCGTCGACCACCTCGGTCCACGTCGGCAGCGGCGTCGCGGGCGCGTCGAGTCCGACGACGCGCCGAACGGCGTCGGCCACCGTCTCGGGGTCGACGCGCGAGACGCCCAGACAGTCCGCCCGCTCGGCCCAGTCGACGAGCGCCCCCGCCTCCCTGACAAGCGCGGGCGTCCCGGCGGCGAGCGACTCGGCGACGGTCATCCCGTACGCCTCGTGTGTGGAGAGCGCGAGGTGCGCCGCCGCGCCCGCGTAGAGACTCGGCAGGTCATCGTCGTCGACGAAGCCGAGAAACTCGATGCGGTCGGACACGCCGGTTTCGCGGGCGAGCGTCTCCAGTTCCGTTCGATAGGGGCCGCTCCCGGCGACGAGCAGGTCGTACTCCGGGAGCGACCCGAGCGCCCGAATCGCGTGCTGGACGCCTTTGTACTCGACGAGTCGCCCGACCGTGAGCAGGTACGGCCGTGGGCGCTCGCGGGCGAGCGGCGTCGCGTTCTCGAACCGTTGGACGTCGAGGCCGTTCGGAATCACCGTCGCGTCGACGCCGAAATCCTTCCTCAATCGCTCCCGCTCCCACCCGCTGACCGCGACGACGGCGTCGGCGCGGCGGAGCGCCCGCGCGCCGATGGGTCGGTAGAGGGCGAGTAACCGGTTCCGGACGCTGTCGGCGCTCGCCCCGTGGTAGTGCGGCGTGACGACGAACGGCCGCGATCCGCTTCCGAGAGCGGCCAACGCGAGCGGAAACGAGTGGTAGTTGTGCGCGTGGACGACATCGGCGTCGCCGGCCGCGTCGGCGACGACCCGCGCGACGCCCGGTGCGAAGTGGAACGCACCGCCGGGGGCGACGCCGCGACATCTCCGGATTCGGACGCCGTCTCGTCGCTCGCGCCCGGAGACGTCGGCCCCGGCGTCGGCGGTGACGACGGTGACCTGGTGACCGCGCGCGACGAGTTCCTCGCTGACTCGTTGGACGTGCGTCTCGACGCCGCCCGCGCGGGGCGGATAGCGGTGGGTGACTTGAAGAACCTTCATCGGAGCACGGGGCGCTACTCGTACTGCTCGCGCAGTTCGGCGTCGACTTCCCAGATGGGACCGCCCTCGCCCTGCAGGAGACGGACGCTCGCCCACCACAACGACATCTGCGTGTCGAACAGGGCGTACGCCGACTGCGCCGGGCCGAGGCGCTCCGTCGATCCGAGCGCGACAGTCGTCAGAAGAAGCGCCGGGACGGCGAGCGCAAGCGGTCCGCCGGCGACCGCGAGCGCGAGGGTGAGCACGACGATGCCGCCGGCCAGCGCCCACGGTGAGAACACCATGAAACACCAGTTGAACGGGAGGACGACCCAGCCGTACAGCCCGTGGCGGAACAGCGCGTCGCGGTTGCGCGAGAGCAAGCGAATCAAGCCCATCGCCCGGCGGTCCTTCTGCTTTCGTCGCTTCCGGAACGCCGAGTGCGACGCCTCCATGTACTTCACGTCGGGGTCGAACACGACGCGCCCACCGTTTTTCCGAATCTTCATCGCGAGTTCGGTGTCGTCGGCGATGGAGTCCTCGTCGATGGGGACGATGGCGTCGCGCTCGAACGCCGAGAACGGCCCGTGGAAGATGAACGTCGAGTCGAGATGCGATTCGAGGGTTTGAATCCGCGCCTGGATATCTCGGTATCCCTCCTCGACCTCGCTGCCGCCGAGCACGTCGACGTTGCGACCGGTGACGCCCTGCACGTCGGGATCGGCGAGGTTCGCCACCGCCTCGCGGAGCGCGTCGAGCGCGATTTTGGAGTCGCAGTCGGTCTTGACGACGACCTCGTTCGACGCCGCGGCGTACGCCTCGTTGAGCGCGATTGCGAGTCCGCGTCGTTCGTCCTCGCGTATGAGCGTCAGCGTCGGCGCGTCGCGTTCCTCGAAGAACGCCTCGACGAGTTCGGGCGTCGCGTCGTTGCTGGAGTCGACGACGACCACTTCGACCTTCTCCATCGGATAGTCGAGCGAGAGGATATCTTCGAGTTTGTTCTCGACGATACGCTCCTCGTTGTACGTCGGGAGCACGACGCTGACAGTCGGTTCGGTCGGGCGCTTGTCGGCGGGCGACCCCGCGGGGCGGACGAGACCCAACAGCAACAGGAACAGCGCGTACGGCAGCCCGGCCAGGAAGAAAAACAGGCCGGAGAGCCGAGCGAGACGCTTCATAACTGCCGGTATCCGGCGCGGTGACAAAAACCCCGGCGATGTGAGACGCCGCGGTCGCGTCGCGGTTGCGCCGCAGTCGCGTCGCAGTCACGTCGCGGTGTCCGTCGAAGATGCAGGAAGAAGCGTTTTTATGCGCCCCTCGACAACTCATCTCGAAATGGACCGCGCCGACGTCTGTGTGCTCCTCCCCACGTACGACGAGGCCGAGACCATCGGCGAGGTCGTCGACGGCTACCGCGCGGAGGGGTTCTCCGACATCCTCGTCATCGACGGACACTCCACGGACGGCACGCGCGACATCGCCAGACAGCACGGCGCACGCGTCGAGACTCAGTCGGGGACCGGGAAGGGACAGGCCATCCGCGAGGCGATGCAGTACATCGACGCGCCGTACGTGCTGATGGCCGACGGCGACGGCACGAATCCGCCGAGCGACGCGGGCGCGATGCTCGAACCGCTCGACCGCGGCTACGAACACGTCGTCGGCAACCGCTTCGCCGACATGCGCTCGGGTGCGATGACGGGGCTGAACAAACTCGGCAACCGCATCGTCAACCGCGCGTTCGCCTACATCCACGGCGAGGACTTCGTCGACATCCTCAGCGGCTACCGCGCGTTCACCCGCGACTCCTTCGAGCGGCTCCAGCTCACCGCCGACGGGTTCGGCATCGAGACGGAGATGTCTATCGAGTGCGCGAAGCGCGACGTGTCGACGGCGGTCGTGCCGGTCACCTACCACCCCCGCCCGGACGGGTCGGACACGAACCTCCGGCCGTTCCGCGACGGCAGCGTCATCTTCCTCGAACTCTACCGCCGAGCGAAGACGAACAACCCGCTGTTTTACTTCGGCAGCATCGGCACGCTCTCGACGCTCACCGGTGTTTTCCTGGCGTTTTACGTCGCCTACGAGTGGTTCGTCCCGCCGCGGACCTCTCACGAGGTCATCGCTCTCGGCGCGGCCGCGGGCATCCTCTTCGGCGTCCAACTGCTCATCTTCGGGGTGCTGGCGGACATGATTCTCACCTTCCACCGCGAACAGCTCCGTCGAATCGGCGAACTCGACGGCGAGGACGCCGACGCCTCGCGCACCAAAACGAAGCCGAGACAGAAACGCTAGGTCGTCGCAGGCCCGACGCACATCACCGAGCGGTATCCCGCCGTCAGAACGGTATCAACGCACGGAGCCGACCGAAGACGCTGTTGCCGACGGCCGCCCGCTCCTCCTCGAACACCGGGTGGAGCTCGTTGAGCAGTTCGGTCTCGTTCTCGAAGCGCTCCTGGTGTACCTGACTCAACGCCTCCGAGAGGTCGAGCGTGTTGCCGGACGCGTCGCAGGGAATCTCGGTGTCGTCTATCTTCGCGACGAGGTCGTCGCTCGTCGCGGGGAACTGTACCCCGGCATCGGACAGTCGCGCGTCGAGAGCGGCGATGCCGAACTCGATCTGGTCGGGTTCGGAGCTATCGCGCTGTGGGGGCCGCGCTGCCATGGCGCGCTGTTCGGACTCGAACGACAAAAACCCCCCCGGCAGTCAGCGTCTTTATCCGACCGCCGCGCCAGATGGTTCGTATGACGGAGTACACGACCGTCTCCATCCCGAAGGAACTCGCCGAACGCGTCGACGACACCATCGAGGGGACGAGTTTCTCCAGCACGAGCGACCTCGTCCGGTTCCTGCTGCGGAGCATCGTCATTCAGCACCAGCGACAGGGCCAACTCACCGAGGCCGAATTCGAGGAGATCGCCGACCAGTTGACCGACCTCGGCTACCTGAAGTAGCGACGCGGCCCGGGCGCTTACGGCCTCGTCCGACTCACGTAAACGACTCCTGCGGCGGTTCGGCGTCGAGAATCGACAGTTCGAGTCGCGTCCCCGCCCGGTCGAACGCCGCGAGCGACGCGTCCTCCCACGGCGGAACCGCGACGAGAACGACTCCGGCGAGGTCGTCGCGTTTCGTCACTTCGAGTTTTCCCTGCGGGTGGCTGACGAACCGCGCGCGGCCACGACCCGCGGGGGTCGCGAGGTCGACCCCGAAGATGGCGTTGACCGACCGTCCGGCGTCGGGGAGATAAAAGTGGGTCAGTACGGGTGTCTCGGACTCCAACCCGAGGTCAGCCTCGAACTCGTCGGCTGGCGTCGCCGCCAGGACGACGTTCGCTCGCTCCGGTTCGGCGTCCTCGGCGAGGTCCAAGAGCACGTCGACCAATCCACGGGTTACGTAGACCACGCGCGGGCGCTCCGGGTGCGGTGATATAACCTCGTTGACTCGGCGCGAGCGACCGCGCCGACCGCGTCGATGAGAGCGCTGGCGGGCCGACGATACCGTCTCGACGCTACCCGGAGACCATCGTCTTGAGCGTCTTCGCGTAGAGCGACGGCGTCCGCTTCCGCGAGTTCTCCAGCGCGTCGGCGAGCGCCGCCGTCGCGTTCTCGTGGATGCCCGCGCCGTGACCGACCAGAATCCGCTCGGGTTTCAGCCCCGACAGCGCACGCGTCGGCGGGAACAGACGCAGCATCGGGTGGACGCCGAGGCGTTCGCCCTCGACGAGGAAGTACGCCGCCGTCCCGAGCGACTCGGGGACGACGAGCGTGCCGCGGGACTCGTCGTAGAGGCCGACCTCCTGCCACGGAGGCACCGTCGAGTTACGGACGGTGAGCGCCCGCACACCCGTGTCGCCGAGTTCGCGGCCGAAGCGCTTCACGTCGGCGTTCAGTTTCCTCGCGACGCCGCTCATCCAGTCGGGGACGTACACCGAGACGCCGTGTCGACGGGCGAACGCCGCGGCGTCGCGCTTGTGGCGGTCCACGCCGACGACGACGCCCGACACGTCGCCGAACGCCGCGAGCAGGTCGTCGACGCCGTCGGCGTCCACGGGGTCGACGACCCACACGTCGCCGTCGAGTTCCAGCGCGTGGCTCGCCCGCTTCATCTCCTCGTCGGGGTGGGCGATCCACCCGACTCCGTGGTCCCACCGGTCGATCTCGCAGAGGTCCTCGCGGCCGCCTTTCATCGGCATACCTCTCGTTGGGACGGAAAACGGATAAATGGCGCTCCGGCGGGACGTGGGCGGTCCCTTCGGTGATCCGCGTCGACGCGCAGTCCCGACCGACCGGCGGTATCGACGAACAGAACGTTCAAGTCCGACTGTCTGTTGCTCTCGACTATGGTCAGTCTCCGACGGCTGAAACCGCTCGTCGCCGGACTGCTCGGGTTAACCATCACCGGACTCGGGCATCTGTACCTGCGGCGGTGGCGACGCGGGGTCGCGTGGATTATCCTCGTGCTCGTCGTCGGGCAGGTGTTCGTCTCGCAAGCGACGCTCGATTTCGTCAACGCGTCGTTCTCGCAGGGCTCGCTGTTCACGCCGCAACAGACCCCGATTCCGTCGGAGACGCTCCAAGAGCTACTGCTGCTCTCGGTGCTCGCGACGGCCAGCGCCGTCGACGCGTACCTCGTCGGTGTCCGGAAGCTCCGAGACGCCGACGCGGAGGCCAGGTCGGCGTCCGGGTCCCGCGGCGCGGGCGTCCCCGATGCCGACGCGGCGCGGAACTGTCCGAACTGCGGCAAGGAGTTCGAAGCCGGGATGGAGTTCTGCCCGTGGTGTGCCGAGCGGGTCGCCGTCGACGACGCGGACGACTCCGGGGACCGAGACGCACCTTGACCCGAGACGAGGCGTGACCCGGGACGCATCTGGGCCTGAGACGAGGCGTTACCCGAGACGCATCTGGGCCTGAGACGAGGCGTTACCCGAGACGCATCTGGACTCCGAAACGAACCGGGTCGGCGACGACAGAAGAAGGTATAAGCGCCGCGTTCGACGAGTGAAACCGACCGATGGGTGACACCGAGACGACAGACGAACCGACGCGCGACGCCATCATGGAGGCGACGTTCCGTGCGCTGACCAAGCACGGCTACGCCGGGTTGACGATGCAGAAAATCGCCGACGAGTTCGACAAGAGCAAGTCGCTTCTACACTACCACTACGACACGAAGGACGAGCTGCTGGTCGCGCTGCTCGACTACATGCTGGCGCAACTCGACGAGCGCCTCGCACTCGACGAGGAATCGGACCCGCTTGACCGCCTGACGACGCTCGTCGACATGCTGCTGTTCGGCCCCGACCGCGAGGCACACAAGGCGTTTCAGACGACGCTCCTCGAACTCCGTGCACAGGCGCCCTACAACGAGGCGTTCCGCGACCAGTTGGCGACCAACGACGCCGCCATCCACGACCTGTTCGCCGACATCGTCGCCGACGGCGTCGAACAGGGGACGTTCCGCGAGGTCGACCCCGACGCCGTCGCGACGCTCGTGCTCTCGGCGCTGCAGGGCGCGCGCGTCCGTTGGGTGACACTCGACGAGGACGACGCCCCCGACGAACTCCGCGACGCGCTGTTCACCTACCTCGTCGACGAACTCCGGCCCGAAGACGACGCGTAGACGCTTCTCTCGGCGACGCCCTCTTGACGCCCGCGAGCGTACGCTCAGCCGATGCTGGTCGGACTCGCACATCTCGGGCTGGAAGTGAAGTACCTCGACCGCGCGAGAGCGTTCTACGGCGACCGCCTCGGCCTCGCCCCCGACGACGCCGCCGGCGACCACGCTGTCCTCGCCTACCCCGTCGGCCCCGTCGACCTCAGGATTCGACGGCCGACGGGCGTCCCGCGCGGCGGGCTGCACACCCACTTCGCATTCTCCGCACCCGGCGACGAGTACGACCAGTGGCTCGACCGTCTCTCGAACCTGGACCCCGAGGAGGTGCAGTTCGGCTCCTACCGGTCGCTGTACGTCGACGACCCCGACGACCACTGCGTCGAAATCGGGGGCACCGACGGGGACGAGGCGGAGACGAAGGCGGACTCCCTCCGCGGCGTCGACAGCGGCACCGCTCCCTCGCTCACGGGCATCTTCGAGGTCGTCCTCGAAGTGACCGACCTCGACGCCGCGGAGCGCCGCTACGCCGAACTCGGGTTCGAGGTCGTCGACCGCGGCGACGAACGACGACGCGTCCGCCTGCGGGGACCGGCCGACGCTCGCGAGAACTCGCGGTACCGGCCGTTCGACCTCGAACTGTGGGAACCGCAGTTGGGTCTCGCGGACGCGCGCGGCGGCGTCCACGTGGAACTGGGACTCGCCGTCGACGACCCCGACGAGGCCGCAGACGCGTTCTCGGAGTTCGCCTGCGGGTCGCTCCCGGCCGACAGCGACAACGAACGGCGACTCCGCGACCCGGACGGACACGTGTTGACGTTCGTCCCCGATGAGAGAGCGAGGTAACGCTGCCGCAGTCCGTGGACGTAAGAGTGACGAACGTGAACTGTCGACGATGCCCGAGTACCGCAAGGTGTCCGTGGAGTCGGTCTCGAACACGCCGAACCCGACGCGCGAGATGAAGGAGATAGACGAGGCGGTCGGCGCGAGCGAGTTCGGCTTCAACGTCGTCACCGCCGACCCCGGCGAGCAGGTGCCGTGGGGCTACCACCGCCACCCCGACCACGAGGAACTGTTCTACGTGCTCTCGGGCGAACTCCGCGTCGAGACGCAAGACGGCGAGTTCCGGGTCGAAGCCGACGAAGCCTTCTTCGTCCCGCGGGACGCGCCGAACCGCGCCGTCGCCGCAGGCGAGACACCCTGTCGACTCGTCGCCGTCGGCGCGCCGAAAGACGCCGACAGTGCGATCATCGAGGAGGAGTGTCCGGCCTGCGGTGAGACGACCGACCGAACGTACGAGGCGGTCGAAGACGCTGGCCGGGCCGTGTACGTGCTCTCGTGCGCTGGCTGCGGTGTCGAGACCCGGCGCTTCGAGTGAGACCCGGCGAGACCAGCGAGCCTCGACGGACGTCGACGAGCGCCGCGCCCGGCTCTCGTCGGTTATCGAAGGCGGTCGGTGTCGATGTCGACGCCCGGCGGCGTCACGACGAGGAACTTCCGGAAGTGCATCAGTTGCCCGCCCATATCTTTCACTTCGCGGGCGAATCCGGCGGCGAGTTTGTTCAGGTCGCCGTGGACCGACAGCACGAGGACGTTCCCCTCCGTGACGTTGCGGACCCACTCGGTCGGTTCCGTCGACCCGTCGAGCACGCCGAGAACGACGTCGCCGCGAATCTCGGCGTTCTCGATGTGTGATTCGGCAGTTCGGAGGTCGAGGTCGAAGTCGCTCATACGCGGCACTTGCGCGAGGGTATCAAAAATCCTCGCTTCTCCGCAGCCCTGACTCTCTCTTCCGAGCGAACTCGACACCGATTCGTTGTGACCGATCGGTCACCTGCGCCCCGTTCCGAACCAGCGTTCTGGACGAGTGCCCAGTTCTCATCACTCGCCCTGACAGTCCGCGCGCGAGTCGTTCGCACGGCTAACTGTGCCTCTTCCTGGCGCGCTCGGGGCCGAGGTCGGTCGCGACCGACCTTCCACAATATTATGAAATATAAGGGATGCAGATGAGAACAAGGACGTTGCTGTCTAGCGGTTTCTCTATCGTTCACGAACGTTCGTGCCGTCCTCGTTTCACGGTGAATCTGTCGGAGGGACAGCTTTATACGTGTGGTCCCCCCGAGCACGCCACACGATGTCTCACAACGACACGGAGGACACGTCGGATACCCCGGCGGGTCGAGTTCTTCGACGGCACACTGAACTGCGAATCTGAGATCGAGACGGTACGACTGTTCGACACCACCCTGCGCGACGGCGAGCAGTCGCCGCGCACCTCGTTCAGCTACGACGACAAGCGAAAGATCGCGTCGATACTCGACGCGATGGGCACCCACGTCGTCGAGGCTGGCTTCCCCGTTAACTCCGACGCGGAGTTCGAGGCGGTCCGCGACATCGCGGCCGCGACGGAGACGACCACCTGTGGCTTGGCCCGCGTCGTCGACGGCGACGTGGAAGCCGCGCTGGACGCCGGTGTCGACATGGTTCACGTGTTCGTCAGCACGAGCGACGTACAGCTACAGGACTCGATGCACGCCTCCCGCGAGGAGGCGGTCGAACGAGCGGTCGCATCGGTCGAACGAGTGAAGGAGGCGGGCGTCGACGTGATGTTCTCGCCGATGGACGCCACCCGGACCGACGAGGCGTTCCTCTACGAGATAATCGAGGCCGTCACCGAGGCGGACGTCGACTGGATAAACGTCCCCGACACGTGCGGGGTCGCGACGCCGACGCGCTTCGGCGACCTCATCAGGTCCATCACGGAGCACACCGACGCGCGCGTCGACGTCCACACCCACGACGACTTCGGCCTCGCCGCCGCCAACGCGCTGGCGGGGTTCGAGGCGGGTGCGGCGCAGGCGCAGGTGTCGGTCAACGGCATCGGCGAGCGCGCCGGCAACGCAGCCTTCGAGGAAGTCGTCATGGCCGCAGAGAGCGTCTACGGCGTCGACACCGGTGTCGACACGACGCGCATCACCGAACTCTCCCGCATCGTCGAGGAGAAATCGGACATCCCGGTTCCCGCGAACAAACCGGTCGTCGGCCGGAACGCCTTCTCGCACGAGAGTGGCATCCACGCAGCGGGCGTCATCGAGAACGCCGACACCTTCGAACCCGGCGTGATGACGCCGGAGATGGTCGGCGCGAAACGCGAGTTCGTGCTGGGTAAACACACCGGCGCGCACTCGGTCCGGAAACGACTGGAGGACGCGGGTTACTCGCCGACGGACGCCGAGGTCCGGAAGATAACCCGCCGCGTCAAAGATTACGGCGCGGACGGCGGCCGCGTCACGATGAGCGTGCTGGAACAGTTCGCTCGCGACGCGGGCGTCGAGGAACCGGAGGAGGTCCGCGCCTGATGTCCCGGCGCGGCGTCGCAGGCTCCGACGAGCCACGGGTGAAGCGCCCGGCGACCGGCCGTGTATCCGGGACGCACCGTGCTCCCGATTCGTCTCACAGGATCAGAGCACCACCCCGTGTGAGGACGACTCGTCCGGGCAACGTTTGCACGGCGCGAAAGGGTTTTTACCCACGGGTGTTAGCAGACGAACGAGATGCGACAGTCACTCACGCGCCGCACGTCCGCGACGGCCCCCGAGCCGTCGCTTCGCGGCGACAGCGCTGTCCTCGGTTCGCTCATTATTGTAGGGGCCGCCTAGCCCCTCACCACCCCCTCTTCCGACGCCGTTTCGCACCGTTTTCGAGAGCGAGCCGCGCGACCACTCCGCGCGCTCCACGACACCGAGCCACACGCACACCACCGATGCGACCGTACCGACCAGCCACACACCATCGACACCAGAGAGGAGGCACAGCATGAGCGAACAACAGCCAGCCCCGACCGAAGACGACAGAGCGGACGCCGACCAAACGGCTGACTCGACTCGGACGCCGGTTACGACCGGCGCGTCCTCAGCCGTCCGCGCGCTCGAAAACGCGGGCGTCGAGACGGCGTTCGGCGTGCAGGGCGGCGCGATAATGCCCATCTACGACGCGCTGTACGACTCCGACATCCATCACGTCACGATGGCGCACGAGCAGGGCGCGGCGCACGCCGCCGACGCCTACAGCGTCGTCCGCGGCGAACCGGGCGTCTGTCTCGCAACGTCGGGACCGGGGGCGACGAACCTCGTCACCGGCATCGCCGACGCCGACATGGATTCGGACGCCGTGCTCGCGCTGACGGGACAGGTCCCGTCGACGATGGTCGGCTCCGACGCGTTCCAGGAGACCGATACCACCGGCGTCACCGCACCCATCACGAAGCACAACTACTTCGCGAGCGACCCCGACACCGTCGGCGACACGGTGGGCGAGGCGTTCGCGCTCGCCGCAGAGGGCCGACCGGGACCGACGCTCGTCGACCTACCGAAAGACACGACGATGGCGGAGACCGACCGCGAACCCGGCCCGGCCAAGGCACCAGAAACGACGACGCCGCCGACGGAGGCCGACGAAGAATCCGTCGAGGCGGCCGCCCGCGCCATCGAGCGCGCGGAGAAACCGCTGTTGCTGTTCGGCGGCGGCGTCGTCAAAGCCAACGCCACCGAGAAAGCCCGCGCGTTCGCCATCGACAACGGCATTCCGGTCGTGACGACGATGCCAGCCATCGGGTCGATGCCCGAGGACCACGAGCTCTGCCTGTCGTGGGCGGGGATGCACGGCACCGGGTACGCGAACATGGCGGTCACGCACTGCGACCTGCTCGTCGCCGTCGGCTGCCGGTTCGACGACCGGCTCACCGGCGGCGTCGACACGTTCGCGCCCGAGGCCGAAGTCGTCCACGTCGACGTCGACGAGGCCGAAATCTCGAAGAACGTCCACGCGGATTACCCGGTCGTCGGCGACGCGAAGGCCGTCCTCGACCAACTGACCGAGGAGATCGAGCAGTCGCCGGGCGTCCGCGAGTGGCGACAGCAGTGTCAGACGTGGAAGGAGGAGTACCCGTTGGCGTACAAGACGCCCG